>NZ_JBMHEZ010000011.1:0-350 GCF_050499005.1 Enterococcus sp. AZ101 | reverse complement strand
TTAAATTTTTGCGGGTGTAGTTTAGTGGTAAAACCACAGCCTTCCAAGCTGTCGTCGCGAGTTCGATTCTCGTCACCCGCTTTATGGGCCTATAGCTCAGCTGGTTAGAGCGCACGCCTGATAAGCGTGAGGTCGATGGTTCGAGTCCATTTAGGCCCATTTTTAAATTATTTTCTTGGGGAAGTACTCAAGTGGCTGAAGAGGCGCCCCTGCTAAGGGTGTAGGTCGGGAAACCGGCGCGAGGGTTCAAATCCCTCCTTCTCCGTTTCATAGCGGCCCGTTGGTCAAGCGGTTAAGACACCGCCCTTTCACGGCGGTATCACGGGTTCGATTCCCGTACGGGTCATTTT
>NZ_JBMHEZ010000010.1:0-365 GCF_050499005.1 Enterococcus sp. AZ101 | reverse complement strand
TTTAAAATACGGGAAGTAGCTCAGCTTGGTAGAGCACTTGGTTTGGGACCAAGGGGTCGCAGGTTCGAATCCTGTCTTCCCGATTCATTTTGTGGGGCCTTAGCTCAGATGGGAGAGCGCCTGCTTTGCACGCAGGAGGTCAGCGGTTCGATCCCGCTAGGCTCCATTAGTAACAATTTATTATTTTCGCGGTGTAGCTCAGCTGGCTAGAGCGTCCGGTTCATACCCGGGAGGTCGGGGGTTCGATCCCCTTCGCCGCGATTCCTTTTTAAGAGCCAAGGACCTTTAGCTCAGTTGGTTAGAGCAGACGGCTCATAACCGTCCGGTCGTAGGTTCGAGTCCTACAAGGTCCATTGTAGTGACAC
>NZ_JBMHEZ010000009.1:0-430 GCF_050499005.1 Enterococcus sp. AZ101 | reverse complement strand
TTATATTTATTCCGGAGGATTACCCAAGTCCGGCTGAAGGGAACGGTCTTGAAAACCGTCAGGCGGGTAAAACCGTGCAAGGGTTCGAATCCCTTATCCTCCTTTGTTGATAAACATCAGTGCTAAAGCACTGTGGTTATCAATACTTGGCGAAGAAAGTGAGAGAAGTAAACCTTACTAGAAATCACCAAGAGTATCACCTTTCTATAGTCAAGATAGACTATAATTATCGCGGGGTGGAGCAGTCAGGTAGCTCGTCGGGCTCATAACCCGAAGGTCGTAGGTTCAAATCCTGCCCCCGCAATTGCTTTTAAAGAAGCAAAAAGTTATTAGTGACGCAACACAATAACGAATGGTTTGGTAGTTCAGCTGGTTAGAATGCCTGCCTGTCACGCAGGAGGTCGCGGGTTCGAGTCCCGTCCAGACCGTT
>NZ_JBMHEZ010000008.1:0-430 GCF_050499005.1 Enterococcus sp. AZ101 | reverse complement strand
AAAAAACTTTGAAAAAAATAGAAATTTTAGTTGACCTAAGCCCAGAAACTTGGTATATTATATCTTGTCGCAAGGCACCAATGAAACACGCCGAACGATAGAAATAACATAACATCCTAACGGGTGAAAAAAACTTTAGGAATCAGAAAAATTATTGTTGACAAATGATAACTGACCTGATAAACTAATGAAGTTGTCTCAGAAATGAATGGCAATGAAAAAGAAATAAAATAACAATTCGGGTTTTAAAAAAACTTGAAAAATCAGGAAAAAGTTGTTGACAAATAACAACAAACCTGATAAACTAATGAAGTTGTCGGCGAAACATTCGATAACATCAAGCAGAAAAAAACTTTGAAACTTTTGAAGAAAAGTGTTGACATCAAATCAAAGATTTGATATGATATAAAAGTTGCTGCGAGGTAACACG
>NZ_JBMHEZ010000007.1:0-716 GCF_050499005.1 Enterococcus sp. AZ101 | reverse complement strand
ATGCACCCAAAGGGAGTCGAACCCCTAACCTCTTGATTCGTAGTCAAGCACTCTATCCAGTTGAGCTATGGGTGCTAAAACAAGGATCAAAGCCAGATGAATTCATCTACTTCGTACTTGCCAACATCTATTCTGTCAATTGTACAATTGACATTTATAGTGTTTCAAAGCAATGCCGAGGACCGGAATCGAACCGGTACGGTGATCACTCACCGCAGGATTTTAAGTCCTGTGCGTCTGCCAGTTCCGCCACCCCGGCGAAAGAACAAGCTAAGCGGAAAACGGGGTTCGAACCCGCGACCCCCACCTTGGCAAGGTGGTGCTCTACCACTGAGCTATTTCCGCAGTCTGGATGCCGGCTAAAGGATTTGAACCCTCGACCCTCTGATTACAAATCAGATGCTCTACCAACTGAGCTAAGCCGGCGTATAAGCGCCTAGTTAAAAACAAGACTAAAAATGCGGGTGAAGGGACTTGAACCCCCACGCCGTAAGGCGCTAGATCCTAAATCTAGTGCGTCTGCCAATTCCGCCACACCCGCAAAATATTCCTATGAGCCGTGCAGGGCTCGAACCTGCGACCCTCTGATTAAAAGTCAGATGCTCTACCAACTGAGCTAACGGCTCAAAAAATGGAGGTTGACGGGATCGAACCGCCGACCCCCTGCTTGTAAGGCAGGTGCTCTCCCAGCTGAGCTAAACCTCCAAGACAACACT
>NZ_JBMHEZ010000006.1:0-1772 GCF_050499005.1 Enterococcus sp. AZ101 | reverse complement strand
AGAGTAAACCTCTCAAAACTGAACAAAGTGTCGACGAATGTGTAAGTTTCCGTAATATTCCTTAGAAAGGAGGTGATCCAGCCGCACCTTCCGATACGGCTACCTTGTTACGACTTCACCCCAATCATCTATCCCACCTTAGGCGGCTGGCTCCACAAGGGTTACCTCACCGACTTCGGGTGTTACAAACTTTCGTGGTGTGACGGGCGGTGTGTACAAGGCCCGGGAACGTATTCACCGCGGCGTGCTGATCCGCGATTACTAGCGATTCCGGCTTCATGTAGGCGAGTTGCAGCCTACAATCCGAACTGAGAGAAGCTTTAAGAGATTTGCATGACCTCGCGGCCTAGCGACTCGTTGTACTTCCCATTGTAGCACGTGTGTAGCCCAGGTCATAAGGGGCATGATGATTTGACGTCATCCCCACCTTCCTCCGGTTTGTCACCGGCAGTCTCGCTAGAGTGCCCAACTGAATGATGGCAACTAACAATAAGGGTTGCGCTCGTTGCGGGACTTAACCCAACATCTCACGACACGAGCTGACGACAACCATGCACCACCTGTCACTTTGTCCCCGAAGGGAAAGCTCGATCTCTCGAGTGGTCAAAGGATGTCAAGACCTGGTAAGGTTCTTCGCGTTGCTTCGAATTAAACCACATGCTCCACCGCTTGTGCGGGCCCCCGTCAATTCCTTTGAGTTTCAACCTTGCGGTCGTACTCCCCAGGCGGAGTGCTTAATGCGTTAGCTGCAGCACTGAAGGGCGGAAACCCTCCAACACTTAGCACTCATCGTTTACGGCGTGGACTACCAGGGTATCTAATCCTGTTTGCTCCCCACGCTTTCGAGCCTCAGCGTCAGTTACAGACCAGAGAGTCGCCTTCGCCACTGGTGTTCCTCCATATATCTACGCATTTCACCGCTACACATGGAATTCCACTCTCCTCTTCTGCACTCAAGTCTCCCAGTTTCCAATGACCCTCCCCGGTTGAGCCGGGGGCTTTCACATCAGACTTAAGAAACCGCCTGCGCTCGCTTTACGCCCAATAAATCCGGACAACGCTTGCCACCTACGTATTACCGCGGCTGCTGGCACGTAGTTAGCCGTGGCTTTCTGGTTAGATACCGTCAAGGTAAGAGCAGTTACTCTCCTACTTGTTCTTCTCTAACAACAGAGTTTTACGATCCGAAAACCTTCTTCACTCACGCGGCGTTGCTCGGTCAGACTTTCGTCCATTGCCGAAGATTCCCTACTGCTGCCTCCCGTAGGAGTCTGGGCCGTGTCTCAGTCCCAGTGTGGCCGATCACCCTCTCAGGTCGGCTATGCATCATGGCCTTGGTGAGCCGTTACCTCACCAACTAGCTAATGCACCGCGGGTCCATCCATCAGTGACACCCGAAAGCGTCTTTCAAATCAACACCATGCGGTGTCGACTATTATGCGGTATTAGCACCTGTTTCCAAGTGTTATCCCCCTCTGATGGGTAGGTTACCCACGTGTTACTCACCCGTCCGCCACTCTTCTTTTCAAATGAGTGCAAGCACTCGGTAGAAAAGAAGCGTTCGACTTGCATGTATTAGGCACGCCGCCAGCGTTCGTCCTGAGCCAGGATCAAACTCTCATAATAAAAGTTGAACACGATCTTGCGATCGATAAGCTCATTTGGTTGCTAGCATATTGCTTGCTTGTTAAAAATTGTTGTTTGTTTTTACCGTTGTAAAAACAACCTACACATTTGGTTCGTCTTACTTTGTTCAGTTTTCAAAGGTCTAC
>NZ_JBMHEZ010000005.1:0-3283 GCF_050499005.1 Enterococcus sp. AZ101 | reverse complement strand
TTAGCGTGGCGACGTCCTACTCTCACAAAGGGAAACCCTTCACTACAATCGGCGCTAAGAAGCTTAACTTCTGTGTTCGGCATGGGAACAGGTGTATCCTTCTCGCTATCGCCACCACACTGGGTGTTGTTGCTATTTAGTTGAGTGATTATTCACTCAAAACTGGATTGAAGTAATAGAATCAAACATTCCGAAAAACTTTTTTATTTCGTTTCTTTGGTTAAGTCCTCGACCGATTAGTATTGGTCCGCTCCGTACATCACTGCACTTCCACTTCCAACCTATCTACCTCATCATCTCTGAGGGGTCTTACTTTCTTAAAGAAATGGGAAATCTCATCTTGAGGTGGGCTTCACACTTAGATGCTTTCAGCGTTTATCCCTTCCCTACATAGCTACCCAGCAATGCCCTTGGCAGAACAACTGGTACACCAGCGGTAAGTCCATCCCGGTCCTCTCGTACTAAGGACAGCTCCTCTCAAATTTCCAACGCCCGCGACGGATAGGGACCGAACTGTCTCACGACGTTCTGAACCCAGCTCGCGTGCCGCTTTAATGGGCGAACAGCCCAACCCTTGGGACCGACTACAGCCCCAGGATGCGACGAGCCGACATCGAGGTGCCAAACCTCCCCGTCGATGTGGACTCTTGGGGGAGATAAGCCTGTTATCCCCAGGGTAGCTTTTATCCGTTGAGCGATGGCCCTTCCATGCGGAACCACCGGATCACTAAGCCCGACTTTCGTCCCTGCTCGACTTGTAAGTCTCGCAGTCAAGCTCCCTTCTGCCTTTACACTCTGCGAATGATTTCCAACCATTCTGAGGGAACCTTTGGGCGCCTCCGTTACTCTTTAGGAGGCGACCGCCCCAGTCAAACTGCCCACCTGACACTGTCTCCCACCACGATAAGTGGTGCGGGTTAGAGGGTTCATAACACAAGGGTAGTATCCCACCAGCGCCTCCACCGAAACTAGCGTTCCGGGTTCATCGGCTCCTACCTATCCTGTACATGTGGTACAAACACTCAATATCAAGCTACAGTAAAGCTCCATGGGGTCTTTCCGTCCTGTCGCGGGTAACCTGCATCTTCACAGGTACTAAAATTTCACCGAGTCTCTCGTTGAGACAGTGCCCAAATCGTTACGCCTTTCGTGCGGGTCGGAACTTACCCGACAAGGAATTTCGCTACCTTAGGACCGTTATAGTTACGGCCGCCGTTTACTGGGGCTTCAATTCTGAGCTTCGCCGAAGCTAACCCATCCTCTTAACCTTCCAGCACCGGGCAGGCGTCAGCCCCTATACTTCATCTTTCGATTTTGCAGAGACCTGTGTTTTTGATAAACAGTCGCTTGGGCCTATTCACTGCGGCTGACCGAAGTCAGCACCCCTTCTCCCGAAGTTACGGGGTCATTTTGCCGAGTTCCTTAACGAGAGTTCGCTCGCTCACCTTAGGATACTCTCCTCGACTACCTGTGTCGGTTTACGGTACGGGCAGTTGTTTTCTCACTAGAAGCTTTTCTTGACAGTGTGACATCAGGAACTTCGGTACTATTATTTCCCTCCCCATCACAGCTTGTCCGTACAGAGTAAAGCATTTGACTCTACTCAAGACTTACTGCTTGGACATGCACTTCCAGTCGCATGCATTCCTTAGCCTCCTGCGTCCCTCCATTGCTCAAACAAAAACAACTGGTACAGGAATATCAACCTGTTGTCCATCGCCTACGCCTTTCGGCCTCGGCTTAGGTCCCGACTAACCCTGGGCGGACGAGCCTTCCCCAGGAAACCTTAGTCATACGGTGGACGGGATTCTCACCCGTCTTTCGCTACTCATACCGGCATTCTCACTTCTAAGCGCTCCACTAGTCCTCACGATCTAGCTTCGACGCCCTTAGAACGCTCTCCTACCATCACACCAGAGGTGTGATCCACAGCTTCGGTAATATGTTTAGCCCCGGTACATTTTCGGCGCAGGGTCACTCGACTAGTGAGCTATTACGCACTCTTTAAATGGTGGCTGCTTCTGAGCCAACATCCTAGTTGTCTGTGCAACCCCACATCCTTTTCCACTTAACATATATTTTGGGACCTTAGCTGGTGGTCTGGGCTGTTTCCCTTTCGACTACGGATCTTATCACTCGCAGTCTGACTGCCGAATATGAATGAATGGCATTCGGAGTTTATCTGAATTCGGTAACCCGAGATGGGCCCCTAGTCCAAACAGTGCTCTACCTCCATCATTCTTAACTTCGACGCTAGCCCTAAAGCTATTTCGGAGAGAACCAGCTATCTCCAAGTTCGTTTGGAATTTCTCCGCTACCCACAGCTCATCCCCGCACTTTTCAACGTACGTGGGTTCGGTCCTCCAGTGCGTTTTACCACACCTTCAACCTGGCCATGGGTAGATCACATGGTTTCGGGTCTACGACTACATACTCATTCGCCCTATTCAGACTCGCTTTCGCTGCGGCTCCGGCTCTTCACCTTAACCTCGCATGCAATCGTAACTCGCCGGTTCATTCTACAAAAGGCACGCCATTACCCATTAACGGGCTTTGACTTGTTGTAGGCACACGGTTTCAGGATCTATTTCACTCCCCTTCCGGGGTGCTTTTCACCTTTCCCTCACGGTACTGGTTCACTATCGGTCATTAGGGAGTATTTAGCCTTGCGGGATGGTCCCCGCGGATTCCGACGGAATTTCTCGTGTTCCGCCGTACTCAGGATCCTCCTAGGTGTTGCCAACATTTCGTCTACGGGGCTATTACCCACTTTGGCGAACCTTTCCAGGTTCTTCGACTATCTTGACAGACTACCACAACGGAGTCCTACAACCCCAACAAGCAAGCTTGTTGGTTTGGGCTCTTCCCGTTTCGCTCGCCGCTACTCAGGGAATCGAATTTTCTTTCTCTTCCTGCAGGTACTAAGATGTTTCAGTTCTCTGCGTCTACCTCTAACCAGCTATGTATTCACTGGAAAGTAACATCCTATAAAAGATGTTGGGTTTCCCCATTCGGAAATCTCTGGATCATAGCTCACTTACAGCTCCCCAAAGCATATCGGTGTTAGTCCCGTCCTTCATCGGCTCCTAATGCCAAGGCATCCACCGTGCGCCCTTATTCACTTAACCTTATGACCTTACGGTCAATTGTTTGGTTCGTTTCTCTAGCGATAGAGGCGTCACCAATAAAATAAGCTTCGAACAGTTAATTAACTCTTCAACGCGGTGTTCTCGGTTTGTTTTGATTACTTTTTTACTTCAATATCCAGTTTTCAATGAACAAT
>NZ_JBMHEZ010000004.1:0-60308 GCF_050499005.1 Enterococcus sp. AZ101 | reverse complement strand
TACAACGGGAAGTTAATGATTTTGTCGCTGATAATTCAGAAACAGTAAACAAAGTTGTATTTTCGGAGTTTGTCATAAACGATCAGTAGGAGGAACAAGAATGAAAAAGGATAAAGAGTATTTTGAAAGTGTAGGGTATTATAGTGCGATGGCGCAACTACTTTCTTTTATATCGGCTGATAAAAATGATAGTATTGATGGTTTCATTTTATCATTTGAACTAAAAGATAAGCACTTTAGAGAGTATCTTGAGCCAGAAGACTTTTCTGTAATTCTTAATGACTTTGAAAATTGGAATGAAGCAGCTCAAGAAATGTGGGTTTCCTAAAAAGGATCAATAACTGAAGGAGGAAATGAAAAACATGAAAAAACAAGAAGTAAATTTAGAAAGATCAAATAAGAGCTTTCCGAAAGACACCCACATGGGGCTTGAAAAAGAGTTAGACAATAAAAATAGGAACACTTTAGATTTAGAAAACCAAAAAGGATTAACCGAAATACTAAACAGTAGCAAAAGGGTGGAGCAAGAAGATGAAAATATGAAAACAACCACTATTTACTTAGTTACTACCACAACGAATATTATTAAAGACAACGTAGAAGGAGCCTACCTTAGTTATACTGCTGCTGAAGATAACCAGTATACATTGAGTTTAGGAATGATACCGTCTGAAATTAATAGTGTAGAAATTCCGCTTGAAATGGCTGAAATGCTATTTAAAAGCACTTATATTGATGTGGCTCCTCTTATTGGTGATTACCTTAATAAGGAAACGAAATATTCATACAATTGGAACCTATAAAATACTAGAAGATGCAAAATATAAAGTGTTTCTCAAAAAGGATCAGAAAGAAGGTTAAGAAATGCTTGAATTATTACTACCAACATTATTGTTAACAACTATGTTTAATTCAGATTCAGATAAACCTAAAAAAGATGAATTTCCTAACTTTCCTAAAAGTGAATATAAAATTTGTTCTTTAGAAGAATACGAAAAACTACCAATGGAAAATACTAAAAAGGATCACAACTGAAGGTGGAAAAACAATGAAACAAGTAGTGTCAACAAATGTTGAAATAGCAGTGAATATAATTGTAGTCGATAACACTGAATGGGAATATTGTAAAAAAGAATTTCCTGATGCAGTTTATGATGAAGAGAGAAAAAAGTATTTATACTTAGGAGAAGATTTCTTCGATATGAGTGATCTAGGAGAACTAGTCGACGATATCTCAAATGGAAAAGTCTTTCATTTAGAAAATGTTCATTTAGCACACGATTATGACCTTTATTTCAACAAAAATACAGGGAAATATATAGGTGTGAATATCCCCAAAAAGGATGAATTATAGGAGGAGTTGAAATTTGTATTATTTTTTTGAAAAACATAGAATTTTACGAACTTTGTTAGATTATACAATTCTTTGTGGCACAGCGATAAGTATATTTTATTTGTTTAGAGGATTAGATTTTTCAACTGCATGGTTCGTACCAATATATATAAATCTTTATGTGTTATGTTTATTTTTTTATACAGATAAAATTCATGAACCCAAAGAAAAGAGAATGACGTTAGTTCAGTGGTTAGATAATATTCGTTGGATTTTATCGCAATGTTTTTTGACATTTTATTCTCGAGTATTTTTATCTACTATCCACTTTATTAGATATTATCCACCTCATATTGGGCATAAAAATTCAGTCTCCCCTAGATAAGTTTAATCTATTTCAATCTTTACGAAAAGCTGTCTTAGATTTTATACTAACACCAAAACTGATTATAAGAAAACAACCATATGTTCTATATGGATAATCAATTATCTACGATTGATTTATCTAAATTATTATATTTATTTATTGGATATTTATGTCCGAATTTTTTTATTTCTATTAATACTGTCTCCAATTCCCTTCCTTTATCAGTCAATGTATAACTTGTTTTCGGAGGAATATCTTGGAGAATTGTTTTTTTAACTAGTTCATCCTCAATTAATTCTTTTAAATCTTTGCTTAGTGTATGTGGCGTAATACTACTTAGCAAACGACATAATTCATTAAAACCTTTATTACTTTTAGAAAGGTGATACAAAATTAGTATTTTCCATTTTCCTCCAATGATTGCTAGAGTATTCGCAGTATCACAATTACATTTAATCATTTGTTCATATGTTTTTCTCATTTTAAGTTCCTTCCCAATAAGGTATCTTAATTGACAGTATTGTCATTATTATATTTAAGTGTATACTAAAAATAAGCTAGCGACAACAGATTATTAAAATTTTTGATAGATTTCTAATTAAAGAAAAAGAGATGATAATTATGACAGAAAAATATGAAATTGGCCTTAAGCTAATGGACGAAATCATTGGTGAGTCCGGAACAAAAGTAAGAACAAGTCTTAGAAAAATTTCACCTGATTTTGAAAAATACTTAGTAGAATTTCCATTTGGAGATATCTATTCTAGAGGAAATCTTAGTTTAAAATCTAAGGAACTTATTACTATTGCAGCATTAACAGCTATAGGACATGTACCTGAACAGTTAGAGGTTCATATTGCTGCTGCTATCAAGTCTGGTTGGACAGAAAAAGAAATTCTCGACACAATGATTCATTTATCAGTATACTGTGGTTTTCCAAATGCAATAAATGGATTGAACATAGCAAATAAAGTTTTTAATAAAGGAGAAAATCATGAATAAACATATAACATTTCAATGGATTGGCTTCGGAGGTTTCTATATTAATACCATTACAAATAAAAAAATATTAATTGATCCCTGGATAAAAAATAACCCTGTTTGTCCAGAATCTATTAAGAATATACAAGATATAGACTATATTTTTATAACTCACGCACATCGTGATCATGCTGAAGATATTATATGGTTATCTGAACAGACCAAAGCTACAATTGTAGCTGGGTGGGAACTTGCGTTTATTTTAGAAAAAAAGGGAGTAAAAAACATATTACCTATTAATAAAGGTGGAACTAGAAAGTTAGATAATATTTCAATTACTGCCGTTCATGCTGATCATTCCGGTGCGTATGTGGATGGAGACTCTATTTTATATGGTGGAGAACCTATGGGTTATGTTATAAAATTTGAAGATGGTTTAGTTGTATATCACGCTGGAGATACTAATATATTTTCCGATATGACTTTGATCAAAGAGCTGTATAAACCAACAATAGCATTATTACCTATAGGAGATGTGTATACTATGTCACCTTATGAAGCAGCAAAAGCTGTTGAACTTTTAGATGTAGAAGAAGTTATCCCTACTCATTTTGGTGTGTTTGATTTTTTAACTGGTAAACCTTGTGAATTAGTTACTTTTTTAGCTTCATATAAAAAAGTACACGTTCATGATATATCCCCTGGGGAGATTATTACGTTATGATAAAAAATAGTGAATGGATTAACTATTTTTTTTAAGTGTAACAAAAAAATTTTTACTATTGCTATCAAAGATCAATTATTCGAAAAACCTATGAGTTAGATAATGAAATTAAAAGAGGTAACAGCATTAATGGTAGTAAATAACCCGTCTTAAAAATTTCTATCCTATTATAAGGTAGACTAGTGAGAAATAAGAGTAAATACCCGTCCCTTTTTTTCTCATCACAGCAGTCATTCGACTACAACCAACCATAATTAGACTGGTCGTAGTCGAATTATTTTTACTTGGATTTTTAACTACTCATTTTTGGTTTCAGACGTAAGTTCATCACATTTAAATATAATTCTCATATAAAAAATTACTTTTTCCTTTGACTGTTCTTTTCACTATTTCTTTCATCAACGTCTTTGTATTATAGATTGTCAGACCTTTTTCTACTTGTTTTTGCCTTAAAAACTTCTCTGTTCATTGAATTGATCAAATTTCTAAATAGAACACTTTCACCACTACTAAGTTCTTTTGAGCGAATAGGCCTTTTCATCATTGAGATACTGTCCTTATTATATGTGAGTACCCCAATATTTTGAGGAATATCATTTTTAACTATGCTGTAGAGATCTGTAGGTAAAACAAAATAATTAAAATGCCAAAAAAATGATCAGTAGGAGGAAAGTTCATGAAAAAGAATAATGAATATTATGAAACTTTCCGTCCATTAATATAGTAAGAATATTTAGTCTAGACTGATCTGCTAGAATCTTAGTTGTTGCTTGTAAATCTGGAAATCCGGTCATAATATTTTCCTCATTTCTTATATATATCGATGAGTATCGAGGTATATCTGGATTATACTATATTTAGAGGTGATTAATATGTTTAAAAAAATTGAAAAAGAAAGTTTTTATTACGGATTTCCTGTGGTTCTTATGACAACAAAGGATATTAAAAGTCAAGAGGACAATATTACTGTTATTAGTTCCACTTGGACTTTAGGAAAATCTATTGTCATTGGTTTAGGATTACATAATAAAGGTTTTTTAAATTTAAAAGTAGGTAGTGAAGCAACACTCAATCTAGCTAGCGCAAGTATCTGGGAAAATATTGAACGTATTGCAAAAACAACAGGTAATCCAACTATACCTGACTATAAGAGACAAGCTGGATATAAATATTGTTTCGATAAATTTGATTTAGGTGGATTTACAAAAATGGTTGGAAAAGAAGTTCAAACTGTTAGAATTCAAGAATGTCCTATTCAAATAGAAACAATTGTGAATGACATTACGCAAAGAAAAAAGTTCGCTATTGTAGAATGTGAAATAAAAGGAATTTTTGTTAATAAAAAAAACTTATATGATGACTCCCATATAGATGTTGATAAATGGGATCCTTTAATTTACAAATTTAGAGAATATACAAGCACAAGACATTCTTTAGGAACCAACTTTCGGTTTCAAGAGTTTAAAAGTTAGTTTCAGAAATTAAATTTAGCGATGTATCATAAAATACCTCATAAGGTGTTTTATAATAGGTGTTTAAATTTAATTCAATGGGATAACCATATTTTTTATAAAGAAGACTAAATCAATAGATAGGTATATTTCTGCTCATTTTCTACCAGAATTACATTTTGCCAGAACCAATTAAATAACTGCGCACATACTGAAAAGAAAATAAGTGAATTGCTACCACATCATGAAAAAAGTATAATAATTTTTTAATTTAGACTATAGTATTACTATTATATACATTCGGAAGAGAAGAAGCTGTATAAATCTAATTTTCAGAATAATTATTTTGTTTATTCTTTGTTTTTATGAAAATAATTGTTAAAGCAAATATTACTACTCCTCCTGCTACTAAAAATATTCCGTGAATACCACTATATAAAATATTCTTTAAAATAGGTATCTTTTCTGGACTTAATTCTTTTGCAGTTAAAGGGTTCAACAATTTATCCATCATGTCACTATTTACGCCTTTATTCTTATCCGTGACTAAGCTATTAGCTATTGTTACGTTCAGTACAATACCATAAACTGAAACCATGATTGTTTGTCCCAAAGTACGCGCTAATGTATTAAAAGACGTTGCCACGCCTAATTGCTCTTGAGGAACAATATTTTGGACTGTTACGGTTGTTGTTGTAATTGTGATACCAAAACCAATTCCTAGTAGTGCAGCTATTAAAAGAAATATAAAAAATGGTGTCGAAATCGGCGATAAAGCTAAGCACATAGAACCTATGCCCACAATAAATACACTTAACGTTAAAATTTTTTTAGCTGAGTATTTCATAATTAGTTGGCTTGAAATAAATGAGCCTAAAACCCATGTAATTGACATTGGGGTCATAGCAAACCCACTTTTTAGAGCGTCAAACCCATGTACACCTTGTAGCCACATTGGAATATATGTCATGACACTTATTAAAAAACCACTCACTAAAGAAGCTACTATATTAAATTTGACAAACTCCTGATTATGGAACAAGTTTAATGGAATAATTGGATCAACTGCTTTTCTTTCAATTTTAACAAATAAACTGAAAGAGATAATTGCCACCATAAAACTACCAACCAGTACAGGTGTCAGTGCAATACTTTCGCCTAACTTTTGAAAACCGAACATTAAACTAAGTAATGCTATCATTAAAGTGAGACTACCTAGATAATCAATGGGCTCTTTCTTTACTTCTTTTTTCTCTACTAAGAATAAATACATGATAATCATTGTAACGATGCCCACCGGAACATTAATAAAAAAAATCCAATGCCAACTTAATCTTTGAATAATCATCCCGCCTAATAATGGTCCAATAATTCCTGCTATCCCCCAAACAGACCCATTAAGACCAAGTACTTTAGCTCGCTTTTCAAATGGGTATATATCCGCAATGATGGTAACTGCAATTGGCATTATTGCACCCGCTCCGATCCCCTGAATCGCCCTAAAAATAATTAATTGCTCCATATTTTGCGCGACTCCACATAACGAAGAGCCAATAATAAATAAAATGACGCCAAATATAAATATTGGCTTTCGACCAACTCTGTCAGCTAGTTTCCCATAAACAGGTGTCATCATCGCATTTGTTAATAAGTAGATGGACACAACCCAATTCATTAATGATAATCCTTCTAAGCTTCCAACAATAGTCGGCATTGCTGTTGATACAATAGTTCCTTCGATTGCAGTCATAAACGTTGCTACAAAAATAGCTATTGTAACAAGCGTAGTATTTGTTTGCTTTTTCATGGTTCTTCTCCCTTATCTTTTTATTACCTTAATTGATAATTGATTCTAAAAAAAGACAACCTCTAAATTAGATTCAATTTAGGGGCAGCTCGTTTTAAATTGATATTAAACTGAAATAAGATTTCCAACAACAATACTTTTACAATTATTTTGATGCTAATGCTAATAAATCCATGTAATATTGTGAATCTCCTGTAGAAAAATATAAATACCATAAATCAAGCATTTCTTTTGAATAAACATCTAGATAAACTAGTATTTCTTTGGCCCATAATAAACCACTAGCCGAATTTGCAGTGATTAGGTTTTTATCCCGAAAAGCAGGTACATTTTGGTAAAGATCTTCTCTTGTATATTTTTTTGAAAACATCTTTAAGAAAGCTAAAGAATTACTTGTGTGTTTATATTTATTGAAGGTACCTAAATCTGCTAAAGCTAATGTTGCACCACAGATTGCCCCAACAAGTATTTCTGTTTCTAAATAGTCTGGTATTTTATTTAAAATTTCTTCATTTTCTTTAGCAGCCCAAGTGTCCGCTCCTGGTAAAAGAAGTGCAACCATATTTTCTTCATCCATCTCACTTAAAGTACAGTCAGGTGTAATTGTTAGACCCCCAATTGTACGAACAGGATCTTTAGTCATACCTACTGTTTTTACTTCAAATTCTACATTTCCTTTTTTGAGCATGTTTTCCATACTGAAAGCTTGAAGAATATTCCCTACTTCCCATTCAGCCATTGTATCTAATACATAAACGTATATTTTTTTCATTGCTATCACTCCTATTAATTTGATAATCTTAATTTAACATAAAAAGAGTGACAACTATATGTCACTCTTTTTATAATAATTTTAAAGCAGATAAAAAATGTTCTTTTATTCTATTTTTTAATTTTACTGGTGATAGAATTTCAATTTTATCGCTTAATCCTAACAAGATCGAAAACGTCATAAAATCATTTATTTTAATTTGGCTTTCTCTGATGTAATAATTTTCTGTCTCATTTATTATATCGCCCTTGAAATATTCTTCTATAGTAACATTTAAACTTTTTTGATACTTTAATATAATTGTTGAATTTAGTTTTTTTTGTTCAAATTCTTTCTCTTCTAGAATCTGCTTGATATCATAGTTGTTAACAAAAGTTTCATCTAACAAAAGTAAATCAGATATTCTTTTAATTTTAAAAACAAGAAAATCTTTTTTTTCTGTATCATAGCCTAGTGCATACCATGAATACCATTTAAAGTAAACATAAATAATATTAGCAGTTACTAATCGATTTTTATTTTTAGAATTACTATATTGAAAAGAGATAACTGTATTGTTTTCAATTGCAGTTTTAATTCTTGAAACTATACCTAGGTTACGCTCATTTTCACTAACAACCGAAAAATCAATAGCCATTAGGGAGTGAGAAACTCTTTCAGTAGAATAGATATGTTTTACTTTCTCATAAGTCCTGGATAATTCTTTCTCTCCCAAAATATCTTTCAAGCTACTTAATGCGAGTAAAATATAATCAGTATCAGTATGATTCATTATTCGATTATTGATTGAATAGTCTTTATTGATTGAATAGCCGCCTTTAGAGCCTATCTCAGAATAGATTGGAATATCTGTTAAGGATAATGTATCAATATCTCGAATGATTGTTCTTCGTGAAACACAAAAATAATTTGCCAACTCATTAGCAGTTGTTTTTTCTCTATTTAATAAATATAATACAATTCCTATTAATCTTTCAATTTTCATTTTATATAAATTCCTTTCGTTGTACCGAAAATACTTATGGAGGTGATAAAATATTATCTTCTATTTTATCAAAAATACTAAGCAGAAAACAGAGACTTTAAAAACAATAATTAGTATCAATAAAATTTTAAGAATATGTTGCACTTAATTTGACAATCTAAGTAGACAAAAAGAACAAACGTTCGTATAATTATAGAACAATGTCAGTTTAAAAAAGGTGAGGTTTATGAAATTTGACTACGAAAAAGAGCCGAGTAGAGATATCTTATGTATCGATTGTAAATCCTTTTACGCTAGTGTTGAGTGTGTTGATCGAGGAATGCACCCACTTAAAACAATGCTAATCGTCATGAGTGGTGCTGAAAATTCTGGAGGATTGGTTTTAGCTGCGTCTCCCCTTGCTAAAAAAGTATTAGGTATCTCTAATGTTACGAGATCAAATGAAGTGCCATTTCATAAAGACTTATTAATTGTGCCACCACGTATGAGTCTCTACATGCAGAAAAATGTTGAAATCAATCAAATCTACAAATCCTTTGTTGCTGACGAGGATCACTCTGTATTTAGCGTCGATGAATCATTTCTTGATGTAACCAACTCACTAAAACTTTTTAATTGCACTAGTGCTTATGAAATTGCAAAGCTAATCCAGTTAAAGGTAAAGGAACAAACTGGAATTTATGTGACTGTTGGTATTGGAGACAATCCCTTGTTGGCCAAGTTAGCCCTGGATAATGGTGCAAAGCATAGCAAGGATTTTATTGCTGAATGGCGCTATGAAGACGTACAAGAAAAAGTATGGGGAATCAGCCCAATGACAGAGTTTTGTGGTATAGGGAACCGAACAGCTAAGAGATTGAACTGGTTAGGAATTAGAACCATTCAGGAAATTGCTGAAGCTGATCCCTATCGGCTAAAAAGAGAATTTGGGGTAATGGGCCTGCAGTTGTATGCTCACTCCTGGGGGATCGATCGTAGCTTTTTAGGGCAGAAAAAGATCGCCGCTAAAATGGATAAATCAATTGGTAATAGCCAGGTACTACCTAGAGATTATACTAGGCAAATCCAGCTGGAGCTTGTGCTTCGAGAAATAGCTGACCAAGTGGCTTCTCGACTCCGTAGCAGCCATTTAAAAACTGCATGTATATCTTTATCTGTGGGATATTCAAAGGGCTATACCGATAGTCAGGGACGTTCTGGATGGCGCAAACAAATGAAAATCCCACTCTCTAACAATACTAAAGTCTTGTCTGATTATATTATTGGATTGTTCCGGACAGAATATAAGGGTCAGGACGTTCGACATGTTGGGGTTTCTTACTCAAAATTAGTTCAAACGGATACTCTACAGTTGGATTTATTTTTAGATCCAGATCAGGAAGTAAATGAGCAGCGATTGGATTTTTTGATCGATACAATTCGCAAAAGATATGGGTTTAAATCTTTGATACATGCGTCTTCCCTGTTGGAAGGTGCAACAGCAGTATCGAGATCGGGACTTGTGGCTGGTCACGCAGGAGGAAATGTGGGGGTGAGTTCATGAGCAAGAGAACTAAGAAAGAGTTTTTCGATTACAATGATTATCAAGATCGTGGTATGGCCTATAAGTGGGATACAGCCTTTGCAATCGGTGAGCTACAAGAAGGAATCAATGAATCTACTAAAGAATCGAAACGAGATTTAGAGCGATTGCCGCAGCAGGACATAAATTACATTGAATACTGCTTAGAACGTTCAATCAAGCATAATAAAATCTTAGAAGTACAATTAAATAGCCTAGATCAATTGGGACGTGTTAAGGAACCTATATGGGGGAATTTTAGAGGATTTATGGATATGGATGTATTGCTAATTGGTGATCAGTATATTGATTATGCGGACATACGGCATATTAAGATTCATGATTTCAGAAAATGGTCCGAAGTAGAAAATGAAGCCCTCCCCTGCCCTTTTGAAAAAGATGAATACAAAGCTTTGGAACAAGAAGAACAAACTAAAATTGAAGATGTATTCAACGAGTATTTTGAAGATAATCAATGGATAGAATGAGTAAAAATCATTCAATAGCAATTCATTTCTGAAAATATACAAAGAATGCTTCTTTTATTTTAGAGGGGCTCTTTTATTTTTGTGATAGCCCTACGTTTAGTGGTATAATTAAGCACACGCATATTATTGCATATGCAATAATAACGAAAAAATATTGGAGGTTCCCACGATGAAAACTAATACCTATGTATATCCACACCCTATCAACACATTCATTATCAAGCAACTAGGGGTTACTGTCGATCAATTTTGCGAACTGCACGGCTACCCTCAATCAACAGTTGCTACATGGATCACACGCAACCGATCTGTAGAGAACCTTCCTGCTTCTTTTATCTATTCTCTATCATTAGCAGCAAGTAAATCTATGGATGTAGTCTATTCTGATCTGTTACTGCTGCAAGATGATTATAAGCAACACCTTCATGATCACAGACGCACTAAAAAACGTATCGATGGATAAAGAATATAGAATTTTGATCATTTTTTATATCTACAAACTACCTCATTTACTTACAAGGTAGTTTTTTATTTATCTTATAAGTTATAAGTTTAAATAAATAACTTATATATTATCGATCTTATTCCTTATACAACAAGGTTTCTAAATTAAACTTATAAGTTATAACTAAAACAAGTTATAAGTTTATTGACTTTCAATATTTAATAACTTATAATATAAATAAGTTATTAAATATTGAAAGAAGGTAGCTATATGACAGCAACGACTTATGTAGTAGGAAACTTTAAAGGTGGCGTTGGTAAAACCAAAATTGTTACAATGCTAGGTTATGATAATGCAGTAATCAAAAAAAGAAAAACTCTTGTAGTAGACCTTGATCCACAAGCAAATGCTTCTCAAGTGTTAGCTAGAACAGGTAATATTCAAACTATTGATAAGACTATCACAACTGGTCTTCAACAAATGGATCTTACTGACTGTGTGACTCCTATTATAGAAAATTTGGATTTGATCGCATGCGATACAAGTTTTAGATCTTTTACAAAGTTTGTAATCAAAAACTTTGATGATGAAGTTGAGCAAATATCAGTATTAGCAAAACTTTTGCAGCCACTTAAAGAAAACTATGACGATATTTTTATTGATGTCCCCCCTACTATTAGTGAATTCTCTGATAACGCTATGGTTGCTGCAGATTATAGTATCATTGCTTTTCAAACTCAAGAAGAATCATTAGATGGTGTTAAAAAATATGTAGGTTATCAGAATTTCATGGTTGAACGGTATGGGATTGATTTACAAGTAATCGGAATACTCGCATGTATGTTAAAAAGAGATAGTGATTTCGATGAATCAAAAATGATTGAAGCAAAAGAACTCTATGGATCTTCAGTCTTTGATACAGTAATTCACTTTCAAGAACGTCTTAAAACCTATTCTCGTGATGGCATTCATTTAAATGTAAACAAAAATGGTAATTACGAACAGTGGGATTATCGTGCACATAAAGTCTTTATTGATATTTTGAATCAAGTTGAAGCTCGTAAACAATATCTAAATTCATAAGAAAGGATGGTCTGTAACCATGACTGAAGATAGATCAACATTTGGTAGTGAAAATATTGTACCGCAGCAATTTGATACACTATTAAAGAAACCGAAAAAAGGTAAAAGTATTGATATAAATGGTGAATTTGATTTCAGTAGTGATGTTTTGACTAAGACTGTAGCAAGCCCAGCTGCTGTACAAAAAACTAATGAAAGTTCGTCTAAACGAGGTCGTCCTGTCACTATAAAAGATCCTCGGTATAAAGTTAATCGCCCTAAAATGATATCTTCTGCTTTGGAAAGTAAGTTATCAGTATTACAAGATTATGTAGAGGAATTTCAAGATATTACTGGAAGAATCACTTTTGAGAAATATATAGATACACTAGCTGAGTTTTACATAAAGCAAAAGCTTGGCATAGCAAAAGAAGAACATTTACGCTTTGAAATTAATGAAGCTTTTGAACAATTGGAAAAGAAATAATCAGATCCATTTAAGTTATAAGTTATAAGTTAAATACTATTATCAGTATATAACTTATAACTTATAACTTTATTTTTAACAATAACTTATAAGTATATTAAAAAAACGGAGGTTATCGCTTTCTACAATCGTTGATAAATGGCTTTTAAATAAAATATAAGTTATAAGATATTGTTTCCTTTTGGAATATAAGTTATAAGTTAAATAGTTATAAGTTATAAGTTAAACCTTCATATTTAGGCTATAACTTATAACTTATATTTTTTTATGCTTGTTCATTTTTTTTTTACATGCTATATTTACTGCAAATAAGTATAAAATTCAAGTGATCAAACACTCTTAAAATATAGAAAACGGAGATCAACTATGGCTAAAAAAATCACACCAACAAACAATGATATGTTACAAGATAAATTAGAGATCGAAGGCGTAAACTCGAATGGATACGGCATTATGCCTAAGATAGTAATGCAAGACAATAGACTAACAATTGAATCAAAAGCGATTTATGCTTATATCGTTAGCTATGCAGGAGCAGGAAGTTCTGCATTTCCAAGTGTCAGGAAAATTTTATCAGACCTACAAATCAGTGAAAAACGCTTTTATAAGCACAGAAAGTTATTGATTGAATGTAATTATATTACGGTTAGAGCGATTCGAAATGAGAAAAATGAAATAGTAAAGAACCTCTACACTCTTATATCTAACCCTAAAATTGAGCCAGTAGGGGGTACCAGTCAAAACGACGGATACCCTACCAGTCTAAACGACTGGTACCCTACCAGTCAAAACGACCGACATAAAAGTAACAGTATTAAAATTAACAATAATAAAATTAACACTGAAAAAGAAAGTCCACTACGTTCCCTCTCTTTTTCAACCGACGATGATGATAAATTAAATAAAAAGACGTCAGCAAAATACACGGAAGAAATCTCTGATCTAAACACTAAAGACATTGAACCAAAAGTATTACTTGCTGCGTACTTAAAAGACAAAGAACACTTGAAGCCTTTAGCAATGTCTTTACTAATAGCAGGTTTATCAGAATCTGATTGTTTAGAAATCATTGAGTTTTTAGCATTACTTCCAGTTATTGATCAACAGGTTTCCGACATAGTCAATGCACAAATTAGAGCCAATGAAAAAGAAGCTCAAACAAACGGGCTAACAGACTATAAGGCTTATTTTTTAAAAGGCTTAAAAATGAAACTTGATAATGCAGGTTTGAAAGTTCATGAATCAGATATAACTGATCCAATGACTATTGAATTAATCCCTAAAGTAACTATGCATAACTGGCTAGAGCAATAAAAAAAGGCGTATAAAAACGCCATAAGAACATTCTTTGAAGAAGCAGAGATACTCACTAAGATGATTGAATTACCATAAACAGGGGTGATTGGTAAGCAAACAAATCTATGGGACACTGGCTAAATTAAAACATGCACACTGCCAATACATTATATCTAGGATACTTTCTTTCACTCTTTTAGAGCGTTGTAAGATTATTTAATTTAGTACGTTGATATTCTTAGGAGTTTGTTTTTATTTCGTTGGAGTTCATATTGGGCAAATTTAAAAGCACTGATAATCAGTGCTTAAGTGTTCGTTCAATCAAAAATTTTTATTCGTTAATGGGAATGGAAGTGTAATTGTCTATATCGAGGTAATAATCTGCTTTGGTATTTAAATTATTTAGTTCTTCTTCTAGTGCATTAGCAGTTAGCTCATCACCGATGGCTCTGGTGACTTTTATTATATATCTTGCTTGTTCGATATATTTGATGTCTTTTTCTAAAAATCTCTTAACAACACATTTACTATACTCTAGATTTATTTTTGAGTAATATCCTGTAGTATTTTGAACAAGTGTGTCTGCTATTTCAATGTATGACCAAGCTTTTTTATAATTCATATTGTAAATAAAATAAGTGATCGCATTTGTTAGAATACAAAAAGCAGTGTTTATCACAAATGGTAAACGTTCTTCAATATCCTGTAGAGGAAACATACAGTCTATTATATGATCAATTTGTTTTTCATTCATGTATTTTAATGAGTTCATAGCAATAGTGTAGTCATACTGTGTGTAGTATGTTGTATTATGAATTAACGAGCAGATATAATTCACTTCATCAGGAGTTAGTTTAGGTATATCAGATCGTCTAGTAGAGAATTCATTTTTTAATACGACATAATATACTAATTGTGTTTTTTTCATGTTTTCAATGCTAATACCTACGGGATAGTAATTACTTAGTAATTCTTTTTCCAAATTAGTGTCGTGTGGGTTTCTTATTGATTTTTTGATTGATCGCAACACTTTATCAACACCAAAATCATGGTAACTCATATGGAAAAATTCTTCTGGACTGATTTCTAAAACTTCAAACATATTTTCTAGTTGTTCTAATCTTAAACCATTAGTTCCATTTTCAATTTTAGAATATGCTGAATGAGTATTTGATTCAGGGATCATATCTTTTTGTTTTATTTGTTTGGCTTCTCTTAATTTTTTTAAAGCTTTAATATACGACATATTGCACCTCTTTTTTTAATTTTCTCGGTCTATTATAGCACAAAAAGAGTTAGGATTTGGTGAAATCTTAACTCTTTTTTACATTTTTTTTGACAAACCTTTATTTTAAAGCTTTTATAGAGTGCCAAATAATCACGCAAAGAAAATATTTCTTTACTTTAATATAAATCATGATATACTTTGATTAAGAAATATTTCTAAAAATAGTAAAGTAGGTGTAAAAATGTTAGGAGAGATAATTGGATTTATAAGTGTTTTTATTTTTACAAATGGATAAGTCTTTTTATATATTCGGATGTTGTATTATTTAGATAATTATGCTATTGTAAACGCAATAAGCAAGAAATAATTGAATACTAGCTTTAAGAAGTTAGTGAACAACAAATAAAATAAGTAGCCCACCGATGATTCCTAACTTGTAAAAGGATTGCCGTCCTTATACAAGGTCAAGCAGAATCAAAGGTGTCAGGCTCATGTACACAACTACATGAAACTGATATTTGGCTCCTTGTTGTAACGTTCGTCACAACGTCTTATTATAGCAATTCCTAAACGAAATTGACAGAGGAACCTTTGTTTCTATGTCTTTCCAAGCAATTTAACGAGAAAATGTTAATCTATTACTCATTAGGTTAAAGTTGCATTTGTTTTATTCTACTGAACGAGTGTTTATTTTTACAGTTATTTGCTTGTAAGTTAAGGAATTTATAATAGATAACGTGTGTGATGGTTACGATGAAGGGGACGATATACAGTCAAATGTATATCGTCCCCTTTTTTGTATTGTTGCAGCGATTTGTTATTTGTTGTTTGCTAACTTGTTAGAAATAAATAATTACATCAGTGTAAAAGAAAGGAGAGTTCCTATGCCGACAACGTCTATGACACCCGAAGAAGTATTGAAGTATGCAAAAAGAGTAGTGTTATTTCAAAAAGGAAAAGGGCGGAAAAAGAGAGAATTTATCATTGAAAGTGATCGAATCTTTCAACAGGCAATCTTATACTTAGAGGGGCGTAAACACCTCATTGAAACGAATCAAGTTGATGACATAATGGATATTTACAATGAGATTGAACGTGTCTACTCTCGTAAAAATAAAGGCGTGTTAATTGCTAGTCGATCAGGAAATTATAAGAGCAATCAAGCAAGGCTACTACCTCTGAAAAAAACAGGAAAGGGAATGGGAGAAACATTACAGGGCGCTCAATTAGCAAAAACAGTATACAAGTTTACATGTGACGATAACCAACCAGAAGTTGTAAAACAGCGAGCGCAGCAACGGATAAAAAATGTCAAAATAGAGAAAAACGAAAAAGAGCAAACGCAACAAACCTAATCAAATAGAAAATTAGCCTTTTCTTATTTGCTAATTTAATACGAACGAATTAGCAACACATGTTTCAGGGGATTTCTAAATTTTTCAGAGTAACCTCGAAAACTTATGAACTTAGGATGAGAGCTTAACTAGTACAAGCCATGATGAGATATTATTGTTTACTAGTTAACTAGGGTAGAGGAAGCAAGACAATGCCTATTTTTAACAGATAGGATGGAAAACTGAGGAAGAACGAAAGAAGACGAAACCTATATGTCGGTGTGCAATGACCGCCCTGTTTATCAGCGTGACTACTAAGGGACAGGGGCAAGAACTACAACAGTAAAAATGTCACATACATGGAGAGAATGATCAACGATCATTAGCTTGCTCAGACGTACGAGAGGTTCGTATGTCGTTTCCTAGAGTTTGGGGTTACGGTTGCTATAAACCCTGCGACAGCAACACTATTGCGTAACAAAAACAAAATTAGTAAATAAGAGAAGGCTATTCATTTTTAGGTGTTACACCCAAACAAAATGGGTGTAACACCCGAAGGAGGGAACAATGTGGCTTCAAAAAAGCGAAGGTATATTACGTTTACCGATCAAATGAACGACGATTTGGCGTTTCTCCTGGATAAAAAACGCAAAGAACGCAAGAAAGCAGGCAACAATCGTCAGTATCATGAAAAAGATTTGCTTGCTGAACTGTTGCGAAATGAACGAACCGTCAAAGAAGCGTGGGGGTGATTGAGTGAAAGAAAATGAAATAGCTAAATACGAGTGGATTTTTGAAGAAAATATGGAGAAGGAACAGGTTCAAAGAGAAGAGTTTTTAACTTCTGTAATGCACGATATGTTGGATACACCCTATAATCTAGTAAATTCAATGACGACTTTCTTACTTACAACATTTCCGATAGTAATAGGTGGGCTTCTTTTACTGAATATCATTCAACTTTTTCTATCGAAAAGTATTGAGAAACACAAGTCATACGAAGAGAAAGAGTATAAGAAGGCTGTAAAAACAATTCAATTGTTCACTCATTACAAAAAATTCCAACGAAAGTTGAAAGTAGTTGTTTGGAGAAATAGATGGTCAAATGGGAAAGAACTTTCCGAAGTACTTCAGAAGATTTCTGAGAGTTCCTATAACAGTAATTCTTTTTATCAGTTTGAACTAATGAATTTGATTTCAGGAAATTTAACGATTGTTAAACCACTAAAAAAAGAAGCAATAAATGATATTTCAAAAAAAATAGACTATCTGAACCATAATTATTGGTCAGTTGAGTTTTAACAAAGATCTATTTGAATTAATTTTCCTTGTGATAACATTTTTACTATTTCTGCTGAGTTTGTTTATGGCAGGTATTAGTATCACAGATATAAAGAGTGAACAACAAAAAGGAGAGAATAATCATGCCAAAGAAAAAGAATAGTAGCTTTGAATCTAGTATCCACGTATACAGGGCAATGCAGCGTATGACACAACAAGAACTTGCTGATAAAGTAGGCGTATCACGACAAACGATCATACAGTTAGAGCGGAATAGATACAATCCGTCACTCTTACTTGCCCACGATATAGCGGATGTTTTTGAAGTGCCGATTGAACAAATATTTACGTTCAAAAAAATAGGACAAGATGATCTCAATGAATAAACACATAGCAGTAGACTGATTATTAGTACAGAAAAGACTTGATAAAAAGTGAGTAATAAATTACGCTTGAAGTATCAACTCCTTTCTTTGTTTACTGTAGAAACGAGGTGTAGAATTGGATAATCAAGAACGCAAAAAGCTTAGGTGGAATGAGTTACTTCTTTTGTTAAATAAAGATCCAGATTGGTATAAAAAGACTGGAACAGAACATTACAAGCAGATAGTGACGTTAGGTAGACAGATTTTCCTACAAGATCAAAAAAATAATTTGGAAAAAATTGATGAAGTTAAGTTTCTAACGTTGGTCCATTATGGGTATACGTTGAATCAAATAGCAGCAGAATTTAACGTTTCTGATCAAACATTGTTTTGTTGGAGAAAATCCAAAGGGTACATAAAAAAACGTAAAACGGAGGAAGTAAAATGAAAAAGTTATCCAAAAAACAACTAGTAGTGATTGCAGCGGCAGTTGTGTTAGGTGTAGGTGGAACTTATGCGTATACTAAAAATCAATCGAGTGTAAAAGCCGCAGAAGCAACAAAGGAATTGAAACAATCAACTGGCAATCTAAAAGACTTAGAAAAAAAAATAAATACATTGTTTGATTCTAAAGACCCTGATTTTTTGAGTAAATCAATTAAAACAAAGCAACTAAATGATTTACAAGAACAAGTAGACGAAAAAACTAAAATTTCAAAAAATAAAAAATACGATAAAAAAGAGCTAAAGCAATTTGAGTCAGAAGCAACTGCTGTAAAGGAAAAAATGAAAAAAGCTAAAACGGCGATGCAAACATTAATCGATATTAACGGGATGTATCAACAGACACAAACAGCCGTAGCAATCAATGGATCAGATGTTAAAAAGGATTTACCGATTGCAGACGATTTAACAACAGAGATTGTAGAAAAAGTAAAAAAATCAGACTTTAAAGAAGGCGCAACAACAACCTATGATAAAACGATCAACGAATTGCTTTCGATTGCTGAAAATCAATTGAATCAAATCGAAAAAGCTAAAACAGAAGTCAGTAAGGTTTTTAAAGACAACAAAGTTGTTTCTACTGATTCCACATTATACGACACGGCGAAAACAGAAGTAGATAAAGTCAAAAATGAAAAAGCTAAAAAAGACTTACAAGCTCAACTTGATAAAGTAAAAGCCGATAGTGATAAAAAAGCAAAAGAAGAAGCAGACAAAACAACTCAAGCAAAACAAGCAGAAGAACAAGCAGCAAACGCAACAGCACAAGCCCAACAACCTGCGACACTAGACAATGGTGCAACAGGAACAGAAGCACAAGCAGGAACGAATAACGCACCTGCAACAAACAATTATGCGAATGCAGGAGCAGGGTATGACAATACAGGCGGTGGCAACACGGGTGGCGGTTATACAGCACCTCCTGCCACAGGTGGCGGTCATACAGGTAGTGGCAATGCAGCTCCACCTGCTCAACCTTCTACTGGAGGTAATTCTGATGGATCGTTAACGCAAGAACAAGGAAACCAAGCAGAAAAAGATGCAGCTAATAGTGATCCAACCAAAGATCCAAACAGCCCTTGGTACAAACCATAATTTCATAGCGAATGAGAAGCAACCTTAAATTAGAGGTTGCTTTTTTCTGTGTCCGAAATGACGGTATAAACTAATTATATTTTAAGGGAGAGAATGATATGAAGTGGAAAAAGCTGTTTCGTTCCGATGAACGGAAACCAAAAGAAAGGAGTCCAATCTATAAGAAAATTAGAAAAGGTATTACAAGTGTAGGGTTGCTGACCTTACTCTTAGGAATTGGCGCAACCACAAGTAGTCAGGTTAATGCTTTAGAGTTACCACAAGGGGCAACGCAAGTTGGAACCATTAACAATGCGCCTGTTATCAAATCACCAACCGATGATATGGCCAGTGACACGTTTCAAGATATTTTAGCAGCATTATTAGAAGGTGCAGGCAATCCAACGTACATTATTAACCAAGCTGCGTGGGGTTCGTCAACTAGTCTTTTCAATGGAAAACCGTTGTCAAGTATCAGTTCTTCTGCTACAACGATTTTAGGCGCAGATGGATTTTTACCAACAGATTCGGCCATAGAAATACCTGTCGGACAATCAGCGTATGTTCAAAATGTGGGAACGGCAATTAAAACCGATGATGGGTCATTAATCCCAATTTCATTACAGGTTACAGTCAATAGTGCCACAGAACCTGATGGTACGCCCTATGAAACGGTACTCATGGGCGCAAAATCTCAAAATAGTGTGATTACACTAGGGTGGGGATCAATTGTCCGAGGAGGATCAAATACTGGTGGTGGTCAAACGGAAGGCGGAGGTACCGGTGGAGAATCTTCAGATGGCACCTTAATGGGGTATCTTGAATCCAGTTCCTACACCTTAACCTTTATCAATAGTGACACAGGTCAACCTTTACCCAAAGATGATACACTAATGCCTATCAAAAACTCGGATATTGATGCCAATCAATTAGCGGAAATGGGTGCTAATGGAGCATTAGGCTATGTTCTTTCGCCTGATACTGCATTAACACAAGTCGGCAACGGCTTTCGTTCAACCTCTGATGGGGCAGTCAATGAAGACTCGTCTGATTTAACTGAAAACAGCTACGTGGTATTGAAAAAATACAATAGTAACTGGGTTCAGTATAAATATATGGACGGTGCAGGGAATCACCTAGACATTGTATCAGGTCACTTTGGGAACTCACCTTTCAAGATCAGTGAGCTGCTAGGTGGCTTTCTTGAAATCAACAAATCTGTCTTAGGGTTTGGCAACAAGCCATGGAATAGCAACTATTCCTTTGACAAACTCTTATTTGATGTAAAAAACAAAGAGGGGAAAGTCTTAGATACAATAAAATTAGATAAAAATGGTTATGGAAAGTCAAAAAGAATTATGAAAGGAAATTATACCGTTGTGGAACGTTCGACAGGTTGGGCTTCTACAGGACAAACGGTTCGTCCAAATGAGAATACAATCATAAAAACGGGTGAGACGACTACGTTGAAACTGGAAAATAAGCCAGTATTAGGTCAATCTACTATTCAAAAAGTAGATAAAGATACTGGAACAGCCGTTAATGGGAAAGCAGATTTAACAGGAACTGTCTTCCAATTGTTCTATAACGATACGTCCACAGGTTCCTCACCGCATAAAAAAGGTGATCCAGTAAAATGGGGCGATCAACCGAATCCAACCTTATTGATTGGGGAAAAAGTGACCAGTGCGCTTGTCGGGGGAACAACAGTAGACTTTGGTGATAACGTTGCTATAAAAGTAGATCCAAAAAGTTTGAAAGCTTCTGTCGGCACTCTTTCATTAGGAGATTACTCCTGGAAAGAAATCGATGCAGGGATTGGGTACACAGTAGATGGACTCAATCATGATTTTTCAATCAAGTACAAAGATGAAAAAACAGAAACAGTTATTGGGGACGAATTAACAGCGAAGAATCGAATCATAGATGCTGCAATCAAGATCAATAAAATGGCAACCTTACCTGAACATCAAGGGGGTTCAGGAATCAATGATATTGAGTTTACTGCAACGCCGATGGAAGGGACAATTGCTGATCCAGTAGTCATGACGACAGGCGTTGATCCAGTAAGTGGAGACGATGGCTATGCGACAGGAAACTTAGTCTATGGTGATTGGAAAATCGAAGAGACAAAAGGGCTTGAAGGCTACAAGGATATTAAACCCGTCTATGTTCATATGGAAACAGACAGTGAAAAAGATAGTTTGACTATCACTGCTAGTTATTATGAAGATTTCTCTAAGCCGTTTTCTACTCGTAGATTTGTGCTACAAGACAGCAGTGCAGAAAAAAATCCAAACAGTCAAGGAACCGTTGGAAGTATCACAACAGAAAAACCAACAATCAGCTTGTCAACGTTGCATTTTAACGACAATCCAGAGGAAGAAACACCGCCAACACCACCCACACCGCCTACAAAAGATGTCACAAAAACAGATAAAGGCGAATCAATCAATGAGGGAAATGTGGCGCTAAATTCAGATTTCTTCTACGAATTAAATGCTAGTGTTTTACAACCAAACCGTGGCGATACTACAACATGGACAATCAACGACGACTACGACGAAAATTTTGATCGTTATAATGGTTGGTTTAAATTATACGCAACAACAGACTTTGATTCTTACAAAGCAGGCGATGAACTCCCAACGGAATTTATCACAGCTGAAGATAAGGACGGCAAGGTCTTATTTACTGCTCAAAAGGACTTCTTAGACCTTGTAAACAAACATAAAGACAAAGAAGTCGGTTTTACAATCCATGCTTCTTTCTACCGTTTCAAAGCGTCTGACGAGGTAGTGAATACCTTCGTGGAAACAGTCAACGATGTGAAACAGGATTCTAACGAAGTATTCACAAAAACACCGAAACCTGAACCACATAAATTTGATTTGTCTGAAGAAAAGGTTGATTTAACAGGAGATAGCCTATTGGATGACGACAAAGAAATGAAGGATCGTTACGAAGAATCAAATAGCGATCCATACAATGATAAAACAGATAACAATGAAAAAGAAAATATCAATACTACCATTGTAAATGCTGGTGATACATTGGTTTATCAATTATGGCTAGACACACGTCCATTTGATGAAACAAGTAAATTAACTAATTTAAGAATGGTTGACACGTACGACAAAGAAGCCTTGACCGTTGATACGAAAAAAGTGAAAGTTTACAACGACAAAGGAGAAGACGTGACAGACTTGTTTAAAGTGGAAGATACAGACGAGGGATTAGTGATTGCTGCAAACGTCTTTACTAAAGCGAAAAATTCTAAGGGTGAAGAAGTATCGATTGTTGATACAAAGAAACTGCCATTTGGGGACTATTACAAGATTGACGTACCAATGACGGTAAAAGATACTGTGAAAGCAGATTATGAGATTATCAATACTGCCGATCAACAGTGGACAGATTCAGATGGTACAGACGATCACCACATTACAGAAAAACGTGTCAATAAGACACCAGGAGCGTCAACACCTAAGAAGGAAGAATCAAAAAATCCAGTTGAGAAAGTTGTTGCAGCGGTACTCCCTAACACGGGTGATAGACCACAAATGGCTATTCTAAAGGTAGTTGGATGGGTACTAGTGATTGGCGCATGTCTCTTCTGGAAAAGAGAACAACTACTACAATTATACAGAAGAAAAAAACGTGAATTATTATCAAAACGTTAATACAAGGCAAGAGAAACAACAATTCGTTGTTTCTCTTTTCTTATTTCAATTATTAAAGAGAAAGAGGTTTGGCTATGTTAAAGGAGCGTGATTCCAACAGAAATATTCAAAAAGTGATTACAAATTTACCCTTAACATTAATTCCGAAAAAATTCATTGACACTGATCAACAGTTGAATTTAGATGGGGCGACAAAAGAACTAAAATTAGAGTTAGTCTATTCAGTAGATGAACGACATTTTGGAAAGGAAACAGTGTATTTGTCCAATGAAGAGTATAGTCTTTCCTATTTAGGAATCATTCATCCGAATGGAAACGTGAAGTTATATCGCTTACGAGCTGTTAATCATAATAAAATAGATAAGCGAGTCTTTTTTTACTGTAAGGATGTGTCACGAAGCAGTAAAACTCAATTTCAATTAGACAAATGGGAAAAAAGAATAAATGAATCAGTCGAATTAGAAACTATTTTAAGGCAGGTGTAATCGATGTATCAAGACTATTTAGAGGAAGTGAAGAAGGTTCCTGATTTAACATTAGGACAAATACTTTTGCTAGTTATTGTTATTCTACTAGGTGTTGGATTAGTGATTCTTATGGATATGTTTGAATTATTTCCTTTGATTTTTATATTTGCAATGGGAATACTTATATATTCGCTTTTTGCCCAATCGAGTGAACTAAAGGCAATTGAGGATAAATACAGAGAAGCTGCTCCGTCAGAATGGGTCAAAAAAAAGGAAGATAATCTGTATTCAATGAATGTTCAAGATAAAGTTAAACTACAAGGATTAAGTGGCATATTTTTGAATCAAATCTCAAGCAACGATTTTACAGATTATCGATATGTTGTAAAAACAGAGAATGGTTACCAATTAAGAACCTTATCTAAACAGTATAAAGGCTTATCTGAAGGTAATATTTATATTCAAGAAAAACCTGAAACTGTTTCACCTAAAATTATTCTTGAACAACACCAATATAAAAAAAAGAATTCAATAAAGTTTTTGGTGCCAGAGAAAAAAGAGTGATCTTTGTTGTTCCAGAAGGGACAGTACAGACCAAATTTGAAGAGGGAGTGATCAAATGAGTCATTTTAATGTGTTAGAAAAGATTAAAGCGCAAGGATATGACGTTGCAGTTTTAGATTTGGATCGACTTGATCATGCTAGCACGTTTGATCCGATTCAGATTTTTATGGAAAGAAAACGACGAAAAGAACATTCTTATCGTAAATGGAAACATTGTAGGCCACGTAAGAGATTATTTTTTGATGAGTATCACTTACTTATGGATAGACCAGTAGTTATGAATAAACCGGATTTTTGCTCTGGTTCGGGAATGTCTCATGCTTTAGTATTACCTGAAAAGCTAGATGATAAGTCAGTTTTAATCACAGATCCAGCAAATGACAAAATTTAACGGCTATTTTGAATGAGGTGAACCAGGTGCGTTATTTAGATTACTTTTTACTCTTTGGTGGGTTAGTATCCATGATTTACCTGTTTAGATTGAGCTTTATAGAAAGAAATCAGTTAATAGAAAATATTTTTGATCCTAAAAACAAGGAGTCAGTTTTAAAAGCTTGTTTTTATGATGAATTTGAAAAGAAAAACGTAATCAAACGCTTCAGTATTCTTGAAGATAAAATAGACTTAAGTTTACGTTCGATGGATATTTCTCTGGAAAACAGATATAAGTTAGAGCAAGAATTACTAAAAGTAAATGAATTGAGAAGTTCCATAGAATCAGGCGACTATGTACGAAAATTAGTAGAATTATCACCTGAAGAACGTCGATTAGACAATTGGGACGAATTTTAAGTAAGAGAGAAAGTTGTAAAAAAAATCAGATCAAAGGAGGAAAATCAATGAAAAAAGTCAATTCAGCAACTATTGAAATTGCAAGATATGTAATAGAAATTGATCATACTCAATGGCCATTTTGTAAAAGGGAATTTCCTGAAGCAGCTTTTGATGAGGTGAGAAGAAAGTATCTATCTTTGAATGAAGACTTTTTTGATAGCAGTGATTTGGGACAATTGGAAAATGAAATCTTAAATGGAGAGGTAATTCACTTAGAGAATATTTGTTTAGCACCTGATTATTATTGTTATTACAACGAAAGAACAAAAAAATATATAGCAGTGTTGATTACTAATAGAGAATGATCATTGATTTAATAGGAAATTTAATAATGAAGACAAGGTACTTATTTCTATGGGAATAGGTGCTTTTTTGTTGTAAAAAAATTAGTTTAAAGGAGAGAAAATCAATGAAATATCAAAGACCAACAGAGCGTAGGAATGGATTTAAACAGTTTTCAGTAGGAACGCATGCAGCAACTATTACAAAAGTAGTGAATAAACAAGCAAAAAGCGGAAGCGATATGTTTATTCTATTTCTTGAAGGGAAAAATGAAGAACAAGGTCGTTTCTTTTTAACGTTTGGAAATGATTTTACACAAGACAATTTGAATTTTCTTCTTGCGAGCATTGAAGACAACGGTGTTGAGATTCCAGATTTGACCTTTGGATATAATCCAGATACGTTGAAATTTCTTACAAGAAAAGACGTTTATATTCGAGTAGAAGAAGGATCATATCAAGGTCAGCCACAGGCGCAAATAAAAGAATTTTTAACACTAGAAGAGTTTGAAAACAGCGAAGAAGAATCAGGATTTGACGGATTTGGACAAGAGGATAATTTTCACTCTTCAGAATGGCAATAACAAAAAAATGAATAGAAAAGAGGAAATATAATGGATATCGTTTCAAAAATAGTTACAGCGATAGGAGCTATTATCACTGTATTATCACTAGTAGGTGTACTTTTAGGTGTAAAAGATGTTCGTTCAGGAATGGCTAATGATGATCCAAGAAAAACGGATAAAGGTATCGAAGCCGTAGTGGTAGGTGGAGCAATTACCCTTATTTCAGCAGGTGTCACGGCAGCAATTCTTGTTCAATTAGGAGCAATTAAATTTTAAGGAGGGAAGGATATGAATGTTCCAGAGTCTACCCTCAATCAATTATTTCAAAGTTTAGGAGAGTATAATCCAACAACGAATGAAGTTATGGAAAAGATTGCTAAGGTTCTTATTCCTTTAGGAATAGCAATCTTAGGCATTCTTTTCATGGTGGAACTATCAAATACGACAAAAAAATTCAAAACGGAAGAAGACCGTTTAGGTGTTGAAGTTTTGGCGGACTTAGCAATGAAATATATCGTAGCATTCATTTTAATCATGATGTCAGGATATATTGTGGATGGTATTGTATGGTTCGGAATTCAGATTGCCAAATGGATCAATTCGATTGTTACTATCGCCGGAACAAGTGATGCTATACCTCAAATGGGGAAAGTTTCATGGTGGGCAAAACCAATCGTATTTTTGTTTCAAATATTTGCCTATATTGCGTTGTGGTTATCGGGTGTTATTGCGAATATTCTCATTTTTTTACGAGGAATTCAGCTGTATATCGTCAAAGCAATGGCGCCCATTTTGATTGCCTTCTTTGTAAATGATGAATTACGATCGATTGCTGTGGGCTATATCAAACAGATTATGGCACTCGTATTGCAAGGTGCTTTATTGGTGTTAATTATTGGGTTAATTCCAATATTAACAGCAAATGATTATTTGTCGTTTGCTTCATTTGAAGGTGGAGTATGGTCTAGTGCAGGTGCATTGGTCATTAATATAATGATCTACATTTCACTTATTTTGAAATATGTAGCGATCATCATTATTTTGATAGGATCACAAGGAATGGCCAAACGATTTATGGGGGCGATGTAAGATGGCAATAGGATCACAGTTTTATAAAGATGTGTCCAAAATTGAGCGTAAAGTTTGGGGAATCAGTATAAGGCAATTCAAGGCATATGTCATATTCATTGGTATAGCTATTGTGTTAGGAATAGAAATCTTTTTTCTTCCTGATTGGGCTTTCTTGATTTTTTGTGTCCCAACAGCGCTTATTTTAGGGGCATATCCAGTACTTTTACTATTAGATGCATGGAGAGAGAAGAAACGAAAAATTGAACTCTACTTTTATTATGAAGATCGTCCTTATAGATCAGGACAGATAAGGAGATATGAAAAACATGAATTTACTCAAAAAGAAACCGTCAAAGAAACAGATTCGATCTAAACAAACAGAAAAGCAAATGAAACAACGTGTGATGGAAAAAGCCAATCCAACGGCGCAAGACAGTATTAAGTACACTAGCCAGTTTCAGGAAGGGTTAATGCATGTCGTTGAAGGGGAGTATTCCAAGACCTATCGATTAGGTGAAGTCGATTATGAGGTTTCAATGGAACAAGAACAGGAAGATATCGTGGTTGGTTATGCGGACGGGTTGAATACTCTAGATAAAAATTCAAGATATCAACTATTAGTTCTTAATAAACGAATTGATGACTCTTTATTAGAGTCTATTTTATTACCTTATGCGGCAGATCCATTGGACAATTATCGCCAAGAAATGAATGAGATCATTGATAAACAGTTCCAACAAGACCAACGAAACTTTACTATTGAAAAATATGCCACATTTACAACAAAAAGTTCGTCTAGAAAACAGGCCAATAAAAATATTGAAACAATCGCAAAAAACTTCAAAAATCGTTTTGAAGCAAATGATGTAGACCTGTCTGTCACTCCATTAAATGGTGTAGAACGATTGTCAGTTATGAATGATTTGTTGCGTCCTAGTTCTTATTTTAGTACGACGTATCAAGATATTGCGGTATCGGGATTAAATAGTAAAGCCTTCATTGTTCCTGGCAAAATTCGTTTTGTGAAAGAAAAAAAATACATGCGTTTAGGCGAATATTATGCGGCAGTACTCTATATTCGTCAGTACCCTAAATACTTAGAAGATCGTTTGATACGAGAATTATGTGCAATTGGAACAGAGCTTGCAATCAGTATACATGCAGCCCCATACGACATGATCCGAGCAAAGAAAAATATTCAAACGATGCAGACACTGAATAATGTAGCAATCAGTAAGCAACAAAAAGACAATTTTCGTCAAGGTGTTGGGGAAGATATGATTGCCGGTGATTTGAAGGACACCAAAGAATCAACTGAAGCCTTAATGGAGGAAATTAAGGAAAACGGACAAAAAATGTTTTCAGGGATTTTTACTACGTTTTTGATTGCGAAAACAGAAGCTGAGTTAGAGGAGTCTATTAAAGCTGTTGAGGACGTTGGCCATACATGGCAAGTGGACTTTGAGGTAGTTGAAGACTACAAAGAAGAAGCGTTGAATACGATTTTACCGATTGGAAAACCATATTTAGATGTAGAAATGAATTACATGCGTGATATGACGAGTACCAACGTAGCTTCACAGGTACCTTTTACAAATGTTGAGTTACAAAGCCCAACAGGTCAATATTATGGACGGAATCAAATGACAAATAATGTGATCACGTTGGATCGAAAAAAAGACTTGCCTACGCCTAGCGGATTAATTTTTGGTACGTCGGGTGCAGGTAAGGGGATGGCGACAAAATGGGAAATGATTAGTGCGTTGTTGCGCTATCCTGATGATTTGTTCCGTATTGTTGATCCTGAGAGTGAGTATATCCCTATTGCACGAGCTTTCGGAGCTGAAATTTTAGATATTTCAACAGGCACTCAACACCACTTGAACATTTTAGATATGGTTGATAGCCGATTATTAGATTCGGAAGATCGTAATGTCGATTTAGTTAAGGAAAAAGCGAATTTGTTGTCTAGCTTATTTGAATCGCTACTTAAATCTTATACAGATGAGGATGCCTCGATCGTTGACCGTGTGACAAGAAAAACTTATGCGGCCTTTGAGGGAAATGCCGAAGCTCCAACTTTAGTAGAATGGTATGACATTTTATTAAAACAGCCGGAACCTGAAGCTAAAACGTTAGCAACAAAAGTAGAAACTTACTGTATTGGTTCTCAAGATATTTTTGCACATAAAACAAATATTGATTTGAACGCAAAATTTGTCGTATTCAATATCAAAAAACTCGATGAAAAAATGAAACCTTTTGCGATGAAGGTTATTTTAGATCAGATTTGGAAACAAGTAGTTGCTAATCAAGGAAAAGTCACTACTCGTCTATACTTTGATGAATTACAAGTGAATTTTGAAGAAGAAAGTTCCGCTAATTGGTTTTTGAACTTGTGGGTGCGTATTCGTAAGTATGGGGCGATTACAACAGGAATCACACAAAATATTTCTACTATGTTGGATAGTCCAGCTGGTATAAAAATGCTTTCCAATAGTGAGTTTATGATTTTATTACGTCAAAAACCAGTAGATTTACAACGACTTAAAGAAGCGGTCAATTTGAAACCTAAATTATTGAAATATGTAGGTGAAAAAGTGCCACAAGGAACAGGGTTGATCTATGCCAATGGTACGATCGTTCCATTTGAAAATCCTATTCCAGAGAATACAGAACTCTTTAAAATCATGAACACAGATGCTTAGGAAGTGAGTGTATGACGAAAGAAGAGAAGCCTTCTTGGAAAGAAAAGCAAAAGCTTGCGCCAAGAGTGAAGGATGGTGTTAGTAAAAATGCTTTTCGTAATCCACGAGAAGCAACGAAAGTATCTAAAAAAGCATTTAAACAGGCAAAAAAAGACTATAAACTTTCTAGAAAAAGTTATAAAAGTCAACTAAAAAAGCATAAAATCAATGTGAAAAATGACGGGAAACCGTCCTCGATAGACCATATCATTGCAAAGAAAAAGTTTATTGAGGATAAAAATGGCAAAAAAGTTGCAAAGCGTGTGTTTCAAAAAACAAAGGCAAAAGATAAAACTAGAATTTCTGTTCAATTAAAAGGTGAGGCAAAAGTTTCCTTAAAACAAGATTTGAAGCAGCAAGCAAGAAAAGTGATGAATGGAGACGACTTATTAAACGAAGGAGCAGAGACGTATCAAAAAGCACGACGAGCCAATCAAAAGATTCGTATTGGCCTAAAAGTTGGTAAGAATACTGGAAAAGTAGTATTGAAAACAGGAAAAAGTGTTTATGGTTTAGGAAATCGAACATTTAACTTTTCGAGAGGACGTGGGTTCCACCGAACACCAGAGAATCTTACTACAAGAAAACAATTGATGTATAAAATACGTAATCATCGACAACGAATGAAAGCTGCGAAAGCTGCTAAAAAAGCACAAAATGGAGTAGGACTTCTACGTTCTATATTAAGTGGGAAGAAGTCAGTTATAAAGGCGGTCTCTTTAGCTCTCCAAAATCCTATCACTTGGATAGTCATGCTTGTATTCATAGTTGTCTTTGTATTGTTGGCAGTAGCAGGAGGAACAACAAAACCTGCAATTTTACAAGATGAAGATGATCTGACTGAAGCATGGACCCACCTGACAAAACAAGATGCAAAACATAGTGATGATACAAACGTGTTTTACAGCAATATTGACGATGTTATGTTTTACATGAATTATCGCTATGAGGATTACAAGATATGGGAAGCAGCAAAAGACGGAACATTGCCATATGTTCTAAAGTTGAACAGACTTTGGAAAGATTTAAATGGAAAGTCACCTGATTATAAGTTGAAAACAATGGATGATTTGATCAAAGAAAAAGATTATCGTTACTATCTGACCGATGAGGACTATGAAGAATTTACTGAGATAAAAAATAGATTAGGATATAGCACTTTGGATGGGCAACTGATTTTTCCATTTGAGACAGAATCATTAATTATCTCTAGACGTTATGGTTATGATAAAGTCGATGGTGATATGAAAATGAATGATAGCATTGAAGTCATGACAGATAAAAATAGTGCATTTAATACTCCAATGAGTGGGAAAATCACAAAAATACTTTCGAGTGATTCAATAGTTATAACAGAAAAGAATGATGCTAGGTTGACCATTAAAGGGGTTTCTAGTGGTCGTTTCAAAGTGAATGATACGATAGCCGAAGGAACATTTCTTGGAAATACTACAGGAGAAAAAGTGACGATTAAATATGAGAAATTCAAGATAAAAATCAATTCGAATTTAGAAAAAGAAGAAACATGGTATACAGTAAATCCAGCTTTTTATTTTCCAAGCGTTACCTATGTTCAAACAACAATTCTTGGAATGTCTGATTTTGCCCCTGGACAAGACGTAGAAAAAAGAGCAAATGAAGTTTATGACTATCTTACAAAATTAGGCTATAAAAAAGAAGGGATTGCGGCTATCTTAGGCAACTTTTCAGTAGAAAGTGGGATCAATCCAAAACGAGCAGAAGGTGATTACTTAAACCCGCCTGTTGGAGCAAGTGTCAATTCTTGGGATAACCCTACTTGGTTAGCAATGGGCGGAACGGAAATCTATGGAAAATTCCCAAACATTCTTCATAGAGGCCTAGGACTAGGTCAATGGACAGATACAGCTGACGGAAGCACACGTCATACCTTGTTGCTGGATTATGCAAAATCAAAAAACAAGAAATGGTATGATTTACAACTCCAGTTAGACTTTATATTCAATGGCGATTCTCCAGCGTATCGAACAATGGCTGCTAACACGGCTGGAAATAAGGTTGCAGCGACGGTGCCAGAATTAACGGTTTACTTTTTAAATAATTGGGAAGGGAATCCTGGAGACAAAGTAAGTGAACGAATACAAGCAGCACAAAACTGGTTTAACTTTTTATCTAGTTCAGGTAATGAAGTCAATGGATCTAGTAATGAAGTATTCCAAAAATATAAAGACAAAATGAAACCACTACCTACAGACAAGGAAACAAAACCAGGACAAGGGTGGCCAGGAAACGCCTATGCACTAGGAAACTGTACGTGGTACGTATACAACAGAATGGCACAATTAGGAAAATCCATTCACCCAACAATGGGGAATGCTAACCAATGGGTGTTTAATTATACCCAAACACCAGGCGCAAGCCTTGTTTCAACGCCAAGAAGAGGAGATGCTGTGATTTTTACAAATGGAGTGGCTGGATCAAGTTCAGTTTACGGACATGTGGCATTCGTAGAATATGTCAATAGTGATGGAACATTTGTGATCTCTGAAATGAATGTGAGTGGCGAATATTCCATGAGTTGGCGTGTCTTGAAAAAAGAAGCAGGCGAATTCTTTATGCGTGTGAATTAATGGAAGGAGAAAGTAGTTCTTATGTATAACCATGACAAGATACGAAAATTAAAGAAAGCAGGCTGGACTCTAGGCCTGCTTTTTCTAGTGTTTCTATGTTTTTTCGTTGGATTCAGTGTAGGAAAAAACAAGCAAAAATCGGCACAAAAACCAGTTAAACAAGAGGTTGTAGAAAAGAAAAAAGACCTTACTACCGATACGGTACAAAAATTTCTTATTGCCTATTATACAAGAAAAGATTTAGGTGAGAATCGCAACCGATATGAACCTTTGGTGACCACCTCTATGTATAACGAGTTAACAACGGAAGAAAAACAACCAGTTAATCAAGCGTATAGAGGATATGTGGTCAACCAGGTCTTGGATTCAGCGAATATATACATTAATACTGAAGAAGATACAGCAATTTGCGTTGTGACATACAAAAATACTCAACGAATTAAAATTGGGACCGATGAAGGCGCACTGAAGAATCAATCGAATCAAGAAGCTGTGCAATTAACCTTTACGCAGCAAGGAAAAAAATACTTGGTGGATAAACTGGAGCCTGTGACGTTGACAAATTTATTAAATACGGACAGCAATTCATACAACACAAATGTAACGACAGAATCCAATTATTCTGATCAAACACAGCTAACAACGACAAGTTCAACCACATTAACCACAACGGAGGAATCAAGCCATGAGTAGAATCGAAGAATTAGAAAAGAGACAAAAACGGCTAGAAAATGAACTGGAAAAAGCAAAAGAGCGATTAAAAAAGCAACAAGAAATTGTTAGTAAAAAAGAAACGGAGATTAAGCAGACAGAAGCCGAACTGCTTTCCGCTTTATTGATTGAAAATGATCTTACGTTAACGGACTTAAAGTCACTTTTAGCAACTAATCAAACAGCTGACCCTGCTTTAGAAGAAGCACCAAAGGATAATGAAGGAGGAGCTGAACATGTTTAATTTTTTAAAGGGAACATTCAGTTTTGAAGTGATTCATTCAGATAATATTCAAACAGAATCGATCCTGACTCCAGAATCATTAGTCAACTATGTTATTGGCATAAATAACCACTTAATCAAAGTAGAAGAGACTGGTTGGGTGTATGCAGAAAAATTTAAGGAAAGCAAAAAAGGTAAAGAAATACTTTATGCATTTAAAATCGAGCTGCCGTTATACGAAGACAACCCCTATTTTGATCAATTACTTTCACCGTTTTATACGAAAAAGAAACTAGCATTTGAAGAGGTTGTTCTTCCTGAAGCAACTGAAGCGACTAAAAATGAAGGAGGTACACCAAAATTGCCGCCAGAATTACAAGCACTGGCGGAGTCTGGTACAAAATGTTTGGAAGAGCAAGCACCTGAAACGGTTGAAATTAGCGAAATGAACTTTGAAGAACAGGACCTCGTAGATCCTAACGATGATCAGGCTGAACAGCAACAATTAATCGAAAATCTTATGTATCAACTAGAAATGCAACAAGAAGAAATTCAACAACTAAAGCAAGAAAATGCTTCAGATCTCAGCCTAAAAAAGCCTTTTACACATATGGAATTACAAACTGAGCCGGTGATTAAGAAGAAACAGACTGAAGTAAGTTCAGATAAATCATATCCAAGCCTTTCCTTGGATTCGATTGAACCAAAAGCAGAAGAACCACCCGTTTTATCTACTCCTGATTCGATTGGGGCTGTAAGTGATGTGTTGGATCTTGTAAAAAATGAATTTTCTTCTCGTCTTTCTAGTTTTGTGGAAGAAGAGACAACCAAAATTAATCAAGAAATCAAAGAGCTTGATACTCGTCACTTGATTGAAGAAGAAGTGACAAAACGTGTTCAGACTGAGAAGAAGCGGACAATTGATGCCGAGATCCTTGTGCTAGAAAATGAAGAACAAAAAGAGCTAAAAGAAGAACAGAAGCGCCACGAATCAGCGGTAGCAACTATTAAACGTACTTGTGCTGAGAAGAAAGCAACCAAAGAACAAGAATTAGACATTCATTTTAAAGAAAAACTATCTAATGATATTGCGGCTGAGTACAAGACACAAACCGATCAATTGACTCGTATTTTGCAAGGAAAGAAAGACGAGCTAGCATTTAAACAAAAAGAAATGAACGAAGGCTTAAAAGCTAATTTTGCCCAGGTACTTGCTTCATTCAATGAAACGCACGAAAAGGTGATTGAACAAGTAGAGCAACAAAAAGTGGCCAATCAACCGATTGATTTTTTAGCCCATAAAAAAGTAGCCAATTAGAAATGAGGTTTAAAATGAAGAAACTTCAACCATTTACAGAAAAAGAACTTTTGAAATTGGCAAAAAAAGGGACATTAGTCAAAAGATTAGATAAAGGAACTAATTTTTCCATTGATACTCGTAAAATCATGCACAAGTATAAAAAATGTATTGGAGCCGTTCCCATGTATAATCTATTCAAGAAAAAAATAATGAGTGTTTATGTTGTTTATGAAGATTTTGACGATACCATCAAGTATTATGACTATCCACAATAATTGTGATTTTGGAATGAGGCAAAATCTAGTTTAAGCCAGTCTGAGGGTACAAACTTATTTTGAGGTGAGTAAATGGAACAGCGAGAAATCGTCCATCGATATTATATAATGGGGACTAACACGTTGGATAAGACACTCCAGGCGTTGTCTCACTTATCAATGGATGGACTAGTAAAAATAAAAGACAGTCGTTTCCCTATGAATGGTGAAACGAATTTGTATAAACTCATGAGCAGAAGTGATCCTTTAACTTCGGCTTTTTTAAATGAAAAAGTTAATTTAACAAAATTAAAAGAATACTTGGGAGAACAAGGGCTTCCCTTTGCCTTCTGGGAGACATCAGAAGGCACGAATCTATACTTTCGAGTGAAAGATAAAGAGTTAGCAAAAAAGGCCTTAGAACGAGTGATAACAGATATTAAGAAAGACCCAAAAAAGATTTTGAAGAAACCAGGAACCATGACATTTGAAGAAAAAATCGCTTATGCTAAATCTCAAACGGCTTATAAAGGTTCTATTCAGCCAACCAATCAAAAAACGAAAGGACGTGGTATTTAGTGCAGATATACAAAAAGAAGCTGAAACCATATCTTATTCTTGCATGTGTATTATTTGTTATTGGCTTTTTGATAGGAAATTTCTTTTGGTTGTTACCAGGATATGATTACTCGTTAAAACTGAATTATTTGTTTACAAGAGAACTTCTACCATACGTAGGGAGTTCTTTTTTTTCATTCTTTATCACGCCTAGCTTTTTAGCGTTTGGTGTGGGATTCTTAGGTTTCTTCAGTGGGTTATTAATGTATGTCTATGATAACGATCGAGGAACTTATCGAAATGGTGAAGAGCACGGTTCTGCTAGATTTGCGACTAAAGAAGAGATCAAAAAATTTGCAGATGAAATCCCTGAAAATAATTTGATCTACACGAGAAGTGCACGAATGGGCCTTTTCAACCGAATACTTGCTTACGAATATCAAAAAAATAAAAATGGCGTGGTCGTAGGTGGCCCTGGAACTGGTAAAACCTTCACATTTGTCAAACCTAATTTGATGCAAATGAATGCCTCATATATTGTTACCGATCCTAAAAAGTTACTAGTCCATGAAACAGGTAGCATGTTTAAGAAGAATAATTATAAGATCAAAATATTTGATTTGGCAACACTTGCCAATAGTGATAGTTTCAATGTTTTTCAGTATATTCACACAGAATTAGACATTGACCGTGTACTAGAAGCAATTACTGAAGGAACAAAGAAAAATGATCAACAAGGAGGGGATGACTTTTGGAGACAAGCAGAAGCATTGTTGATTCGATCGTTTATCGCTTACTTGTGGTTTGATGGGAAAGATAATGATTATCTTCCACATTTGGGTATGATCGCAGATATGCTACGCTTTACTGAACGTAAAGACCCTAAAGTTCCAAGTCCTGTAGAAGAATGGTTTGAAGAGCAGAATGAACGGTACCCGAATAATTATGCTTATAAACAATGGTCTTTGTTCAATGATCTGTATAAATCAGAAACTCGTATGAGTGTTCTTGCAATAGCAGCTGGTCGTTATTCAATTTTTGATCATGAACAAGTGGTTGATATGGTTCGTACCGACACAATGGATATCGAATCATGGAATGAGGAAAAAACAGTAGTGTTTATTACCATTCCTGAAACGTCTGATACGTACAATTTCTTGTCAGCTATTTTTCTTGCGACTGCAATGGAAGTTTTAAGAAATAAAGCTGACCAAGTATTAACTGGTGCTCGTGTATTAAATGGGCTAAAACGGTTGTTGCATGTCCGATTTATCATTGATGAATTTGCAAATATTGGACGTATTCCAAATATAGACAAGGCTTTAGCGACGTTTAGAAGTAGAGAAATGTCGATTGTTATTATTCTGCAAGCATTGGATCAACTAAAAACAATGTACAAATATGGTTGGGCAACGTTGGTCAATAGCTGTGATAGTTTTCTCTTTCTAGGAGGAGATGAAAAAGAGACTACAGAATATCTTTCTAAACGAGCAGGTAAGCAAACAATTTCTATTAGAAAACATAGTATTTCTAAGGGAAGACAAGGAGGTGGCTCTGAAAACCGTGATACCATTGGCCGTGATTTGTTAACGCCTGATGAAATTGGTCGATTAAAAGGATCAGATGCGCTACTTTATATTTCTGGGCAATATGTTTTTAAAGACAAAAAGTATAAAGTAAGCGATCATGAGAAAGCTTCAGAACTTGCCAATGATCCTGGAGACGAAAACTGGTACACATACAAACGTTATCGTAATGAGGAAGAAGAGTTATTGGATAAAGTCAGAAAAGAAGATATTGTGGATCACGGCACGATTATGGACGATGCTGCATAAGATAAAAAATGGAACGATCAATTAACGATCGTTCTTTTTTTGTTTTGGAAAGGGGGAATGAATGTGGCGCAAACACATGAACAACGCAAAAAAGCATTAGAAACAGCTGAAGAAAAAAATATCGTAGAAGTTGCCCAAAGTTTAGGAATGGATTTAGTTCGGAATGGTCGTAACTATACCTGGTCAGATCACGATAGTTTTGTTTTTAATACTCGAAAGAACTTGTTTTATTGGAATTCTCGCCAAAGAGGTGGGGGCGCTATTCAACTAGTTCAAATCGTAAAGGACTGTAGTCCAAAAGAAGCGGTCAATTACTTGAATAACATTGAAGTTGGGTCTTTCGACGAAGTCAAACAAGCAAAAAGACGGCCATTTCACTATCACTTAAAAGAACATAGCAAAATGGATGCGACAATTGATTATTTAGTCAATGAACGGAAGCTTTCCAGAGAAACAGTTGACTTTTTTGTAGAAAAAGGGCTAATTGCACAGGCTACTTATAAGGATAAAGAATCAGGAAAAACGGAACCTGTCGTTGTATTCAAGCACTTTGGCTTCGATGGAAAGGTAAAGGGAATTGCTTTACAAGGAATGTGGGAAAATCATGAATTACATGGTGACAGAGGCTATTTAAAAAGAACTTGGGGTGATGGCTACTACGGATTAACCGTCCGAATTGGTAATCCCCCAACAGAAGCCACCGCTACAAAAGAAAATCCACTGACGATCATTGTATTTGAAGCGCCAATAGATCTTATGAGTTATTACGAACTAAACAAGGAAATGATAGGTGATGCGGTACTGCTTTGTATGAACGGCTTACGGAAAGAGACCGTTTCAAAGTATGTCGCTAATTTTTTAGGCTCCGCTGTTTCTGAAGAAGAAAAAATCAATGTATTAACGAAGCTACAAAAGTCAACATTAAAAACGGACAAAATCAAATTTGTTTTCGCTGTAGATAATGATCAAGCAGGGAAACGGTTCGTTAAAGGTTTTGGACGAGGATTTGGTGTAATGAAAAAAGAGATACCACCACTATTGCCGGGGAAACCGAAGTCCGATTGGAATGATCATGTGAAGGATAAAAAGAGCAAACAACTTATCAATAAAGGGGAGCAAAAAAATATGGAAAAAAGACAAGCACAATCAGTAGAGCCAACTTTAGAAGAGCAAAATGTAAAGCAAGAAAAAAATGTACCTCAATCAAAGACGTTTACTGTTAAAAATGATTATTTGTCAGAACTAAAAGAGGTTCTAGAAAAATCCATTCAGACGATGGAAAATACCAATGACCCCACACATTACCTAACAGAAGAAGACGTAAAAAAGATCATGGACGAACATTTTGCAAAAATAGAACAACTAATCGCACACTTTCAGACCTCACATGACTTATTAAAAGAACCAACAAAAGAAGAAGCTGTGCAGCTAAAAGAAGGATTAATCCAAACAGTAGAATCGGTTAATTCAGAGGTGACACGGTCATTAGCTGATGCTTTAGCAGAAACAAAACAGGTGGCTGTATCGAATGTTAAAGAAAAAGCTAAACAGTTACGAATCTATGTGAAAAACGCTTTTAATAAGCCAATACTAGCGCTTAACAACAAAATCAGAACCTTTGTGGAGTCCATTGATCGACGTTTTGCTTTAGAAACTGGAGAAAAAAAAGAAGCGATTGTGTCTGAAGAAGTAACGAAAATTTCAGAAGATAAAAAGGAGGAAGTGCTCTTAAATCAGGATTCTGCATTAATCAAAGACGTTCAAGAGTACATTACCCTGAATGAAACAAAAGAAACACTCTTATCACAGATCCAACAGGAAATACAAACGAATCCATTAGCGAAAATCGATACACTTCAGAAAGAACTAGAAGAAAATCAACAAGCTATTGCAGCAGTAGAAAGTCGTATTGAAGCTTCCACACCTAAAATGAATGAAGCCGCAACGAAAGAAGTTAAAGGTGAAACCTTGAATGAGTTGTCAGATCTTGTGAAGGAAAAAGAGCGCTTGGAACAAGAACGAGCACAACTCGTTCAACAACCAGAATTTTTACGTCAAGAAGGCTCAATCGACATATTCAAGCGAGTAGATCAACAGTTAAACACTGTGAATGACAAACTCACTTCCGTTGAAAAAGGAACTCATGAAGAGACAAAAAAAACAGAAGTAAAAGAACTTACGGTAGATCCGTTCGTTGCTGCTTCCGCTGTAGCAGCGAAGCAAGTCGTTGAACATAAAAAGGATCAAAAGGAATCACTAAATACTGCACTCTCTACTCAAAATACGGATGCAATCAATACTCAGCTAAAGTCAAATATGGCAGACTATTATGATCCAAAAAATGTAAAAACGTATCTTGATTCCGCTAGCAAGTTCCATAATTACTCTCCTAAAAATGTTCAATTGATTATGGAACAAGATCCTAGGGCAACACAAGTAGCAAATGAGAAGAAATGGGAGTCGCTAGGATACGAGCTACGAGAAGATGCGAAACCAATCCAAATTTACCAACCTATATTTGTACCAATTCAAGATGAAGAAGGACGAGTTAAATATAAAGAAAATAACCAACCAGAAACAACGGTTGATTTCCAATTGAAGCCTGTTTATGATGTCAGTCAAACAACAGCTGGTCAATTAAAAGCACCGATCACTTATGACTTATCAAATAGGGAGCAGTTTATGGCAGTCTACGAAAGTTTGGCCAACTTATCGGATGCCGACATTACGTTTCAACCACTAGGAAATCTAAATAGTCACTATGATGCAGTGAATAAAACTGTCGTTATCAATGAAGGATTAGGAAAAGAAGGAACCATTCAGACCCTTCTCAATGAAGTGATTCCTTTACACAATATTGAAAATGAGATTCTAAAAAAAGATCCTTCACTGAATGTCTTTGAACAAGAAGCGACAGCCTATATGGTGGCCAATCATATTGGATTAGATACGAGTTCCTTTACATTTGCTTCTCTTTCTAAATTAAAAGAGGAAGGGTATGCCGTTGAAGATTTCACGAAGTCACTGACGGATAGTTCAAAAAGTGCGACCGAAATTATCAGTACAATGGATAAAAATTATACCAAATCCAAAGAAGTAAGTAGTACAAAAAATAAATTTGAAGAAAGAGTTGTACAAGCAAAAGTACAGTCAAAAGAAGTCGCTGAACACTATCAAAAACAAGAAAAATCGGTAGAGCAAGCACCTTCATTAAGAAGATAATGCAAGGGAACACAACACTAGAAGGGAGATTCTTCATGGTAGAAAAATCATTTGTGCAAGAGAGCAAATCACCTAAACTCTCTCTTTCAGAAATTATAAAGAAGAAAGATTACAAAGCATTGTCTGAACACTTGGAAGAGGGGATCAAGGATTATTTAGACAGCGATACCTTTCAAAACTATTTAGATTTTATTTCTAAGTTTCATAAGTATTCTCAAAAAAATGTCCGATTGATTTTAGCTCAAAATCCAATGGCTCAACACGTTGCAGGCTTTCAAGCTTGGAAGAAAAAAGAACGATATGTTAAAAAAGGGAGTAAGGCAATCTACGTTTATGCGCCTTACTTTAAAGATAAAGTAGATAAAGAAGGCAATAAAGTAACCGATGAAAATGGTGAGATCGTCAAAGAAACACGTTACTTCTTAACCCCTGTTTTTGATGTTAGTCAAACAGAGGGGAAAGAAATTCCTAAACCTGTTTACAACCTATCAGAGGATATGGACGACTCAAAAACATTTATGCAAACGTACAAGGCATTGGTGGAACTGTCACCAGTGCCTGTTTCTATTCAACCTATTCCAATTGAAGCCAACGGCTACTATGATTCTACAAAAAAAGAAATCGTTGTCCGTCAAGGATTAGGGGAGATCATGACCCTAAAAGTGTTACTTCATGAACTGACCCACGCAACACTTCATACTGATTCGCAAGCATACTTTGGTGACCAGACATATTGCCGTCAAGAATTTGAAGCGGAATCTGTCGCCTATATTGTATCGAATCACCTTGGATTAGATACAAGTGATTACTCATTTGGCTATCTGTCTTCCTGGACAGATCAGGGAAATAAATTAGAAGAATTGACCACTTCATTAGAAACCATTACAACACAGGCCAAAGGGTTGATTGAACGTGCAGATAAATTATTAAACAGAGTATATACACTGGATGCACCTACAAATAGATTTGAAGAACGTCTTGCACGAGCAAGAGGACAAGAGCTACCTGAACCACGAACACCTGTTAAAGAATATGAGGTAGCTGACCCAAAAGTACACCGTCCCACGAAGACTCTGTGAGTCAACGGTTCGGGACGAATCCAAAAGAATTGACGAAAGGAGCGCCAACAAATGGACAATCTAACCGATGAAAGCAAGTTTATTATTGCACAATTTTTCTTGGATGATCCAACAAGTGAAGTCCCACGTATTCACTCAAAGAAGAGAGAAAAAAGAAAAGGAACAGTATTGAAAGAGTTGGACACACTGATCCATGATTTAGAAGAAATTGAAACAGATATTGATTTAGAACCCTACAAAGAAGCCGCAAAAACTCTTCGTAAGTTACGTGGAAAAGAGGAGTACACGAATTTTGTGGATGAATTGTTGCAGCCTTATATATCATAAGCACTCAAATAGTATGAAAATAGGTCAATAAAAGTCAAAGATAGAAACGGGGATTGGGGGAGACCCCAAAAATTTAAGAGCCACCTACCTGCTTTTTAGGTAGGTGGCTTTTAAAATATCGCAACATGCTAGCATGTTGCTCCGCTTGCAAAAAGAAAGTCTACCCCTGGTATTTGGGAGGTGTCAACTAAGGCAACTCAAATAGGAAATGCAAAGAAGGTGAATGTACTATGGAAACAAAGAAGAAGTTGCGACGTCCAATTCAACGGATTATCCGTTTCTCGAAAGAAGAAAATAGATTAATAAATAAAAAAGTTGAGGAGAGTTTCTTTCCTAACTTTCAAAACTTTGCACTACACATGTTGATTCAAGGAGAAGTACGACACATTGATTATTCAGAGCTGAAACAATTGACGATGGAGGTTCATAAAATTGGGATCAATATCAATCAAGTGACCCGACTGGCCAATCAGTTCAACGAAATTTCGAGTACTGACATTCAACAATTAAAAAATGAATTAACAGCTTTAACGGAGACCGTTCAGTCCAACCTCGCAACGTTGATCAAACTAAAGGAGCGGACGTAAATGGTGTACACAAAACATTTTGTGATCCATACATTTGATAAACTGAATAACGCATGTGGCTACATTGAAAATGCGGAAAAAACAATTGTTACGAATGAAGACACACATGATCACCTTGCACATTTATTTCAATATATTGCAAATGATGAGAAAACAAACATGAAACAATTGGTCTCAGGGCATGGCATTATCGATCCAACAAATGCTTATGAAGAATTCAAATTCACAAAATTGAGAACGGCTTTTCAACAAAAAAAAGGCTATACACTTGATCTAAAAACAAACAAACTTGTCCCACCGTCACTAACAGAATTAGAACGAAAAAATGCGGTACTGGCTCACCACTTGATCCAATCGTTCTCACCAGATGATAATTTGTCTCCTGAAAAAATACATGAGATTGGGTATAACACTGTCATGGAATTAACAGGTGGCGACTATGAATTTGTGATTGCGACTCATGTAGACAAAGAGCATATTCATAATCATATTTTGTTCAACTCAACAAATTTAAAAACAGGAAAAGCCTTTCGATGGCAGAAAGGAACGAAACGAGTTTATGAACAAATATCCGATAAGATTGCAGCAAAAGAAGGCGCAAAAATTATCGAAAAATCACCAAGACAAACTCATACAAAATATACAAAGTGGCAAACAGAATCATTATTTAAACAGAAAATAAAATCGAGAATTGATTTTTTGCTAGAGCATAGTTCGTCGATTGACGACTTTCTTCAGAAGGCAAGTGCGTTAAATCTATCCGTTGATTTTTCTAAAAAGTGGTCAACCTATAAATTATTAGATGAACCGCAGTTAAGAAATACGAGAGGCCGAAGCTTATCGAAAAAAAATCCTTATCGTTACAACTATGAAGCGATCGTTGAACGATTGAAAGAAAATACAACGATATTTAGTGTTGAGGATGTAGTTACTCGCTATGAAGAAGTTGAGACAAAAAACGAGAATGATTTTGACTATCAATTAACAATAGAGCCCTGGCAAGTCTCACACAAAACGGAACGAGGATATTATCTGAATATTGATTATGGATTCGGCAATCATGGGAAATTATTTATTGGAGGATACAAGGTAGACCCTTTAGAAGATGGTAATTTCAACATTTATGTGAAGCGTAATGACTATTTTTACTTCATGAATGATAAATCGTCGAGTGACAGTAAATATTTGACGGGTACTTCTTTGATAAGACAATTACGCCTCTATAATGGGACAACACCATTAAAGAAAGAGCCTGTCATGCGAACGATTGATCAGCTTGTAGATGCGATCAATTTCTTGGCCGAGCATAAAATTGAAGGGACACGTCAACTCAACACGTTGGAAGAAAAACTGATAGCTGCTTTTTCAGAAGCCGAAGAAACGTTAGATCACTTAGACGAGAAAATCATTGAGTTAAATAATTTAGGTAAGTTATTACTGGAGAAAGAAACGCAAGGTGATACAGAAGAGATACAGAAGCAACTTCATGAAATACTCACAGATGCGACACTTTCAGAGTTCACTTTTGAAGATGTTCAAGGGGAAATAGAATCTATTACATTGAGCCAATCGTTACTAGAGAGTAAGCTAGAAAATACTCGAAATGAGATAGACAAACTCCATGAAATTCAAGCAATTCAATCTCAAAAGGAAGAACAAGAAAAGAATTTAAAACCGAAAATATAGTAAGAATGTGAGGAAAGAAAATGAAAAATAAATTTACACTCAGGAAGCTGTCTATACTAGCAGCTTTCTTTTTTTTGTTGATTGGTTGTAGTAGGCAGTTAGATTCTATTGAACTTACAAGCAACAGTTCATTGGATTCAACAGAAGTTTCTCAACAAGAAAATTCTTATTCAAGTGATTTCCCTGTAGAGTATGACGGCATAAATCAAGAGATTGTACTTAATAGTAATCAGCCAACATTTACTGACACTGATTTAGATTTATCAAAAGGTGTATGGCACTCTTTTTCAGATTTGGATCAGTTGAATCGTGTCGGTGTGGCCAATGCCTTGATAGGAAAAGAATCATTTCCAACTGAAGAAAGAGAGCCGCTAACTATTAAGCCTACAGGTTGGAGACAAAAGAAACTTTCAGATGGTCAATGGCTCTACAATAGATGCCATCTGATTGGTTTTCAGCTTACTGGAGAAAACGACAACATGAAAAATCTTATGACGGGTACCAGGCAATTCAACACGCCACACATGTTGAACTATGAAAATCAAATCATGGATTATATCCGATTAACAGGAAATCATGTTCGTTATCGAGTCATGCCTCATTTCATTAACAATGAGTTAGTAGCTCGTGGTGTACAAATGGAAGCAGCAAGTGTTGAAACAGATGAATTTGCCTACAACGTTTATATTTTCAACGTTCAAGATGGCTACTCTATTGACTATTTAACGGGAAAAGCAATAAAGAATTAGGAAGAAAATTATGCTATAATAGCAAAGTAGAAAAGTTATGACGGTGGCTATCTTTGAGGGGTGGTGGTGCTTATGAATGTAAGTGCTAAAATCTTTAGAAAGGAAATGCCTTTTTGTCTGCATATGAAACAATTCAGACGATTTTTGCATTTGGTATGTTTACCATTGCTTTAATCAGTTTGATTGTGAAGTTGCTAAAAAACGACAAAAAATAAATGACCGCTCATTAACTTTGGCAAGTTAGCGATCATTTAAATATGAAATTAAATTTGCTACCGTCTTAAACGGTTCTACACAAGAGGGATATGTTATCAGCATATCTCTCTTTTCGTTTTCATTATAGCATTTTTTCGCTTTATTTATCAAGTTAATAGAATTTATGCTTTGGAAAGGAAAATAATATGATTAAGTATAGTAAAAGAAAAAAATTTAGAAGTCGAAACTATCTAATAGCTATAAAAAGAGAAAGATACAGCAAATTTGCAGATCCGGATACTTATATTTATCCTGAAAGTGAATATAGACTTTCATGGGATGAATTTTTTTTATTAAGTGGGTTAACAATAGAAAAAGGACAGCTATTTAAAGAGAAGTTCATTCACTATTATTTTCATTCTGGTTATTCTGTGGTTAACTTATTAGATAAAAAACATTTTAATCCCTATCAACAGCTAATAATTAGTTATCGTGAATTATCCATACTGAAATTTCATTTCCCAACAAACTATACTAATTTTTTATTAAACTACCAATATCAGTTACTCCTACAAAAATATAATATGTACGAAGCTATTCCGACAAAAGTTAAGAAAAGATTTATCCAATCTGTATATAAAATGACAGATAACTCTGTAGACAGTATAGATAAATTTTATGAAGGTTATGGTAAATCATATAAAGCAGAAAAATTTAGTATGTAAAAATAGGGTATAGTCAAAAGTGATCTTGTGCAGCTTGTCATTTTTCTTTTTAAATGGCATGTTTTTTATCTCGATAAAAGGCAAACTAACCATAGAATAATTTACTGTTTATATAAACAAGTTATTCTATGGTTGATTTGCCAACTAATAATTAGCTTCCAAGTTATTCTTCTAATTCCCGCCTAATTCGATAAATTGTCGGTCGAGTTATACCTGTCATACTTTCAATAGTAGTAATTGGAAAGCCACTTAGCAACATGTCCTTAACTTGAAAATAAGTAGCTCTTGCTTTAAGATTTTTTGAATTGGCAGAGTACAGGGTCGGTCTCCCTTTATACACGCCATTTTCTTTGGCCCGCTGAATGCCTAGTATTTGTCGTTCTCTGTTCCATTCTTCCTTTATACGAGGTATCTCTTCCAACAGATCTACAAACAGTTGGAATCCTAATTTATTAAATTGAGTATTGTCAGTTTCAAAATTTAAAAAATTAGAATTTATAACTGTTAAGTGTACTTTTTTAGAGTGGATAGAAATTACTCGATCACGAATTTCACGATAATTTTTTCCTAAGTGATTTAGACTTACAATAATTATTCTATCCCCAGGTTGGACCCATTCCAACATTAATTGGAACTCTTTCTTACTTGTACCTTTAGTAGGTAGATCGACAAATATTTTCTGTATATCAAATTCAGCTAATTGATTTTTAAACAATGAACTCTTTTTTTCGTTTTTGTACATAGATGTATAGGCTACGTTCATTTACTCACTCCAATTCTATTTTATCCCAATCACCAGGCTATCTCGTGCTGCTTCCACAACTTCTACAGAAATAGTCTTTAATTGATTTATTTCGAGTATTCGATCAATTTGAGTAAACAGTCTATGAATTAAACGGAAATTCCCACCGGTAATTTTTACAATGCTAGTAATTGCTTCGTAATCTGAGAAGTCTTCTAATTTTATGGGAATACCTAATTCTGACCATTTATATTCTAATGTATGATGAGTTTCGTCTTTACTTAATTTATCAAACTCATGTGAAAATCCGATTCGAGAATAAAGTTGTGGGTAGCGGGATAACCTTTTCTCTATACCAGGCATTCCAATAAATACCATAGCTAAATTGTGCTGATCATAGATGTCCCTAAGTTGTTCTAAATGTTGTAGTTTCAAACGATCAATTTCATCGATGATAATCAATTCAATTTCTTCGAATTCACTAAGTTGAATAGGTTCAATTTCACTTTCAGTTATTTTTGATTGGTATATTGACTTGCCATAAGACATTTTATAGCCCAGATCACGAATATCGCCACTTATTTTTGAACCTTTCTCAGCAGGTGCTGTATAAAAGAGTTTATTGGCCACTATTAGTTCTTTAGTGGCATATTTTCCCACCTGTGAAAGTAGTTGGTAATCTAACTGCGAACCTATCATGTTCCAATTTGTATAATGGCGAGAAGATAAAGTTTTACCTACGCCTGGTGTACCGTAACAAATCCCAATATATTTATACTTAATACATGCATCACAAAACTCAGCAAACCTTTTATATTCTTTTGTTTCAATAAATTGCTTTGTATTAGTCATTGAAGTACCTCTTTATTTTGGATTTATTAGATTTTTCATTTTTTATAGTTGATTCTGACAGTTTATCTTCTATTACAGTCTGTGCCACTGAGTTTATTTCTACAGATTCTTCTTTTAACTGACGTCTTCTTTTATTTCTAGCAGCTACGATATCATTTAGATCAACAGTGAGATTTGATAGGTTGGGAGCTATAGCTGTACATAGATACATATTTTGGAAAAATACTCGAATCTCTGCTAAATCTTTAGGATTATATCGAATTTGAACAGATTCACCTACATACGCAGATAAGTTACTATTTATATATTTAAATCCTTGAAAATATATACCATCTGAATGAACCTTTCGGGCTTTGGATATATGCAGTAATAATAGATCCAAGTCTTCCAAAGTATCAGGCATTTGTGGTAAAAAACCTGAGGCGTTCCAGAGGTTAACGGGTGTTTCTTGAATACTTGTATGAAGTCTATGATTGTAATTGTAAATAAGAAAATCTTCGAGCTTGCGCTCTAGTTCTTGTATTGTTAATAAAGTTTCTGACTTACGATTTTTAATATATCCAGGTAAATTTTCCAAAAGTAATTGATTCACACTTTGAAAAAAACGCTCTATTTTACCACGTCCTCTAGGAACACCTATTTTTGAAAAAATAAGTTGCATTTTTAAATCAATGGCAACCTGCTCTAGCTGTTTAGATGTAAAATCACTTCCATGATCAGTATAGAACTTTTCAGGTATACCACAAACAGGCCATTTGGGATTTTCTTTTCTCCATATAGCCTGGTAAAGCATTAGTGCTGTATTAATTGCTGACGGATTTTTAAACGAGATATAATATCCTGCAACTGCTCTACTGTAGTCGTCAATAATGATTGAGAGCCACGGTCTACATATTCTATTTTTTTCGTCTAAAACTTCAATGTCTAATAAAGTGTGATCCGCTTGCCAAATTTCGTTTGGTCGCTTCGATTCTCTTGTATAAACCAAGTCATATTTCTCTGAATAAAGTTTCTGACCATTATGAGCTAATTCAATCATTGAATCTGGGAGTTCCTTGACTATTTTGTATACCTGTTGATAGCTAGGAGCTGCTAACTCTTGTTGTTCACACTGAGAAATGATCTTCCGATGAATTGTAGCAATGCTAATTTGTCTATTACTCAAGCGAGAATTCTTGATTAAAGATTTTATATAATTTTCAACCTTTATATCCCCTAAATCTGATCTTTTCTGCCGAATCAATCCTTTTAAGCCTTTTGCATTATACTTTTCTTTCCATCTATATAAAGTCCTTAAAGGAATACCAGTATCGGAAGATATTATTGATAAAGGATGGTCATTCAGTATATTAGGTTCAATAATTTTATACTTATTTTCAGCAATTTCTCGCTGACTATCTGTAAAATAGCTCAAAGGTTTAAAGTTATTCATACTCTTTCTCCATCTTCTCTAGATAGCGATAGACAGTTGTTCGAGAAATATTCCACTTATCTGCAATTGCTTTAATTGGTGTTCCATTATCTACCAAAGTTTTCAATAATTCCAAATCTTGTTTCGTTAATTTTTCTGGTCGTCCACCAAAGCGCCCTCTAGCTCTTGCAGCGGCTCTACCAGCAGCAGAACGTTCTAAAATGAGATTACGCTCAAATTCCGCAAATGCTGCAAATAAATGAAAAATCAATTGACCTGTAGTACTAGATTTATCCATTGTGATATTTTCTTGTGTGCTATGGAAGCTCACCCCTTGTTCATTTAATCGATTTACTAAAGAGATTAAATCTTCCATATTTCTCCCTAAACGATCTAATCGCCATACAACAATTTTGTCTCCAGCGCGCGCATACTCGATCGCAGCTTCTAAACCAGGACGTTTGCTTTTTGAGCCGCTCAAATGATCTGTAAAGATTTTTTCACAGCCATATTTTTTTAGACTGTCTTCCTGAAGATCCAAATTTTGTAATCCAGTTGATACTCGTGCATAGCCAATATTCAAAATAATCAACTCCTTTCCACTTGATTGTACCATATGTTCAATCAACATAATTAATTGAACATAGATTTTGTTACGGCTTTTTGAACACTATATAGTAAAAAATTAGAACAAAATACTTAAAAAAAAGAAGTGTCCAGAAAATGGTCATTTTCTGGACACTTAGTTTTTACTTCAGTATAACTTTAATTGCAAATCCATCTTCTAATTTAATTAATTTTGAACTTGTACATAATGATACTAATTGTAGTAATTACTGCGGAGTGGACAGTAAATCACTTTCGTAGAACCATTGATCTGATTCTTGAACCTTATATATTCTGATACTATTCCATTCTTTTTTAATATATCTCATATCTTCAATCATTAATTCTTTTTCTCGATCTTCTTTACTAATGTCCTTCCCACCGTAATAGAAATAGGCAGATTCTTTAATTTGCACAGAAGTATTTGTAGGTATAATCTCATAAGAACTTGTTTGTACTTCTAAATCCCCTTCATAAAACCATCTATTGAATCCTTGAATTTTATATATTCGGATACTATCCCATTTTTTTCTAATATCTTTAACATTTTCGATCACATATCCTTTATTTTTATCCTCTGAACTAATAGCCTTTCCATCCGAATCAAGTGTGGCATTTTCTTTTAACACTACACTTGTCCCATTTTTCAAGTAAGGATAAGGACTCGTTTGTATTTCTAAGTCCCCTTCGTAAAACCATTGATCTATTCCTTGAGCCTTGTATACTCTTATATTGTCCCATTCTTTTCGAATATATTTCATATTTTCTATGATTAAGCCTTTATCTCGATCTTCTTTACTGATGTCTTTCCCACCGTAATAGAAATAAGCAGATTCTTTAATTTGCACAGAAGTATCTGTAGGTATAATTTTATACGGGCTCGTTTGTACTTCTAAATCCCCTTCATAAAACCATCTATTGAATCCTTGAACTTTATATATTCTGATACTATCCCATTTTTTCCTAATATCTTTAACATTTTCGATCACATATCCTTTATTTTTATCCTCTGAACTAATAGCCTTTCCATCCGAATCAAGTGTGGCATTTTCTTTTAACACTACACTTGTCCCATTTTTCAAGTAAGGATAAGGACTCGTTTGTATTTCTAAGTCCCCTTCGTAAAACCATTGATCTATTCCTTGAGCCTTGTATACTCTTATATTGTCCCATTCTTTTCGAATATATTTCATATTTTCTATGATTAAGCCTTTATCTCGATCTTCTTTACTGATGTCTTTCCCACCGTAATAGAAATAAGCAGATTCTTTAATTTGCACAGAAGTATCTGTAGGTATAATTTTATACGGGCTCGTTTGTACTTCTAAATCTCCCTCATAAAACCATCTATTGAATCCTTGAACTTTATATATTCTGATACTATCCCATTTTTTCCTAATATCTTTAACATTTTCGATCACATATCCTTTATTTTTATCCTCTGAACTAATAGCATTTCCATCTGAATCAAGTGCAGCATTTTTTTTTAAGACAACACTCGTCCCATTTTTTAAGTAAGGATAAAGACTCGTTTGTATCGCTACATCCCCTTCATAAAGTAATTTATTTGATCCTTTAATAGTATATGCTCTTAAACTGCCATATTTTTCTGGGATATCTTTATAACCAGTTATAATATATCCATTCATTTTATCGGCACTTGATATAGCTGTTCCATCATAAAAAACAGTAGCTTTATCTTTTATCATAATACTAGTTTCATTAGGAATAAGAGGGAAATTTTCTGTTTTGATATCTTTAAAATGTATATATCCATCTACAGCGTTTTTATTAATCCAACGTGAGTTATAGTTTCCATTATAATCATAGTTGTATTCTTCAATAAGAACTCTATTCCCATCTACAGCTGCTACCCAAGCAACATGATATTTAGCATTCCAATAGGCTACAGAACCACGTTTCGGGTTCATATCAACTTTATAACCCAAACTACGTGCATTTGCCCCCCAAACATTTGCATTCCAATTACCAGGTGGTCTCGGAATATTAAATTTGTTTGCTACACTTAACCGGTTTGCAACAAAAGAAGTACATTGTCTAACATACATCCCCCAAGAATCTGGTATCTCAGAATTCACAGGATATTTTTTCCATTTTGCTGGATAATCATCTCCAATGATGGTATCTGCTGCACTGACAGCCTTTGGCTGCCAAACGCTGCCTATGCTTAAAAACATCATAACTAAAATCCCCAATAATATTTTTTTCTTTTTCTTCATTTAACAACTTCCTTTCTTATAGTAAGTAAAAATAACGTTATAATTTCTAACGTTATTTTTACTATATCATTTATCCGTAAACAAAGGAAGAAGGAAAATAAGAATTGTTATATTACACTTCTATAATCCAAGTTTTTTTGAAAATAGTATATTCATTTAACCAGTGATTTCTGTTGAACAGGTAGAAGTCTTGATTTTTTCGGTATTCCCTATCTGTTCAATAAAGTGTCATCATTTTCTGCACACTTAGTTTTCCGATTATTTCTTAAAATAAACAAAACCCACTCATCTATTTTGAGTAGGTTTCATTGTCACATATAAAACTGATCCTTCTTAGAACAAAAACGCTGTGTTCTACTTCAACTGCCCTGAAAGGAGGTGTTGAACCAATTATATCAAAATTCTGGCAGTTATGCCAAATAGTTCGAGCAATCTAATAGAACAGATAATGCCATTTATCGAAATAAGAATCGTGCCATTTAAAAAGAAAAATGACAAGCTGCTGTGAGATCACTTTTTTGTTGTAAATCATACGTGTAAATAAACAGAATCTTACATAAGCACGTTGAGTCAGATTTTTTACTTTTGTGTAAATTTCTTTACTAAATTACCATATTACAGTTGTGTGCCGTACTGTAATATGGTATACTATATTTAACAAGTTAAGGAAAGGTGAATTTATGAATATAGCGGATAAGCAAAAAATAATCCAATTGCTTCAGAGTGATACAGCATATCAGTTGACTAATTTAATCGAAAAAAAAATTAGTGAAACTATGCTTAAAAGGTATCAAAATGGTTTAGATCCAACTTACAAAGGAAAGGAAACAAACAAAGTAGATATAGGTAAAATTAGTTTGGATAATGGGATTCTTCTAACCGATGTATCAATCAAATTATTTGGCGGCAGCATGAAAACAGAAGAGAAAATTCAAGAAGAGATCCAACAGCTTGAAACGATATTAGAAGTTACGGATGGGAAAGAAAAGGTTATCGAACTAAAAGCTAGGATAGACGCATTGGAATGGGTTTTAGCAGGTAGTGAACCAATACATATTTATTAAAGGAGAGAGTAAAATGACAGATCAAAAAAGAAAGAAAATTATTTTCGGAGACGTGGATGCGATTGTAGAAAGTATATTGATGAACAGAGCGATTGAAGTTTCTAATCCAGATGTTTGTAAGAATATCGAACCATTTACAAACTATGAGCTAAAAGCTAAACTAGTCTACTTAGTTGGTTCAAACCTAACTAATGATTTAGTTGAAACGGGGTTTAATCTATCAGGAAATATCATGCATGTGCAGCCTTCGTTTACTGATGTTAAGAAACTCAGTTACAAATGCATTTGGGAAATGACGAACGAAGAAATAGTTGACCAAGTAGTCAATGAAATCAATGAACTGTTTTTAGCAGATGATGAAAAGCCAACCATGTCTAATGATGAAACAGAAAAACAAAGTGAAAGCGAAAATCCTTTTGCTGATATTTTTGCACCTACAAGAGTTTTCTCAAAAGAATTAAAAAGAAAAATAAACTTCTCACTTCAAAAACTATTTTTTGATTCTTTTTCAAATGATCAAATAGGAGACGGTAGTTGGGATTTCCCTGGAAGCAACTTTGGTATAAAGAGGTCAGATAGGACGATAGCAACTGTGTATGCATATTTAGATGAACCTTTAAGTGAAGCTGAACAATATGATGCTGAAGATGAAAATAGATTTTTAATCTATCAATAGAACTGAAATCAGGAATGAGGTAGCTATGTATATTACCAAAACGAAAAGAGAAATCATTGTCAGTTGTCCGTACAACACAGATTTTATTGAAGAATCACACAAGTTGAAAGGAAAATGGTTACCAGGTAGTAAAACCTGGTCCTTTCCCCTAGATCAAGAACAAGTTGTTTTGCTTGCTGTTGAAAAAACGTTTGGTCGAGTTCCTGATCAATCTATTTTAGGTTGGGGATCGATGACTAAAGCCGATATTATTAGATGTTTAGTAGCTAGTATCGAGTCAAATGGTCGGCCAGTAAATTATAAGATAGATAAAAATAGTGTTAGGGTTTATCAAATCAGCAATCAAATTGGAAAAAGTAATTCGATCTATTTTGATTTATCAGATGATCGATATCTATCAATCACAATAGAATTTGTAAATCTTAGTGTAGCGGTTATGGTAAAAGATATAGTAACTACTTTTGAAAAATCAGAAGTAAATGAGAATTATTTTGTTGGTTTGATGGTGTTTGAAAGAGTGACTCCTTCTTTTCTTAAAGTTTTAATTGGTATTATTGATGGGAGTATCTATCCTCATGATCCACATACAAAACTTTCTCCTTATCAAAAGGGCTTATTGAGTGAATTTATTCGATGGGACATGGAAAAAGATAATCCGATGTACAGGGGGATCATGAATAAACGAGTTTTTTTAAAAGATAAATACAACAATGAGCTTTATGGATGGACAATCGATGAAGTTAAGCAGCTGCTAGAGTTTAATGATTATGATGTGAAATCGATACAAAAAATCAAACATGAAAATACAGAAATTGAAGTTGTAGTATGTGTTGGCTTTGCTGTCAAAGCGAACGGAGTAGCATTCGCTTTTGATCAAGAGAAAATGAATTAGAAAGTAAGAATAAGATAGGTAGCAAGGTGATTTTAAGTGGTGGAAATACGAAGACCCAAACGAGAAAAAGAAGCCCCGTACGTATTTAATAACAGAATAAGAGAAATACGAGAAAGTAAGGGAATGTTGCGTACAGAATTAAGTAGAAAGGTAAACGTCTCTTATCAAACAATGTATCGATTAGAAAGAGCAGAATTTTCTCCTAGTTTATTGTTAGCGCATGACGTTGCTGATGCATTGGGCAGATCCATTGAGCAAGTCTTTATTTTTGAAAAGAAAGAAGGAGTGTCATGAATGAAGATATGATAAACAGACTAATAAAGGCTATTGAGTCACCAGATTATTCAGGTATTATTATTCAAGTTGTGGGTATTATATTTCCGTTAGTTTGGGCAGTTTTGGTTGCTAAGAATGAAGCTAAAAAAACCAAAGAAGATATAAGAATTAAAAATCAAATTCTTGATAATCGTCAAGAAAAATTAGAAAGAATTCAATCGTCAATTAATGATAGTATCAATATGTTAACAAAGCAGCAGTTAGAATTATCTACTACGCAACAAAAAGTAGAAGAAAATCTTCGTGAATTGACTAGGTTAGCAGAGTTATCTAGAAATGCAAATATATTAAATATGGAGATATCCTTTCCAAGTTTTTTTGAGAAATATAAAGTGTTTGAAAAAAACTTTACTGCGGCAGCATATTACAGATCGATGTATCTTGAAAAAGAAGAAGATTTTCCTGCTAAAGAGATTATGGAGTTAAGGAAGACAGTTGATAATGTAAATAGTAGCAATCTCGCTTTTTTTGATTCAAAAGAGGTGCCTAATTATGTGTATAAAGAATTTGAAAATCTAAAACATGTTTTACTTATGAATTCAGTATATCCTAAAAAAATGTTGAAAGATTACTACTTAGGACCATTCTTAGAAATAGAAGAAATTGTTAATCAACTAAATCGAAAGCTTGATCAAAAATGACTCAGCTTTCTTCTCGAAATTGATCCAGTGAAAACTGACACAAACGGATTGTGTCAGTTTTCTTAAAATGTGCGATTACCAAAAACATTCGTTTTAGGTATAGGTAAATTCTTATAATAAAGTAAAAATGAAAATCTCTCTATGTAGAGGTTTTTGTTTTAACGATATATCACCTAAACTTATACGTAATTCTATATTCTAATAACCACCGTATATGGTATAATTAGGTGAGGTGATTTCGTGAAATACACATATGGATATGCGAGAGTGTCTACTCAATCGCAAGAATTAAATCGACAACTGGATATTTTAGAGAAATATTCATGTGACATAATTTATACAGAAAAAATCACAGGAACAAAAGCGAGTAGACCAGAACTAAATAAGCTAAAAGAAAATGTTCGAGAAGGTGACACGGTTGTAGTTGAAAGTTGGAGTAGGTTAGGTCGTAGCACAAGAGACTTAATTGATCTAGTAGAATTTTTCTCTAAGAAGAAAGTTAGCGTGATCAGTGCGAAAGAAAAATTTGATACGTCCACTCCACAAGGCAAATTGATGTTGACAGTATTTCAAGCTTTTTCAGAATTTGAACGGGATATAATTGTTGAACGAACAAATGAAGGACTTAAAAGCGCACGAGCAAGAGGGCGTGTTGGTGGACGTCCCAAAAAATCTGAGAAGAAAATTCAGCTAGCACTAAAGCTATATGATACAAAGCAGCATTCATTAAGAGAAATAAAAGAAATGTCTGGAGTTAGTCCGACAACTCTGTATAAATACCTTGAAAAAAGGAAAAACGGTGAATAGAGAGCGGTTCTAAGACGAATTCAAATTTGAATGAAGACGATTCTCTACAAAAAAAGATTTGTAGGAGGAAAAGAATGACAGAATATGTTTCTTTGGGTATATCAATTGTAGTAGCTACTATTGCAGCGATAGGAATATTTCAGACAAGAAAATCTATCAAAATTTCTTCAAATCAATTTCTTTTTGACAGACGATCAGAAGTTATTTCTTTGTATAAGGCAATTGTAAGTACTAAATCTATGCTACATTTTAGTGATTTTACGGACAATGAAGAATTTTACAGTGATATTTTTAAGTATGAAGAACGAAGTAAGAATTTGTTATCGATTATAAAAATGGAGTTTGCAAGCGTGACCGATCATGCTCTATTGTACGAACTGTTTGAGCTTTGTGAATCAGTAAATACAGATCGTTTTATAAAGGAACGAAGAAAGTTTTTATTGTTTAAAAACGATTTGAATGAAAAAAAGGACTCAATTGATTATCTATTTTCAAGTAAGGAATTGAGACAGACACTGTTTGATGTACTGAATAAATATGAAAAACTGTTACAACTGTATAGTTCGGTTTATTATCAAATCGACAAAATCAATTCTCATGAATCAATAAGGGTGTTGCTGCTATCTTATAAAAAATTATCTGATGAGGGTAATAGTTTGAAGAACACTCTAGAAAATCTTGAAATACAAAAGATTGAATCCATGATAAAGAAAGAGTTAACTGTTTTTTAAGATTAACGATTTGAATTCCTAAAAAGGATCAATAATTGAAAAAATTCAATTTAAAAATATTTTAAATTTGGGAGGAGATTCACTTTATGAAAGTAATTACAGTGAGTGGTAAACCAGGCACAGGGAAAACAACTGTTTTAGGTAGGTTACATACTAGTTTGATAGGCAATAAAGGTTATACTTCCATACTGAAGCAAGATAAACATTCTGAAGATACACCTAGTACAGTATCTATAGATCCAAGTTCAGTTTCTGATCATATTTATATTTTCGAGAAACAAATTCCTTCAGATAAATCAAAAAAAATAAGAATAGGATTAATGACTGAAGGTGATTTTCCTCATAAGATTCCTTTAACGTTAAATTACTTTTTAAAAGAAAATTGCGACTATGCTATTTTAGCTAGTCGTATTGGAGCAAATTTCAATAGGAATTTGTCGAGTGTAAATGGCTATTATACAAGCTTTCATAAAGATGACAATACCCTTATTGATAATGATAAAGTTCTTAAATTACTAACAAATTTAATTCCTTAAAAAATTATTACAGGATTAAATTTTTATGGTGATGTAACTGAAAAAGCAATTGACAATTTAGAATCTAGTTTTCAAGATTTGTTTTTCCAGTCGGAAGACTATGAATTGAAAACATTTGAAAGACAGTTCTTTGAAGATAAAAATACTAAAACGATATTGGCGAAAATGCCTGCGGCTATTCAAAAAATTAGTCATAAGCTACCTTTCTACAGAGCAGTGTTACAAGAAGAACTAGATAGTGAAAATCTAAAGAAGGTTAGTACTATTCGCTATTACGTAGATATAAATCGTATTTTCTATGTTCAAATTATCTTTGAAATGAGTCAAAGACTTTGTACCAAAAAGGATCAGAAAGGAAGAATGTAATGGTTGGAAGTTTTGAATTAAATACATCAAATGGTAGTTATCAATGTACACACAGTGAAATGGATATTGGAACATTAATGACATTTACTAGTATGATTATTGAGAACGTTGCTTTTGAGCTTAATATGACTCAAGAGAAGTTGACAGAGATATTAATAGAAGGAAGCAAACAAGCCCCAACACATTTTCATGTTGGATTAGGAGATTTAGATTAATTATTTCCCAAAAAGGATCAGTAAAGGAGTGTATAATACACTTCTTTTTTTGCATAAAAAGACAAAAATTCGTACATAACTATTGACTGAATAAGCGGTAACGTGTACAATATAGTTATAAGTGATACAACTTATAACTATATTGGGAGGAATTAATCATGATTGAAAAAACAAGAGAAAATACAAGCGAAGAGAAGGATTTTAAGGAAAAACAAAAACATGAAGGGCTGATACGGATAAATAAATGGCAGCTAATTGATAATGTTACAACTGATTTTGAATGTGGAATTTTAAACTGTTCAACCGCTATAAATATTAATATAAATACTGGATCTGGAAATAATCAGGTTAGATACATTCCAAAATTAAATTGGCTAACAGATGAGGAAAAAGAAATTGTGGAAAAATTTGAAACTGAATCTGGTGGATTAGTATATCATATTGTTAAAACTCAAACTGACATGGGAATAATGTATTCTCTTTTATATGTATGTAAAACTGAGGACGAGTGGGAAATGGATCATGAAGATTTAGAAGATTATACCCAAGTATGCTATGTGTATAATCTATCCTGTCCTGATTTTTCAGAAATTGGATCTTGCCTATTTGAACAACGATTTGGTGGACTATTAAGAGTTTTGTAGGGGAAGAAAAGAATATGAGGTGAGCGCATTGAAAAAAACAAATAAAAAGAGTTGCTTGATTACGGCAAATAATCAAACAACAAACTAGTAAACACCTTGCAAATGTTCGCTATACTGTGATTATATCAAGTAATAGTATGGCGAACAACTTTTATTTGTTCTTCGTCTAAAAAGGTGGAATTATACATGACTAAAAAGTATGAATTAAGCAGTGAAGATTTGATGTCAGCAAGTGAAGCAAGTGGTCGATGGGGTTATGATGAAGGATATGTCAGACAACAATTATCTAAATATCCTGAAAAGTTCAAAGAAGGAACTATACGAAAGTTTGGTAAAACGTACATTATTACTCGTGAAGGAATGGAATATTTAACAGGAATGACAGAAAAAGAAGCTAACAGTGGGTTATGGGTAGTTAGGCATGAAAAAAACTGGATAGTTGATTTCGAGAAAAGAGTTGATTCGGAAATAGAAGCAAGAAATTTGATAGCTTCAAAAGTTGCTGAAGAAACTAAGGAAAAAAACTTTAAAATTAATTTTAAAGAATTGGATATCAAGAGTAAAAAATCATGTGTACGTATCAAGGGAAACAGTATTTACACTTATGAAAAAGCTAAAAAATAATATTATCAAAAAGGTTCACAACTGAAGGAGGAAAAATAATGAAAAGAATGTTAAACGAAATTGAAGCAGAATTTAGTAAACTAAAAAATCAAAAGGGTTCATACAAAAGAAATTTAGCTCTAGTAGAACTAATGAATGAACTTGAAAAAGGTTATGGAACAATGATCACTTACGAAACAGACGAGCAGCTGCAAGCAGAGCTAAGAAAGAATCCTGCAATGAGATTGTACAGGGAAATCTCTTTTGCAAGAACAAATGAAGATTAGTTTTCATAAAGGATAAGTAAGCGAGGTGCTGAAGTATGTTAAAAGGGTTCTTTAAGACAAAAGAAACAGTCACTGACAAAGACAATGAAACAGAGTTAGAGTTACATAAAAAGTTAAGAAAGTTAAGAGCAACAAGACAAATGTTGATTCCTAGACCAAAAAAAAAATTACTTTCAAAGTATGCTCTTAAAAACGATATTACTGTAAGACAAGCAATGTCGATTGAAAATATCGATCACGAAATTGAAGAAATAGAAAAAAAGTTAGGCGTTTGATAATTAATGATCGAATCCTGAAAGGATCAGTAGGAGGCTAAATATAATGAGTTTTGTTTCAGCATTTATTACGAAAGACTTTGCTTCTATCATGTCAGATGGACAGGTTACAGGAGATAATAAAGAATCAATACAAGAGGATTACAAAAAAATAATTAAAGTAAATAATTCTTTGATTGGTTTTACAGGAAATGGCACTGCACCTATCGAGTTTATGAAAGCAGCAATTAAGGAAGTAAGTACCATTATGGGCTTGGAAGTTCTTACCAAAGAAATACTTCAACTCCTTATTAGAGAGTGTCTTAATAAGTACAAAGAAAATTCTATCGCCAAAACGAATATAGTATTAATTGGTTTTAATGAAGGGGCTCCATTTATTAACACAATAAACTTGAATAATTCAGAAATTTACGAAGAAAAAATTGAATCAAAAGAATGTATAAATAGACTTGTTACTCTTTGTCCATTCGATTATAAATTAGAAGATGGAAGTGAAGGCGTTAAGTTTATGGAAAAAGTAAATACTATAGACGAAAATGAACTTAACCTAGATAGAATTATAGAAA
>NZ_JBMHEZ010000003.1:0-590419 GCF_050499005.1 Enterococcus sp. AZ101 | reverse complement strand
CCGTTACCGATTATTCTATTACTTTTGTTCTTTATTGTTCGTTTTTAAGCAGAAAAACCTATTTTTTTATGTTATTTCTTAATTTTTAGTAACAGATTCTAAATTTCCCATAACTTCGCTTTGTTTTTGTCAATTTTCTCAGTTTTTTGTTAGAATGAAGGAGAAGAATTCTACTATATAATGGGGGAAATGAATGATATGAAAATTTTAGTTGCTGATGATGACAAAGAAATTGTAGAACTGCTGAGTATTTATATACACAACGAAGGCTATGAAGTAGTAAAAGCTTATGATGGAAAAGAAGCTTTGTCTAAGATTCGGACAATAGCAGATATCGACCTTCTTATTTTGGATATCATGATGCCGATCATGGATGGGATGCAAGTTGTGAAAGAATTACGAAAAGAGTCACAGATCCCGATCATCATGTTAACCGCCAAAACAACTGATATGGATAAAATCAAGGGACTTGTAGCCGGAGCAGATGATTACGTTACAAAACCTTTTAATCCATTAGAAGTCATGGCACGTGTTAAATCTATTTTGAGACGTAGCCAAATGCAACTTAAAGCGGATGAACCTGATATTCTTGAAACTGGTTCATTGATCATCAACAAGGATTCCCATGAAGTAAAAACCGTTGATGGAAAGGAGATTCAGCTAACCGCCTTAGAATTTGGTATTTTGTATCTACTGGCTAGCCATCCGAATCGTGTTTTTAGTGCTGATGAAATTTTTGAACGCGTCTGGCAACAAGAAAGTATTGTTTCTGCAAAAACAGTAATGGTTCATGTAAGTCATTTGCGGGATAAGATAGAAGAAGCAACTGGTGGAGAAAAAGTCATTCAAACAGTTTGGGGAGTTGGATATAAGATCGATGCTCGTTAGACAAAAGAAAATTGAAAAGCAAAAACGAATTACCTTAACATCAAAGGAAATTAGTGAATTACTTGCTGAAGGAATTGTCACGATTATCCTGTTACTTCTATTAAATGTCTCAATCACAGTTATTCTTAGCGGCAGTCAGACATTACAAGGAATCATCTGGGCAACAAAAGGCGCCTTTGCCCAAGAACTAAACACAGACTTATTTTGGAGCTTAAGTAAATTTGTGATCCCTATCTTTTTTATTGTTGATGTCGGTGTCTTGTATTGGCGCTTGATTCGCCGTTACCGTCAAATGCAGTTGCGTCATATTATTAGTGAACTTCATTACATTGCCGATGGTAACTATGATCATCGTATTCCTTTTGAGTTAAGCGGTGATTTAGCAAAAGTCGTAACCAGTATTAATGGTCTGGTAGACAGTACTGTTGCCGCAATTGAAGACGAACGGAAAATAGAAAAATCAAAAGATGAATTGATCACAAATGTAAGTCATGATATACGAACACCGTTAACTTCTATTATAGGTTATTTAGGATTGATTGAAGATCGGCAGTTTCATAATGAAGCAGATCTGCTGAAGTATACCCATACAGCTTATGTGAAAGCAAAACAAATGAAACTACTCGTTGACGATTTATTTGAGTATACAAAGGTTCGTCAGCCTTCTGTTCCTATTAATACAATTAGTTTTGATATGGCACAATTGATTGAGCAACTTGCTGCTGATTTCGAATTGGAAGCAAGCAAAAATGCTATGACAATTCAAGTGAATGCTAATCCGGCCTCCATAAAAATGGATGGTGACACTGAAAAACTAGTACGGGTCTTCAATAACCTTTTATCAAACGCACTTAAGTATGGGAAAGGCGGGAAAAATATTGTCATTGATGTAGAGAAAGTGGGCACTGAAGTGGTGGTAGCGGTTAGAAATGATGGTCCTCCGATTCCGAAAAAATCTTTAGATCAATTATTCGATCGTTTTTATCGCGTAGAAGAATCTCGTTCACAGGAAACCGGCGGAACAGGTTTAGGTTTGGCTATCGCCCAAAGTATTATAGCCTTACATGGCGGTTACATCTATGCTACTTCTGATGACCATTGGACATCTTTCATCATCCACTTACCTCTACAACGAAACTGATTAATTGAGGTTGACATTCAAAAGAAAGTTTTGTATCCTAGTGACAAGCAAAGAGAAAAAGTATTTGTAGTCTTGAATCAAAGAGAGTTTGCGGTGGTGAAAGCAAATATTCTACTATAAAGAAGTCCGTCTCTATTACTATGCGTTTGATGAAATAAGTCAAACCGGCCTGCAGCCGTTACCTGCATAACAAGGGCAGCGTACAGCTGAACTTGGGTGGTACCGCGAAATTCAAGTCATTTCGTCCCAAGATTTTTTTCTGGGGATGGAGTGGCTTTTTATTTTACTGCAATTCTAACCAGCTAAGCGAATGTCCTCCTCAGAAAAACCAGATGTGCCTGTGATGAAAAGTGCTACATCCTATTTTTTCAACTAATGATGAACCACTCGTTACACTTCCATGAGCTTATAGTGATTGGTATATGGTGGCTGAACGAAAGATTGCTTCCAATTTTTCATTTGAGGTTAAAAGCACAAAATGTAGCACAGTAAAATATTGTTACCTATACATTAAGGAGGAGTTATTATGTTAGATGTAAAAATGATTCGTCAAAATTTTGATGACGTGCAAACAAAGTTGAAAACCCGTGGTGTAAAAGAAGAGATATTAGTAGAATTCTTACGATTAGATGAAAGTCGTCGTAACTTATTAGTAAAATCAGAAGAATTAAAAAAATACCGTAATGATGTCTCTGCAGAGATCGCACAACTAAAACGAAACAAAGAAGATGCTACAGCAAAAATTACTGAAATGAAAGAAGTTGGCGGCAATATTAAGGCGCTAGATACTGAAATCGAAGAAATCGATGCTAAACTTCTAGAAATTTCTACCACCTTACCCAATCTTCCACATGACTCAGTGCCTGTCGGAGCAGATGAAAACGATAATGTTGAAGTCCGTCGCTGGAGTGAGCCTAGAAATTTTGCCTTTGAACCTAAACCCCATTGGGATGTAGCAGAAAATTTGGACATTCTTGATTTTGAGCGAGGAGCAAAAGTTTCAGGTAGCCGTTTTGTGTACTATAAAGGTTTAGGTGCTAGATTAGAGCGCGCATTATATAACTTTATGCTGGACATGCATGTCTATGATCATGGCTATACTGAAATGATGACGCCGTATATCGTAAATAGCAATTCTATGTTTGGAACTGGGCAATTCCCTAAATTCAAAGAAGATGTTTTCCAACTAGAAGGAACAGATATGACCTTGATTCCAACCGCGGAGGTTCCTCTAACCAACTATTACAATAATGAAATTTTAGATGGGAAAGATTTACCAATCTATTTTACAGCACTAAGCCCATCTTTCCGTTCTGAAGCTGGCAGTGCTGGCCGTGATACTAGAGGTCTGATTCGTCTACATCAGTTTAACAAAGTAGAAATGGTGAAATTCAGTGATGCAGAACATTCTTATGAAGAATTAGAAAAAATGACTGCTAATGCGGAAGATATTTTACAAAAATTAAATCTACCGTATCGTGTTATGTCACTTGCTACTGGCGATATGGGCTTCTCTGCTGCTAAAACTTACGACTTAGAAGTGTGGATTCCAGCTCAAAATGCCTATCGTGAAATCAGCTCTTGTTCAAACTGCGAAGATTTTCAAGCACGTCGTGCCATGATCCGCTACCGCGATGAACACGATAAGGTTCAATATGCGCATACCTTGAATGGTTCTGGTTTAGCTGTTGGTCGGACTGTCGCTGCTATTTTAGAGAACTACCAAAACGAAGATGGTACTGTAACGATTCCAGAAGTTTTAGTGCCTTATATGGGTAATTTGAAATTAATTAAATAAATAAAAAAGAATCACTAATTTAACTCATTGGCTGTTGAAACTATAAATCAATAATGATACATTTGGATTACTAAAAACAGTCAAATTTATAATTAGAAGGATCAAACATTATGCATAAAAAAAATCACTCACGAATTACTCGAAACAGTCGGCGTGAAAAGAATAAACATAATATTACAAAAAAAATAGTTCTGACATCAATTGCTGGACTTTCACTCATTTTAATCTGTGGTGGTGTTTACGCAACTTATGCTATACAACATAATCCAAAACAAGAAAGTCAGGCTGAGGATATTAGTCAATACGAACACAAAGAACATGCATTACTGGAAAAGATCAGAACCTCTCAAAAACATGATGAACTTGAAAGTACTGAGCAAGAAAAAACAGATAAAAATATTCAAACACTGATTTACGAACCTCTTACAACTGAGGCTATTCCTCAACTACCAAAAATCAATTCAGAATTAACAACTTTGATAGAGGCAGCTCACAAAGAGAGTTCAAAAGAAACACCTATCAAACTTGTTGGTCATATAAAGAGGATAAAAGTAAATGAACAATTGGTTGGGTACCAACCAATTCTTGATACCTATACATGGAATCAAGAAAAAAACGAGTGGTCTGAGAAAACTGAGCTGGGAAAACAGCCCGCATTCGTCAATCAAAAAACAAAACAACCATTGACACTGCAGGATATTTTTATGAGTGAAGCAAATGCCTTAGCTGTTCAACAGGTCATCGAGCAAAAATTACTGTCAGAAAGCCCTGACGGTAATGCTATTATTGATGGCATTCTCAATATGCCAAGCATTTCTTTAGCTGAAACGGCCTTCACCTATTACTCTGATAAAATCAGTCTTACTCTAGCAGAAAATTCATCTGGCAAAACAGAAATCACATTGCCTTATAAAGAGATTGCTGGCTATGTAGATCCTCAATTTATCGATACAGCTTCTATTAAGGGTGTAGTACCAGAGCCTTTGGATCCAAACAAAAAGTACATTTCACTCACTTTTGATGATGGCCCCAATCCTGACACGACACCTAGACTTTTAGATATCCTAAAAGAAAAAGGCGTTACAGCTACCTTCTTTATGTTAGGGCAAAATGTTGTCAAACATGAAGCACTAGTAAAACGGGTAGCAGAAGAAGGCCACGAAGTAGCTAGTCATTCCTATTCACATCCGCAATTAACTAGTGTTGATGCTCAAAGAGTGACAGAAGAAGTTCAAAATACAGATAAAGCCATTTATCACGCTATCGGAAAATTGCCAACTGACTTTAGACCGCCATATGGAGCAGTCAATAAAGAAGTAGCTACTATAATTGGTAAGCCGATCATTCAATGGTCTGTAGACTCGCAAGATTGGCAAAGTCATAATGCTGAGGCAATCATTAAACGGATCGATGAAACGGCCTACAATGATACGATCATCTTGATGCATGATATTCATCCAGAAACTGTGGATGCTGTATCAACCGTAATCGACCACTTACGCAATGATGGCTATGAGATTCTACCTTCCAAAGAATTGTTAGGAAAAAAGGCCAAACCTTTGCACATGTATTATGGTTCAAAAGACGAGCGACCAGTCCAATAATAAAAAAACCTCCTATACCAGAATTCTTTGGCGTAGGAGGTTCTTTCATTTTCTTACTGTTCTACAGAGTAATTAGGTGCTTCTTTAGTAATTTGTACATCATGAGGATGAGATTCTTTTAATCCATTCCCGCTCATTTGAATAAATTGTGCTTCTTCACGCAATTGTGATAAATCTGCCGCACCAACATAGCCCATCCCAGATTTTAGCCCACCAATCAGTTGGAAAACAATATCTGATACGCTACCTTTATAGGCAACACGGCCTTCAATACCTTCAGGAACTAATTTATTTGCTTCATTGACGCCACCTTGGAAATAGCGATCACTTGAACCTTTTTCCATTGCGCCTAGTGAACCCATTCCGCGATATGTTTTGAAACGACGACCTTGATAAATTTCAAATTCGCCTGGCGATTCGTCTGTTCCTGCCAGCATACTTCCTAACATAACTGCATGTCCACCAGCAGCTAAAGCTTTTACGATATCACCTGAATACTTGATCCCGCCATCAGCAATAATTGCTTTTCCATATTTACGTGCGACAGAAGCAGCGTCATAAATCGCAGTCAGTTGAGGAACACCAACACCTGCTACAACACGAGTCGTACAAATAGAACCAGGTCCGATCCCAACTTTAACAACATCCACACCTACATCATAAAGTGCTTTAGCTCCTTCAGCTGTCGCGATATTTCCTGCAATCAATGTCGCATCTGGGAATGTATCACGAATTTCCTTGATTTTGCGAATCACACCTGCACTATGCCCATGAGCTGTATCAATAATGATTGCGTCTACTCCTGCTTCCAATAAAGCTTCCGCGCGTTCAAAGGTGTCACTTGTCACACCAACTGCTGCTGCCGCTAGCAAACGACCATGCTCATCTTTCGCCGCATTTGGAAATTCGATTACTTTTTCAATATCTTTGATGGTGATCAAACCGCTTAAACGATTATTTTCATCAACGATTGGTAATTTTTCGATTTTATGTTTTTGTAGAATCTTTTCAGCATCTTTTAGAGAAGTGCCAACTGGGGCTGTTACTAAGTTGTCCTTGGTCATTACTTCATCGATTTTCATTTGATAATCTGTTACAAAGCGCATATCACGGTTCGTGATGATCCCAACTAATTTACGATTTTCCATCGTTTCGACAATCGGAACGCCACTAATACGATATTTACTCATTAGATTTTCAGCATCTGCTACCAAATTTGTTGGCGTTAAGAAAAATGGGTCAATAATCACGCCACTCTCAGAACGTTTTACTTTGCGAACTTCGTCAGCTTGTTGTGCGATGCTCATATTTTTATGAATAACGCCTAAGCCGCCTTGACGAGCCATCGAGATGGCCATTTTACTATCCGTTACAGTATCCATACTTGCACTGATTAGAGGAATATTCAACTTAATATTTTTTGCTAGTTGGATACTCATATCCACTTCATTAGGCAATACGTGACTTTCTGCTGGAATCAATAACACATCATCAAATGTAAGACCTTTTTTCGCGAATTTTGTTTCCCAGTTAGACATTTTCTAGACCACTCCTCTATTTAATTTTATATAAGAAAATAACAGATAATAAAAGCTAAGTCAACCACATTTCCCCGTTTACAGAAATTTTCTTTCCTTTTCTCAAAACATGAGTATTTTCTCATTTTTTTGTTATCAAAAACAAAGGATAACTGTAGTTATTCCTTTGTTTTTAACTTAGTAAAACGCATGGGCGCAACTTTCCATACTATACAAGCCAGCAGAGTCAACACAGAGATACTTAAAGAAACTTTTTGAGCAAAAGTTGTCTGATAAGAAATAGAAACACGCCCTTTTTTAGATAATTGACTATCGACTAAACCATTTTGTTTATTTAAGGATGCTGAAATTATTTTTTCTTTACCCTCACTCACTATTTTAGCTTGATAGCCATAATAGTAGATAAACGGAATAGTAACAGTCGTTTCCTTTGTATTATTTGTACGATAATCGAAAGCCACTGAACCAAAGGTCATTTTAACATTTGTTACTTCTATTTCAGCAGCATCATAAACGACTTTTCGTTTTTTATTTTTTTTAATAGTAGTATAATCAACTTCTTTGGGTAAATATTCATGTCCCGCACCGATATAATAACTATTTGTTTGATCGTATGAATGGTGTGATAAGATACGATTTCCTTCAGTATCAATACTTTCTTTTTCATACAATCCAACTCCAATTAAAATAACCATAACTACGATTATCTGACTACTTGGAAATTTTTTAAATAATCCGATATCATCATTTGCAATAAGAAATGCTAGCAATAAGGTCACGATTGATAAGAAGCGCCAAGGAAACTGAATCGTATTAAGCGGTGTATGGTCGAAAAGCTTCCAAGGAAAAAGGTCTGTCGTCATAAACATAAAAAGCAAAGCAAGAATTACCAACTCACGACTGGGTGAATTGCCCTTAAAAAGCATCCCGGTGTAGATGACTAAACCAAACAACAAGATAACGCCTATATTTGCTGAAGACGCATGAAATACGCTATTTTTAAAGCTGTTGGCCACTAACTCACTCAAAGAGTAGCTTCTATCTGATATCAATGTCAATGGATTGGATGTTACTTGAAATGTCACATGACTCATTTGTTCAAAAACGGGCACTAAATAAAAAGCCAATAATAAAATAGTCACTCCGGCAGCCTTTAATAGTGCAACAATGACTTTTTTCTTTAAAAAGTGCTTCAAATTTAAAAGAATGTACATTCCTATAAAAATGCTGACAATTTCCAATGAAATGAAATGTGCTAAACCAATTCCTGTCATAGCAACTGTCAACAACAGCCACTTCTTCTCTTTTCCATTTTTCAATAGATATAAACTTGCTAGAACTAAGGGGAAAAAGCCCATTGCCAACAGCTCTCCAATAGCCTGGCGATTAAAAAAATCTTGTAAACGGTAAATCGATAACGTATACAATAATGAGAATAAGTAACTTTTTACTTTCGTTAATCCCATATACCTTCCAGATACATAGGTTAAACTAAATGTAGCAAAGTTGATCCCAATCGAAAAAATGACAAAACTAGTTGCGAGTGAAAAGCCCATGATACGTAAAATTGCTGGAAAATACAGATAAAAATCTGGATAAAACAAGCTGGATGCATACCCATATCCTCCAATAAAAAAGTAACTAACTTTGGGCAGCAATATGCCATGCCTTAAAGACTCCGCCAAGCCTTCGATCCGATTTTGATGGAAATGATAATCATCACCAATCATGATACGACCATTTTGGAGATAAACAATATATAAAGACAATACACTTAATATAAAAAAACTCAGAAAAACCAGGAAATGACTATGTTGTTTGATCCATTTTTTCATTGCTCCACCTCTTCATAATGAAAATAAATTGTAAATTTCATTCCTAGTTTCTATGGTAGCGTGATGAGGCTGTTCTTTCAAACATGAACCCTTTTAGTTTGAATTATTTTATATTAACGGTATTTTGATTTAGTCAATAAGAAAAAAGAGTCTTGATCAAAACTATCACTAGTTTTAAACCAAGACTCTTCTGGTTGTATTCTTTAACGCGCTAAACTGCTGCGCATATTATATTTTTTCTTTAATAAGTAACGAACACCTAAAGAGATTCCACCAATGATAATCACAATAACTGGATCTAAAATAGGATTGATGACCGCTGGCAGCATTGCGGAACCCGCAAAAACAACAAGCCATAAAAGCATCGCTCCAACCAAGATCGCACCCGTTTTAAACCAACCAGGGCGCTTCGATTTATCCACACCAGGACGATCATATTGGTAAACATATTTATACATTAGATAAAACACATACCCACCTGCCATCGAGGCCAATACCAAGGTTAATAATCCCAATGGTTGTGATTTTCCTTTAGACCACATCATCATAATTGAGAACATAATCGTCATTACTCCAAATAGTAATAACGTATTGTCCAGCCACATCAAAGCTGGGGTCGATTCAGGAAGTTCTTCGGGCTTACTTAAGATAGACTCTGTACGTTCAGCCACCGTTCCGAAAAGCTGACGTGCAGTTTTTCCGCTTTTTTGACCTTCTACTAGATGAGGTAGAATTTCATGTAAAGCAAGTGTCCGTGCTTCTTCTGAAAGATTAGCAGCAACTAACGATTTTTTTAAGTCAAAGATGTATTGTTCATTTCTCTTTGTTAATTTTTGTTCAAGTTCACGATTTTCTGAAACAATATCACGAAGTGCTTCTGATTCCATTATTTTGCGTCCTCCTCGCCCGTGGCCAACGGGGCAGTCTTTACCTAAAAAGTATTCTAACATATTTTTTAGGGAGAAAAACAGTTTTTAGCAATTTTTTTACTATACGTTAAAGCGGAAAAGCATAACATCGCCATCTTGCACAATATATTCTTTGCCTTCTAAACGAACTTTACCTGCTTCTTTTGCTGCCTGCATGTTGCCATACGTATTTAAATCATCAAATGAAACTGTCTCTGCACGAATAAATCCGCGTTCAAAATCAGTATGGATGATTCCGGCCGCTTGAGGAGCTTTGATTCCTTTACGGAAAGTCCATGCACGTACTTCTTGCTCACCAGCAGTAAAGTATGTTGCTAACCCTAACAAATCATAGGCTGCACGAATTAATTGATCTAAACCAGACTCTTCAATGCCTAAGGCTTCTAAAAAGTCAGCTTTATCTTCATCATCTAATTCAGCGATTTCTTCTTCTGCACGGGCGCAAACAACAATCACTTCTGCCTGCTCATTTGCTGCAAATGTTCGAACCTGCTGAACGTACGGATTATTATCTGAATCTGCCACCTCATCTTCGGATACATTTGCTACGTATAAAATAGGTTTCGCTGTTAGTAAAAATAAACTCTTCACGATCTTTTGTTCATCCTCAGTAAATTCGATCGTTCTTGCTGATAAGCCTTCTTCTAAAACAGGCTTAAGTTTATCTAAGACAGCAAGTTCTGCCACCGCATCTTTGTCTTTTGTTTTAGCTATTTTAGCCACGCGTGTATAACGTTTTGTAATCGAATCCAAGTCAGCCAATACTAATTCCAAGTTAATGGTGTCAATATCTGCTAAGGGATCTACACGTCCTTCAACATGAGTAATATTATCATCGTCAAAACAACGTACCACATGACAAATCGCATCTACTTGTCGAATATGACTTAAAAATTGGTTTCCTAAACCTTCACCTTTACTGGCACCTTTTACAATCCCAGCGATATCTGTAAACTCAAAAGTAGTTGGTACTGTTTTTTTAGGTTTCACTAACTCTGTCAAACGCAGCAAGCGCTCATCTGGTACTTCAACCATTCCCACATTCGGATCAATTGTTGCAAACGGATAGTTTGCTGCCTCCGCTCCTGCTTTTGTAATTGCGTTAAAAAGGGTAGATTTCCCTACGTTAGGTAAACCTACGATTCCAGCTGTTAATGCCATCGATCATTCACTATCCTTTATTAGTTTTTTTTCTAAAATTTTTTTCATCTTTTTTTCAAAGTCTCGGCGTGTCATCATCACGATATGACCGCAGTTGGTACATTTTATTTTAATATCAGCACCCATTCGGATAATTTCCCAACGATTTGCCTGACAGGCATGGGGCTTTTTCATTTCTACAATATCACCAAGATCATACATAACAGACATATCCCTTCTAAAAATAGTCGTTAATAGTCAGAAAATCAGACATAAACATACAAAGATACAATACCATTTTTTGGGCAATCAAGCAAAGCTATTTTATTGATTCACCTTTTTTATGTATTTAATAATTGTCTACAAGAAATAAATAGTATTATTCCTCAAAAAAACAAAAATAAACCCTTTTAATTTAGATTGTGTTTACCGTATTTATGTTGGATAATGAGGTCATTGTCATTGCGGACAGAGATGGAGCGAAAAGGGGTTTGTCCTTGATAGTAAAGGCTTTTTTTGTGATTTCTTATTCATGTAACACTGTAAAGCCGTACTTTCCCTTTACCTCATACTGGCATTTAAAGGAGTTTTACTATGAGAAAATTTGACTTACTAGAAAAAGTGGAAGTTTATCAAATTGACTTATTGATCTATTTGAGCAATGTTGGTGGTACTGCAACAAAAAAGGAGCTTTTGGCTCATTTAAATATTGGTGATTATTTTCTTTCAAAACTGATTGAAGGATTAGCCACCCTCGCAAAAAAATCAAATGGATGCTTTTCCATTGAAGTAAACAAACAAACTATTACATTTCAAACAAAACCAGATTACTCTCTCCACACTTTATACAATGAAATGATTATCCATGCACCGATGTATAGAATATTGGAAGAGTTATTACTATATGGAACCATTGATACTAGCCGTTTGTGTGAAAAAATTGGCATCAGTTACTCAACCTATTTTAGAAAACTCAATGAATTGAACAATTTATTAGCTGAATTTGATTTATCTATCCAAAATGGATATTTGTTAGGTTCTGAGTTACAGATTCGTTTTTTTTTCACCTCTCTTTACTTAGTTACGGATCCTAAACATCAGTTGAAAGTTCCCAATATTGATCCTCGAATCTATGAAACAGTCAATAGTATTCAACAGATTTTAGGCACACCGATTTCGTTTTTAGCACGAAAAAAGTTGATTATTTACTTAAGTTTATTAAAAAGAAGAAATGCACAAAAAATAATACAGGATTATAACAAGCAAGATTTTTTTTTCAGTAATAAGACAGCTATCAATAGTCAAAAAAGATTTATAGAGGCCTTAAGAAAGACTCACTTATTTAAAAGAATCGATCAAGTATTAGGATTATTTTTAGTCTACTACTCCTTTAAAATGCTTCCTAGTGAAACTATATTACTATTGCTCTTCATGCTTGGTGAAGAAATCATCCCTGCTAATGCTCATTGTCTAAAGGAACTTGACCTGATCGAAAGATACAGTAATTTTTTTATCAGAACCTTAAATCAAGAATTTTTAAAATTTATGAAAGAAATTTACCCCGATACTTGCTTAAATCATACGCACAGCTCAATTCTTCATTATTATCTAACTTCTACTGGTTATCATCACTTGATATTCAAAGGTCATATTGATTACTATTGGGAATTGAATGATACCAAGTGGGCACAATCTAGACATTCTATGACTGTCTATCGTTTTATTGATTATTTAAAGGAAACCTATCCAGTAATTTTTGTAGATGAGACCCGTGATACTGTCCTTATTACTAAGTATGCTCATGCCATAAGTTTCTATGAAGAATGTATCAAACCTAAAATTTCTGTCGGAATATTTCTTGAAGGTGATTTACTCTATAAAAAAAAAATTACGGACTGGTGGATCCAATATATAGAATTGACCGCTTTGGCACAAGCAGAACCTTTAGTAGACAATAAATTTTATGATTTGATCATTAGCAATGTAGATTGTTCCTATTTAAGAAAACAAGGAAAGTATTTTTTTATCTTGACCAATTACAACGAAAAAAAGGACATCACTGATCTGGATCAGCTACTTTATACGATTTTTTACTCTTCTACAAAATCCTGATATTTTGATACTGCTCTGTCTATTATGAAACACAAAGCAGTATCTATTTTAGCTATCTCCATAGAGCATTAAACAAATTCTAATTTTTCTACAAGCTGTCGTTCTTCTGAAAAAAATGAATTCGTATAACAATCTAGTGTCATTTTTGTTGATGAATGTCCTAATAGAGAACTGATTGTTGCAATGTTTCCTCCAGCCTCCAAGCACCGTGTAGCAAACGTATGCCTTAAAGAATGGAAAGAAAAATTTTCCAAACCAATTTTTTTCCGAATAATTTGAAAGCGATACGCAATCGTGCGCGGCTCAAGAGCCTTATGCTTATTTGAAATGACATAATCACTCTTTGATATCGCTTTAAGTTCCAATAATTTTTTCCTTAAAGACTTACTAATAGGAATTTTTCGTTGAGAATTAGTGCTTTTAGGCGTTACTTCTACGATTTCCGTCTTTCTTCCAGATGTATCTTCTATCTGGATTCTAAGCACTGTTCGATTAACACCCAATGTGTTATTTTCAAAATCGATATCTTCCCATTTTAACCCACAAATCTCTCCGATTCGAAGTCCAGTTTGCAATGCAAGCATAATCGAAAAAAACTTTTGGCTCGTATTGATTTCTTGGACTAACTTTGCTTGATCTTTAATAGATAATGCTTGAACTGTTTTTCTTCTTATTTTTGGAAGCTCTAAACCTAGGCATGGATTTTCTATTAATAATTTTAAGGAGACTGCTTTACTTAGACAGTTTTTCAACACAGAGACGATTGATCTAATTGAGCTTGCTTTTAGTGTTTTATCCATCTTTTTAAGCATAGAATCAATATCCGCCTGCGTTAGTTTTTGTAATTTAATTGATCCAATTCTTGATAATACGTGGACGTTCATTTTATTTTTATAGCTCGCGTATGTACTACTTTTTACGGTTGGACGAACGAATGTCTCTAACCAATAATTCGACCAATCTAGTAATTGCCCTTCATAAGGAAGCAGATTTTTACTATGGTTTGTCTGTTTCTCGTATTTTTTTAAGATAAGTTGATGCTTTACTTCTGAATATTTATAGCCATAAATATAGCCATAATGAATTTTCCCATTTTGCTGTCTGCCTTTTATGTATCTGCCTTCCCAACGCCCATCTTTTCTTTTATAAATATTTTCCCCTCTTCTTGCCATAACAAAGATCCTTTCTAAAATTTAATTTTTAATGCTTTAAGAATCAACAATCCTTACAAATTTCTAAATTGTTATATGTTATTTTTACAAACCCAAAAACTGTTTATTTAAAATCGATGCAGTGGATTTCTTTTCTCGTTTACTCCCAAATAAGTCCAATCAAGACTTTACAATACGTTCAATTTTCTTAACTAAGTATGCATTATATTTTTTTTTACTCAGTTTCAAAAATTTCGGAAAAAAAAGGAATTTTTGGAAGTTTAAGGTCATGTTTTTGTTGTACACTTACTATTTAGATAATATTATGCTGAAAAAGAAAGAGAGCCCATACATCTGAAACCGTTCTAGTTTCTTGTATACCACCCTTTCCTGCAGATCAATTATTCATTAAGCATTGTATTTGTATTAAACTTTAAAGCGTTACTTAAAAAATCTTTTAGTACAGCATATCCTTCTAGTTTGACCAACATCTCTTGCGAACAATACACCCAATAACTAAATATTGTCGGACCTGTAGCCACCTTTTCTACACTTTCCATAAACTGACCTAACTCTTCAATCAGCTTCCGACAACTCAGTTTATCCGCAATAATAATTTCTTCTTTCCCTTCTAGTTCCAACAACATCCATAAATAATCAATAAATTCTACTTTTGCTTTTAAAGTTAAAAACTTTTTTTTCGGTACCATGTGTTTCTTACTTCCCTCTTCACCTTCTGTGAAACATTTTAAAACATCCATCTCAAGTTTTGTAACTGCTTTTTTTAATCCTTCTTTTTTTGTTGTTTTTTCTCTCTTTGTGCTCTTTTTTAATTGTTGAGTTGATACCCAACGCTGGACTTCTAAAGCTTCTGACGATTGCTTAGAACGATCGAGCATATATTTACGTACTTGTGTGTTCTCTTTCTTCACCGCTTTTTTCTTGAAAGGTGCTTCTACAACCTTAGGGGTTATTTCTTTAACTCGTTTGTTCTTTTTAGCATTATTTGGGGCATTCTCTGTACTAGAGTCTACTTGGTGTAGTTGTTCTTTTATTGTTTGACTTACCTTTGTAAGTTCCGTTTTCAATAACTCACCAGAATCCATAACGATGGATTCATTTTTTATCAGTTTGTCTTCTAACGCTTCCATCTTTTTCGTTAATTGTCCAAATTTTTCTAAAGCGCTATAAAGTTCTGTTTCTTTCTTGTTATACTCCGCTTCTTTTTCCTGTTTGACTAAGTTGTCATATGTTTCAATAAGTTCTTTGGCGCACTCTTTTAACTCCCTTAATTGTTTTACATGAGCTTCCTCATAAAAACCTATAGTAAACGTTAATACGATATAGGCAGTCGATGTGTATACATTGATTTTCTTTATAAGTAACTGGTTGTTCTTTTTTGTCCAAGTTTCATAAATTTTTTTTGTTATTTGCTCAAGTTCTGTTAATGAGCGAATATCTTTTTTAAAAATCAATTTACACGATAAATATGCTTCGTGTGGCGTATCTAAATGCTTATTCAAAAGTTCGACTCCTAAAAGTTTAGGGTTAACTTTTTGATGGAGAATATATTTTTTGATTATTCTTCTTCCTAATTTTGAGGTATTTTCCTCAGCTTCGTTCATATCCACCAACTCCTAAAATCGCTATACTAAAAATCCTTTTTTCATGATTCAAAACCATTGATCCATAATTTTCTGATAATCAATTCTGTTATCTAAAACAATAACAACAGATTTCACCTAGCTTTTCTCTTTTTCAGTAGATCTTTTAGTCTGAATCTATTTTGATTGTTTTTTTAGGCCTTCTCGGCTTTTCAGAACTTATAGGACGTTTTTTCCTAGTACTAACTAGTTTATTATTTCTTGGTCTCTGAACCTGTTGACTAGCTTTATTGGTGCGTCCTCTTTTTTTCTTTTTTTGGTATAGAGCCTCTACGTAGCGTTTTTCTTTGCGTTTCCTTGAAATCAACAGTACTAGTAAAAATATTAGCAATGCACTAAGTGTCATAACACAAATAGTGATGTACAGCATTAGGTTACTTTTATCCGAACCTATAGCTGTATTCGTTGTCTTTTTTTCTTCATTCTTTGTAATTTTAAATTCCTTATCCCATTCCCACTCCTGATTCGTTGCTTTAGATTTAGCCGTCAGATGAATTTGATATGTTCCATCTTGAAATACTTGCTTTTCCTCAGCGATATGAAAAGTAAAACTTGAATTAGGAGCCATTCGATAACCCGTTACTTTAGCCTGATGGATAATTTTATCTGAGTTTTTTTTATAAATCTTTGCTATATATTCAATATCTTCTACATTTATGGCTTGATCATTTTGAATAGTTGCTTTTATAGCCTTTTTACCTAAATTAGTTTCTGAAACGACACCTAATAAGTTTAATTTTGCGACAACAGGAACATCCGTTTCCGTTAGCTTCACAGCGACAATATATGTTTTTTTTTCTTCGGGAACAGCCTCTCTTGGTTCAATTGATTTTTCTGCTGAAACAACCTTGATTCCACCTAGAATCATTCCGTCAAACCGTTGTTTGGGCATCTTTAAATGTACTGTTGCTGTCATCGACTTGTTTGCAGGAATTGTCAATTCTGATTCAACAGTTGCAATATCTTTTAGCGAAGTCTCCAAACTCTTATCTCTTGAAACGATTTTGGAACGGTCAGAATAATCTATATCCCCAATTTCATTAGTTGTAGCATCATTGATTTGCATGGTAACTTTTTGTTGTCTATTTGACGTATTGGTCAATTCTAATTGCAATGCTTGTTCCTGACCAGGATTCATTCTAAGGTCATAATAAGTTACTTCTGGATCATGCTGATTTTCTGGTAAAATCGGTTTTACCGAAACAGCTAAGCCAATTTCAGTTCCAATAAACATAAATGACAGCGATAGAATAAAAAATACTATCACTAAAATCACCAAATGAAGTGTTTTTCGTTTATTAATCATTACATTTTAAACTCCCTGCATAGTAAAATCTTATGTATTAAAAAAGAATCAAGTCTAGCAGTTCTATATATCAAATGACCATAGATAGAAGTACTATTTCCAAGTAATTAGTTCTTTTTTATTTATGTCAACCGATCTTCTTTTACTTTACTGGCGGGTAGTATTTTCATTGATTGACCTGTTATATGATGATGTTTATTTTTCAATATTGTTTAAAAAAGAGTCGATACTTCAATAAACTATGTAAGATTGGATGGGAAAAGCCGACTATTCCCAATCCTCTTCATCTCCTTACGTTAAATCATAAAGATTCTCGTAAATGATTCTTTTAATCGTTAACAATAGACTCCTCGCTCAATACTATTTGTTCAAGCAAATAATTTTCACCTTGTATCAAATCAAAATAAGCAGCTTTATTCAATATACTGTCATAATCCATTTTCATGATCCGAACATGAGGCTGACGGAACCAAGATTTTTTTTTAATTTTGACTCTTGACTCAATTAACTTACACTCATCTAAAATCAAGTAAATTTCATTTGTAGAAACTGAGTCCTTAAAACTTCTTACTTGTTCTCTTTCATAAGTTAGTTGATTATCTGAAATCGTCATTTTTTCGGACTTTGTAACCAGTTCTTTATTCATCATCCAAGACTGCTCTAGAAATTTAGCCTTTTGTAGTAATTGAGAATATTCTCTCAAATCAACTCTTAAAATTTGATCCCAATTTTCATTTTCATCACTAGTTGATTTACTTAATTCTTTCATTGCTCTGGATAGATTTTGTCGCTCCATTTGATCGATGACAACTTCCAGTTTCTTATTTGCAAGCCGCATTCTTTCTTTTGCATATTTTTCTCTACTAATGGATTCTTCTAACTTCAGTAAATAAGTTGCATCACCCTCACCGTATTCTACAACTTCTATTTTTTCTGTAGATTCAGAACTAACGGTCTTAAAAGGTTTGATAAATTTTGCTACGAGTCTTTCAATCTCATAGGCAAATGCTTCCAGCACATCTATATCTTCTTTATTATCGTATAATTGTTGCTTTAAAGATTGTAGCAAATTGACCATAAAAGGAAATCCGCTCTCTCTATAGGCAATCGGGACAAAGTCGATATAGTAAACCACTCGATTGTCTTCTTTTTCCTTAGAACCGCCGATCCACGCAATCTGAGGGAATGTATGGATCAGCTCATCTAATAAAGCAGACCAATCAAGATCGACAAAATCTAAAGTAATCTCTACATGTTTAAAAAAAGAAATTATGGTGTGAAATTCTTCAAAATATTCTTCAACTTCTTTTTGAGGATAAGGGATTCTTTTATTCTTTGTTTGAAAAATCTCTTCACAAATATAATAAATATCCCGCAACATATCATCATCAAAAAGGCGCTCGCCCACTGCTGGAGAAGCGGCTTGATAGATATCGACCATAATATTTTGATAAACCACTTCTTGTTCCCCTTTCCCTTACTCTAGTGATTGATCAGCTAGTCGACTAGATTTGCTTAACAATTCTTCCATCAGTACGCTTGTTTCACTTTGCAATCGTAATATCCGTGTATGATAATTTGCCGCTTCCTGATTGATCATTTTCAACTCGATTGAGGCTTCTGAAACAGCCTTTTTGGTTTCATGCCTAGCAGCTTCTACTGTTCGATCAGCTTCAATGGTGGCACGTTCAATAATTTGTTGTGCCTTTTCTTTTGCTTCCATCAAAACTTCTGCGATTTGATTTTTCATTAAATCTTGTTGACGCAATTGTTTTTCCGTCTCAATGCATTTATTTCGTTCATCTAATAGTTGTTCATCTAATTGAATCCTTAGATTTTCTGCTTGCTTCACTTGTTCTTCAAGTGCGATAATTGTTTCTTTAGACTTAGAAGAACTTGTCAAACGCATGGTTAGCTGATCAATCTCTTGCTGTTTGTTTTCAACTTCCGCCTTTAATCGTTCCGCCATGGTTCGTTGACGTTGCATTTCCTTTTGAAATTGCTGGTTTTCATTTTTTAAATGTTCAATTACAGCAGCTTGTTCTTGTTGAGCTTCTTGTTCTTGTTTTCTCATAGTATTGTCCAAACGCTCTCTTTTATTTGAAGTTTCTGGCCGACTTTTTTTCGGAGGCTCATAAGTTTCCTCTTCAAATTCATCATCAGAATATTCCTCATAATCATCATACTCATCGTATTCGTCATATTCATCGTAATATTCCTCGTAATCATCATCATGGTTCTTTTTTTTTTTGCTTTTTTTGTTAAATATAGCCAAATCTCCCGCTTCCCTTCTTACTTAATCCTTTTGGGTTAAACACTGCCTACCAGCAGTTCTCTTATTTTTTCATTATTTTGTTCATCTAATGCCACAAATTCTTGATTCAAGTAATAGCCAATACCTTTTTTATTTAGAATAAAGGGTTCAAAAATCGACGTTTTTTCCATTATTTTTTGTTTGATTCGATTAATCAAATTACTTAACAACGCTTGTTTATTTTTTTGTTTAGCATTTGTCCAAATGGCTTCACACAAGGACTGACTTGAAAAGACTCTCTGATCTGATTCTATAAAATGTTCTAATACTTGATGTTCCTTTTTAGTCAATGGAATCAACCAATTGTCTATAATCAAGGTACGATCTTTCAATTGGAAAGAATATTGTTTTTTTACTTTCACTACATTTGAAAAAGATGACGCATTTTGAGTATTGTCAATAGAAGCGTCTACTGCCCTTCCTTGACTATTTTTACTTGCTTGACCCGCAACCTCCTCAAAAATAGAAGCCAATTTACTTGCTAAATCAGTGACCGATATTGGATAGCGAACGAAGCTCACATTAGTATTATTGAGATACTTAGACTTGTTAATCTGTTCTGATTCAAAAGTTAAAACCACAATTGGTTTGTTCAACAACGCTAAATTATCTAAAAACGATTCTTTTAAGCCACTGTACATTGACTGTTGATAAATAATGAGATCAAAATTTTGCAGAAAGTAGAACTCTTTATCTTTTGGCTGAGTCAATATATCTTTTGAAACCATTATTTCGTAATCCATATTCAATAAACTATTTTGCAACAGTCCATTTGCACTTAGTGTGTCAGTCAATATAATTATTTTTTTCCTCATAATGGAAAATCCTCCTCTTAATTTTTATATATAGTAAATTCCAACCATTTACGTTTGATAAAATTCTCTAGATAGATAAATGTAATACATGCTTTAAACTGCAGAATACATAAAACTTAGCTAACGAGAATTTCCTATTCTTATATAAAATAAGAAAAAACATATTAGATGTTTAGTTATATGGACATTTATACTTCATTAATGACGGCTATATGACGGTTTAATGATTGAATAGTTGTAAAATAATACTTTAAAAAATAATTATTTTAGTAAATTAAACGAATTAAAAATGTTTATATAAAATAAAAAGATGAATATTAATTGCCCATTACTTCCAAAATACAAATAGACTAAGTTTTCTTTTTTTAAATTTTCTTTGTAAGTCTATATTTTTTTGTAAGATTAAAAAAAGGAAGAATATAGAAAGTCATAATTTTTATGGTAATATAGTAGAAAGTTTAATGATTTTTTGACGGTCTATTTGACGGCGTATAGAACTAAGTAAATTCATTTAGCACCTATATTTATTAATAACCTACGAAAATTAAATATAATTTATCGTAGCGCTGTATAATCAGGTAGCTGTTTATCAACGTTTTGAGGTTAAGCGTATGATTTACTCTGTTGTCACGATCATAATATATATAAATTAAATATATTGTTATTTTTTTATTCCTCATTGACATGCACAAATTATGTATTGTATACTCATATTATAAGTATTTAACTTAAGCACCTATTAAACTAGATTCTTATAATTTAATATGGTTTAATTTAAACAATTATAAATTTTTCTTATTTTATATAAAAACAAGAAAAATTATATTTATTTTGGCATATAGTAATTTTTATAGATATTTCTATCTAAAATTAGTCATTTCCGTACAAACCAAGCTCTTGCATTGTCATTAAAGCCTAGTTAATACTGGTTATCTTTCAATCGCTCACGGTAATCAAAAAGAGTGCAGAACAAGTTTCTGAGCCGACCCCCAAAAGTTAGACCCAAAAATCTAACTTAGGGGGCTTTTTATAGTGGCTAAATATGATTATGACTTTAAAAAATCAGTAGTTGAAGCGTATCAGAGGGGAGAAGGTGGGTATGTGGCTCTAGCTCGCCGATACGGTATTCCAGCGGATTCAACAGTAAGAAAATGGGTAAAGATTGTAGAAAAATTGGACTTTAATGCCTTAAACCGACGTAAAAATAAACAAACTTATTCTTCCCAATTCAAGCAAGATGTCATACACTATTATTTGACTAGCGGTGACTCTTACCTTAATGTCGCATTGAAATATGGATTGCCATCTGGAAATCTACTCCAACATTGGCACCAACTATTTCTGCGTGAAGGCATTGAAGGTCTCTTACCGAAACTGAAAGGAAGGCCTTCAATGACTAAGAAAAAGAAGAAACAAATACCAAAAAGGCCGTTAACGCGTGAACAAGAACTGGAACGAGAAAATGAACTGCTTCGTGCAGAACTGGCCTTCGTAAAAAAGCTCCGAGCTTTAGGGATGAATATCCCAGATCGACTCAAGAACGAGATGCACGAATCATCCACGAACTCCGAAAGGAGTTCCGATTAACGATTCTTCTTGAAGCGACAAAATTTCCTAAAGCGACATACATGTATTGGCAAAAGCGATTGAATCGTGGGAATCCAGATGCCAAGCTAGAGGAAACCATTCAAGAAATCTTCGAAGAAAACGATGGGAACTATGGGTATCGTCGGATTCAAATCGCCCTGAACGAACAGGGAGTAAAGGTAAATCAAAAGAAAATCCGTCGAATCATGCGTAAGCTTGGGCTGAAGAGCGTAAAGTTTACACGCAAATCACGTAAGTACAATTCCTACAAAGGGACTGTTGGACGAGTGGCAAAGAATCGGATTCACAGACGATTTGTTACCTCGGTTCCTCATCAAAAGATTACAACTGATACTTCTGAATTTAAGTATTATGAACAAGATACGAACGGAAAACCTGTCATCAAGAAGCTGTATTTAGACCCATTCCTAGATCTGTTTAACGGGGAAATTCTGTCCTATCGAATATCAGAAAAACCAAATGCAAAGGCCGTTCTTGATGCTCAAAAAGAAGCCATAGAACAAACCGCGGACTGCCCCTATCGTCGGACTTTCCATTCTGACCAAGGCTGGGCTTACCAGATGAATGGTTATAGAAAGCCTTTAGCGGAGAAAAAAATATTCCAGAGCATGTCCCGAAAAGGGAATTGTCTTGACAATTCACCGATGGAAAGCTTCTTTGGTCTATTAAAGCAAGAAATTTATTATGGTGTGATTTATACAAGCTTTAAAAGGTTGAAGAGGGCAATTAAAGAGTGGATTAATTACTATAATCATCACCGAATCAAAACAAGGCTCGGCTGCAGTCCCGTTCAATATCGCAAACGGATGACCGCATAAAAACCCGACCAAATTTCTTCGGTCGGGTTATGGTCTAACTATTGGGTCTCACTTCATTCACCAAACTTGTTCTGCACTCTTTTTTTTCGTCTTACGCTTCATCAAAGTGAATCTCTAAGATGTCTAAGATTCTTGCTAAATCAGACTGGGAAAGGTACTCTATCTCAATTTTCCCCTTGCCTTCTTTTTCTTGAATGGCAACAGTCGTACCAAATTTATCCATTAAACGATCTTCACTTTCACGAATATAATATGGTTTGTCCTTGCTGTTTTTCTTGTCCTTCTTTGGTATCTTTTTCCCTTGATTCTCATTTAAATCATTAACGATTTGTTCTAGTTGACGCACGGTCAAGTTTTCTTTCACAACGCGTTTTGCCAAGGTTAAAATCAAGTCTTTGTCTTTTAATCCCAGTAAGGTTCTGGCTTGTCCCATTGATAAAGTTTCACCTTGAACCATTTCTTTGACCTGTGTTGGTAATGTTAATAGGCGTAAGTAGTTCGCGATATACGGACGGCTTTTTCCTAAACGTTCTGCGACTTCTACTTGGGTCAGCTTCAAGTTCTTCATCAGCATATCGTATGCTTCTGCTTCTTCTAATGGATTTAAATCTTCACGTTGTAAGTTTTCTAAAACGGCCACTTGCATCATTGCTTCTTCATCAAATTCACGAACGATAGCAGGAATCGTTTCTTTCTCTGCTAGTTTTGATGCACGGAAACGTCGCTCGCCTGCAATGATTTCGTATCCTTTAACAGCAGATTTTCTAACGATGATTGGTTGAAAGACACCTGACTGCTGGATTGAATTTGCCAATTCTTGAAGAGATGCTTCATCAAATGTTTTTCTCGGTTGGTATGGATTTGGACGAAGTTCATTTAAAGGAATTTCAATGACTTCTTCTTTTTGGACATCTACATCTTCTAGACTAGCAAAATCTTGAAACAACGCATCAATACCTCTGCCTAAACCTTTTCCTTTACTCATTATCCAACACTTCCTTTGCTAGTGCTTGGTACACTTCGGCACCACGTGAACGGGGATCATAATCAATAATCGACAAACCATGACTTGGCGCTTCAGACAAACGAACGTTTCTAGGAATGATCGTATCATACACTTTCTCACGGAAATATTTGCGGACTTCTTCTACAACTTCAGCACCTAAATTCGTGCGGGCATCGTACATCGTTAGCAAGACTCCTTCGATACGTAATTCAGGATTAAAATGCTTTTGAACTAAACGAATAGTATTTAATAATTGGCTCAAGCCTTCCAAAGCATAGTATTCGCATTGTACGGGAATCAAGATCGAATCACTCGCTGTAAAGGCATTGATCGTTAAGTGTCCTAATGAAGGTGGACAGTCGATCAAAACAAAATCGTAGATATCATCGATTTCTTCAATAGCCGCTTTTAAGCGAGATTCTCTGGCCATCATTGACGTCAATTCAATTTCAGCTCCAGCTAATTGGATCGTTGCCGGGACAATATCCAAATTTTCTCTAGAGGTTTGCTGAATCACATTTTTGATTGGTTCTTCATTGACTAATACATCATAAACGTCTGTTGCAACGTCTGGTTTACGTACACCGATTCCACTTGTTGCATTTCCTTGAGCATCAATATCGATCAGCAACACTTTTTTGCCATAATAAGCAAGACAAGCACCCAGATTCACAGTGGTCGTCGTTTTACCGACACCGCCTTTTTGATTCGCTACAGAAATTATTCGTGCCATTTGTGTCCCTCCATCTTATTTGATTGGTTGTTTATTTGGTAACCCTGGTTTTCTTGGGTATTTTTTAGGGGTTTCTTTTTTCTTTTGGATCACAACGATATGACGTTCATCTTCGGTAATGGGTAACTCAAATGACACTTCTTTTTGAAATTTACCACCTAAAATCGCAATCGCAGGTTTTGCTTCAATAATTTCCTCTTCACTTTTGGCTGCTTTCAAGGCTAAGAAAAAACCTTCTTTCTTAACTAACGGCAGACATAACTCACTCAACACATTCAAACGAGCGACTGCTCGAGCGGTCACATAGTCAAAAGCGCCACGAAATTCAACCTTTTGACCAAACGTTTCTGCACGATCATGATATAAAGAGACATCTTCCAACTTCAATTCATTGACTAATTCAGTTAAAAATGTGATCCGTTTATTCAAAGAATCAACGATCGTTACTTGTAAAGTCGGAAAAACGATTTTCAGTGGGATACTAGGAAATCCTGCACCTGCACCGACATCACAAATTGATTTGTTAGTTGAAAAATCTTCGAAAAAGGCTAGTGAAATAGAATCATAAAAATGTTTTAAATACACCTCTTTTTCTTCCGTGATTGCTGTCAGGTTCATTTTTTCATTCCATTCAACAAGTGATTCAAAGTAACGGGCAAATTGCTCCATCTGGTGATCCGTTAGCTGGATCGCTTTTTGACTTAATAATTGTTTAAATTCTTCAGGTTTCATATGTTTCCTTCCTTCCGTGAAACAGAAAATGTTTCACAGTTGTCTTTTCTTACTTTAACGCAAATAGAGATTTCTTGCAATGTTTTTAGCAAGATTTTTAGTAGTTGTAATAAAATGTTTCTTTCTATTATATACCACAAAAAAATCCCGCTCTTTTTTACAGCAAAAAAAAGAAGCAACCAGTTTAAAATGTAAGAATATCTTAAACCAGTTGCTTCATTTTCGCTTTTTTTAGTCTCCACCAGCCGTGATTTTGATTTTCTGATTATAAATCGGTTCATGGTTCATTAAATCGGCAATCGTACCAATTTTCACTCCTTTAGAATAGTAACCATCCAAAATTCCTAGCTTTTGGAAAATTGTTTGTTTATAAGCAATTTCAGCATTCCATTCAACGGTGTCAAGGATTGCTAAAGCAGAATGGATTGCTTCCATTCCTGTTTCTCCACCAGTAGTGATCAACACACCATGACTATCTAGTAAAAATTCATGCGGTAATGTTTTTCTGGCCATTGTTTTAATATGATTACTCACGATTTCAGCTAATTCTTCTGAGCAGTTCGGTTCAAATTCTAATACTTCGATGTATTCTACTTTTTGCGTAGCTTCGGTTAAGTTCGGCATATCCAATCCGCTCGTTGCCCAAAACATACTATTAGGAGCATGGGCATGCAACACAGCTTTAATTTCTGGATTCGCATCATATACTGCTTCATGCATATTGATTTCCCGAGTCAAGCCACCTTCACCTGCAATGACTTTCCTTGTATGAGGTTCTACCACTAAAATCTGTGAGGGTGACACTTGGCCTAAATATGCCTGTGACATCATCGTTGGTGTCATAATAATAAATTCTTTGCCTGCTTTATCAGTTGTCTTAAAGGAAAAGTTGCCGCCTGCTACATTTGTATTCTTACGTTCAAAAATCAATTGTACAATCTTTGCCATATCTTCTCTTTCACGCTCAAATAATATTCTGCCATCTGCCATAATTGATTACAGCTCCTTCTTTTTTAATAATTTTCCTGTACGGATCGTTTCTTTTGCCGCTTGCTGAACGACTTTATATTCTTCATATTTTTGTTTTTTTCTTTCATCATATTCTTTGAAAAGTACTGCATTTCCATTTTTATAGATGAAAAAGGAAAGAAACATGACTAGAAAATACATCGGCATACTATTCAGGGATAGCGCGCCTATAAACAATAAGATAGCCAAAAATAGTAACATCATCCACTTTGTTTTTTGATTCATACGATCCAGTCCTCTCTAGCATTTCCCTAATTTTTGATTTCATCATAGCGTTGACTTGGAACTGGTTCTTTTGCCATATATTTGTACAACCAGACAAACATGGCTATAAAAATGATAAACCCAATAATAGCTGGGATATTTAAATTTGCCGCCTCTGCAAAAAGAATTCTAAATTCCGGTCCTTCAATAGATGACCAAGTAATACTGCCACCTTTTAAATCTACTGCTCCAGTTTTCTTCGCCAATCCTGTCAAAACTGGTGCCAGATACGTTGCGCCATATAAATAAAGCGGCGTATAAATAATGCCCAGCGTGATCATGCGGTACAGGTTTCCGCCAGTTAGTAATAATCCCCCGACCGCAATGGAGTAATTAATGATTCCGGCTAAAGGCAACACTTGATTACCAGGTAAAATCATCGCGTATCCAATAAAAACAGGGACTAAAATAATCGCTGTTACCCAAATTTCAGAACGTCCTGCTAAAATCGGCCAATCTAAACCAATATAAACTTCACGATCCTTGAACCGTTTTTTCATCATTTCAGACATCGCATCCGCTAACGGTGAAAGGGACTGCATGAACATCTTACTGATCATTGGAAACAAAGCCATTGCTGTCGCAACTTGGATTCCTAAATTCAATGAACCAGAAATGCCATAGGCTGCGCCAAAACCAAGCAATACACCAATAATAAAACCCATTACACTATTTTCAGAAAAAATCCCAATTTTTGCTTTTAAAGCTGATGTATCTGCTTTTTTATTAAAGAAGGGAATTTTATCCATCACAATATTGACTGGTAACATCAACACTGCGGAAATGTTCATTAAATGCGTCACTGTTACTAATGGAATTCCAGTTAAATCTTGAATATGACGCTGGAACATATCGCCCATTTTCAGTTCCAATACAACTTGAATGACAGCCGCAATAAATCCTGCAACCAACGAACCGCTAATAAAATAGACCAGATAAGCCGTTAAAGCTTTGCCCCAAACATTCCACATATCGACATTTAATGTCTTGGTTAAATTTAGCAATAACATAATGAAATTCACGCCCAAAACGACGGCGAAAAAGACAAAAGCATAAGACCAAGACCAGGTAATACTCGCAGCTCCTGTCCAGCCTAAATCAAGTGCTGGCAAACTGATTCCAGTATTTTTAGCCATTGCAACAGACGCTGGACTTACCGCATCTGACATAAATCCAATCACCATGCTCATGCCAGTAAAGGCAACCCCTAAAGTAATGGCTGACATAAAGGCCTTTTTCAACGGCATACGGGCAATCAGCCCAATGATCAGGATAATCAACGGAACAAAAATTGCTGAACCCAGATTTAATATATAATCAATCACAGATTGAAAAATTTCCATCTCTTCTACCTACCTATCTTTTAAAATTTTTGGTATGATTAATTTGTATGTTATAAATGCTGAGAGAAGAGCTTAGCCTTTTCTCACAACTATCGGGAGGTTGGGACAGGGGTGTTTAATCCCGAGAACCACGTAGGTACTGTACAACATCAACTCATACTTCGTTGTGTTTTACAGCAATAAGAAGGAGTTCACGAAAATTGTATTTCAAATTTTTGTGAATTTCGGCTTATTTCCGAAGCCTTCAAATCTTAGTGCTTTAGCACTTAGAATTTGATGTGATCGAAGCGTAGTGATTGCTTCTGCTCCCACCGTTTATACAGACTCTTCTTTTTTACTTTCTCGTGTCGTTGATGATTCCTTCATAAATAGTATCAACGCCCATACCAGTTAAAAATGGTACGCCGGCATACACTGAAACGCCTAATTTCTCTGCTTCTTCTAATACTTCGTCATCAGGTTTTGCAATATAAACATAAATACTGGCACTTGGTAATTCTTGTAAGATCGATTTATAATCCACAGCTTCTACAGGATAGTCAATTCCATCTTCATCGAATTTACTCTTGATTTTTTCTGCTACCGTAGTACTTGTTGCGACACCACTGCCACATGCTACAATTAATTTTCTAGCCATTTTTTACTTCCTCCCATTGCTTCATGAATAAGTTGAAAAGCTGTTCATTTTCACTTATCGCTTTTAATTCTTCTACAAACGCTTCATTTTGGAATAAAATCATTAGTTCTTGCAGTAAGCCAACCTGTTTTGTAGGTTCTTTGATTCCTAAGAAAAATAGATCTCTCACCTCCATTTCTTGATTATCGCCCATTTGTTTGACCTTGATCGGCTTTGTTGTTCTTGCAATATATATGAAAGGCCTTTCAATATAGTCTGTATCAGAATGGGGTAAAGCGATATTTAGATATTCTGTGATCAGTCCAGTCGGAAATACCTGTTCTCTTGACTTGATTCCTTCCAAATAACCACTATTTACATACCCTGTTTGCTGCAATCGCTTTGCAATAAGTTCAAATAATTCTTCTTCATTTTGAACCGTTATGTGCAAATCAATCAATTCTGGTTGAAACATCTGTTTCATCTTTGTAATTCCTCCTTCATTTTGCTTCAATTCAAAGTTTTTATGTTCAACTTTGTAAATATATGTTAAACTTTGTTTATACAAAAAGAATACAACTTGTTAAATGGTTTGTCAACGCTTTCTTTCGATTGTTTTTTGTTCATTTTACGTTTAAAATGTAATAGATAAACATTTTCGAACAAAAAGGGGAGCATATTATGTTAAAAAGAGAGCGTCATGCCCATATTCTAGAATTATTAGAAAAAAATACCTTTATGACCGTATCCGATATTGCAGCAGAGCTTCAAGTTTCTGAAATGACGATTCGCCGAGATATCACTGAATTGAGCGACACGAATCAACTCGTTCGTTTATACGGTGGCGCTCAAAAAATCGATCGTAAAGATAAGGAACTGGCAACGCATGAAAAAATTAATCTACATATCGAGCAAAAAGAATACATTGGGAAGATCATGAATTCATTGATTCAGGACCATCAAGTTGTTTTTGTTGGGGCTGGGACGACTATTTTATATGCCCTACCATTCATTCAAAAGCAAAACTTGATGATTGTGACAAACAGTTTGCTCGCGTTTAATTATGTTATTGCGCACACGGACTATCGGATTTTATTAACAGGGGGGGATTTTACACCGATCACAGAAGAATTTATCGGAGAACATGCCGAGCAGACATTCGAGACCATCAATATCGACATTGCTTTTGCTGCAACAAATGGCATTTACAACAATAATGTCACCACCTCCAACTATCTAGAAGGTGGCGTACAGCGGGCAGCATTTAAAAATGCGAAGAAAAAAGTCGTGGTAGCTGACAGTACAAAATTCAACGTCAGTGATGTCTATACTTTTTATAAAATGTCTGATCTAGACTACGTGATCACGGATGACAAAATAGACGAACAAACATTTAAATTCTATCAATCTTATGGAAAACTATTAAATAAAAAAAGTTAAACTGGGTTTCACAGCTCTTTCGGGGACCCAGTTTAACGAAGGACCTGAAGGAGAGAAGCAATTATGATTTTAACAGTGACACTTAATCCATCAATGGATTCCATTTATTTTGCAGAAACATTTATTTTAGGTGAAATGAATCGTTGTAGTAATCCGATCAAAGCCGTCGGAGGTAAAGGAATCAACGCTGGCAGAACAGCGGCAATTTTAGGCAGTGACGTAACAGTAATGAGCGTTTTAGCTGGGACAAATGGAGAACTGATTCGAAACGCACTTGAACAAGAAGCTTTTAAATCCGTATTTATCCCCATTCCAGGTGAGTCTAGAAATGCTGTAACGATAATGGATCGCGAGAAAAATCAAACCGAAATCGTAGAACTTGGGCCCGTGATAACGGTCGAAACTGCCCAAAAAGTACTTGCTAACGTGATTGATTTTTCCTTTACACAACAAAAAAGACCGATCATCGCACTATGCGGATCAGCCAATACTAAAAACGAACGACTATACCAAGACTATTTACAACAGTTATATGAACAGCTCGGAGCAGAGGTGAAAATTCTAACCGATATTTCAGGCCAACAGCTTAAAAATGTCTTACAAGGGACGATTAAACCCTATTTTATCAAACCGAATATTCATGAATTTGCAGAATTACTTAGTCTTTCAATTGTAAACAAACAGGAAGTTATTAGACAACTCACCCATCCGATATTGCAAGATATTCCGTTTATTCTCGTTTCTTGCGGCGGAGATGGCGCTGTCGCAAAATACCAGGGACGGATTTTTGATGTAACGATACCAGCCATCAATAGCATCAATCCAACAGGTTCTGGCGATGCGACAGTAGGCGGGATTGCATTTGCTTTGGATCAGGGGCTTTCGATCGAAGAGACGCTCCGTTATGGGATGGCTTGTGGCATGAGTAATGCTTTGGAGCAAGCGGTAGGTTATGTTTCGGTTGAAAATGTTGAGGAACTGAAAAATAACATCGTTTTACAAGAAATAAAGTAAATGTTTCACGTGTAACAATGGATTTTTCAAAATAAAATAAGGATCAATACGTCAAATGACAGGTTGATCCTTATTTTTGCTATTTAACACATTGAAACGCTTGATCTTTTGCTAAATAAAATGGCCGTAAATAGCCTACTGTATTAGACATCGGGATAATATCTTCACTTAGATCGATGTTTAAGGTTTCTTTGATATATTTTTTTCTGATCGTGATTCGTTGCCACAATTCTGGATAGTTTTCTTTGATTTGGTTTTGTAGATCCGAATCTGCTAAAGCCACGCATTCTTCAGCACTTACTCCAGTGAAGCCTGACACAGAAGGAATAATATCTAGCTGTAAAATCATACCGCTTTTCAATTTTTCCTGCGAACCAGCATAAATCGGTGACGACATCCACTCTTCATCTGCCACTAAATGTCCAGGATTCAAGTGCCAGTGATAATCCGCTTTTGGAAAGACTGTTTCAATTGTTTGATAAAGTTCGTTTCCAGACATACCGATCTTGATGGTTTCCAACCAGGCTGTAATTGCTTGATAGTATGGCTTTGCTACCTTTTCTACGTATTCTTTTTGTGTTGCTGGGAGTTGTGTTGCATTTTCTACAACAAATCCAGTACGGCTAGACAAGCCACCTTTGAAGGCGGTTGTTAGAGATAGTGGATCGCCTAATGTCACTTGTTTGTGTGTGGGATAGATATTGGCATATTCAAATCGTTGCCCTGTTGCAGCAATTGTCACAACTGTATTCGTTTGTCCTTCCGCTGTTAATTTATTCCCTAAAACAGCTTCAGTTACACCGATTTCAACGGCATCCATTGCGTTTAATACGGCACTGGATGATAGATTTGCCCCATATTCATAATGAGCAAGTTCGTTTACATTATTTGTTATCCGAACTCCTTTATCTCCTCGAATAAATAAATGCGCTGCGTTTTTAAGAACTGCCTCCTCCCTTTTACTTGCTAAAAGAGCTTGAACAATAAAATAAGGCAAATCAAATAGTGTATCATTAGCTGATTGCGTTGCGGTAAACATTTTCCAGCCGACGACGCCGATCTTGTTCTTTTTCGATAAGCCAATCGTTTCAAAAATATTTTCCAAACTCACTTCGTTATCCATCGGTTGATTTGGCAAAGAAAACAACGGATAGTGGACTAATTGATTGTCGATCCGTGAAACTTTTGCCATTTTGAGATTTTCATTGCCTAATAGTAATGTGCATGCTCCAGTAACATCCAAAACAAGCAGTCCTTCTTCAAAACGAGGAATAAATCCAGTTAAATATTCAAAATTCCCGCCATGCTCTTTGTCCGCGTAGACCACTAAGGCATCAAAATCTTCTGACTTCATATTTTCCAAAAGCTTATGCTTTCTTTCAGCCATTGTTTCATCCGTTAAAAAGGTTGGTGCAACATCCGGAAAAATGGCAGGCTTAGGAATCTTTGCTAATTGAATTTCTATTTTTTTCATTTGATTCATTTCCTTTCAAATACACTATTTTTGTGTTTAACATTCTTTCAGGCGCTTTTTTTGCTGGCCATCAGCCGTAAAATTGCTAGGAGCTAACCATGATTCTAGACGGGATTTCGTTTGTGTCCATTCACTATCAATGATAGAAAACCATGCCGTATCTCTGTTTCGATCTTTATAAACCACAGCATTACGGAAAATTCCTTCAAAGACAAACCCTAAACGTGTGGCAGCTTTTCTGGAAGGGTCATTCAAGGCATCACATTTCCATTCATAACGTCGATAGCCTAGCTCATCTAGCGCATAACAAGCTAAAAGATATTGGGCCTCTGTAGCGATCCGCGTTTGTTTCAATTGATCAGAATAGATAACATATCCTACTTCGATCGTCCCTTGCTCTCTATTTGTTCGCATCAAAGCCAACGTGCCTATGGCTTTTCTATTAAACTTATCAATAATCGCATAATGAAATGGATCTTGTGATCGACTAATTGACTCTAAATAAGTAAAAAATTCAGCTTTATCTTCAAATGGCTCCATTGGTAAATATGTCCAGTTCTTAGCTGGACTCGTTGGACCATAAACTTGATATAAATCTTCGAGATGCTGCTTAGGATCTATTTTTTCTAAATCACAATAGGTTCCCTCTAGTATAGCTTTTGTTGGGTACTCTCTTTTTGACCAATTCGTTACAGAATAGCCAATTGGTTGCCCATCTGAATTGTAACGTACTTCCATTTCATCTCCCCCCTCGTCATTCTATGTTAGTTTAACAAAAAAAACGCTTCATATATAGAAATAGCCTTCTTAAAAATCAATTAACATTTTTATTTATTGATAAAGATTATAACAAATTCTCTAAAAACACCGCTTTTCGTACAATTTTTGAGAATTTCTGTAAAAAAAATATGCTACAATTGTAATTGACCAAAATAAAGCAACTGAAAAGTGATAAATACTTTATAAACATACATTTTTAATCTTATACTCAAGGGGAGATGAGCGATTGAAGATTGCATTGTGTGATAATAACCAGAAAGAAATAGGAAACATTGAGAAGATAATCCATCTGCACACTTCTCAGCAATACGAATTTGATTTTTTTAGTAACGGTGAAAAGCTGATACGACACCTCAACGAAATTGGGACAAGTTATAATATATACTTTATCTCTATTGAAATGACTGAAACAGATAGTGTTGCGTTAGCCCAACAAATACGAGCCTTTGATGTAGAAGCATTGATCATTTTTGTATCAGATGATATTAAACGGATGCCAGATGTGTTCAAAGTGCAAGCTTTTGATTATTTAGTGAAGCCAATTTCAAGTGCTTGTTTATTGGAAACCATGGATCGAGCAAGAAATTATTTTAATGCGATTCATGCTTATTTTGAGTTTTCGTTTAATCGAAAACTTGTGGTATTGCCGATGAATGAAATTGTCTATATCGCAAAAAGTGGACGTGTCGCATACATTCACACGACGGAACGAATCTATAAGACGTATTTAACGATGGCCGAAATCATCGCTAAATTAGATAAACATTTATTTGCTCGAATCCATGGCAGCTATGTGGTGAATTTGAACTATATTGTTGAAATTGCGAAAAATGAAATCTTCGTTAAACAATTTGAAGATGGTCTACAACAAGAAAATAACCTTTCCTTACCAATGAGCAGAACATTTAAAGAGGAGTTAAAAGTATCCTATGCAACGTTCCTAAAAGCTAGAAAAAGTCTATAATGTATAGGCTTTTTTTATTTTTCAGACTTCTAGATAACTATAAAAACCACAGAAATCTAAAAAATTTCCTTAAAGGTAAATTATAATTCTATTACCCTTGTTATTTTTTACCTAAAACACGCAACTTATTACATTAAGTATTTTACAGCCTCTTTTTATGGTAACGTTTAGGTAACTAGCGGGCACAAATAGTGCTCTCTAAAATAACAATTTGGAGGAATGAAAAATGGCAGGCGATAGAATTAAATTATCCCCACAAGAACTTAGAACTTCTGCAACAAAATATACGGACGGTTCGCAACAAGTTCAAGATATTTTACAAAAATTACAATCTGAACAAGATACGATTCAAGGAAACTGGGAAGGTAGCGGTTTTGATAGCTTTAACGATCAATTCACTGCTTTAAAACCAAAAGTAAGCGAGTTCGCTGAGTTATTAGATCAAATCAACAAACAATTGAACGAAGTTGCTACTATTGTAGAAGAAACAGATCAAAATATCTCTTCAGCAATCGGAAGAGGTCTATAAGAAACACATAACTGAGGAATAGGGAGGGCACTTGCTCCTCGCTGTTCCTCTTTTGTTTAGGAGAATGATAAATGAACAGTAAAAAACTATATTATATGTTGAAATCTGTTTGGATGGTTGTAATTTTACTTATTATGCTGATATTTATGAATCGCGATTTTACCGATATCTCTGCGAATAAAGCGAAAGAAGATCAAGATATGCGGTTGAATATTGCGTTAGTAAATGAAGATAACGGGATTAACAAAAATAACATAGACTATAACCTAGGCGCAGATTACGTAAAGAAAATCGAAAAAGATGCGACATACAACTGGTTCACAGTGAGTCGAGGAATTGCCGAGAATGGCTTAAAAACTGGCACTTATAACCTACTTGTTACGATTCCAAGTAATTTCTCAAGCAAGCTTTTAGAATTAGACAGCGAAGCACCTGAAAAAGTTCAAGTCAATTACAAAATCAATGCGAATGGTAATGCTACTTTAGAAAATGAATCAAGAAGTGTTGGCCGAAAAATCGTCAATGATTTGAACCAACAGCTTGTGGATTTATATGTGGTGAGTATCATTGATAATTTGTATACGGCACAACAAAATATTGAAAAAGTGTATACAAATCAAACAGATTCCGTTGGGAAGTTTCAAGACATTCTTTACCAACCGACGATTAATTTTAAAGACTATTTACCAGGTATTACCTCACAGTCTCAAAGTGCCCTACAAGCAAATGACTTGTTGACAAATACATTAACTGAATTTATTAAAAATCCTGAGTCTCTCGTAAGTAGCCATCAAGATTTTTCTACTTTGCTAGAACAGTTATTACAGCAACGGGCTGATGGAAAATTGACTTACGAAGAGTTTGTTAAGATTTTGACCTCAATGGATGACAGTGTGTTAAGTTCTGAAACAAACAAATTATACAGCACACTAGAAAGCTTGAATCAATCATTACAGGATGATTTCATTGCCTCAGATGATGGAAATGGCCGTTATATCGAGCAGATGAATGCATTGAATGAACAACTACTTGCTTCTAAAGCAGATGTTGAAAAGCAGATTGATGAATTGACCGCTATTCAGAATGAGTATTTTGATACTTATAGTGAAGAGTTCTTCAACCAATTTAGAGTTACTACTCCAGATGAAGTGACGTTTAGAGATGTCCTTAAAAAAATGGATTACGATTCTGGTCAACTCTCAGATGTTACTAAATTTAATGATAATTACCTGCTGAAGATGCAAGAGCGTTTGGACAGCTTACCTTTTAAACAAGATACCCGAGATATTAATCAGTTCAATGAAGTCTTTTTATATGGTCATTTTCCATATACTGAAAACCCTGCTATTGATGACATTCGAACATCTATGTATGGAAACTCTGGCATGTTGGCTACTATAGAAAAAATCAATCAAAAAATTCGCGATACCAATGATAAATATCCTGATAATCCTAAGATCGAAGAATTGGAATGGAAAGTCGATAGTGAAACAGTCAGTAAAAGTCAATATCATGAGAAGTTGAGAACAACCTATGATAATTTGATTAAGGAAAGAGATACTGCTATTACAAAATCCCGTTCGTTCAGAATCCAAACAGAAAACTATAAAACGGATGGAAAGATTATTTTTGGTGAAATTCCTTCTGAAATTGCATCTCTTACTTATAATAATGGTACCGACCAAGTTGATCCTGCTGGTGAAGAGATTCCAATTACTAGTTCTTACATGGACTTTAAGTACACCTTTGCAGACAATTTTGAAGAAACTAACGGTGCACCTACAATCCCAATTTCAGTGGTAAAAGTGCTTCATCCAGATAATGATGGAAATGCACAAGTTACACGAGCACTACCAACTGTTGATGTAACGACCGACGAAACAGAGCCTGAGTCCCAAGAAAACCAAACTACTGAGAGTACTTCTACTGAAGAAACAAGTCAGTCAGCACAATCAACTGAGGCAGTTACGCCAAAAGATACACCTCAAGTTGACACGTATACAGCTAGAGCTGTTAAAGGCACCTATGTAGTTACTTGGGAGCAGACAACCGATCTATCTGCCTTTTTAACACCCAATTATCAAAGGGCTCAAAGAAAATATGCTGAACAATTAGGAAAAACAATCGAATTGTATCAAACAGTCAACGCAGAACTAAAAGACTTCGATAAATACCCATTCGATGTCTTCAACAACTTATTGGACATGAACATGACGGAAATGTTCAAACAAGTCCTTAACGGAACCTTTGCGACAGGTCATTACAAAGACCAATATGCCAAGCTTGAAACACTACGTCGCCAAGCCGACGATATCGATCGTCAATCTGGTCGCATTGGTGAAAAGCTTCAAGATATTCAAGGCAATACTATGAGTCTAAACGAAAATGTCCAAAATCATTTAGCTCAAATCGCCGACTGGCAAAAGAATATGTCCGAAGCCACAGCATCTAACCTGAAAGTTGAAGCGGATAATGCTGCCACAGACACAGAGATATCTGCAATCGACTCGATGCTTAAAACGATCAAACAACAAGCTGAAATGCTGAAAGAAGCATCTGATATGAATGTTAAAGAAGCCGAAAGCGTTAAATCGGTCTTCACATCTTTCGACAAAGAAGTCCAAACTGCACAAAAAAATGGGGAAGATCTATCTGCTAATGCCGATGTGATCATGGACAATTTAAACAAAGAATTAGCCAACAACAATGATTTCGTTTCAGCCTTTATCAAAGTGCTGAACAACGCTCATAAAGACGGCGTACCAAACAATACCTTACTACAATTTATCGCCAATCCAGTGAACGGAAAAGCGGAAGCAACCATCAAAACAACTGAGGTCAACGAACCTTTCACTTGGATCTTGATCATGTACACGTTGAGCTTATTTATCGCTTACCTCTTTGCTACGCAACCTGTCGCAAGAAAAGTCAAGAATAAATTCAAACGAGAAAAACTCTGGCTCAAAGACAACATGCTTGAAACAATGCTACTCAGTTTAAGTGCTATCGGCATTGGCTTGATTTTAAGTCTGTTAAGTATCAGTGAATTAGGAATCGTGAAAGAATCCCAAATCGTTTGGGGCATGATGATCGTACTCTTTATGCTGATTTTCTCATTATTGAATCACTATGCGTTGAAGCAATTCCATATCGCAGGCTTTGCCTTAAGTCTTTTCCTATTTATCAGCTATGTCTTTGTCACCAATGCCATTGGAAAAACCAAAGGCAATAACCCGATGGTCGATCTTATTCGCTCCATCAATCCATTGTCGATCGGTGAAAATAACCTAGCAGATATCTTGGCAAATAACGCCTTGAATATTATTCAGATCATTTTATATCTACTAGCGATCGCAGCATTGATCGTATTCAATATTTTTATTTGGAAACCGAGACGTAAAGCGAAGGAAGTGGCCTCAAAATGAAAAAGCGAATGTCCTTATTTTTACTAGGAATCAGTCTCATTTCTTTTTCTGTTACGGCTAACGCAGAAGAAACATTACTTGATAACAACTTAGAATTACAAACAGATCGCTTGAATAAAGAACAAGTCGACGATGGCAAAACCAAAAGTTTCGTCGCAGAAGATCGCCTGTTCGAAGCAGAAATGATCCAAAAAACAAGCGATGCAAAAGCACTAGAAGAAAAACAAAAACAAGAAGACATGTCTAAGCTCTTCCTAACAAAAGCAACAAAAGTAAAAGAACTAGATGCGACACAACTATTTGCAGGAACTGAACAGAACCAAGCAGCGGTGAAAAAAGAAGAAACGGTCTCCACCGTTTCTTCTCCCCCTGCTTTGTTTCCTTTAATTTTAGGATTAGCATTAGTGACAGTCGTTACCTTACTTTTGTATCACAACAGAAAAAGAGGACAAACTCATGGCGGATAATACAGAACACATCAACGTAACGTTGTTGTATCAGAAAAATAAAGAAAAAATGGTCGATTTAAGAATCCCGAATAACATTACCGTTTTTCGATTCATTCGAGAATTAAATCAAATCTTTGGAAAAGAAAAAAATGTCCAAAAATACCAAATCAAAGTATTGAATAAAGGAATTCTTCTAGATGAAGAGAAAAAATTAAAAGATTATCCGATTACAGACGGAGACATAATTGAAGTGTTGGGAGAGTAAATAAATGGAAGCAATGAAAGAAACGATGGTCGCAATCATTATTGAAAAACATACGTATGAATTTAAGAAAACAATCGAAAACTGGCAACTTGCGTTAAGAAAATCAGAGGTTCAAGTCAACGAAGAAAAGGATTTAGCCTTACTTAAAGTCGCTCACCCACTATTAATGGATACAAGCATCCATTGGGAAGAAGACGCTGTAACATTTACCTATGATTTGCCAAAAGAACGCATTACCTTCAACGAATTAAAAGCAGGATCAAAAGAAGATAAGCTACGCGCCATGACCAATATGGCTGCGGTTGAGCAACTATTAGACTTACCACTCACCTTCTTTATCCACCCGGAAAACCTGCTGTTTGACTACAACTTACAGCCCAAAATCGCCTACCGCGGTCTAGAAGGAAAAATGCCGCCAACAGTGACGAGCAATGACTTATTATTACGACAATACAAAAGCTTGATCATTGCGTTATTTGAAAAGAAAGACGATTTTACTAAGCTTTATGAAGGACAATTAGAAATCAAAAAAGGCTCTGAATTTATCCAAACGATCTTGAAGAAAGAAAGCTTTGAAGACATCAGAGAATACCTCGTTCAAATGTATGACCAAACGATGGAACACACAGCAAAAACAACCAAAAAAGTCAGCAAAACAAAATTCCAAGTGATGAAACAACTGTCGATCTGGATGACTGTGTTATCTGCTATCTTGGTGATTCCATTAGTCTATTTACTCTTTTTCCGTTTACCGTTCTTAGATCGGATGCAAAACACAGATACAGCCTTCTTGAAAAATGACTATGAAGCTGTTATCACAACATTAGAACCTGTTAAAACAACCAGCATTCCATTTACTCAAAAATATGAGCTAGCCTTTAGCTTCATTCAAGGGGAAGCTTTACAAGAACAACAAAAAAAAGTCATCTTAAATAACGTAACACTGCGTTCTGATGAAAATTATTTAGATTACTGGATCGAAAATGGTCGTGGGAATCTGGATGAAGCCTTAGACGTAGCGAAAAACTTAGAAGATTCTGATTTGATTTTATACGGCATTACGCAAAAAATCGAACAAGTTCGAAAAGACACGAAAATGTCTGGAACTGAAAAAGAAGAAACCATCGGTAAATTAGAAGCCGACTATAAAAAATACAAAGAAAAACGTGACGAAAGTGTGAATGCTGCAGCGCAAGCGGAACAAACACAAGGATCGACTGCTCAGGAGGGAAACTAGATGACACAGACACAAGCCATCCTTTACCTTCAAGGCTATCGCTATCAGCTACTCCTTGATGAAGAAAAAGTACAACGGATCGGTTCAGACAATCAAGCCTCTCTTCACCTACCTTTACTAACAGAAGTAGACGAATTAACGATCGAAATGAAAGAGGAGTGGATCTTAACACACCAAGGTCAAGAACAGGTCTTATCACTAGACTCGCCCCTTACCCTTTCATTATCTGACGCGCAACAAGTCACGGTCATTTTAGCACCTGTCACGAAGATGCATGTATTTGACCTATTAGATAAAAAAGAACTGATTTTAAGTACTGATAAAGGCGCTACGCTGGAATTACCGAAAGACGATGTGACCAAAACGATTTCAGCTATTTTGAAAAAACAAGAAGATCAATGGTTGTTGACCGTCTTATCTGGCGAGTTGATGATCAATAATCAACTCTTTACTGGGACAGACTATTTACTTGGCAAAGGAGACGAGCTGTCTTTCCTACACCATACATTGAAAGTCTTTACTCATGAAATCCATGCCACAGAAGGCACGATCATCAAATCAGACCTCTGTGAAATTTACACATCGCGTTACGATGTCTATGAAGATTACCCAGATTTCCACCGTTCGCCACGGATCATTTACCGTGAACCAGAGGAAAAAATTACGATCAATGCCCCAAGCGAACCGAACAATAAACAACAAGATCAACTGATCAAAACGATTTTACCACCGATCGTCATGTTGATGGTAACGGTGGCAATGGCCTTTTTCAGACCAAATGGTTTATTCGTTTTAGCCAGTGCCGCAACGACCTTGATCACGATTATCTTCTCGATCACGAATTACTTTAAAACGAAAAAAGAACACAAACAAAGCTTGATCGACCGTACTGTCAGCTACAAAAAATACTTAGTCGACAAGTCAGTAGAATTACACCAATTAAATCAAGAACAAAAACAAGGGCAATTGTATCACTATCCAAACGTTTCAGAACTATTGGAGATGACCAAAACTTACAGCCCAAGAATTTATGAAAAAACAGCACTACACTTTGACTTTCTCTTCTACCGCTTAGGGTTAGGAACCCTGCAATCGTCAAGTGATATTACCTACTCAAACAAAGAACGTGGGAAAGAAACCGATGATTTAGAAAAAAGTGGGTATGAGCTTTATACGAAGAGCTTAGAGCTTGAGGATATGCCAATCGTGGCGAATTTAGTCAATGGACCTGTTGGGTATATTGGCCCTAGAAACTTAGTGCTAGAACAGCTTCATTTATTAGTCAATCAATTATCTGTCTTCCATAGCTACCATGATTTACAATTTATCTCAATTTTCCCAGAAGCCGAAAAAGACCAATGGGAATGGATGCGTTGGTTGCCTCATGCAACGATGCAAGATGTGAATGTGCGTGGGTTTGTCTATAACCAACGGAGCCGTGACCAAGTCTTGAATAGTTTGAATCAAATCTTGAAAAACCGTAAAAATTCCATGGAAGAAAACCGCAATAGTCGGGATAGTACCATCTTCTCCCCTCACTATGTGGTGATGATTACTGATGAGAAGCTAATTTTGGATCATGTCATTATGGAATTCTTCAATGAAGATCCGAGTGAACTTGGTTGTAGCGTGATTTTCGTGGAAGATGTTATGAGTAGTTTATCGGATAATATCAAAACCGTTATCGATATCCGTGACCGTAATACTGGGGTTCTTTTATTGGAAGAAGGCAAATTGAAGAATACACCGTTCCAATTAGATCACTTCCCTGCTGACTTTAGTAAAGAACAATTGCCACGTTTGTTGGCACCATTGAATCACTTACAAAACTTGAAATCAAGTATTCCAGAAGCCGTGACGTTCCTAGAAATGTACGGCATCGAGAAATTTGATGAATTTAACGTGACCCAACGTTGGGCTGAACATTCGCCACATAAAACCTTAGCTGTGCCTTTAGGTTTACGTGGAAAAGACGATATTGTCTACTTGAACTTACATGAAAAAGCTCACGGACCGCATGGTTTAGTCGCTGGGACAACAGGTTCTGGTAAATCAGAGATCGTACAGAGTTATATTTTGAGTTTAGCCGTGAATTTCCATCCTTATGACGTAGCTTTCCTCCTGATTGACTACAAAGGTGGAGGAATGGCGAACTTGTTCCGTAACCTGCCTCACTTATTAGGGAGTATTACCAACTTAGATGGCGCTCAAAGTATGCGTGCCTTAATCTCGATCAATGCCGAGCTAAAACGCCGTCAGCGCCTGTTCTCGGAGAATAACGTGAATCATATCAATCAGTATCAAAAATTATATAAAAGTGGCGATGTTGAAGAGCCAATGCCTCACCTCTTCTTAATTTCAGATGAGTTCGCCGAGTTAAAATCAGAACAACCAGAGTTTATGAAAGAACTTGTTTCCACTGCTCGTATTGGGCGTTCCTTAGGGATTCACTTGATACTTGCGACACAAAAACCAAGTGGTGTGGTAAACGATCAAATCTGGAGTAACTCGAAATTTAAATTAGCGTTGAAAGTGGCGGATAAAGCCGATTCGATGGAAATGTTGAAAACACCTGATGCGGCGGAAATCACCCAAGCTGGGCGTGCCTACTTGCAAGTTGGGAATAATGAGATTTATGAATTGTTCCAAAGTGCTTGGAGTGGTGCGGATTATCAGCCTGAAAAAGATGACCAACAGATTGAGGATCATACGATTTACTTGGTTAACGACCTTGGTCAGTATGAAATTTTAAGTGAAGATTTAAGTGGATTGGAGAATGCGGATGATGTGAAACAGATTCCGACTGAGTTGGATGCCATTATTGATGGGATTCATGAAGTGGCGGAACGTGAGAATATCACCCCACTACCGAGACCTTGGTTACCACCGTTGGAAGAACGAATTGCTTCTTCTACCCTTCATCCTGTGGACTTTAGAGAAGAATGGTTGACAGAGAAACAGCCGCTTGAACCTGTTTTGGGTGTGGTGGATGTACCGAGTATGCAGGCACAGAATACACTACGTTTGAACATGACACAAGAAGGTCATATGACCGTGTTTAGTAGTCCTGGGTATGGGAAAAGTACGTTTATGCAGACGGTTGTGATGGATTTAGCACGTGTGCATAGTCCAGAAAGATTGAATTTGTATCTATTGGACTTTGGGACGAATGGATTGTTACCTCTTAAAAAATTACCGCATGTAGCCGATACGATGAGTATTGATGAAGAAGAGAAAATCGAGAAATTTGCACGTAGAATCAATGATGAGTTGAAACGTCGTAAAAAACTGCTTAGTGAGTTTTCTGTGGCGAGTTTGGAAATGTATGAGCGTGCTAGTGGGAAAGAAGAACCGATTATTTTGATTCTTTTAGACGGTTTTGAAGGATTGAAAGATGCGAAGTTCAATGAAATCCTTGAGAAAGTGATTACCCAAGTTGCCCGTGAAGGTGCCGGAATCGGGATTCATTTACTTCTATCTGCGGGTAGACAAAACTCATTGAAAGCCATCCTTTCAAGTAATATCAAGACACAGATTGTCTTGAAGATGATTGATGATAGTGAGCCAAGAGCCATCGTTGGACGTACAACATTAACGATTGATGACTTACCTGGTCGTGGCTTGATCAAGTTGGACGAACCAGAATTATTCCAAGCAGCATTACCAGCTGATGGTGAAGATACACTGCAGATTATTGAAGCGATTCAAGAAGAAGTTAGCCAGATGGATGAGCATTGGACTGGTGAAAGACCTGAACCGATTCCTATGGTTCCTGAAATACTTTACTTTGAAGAATTTAAACAGAAAAAACAAGTCCAAGAGCTTTCACTAAGAGGAATACTACCATTAGGTGTAGATTTTGAAGAAGTTCAACCAGTTGCTATTAATTTAGATGATTCTGGCCATTTATCAGTGATGGGTGAGTCAAATAATACTTTCATGCCATTAAAACGTTCTATTCTCTCAAGCATGGAGCTTTTAACTGGAAATATGCAAACGATGGTTATTGATACAGGAAAAATTACAGATGGAATAAACCTGAATGTTAATACTTATATATCCAAAGAAGAAAATATCAAACAAATGAAGCCTTTAATATTGCAAGAAATTCAAAATCAAGTAGCTGAAAAACAAACGCCTAAAAGAATAATATACATTACAGATATTGAAAAATTTATTGAGTTAGTTGACTTGACTGAAGATGAATTAAAACTTCTTTTACAAGTAAATGAAATAAACAACATTCACTTCATATTGGCTGGATCCCACCAATATATGGCACGTACTAGAATTGGATTACCACGTTTGTTTAAAGAATTAGTAAAAACTGCTATTTTCCCTATGCGTATCTCCGATCAAGAATATATTGAAAAGCCATATATTTCAAGAGAACCAGAATTAGAAAAAAATGCTGCTCATTATAGTGTAGATAAACAATTTATAAAAATAAAGTTTGCTGTGTCTGAAAAGGAGGAATAATTTTATGACAACTGATGCTAAAGAAAAAGCACAAAAAGCGGCGATGCGAACTCAACTCCGCATACAATTAAATACTGAAACTTTACATTTAAATACTTTAAAAACAGAAAAATCTACTTTGGAAGCAAAAATAAAAAAATTAGAAACAGCAATTAAAAATATTCAATCTTCTAAAGAAACTTTTGATTCTAGTAGTACTACCTTAGGTAGTACTACTATAGAAAGCTCGTTTTGGCAAGGCGAAAATGCAACCAAAGCAAATACAGAATACTCTACTATAAAAGAAAATACTACTACTGCTAAAACAAAAATAGAAGACGGCTTACAAAAAATAGAAGATAAACTAACTGAATTAGAAGAAGAATTAATTGAACTAGAATCTAGGGTAGTTAATCAAGAAGCATCGGTTGCTGACCTAGCAAATCTATTAGCAACTATATAAATTAGACATAAGAAGGTGAAGTAAATGGGAGATAAGATAAAATTTGATCCAAAGGAATTTGAAGACAAAATCAGTAAATTCTCAACGGGAGGGACAGATCTGTCTATGGATGTTACAGACTCTATTTCTGAAACTGATATAGAACCCTACACTTCTTTTAAGACTGTTCAACAATCTTTGAGCCAATTTTTAGGAACTTATCAGTCTTTGATTGAATCTGATGTCACACAAATGAAAAGTATCGGTGCAGCATTAGTAGAAACTGATAAAAGAATAGGAGGTAAAAAATGACAACTGTAAAAATTAGTGAAGTCCAAGATTGGAGCAATAACCTCTCTACTTTTACAACTGAATTTTCTGGAAAACTTGACACATTAAAAGAAGCCTCAAATGGTTTAGCCACACTAGAATCATTTGACGGGAACGGCGCAGGATCTGTTAAAAATTATTTGAAGGATACCCACTCAAAGTTAGCAGAAAGTTACAAAGAAGCTGTTGAATCCTTTTCTGATGAAGTAACACGATCATTGACTGATTTTTCAAGTCAAGTAGACAACTCAGGAGATTGCGTTATTAAGAAAAGCGAAATTGAAACCTTCAAAACAACCGTTGAAACACAATACAAATCTGTAAAAACAAGTTTAAAAACAATTAATACAGAATTTTCAAACGTTAGCAGTATTTGTTCAGTATCTAAAATAGAGTTAACAGAGGCAAATGAAGCATGGACGGAGCTAAAAAAGATTATTAAAACAATGTTTGAAGATTTACAAACCTTTGAAAGTAGTTTTTCCGGCGTCTTATCAATATTCTCTACACAATTAGACGGTTTAAATCAAGTTAGTCAGACAATGGGGCAAATTGGTGAAGTAGGCTTGAATAACTACAATGCTAAAAATTTTAATAAACTTAATGATGTTTGGGGAAATCTAGACCTTTTAAAAGATGGATTTAAATTAGGTAAAGGACTAAAATTTTTTGAGCAATGTATAAAAGATGGTAGTCTAGTGCTAGTAGAAAATGCAAAAGGACAAAAAATATGGAAAGTTACTACTAAAAAATTATATGATATGATAAATACTACGAGACGTCCGTGGAGATCTGGTAGTCAATTTAGATATGTTAGCGAATGGAATGGAACTTTTAAATCGGGAACAATGGATTTATTTGAGAATAAATTCCAATTACCTGGTACTCACCCAGCATATTTAAAACCTGGTGGACTTAAAAACTCTGTCAAAGGAGTTGGAAGTGCAACTTGGAAAGGAGCACTCAGTGACTTTAAACCAGATGAATTTAAAGCTTTAAATAAAGTAGGAAAAGGCCTCTTCTTTTTGAATATCGGAATGTCTGGATTAGATAATTATAATGATGCCTACTCTGATCCAAACTTAACAAATGTTGAAGCATTTTTTGCAACGGGAGTTAATACTGCTTCAGATGTAGCTATTAGTGGAGCAACTTGGGCGGGCTCAATGGCTACCGCAGCTGCTATAGGTACAATGATATTTCCAGGTGGAGGAACTGTCGCAGCTGTTGCAGTTACAGGAGCTGCGATAGGAATTAACTGGCTAGTAAATGAAGGTTTAGAAAAAATAGGGGTTAAGGATGCTGTTAAGGATGTTGGAAAAGGAATTGTAAAAGGTGTATCCGATAGTTTAAGTTGGGCAGGGAAAAAACTTGGAAACTTTTTTGGCTAATAAATAATTAATAGGAATAGGAAAAATAAATGTTAAAAAAATTAAGTTTGAAACAATTCACCGAATCTCAATTGACTAATTGGGATTCCGCAATTCGCTTTGGAAACACAGATAAAGATAAAGTACAAACTTTTCAATTTGCTTTATATTTTCTAGGATCAATTTTTATTCTTTTTATTCTACTAGGTCCCAAAAAATTTGATTTTAATTTAGGGTGGATAGAATACGTTTCTACAGTATACACATTACTACTTTTTATTTATATGGCAATATTGTTAATTTCAAATAGAAATAAAAATATTTCTCCCAAAATAGAAATTTACAATACTTTAAACATGGGTTTAGGAACATTATGGGTAGTACTATTTTTTTTCAATGGATATATATTTATGACAAAAGTATTATTTGCTGAGAACACTTATAAACAGTGGATTTTTAAGTATGAAGATCAATTCAATTTAATTTCTAATATGCTGTTTTTATTATTAATAATCACTTTTTTCTCTGGTTATTTTTATGATATTATTTATAGAACAAAGCAAGATAAACTAAAAAAAATGACTGATACGGATAAAACGGAAGGAAATAAATTAAGAGGTTATGCATCGGTTGGCGCATTAATAGGACTCGCATTATCAAAAGTATTTATCTCTGGAGATTTATTTCTATCGATTTTTCTATTGATTCTATCTTACTTCTTTATGTTTTTCACACCCAGAACTTTTATACCAACTTATTTAAAAATTAGATTCCCAGAGAAATATTTAACTAACAGAATGGAGAATGAACATTGAAAATAGAGCAACGGCCACTATACATGAAGAACTTAATTAATTTTTCAAGAGAAATTTTACCAAAGGAATGGGAAAATGGTCTAAATACATTACAAGTTCTGGAATTGAACGAAGGCCTGTACCAATCTGGTCCATTATTCTTTTCTATAAAAGATATTCAAGATCATGAAGAAAAATCCTTTACATTTTATATGCCAATAAATTGGGCAACTGAGATTCCGCCTGAATTGGATTCATTAACTTTCACAGAAGAATTATCAATTCGAAACGCAGTAATGTTACGACAAGCTGATAATGAGGACAACTTTCTTGTAGCAAGAGAAAAAATTGAACAATATGCAAAAGAAAATAAAATAACTTTAGAAGACACTTCTTATGTTATTTGCACAGATGTTTTTGGAGAATACGTATTAGATATCTACATTCCCATAAAGGATGTGTCTACAAAATGATTGTGGAAGGGCAAAAAATAGAATACAGAAATGTAATATCAAAATATTATACTTTTATTCCAGCTGAAATGCAGTTAGCCATAGATGATTTTTTTGAAATAATCAGTGAGAATAAATTGACACCAAACGGTTCTTTTTTCTACTCCATTAATACCTATAACCAAAAAGATACTTCAGAACCCATATTGGCTGAATTCTTTCTCCCAGTTCAAGAGAATAATGTGGAAATAGATATGGAAATTTTAAATTTCCGAACCTACTTTGCTGTTTCTAATATGATTATGACACGAATTGATCATGATTTTGAAAATAAAACTCTAGAAAGTTACGGTAAGTTATTAGAGTATACAGACAAACAAGGTATGGAATTAACTGCTCCATTTTTCCATCTTTTAAAAGTTATGGATGATATAAGCTATCTGCAAATTTATTTAGGTGCGACAAGAATATTTGAGTATCAAAAATAATCATTAAATTAAAGAAAGTATCAAACAAATCTCAAATAATTTGTTTGATACTCTCTTTTTGCTTATCTTAACATCCTTTATTCAAAAAAGTATCGGCTATTTTGATACGTTCAATTTCTCGAACTATATATTTTTCAACATTTGTTTTAAAAATAAATTCATTGTAATTTATCAATAAATCCATAGTCTGTTTCTCCAAGTATGGATATTCATTAATCAGCTGTTCCAAAACACTCTTTTCATCCCCAACTTCCAAGTTACGAAAAATCTCAGCTTGTAAATGTGCTTCGTTATTGATGGTTTTTAATAATTTATTGATGTTATCACTTTGACTTTGGTAACCAAATAAAACATTTGGATCGACTCTAAAAAATTGAAGAATCTTCTCTATTTTTTCTGGCGGAGGAAAAGTAATGCCATTCTCATATTTATAAATTGTTTGACCACTAACTCCAAGTTTTGTACCTAATTCATCTTGAGTCAGATTTCTTTTTATTCTTAGTTGTTTTAATGATTCCTGAAAATTTTCACTTAACAAGCATATCACCTCTCCTTATCTATTTTAGATTATTGAATTGAAAAATTCAATCTAATTTAGACTACTACTCTATTGACAATCACATAAAGATTGTTTAAAATCAATTATAGTCTTAAAAAGACTATATCATGTCAATTACTTTTGAAAGGAGGTACTATGATAGTATTGATTCTACAATTCAAAGTATAAAAAAAGCAGAGTTCCAAAAATAAGAAACAAATTTCTTAAATTAAAAACTCCACCCTCAACAAGTTGAGTATATCATACATTTAAGAAATTCTCCATGTCACTCATAAAAATTGAAGGGAGAATTATAATGAACAAAATCAAATCATTAACCATCGCTACTAAAAATAATCATGCTTCAAAAAATATCACTCAACAAGATATCCAATCTTTGAGTAAAACGCTAAAACAACTTGATTCATGGAACCTTGTGTTAAATCTACTACACCAATTTTTTAATGAAAATCCACAACCTCTAGATAAGGAAAAGGTCATGAGTGAATACCATGTTTGTTCTAAGTTATTCAACAATTTCCATAAAGATTTTTATCAACTTTCAAAAAAGATAAACAAGCAGATAGAAGAATTACAACAAAAATAAAAAATATAAGCACCCCTTACCTTCCAAAGTCAAAAATTACTATTTTGAGTAATTTTTGACTTTTTATTTTGAATTTAAATATCTACTCATTCTTTAGATTAAACTTAGTATAAAAAACTGATATATAGCTTCATTTATTAGTCAATCAATTATCAGTGTTTCATAGTTACCATGATTTACAATTTATCTCGATTTTCCCAGAAGCCGAAAAAGACCAATGGGAATGGATGCGTTGGTTGCCTCATGCAACCATACAGGATGTGAATGTGCGTGGGTTTGTCTATAACCAACGGAGCCGTGACCAAGTCTTGAATAGTTTGAATCAAATTTTGAAAAACCGGAAAAATTCTATGGAAGAAAACCGCAATAGTCGAGATAGTACGATTTTCTCCCCTCATTATGTGGTAATGATCACCGATGAGAAGTTGATTTTGGATCATGTCATTATGGAATTCTTCAATGAAGATCCGAGTGAACTTGGTTGTAGCGTGATTTTCGTGGAAGATGTTATGAGTAGTTTATCGGATAATATCAAAACCGTTATCGATATCCGTGACCGTAATACTGGGGTTCTTTTATTGGAAGAAGGCAAATTGAAGAATACACCGTTCCAATTAGATCACTTCCCTGCTGACTTTAGTAAAGAACAATTGCCACGTTTGTTGGCACCATTGAATCACTTACAAAACTTGAAATCAAGTATTCCAGAAGCCGTGACGTTCCTAGAAATGTACGGCATCGAGAAATTTGATGAATTTAACGTGACCCAACGTTGGGCTGAACATTCGCCACATAAAACCTTAGCTGTGCCTTTAGGTTTACGTGGAAAAGACGATATTGTCTACTTGAACTTACATGAAAAAGCTCACGGACCGCATGGTTTAGTCGCTGGGACAACAGGTTCTGGTAAATCGGAAATCGTGCAAAGTTATATTTTGAGTTTAGCCGTGAATTTCCATCCTTATGATGTGGCTTTCCTACTGATCGACTACAAAGGTGGAGGAATGGCGAACTTGTTCCGTAATCTACCCCACTTATTAGGGAGTATTACCAACTTAGATGGCGCTCAAAGTATGCGTGCCTTAATCTCCATCAATGCCGAGCTAAAACGCCGTCAGCGCCTTTTCTCGGAGAATAACGTGAATCATATCAATCAGTATCAAAAATTATATAAAAGTGGCGATGTTGCAGAGCCGATGCCTCACCTTTTCTTAATTTCAGATGAGTTCGCCGAGTTAAAATCAGAACAGCCTGAATTTATGAAGGAACTTGTTTCCACGGCTCGTATTGGGCGTTCATTGGGAATTCACTTGATCCTTGCGACACAAAAACCAAGTGGTGTAGTAAATGATCAAATTTGGAGTAACTCGAAATTTAAATTAGCGTTGAAAGTGGCGGATAAAGCCGATTCGATGGAAATGTTGAAAACACCAGATGCGGCAGAAATCACGCAAGCTGGGCGTGCCTACTTGCAAGTGGGGAATAATGAGATTTATGAATTGTTCCAAAGTGCTTGGAGTGGAGCGGATTATCAGCCTGAGAAAGATGACCAACAGATTGAAGATCATACGATTTACTTGGTTAACGATCTTGGTCAGTATGAGATTTTGAGTGAAGATTTAAGTGGACTCGAAAATGCGGATGATGTGAAACAGATTCCAACTGAGTTGGATGCCATTATTGATGGGATTCATGAAGTGGCGGAACGTGAAAATATCACACCACTACCGAGACCTTGGTTACCGCCGTTGGAAGAACGAATTGCTTCTTCTACTCTTCATCCTGTGGACTTTAGAGAAGAATGGTTAACAGAGAAACAGCCGCTTGAACCTGTTTTGGGTGTGGTGGATGTGCCGAGTATGCAGGCGCAGAATACGTTGCGTTTGAATATGACGCAAGAAGGTCATATGACCGTGTTTAGTAGTCCTGGGTATGGGAAGAGTACGTTTATGCAGACGGTTGTGATGGATTTAGCGCGAGTGCATAGTCCAGAAAGATTGAATTTGTATCTATTGGACTTTGGGACGAATGGATTGTTACCTCTTAAAAAATTACCGCATGTAGCCGATACGATGAGTATTGATGAAGAAGAGAAAATCGAGAAATTTGCACGTAGAATCAATGATGAGTTGAAACGTCGTAAAAAACTGCTTAGTGAGTTTTCTGTGGCGAGTTTGGAAATGTATGAGCGTGCTAGTGGGAAAGAAGAACCGATTATTTTGATTCTTTTAGACGGTTTTGAAGGATTGAAAGATGCGAAGTTCAATGAAATCCTTGAGAAAGTGATTACCCAAGTTGCCCGTGAAGGTGCCGGAATCGGGATTCATTTACTTCTATCTGCGGGTAGACAAAACTCATTGAAAGCCATCCTTTCAAGTAATATCAAGACACAGATTGTCTTGAAGATGATTGATGATAGTGAGCCAAGAGCCATCGTTGGACGTACAACATTAACGATTGATGACTTACCTGGTCGTGGCTTGATCAAGTTGGACGAACCAGAATTATTCCAAGCAGCATTACCTGCCGATGGTGAAGATACGTTACAAATCATTGAAGCGATTCAAGAAGAAGTTAGCCAGATGGATCAACACTGGACTGGGGCTAGACCAGAACCGATTCCTATGGTGCCAGAAGAATTAACATATGAACATTTTGAAGATATTTTAGACAGAAAACATCCTGCTTCAAACGAATATATACCTTTAGGATTAGATTTAGACACAGTTGAAGTAGTTCCTTGGTTGACAACTAAAGAAGAACATCTAACAGTTGTAGGAGCTAGTCAACAAGATACCGAAGGCTTAATGAAACTCTTTATTACACAAATTAACCGTATGAATCAAGTCAATCCAGTTAATTATTTACATGTAATTGATACTAGTCGACAAACGTATCAACATTTAAGCGGCTCAGTGGTTAGCTATGTTTCAGAACTTGAGGGAATTGAACAACTCTTAACAGGCATTAGAAATGAACAAGTCGCTCTAAAAGAACAAAATAGAACCGATGTTGAAATGAATCATTATATTTTAATTGCAAACATTAATGATTTCAGTACTAAAACAAGAGATACTTTAGCTAAGATAAACATTGAGCTTTATGAAGAATATGATTCAATTAAATTCATTACATTCGGTTCAGCAAATGATTACGGTGCGAACTATGATGATTTTTCTAAGCTATTAAAACAAAATAAATATGGTTTACTATTTATGAAATATTCAGATCAAAGCCTATTAACAGCTGCTAACCTGAACTACAAATCACCTGCGCTGACTAATCAAGAAGCTTACTTTGTAGAAGATGACTACGCAACTATTCTTAAATTACCAACAATATTTTAAAAGGAGGACAAAATGACGAAAAAAAATGTATCATTAGAAAGACAAAAAGTGAGAGATCGTTATGAACCTGTTATTGCAAACATGCGTGGACAAAGAGACGATTTAGTAACGGAAATCGAACATTTAAAACTGAAAAAAATATTTGTAGACCAACATATCAATTCGTTTAATACCTTATATGAAAAATATTCTAAAACTATTGATTTAGCTGATAAAAATTTAAGAAAAAAAAATTCATTAAAAGGTAATTATATGACGGATGTCAACGAAAATATGCATCTAATTTTAGAACAAGGTTGGAGAGCGAATCGTATAATTGAAGACTGCGAATTACGAATGAAAGATGGACAAACCAAATTAAATGATAGAATAGACGAGTTACAGTCGCAATTAAGCTCTACGATGACACTTATAAGTGCAGAAATAAGTCTAATGAATGCAACATTAGCTTTAATCAATTAACCGAAGGAGGACATCCAATGTCGAATTATACATTGAAGGTAAAAACAGAAAAACTCACCCAACAAAAAGATGGTTTAAAAAATGGATTTCTCAATATTCACAATGGACTAATTAATATCGAAAAGGCTTTAACAGATATTGAGAGTAAAGGATATGAAGGTATGGCTGCAAACAGCTTAACTGAATTAATGGATGTTATTAAATCGGATGTTATTGCACCAACTGACCGCTATAACGATTTAGTCCTCAGTAGTTTGAACGCTACATTTCAAGTATTTCAAGAACTATAGTAAAGGAGAATCCTTATGCCAAATTCATACGGAAATAAAGTCCCAACTAACGCAGATGCTGCTAGCAAAGTCTATATTCCAACCTATTCAACAACTCAGCCAACTCCGTCTTATGCAGGTGGCTACGCCCCAAAAGTAGCTGAAACAAGAGAATCTTATGCTGCAGGGGCAAGAATTCTCATTGATAAAAATAAAGTGGAAACTGAAATTTGTGTCAATATAATGTTAGGTTTAACTCAAATAAAAGAAGGAATAACTTCTATTAAGAATCAAAAAGAAACCTTGACAGATGAAGACTGGGCCTCAGACTCTGATGATAGCTACAGGGAATATGTAGAAAACTTTTTAGCTTATATGAAAGAAGTCGAAAGCTTTTTCGAAACTTTATCAAAAAAAATTATAAATGATGCAGATACTTTTTCACAATTAGATGCGTATATTAGTAAAATTGTGAACTCTGATTCTGATATATCAAGTTGGAGGTAAATAATGACTGAAAAAAAACTTTCGGGTTCAGTAATTGACACGTATAATAAAGATACAATCACTGCTATAACTGATATTGTTGATAGTTATACTTCTGCTAAAAAAACAGCAGACAAAGTTGAAGCTCTGTTCGAAGAATGTTCCATTACGCCTAGAAATAACATAACTGAAATATATACTTTAGATACTCTTGAATCTGATTTAGAAGATTTAGCTAAAACAATAAAAACTAAGTTAGATAAAGCTAAGAGTGATGCACAAAATAATGATGCAATGATTAAAGCCAAAATGACTGAGCGTTCTGCTGAAGTAAAACAATTGAAATCAATTATTAACCAATACAAAGGAAATATCGCAAGCGCCTCTTCTTTAAATGCTTCTGGTTTAGCTTCTGGACTAAAAGCTATTGGTAAAATGAATAATATTGATAAAATACCTGGTGTCTCTGAAGGTAGAGGAAAACGATTAGAACAAACATTAAATGGTTTTGCACATAAAGGAGTTTTGCTAACTGAAGAAGAAATGTTAAAAGAAATACGTAAACATTACCGCAATTTAAGTGATGAAGACATTGCAGAAGTATTAAAATATTATATGCATCAGGCAAAAGAACTTTCTGGTAAAGATGTGGATAATAAAAAAGCACTACTAGTTATCGAAAACGGGAAATATAAAGTGAAATATGTTGACTTAGAGAACAATATCACCTTCTTTAATTTTGAAACATCGGCTGACGCTAACCTACTCAACCCTTCTGCATCACTAGGCAAGAATGTTAAAGCTGGAACAGAAGGGTCCATGAGTTCAGGTTTTGGTGCAACAACTTCTGCAGACTTAAATATAATGAAAGGTAACTCAAGAAATGCAGAATGGAGTGTCGGAAATGTTTCCGGTACAGCTTCAGTAGATCACAGTGGAGCTGAAGTATCCTTAGGTGCAAATCTGGCAGAGTTTAATTTTGAGTATATATTTTCAGAAGATGATTTGTATCAATATAAAGCCGGTATTGATGTAACACTTCTATCTGCGGAGATAAAAGCTAAGTTGGCAGCAGACGGAATCAAAGTAGGAACCCCAGGCTTAATAGGTATTAATGTATCTGGTGGTAGAATTGAATTAATAGATATCAATATGGATCTATAAATACTTACGTACAAATAAATGATGATAATCAAACATTGGGAGGGCAATATGGTTTCTAATAAAATAAAGCTTATTTTTTCAAGTGTATTTCTTTTACTCTTAGTTGGTGGATGTACAGGTAAAGTTAAAAGTGATAACAAGAAACAACAAAGTTCTGCCACTACAGAATCACGTGTTGATTACTCCTCAACAATTCAAAAATATAATGGGTACGATTTAGGTGACTACAAATACTATGTAATGAACGGTCAAAAGAAGCAGTCAGAGTTTTTAGAAACCCTCTTAACTGATTTTGATACAACTATTAAAAATAATTTTGAAACCTATCAATATAAGATAGATAACAAGCAAAAAGTAAATTTAATACCTTTCCGCTTTCGAATTAATGTTAATGAAGAGACCGTTACTACTAATTATTTTATGGTTAATAATAGTAACACAGTAATTAATGAAATCTCATTTAAAGGTTATCCACGTTTTAAAAATGTTGAGGTTGAAGCAAAAACAGAAGTTGAGTTTAACAAAACTGAATTAGCAGAATTACCACCTAAAGGGATTGTAGTATTTTCATTAAATATGTCTGCACCTAGTGAATATCAATCTAAACTAAAAGAAAACAAAGTAGCTGATTTAAGTTTTGACATCACTGACCTAGAAATTAACGGAGAGCAGGTGGACAATAGTAATGAAAATTGAATGGTCAAAGTACCTACAAGAAATACCCGAATATAAACCTATGATTGAAAACCAAGACTATATCAATGCTTGGCAAACCTTTTTAGACCAACAAAAATCTTCTCTTCCTTCTAATGAACTAGTCATTGTAGCAGGAAACATGACAATTCAAGAAGGTAATATGATTTTAGAATATCTCTTAGTTAACCAAACAGAAAATCCAATCACAGAAGTTGAAATAGGCGTAACACTTTCTGTTTTAGGAAAACCTTATTTCCAAGGACTCCTGAGAACAAATAAAGGTTGTTATCAGGAGTTATCACCTAAAAATGCTCGACTTGATTTAATTGATTTTGGTAATGATCGCTATGAAGATCAAGAGATAACGCCTAAAGATTATGATTTAGTTATTCATTTTTGTAGAGAAATTGAATATATTGAAAATGAAACTACGGAGACAACCGCATGAAAGTAAGTAATTCACTAAATAAACTAGATAACATGTTAAACATTTTACTAGTAATGCAAATAATTACTATGCTTAAAACAGTTGCTTGGGCATTATTCATTATGACGACAACTGTTACAAGCAGTACACCGTTTGGAGGGGTAATCTTCAGATCACTCCTCCAAGGTATCATAACAATTTATCTAATTAACAAAATGAAGAATAGCCTATCTGCTATAACTGCATGGTTAGTATTTATCGGCTGTTTAGCTGCTGGTTTTGCAAGTTTAGGTTCTGTTGTAAGTCCCCACATGATTTTCTTTAACTATGGTCTTTTCGAGATTATATTAGTTATTTGCGCTGTTGTATTTATGGTTAGGTATTATAATTATAAAAGTGCTGTATCTAGGGAAGCAAAACAGTAGCTGCTTTTCATGTATAGGATAAATAAAAACTGTGTAAGTATCATGTTTTAAAGACTTACACAGTTTTTCCTTCATTTGAAATATAGACATTAGTTCAGAACTTCAAGCAGCTACAGCCAAATTTAACAATAAGATGACTTTGGCTGTGGCAAAGGACTTTTTAGATAGTGACACACTAAAACGCCTTTCTAAAATAGGTGTCAATGTAAAAGACATCAATGATTTAGTCAAAATGCTTTATGGGACAAAAGATCCTAAGAAATTAGCCGAAGTTATTGCTATTCTTAAGGGAAACGAAAAACTAGTAAAAGTTTTATCTGCATCAGATAATTTTTTACAGGGGCTTAAGAATAATAAATATTTGGCAGAAGCTATTTCTGAAACAAAAGTATTTGCTGATGCCATTAAGAATGTGATGAAAGACTTAGGGATGTTGGCTGATTTAGGAAATGGAAATGTTGTAAAAGCATTTGTTAATAGAATGAAAGATGCCAAATGGTTTGGTAAAGTGAAAGGGGCTCTTGGTAAAGCAAGCCTTGGAGTTTTATTAGTTGATGCTGGTATTAAAGGTGTTAACAACTTTAATGCAAATAAAAAAGATTTTAGAGACGGAAAAGTTGTGCGCGGAAGTTTAAAAACTGCAGCCGGAACTGCTATAGATATGGCTTCTGACGTAGGAATGATTGAAGGAGCTGCTTTAGGGGCTAAACTAGGAACCATGATTCCAATTCCCGGAATCGGTTCGGGAGCTGGAGCTTTAGTAGGTTTAATCGCAGGGGGATTAAACCAAGGCGCTCAGCTAATTTGGCCAAATATGTATGATGATTTAAAAAAAGGTGTTAATGGTGGAATCGATAAACTAGCAGATGGTGCACAAAAACTTACCGACAAAGCAAGTAAATGGGTTGGTGATACCGGTAAATCTATAGGTAATAGTGTCAAGAATATGAAAAATAATGTATCGAATGCTTGGAACGGTTTATGTAAATCATTTGCTTGGTAAATATGGATAATGGAGAATATAAGTATTGAAGAAAAATATATTTAGATTTAATGACGTAGAAGAAATAGTCACTAAAGAATTTGCCCTAGAATGTTGTGAGATGAGTGAAAAATTTAGTCTTTTTAAAAGAGTACTTGTAGGAGTTTTTTTCTCCACAATACTTTTATTAATAGGTTTTATTTCTCAATACGCTATTACACACTTTGATTCTGCTACAATTGCTTTGGATTCTACAAATGAATATCAACACCTTGTTGCGCCTATATCAATAATTTTTGTATACTCTAGTATATTATTTTTAACATTAGCCTTTAGTGGTATATTTTATAGAAAAAAAAATAATTTAAAATTATCCCTATTCAGTGCTAAATGGTTGATGATAATGTGTTTATCTGCTTATATCTTATCATTTATTCTAAGCCAACTTTTTATTAGTGTCAGAATTTTACGTTATTTTTACTCAATTATGTTTATTGTGGGAATATTGTTAATAATATTTAGAACAAAAAAGAATGTTCATGAATTTTTATCTAGTAACAAAAAAGAAGAAGATTTCTTATCAAAAAATTGGAAAATAATCAGAGATGGGATTGGAATTCTTTTTTCTATAACTATGATCTACAGTGTATTTTTTAGCAATGATAGTGCTTTGAAACAAAATTTTTATTTGATTTTGATGTGGTTTTTCCCAATGATCATTATTGCATCTGGATTTTTTTGGACAAGTATCTATAAATCTTATGTAAAGCTATTCTACCTAAACTATTTTTCAGAAGAATTTAGAAAAAAATTCGATGTAGACTATAAAATATGGTATGGATCAAAATTTAAAGAAAAAGAACTTTAAATTTTTAAGCTCTACTTTTTTACTATAATAAACAGTGCCCTCACAAGTGCATAAAGTGGTGGGCACTGCTTATTATTTTTTCTCAGAAACATACTCCATAATATCCCCTGGCTGACAATCAAGAGCCACACATATCCTCTCAATAACATCCATTGATACCTTTTCATTTGCAGAAAGCTTCGCTAATGTAGCCGTTCCTATCCCTATTTCTTTACGTAGTTGCGTTTTTGTCATTTCTTTATCTATCAATAACTTCCATAAACGATTATAAATTATCGGCATTTACCTTATCCTCCCGTTTTCTACTAACTATATACTCAGTATAAAATGTAGATATTCTACAGTCAACATAATAAATTCGTTTAATTGAACAAATAATTCTTAAAGCGAAATAAAACCGTTGACTAAATATTCTATTTACGGTATTATATATTCATTAAAGCGAATATTAAATTCTTTTTATCGAATAAAAAGGAGGATTGTTTATAAATAAAAAGAAGCAGAGCTTTAACGATTAAGAAATGAATTTCTTAAACTAAAACTCCACCATAGACAAGTTGAGTATATCATACATTTAAGAAATTCTCCAAAAAAATTTGAAGGAGAATCACAATGAATAAAATACAACCATTAACTATTAAAAACGACAGAAATCAACCAATTAAAAGTATCAGCCATCAAGATATCTACTCATTACATGATCTTTTAGAACAACTCAATTCTTGGCAAAATGCACTGAATCTACTAAATGATTTTTTTAGCGATAAACAAAGACCAGTAAACAAGAAAAAAATTGCAAGTAATTACTATGCATGTTCTCAAATTTTCTGTGCATTTCATAACGAATTTTCACAAGCATTACAGGAAATGGAGAAACAAATTACAGAGTTGAGACAGAAAGAAAAAGTTAAATATTGAATCACATTTAAAGTAAAAAATTACTATTTCAGTAGTTTTTTACTTTTTTCTTTTATCTGCCTAATATTATTCCCTATTTTGTTAGTATTAGACAGAATACAGCTAATAAAACCTTAGCTGTACCGCTTGGTTTACGTGGAAAAGACGATATTGTCTATTTGAACTTACATGAAAAAGCTCACGGACCTCATGGTTTAGTCGCTGGTACGACTGGTTCGGGTAAATCGGAAATCGTACAGAGTTATATTTTGAGTTTAGCCGTGAATTTCCATCCTTATGATGTGGCTTTCCTACTGATTGACTACAAAGGTGGGGGTATGGCGAACTTGTTCCGTAATCTACCCCACTTATTAGGGAGTATTACCAACCTAGATGGCGCTCAAAGTATGCGTGCATTGATCTCGATCAATGCCGAGCTAAAACGCCGTCAGCGCCTGTTCTCGGAGAATAACGTGAATCATATCAATCAGTATCAAAAATTATATAAAAGTGGCGATGTTGAAGAGCCGATGCCTCACCTCTTCTTGATTTCAGATGAGTTTGCGGAATTGAAATCAGAACAGCCTGAGTTTATGAAAGAACTTGTTTCCACTGCTCGTATTGGGCGTTCCTTAGGGATTCACTTGATCCTTGCGACACAAAAACCAAGTGGTGTGGTAAACGATCAAATCTGGAGTAACTCGAAATTTAAATTAGCGTTGAAAGTGGCGGATAAAGTTGATTTGATGAGAATCACACCGAATAGAATGAACCACTGAAACAAATTAAGTATATTTTAGCTTTAACGAAACTGTATAACAATCTTTTAGAACGAAAAGTGAATGAAGACAAAGAACAGTAGTTATGGGATAATGACTTATTGGCAAAGAATGAAGAAGAGTACTTCTTGTTAGATGATTTAGGCAGTCCGTTAAGACAACTAACGATCACTGGACAGTCTCTTGAAAACTATGGATTTGATGAGTTTGGGCAAGCGTTATTCGGCACACCGACAAACCACCTCTTTGGTTTTACTGGTTACAACCTGGTGAAATTAGTGAGTTGAATTATGCAATGGCTAGGTACTATGACCATAGATTAGGAAAGTTTATCTCAAAAGATGCAGATCACTTTTTAATTGTTTGGATTAAATAACTATATAAGGAGAGGAATGTTTTGTCTAAATCCTATTTATTTTTAATCTACACTTTAGTTATCATTTTTTCTATTGCAGGATTTGTGGTCGTAAAAAAAACTATTTTTAGAGAAAGCTTTATTGATTTAACTAAAGTAAAAAAAGAAGATTTTGAATATACAAAAAAACATCAAGGAAAAGTTGATATCTTTATTAAGATTACTGGGAATATTTTTACTGTTATACTATTTTGGTCTTATATTTTGCCTGGACTAAAAGATTTACCTGCTGTGCTTACTGAAGACTATCAATTAATTGAAGGGACAGCAATAACTCGTGCAGGTATCGGAAACAGAAGAGAGCCAACTGTGGTCACAATTGCGGGGGAAAATGGAGAAACAGTTCGTTTAAGATTCTATACCTCAGAACCTATTGAAAAAGGAGACACTCTAAAGGTTATTTATCTGCCGAATTTAAAAAGAGGAACTCTACTTACTCATCTATCAGAATAATCAGTCTCAACAATTTTAAACTACGTTTTGTTTGGAAAGGGGAATGTATGAATAACTACGAATTGAGGATTTCAACCTTTTTAAAAATGCCTGTAAACTCTGGATTTTAGCAGGAATGTTATTATTACTATTCTTCGGATCTTCGATTTTCTTTAAACAAGGGAATGTTACTATTGGGCATTTTTGTATTGCTACATTTTTCCTTGTTGGTGGTTTTCTAATGTTAATCGGTGCAAACAGATGGAAAATCTATGTGACAGAGGAAGAGATAACAATTCAATTTATATTAAAAAAAAGGAAGACTCTTACTTTTAGTCAAATTGAAAAAGTGGAAATAGATACACATAAAAATTTAAGACTATTTTCAAGTGGGAAAAAAATTATTACTATTGATTGCTATACGACAAACTACTCTCTGTTTATAAAAGATTTAAAATCAAAAGGTTTACAAATAGAATATAAAGTTTAGTTGACCCCAATAGTATCTCCATCACCTAATAGTCACTTTACTATCAGGTGATGGTATCTTCAGCCAAAATTAAAGCTAATTTAGCATCAGATGGAATAGAAATAGGTACCCCAGGGCTAATTGGTATTGGTCTATCTGGAAAAAAAGTTGACCTAATAGATTTAGATACTGATCTTTAATTTGAAAGGAAGAATGGTGTCATGCATTTAAAACAAAAAATAGGCTATGTACTTATATTAGTTTTTACTACTATATTTTTTATCGGTTGTAAAAATACCACTGATACCGATGTTTCAGCTAGTACTAGCAACGAAATGATTACTAAGGAACAAGAAGATTATCTAAATAATGGCTATCAAATTGGAGAGTACAAACTCCTATTAACAGAAAATCAAAAAAAAGACGAGAAACAGATATTTATAACTAATAATTTTTTTGAATCTGATTTTCTAAAAAAACAAAATGATATAGATTTATCTAAAAAAATAAATATTATATTATACGGATTACATTATTCTCCAGAAGAAGAACTTTATACATTGGGAACTTTTATGATAAACACTTCGGATATAACTATAAAGAAAATAAGTCTAACTGTCACTACTAAGTTTAAGAATATAGGTGAGGTATCGCCTACAAAACTTACTTTAGAGGGAGATGATTTTGCTGAGTTAGCGCCAAAAAACTTTTTGACACTAGCGCTCTCTGGAGATGCTCCTTTAAAATCCGCAGATCTATTAATGGAAAATAAAGGTCCAGATATCACTTTTAAAATAACAGATTTAGAAATAAATGGAGAGAAGGTGGATAACACCAATGAACATTAAATGGGCAAAATACCTACAAGAAACACCTGAATATGATACAGTGACCATTGATAAAAATTACATTATAGCTTGGAAAGAATTTCTAGAACAAAATAAGGACAAATTTCCTACCAATGAACTAGTAATCATCACTGGAAATATGACTATTAAAAATGAAAATATGATATTAGAGTATGCTCTACTTAAACAATCTGAAAAAACAATCAAGGAAATTGAATTTGGGGTTACATTATCTTTATTTGGAAAGGAATACTTCACGGGTGCTTTAAGAACCAACAAAAACTGCTATGAAGAACTTCTTCCGAATGATGTGCGGCTAGATTTAATTGACTTTGGAAATGATCGCTATGATAACTACCAATTAGTCATTCACTATTGTAACGAAATAAACTATGATACAGATGAATTAACTGTAAAGGAGCTACAAAATAGTGCAAAGTAAACATCCTGGAGATAAACTAGATACTATGGCGACTATTCTTCTTTTTGTCCAAGTGATAATGACTATATTTAATGTTATTTTTGGATTTTGGGCTGGGAGTCAATACTATTTATATGGGCTACTCGTAAGCGGAATGCTTATTCGTGCGGTTATTCAAACTATTGTAATGTTTTGGCTAGTAAATAAAGAAAAAAATTTCCCAAAAAACTCAACTGCATGGTGGATATTTGTTTGCTGTTTAGCTTCAGGTTTTACTAATATTTTTTCTAGCTACAGTTCCTTTACTTGGGGAAACTTAGAATTGATACTCATTTTATGCGGTATTATCTTGTTGTTTCGCCACTACGCTTATATGAAAGCTATTCGGATAGAATACGAAGAAAAAAAGAAGCAACAGCAGGAAGAATAGAACTATGTAACTTATAAAATAGGCAATAGCAAAAAAGGAGAAAATTTTGAAAAATAAGAAAATCTTTATTGTTACTTTAATTAGCGTTGTCCTTGTTGCTATTATCGGAGGATGGCTATTCGTATCTTCCAACAAGAAAACATATAACTCTTTCCCAGACATTTTTAAGACAATGGATGTTTCCACCAAAAGTGAAAAATCCAATACTGAAACATTGAAAAGATTTGCTGAAAAAAATGATTATACTTTCCAAGAAACTGAGGATAACAATGTTTCTAAAATTTTAGTTGTTTCAAAAGACTATATTCAGAATTTAATATACTCTCCAGAAGAAAATGAATTATCGTTTATCAAAATGAACAGTGCTGATTTAACGATGCCTGATGATAAGAAGATTAAAAAAATAGCAGAAGAAGATTCATTTGATAAGGTAATAAACGAGCTTGGAGAGCCTGACAGCATGAAAAAGGATGGAAATGGGCTAATTGTATTGATATGGAGAGATACATTAGAAAAAGGATATGAATCTCTATCTATAGAACTAAAAAATAATAAGGTAACTAAAGTAACAAACTTAGACATATAGAATAACAAACTGTGTAACTATTACATTTCTGATAGTTACACAGTTTTTCACTTCAACCAAATTATGTCAGATATATCATTAATATACCACACCCAATTCACAGACTATTCGTAAAATGAAAATTTTAATTGAGGTGTTGCTTTGAAAAAAATTAATTACTTATTACCTCTTAGAATTAGAAACTATTTTTTTAGAGCAACTTTTGACTTTTTCTTTCAAACGAAAATATACGTTCACTCTTTATGTTAAAATTAAATAGAGTTCGTGTTCGAAGTATTTTGATTCTAATGAAACTATGGAGGGGAATAATGAAAAAAATAGTTCTTTTAGTAGGTGGATTAGTCCTCTTGACTGCTTGTCAAGACACTAAGAGTAATAATGACTCTACAAGGGATAGTCTTTTAGAAAAATATCAAGCTAAAGAGAGCTCTATGGATACCGAGCGTAAAACAATTAATTTAAAAGAATATAAATTTTTTATTCCTAGAATATATGATGATGCACTTGTTAAAGATTCAAAAAAAATGGAAGAATTTCTATTTAATCAAAAAGAAATAGAGGTCCAAGATTTACCAATCTCCACAATCATGTATGGTGGAACTTATGATAAACAAAATGAAATGTTCATTACATTAATGTATTTGGTGAATAATACTGATAGGGAAATCGAAAATATTTCTTTCGAATACCATTTAGACTTAACTACAATTGATGGAGAGGATGAGGGAGATTATCCTTATAATTACAAGAAAATAAATGATGAGATTATTTCTCCTAAGACTATTTTACCTATTTTTTTAGGGTCTAAAAACATTAAATTATCTCCCCAAAAGGACTCCTACTTCGGAGAAGATTTAAGTAAAATAGAAGTTAATAATATTATAATTGATTATAAAGATGGACTTGAAGAATCTAATAAATAAATATCCAACAATATTTTCGATTATAAATAATTTTCATTCTTTCTTTATGTTAAACTTAATATAAAGGTAGCAGAATAGCGAACTTGTTCTGTCACTCTCATCACTTGTCAGGGAGCATTATCAACCTGTATGGAGCTTAAAGTATGCGTGCCTTACTCATTACGATCAATGTCCAGCTAAAACACCGTCAGCGCCCTTTTCTTGTAGAATAACGTAAATCATCTCAATCAGTATCAAAAACTACATACAAATGGAGAAACAAAATGAATCTTAATTTAAAACAATTTAAAAAAGAAGATTTATTTGAATATACACTATCAATAAAATCTGGCCGACATGATTCAGATAGCTTAAAAATACTGACTAATTTTTGGATACTACTGGGTCCGTTATTTGTTTTTGGTATAACTCATTACTTTAATGAATACATAGGTTTTGTGCCTAGTATTGTTAAAATAATATCTACTGTTTTTATAGTAGTTTCTGTCATTTGCCTCTTCTTTAGTATAAACAAAATAAGAAAACATTTTGAAAAAGCTCAATCGATCCTTTTTCTTATCGTTCTCTTTCTCTTTGCATGTTTAGCTTTTTGTATGGGAGTCATTTTATATCTTCAAAATATCTACAATCACTACAAACAGTTTACTCTAGAGGTTATTCCTCTCAATATAATTAATTTAATCCTAATAATGGGGTTTCTTAGTTTCATCATTCCGATAACATCAGGATACATTACGATCTTCACGTATATAAAAAAAGGAAAAGCTAGAAAAGAAAATCTTGTAAATCAGAATGAAAAAATGTCTAGAGAGACTTTCATAAATCTTCTTTTCCTATTTTTCACGCCTATAGTGTTTCCTTCAATGCTCTTTTTCAGTCACGTACCTATGAATGGGCTTTTTAATTTCATTTTAGGTCTATTAGTAAGCTATGGTATATTGTTTTTTTTACCTGGTCTAGCAACGACTTTTTATACAAAGTGGAGATTTCCGGAGTTATAAAAGCAGAAGGAGTAAATGGAAACGTACAAAACCTTTTATACTATTTTTATTTATATTATTACTAAATATTTGTCAAACCAACATATAAAATAGTGGAAAGAAATAAATCTTGATAAATTAAACCCCACAAAGAAGAATTAGCATTAATTTATAACAGAAGGACAAACACATGTCTAACAATAAAAATTAATTCATACTATTATTTTCTTTAGCAATCATGTTAACTGCTTATCAAATATATACTATTAGCGATACCAATGAATCTAGTTTTCAAACTTTCATAAAAACGCTAACTGATCAACAAAATGAAGTATTAAATAATGTATGGCGAATCTGGAAGATGTTATTCTAGCCGTTTCATACTTTATTTTCTACTATTAGATAATAATAGCTTTACAATGCTTCATAATAAGAATAAATTTTCAAGTTAATCAAAAGATAGATGATCTAGAACGAATTGAAATTATAAAAATAAAGCTTCTATTAAAGGGGAAATTTATCGTGGAAAATTTAGTATACAATAATGAGCTTATCTCTTGGACTTTGGATGGAGAAAAAATTGACATCAAACTAAATAAAGTGTTCTTTGCCTCTTATAATGAAGAATCCAAATTAATTTATGCTGAAGTCGGCAAAAATTTTATAATAACCTCTGTACATTATTTTGAAGTAGACGGAACTTGTAGAATGAAATACAATCTTGAAACTGGAGAAATCAACTGGTTATACCAAGGAATTTCTAAGTTTCTTACATTTAATGAACTAATACAAGTTGGGTATTTTCCTTTAAAAAATTTACTTTTAGTTATGCTAAATAAGATAAGGAAAAATGTCATTGCTTTAGATTTGGAAGGTGAATTCTTATATGCTGTAGACAAACCTGTTGACTACGAGATACTATATTTTCAAGAATTTCCTCTCTATATAGCCTTTGTTTGTGAAGGGAATACCAATCACGAAGAGCAATATGGCAGGAGTAGGTTTAATTTCAAGTTAAATTTAACTACTGGGATTTTAGAGAAAAAAGCTCTCTCTCACTAATGAGTATTAGTTATCCGAAAAATCTAGATGTAACACTTTTCAACTTTAAATTTTGGCTGGGAGGCTATAGTTCATGATAAACAAACTAAAAAACAAGTGGTGGTTATTCACTATTTTATCCGGTATTTGCCTATATAACGATCCTTACTTTGGTCTATTTTCTATTTTTATGATACTTATTTTATTTTTTGATATCATAATGTCCACCATTATGATAGGTCATTTTAATATATTTTCAAAAAAAATAGCAGATAAAACTGAGCACCTCAATATAATTAAGAAGATTTTTAATAAGGAAATACTTTCTTTTAAAATTGGTAAATTATTCACTACTATTTTTACGATTTTCGTAGTATTTGTCATTTTCATCCAAAATCTAAAAGCAAAAGAGATACTGAGTCCTTATTATTTTTTAGCTATAAAAAATAGCGTTGCTTTGCAATTAATTTGTATAATTCTCGCTTTAGCTTCAATAATATTTTCCTCCGTTCTATTCTGGTTTTATACAGATGCTTATAAGCAAAAATTGAATGAATTGGAGCATTAACATGAGAAAACATTTATTAATCTTATCTACCTTTTTTATGTTTATCGTTACATTATTAATCAATAATCGTATAAAATATTACGGATTAATCAGCTTATTCTTAATTCTTCCTTACTTTATCCATACTGTGAATTTAGCTATACACAAAAAATTGGCAGCTAGAGAAGATTTTCTAGGACAAGAAGCACAGCGGCAACTAAAATGGTTCAGCAGTTCCAGTTATAAGAGGCTCCTACTAGTCTTAACCATTCTTCTTGGGGTAGCGTTGTTCATTACTTATTTATTTTTAGTATTTGTTTCAAGTAAATCATTTGAATTGTACAACATCCTCTTATTGTCGATCAGTGGTGCCATTCTGATGGTTTTTTTATGGCAGTTTTATTTAGAGATGAGAAAATAATTCAGAACATGATGGGACTTTTACTTATTTTTTGAAAGCCAAGAGGTTCATTTAAGGACATTTTTATAAAAAGGACAATAGATTCAAAAATAATTATCGTGCATTATAAAGCTGGTGTTAAAAAATCTAACTAATCATCAAATAAAAATCACTTTATCAATTTTTCTGATAAAGCAAAACAAGGAGCCAAACATGTCTGTACATCCAATCAAAGGATATCATTTAGAAAAAACAATCAGATACACCATTTTTTTTCAAATTGCCACCACATTATATATCTTAGTAAGAACAATCATCACAGGACAAAGTGCGTTTATTTATTATAGCCACTCTATGGATATGAAAATATACCTACTACTAATTCTATTGCAATGTGTAGTGAGTCTCTATTTATTAAATTCTCAAGGGAAAAATCCAAACTATTGGAAAGCATGTTTTTTGCTGCTTTCCACTATCTTTATAAGTTCAATTAAAATCAAAAGTCACAGCTATTCAATCGTGTTAGATATTATCGGCGTTCTTTTAGTTCTCTCTTGTATATCTGTCATTATTACGACACATAATTATCTAAAGAAGATAGAAAAAGCTTCTTAGCATTTTTAAGCTTATCGTTATCTGTTGTTTAAAAAATTCACAAAGAATTATTGACTCTTCAAACAGAAAAAAGGAGTACGGGGTACAATGAAGGATTTCAAAAAAATAGCAGGTATATTATTTACAATAACCTTAACCCTCATCTTCACAAAAAAATATTGTCCAACAACTACTCACCAATCAGAACAGGCATTACAAAAAAAGCTGCAACAACTGAAATCCTAAAATCTCCTACTCATTTTTTTATCGTTCAACCAGAACTATGGACAACAAGTAAAGGATGGAAAATCACGTCCATTAACAAGAACCGTTCAGAAGATGTCGAATTGGTCAGTAACTCCCCAGCCAATGCCTTCCTAGTATGGTTCTATTGAATGAAGCAATGTCTTTTTTATCTAATTAATATAATTTAAAATAAAATTATCGCTAAACTGGTGAAAAAATTCAAGTAAGTGAGAGTATTATTGGATTGATGTTCCTATTAGATTCATGTTTATATTTGGTATATAGGAAAAGGAAGTCTGTTAGATAATCTAAAATAAACTATGAAAGTAACTGACCTAGAATCAGTTACTTTCATAATCTTTTATTTTCTACTATTGTTTTTTATCTTCGTTTTACGTCAACCTATTTTAGAAAAACGTTTCAAATATAGCTTTTTAGACGGTCATTCATCTAATGAGATACTCCCGCTCATGCTTCAACAACCATTTCTTCCGCTCTACCCCGCCGCCATAGCCACCTAGACTCTCGTCTGTCTGAATCACCCGATGACAGGGAATAATGATTGCTAACTGATTTGCGCCGTTAGCATTCCCAACCGCTCGCATACCCTTCGGACTACCGATTTTCGCTGCTAGCTCTTTATAAGAAGACGTTTCACCACGTTTAATTTCTGTCAATGCTTGCCAAACACTTTTCTGAAAATCAGAACCTAAACACAAATAGGGTGTTTGAAATTCATCCAACTTCTTCTCAAAATACAATGCTAATTCATTTTTGATCTGTTCATTGATTTTCGTTTTTCCTGGAACGATCGAAGCATTCATCCGATTGCGGAGGTGTTCGATTTCTCTTTCCAAGCCACGACGATCGACAAACTCAAGTAAGTACAGGTATTCATCATCGGCAATGCTCATCATTGGTCCGAGAATCGTATCGATCCAATCAGCAGATAATACCTTGATTTCTTGTAATTGCTTCGGGTTTCTTCCCATGATTTTTGAAAAAGCGTCATAAAAGCCACTGGGAGAATCATACCCCGCATCTAGCTGCGTGTCGATTCGTTTTTCACCATTCTTGATTGATTTCAAGGCGATTCCCATTCTTCTTGAACGTGCATATTGTACAAATGTCATGCCATAAACTTTTTTAAACTGTCTTCTCGCAGTCATTGAGTGAATACCTAAATCAGCGAAATCTTGGTCTTTCCAACGCTTTTCAGGATTTTCTTCCACTAGCTCCACCATTTTCTGAACGAATGGCGGAATTTCTCTTGGAAAAGATAACGGTTTACATCGTTTGCACGGTCTATAACCCGATAGAAGAGCCTCTTCTGCTGTTTCGTAAAATGTACAGTTTTCATACTTCGGTTTTCTTGCGGGACACGTTGCGTGGCAAAAAACACCTGTGGAACTAATACCCACAAAGAAAATTCCGTCATAGGTTGAATCTTTTGCTAGTAACGCTTGATAATAGTCTTTTTTTTCTTTTTCGCTGATCATTGGACATTCCCCTTTCTACTTTATTTTGAATAATTCGATGCTTTTTTGTTCTTCGTATTGTGTTATATCAGCAATTAGTGCAGTATAAAAATGGTTTAAATTTTTGCTCGTATTTTCATTATAAAGTAGATAAATCGATGGGCCAAAACTGATTCTAGAAATTCCTGTATTCAAATATTCTTCGATAGAATCCTCATGAATATCCAGCATGATATTGAGTGGTACTGTGATTTCATTTGCTATTTTTTTGATGTGTTCTTTATTTTTTAATCCTGGTATAAAAATACCATCAATTCCAGTTTTTTCATAGGCTTTGATTCGATGGATCGTTTGGTTTAGCACCTGTTCATCTTGATTATTTTTAATGATATCTCCAGTAAAATAGGTATCCGTTCGAACATTAATAAATAGATCTTTTTTTATCGTATTGAGTTGTTGCTTAATTGAATCTAATCGCTCACTTTGTTCGGTAATTGTATATAAAACTTCTGTATTTGGTCTTTTGTCCTCGATATTGATGCCAACCACACCAATATTGATAAGCGCTTCTATATTCTCTGCTAGATCTGTTAGTGTTGAGGCATATCCTGATTCGATATCTGCTGTGATGTAGTTAGTGATCGGGTCCATTTGTTTAATATAGTCTAGTATTTCTGTAAAAGGCATTGTTTCACCATCTTGATAACCATAATGAGTAGACATTGCATAGCTGCTAGTTGGAACCAACTTGATTGTTTTCTTTGTTAGTTCAGTCGCACTTGCCACATTCCAGCAATTTATTAAAACAAGTGGTTGGTCTTTTTTATGTGCTTTTCTAAATTGTTCTACTTTATTTTCCAGCATTGATCATCCCCTCCTTCATTTTATATCTTTAGTTTACTGCGGATAGATCAATGCTTCTTTCGAAAAATGAACATCAATTTTTTTCTAGTGATCCTTCTCTTTATTTTCGTGAAGTCATAACTTACTGGTGATTCTCTTGTATGGAAACTTCGCTCCCTTTGGTCGCCAAGTATTGTTCATCATCTGCTCTGGCGAAGCCTATCGTGCTATGGTTCTTTCTGATTATCCTTCTCTGTACTTTTGTAAAGTGAGAACTTGTTGGTGATTCTCTTGTATGGAAACTTCGCTCCCTTTGGTCGCCAAGTATTGTTCATCATCTGCTCTGGCGAAGCCTATCGTGCTATGGTCTTTTCTGGTTATCCTTCTCTGTACTTTTGTGAAGTGAGAACTTACTGGTGATTCTCTTGTATGGAAACTTCGCTCCCTTTGGTCGCCAAGTATTGTTCATCATCTGCTCTGGCAAAGCCTATCGTGCTATGGTTCTTTCTGGTTATCCTTCTCTGTACTTTTGTGAAGTGAGAACTTGTTGGTGATTCTCTTGTATGGTAACTTCGCTCCCTTTGGTCGCCAAGTATTGCTCATCATCTGCTCTGGCAAAGCCTATCGTGCTATGGTCTTTTCTGGTTATCCTTCTCTGTACTTTTGTGAAGTGAGAACTTGTTGGTGATTCTCTTGTATGGAAACTTCGCTCCCTTTGGTCGCCAAGTATTGTTCATCATCTGCTCTGGTAAAGCCAGTCGCAGTGATTCACAACAAATAACCCACTCTTCGGGGAAAGAGTGGGAAAAGGAGTTAAAAAATGAAAAAGTGTTTGGTTAGGGTTGTTTGTTTGGTACGACTATATATTATCGCGAAATTGTGATAATTTTGTGTTGAAAGTTTGGATTATTTAGTACAACTATTTATTTAAAGTATGAATTTTTTCATGTTTTATTGCTTTTTCTATTCTTATTTTAAGTTTTCGAGAGATTTTCTTTTCATTAACAGAATCCCAATAGTTCCGATTAATATAGCTATCCCCATAAAATAATAATTTTGTGGTTGTTCACCTGTTCTTGGTAATTTATTTCTATTTGTTTCATTCCGTTCAGAATTTTTGCTCATAGGATAAGAGGAACTCGTAGAATTGTTCCCTTCAATTGGGCTTATTTTTTCTTCACTAGCATTATTTGAACTACTCGTTGATTCACCTGTCGTTTCTTCAGTATCACTGGAATTGGGTTCTTTCTCAGTATCATCACCGATATAGGTATTGGTAATCGTTAAGCTTGTATGGTCGACCTCACTTGTATAGTTTACCGGAACATCAACTTCTTTCATTGTATAACTATATTTTTGATCGCTTTGTACCTTATATTCTGGTAATCCTTCTAGCGAAAATGACCATTCATCTGTCTGATTCGAGTTTACTATGAACGGATTCCCGTAAGCTTGTCCATCTTGATATACTTGAACCTTGATTGATTGAGGCCGTTCACTTTTTTTATTTTTATCCCCTTTCCAAATTTTCTTTCCTTCAATTTTTGTATATGTCGGCAGCGCTAATAATAAGCCTAAATCCCACTCACCATTGCGGCCTTTTGTCACTTTTATACTATCTGTTTTCCCATTAAGATTAAATTTAGAAACTTGTTTTTCCGTTCCTTCTCCTTTGATTGTCGGGACGTAATCAACCGGAATCTCTGCTTGAATCTGGTAATCTCCAGGTTTGATATCTGAACCTGTAAAATAATATTTGCCATTTGCACCAGTTTGAACCTTTTTTACAAATAAGTTTTGTCTATTATTATCTACTCGATAAAGAGAAACGGTGATATCATTCGTAGGAGCTTCACCAGCCGATTGTCGCCCGTCACGATCACTATCATACCAGATATATCCATCAATCGTAGTTGGTTCCGTGTATCCGCCATCAATATCCAGCGGTTTTTCTTCTGTTGGTAGGTCAACAAAAGCTTCTCCGTACTGTTTGGCTCCATCTAGTTCTAAAAAATCATTGTCAATCGTTTTATCGGAACCCGCTTGATACGTTGTTAAGTTGAAATTTGAATTGACTCGTTTAATTGTTATTCGATATTTTTTATTGTACAATCGATTAAATTCATAGGATCCATCTTCTTTTGTTTTTGTTGTTTCAACCAAATCATTATTCCAGTCATAAAGATTAACCTCAGCATCAGGAATTCTTATCTCAGACTCTTCTCTTAGTCCATTCATATTTTCATCTGCCCAAAGAATGCCTGCTATTTGTTTAGTTGGTTCGTCTGCAGCAAGGTATGCACCAGATTTTACAGGTTCTCCGACTTCTAAAGTTGTATTGGTTGTACCGTCGACATAACTACCACCAACAGCAAAACTATTCCAAAGTGTCTCTAGATCATTTGTTGCTTTTGGAATATGATATGACAAGCGGAAGGAAACGAGCTGATTGCTCTCTAATCCATCCTTTTTGATGATTTTAATTGCTGAAACGGCCTTATCCAAAGGCGTTTGACCATCCCAAGACTGCCATATAGATTGATCGTTTGTTAAATTATTTAATTCCCTTAGATTATTTTCAGCTGTCGTATTTAATGAGTAAAATAATTCATAATTTCCATCTAGATAAGAGCCATCAGCTAATGTGATCGATTTCAGCTGTCCCCCTATCGTAGAATGACGGCCATCCGCTGAGATAGTCATGGTATCCTGAGGATTCGGAAGGTTATCAATGACATGCAATTCATTGATTTTAACATTACCATTGTTTGGAACCGTTAGTCGATACGTTACATCTGTTCCTGTACCTTGTTGATCTAACAGGTGAATAAAACGAGAAAAATCAGCACCGTTGTTGGAAATTTCCATTTTACTATCTAACCCAACTGAACGATTGAATTGAACTACTCGATTTTTCGACATTGCTGCTACAACATTTCCCACACCAGGAACACCTGTAACCCAGTCGGCTCCACCGTCATAATTTTGTTTGGCATCTCCTGATACTAAATAATTATTGAATTCCTCCATGCTATTTACATTTTTGGAGCCATTTGCGGTGATTTTTATCTCGTGATCAGCGTTATAGTTTTCATTGTTGCGCCAATCATTATTGTAGCGAATCGTCACCAGTTGTATGGTATTACTCACTTGTTTGATTTCAATTTGCGCATCTGGATCATTCTGTGGATTCGTTAATGCTACATTTTCAATAGTGATACTCGAGGGTACAGTGATATATAAAATAGGATCTTTCAATTTCCCTGAGCCTAAGACATTATTGACACGAATTTTGTAGCTGAAGGTTGAACCAATGTCATTGATCCTCGGATAAAAAGGAGACTCCCATCCAGAATAGCCAGGATATGCACCTTCACCTGTAAAAATTGTCGTTGCTGTTTGCGTATTATTTTTATTATCCTGATTCGCTTCATAGCCACCTTGTACAAAAGGCTCATAGGAACTTTCAGATGCATTCGCATGTTTGCGGTCTCCGTAAATATACAACGTATTGGTCAAACCATCTACTAGTGAAAGAGTAGGATCTTTCACTCCTTCCATGGTTTTACCAACTGCTGAAATTGACACCTTCCCAGCATCTTTAGGGATGTTCTTTGACCCTTGATAAGTAAATACATACTTTACAGTGGTAATATAATCATCCGCAGCCAGACCTAAACTTGATACTTGAATTGTATTGCCTAGACTTGTGGGTCCCATCGAAACCCAGTTGTTATTTTTTTTAGTTTGGTAAAATAATTCTGTACTAATCAATCCTGTGATTCCCGGATTTTTGCTTTTTTGTGCTGACCAAGAAAAACTTTGATAGCGGAAACCTTCAAAAAAATCTATCTCATCTGAACTTCTGAGAGGATCGTCCACTAAATAACTATTTCTCATATCCAATTTCGGTGAAAATGAAAGTGTATAAGCCAATGTTTGATCTTTCTCTTTAAGCATTCTGTTAGGCGCTGTTTTTGTAAAAAATTTAATGCCAGGGTAACCGCTTAAATCTCCTAAAGCTGGCACTGTTTCTGATAAAATGACCTCATCATTTACAAATGTACCGTCCAAACGTTCCCCCTTCAGAGTTGCTTTGATTTCATGATTTTTGGGCATTCCCGTTGTAGAATACGGGTATTCGTAGGTTAAATCCACCGTAGTCACTGCACCTTCAACATTGATATCTCCAACTGGAATAACTACGTTGTAAAGTCCATTTTCAGGTCCAACTACAGGATAATTCATTCCTTGATAGGTTACACTATAGAGCTCAATTTCAGCTGGGAATTCAATATGCAAATTGCCATTTTTAATATTGACACCGCCGACTTCTGATTCAGGAACGATCTTTATTTTAGATGTATGGATCTCTATAGGTTCCGCGTCTGGATCTTTTTCGGCAATCAAATGATTCACGCTTTCATTGATTTTTGGGTGAATACCATCTAGCGTTTTTTCTTTTCCATTTGCATTATTTGCACTCACTTTGATTAACCCACTCAATGTTGTTGTAGGCAAACTAACGCCTCTTTTAAAACGCAAACCAAAAGGTAGTGTCAGCATCTTTCCAACGGATAACTCTTTTAAATAGTTAATCGTTATTTGTTTATTTAAACCTACATTTTCCGTGGTTACTTGATAAACATTACTTTCTGGTACTGAAATAATTTCTATAGTATCAGGTAAAGTAACAATAATTTTGGTGTTTTTAATTGGTGCATCTGATTCACCAATACTACCGCTATTGATCCGAACAGTCATATCAAAGTATTCACCTGCCAATGGCGTACGGTTAGAGTAGACTTCTGAAATGGAAAGATTGGCTACAGGTTGATTATTATTTTTGATATCCGGTAATTCACGAATAATTGGGGATAATCCTTGTTGTTCAGGTTTTATTTCAGGGATTTTTTGTGTTTCTTCCTCTTCAGTTGGGATAGTCAAGACTAAGGTTAATGGTTTTACTTCTTCTCTACTCTCCCCATAAATTAACTGAATAGAATTAAATTCGAAACTACTTTTCTGATTGTTCATCTCTTTTTTTTCAAGTACCACATCTATTTCTTCACAATACTCTGTTGCTTCATCTAATAATGACGTACTGATGATTTCCCATTGTCCATTTTGAGGCAGATTATGTACACCTACTTCAGGATTTTTACTGGATAATGTTCCATTAAAATCACTACCCATGTCAATAATATAGCGTATTTCAGCATGATCTTCCCTTGGAACAGTTCCGCTAATGCGTAATAGCCCTTTCCAATATTCTTGTGTAAAAATTTCGTTCAAATAATTAGTCTCTGTTCCATCGACGCCTACCCATGTAACATTGAGTTGATTCTTTTTTTCTGCATCAGGATTTGACAGTTGATGCTCCTCCTCTACAGCCTCTACATGTGTACTAGACATACTCGTTTCGTCTAGTGGTTCATTTCTCAGTAAATTTTGGGTATTTGCACTAGTTGACTCAACTCCCTCTACATCCATAGCCAGTCCATAGGCATTTATCGGCCCTAAAAAAATAGGTACTAGTAAACACACAAGCATCAATACATTTATTTTCCTCTTTTTCACTCTATCGCTCCTCTTTAAAAGATATTTCAAGCCTTTATATATTCAAACTTTATCATTTTTTACATAAGAATACAAATATGTTATAAAAAGAGTTATACTATTAATAGAAAGATTGGTTATAATGCCTTTTTCTAATTACTATTTTTTTTAAGAAGGAGAATTTTTTTACTTACATAAACAAAACCTGCCCTTTAGGCAACGACGGGACAAGAAGTTAAACAATGAAAAAATGTTTTGTTAGGGTTGTTTGATCTGGATTTATACTAACAAACACTGTTCATCATTATATTTACGAAAGTTTTGATTTTTTACTATATTAACATTATTACAAAAAAGGAAGGTAAGTGTGCTTTAATGAATGACTCATGGAAAAAAGGTTCATTTAAATTTATATTATTTTCAAGTACGGTTCTAATCGGCTCTGGTAGCTCAGTACACGCATTAGCTGCAGCAGTTGAGCAGACCCGATCTGTTCAAGCAACGTTGGAAAAAGATTATAAGAGTATATTAGAAGAATATACAACTGCAAAAAAAGAATACGAGGATACAAAAGAAGCGTACGATACTGCATTAGAAGACTATGATACCCATAAAAACCAAGCTGATAAAACGTATGCTGCAGCAAATCAACTTAAAACAACTTTAGACGAACTAAAAGAAACCTACCAAACACAGTTAACGATTTTTGAAGCAGCGGCTAAGACTTATAACACACATAAAGCTACATATGAAACAAACAAATCCAGCTACGAAGCACATATTGAAACTTATAATGAAGCCAAAGCGGCTTACGAAACAGAAAAAGCCCTTTATCAAAGGGCGGAAGCAACTTTTTTGGATAAGCAAATAAAGTATGTAGATGCGCAAGCTAAATATGAAGCCTTGAACAAAGATGCTGAAGCAAAAAGAATACTCTACGAAAATTTACGAAGTAAGTACGAAACGAATCGAAAAATTTACGAAGATGCTGCAACAGCTTACCAAACCGTTCAAACAGCATACAATGAGGAAAAAAATAAATACAACACTCAACTAACAAACTATAACGCACAAAAAATTTCTTATGGAACGCTGCTTAGCAATTACAATACTGAAAAAACAGTTTATGATACCAAAGCAACAGAATTAAACGGAGCAACACAGGTATACAACACCTTAAAAATAGAATTTGAAACAGCCAAAACGGACTATATTAAAGTAAAATCTGATTATGATAAAGACCTTGAAAAATATAACGAACTATTAACAGAATATAATGAGGCGAACACAAGTTATATGACTGATAAAACAGTTTACGAAAAACAGCTGTCCGATTTAACGATATCAATCAATGATTATGCGCGAAAACTAGCGGGGTATAATCAAATCAAAGAAAATTACGTTACTACGAAACAAGTATACGAAGAAGCGAAAACAACTTATAAGACTTTATCTAGTCAATTAAAAGAAATCGCAACTCAATATGAAACGGAACGCACAACGTACGAAACAAAAAAAACGACCTTCGATCAACAAACCAAAGCATATGAGACAACTAAAACAGCCTATGATCAACAAAAAGCTGAATACGATGCTACACTCACTACTTATGAAACTGATTTGACTATCTATAACGAAAAAAGAGCAGACGCAGAGGTAATTTTAAAACAGTATAAAGAAGGGACTGCAGAATATACCGCCGCCCTAGCAGCCTATAACGAAAATAATGCTCGCTATATCGAAGTAAGCAAAAAATACCAACAAGTAAAAGAACAAGGAGAGCTACTCACTACGAAATTTAAAGAAATTCAAACAGTATATGAAACAGCAAGCGCTGACTATCATCTGTTTGCTGCATCTTACCAGTCGCTCAAACAAAAGCATGATACTCTTGTAACACAATGTAATCAAGCAACTGCTGACTATCAACAATTAGAAAAAGACTACCATGCACTCAGTATTGAATACAAACAAGCAACGAGTGTCTATGCTGAAACAGAAAGCGCCTATCAAGCGGCGCTCACAGAATCTGCTGAAGTAAAAGTCCAGTATGATCAGTTAAAAGAAGCCTATGATGCCCTATCAGAGAAATTTATAAATGGATCAGAAGCCTTCAAGACTATTGAGACGAACTATCTTAAGGTGAACGAAAAATATAAAGAAGCGCAGCTAAAATATGAAGCAGCACGTACCAAATATGATCTTATTTTACCGGAATATCACGTATTAGCAGAGCATTTAATCAAGCTAAAAACCGACCTGACTATAGCTGAAACATCTTTCGCCAAACTAGGTGAAACATTGAACGTAACCCAAAAACAATACACATCTTTAGAAACACAATACACTGAAACAAAAGTAAATTACGATAAGATAACGAAACAATTTGCTGATTTAAACACCGAATACATTGTTGCTGAAACGGCTTATACAACAGCCACAACAGCTATTTCTAAAGCCAAAGAAACGTTTATACTGCGCGAGGAAGAATATGCAGATCTAGCTGCTTACTATGCTGGTCTAAAAACTAAATATGGCGAAACTTTAGAAATTTATACCGCGACTTTGACTAAATTAAGCGAAGCGAAAAATGAGCAACAAGTCCACGAAAAAGAATTCACGGCTGTTTCAAAAGAGTATACAGAATCAGAAAATGCATTTAAAACACTTCATGAAAAGTATAAGGAGGTTGGTAAAGCATACGATGCCGCCAATGGTGCATGGAAAGTGGCTGATGCTGACTATAAAATAGCTAACGGAAAATTAAACACTGTTAATACAGACTATGATACCGCCCTAGCACTCTTTACTAAACTAAAAACCAAGTATGATCTTGCAAAAGAAAGCTTCCTTACAGCTGGAAAACCCTACGAAGATGCACTTGATGTTTATCAGAAAGCTGTTACTGCTGCAAGTGAAATCAATGCTGCCAAAATGGGAATGGATAACATTCTTAATGACTTTCCAGCTGATAACATTACATTTGAAAACCTTGATAATATTCCTGCTGATTTAGCACTATGGCAAACGAAATATGACACAGCTAAACTAGCTTTAACTAAAGCTTTAAATGAGTCCTGGCCAATCATTGAAGAATATCAAACTAAAAATGAGCTTTACAATGCTAGTTCTATTAAACCAGAAATCGTTCATGACCTTATTTATGGACCAGAAAATTTTCAAACTACTTTAATGAACTATATTGCGGAAGCTGAACAGGTGATGGAAACTAATAAAAACAGTGCTAGCGCCTATCAGCAATATTACCAATCATACAAAAACTATTCTGAGGCTTTCGATGCATACACTACAGGGTGGTCTAAAGGAAATGCTGGAGATCCTAACGAAGAATTAGATTCTTGGCTTGACATTATTAACACCACAGGAAACCTTGATTTTGCTCCTATTGGCTATCCAACTGAACGTTTAGAATCATTAAATACATCTGAAGAAAAGGATAAATTTGTATCAATCTATAAGTCAATTACAGGTGGAGCAATTGATAAACTTGGGAAGTATGTTGACTACCTAAAAGGTGTTTCTAATAAGTGGAAAGCGGCCAATTCTACCATGGCTACCGCTATTGAAGAATTCAATTTAGCAACGGGAAATAATGTTGAGCCACCCAAAAACTCAGATAAAATTTCGGCCAACGCTACTTCAAATCTTAGAATCATGACATTTACTTATGAAATAAATTTAGATGATTTCTATACAACTCATTATAACGAAGGTGTCTCTCTCTACGAATGGATAAAAGATGTTGTTTCAGGTTCAGCAACTCCTTGGAAAGTAACCGCACAATCTAAGATTGGAGAGGTCATCCTTCCACCTATTAATCTAGAAACAATTAAAACTGAATTAGACACGCTAGTACTCAAAAAAATTAATGCTCCAGAAATTCCCGAAGTTCCTGATATGTCTTTGACTCCTACAAAACCTGTAGGAATCAATATGCCGAAGGAAGTACAAAATGGAGCAAAACAACCTAATCCAGTATCTGCGCCAGCTGTTGCTTCAACTAAAATAATTGAACCAATCACAGGAATTAATTTACCTACTCTAACAGAAAAGCGTGTGTCTACTCCTCCGGATTCAATTGTAGAATTAGGTATTTCTGATGATGTAACAAATGTGGCATTAGATAGTGAAAAAGCTGAGGAAAGCAGCCATCCTAATGGTCCTGTTGCACTAGACGACTTGGAAGATGTTAAGGATATAGCTCCTTTAGAACAACCTAAAGAATTTGAAAAAGCTCCCATCGTTGACACCACAATTATTCCAGAAATTGTAACACCAGAAATAATTGATCCGGTAATACCTCCGATAGAACAGCCAATTGAGCTTACTGCACCAACTAAACCTAATACACTAGAAGCACCTGTTGCAGTCCAGCTAACCGAGGCACCAGCAGCATTAGTAGAACCTAAGAAGAAACTTGAGGAAAAAGGAACAACTGTTGTCATAAGTAAAAAAATAGACACAACTTCAGCTCCTACAAACAGTAAACTACCAAATACTCGTTCTGAAAGAAGATTACCAAATACAGGTACAGAAACTTCTTTATTGGGACAAGGACTAGGTGCTTTTATAACAGGCACAGCCGGATCCCTCCTTTTCTGGAAGAGAAGAAAAGGAAAACATACTAAATAGTAATATAAAAAATGAACGATACTCTGGTAAAGCTTATCGTGCTATGGTTCTTTCTGGTTATCCTTCTCTGTACTTTCGTGAAGTCATAACTTGCTGGTGATTCTCTTGTATGGAAACTTCGCTCCCTTTGGTCGCCAAGTATTGCTCATCTTCTGCTCTGGCAAAGCCAGTCGTGCTATGATTATTCCGGTTATCCTCTTCTGTACTTTCGTGAAGTCATAACTTGCTGGTGATTCTCTTGTATGGAAACTTCGCTCCCTTTGGTCGCCAAGTATTGTTCATCATCTGCTCTGGCAAAGCCAGTCGTGCTATGATTATTCCGGTTATCCTCTTCTGTACTTTCGTGAAGTCATAACTTGCTGGTGATTCTCTTGTATGGAAACTTCGCTCCCTTTGGTCGCCAAGTATTGTTCATCTTCTGCTCTGGCAAAGCCAGTCGTGCTATGATTATTCCGGTTATCCTCTTCTGTACTTTCGTGAAGTCATAACTTGCTGGTGATTCTCTTGTATGGAAACTTCGCTCCCTTTGGTCGCCAAGTATTGTTCATCATCTGCTCTGGCAAAGCCAGTCGCAGTGATTCACAATAAATAACCCACTCTTCGGGGAAGAGTGGGAAAAGGAGTTAAAAAATGAAAAAGTGTTTTGTTAGGGTTGTTTGTTTGGTATGACTTAATAATAACTGGAGATTGTGACTATTTTGTGGTGAAAGATTGGTTTCTTTTTTACTATTATTTGGCGAAAATCTGAAGTTGCGGTTTTTTATACTCTTTTTGATTCGTTGGTTGTTCTTAATAATGCTTGTGTGGTACAGCGGAATGAACCACCGAATATTCTAGAAACCTCATAATCTAAGGTTTCCACTTTTATGTCATGTGCTTTCAGCTCTTCGATCAACTGTGTAAATGACTGATCGGTAATGTAGACAGATTCATTGATTGGAAGTCCATTTGCCATCAATATTGACGCAGCTTAACGCACAATCTAAATGTAATATAGTAGGATCGGTATAGTCAAAATGAGCTAAAATTGACTGTAACCAATTGAGCTATCTGTTCTTTTTTATTTTTTATAGAAATCCAGTTTTTTTATCAATTGAAGAAGCCAGTTCCCCATGTTGTATCGGTCCGCTCATCATCTGGTCCTACTGCAACATAGCGGCGTACACCTCCAGGACTGACATAACTGATCCAAACATAGCCATTGCTATGCAGATAATGATCGTAGTTGATCGCCATTTTCGGTAAATAATACGCCAGTGCTGGACTAATTTTGTCATCTGGATTGGTATCTCGGCTTACTGCTAATTTTCGGTCTGGATAGAATGTCCCTGACATTGGGATTAACCGTGATTGTGTCTCTTGTGGAGTAGGTTTAGCATTTGCAGTGACTAGATGTGAGGATGACTCTGCCTCTTTATTATAGCGATAAATCGTTATCTCAGGGCAACTATTTAATCGCCAAATTGTATCATGGTCGTTGATTGTAATGCCGTTGTAGCCGTAATTACAGTGAATAATGTTGTCACTGTTGTCTATAAAAATACCTGTGTGACCTGCCGCACCACCAGATGCTCCACGTTTTCCCCAGATAAAAATATCACCTTTTTTTGCAGGATAATTGCCTGTTGTATCTACTTGAATCTGAACCCAACCGGCATTTTCTAGATGTGAGAAAAGAGTATCCGTATTTCCCATCATTCCAGCTGATAAAAACCCTCCATTGATCAACGCGAAATAAACAGCACTAGAACAATCATAGCTATTCGGTCCTAAGCGTGCCGCCATAGAATAAGTGATTCTTCCTTTTCGATCTGACATCCATTTGATCATTTGTTCCATACTTTTCATCTTCTTTTGCTCCTTCATTTTTTGATTAATAAGACTGTTATTGCTATCTATGTAAAGCAGATAAATTATAGCTAGCATGTTCTTTACACCTTGATCTTACTTCATATTTGTTCTGAGTAACTTTTACTTTACTGTTAAAAGTCTCCCTAAAATAGTTATAAAAAAATTAATGCAAAATGATTAGATTTCGACAGTACGCCAGCTTTTTTACGACGAATAGAGACAAAATGTTTCACATGAAACAAAAAAAAGGCTTGAAATCAAGCCTTTTCTGGTTGTACCTTTGCTATTTTCCCTTGTTCGATATACACCATCAAAATCGAAACGTCAGCCGGATTGACGCCACTGATCCGACTTGCTTGGGCAATTGTTTCTGGTTGGATTTTTTGTAATTTTTGTTTGGCTTCTGTCGCTAAACCGTTGATTGCTTCGTAATCAATATTTTCTGGAATTCGTTTGGCTTCCATTCGTTTTAGTTTATCAACTTTGTCCAACGCTTTTTTGATATAGCCTTCGTATTTTATTTGAATTTCTACTTGTTCAATCACTTTATTATCCAGTTCTTCTTGTGCTGCTGGAATAAATTTTGTCACTTCGTAATACGACATTTCCGGACGTTTTAAGAAGTCGCTGGCTAAGACTCCATCTTTCAATGGAACAGATCCTTTTGCCTCTAAAAATGCTTGTACATCCGCTGTAGGTTTCACTCTGACTGAACTTAAGCGTGTGATTTCTGCTTCAACAGCTTTTTTCTTTTCAAGATAGGCTGTATATTGGTCTTCTTTCACTAACCCAATAGCATGACCTTGTTCTGTCAAACGTAAATCTGCATTATCATGACGTAAAATCAACCGGTATTCCGCTCTTGATGTTAATAAACGATAAGGTTCGTTGGTTCCTTTTGTTACTAGATCGTCGATCATTACACCAATGTAGCCATCACTACGTTTCATCACGAATGGTTCTTTGCCTTGTACTTTAAGTGCTGCATTGATTCCTGCAATCAATCCTTGGCCTGCTGCTTCTTCATAACCGCTCGTGCCATTGGTTTGACCTGCTGTAAATAAGCCGTCGATGACTTTTGTTTCTAAGGTTGGACGCAATTGATGCGGCACGACCACATCATATTCAATTGCATAGCCTGTACGCATCATTTCAGCTTTTTCTAACCCGGCAATCGAATGTAGTATATCCGTTTGAACATCTTCTGGTAAAGAAGTTGACAGCCCTTGAACATAGACTTCCTCTGTATTCAAGCCTTCTGGTTCTAAGAATAGTTGATGACGAGGTTTGTCCGAAAAACGAACGATTTTGTCTTCGATCGATGGACAATAACGTGCGCCTACTCCTTCTACGATTCCGGTAAACATTGGTGCGCGGTGTAGATTGTCTTGAATGATTTCATGCGTTCCTTCATTCGTATAGGTCAACCAACAAGAACGTTGATCTAAATTATAGGCATCATCTGGCGTACTGAAACTAAAATGATTTGGTTCTTCATCGCCTGGTTGTTCTTCTGTCACTGAATAGTCGATCGTACTAGATTTCACACGTGGTGGTGTTCCAGTCTTGAAACGATCCATTTCAAGGCCTAGCTCTTTTAAATGATCCGCTAAACCAATTGATGGTAAAGAATTGTTAGGCCCAGAAGAATATTTCAATTCACCGATGATGATTTCTCCGCGCAGTGCAGTTCCAGCTGTAATGATCACCGCTTTACTTTGGTATTGTGCGCCTGTTGTTGTGATAACGCCTTTGCAAATACCGTCTTCTACGAGCAAGCGCTCCACGATTCCTTGTCTTAATGATAAGTTGTCCGTACGCTCAATCGTGTGTTTCATTTCAGTAGCGTAAGCATGTTTGTCCGCTTGGGCGCGCAAGGCGCGAACGGCCGGACCTTTTCCAGTGTTTAGCATCCGCATTTGGATGTATGTTTTGTCTATATTATGACCCATTTCGCCGCCTAAGGCATCGATTTCTCGAACCACGACGCCTTTAGCTGGACCTCCCACAGACGGATTACATGGCATAAAGGCCACCATATCTAAATTGATTGTTAAAAGCAGCGTTTTGCTGCCCATGCGAGCGGATGCTAAGGCCGCTTCTGAGCCTGCGTGCCCTGCTCCGACTACGATTACATCATACGATTCTGCTTTAAATTGATTCATCGACTCTTCCTTTCTATTTTCCTAAACAAAATTGACTGAATAATTGGGTGATTAGTTCGTCTTGAACACTGTCACCGACGATTTCACCTAAAAAGTCCCAGCAACGTGTCATATCCATTTGAACGAGATCCACAGGCATTCCAGCTTCGATTCCTCGAATCACTTCATCTAATGCGAGCGCTGCTTGATCTAGTAAAGCAATGTGACGGGTATTGGATACATAGGTTGCATCTTTTTCTCCAGTTTGTCCACCGAAGAAAAGATCAGCGATTTTTAATTCCAACTGTTCCATCCCTGTGTTAGATAAGACTGACACAGGTAAAATTTCTTCATTATTAACAAGTTGTGTTAATTCTTCTCGATTTAGTTGAGTAGGTAAATCCATCTTATTCAGTAGGATCACTCGTTTTAATCCGTCTGTTGCTATCAATAATTGACGATCTTCTGCTGTTAGTGGTTCATTTTGATTCAAGACCAATAAAATCAAATCAGATTCAGCTAATGCTTTACGGCTACGTTCCACACCGATCCGCTCTACGATGTCTTCCGTTTCTCGGATACCTGCTGTATCGATCAATTTCAATGGAACGCCACGGACGTTGACATATTCTTCGATCACATCACGCGTTGTGCCAGCGATATCTGTTACGATGGCTTTTTCTTCACGTAATAAATGATTCAATAAGCTTGATTTCCCAACATTTGGACGACCGATGATCGCCGTACTTAATCCTTCACGCAGAATTTTTCCTTGTTTAGCTGTTGTTAGTAACCCTTCGATCTGGGCTTTAACAAAACCTGCTTTTTCAAGTAATAATTTAGTCGTTAATTCTTCCACATCATCATATTCGGGATAATCGATATTTACCTCAACTTGAGCTAATGTTTCTAAAATTTCTTGTCTTAAAGAACGAATCAAGGAAGATAAATTTCCATCTAATTGATCCAAAGCCACGTGCATCGCTCGGTCTGTTTTCGCCCGAATCAAATCCATCACAGCTTCTGCTTGTGACAAATCCATTCGACCATTTAAGAAGGCTCTCTTTGTAAATTCACCTGGTTCAGCTAAACGTGCGCCTTCTCTTAATAATAGCTGCAATAATTGGTTCACAACGACGATCCCACCGTGACAGTTGATTTCCACCACATCTTCTCTAGTAAATGTTTTTGGTGCCCGCATCACTGAAACCATCACTTCATCCAGCAAGCTATCATCTTTGGGATCAAGGATGTGCCCATAATGGATTGTATGTGTGGGAACCTCTAACAATTGTTTACTTCCAGATCGGTAAACTTTATCGGCAATCTTGATTGCTTCATCACCGCTTAAACGAACAATGCTGATTGCTCCTTCACCAGGCGGTGTTGAAATTGCGGCGATTGTATCGAACTCTAGCGTTATTTGTTGCATGATTAACTTCCTTTCATTGATGGATTGAGATGTTTTTTGCGTAATAATTACTATGTATGAAGCCATTTTTGGCTACAAAAAAAGCGCCCACTCCACCCCTTATTTTTTCAGGTTGGATCTAGCACTTTCACTGCGTCAATTCCTATTAATTTCATGACATAGAATAGCATATTTTTTATTTTTTCGCAACATTGTTTATTTAGGTTCATTGTTCTTTAACTTTGCATTTCTTAAAGATTATCTTTAAAATAAACGTAACAAGACGAGGAGGTTCCTACTATGAAACAAACAAAAAGAGACGAACTAAACGAACAAGAATTAGAGAATCGTTTAAGTGGAATCACGTTATCTACGGGAAATGTGAATAAAAAGTATATCGTTCGGGATATTGTTTTTGCAACAGATCGAATTGAGACAGACTTATTTTCACCTGAAGTTAATCCAAATGATGTGTTTAGTGGTGTCTACCGCCAGCTGAAAGTGATCGCATTTGAGTATGAAGCAGATGCTGTTATCAATTGTCACTTTGAAGAAAAATATGTAGAGTACCAAGGAAAATGGGTCGTGGAAATATTTGCTTATGGAACTGTGGTTCAATTTACTCAAACGACGATTGGTTGATTATTCTTTAAGAAAAAAGGAAGAGCTTTAATTAGCTTTTCTTTTTTTAATAGAATATAGAAAAAACCTGATTCTAAAAGAACCAGGCTGGAAGAAGCACAAATGCTCCAACTACTTTATCATCGTATTTTGTACGTTGATAAGAATGATTTCGTTTAAAATATACTTTGTTTCATAGTATTTGTCAATGTGTTTTTTAGTGCTGTACCGTGATTTCAACAAAAAATGACCCTTTAAAAAATTGCTTTTTTAAAGGGTCATCAACTTTATTATTAATATTTTTTAACTGGTTCAACAACTAGGTAACGATAAGGTTCATCGCCTTCTGAGTGCGTTTTGATATGGTCATCTTTGCTTAGCGTAAAATGAATTTGCTTTCTTTCAAATGCTGGCATCGGTTCTAGAAAAACTGGACGCCCTGTTTGTTTAACCTTCTCTGCTGTTCTTTCCGCTAAACGCTGTAAAATCGCTTGGCGTTTTTCACGATAATCACCAACATTTACCACTACAGACAATTTATTCTTAGCAGCACGATGAACAAAAACTTGTGCTAAATATTGCATCGCATTTAAAACTTTTCCGTGTTTCCCAATCAAAATCCCTTGTTTATCTGTATCTAAATGGAAAACCAATAATCCATCTTTACGTTCTAAACGGACTAAAGCTGGTGCATTCAATTCTTTTGAGATCGCGGTTAAATACATAGCTAACTCAGTGATTGCTTCTTCATCTTCTAGGTTTTCCAAGACTTTTGTTTCTGAGGGATCAGCCTTATGCACTAATAATTCTTCAAAAGCTGTCTCAGCTTTGACTTCCTCATCAGTCACAATGATATCTTCAACTGTCTCTTCAATGGCTTCTGCGATTTGTTCACTGACTGTAGGTTCAATTGATACTTGAGCAAATTTTTTACCAAAACCCAAGAACCCCTTTTTAGCATCTGTGATCACGTTGATCTCTACATCTTCTTTTGACAAATTCAGTGCGTGCAACCCTTTATTTGTTGCTTCTTCAATTGTGTTTCCCTCATAAACCGGCATCTGGAAAACCTCCTTTTATTTTTTCTTATTTTTTTTCTTAGGATTCATTGCTTTCTTCAATGCTCGCTCGCGTTCTTTTACTTGTCGCTCTGCTTCTGCTCGTTCTTTGCGGATTTTGAATGGATTGTTGATCAATAAAGTTTGACCTACTTGGAAAGCATTTGAAACCACCCAGTAAAGGGATAGTCCACTGGCTAAGCTCATCCCCATCACAAAAATCATAACGGGCATGACAAAATTCATGATTTTCAATGAAGCATTTGATTCGATTTGACTCATACTTGTTAAATAACTGCTGGCAAATGTAAAGACTGCCGCAAGAATCGGTAAAATTAGATAGGGATCGGGTTGACCTAAATTCAACCACATGAAACTTCCTTGCTTCAATTCTGGAACGCGAGAAATGGATTGATATAACGCCATCATGATTGGCATTTGAATCAATAATGGTAAACAACCTGCATATGGGTTTACATTATTTTCTGCATATAGTTTTTGTTGTTCTTCACGGAATAAACGTTGTGTTTCTGGATCTTTTGATGAATATTGTTTTTGTAGCGCTTTTAATTTAGGTTGTAATTCTTGTGTTTTGCGCATACTTTTGGTTTGGAAATGCATCAATGGTAATAAGATAATCCGAATCACTAATGTAAATAGGATGATCCCAACACCTGTATTTGCTGAAATGGATAAAAATTTAATTGCTTCAGCGAAATAATAGACAATATAGCGATCCCAAATTCCTGTACTACTCTCGTTAATCGGAGCTGTTCCACAGGCAGATAATACGAAAACAAGCGTTACTAAACCTGCCATCAATAATAAGCGTTTATACTTCTTCACAAAACTGTTCCTCTCTTATTTCAAAATTTTTGCAAGTTTTAAAACATGCTTGATATTACTATGAACTTCTTCAGATGTTAACTTGTCGATACCTGGTCGTGCAATAATAATAAAATCGCACATCGGATCGATTGATTCTTTCAATTGGTAGATCGATGTACGGATTTTACGCTTTACAGCATTTCTAACTACGGCATTACCGATTTTCTTCCCGACGGAAATTCCGACCCGAAAATGTTTTTGTTCCGGTTTTTCCAATACGTATACAACAAATCTTCGATTTGCGCAAGACTGTTTATGCTGAAAGACAGTTTGAAATTCTTTCTCTTTTTTTACTCTATAGGATTTCTTCATCTGCATCCCTTTGTTTCTTTCTATCGTTCTTTTTTACTCACTCTATAATAATAGCATATTTCGGTCATTTTTTTTCAAATTTCAGGGAAAATATCCAGAGATTTTAGTATTAATGACTTCAAATTCATATAGTATCATTTTTTTGCTTTTTTTTCACTTTATTTCTTGTTGTAGCGAAATACTTTTGGAAAAATCACTTGCTGCATTTTCTATTTTTTTAGCAATTCATTAATTAGATTGCTACGCTTCTTAGATATAGCTATTCCTGTTCATCATCCACTCTGGCTAAGCTCCATGAGCTCAGTTTTTCTAGCTATTTACTTCTCTGCTTTTTATTAAAGTGCTATCTTGATGTAGTGATTCTCTACTTAGGTAACTTCGCTCACTATGTTCGCCAAGTATTGTTCATCATCCACTCTGGCTAAGCTCCATGAGCTCAGTTTTTTTCTAGCTATTTACTTCTCTGCTTTTTATTAAAGTGCTATCTTGATGTAGTGATTCTCTACTTAGGTAACTTCGCTCACTACGTTCGCCAAGTATTGTTCATCATCCACTCTGGCTAAGCTCCATGAGCTCAGTTTTTTTCTAGCTATTCACTTTCTCTGCTTTTTATTAAAGTGCTATCTTGATGTAGTGATTCTCTAGTTAGGTAACTTCGCTCACTACGTTCGCCAAGTATTGTTCATCATCCACTCTGGCTAAGCTCCATGAGCTCAGTTTTTTTCTAGCTATTCACTTTCTCTGCTTTTTATTAAAGTGCTATCTTGATGTAGTGATTCTCTAGTTAGGTAACTTCGCTCACTACGTTCGCCAAGTATTGTTCATCATCCACTCTGGCTAAGCCAATCGTGGTGATTCACAACAAAAGAACCCTTTATTATTTCCACACATACATTGTGAAGATAATAAAGGGTTCTTAGTTTGAACTTGATTCGTTATTTAAAATCAACATAGATTATGCTGAAATAACTTTTCTGCCTTTACGACGTCTGCTCGCTAATACGTTGCGACCATTTTTTGTGCTCATGCGTTTACGGAAACCGTGAACTTTTTGACGTTTGCGTTTGTTTGGTTGATACGTTCTTTTCATCTCTTGTTCCACCTCCTGAAATTGTAACTATCCATCAATACATAGACATACTTTGATAGTATACCTAGTATTGGGTATATTTGTCAATAAATTTTAAGAAATTAATTTTTCCACTTAACGAAATAAGTTATCCACAAAATAAAAAACATTCGGGATAACTTGTGGATAGTTTTTTTAAGCAGCACATTTCATTTTTAGTTTTCTCCACACTTTTACACAAAAAAACAGGTTGTTAAAAAGTTATGCACATCCTATTTTTAAGCTGTGCATAACTTTGCGAAAAGTCTGTATTCCTTGGATTTGTTTTGCAGAACGTGCTGTGGATAAATAAATTTTTGATGAGAAATCCACCGTTTATTCTCTCTTTGTGGATAAGTTTATAACCCTCTGTGAATTTTTTTTCCACAATTCACAATTTGCCTGTGGAAAAAGTTCCGAAAAAATGCTAAAATTCTATTTGCTTATCTATTTATATTTATTCTGCTTTTTTATATACAAAAATTTATTTTCGTTCTTCTGAAAAAGTGCTCATTACGCTTTTATTTCTATACTAGCTGCACAAGCCAGCTTTTCAGAAAAAAGAGAACCTATGAATAAGGCAAAAAACACCTTCGTCATATTTTCCTATTTTTCTGTCAGAGCTAAGCGGCTTGTTTCGCTTTTAAACTAAGGAGGTCACCATATGCCCGATATGGAAAGTTTCTGGAGAGATCTGGAAGATACTTACCAATCTGTTTTGTCTGCGCCAAGTTTCGATGCTTGGATAAAAACGACTAAACCGTTAAAGTTGGAAAATAACCAGTTATGGTTAGAGGTTCCTTCTGCCGTTCATAAAGACTATTGGGAAAAGAATTTAGCCGCAAAAATCGTCGAGACTGGCTTTAAATTAACTGGTGCTGAAGTGATGCCTCATTTTGTTGTCACTGGCGAACAAGAGACGATGACCGTTCAAGAAGAGAAAAAAAGCCCAGTGACGCAAGACAAAATTGCTGAACATGGGAAAAAAGCCTTATTAAATCCAAAGTACTCTTTCGATACATTTGTTATCGGAAAAGGCAACCAAATGGCGCATGCTGCGGCTTTAGTTGTGGCAGAAGACCCAGGTTCTATTTATAATCCCTTATTCTTTTATGGTGGTGTTGGACTGGGTAAAACCCATTTGATGCACGCAATTGGTCATCAAATGTTGCAAAATCGCCCTGATGCCAAAGTGAAGTATGTTAGTAGTGAAACATTCACAAATGAATTCATCAATTCGATTCAAACAAAAAATTCAGAGCAATTTAGAAAAGAATATCGAAATGTTGATTTACTTTTAGTCGATGATATTCAATTTTTAGCTGAAAAAGAAGCAACCTTGGAAGAATTTTTCCATACCTTTAATGATTTGTATAATGAGAACAAGCAAATCGTACTAACTAGTGATCGGCCGCCCAATGATATTCCAAAACTACCTGAGCGGTTAGTTTCTCGTTTTGCATGGGGACTATCTGTCGATATCACACCACCTGATTTAGAGACTCGAATTGCTATCTTGCGGAAAAAAGCAGATGCAGAACGACTAGAGATCCCAGACGATACGTTAAGTTACATTGCTGGCCAAATTGATTCCAATATTCGTGAACTCGAAGGTGCACTAGTCCGTGTTCAAGCATATGCAACGATCAATGGCGAAGATATCACGACGAGTTTAGCAGCAGATGCATTGAAATCTTTAAAATCGGTGGGGAGTCAAAACCATCTATCGATTTTACAAATTCAAGAAGAAGTGGCAAAGTATTACCATATTCAATTAAAAGATTTAAAAGGCAAGAAACGGGTCAAATCGATTGTTGTGCCTCGACAAATCTCCATGTATCTTTCTCGAGAGATGACAGAGAATTCTCTACCAAAGATCGGTGCCGAGTTTGGTGGAAAAGATCATACAACTGTCATCCATGCCCATGAAAAAATCCAGCAATTAATGGAAAAAGATCCAACGATTCAAAAAGAAGTTGGCGAAATCAAAAACTTACTTAATTCGTAGCCTGTGGATAAAAAAGCGAATAAGCAAAAAGTTTTCCACAAGTTATACACAGGTGGAAAACTTATCTTGTATTTCATTTCCTGACTTTTCCACAGAATTAACAGGACCTACTACTTTTATTATTTATTTATATATAAATACAAAACTAACTTCGCAAAATTTATGCTTTTAAAATCAATTAAAAAAGGAGTTCAATCATTATGAAATTAACTGTAAAGAGAAATATATTTTTACAAGAATTACAAACAGTTCAAAGAGCTATCTCTTCTAAAACGACGATCCCTATTTTAACCGGTGTTAAAATTGTTTTAACAGATGAAGGATTAACCCTTACAGGTAGCAATGCAGATATCTCTATTGAAAGTTTTCTAAGTAAAGAAGACGAAAAAGCCCAAATGACGATTGAATCAACTGGGAGTATTGTTTTACAAGCACGTTTCTTTGGCGAAATCATTCGTAAATTACCAGAGGATATGTTTACTTTAGAAGTCTTAGATAATAATCAAGTCGCCATCACTTCCGGAAAAGCTGATTTTACAGTAAACGGATTAGATGCAGATAATTATCCACACCTGCCTGTGATCGATGCTAAAAATCAAATCCAATTGCCGGTTCACCTGTTGACAAAAATTATCAATGAAACAGGCTTTGCGGTTTCTCTGCACGAGAGTCGTCCGATTTTGACCGGAGTTCATTTTATTTTGGACAATCAAAAATTATTGGCAGTAGCGACAGATTCACATCGTTTAAGTCAACGAATCATTCCAATCGAACAAGCAGCAGAAAATTTCAATATCGTGATTCCTGGGAAAAGTTTAACTGAGCTTTCTCGTTCATTCACAAATGAAGAAGAAATGGTCGAAATCAGTATTATGGAAAACCAAGTATTGTTCAAGACGCAAAATATGTATTTCTATTCTCGTTTACTAGAGGGAAATTATCCTGATACAAATCGTTTGATTCCAACAAGCTTTAATACCGAAATCGATTTTTATGTTCCTGAATTATTATCCGCTATCGATCGTGCCTCATTATTGTCACATGAAGGCCGTAATAATATTGTTCGTTTAGCCATTGCTTCTGATTCGGTGATTCTTTATGGAAACTCTCCTGAAATCGGTAAAGTGGAAGAACCATTAAATTATGAAAAAGTAACGGGCGATCCGTTGGAGATTTCTTTCAATCCAGATTATATGAAAGATGCATTGCGTGCATTCGGGGATATGAGTATTACAGTTAAATTTATTTCAGCGATTCGTCCCTTTACTTTGGAACCGACAGAAACGGATTTAGACTTCATTCAATTGATTACTCCTGTTCGTACAAATTAAAAAACGAAAACTATTAACCATATATGGAAAAAATGTGTGTAAAAAATGGAAATTCCATTTTTTACACACATTTTTTTATAGTTATTGCAGCGAATAGAAAAAATAACATTGGCAGCATCTGTATTATTTAAAAGAAGGTTTCCATAAGAATCATTCCAACAATTACCATTGACGCGATACCAACCACTATCTTCAAAAAAAGTTAAATAAGTAAGATAGTCAGATTTCTTTTCAAATGTTTAATAATCAATCCGATAGTTCAAATTCTTAGGTATTGTCTTTTCAAACGTATAAAGATTCTTCTTTTTTTCATTGGCTCCTATAATAAATCATCAGCAAGCACGACTAATTGTTTCAAGCGTTTTACTTCTAGCTTTAAAACATCTTTTCCTATATCGGTCAAAATATAAACGCGTCGGCGCTTGTCATCGCCAGGTACCTCACGAATCAACTTCTGTTTCAATAAATTTTCTGTGGCTCCATACATAGTACCAGCTGCGATTTGTACTCGACCTCCGCTTAATTCTTCTACTTTTTGCATAATCGCGTATCCATGCGATGGGTTGATTAGTGAAATCATAATGTAAAACGTTGTTTCTGTTAGTGGTAATATCTTATTACGGTTCATAGATGCACACCTTTTTTACAATTTAATTATACAGTTCAACTATACAAGTGGATTATATATCGACGAACTGTATAAGTCAATTATTGATAGTATCAAAATAAAACCAGTAAAAAAATTTTCAAGAACCTCAACTTACAAATTTCTCCTTAAAATGCATTTTAAGCCTTTTTTAATCGTTAGAATATTTTTTGTCGATTGTATTCAAAATTGCTTAGAAACAAAATTAGACGGATAAATTTGTTTTTTGGCTTAAAAAAGAGTATAATATGAGAGTAAAAGTGAAAACAAAAAAGAGGGATGCAGTTTGAAAAAGACGATTGTTTTAGAAACGGATTATATGACACTTGGTCAAGTCTTAAAAGAAGTCGATGTTATCAGTAGCGGCGGTGCTGCCAAGTGGTACTTAGCTGAGAATACTGTTTTCGTAGATGGAGAATTAGAGAATCGCCGTGGTCGTAAATTATATGCTGGTATGATGCTTGAGATACCTGAAGAAGGTACTTTTTTTATGGTAAAAAAAGGCGAACCAATCGATGAGACTGAATGAAATCGAGGTACAGCATTATCGCAATTATGATGGGCTGACGTTAGATTTCCCTAAAACACTAAATATTTTTCTAGGAGAAAATGCGCAAGGCAAGACAAATCTGCTGGAAAGTATTTATGTTTTAGCGATGACCCGCAGTCATAGAACAAGCAACGAAAAAGAGTTGGTTCACTGGGATTCTGATTCTGCAAGAATCAGCGGTGTTATCCAAAAGAAGACAGGAACTGTTCCTTTAGAGATCCTTATTTCTAATAAAGGTCGTAAGACAAAAGTCAATCATATTGAACAAAAGCGCTTAAGTTCATATATCGGTCAGCTAAACGTCATTTTATTTGCGCCGGAGGATTTATCTTTAGTCAAAGGATCGCCACAATTGCGGCGTAAGTTTATCGATATGGAATTAGGTCAAGTCAATCCAATTTATTTGTATGACTTGGTTCAATATCAGTCTGTCTTAAAACAACGCAACCAATATTTAAAACAATTAGCTGAAAAAAAACAATCAGATCTTGTTTATTTAGATATTTTAACGGAGCAATTGGCGGAATTTGGCGGTAAAGTTTTATTTGCTCGTCTAGAATTTATCCAAAAACTAGAACATTGGGCTAATCTACTTCATAAGAAAATCAGCCATGAAAAAGAAGAATTAGCAATCGACTATTTTTCAAGTATCCCATTAGACAAAGAAAATTTTTCACTAGAAGAGATCCAAAAGCAACTATTACAGAGCCTTTTTGACAGCCGAAAACGAGAATTGTTTAAGGCAAATACATTTTTAGGGCCTCATCGAGATGACCTGATTTTTAATGTAAATGGACAAAATGTCCAAACATATGGTTCACAAGGACAACAACGAACCACGGCTCTTAGCGTAAAGCTTGCGGAAATTGATTTAATGTATTCAGAAACAGGAGAATATCCTGTCTTGTTATTGGATGATGTCATGAGTGAGTTAGATAATGAACGACAATTGCACCTGCTAGAAACGATTGAAGGAAAGGTTCAAACTTTTTTAACAACCACGAGTTTGGATCATTTAAACAATAAATTAACTGTTGAACCAGATATATTTTATGTTCATCAGGGAGAGATAGAGAGGGAAGCATCTATATGACAGAAGAAGAAAAAAACATGAAAGAACGTGCCCAAGAATATGATGCCAGTCAGATCCAGGTATTAGAAGGTCTTGAAGCGGTTCGTAAACGTCCTGGTATGTACATAGGATCGACAAGTTCAGAAGGGTTACATCACTTAGTTTGGGAGATCGTTGATAATTCGATCGATGAAGCTTTGGCTGGCTTTGCATCAAGTATCCAAGTAATTATTGAAGAAGACAATAGTATTACAGTTGTCGATGATGGACGTGGGATCCCTGTCGGTATTCAAGCTAAAACAGGTCGTCCAGCGGTAGAAACAGTCTTTACGGTTCTCCATGCTGGAGGAAAATTCGGCGGTGGAGGATATAAAGTTTCCGGCGGACTTCACGGGGTAGGTTCCTCTGTTGTTAATGCTCTATCAACAACATTAGACGTAAAAGTCTACAAAGAAGGTAAAATTTATTTCCAAGAGTTCCATCAAGGTGCTGTCAAAGATGATTTGAAAGTAATTGGTGATACAGATCGTCATGGGACGACTGTCCATTTTATTCCAGATCCAGAAATTTTTACAGAAACAATTGTATTCAACTTTGATAAATTAGCGACGCGTGTTAGAGAGCTAGCATTCTTGAATAAAGGGTTAAAAATCTCTATTGAAGATAAACGTGAAGAAAAACCTGTCTTGAAAGAGTATCACTACGAAGGCGGGATCAAGAGTTACGTAGAGCATTTGAATGCGAATAAAGATGTATTGTTCCCAGAACCTGTTTTCATTGAAGGAGAACAACAAGACATCATTGTTGAAGTCTCTATGCAATACACAGATGGTTACCATACTAATTTACTAAGTTTCGCCAACAACATTCATACCTATGAAGGCGGAACCCATGAATCAGGTTTCAAAACGTCATTAACGCGTGTCATCAATGATTACGCTCGTAAACAAAAGATCATGAAAGAAAATGACGAAAATCTAACTGGGGAAGATGTTCGTGAAGGATTGACAGCTGTTATTTCGATCAAACATCCAGAACCTCAATTTGAAGGACAAACGAAAACAAAATTAGGAAATTCAGAAGTTCGGACTGTTACAGATCGTTTATTCTCTGAGTATTTCAATAAATTCTTGATGGAAAACCCAACTGTGGGTAAACAAATCGTTGAAAAAGGTCTACTTGCGTCTAAAGCTCGTATGGCGGCTAAAAGAGCCCGTGAAGTGACTCGTCGTAAAGGCGCTCTTGAAATCAGTAATTTACCCGGTAAACTAGCCGATTGTTCAAGTAAAGATCCTGAAAAATGCGAAATCTTCATCGTCGAAGGAGATTCAGCCGGTGGATCAGCAAAACAAGGTCGCAGCCGCGAATTTCAAGCAATTCTACCAATTCGTGGGAAAATCTTGAACGTTGAAAAAGCCAGCATGGATAAAATTTTAGCGAATGAAGAGATTCGTTCACTATTTACAGCGATGGGGACAGGGTTTGGTGCTGATTTTGATGTATCTAAAGCACGATATCACAAATTAGTAATCATGACCGATGCCGATGTCGATGGCGCACATATCCGTACGCTGTTGTTGACACTGTTCTATCGTTTCATGCGTCCGGTTGTTGAAGCGGGATATGTATATATCGCTCAACCACCGTTATATGGGGTCAAACAAGGGAAAAATATCACCTACGTTCAACCAGGAAAAAATGCTGAGGAAGAACTAGCTCAAGTTTTAGAGAGCCTACCAGCTAGTCCAAAACCGAGCGTTCAACGTTATAAAGGTCTTGGAGAGATGGATGATCATCAATTGTGGGAAACAACCATGGATCCTGAAAAACGTTTGATGTCACGTGTCAGTGTTGATGATGCGATCGAAGCCGATCAAATTTTTGAAATGTTGATGGGGGACCGTGTTGAACCACGCCGAGCATTTATTGAAGAAAATGCCCATTACGTGAAAAATCTAGATATTTAATGAAGAAGGAGATAAATTCATGAGTGAAGAAATCAAAGAGAACATTCAAGACGTCAATCTGACCAGTGAAATGAAAGAATCCTTCATTGATTATGCAATGAGCGTTATTGTGGCGCGTGCGTTGCCGGATGTTCGTGATGGGTTAAAACCAGTTCATCGTCGTATTTTATACGGGATGAATGAATTAGGTGTGACACCTGATAAACCACATAAAAAATCTGCTCGTATCGTTGGGGACGTTATGGGTAAGTACCATCCCCATGGAGATTCATCCATTTATGAAGCAATGGTACGAATGGCTCAACCATTTAGCTATCGCAGTATGCTAGTTGATGGACATGGAAACTTCGGTTCTGTCGATGGCGACGGTGCTGCTGCGATGCGTTATACCGAAGCGAGAATGAGTAAGATCGCATTGGAAATGTTACGTGATATCAATAAAAATACCGTAGATTTTCATGGAAACTATGATGACTCAGAACAAGAACCAGATGTACTGCCAGCACGTTTCCCTAACCTGTTAGTGAATGGTACGACAGGGATCGCTGTTGGGATGGCAACCAATATTCCGCCCCATAATTTAGCTGAAGTAATCGAAGCTGCAAGTTTATTGATGGAAAATCCCGATGCAACAACGAATGAATTGATGGAAGTATTACCTGGACCAGATTTCCCTACAGGTGGTTTAGTTATGGGTAAATCGGGTATTCGCCGTGCCTATGAAACAGGTCGAGGATCGATCACGATTCGTGCCAAAGTTGAGATCGTTGATATGCCAAACGGTAAAGAACGTATCTTAGTTTCTGAGTTACCATATATGGTCAATAAAGCACGCTTGATCGAACGAATTTCAGAATTGCACCGTGAAAAACGAATCGAAGGAATCACTGATTTACGTGATGAATCTTCTCGTGAAGGTATGCGGATCGTCATTGATGTTCGTCGTGATGTCAGTGCCTCTGTTATCTTGAATAACCTTTATAAAATGACCGCATTGCAAACCTCTTTTGGTTTTAATATGTTGGCAATCGAAAAAGGGATTCCTAAGATTTTGAGCTTGAAAGAAATTCTTGAAAATTATATAGAGCATCAAAAAGAAGTTATTACACGTCGTACAGAATTTGATAAGAAAAAAGCTGAAGCGCGTGCTCATATCTTAGAAGGTTTACGAATTGCGTTAGATCACATTGATGAGATCATCGCAATTATTCGAAACTCAAAAGCAGACGATGAAGCAAAAGCTTCTTTGATTGAACGTTTTGAATTTTCAGATCGTCAAGCACAAGCGATTCTAGATATGCGTCTACGCCGTTTAACAGGTTTAGAACGTGATAAGATTGAAAATGAATACCAAGAATTATTGAAATTTATTGCTGATTTGAATGATATTTTAGCTCGTCCAGAACGTGTTATTGAGATCATCAAAACAGAGCTAGGTGAAATTCATGATAAATACGGCGATGCTCGCCGCACAGAACTATTAGTCGGTGAAGTCCTAAGTTTAGAGGACGAAGACTTGATCGAAGAAGCCGAAGTCGTGATTACTTTGACGAACAATGGCTACATCAAACGAATGGCTAATAGTGAATTTAGAGCACAACGCCGTGGTGGTCGTGGTGTTCAAGGAATGGGTGTTCATGATGACGATTTCGTGAAAAATCTTGTTTCTTGTTCAACCCATGATACGTTACTATTCTTTACGAATAACGGTAAAGTTTACCGTGCCAAAGGCTATGAAATTCCAGAATACGGCAGAACAGCCAAAGGTATTCCTGTGATCAACATGCTAGGTATCGATTCTAGTGAGAAGATCCAAGCGATCATTGCTGTTGAAGGACAAGCTGAAGAGGGTCATTATCTCTTCTTCACGACTCGTAAAGGTACCGTTAAACGTACCGCCGTTAAAGCATTCTCTAACATTAGAAGTAATGGTTTGATTGCAATCGGCCTAAAAGAAGAGGATGAACTAGTTAATGTTGTCTTAACGAATGGGGAGCAAAACATGATCATCGGAACACATAATGGTTATTCTGTGACCTTTGCTGAAACTGCCGTTCGTGACATGGGTCGTACAGCATCAGGTGTGCGTGGTATTCGTCTAAGAGAAGATGATTACGTCGTAGGAGCCTCTCTACTCGACGCTAACACGGAAGTTCTAGTGTTGACGGAAAATGGTTACGGTAAGCGTACAAAAGCCTCTGAGTACCCTGTGAAGGGCCGTGGCGGTAAAGGAATCAAGACCGCCAACATTACAGCGAAAAATGGACCACTAGCAGGACTTACGACTGTTCATGGAGATGAAGATATTCTAGTGATCACCAATAAAGGGGTCATTATTCGTTTCAATGTCGATTCAGTCTCTCAAACAGGGCGTGCTACATTAGGGGTTCGTTTGATGAGAATGGAAGAAGATGCAAAAGTGGTGACGATGGCGGTTGTTGAGCCGGAACCAGATGAAATCGTTGAAGAAGTTGAAAGTGTTGAAACAATAGTTATTGAAACAGAAACACCAGATGCAGACACAACAACAGAAGAATAAATACAAAAAGAACGTTTCAGCGCAAGATGCTGAAACGTTCTTTTTATATACTAAATAAATTCAAAAAAAATATAATATCTTTTTGCTTTGTTTTGAAAAAAATTATGATTATAATGGAGAGTAATAAGAAGTGAGAGGTAAGAATATGACACAAGAAAAATTATTATTATCTAAGACTTTTTCAAAACAATTAAATATTGGAACGGCATTATCTAACTTCATTGATAATATACTTGAAATATTCGGAGAAAAAACGAGTGTTTATGAGCGCAGACCGATTACTTTTTCAGAATATTTATACGTTGAAATGATTACTTTTTCAAATGGTTTTCAGATCAGAACTAGCTTAAAAAGAAATCCAGAAACGTTTGAGATCGATGCTTTTGCTTTTTCTGAACCGAATCATGTCTATTTATCAAATTTAACTTCAGAAGAATTATATCTGATGTATTCGCTTGTCAAAAAAGAAAGGGAAAATATGTTAAATCAAAAATATGCAGATGTAGATCAACAAAAATTAGAAGTACTTTCCTCTTTATTGATGAATTTGAAAGTCATAACAGGGGAAATAATCTAGTTTAAGGCTAAATTTTATGTTAAAAAAAAGGGTGACATTTGTCATGTTGATCCCTGACAAAAGCTTCTATTTTTCTATTGTGGAATCCGTCATAATAAGTTTATCAACTAATTAGGAGCGGATAAATATGACAAACCAAAATGAAAAAATCGAAGCATTAAAAGTAGAAAACGAAAACTTGAGATTACGTTTAGCAACGATGAAAGAGGATAATAAAAATGATCGGAATTCATGGATTTGGGTATTAGTGCCAGTGATGGGAATGCTGATTGGATTAGCAAGAACGATTTTTTAAAAGATAACAAAGAAGGTCTGTGACATGATAACGCTTAGCATTATCATGTCACAAACCTTTAAAAATCGCATAAACGGTGGTTAAAAAGAGACAAGCTTTTATTCCAACCTCGTTGTCATTACTTCTTTATTTTTCGACTCATCAATGTACAACGCCCAACAGCAGTCAATTCCCCAGAAGCATTAAAGATTTTACCTTCCCAAACTTGGAGGGCTTGTCCAATGCGATCGGCTGTAGCAACTACAGTCAACGTTCCATCGACAACACTTTTTAGATGGTTGATTTGAAGATCGATACCAGCGGCATATGAATCCTGATCCAGCTGTTCATTGGCACCTAAACTACAAGCTGTTTCAATCAAAATACCATTCATTCCTCCATGCAAAACGTCATAAGGTTGTTTATGATAATCTTCTATTTTCATTGTTAAGACAACTTTTTCTTTTGATAATTCAGTTGTTTCGATTTTTAGATAGTCTAGTAAATGCATGGAAATCCATCCTCTCGCTTGTTTTGAAGGTAAGTAGTTAAAGTATAGCACAGGTCGTGAGTTCATTAGAGTATGTAGGTATAATCTTTAAACTAGTTTTTATGCTTCAAGCAAGGGTTTATTTCTTGATTTTGTAGTATAATTTATTTTCATAATGAATTAAGAAGAAAGTAGGAACTAAGAATGGGTTGTTTAGGCAATATTATTTGGTTTATTTTTGGCGGTTTTTTTGGTGGGTTGACTTGGCTGTTAGCTGGGCTTTTATGGTGCGTTACCATTATTGGGATTCCGATCGGGTTACAGTGTTTCAAACTTGCAGGATTGAGTTTTTGGCCATTTGGTAAAAGAGTTGTGTATAGCACAAGTACGACCTCATTTTTAGTGAATATTCTTTGGTTGGTTCTCAGTGGCTTCTGGTTAGCTGTAGGGCATTGTATCAGTGGAATTATTTTATGTGTAACAATTATTGGGATTCCTTTTGGAATGCAGTCTTTTAAACTAGCTAAGCTAGCGTTGATGCCATTTGGTGCACAAGTAGTACCTACAAATAGTACTTATATGGAATAATCTTTAAAAAGTCAGCTGATATAAAGTTAACCATTTCGTTTGCCATCATCTGTATAAAATTGAAAAGCAGAGAAAAAACTTAAATGTTTTTTCTCTGTTTTTTAAATGTTTCTTGACAACAGTAAAAAAAATTGTTATATTCTCATGTGATCAAAACGTAACCGTTACGATTTATCCGTGAGAAATCGGAAAGGAGTTCTCAGATGAAAGACTGAGTAATTAAAATTTTTACAAAAAAATTATTCAGATTGGCAATATGCAGAGGAACGAAACTATCGAAATTGAGGGAGATTAAAAATGAAAAAGAAGTCAAAGATTATTATTACAGCAATATTTTTACTAACGATTATTCTAACGGCATGTACAAGACCCACAAACGAAAAAGAAGTCAATAAAGATAAAAAACAGCTAACGATCGTCACTTCTTTTTATCCAATGTATGAATTTACAAGAAATATTGTCGGTGATGCTGGCGAGGTTACATTGATGGTGCCAGCAGGAACTGAAGCACATGATTATGAACCTTCTGCAAAGGAAATCGCTAACTTACAAGATGCGGATGCGTTTGTTTACAATAGTGAATATATGGAAACCTGGGTGCCTAAGATGGAAAAATCACTCAAGAATGTGACCAGTATCAAAGCAAGTGAAGGAATGGTTCTTTTACCCGGGAGTGAAGAGCATGACCATTCAGCAAAGGAAAATCATGAAGGGCATTCTCATGACTATGATCCTCATTTATGGTTGAGTCCCTTTCGTGCAATTAAAGAAGTGGAAACAATCAGAGATGGGTTGATCGACCAATTTCCAGAGCAAAAAACGACATTTACTAAAAATGCAGCTGATTACATTGAAGAGTTAACAGAGCTTAATAAGTTGTATGAAGCAAAGTTGGTGAATGCCAAACAAAAGAATTTTATTACGCAACATACAGCTTTTTCTTATTTAGCCTTAGATTACAACCTAAAACAAGTACCGATCGCAGGGATTTCTCCAGATCAAGAACCAAAACCTTCACGGATTGCGGAATTGAAAGAGCTAGTTGAAGAAACAGGAATCAACTATATCTATTTTGAAGAAAATGCGAATGACCGAGTAGCGAAAACCTTAGCGAGTGAAGCCGGTGTTGAATTACTTGTGTTAAATCCGTTAGAAGGACTTACCAACGATGACATGAAGGCGGGAAAAACGTACATCAGTGTGATGGAAGAGAATTTAGAAGCGCTGATAAAATCAACGGAAGTGACACCTAAAAAAGAAGTAACTGAAACTGCCGTAAATAAGACTGTTTCAAATGGGTACTTTGATGATAAGGATGTTAAAGATCGTGCTCTTTCTGATTATGCAGGTGAGTGGCAATCCGTATTTCCTTATTTAGAAGATGGCACGTTTGACCAAGTATTTGATTATAAAGAGAAATTAACAAAAAAAATGACGGCAGAAGAATACAAAGATTACTATCAAAAAGGGTATCAAACGGATGTTGATCGTATTGATATCAGTAAGGACGCTATGACATTTATAGTGGGGGATAAAAAATACACATCGAAATATAAATACGTAGGAAAAGAAATCTTAACTTACAAAGCTGGAAATCGTGGGGTTCGCTTTTTGTTTGAAGCAACGGAGGATACGCCATATAAGTATGTTCAATTTTCCGATCATGGCATCGCGCCTTCCAAAGCAGCACATTTCCATATCTATTTTGGTAATGAAAGTCAACAAAAATTATTGGAAGAAATGGATAATTGGCCGACTTATTATCCTGTAAGCATGACTGGATTTGAGATTGCACAAGAGATGTTAGCACATTGATAAAGAATGGAAAGAGTTAGATTTAATCCCATAAAAAATCCGTTAGTTGAGATTTTTTATGGGATTATGTTTGAATTAATTCACCTAAATACATGGTGGCTATTTTTATCAATAGTAGGTGGAACGAATCTCCATCGGGAGTAGGATGAATACTGCAAAAATAAGATACTTTCAGAAAATCCTTATTTTGATGTAAGTACATATATTTCTGTAGAAAAAAAGATAATGTCTAGGAATAGAAATAGTGAAAGCTACCATTATGATTTATATGTAAAAAGAAAATGCAATCCACCTTTTTGGGTGTTGATTGAGTTAATGTCTTTTGGGGAGCTGATTAGATTTGTCGAATTTTATTATGAAGTTGATAAATCCAATCGTAATATATTTCATGAGGTATATGAATTATTAAAGTATACTAAAAACTTTAGAGATTCTGCGGCACATAGCCGACTTTTACTTTTGAATATAACAAAGAAAAAACAAATTAATCCTACTCAAAAAGTTACAGAATTTGCCGGTAATGCCGGAATTGCAAAATTAGATAGAAAACAAAGAATTTCAAATATGAAAATATATGATTTTATTTGTATTCTGTTACTAAATGAAAAATATATACAAAGCAGTGCAATGAAAGCTAATAGAAAAAAAGAGCTAATGGAGTTGTGAAAAAGGTGTCTAAAACGAAGTAGTTGTTATAATGAGCATGAAGAGTTTAAAAAGATAGTTGAACTTTTCTGTAAAATCGTTGACTATTATTATTCCAATTGATAAATTATATTCAAAGGAAAAAACGGTACGACCGTTTATCGCTTAATCGCTATGCTGTGATTAAGATGGTTATTCTTAAAAAAACTATTTGATACAAGCAATGTTCAGCTGTTTGTATCAAATAGTTTTTTATTTATAAATAAACTATAGCTAAATTTGCAAAAAAATCAATCGTTTATTTTTGATGAAGTATTACACTTCATTTAAGCGTATCATCATAAAAATATAAATCATTGATGACATTTTTTTCTGACATAAACTTCAAGAAAAGATGTCGTAATAATTAGCTATAAAAAATAGAGGTCCTCCACCTCCTCTTTCATCACACTTTAAACCGTCTATCATTCTAAAAACTACATAATTGTGTATAATAGAAACATTGAAAACAATTTTTTTCTGTCAGAGCTAAGCGGCTTGTTCCGCTTTTATGTTAGCTAGCTACGCAGGCTAGCCTCGACTGGACGAGCCCACTACGCTTTTAAAATTATCTAGCTGCACAAATCAATCCTTAGGAAAATAGATAAATTGTCAGTGAAACAAAGAACGTTTCAATGCCAATTTCCTAATTTTCTACAGGATTAATCGATTTGTTCCGCTTTAAAATTATAAGGAGGTTTCCTCATGAGAAACTGGACAACAATCAAAGAATACGATGAAATTTTATTTGAACAAGAAGGAAAAGTGGCGAAAATTACGATTAATCGCCCTCAAGTACACAATGCCTTTACGCCGAAAACAGTTATGGAAATGATTGATGCATTCAACATTAGCCGTGATAAACAAGATGTCGGCGTGATTATTTTAACGGGTGCAGGAGATAAAGCGTTTTGTTCCGGTGGTGACCAAAAAGTCCGTGGACATGGTGGTTATGTGGGTGAAGATAGTGTTCCTCGCTTAAATGTATTAGATTTACAACGGTTGATTCGTGTGATTCCCAAACCTGTTATTGCGATGGTCAAAGGCTATTCGATCGGTGGAGGAAATGTTCTTCAGCTTGTTTGTGATTTAACGATTGCAGCAGACAATGCAAAATTCGGTCAAACTGGACCGAATGTAGGAAGTTTCGATGGCGGCTATGGTTCTGGCTATTTAGCTCGTGTGGTTGGTCATAAAAAAGCTAAAGAAGTGTGGTTCCTATGCAAACAGTATTCAGCAGAAGAAGCGTTGGATATGGGCTGGATCAATACCGTTGTACCTTTAGCAGATGTTGAAGAGGTTACAATGGAGTGGGCAGAAGAAATGTTGAAGAAAAGTCCGCTTGCTTTACGTATGATCAAAGCATCTTTAAATGCTGATACAGACGGATTGGCTGGAATTCAGCAACTAGCAGGAGATGCGACCTTACTTTATTACACAATGGATGAAGCCAAAGAAGGACGCGATTCATTTAAAGAAAAACGTGATCCTGATTTCGACCAATTCCCTAAATTTCCATAAAATAAAAGGGTGAATAACATGAGTAGTTGGCTGCAAAAACAAGTGAATGAAAGACCGGATCATCCTGCTTTTTACTGGCAGGATGAAGCATGGTCTTTTGCTGAGGTCGCTCAAGAAGTCAAACGATGGACAGCAGCGTTTTCGCTAAAGATACCAAATAAAGAAAAACGAGTTGCGCTATTTAGCCGTAATTCAAAAGAAATGTATTTTTCAATATTAGCTTTGTGGGAATTAGGTAAAGAGCTAGTTTTATTAAATACACATTTAAGCTTGCAGGAACTCCACTACCAATTGACCGATGCAAAGGTGAAGCTGGTGGTGGTTTCTACTGAAAGCTTGCCATTTTTAATTGAATTGGATCAATTAACGCTAATTGAAATGATAGAGCCAGATGGGACTGGAGCAGCTATAGAAGCAGAAATAGACTCTATCTATCAACTTAATGCTACGGCTTCGATCATGTACACTTCAGGTACGACAGGAAATCCTAAAGGCGTCGTGCAATGTTTTAGTAATCATTTGGCTAGTGCTTTGGCAACACAAAAAAATATGAACATTACAAGTGAAGATTGCTGGCTTTGTCCAGTTCCTTTATTTCACATTAGCGGGTTGTCGATCATTATGCGCCAATTAGTGCTGGGTTGTAGTTTCCGTTTATATAGTAAATTTGATGCAAAAATAGTAACAAATGATCTAGCCGATGGTCGGGGGACCGTGATTTCTGTGGTGGCGATTATGCTGCAAGAGTTACTGGAAAATTATCCTAAACAAGGCTATAGCTCAAATTTTAAGGCAATGCTGCTTGGTGGCGGACCAATTTCACCTAAAGCACTAGAAAAATGTGAAAGCTATGGGATTCCGGTGATCCAATCCTATGGTATGACTGAAACCTGTTCCCAAGTGGTTGCTTTGAGTTTTGAAGATGCCACAGCGAAGATTGGTTCTGCAGGCAAGCCACTCTTAGGGATGCAAATCAAAATCGTTGATGACCAAGAGAAACCACTGCAGAAGAATCAAGTGGGAGAAATCTTATTAAAAGGGAAAAATGTCGTTCATAATTATCTAAATGGTACACAATGGCAAGCTGTCAAATGGACGACAGATGATTGGTTTAAAACAGGTGATATGGGGTATTTGGACGAAGAAGGCTATTTATACTTAGTCAGTCGCTTGAGTGAGTTGATTATTTCAGGTGGTGAAAATATTTACCCCACAGAAATCGAACATGTAATTCAAGAGTTTCCAGGGGTAAAAGAAGTTGCCGTCGTTGGTGAAGCCGATGTAAAATGGGGCGCTGTTCCAGTCGCTTATATTGTGGGAGAATCGACAGTCACTTTAGAAAAAATCAATGAATTTGCTAAACACTATTTAGCAAAATACAAACTACCTAAACAGCTCTATTTATGCCATTCACTACCAAAAACAGCTAGCGGTAAATTAGCAAAACATCGCTTAACAACAAGAGAAAGGGAGGCTTTTTTAAGCAAATGAGCATTCCTAAAGGATTAGAACAAGCCTATGAAAAAGGTTATCGTCAATTTAGCTGGGTCAAAGAAATAAATGAAAAGACAGATTCTTTGCGTACTTCTTTTATGAAGGGACAAAATGTATTTAAAGGTGAACGATTTTATTGGCAAACGCCGGAAAAAAACTTTACGCTAGTCGGATTTGGCAAAGAAAAAGAATTAGTGCATGATCTTGCTTCATTTGAACAAGTAGATCGTTTTATTTTAGAAGAAAAAGAAAAAATTTATCAAAACTGTTCTATTACAGGAACGGGGGCTATTTTATTTGGTGGTTTTGCCTTTGACGATAAGCAAACGAAGCAAAATGATTGGGGCAGTTTGGCGCAAGGTTTATTTTATTTACCCGTTTTTTTACTAACAGAAACAGCTGGAAAAGTCTATCTTACAATGAACTTCAGCGCTGAAAATAAAGAAATATTGCACAAAAAATGGCTAGAGCTGACTTCAGAATTTGTTGAAATAATGACGACTACACTAGTAAAAAATCAAGACAGTACACAAATTAAAACAGAGGAAGTCGCTGTAGCTCAATGGTTGACGGTTGTTGACGAAACGGTGAAGAAGCTCAAAGAAGCAGGACCATTAGAGAAGGTTGTTTTAGCACGACGGATGAAGGTAAAAAGTAACAGTCCTTTTCAAGCAGATGTTATTTTAAAAAATCTGCAGCGCCAACAGACAAATACTTATTTTTTTGTTTTGGAATCAAAGGATCATATATTTATCGGAGCTACACCAGAACGCTTACTAAAAGCGTCTAAAACGACCTTTTCAACAGCTAGTATAGCAGGGTCTGTTTCACGTGGAACAACGCAAACTGAGGACGAATCTTTGGGTAATTATTTATTGAATGATAGGAAGAATAAGCAGGAGCATAGGATAGTCGTGGATAGAATTGTCAAAGAATTGGAAGCGATGACTGGAACTTTGATTCAGACACAAAAACCACAGTTATTAAAAAATCGAGATATTCAGCATTTATACTTACCGATTGTAGGGAAAAGACAAAAAGAATATCGCTTCTTGCAAGGAATCAAGCAGTTACATCCAACGCCTGCATTAGGTGGGGAACCTAAAGAATTGGCTATGGAATGGCTCAAAGAACATGAACAGCTAGATCGAGGGTTATATGGCGCGCCAATCGGATGGGTCGCTATTAAAGAGGATATAGGAGAATTTGCCGTGGGAATTCGTTCTGCTGTATTGTCTGGCAATATTGGCTACTTGTATGCGGGGTGTGGCATTGTTAAAGATTCACAAGCAGAACAAGAAAGAATCGAAACAAAAATCAAGTTTCAACCGATGTTAAGAGGAATAGGTGGGGATGAGTATGACAAGTCAAAGTGAAATGACCAACTATTTACACGCTTTTGTTGAAGGAATGATCAGTAATGGCGTAGTACAAGCTGTAATCAGCCCAGGTTCTCGTTCTACTCCATTAGCCTTATTGTTACACCGTCAGGAAAAGATTGAGACCTTTATCGAGGTAGATGAACGCTCGGCTGCTTTTTTTGCCTTAGGATTAAGCAAAACGAGTGGCAAACCTGTTGTTTTATTATGTACATCAGGAACAGCAGCAGCAAATTATTATCCAGCGGTTTGTGAAGCTTACGCTAGTCATATTCCATTGCTCGTTCTTACAACCGATCGACCGCATGAATTAAGACAAGTTGGTGCACCACAAGCCATGGATCAATTTCATTTATTTCAAGGTCATGTAAAACTATTCATAGAAATGGCAATTCCAGAAGGAAGCAAAACAATGTTGGACTATTCCTATTGGCAAGGAATGCGGGCGACAGATACAGCTTGCCAAACACCAAAAGGGCCTATTCATTTGAATTTTCCATTAAGAGAGCCACTATTACCTGATTTGACGCATCCAATGCTTGCTGAAAAAACAACAGAAGTCATTGTAGGAAAAAAACAATTGTCCGAATCACAATTAATGATGTGTGCCAATGCCTGGCAGGGAAAAAAAGGGGTTTTAGTGGTGGGTGGCAGTCATACGCCAGAAGAAGCTGGATTATTTATTGAATTAGCAGAAACATTGAACTGGCCGATCATTAGTGATCCATTAGCCAATATTACATCTAATAGTAAGACTAGTCCGCTGATCATGAGCTGTGCGGATTTATTTATCCAAGAAGTAGACATGAACCACCGACCAGAAGTTGTTGTTCGCTTTGGTATGCTTCCTATTTCAAAAAATACGATGTTTTGGTTACAATCACTGAATGAAGATGAAACAATGATTTATTTTATTGATGAAACAGGTGAGTGGCAAGATCAACTAAAGCAAGTTCAGACGGCAATTCAAGTAGAAGAACAAACTTTTGTTCAAATGCTCCTAAATAAAATCAAAGTACAGACATCTGTTTCTTGGCGAAATCAATGGATCAATTGGCAAAAAGCGACAGAACAATTATTAAAAGAATTTAGTGAAATGAACACATTAAATGAAACATCAGCTAGTGTTCTTGTCCATGAAAAAATGGCGGAAGATGGGCAATTGTTTGTTTCGAATAGCAATGCTATCCGCTTTTTAGATCGATTTGCTAGCGCTGAAAATAATGTCTATCAGTTGTTCGGTAATCGAGGTATAAATGGGATCGATGGTATTGTGTCAACTGCGTTAGGAATGTGTGCGATAAATCCTGATCGCCAGAATATATTATTGATTGGTGATTTGGCTATGTATCATGATATGAATGGTCTGTTACTCGCAAAACGATACAAATTACCCTTAACGATTGTTTTATTGAATAATAATGGCGGTGGTATTTTTTCTTTTCTGTCACAACGTCAGTTGGAGACAGATGATTTTGAGCCCATTTTCGGTACCCCGATTGATTTAGATTTTTCTTTAGTGGCGCAATTATATGATGCGGAATATGTGAAAGCTGTAAGTTTGGAGCAACTGGATTGCTTATTAGAAAAGACGAAGAAACAGCCAAAATTTCAGCTTATTGAAGTAGTTGGTGATCGTCAAGACAACGTGTTGTTGTACGAGAAAGTTGTAAAAAGTTTGAGAGAAATCTTTGGGATAGATTATGAAAAGTAATGTAAACGGCGTAAATTACTATTATGAATGGCTTTCTGGCTATCAAGCAGACCGCTCAACATTGGTTTGCTTCCATGGGTTTACCGGCAGCAGTCAGACATTTGTTTCAGTTTTTCAAGAAATGACCGATTTCAACATTCTAGTGATTGATTTGATTGGGCATGGAAAAACGGATTGTTATGTCCATCCATACCGCTATCAAATAGACTGTTTATGTCAAGATATTGCTTTATTGACTAAACAACTAGGCATCGAATACTTTGTCTTATTGGGCTATTCAATGGGGGCTAGAGCAGCTTTAGTATTTACTTATCTATATCCTCAAAAAGTGCAGCAATTGATCTTAGAAAGCGGTTCTCCTGGGTTAGAAAGTGCGACAGCTCGCTTGAGACGCAAACAATCAGATGAATATTTAGCTAGTTTTATCATGAGTCATCCTATCGACGACTTTGTTAATAAATGGGAGAAACTGCCTCTTTTTGATAGTCAAAAAAGACTAACGCTTCACGTTCAAAAAGCGATTCGGCAAGAGCGATTAGCGCAGCAAAGTTTTGGGCTTGCGTGCAGTTTATGGTTTATGGGGACAGGGGTTCAGCCTTCACTTTGGCAAGAGTTACACAACATACATGTGCCGATATTGCTGATTGTAGGAGCGCTTGATCCAAAGTTTCAACAAATCGCTATAGAGATGAAAGAAAAGCAACCAAATCTAACAATTGAAATCGTAGATGATGTAGGCCACTGTGTTCATTTAGAGAAGCCCTCCACATTTGAAAAAATTATTTATTCTTTTTTAGCTAAATTTGTCTGACATAAACACTACATTTTTAGAATAAGGAGGAGATACTGATGGAAATTCATCGCATTGATCGTTATCGTGTTCGATTACCTTTACGGATTCCCTTTGAAACAAGTTATGGTCAGTTAACAGAAAAAGCGTTTGATATTTTGGTGGTGACGGATGATCAGGGGAATCAAGGGATAGGAGAACTTGTTCCTTTTGAGCAACCAGATTACATAGAAGAGACAATCGAGACTGCACGAATCATGATTGAAAACTATCTGATTCCTTTGTTGAAAGATGTAGATATTCGACATCCTAAAGAAATAGCACTGCTTTTTGATGAAGTAAAAGGCAATTATATGGCTAAATCCAGTCTTGAGACGGCTATCTGGGACTTATACGCCAAACGGGAAGGAAAGAGCCTAAAAACATATTTTGAGGATACTCGAACCCAAATCCCAGTTGGTGTCAGTGTGGGAATTCAAACTGATCTAACCAAATTGGTCACTCAAATTACTCAGTATGTGGCACTTGGTTATCAAAGAATCAAATTGAAAATCCGTCCGGGTTATGATTTAAAACCAATCGAAGCAATTCGTCATAGATTTCCTGACTTAACATTGATGGTAGATGCTAATTCAGCGTATACCATTAATGACATGTCGCATTTGAAGCAATTTGATGATTACGACTTAGCAATGATTGAACAACCTTTTGCTGCAAATGATTTTTTAGACCACGCACAATTGCAAAAAGAAATAAAAACAGATATCTGTTTAGATGAAAATATTCGAACCCTTAAAGATTGCGAATTAGCGTATGCTCTTGGAAGCTGTCGAAGCATCAATTTAAAAATTCCCAGAGTAGGCGGCATAACGGAAGCATTGAAAATAGTCGGTTTCTGTAAAGAAAAAAATCTTCAGGTATGGTTAGGTGGAATGTTTGAATCGGGTGTTGGAAGAGCGTTAAACTTACAGTTTGCCTCACAAAAAGTCTTTACATTTCCAGGAGACATTTCAGCTTCAGATCGTTATTATTATGAGGATATCATTACGAACCCTTTTGTGATTGAAAACGGCGAGATTGCTGTACCTGATGGGCTAGGGATCGGTGTTACTTTATCTAAAGAAGCGTTAGCGAAATATGGACTCTACGAAACAATATCTACTAACTAAAAAGAATCACAGGCAAAAGGAAACATTTGTCTGTGATTCTTTTTAGTTATGAGAGTTATTCTTCCTTCAGAGCTTTTTCAATTTGTAATCGTTGGACTTTCATCGTAGCTGTACGAGGAATTTCGTCCCAATCCATAATAATTGGTTTGTTTAAATGAGGTAAATCAGTGACTTGTTCCCACCAAGCATCCCAGTCCATCCCTTGTTTTGGATCAACAGCCAAGATTGGTTGAGGAGAATTATTTTTTGCTCTGACGATAATCACTTCTTGAAGAAAATCTAGTGCATCCAACAAATGATCTTCAATTGCTAAATTACTATCGACTTTTTCAATCAAATCTACTTGACGGTCTTTCAAGAATAAATGGCCATTTTCATCCATAAAACCATAATCACCACTGTCCCACCAAGGACCGAAAACCGTTGCTTGAAAACGATTATCTTCTTTATAGTATGTTAATGCACGTCCTTTAGATAAAAATTGGATATGACCATCTGTCAAAGCCGGTAAAACATTGCCTTCTTTATCTGCGATTCGAGCTTCGGTCAATCCTTCTAAGCCAACCCCCATATCACGAGCATCAGATGTTTTTAGGGATTCTAAGGTATGAGCCTTCAAAATCATTGGACCACATTCACTTTGTCCATAAACTTGAAGAAAAATTGGCTCATTTTTTTCTGAAGCTTTTAAGAAGCTAGCCATCGTGGCATTGTTGATTGCATCAAAAGTAGAATGGTAATAACGAATACTTGCGAAAGCTTCGGGTTGTCTTTTTGCCAAAGAAGTCCACTGAACGAAATTATTTGGATGAGTCTCAAGAGCAATCGGTTCATGTTTTAAGAGCATTTCCGCAACAGAATCACTATTTGATATCGATAATGGCATCAGTGGGAAACCCATTGCCATCAAAGAAGAGATGCCAATATTAAAACGAGAGTGAACGGGTGAAATATGGAATCCAACCATTTTTTTCTCAGCGATTTTTGTGAAAATTGTTTTTTGCCATTTTGTACGCCACCCCATCGAATTAGCAGAATGACAAATTAGTTTAGGAATGCCAGTTGTCCCAGAAGTATGTGTCATATATGCAATCGTATCTTTAGGTAATTCCACTTGAGAAACTTTGTTCGCAGGAGCTTGCAAAAGTCTAGTAACTGAAATCTGTTTGTCTGGTGTACTATTTTTTACTTTTGCTATTTTTTCTGCGGTTTCATCATCAAATAGGATAAACGGATTTTCCAAACGATCTACAAAAACTTCAATCGTTTCAGTTGGAAAATGATAAGAAATCATTACTGGAACAGCACCTAAATATGAAGCAGCAACGGCTAACAAATACGTATCAAATTTTGAGCTTTTGAAAATAATGATTTTATCTTCTGCCTGGACTCCTAAACTGGCTAATTGATAGGAACGGTTCAAAATCGCCTCGTGACTTAATTGGTAGGTGTAATTTGTTCCAAGTTCAGGAAAAGCTGGCAATGGTTCATCGTGAACAATGGCAGTTTCAGGGGCATTAAGTGCCGCCTTAAGATAGTTTGTGTATAAGTTTAGCGGTTGGTATTCTAACAATTGATTCAAGGTAACAGCATCCTTTCAAACTACATTAAAGTATTTGTGTAATTTCAAACAAGGATAGTATATCATGAAAAATAAATAACCTAAATCAATAGCAAAAAAAATGAAAAAAGCGAATTTGTACGTATATTTAAAGTAAGACCTGAGAGAAAAAAAGATTGCTAAAAAAAGATCAAAAATTGCTAAGAACACTTGATTTTATCAGCTTTTAGCTGTATAATGAAGCCTTGTGAGTAGTCTATATATTTTAGATAACTCTCCTTGCTCTTAGCAAACTAAGAGCCTAAAGTCCATAGGGAGGTGAAAATCAATGAGTCAAGTTACGAATTATGAAGTTATGTACATCATTCGTCCGAACATTGATGAAGAAGCAAAAACTGCTTTAGTAGAACGTTTCGATACAATCTTGAAAGATAACGGAGCAGAAGTTATCGAATCAAAAGATTGGGAAAAACGCCGCTTAGCATATGAAATGAACGGATTCCGTGAAGGCATCTATCATATCGTTAAAGTATCTTCTCCATCAACTGCAGGAGCAATCAATGAATTTGATCGTCTTGCTAAAATCAATGACGATATTATCCGTCACATGATTATCAAGGAAGAAGCATAACCAATTGTTTCACGTGAAACATTTGGATTGACGAAAGGAGATGTTTAAATGATTAACAACGTTGTATTAGTTGGAAGACTAACAAAAGATCCCGATTTACGATATACATCTAGTGGTTCGGCAGTTGCGACATTTACTCTAGCGGTAAACCGGAACTTTACGAATGCAAATGGAAATCGTGAAGCAGATTTTATTAACTGTGTGATTTGGCGTAAACCTGCTGAAACAATGGCAAACTATGCGCGTAAAGGTACATTATTAGGCGTAACTGGTCGCATTCAAACTAGAAATTACGAGAATCAACAAGGTCAACGTGTTTACGTGACTGAAGTTGTATGTGAGAATTTCCAGTTGTTAGAGTCTCGTTCTGCATCAGAACAAAGACAAACAACAGAAGGATCAGATTCGACACCAAGTTACAATGCTGGTGGCGGAAGTTTCCAACAACCACAGAATAATAATTTTTCAGGACAAAACAATTTTAATCAATCATCCTCTCAGTCTAGTAATAACGGTATGCCTGATTTTGATAGAGATTCTGACCCATTCAGTGGTTCAGGTTCGACTATTGACATTTCAGATGATGATTTACCATTCTAAACGAATTTGATAGGAGGGAATAAGAATGGCACAACAAAGAAGAGGCGGACGTAAACGCCGTAAAGTTGATTATATTGCAGCAAACCATATTGAGTATATTGACTATAAAGATATTGAGTTACTAAAAAAATTCATTTCTGAACGTGGAAAAATTTTGCCACGTCGTGTAACAGGTACAGGTGCTAAGAACCAACGCAAATTAACAATTGCAATCAAACGCGCACGTATCATGGGCCTATTACCATTTGTTGGTGAAGAGCAATAATATAGAATTATGAAGGATCAAAGAACTAGTTCTTTGATCCTTTTTTTATTATTTTTTTTATTATTCTTTATTAGAGTACATAATTTGCCTCGAAATGTTTCACGTGGAACATTTTGAGGTTCGCAGAAATTCCTTTTTTATGCTAAAATAACCTTATCTGCAGAATAATGGGGGAGTCATTATAATGAAAGAAAATAGAGTGAAGCGGATTTTAGGGGTTGTATTCGTTCTCTTTTTATTAGAAGTAATGCTATTGTTCTTCATATCTAATAAATATTTAATTTTAGCTGGATTATTGATACTCAACTTTATACTGATCAATCGAATTTTCTATTTGGTCAAAAAAATTGAAATATCGAATACAGAAAAAATTAGAGAAGCCAGTTCGATTGCAGAAAAGTCGTTGGATTATGCTTTCAACGAAGTATCTGTAGGGATCATAAATTATGATTCTACTACCAAAGAAGCGAAGTGGTTAAATCCTTTTGCAGAAGCTATTTTTCGGAAAGATGGACAAACACTTATTAGTCCAGAATTAATCCAGACATATGTATCACTAGCTGAAAAAGGCAAGGACATATTTAAAGTTGGTGAGCATGTTTATCGCTTTAATATTGACACAAGTCAAAATACAATTACTTTTAAAGATATTACAGAAGAGAGTAACTTGTACCATGAGAAAATAGAAATGCAGACAGCTATTGGGATTGTTTCAGTTGATAATTATGATGATATTACCGATAATATGGACGAAAAAGAGATATCGTACTTAAATAGTTTTATTACTACAATGGTTTCTGATTGGATGGATGAATATCATGTTTTTTATAAACGACTAAATGCTGAACGGTATTTTTTTATTGCACAGTTAGAAGATGTAAAAAAGATGATGGAATCAAAATTTCAAATTTTAGATAATATCAGAAAAGAATCTAGCACAAGAGAAATAGCGATCACACTAAGTATGGGAATCTCCTATGGTGGCGAAACGCTAAGTCAAACAGGAAATACAGCTCAAACGAATTTAGATACAGCTTTAGTCAGAGGTGGAGATCAAGTTGTTGTGAAAGAGGCGAAAGATAATGCTAAACCACTCTTTTATGGTGGACGATCAGCATCTGTAGCCAAGAGAACGCGTGTTCGTTCTCGTGCAATGAGCACCGCGATTCGTGGGATTTTATCTGAATCATCAGATGTTTATATCATGGGGCATCGTTTTCCAGATATGGATGCAATTGGTTCGGCCTTTGGGATGGCTCGATTAGCTGGATTTCACAATAAAGAAGCATGGGTTGTCTTAGATAAAAGGGAAAGTATTCCCGATGTTGAACGAGTGATGACCGAGTTGGAGAAGTATCCTGAACAGGCTAAGCAAATCATTACACCAAAAGAAGCAATGAAAAGAAAAACAGACAGTAGTTTGTTGATCATGGTTGATTACCACAAGCCCTCGCTTTCGATCTCACAAGAGTTATACGAACAATTTGATAAAGTTGTGATCATTGATCATCATCGGCGTGGCGATGAATTCCCAGTGAAACCATTGCTTACGTATATCGAATCATCTGCATCATCTGCATCAGAGCTAGTGACGGAATTGATCGAGTATCAAAGTAACGCACAAAAACGTTTAGACAAACTCGAAGCTACGTTGCTACTAGCTGGTATCGTTGTCGATACCAAGAGTTTCAGTGTTCGGACTACAGCACGTACATTTGACGTGGCTAGCTATTTGAGAACTTGTGGTGCCGATTCATCTTTAGTACAATATCTACTGAGTTCAGATTTAACAAGTTACTTGGAAATGAACAGCTTGATTGCTAAAAGTGAATATGTTACTCCAGATACAGTTATCGTTACAGGTAGTGAAGACAAAGAATACGATAGTGTCACGGCAGCTAAAACTGCAGATACATTGTTATCAATGGTCGGAATCAACGCAGCATTTGTCATAACTAAACGAACAGATAAACAAATTGGGATCAGTGCACGAAGTAATGGGTCAATAAACGTCCAACTAATTATGGAAAATCTTGGTGGAGGTGGTCATTTTACTAATGCTGCGGTACAATTATCTAATGAAACAGTAGCTGAGGTAAAAGAGCAACTGCTGAAAGTGATTCATCAAAATATAGATATAATGTATGATCCAGCTCCATAAGCTAGTCATGTTTTTAATGGTATCTAGCTTCACAGAAAAAGCTCTCTCAGTTTTTAAATAAGGAGGAATAATAGTATGAAAGTTATTTTTTTACAAGATGTCAAAGGCAAAGGAAAAAAAGGTGAAGTGAAGGAAGTACCTGCTGGGTATGCCCAAAACTTCCTAATTAAAAATGGATTTGCTAAAGAGGCAAATAAAGGCAACATCAGTGCTCTTGCTGGTCAAAAAAAAGCACAAGACAAGCATGATGCAGAAGTATTGGCAGAAGCTAAAAAAATGCAAGAGTTTTTAGAAAAAGAAGAGACTGTTGTAGAGCTTAAAGCGAAGGCTGGGGAAGATGGACGTCTCTTTGGGTCTATTCCTTCAAAACAAATTGCCGAGGCCTTAAACAAGCAATATAACGTTAAATTAGATAAACGCAAGATCGAGCTGTCACAACCAATTCGTGCCTTAGGTTTTACAAAAGTTCCAGTGAAATTACATCACGAAGTGACTGCGACGATCAAAGTTCACGTTGTTGAAGAATAATTAATTAAGTTATCTGTTAATCTAGATATCAACTAAACAAGGAGAGCAGAGCCACTATTTTTTAGTGGCTCTGCTCTCCTTGTTCGTGTAAACTATATTACTTTTTAGTTAATCAGTATATCAGCTTCTGTTACATAATCTTCTTTACAAAGAGACCAATCATCAACAACGGCAATCAATCTTTCGGTATTCTTTCCTTTTGTTTTTCTTCGAACTGTTATTTTTGATAACTGATTTGTATTTTTTACATGCATACCACCGCAAGGAATTTCAAATGAATCACATTTCCAATCCCATGCATCCTCAATTCCATTGTGCATCGTTGTTTCTATTGGAAAAGAAGATACTAGTAAAAATTCAACTTTTTGATTTATTTTTACTATGTCGTCTTCAGAAAACTTATTTGAAGATGAAAAGTCTAATCGAGCAGAGTTGGTTTCAATTTTACAACCTTTAATATATTTTGTAATATCAGGTCGAACTTCTATTGCAGCCATCAATGCCAAATGAATAGCAGTGTGATGAAGAGTGGTTTTAATTCTATGATTGATGTCTAGCTTTATTTGTATAGTATCACCAACCGTAAAATCTGGTAAAGTACTTCGTTCAACGTGATGGTAAATTGGAGTATCGACTTGAATAAGTGGAAAATCAGGGATTACTAGGGGTTTTCCGAGTCCTTTTTTTGTATCGTTAAAAGTAATGGATTTGTCATTTGTTACAAGCCAACCTTTGTCACCGATTTGACCACCACCTTCTGGAAATGCAACAGTTCGATCTGTGATAATCCCTTTTTCATCAACTTTAATAATGGTAGCTAAACAATCTGTTTGAAAAGAATTTTGGTAATATAATTTTTCAGTTTTCATCATATTCTAAGGCTCCATTTCTCTTTTTAGGAATCTTTTTTGCGTAGTAAACACCAGTTAATGTTATAAAAATGCCGATAATTTCATTTAGAGTAAGATGCTCGCTGAATATAAAGAAAGAGTAGACAGCTGCAACAACAGGTTGAGTTAAAGTAATGATTGAGGATATTGTAGCATTCACATTTCCTAAACAGTAAGATAACAGACCTTGACCGAATATTTGTGAAATCAATGCTAAGCCAACTAATGGTAATAGCTCATTTAATGTTTTTGGAAAATGAAAACCTTCAGTGAAGTACATTGCTATGCTTAAAACTGCCAAACTGCCAATTGTGCTGACTAGCATAATAACATTAGTATTTATACGTTCTCTAAGCTTGTAAACAGTTAATAAAAAGCCTGAATAAAAAATAGATGTTAATAAAGCAAGCCCATCTCCTTTCATAGTATAAACGAAGTTGGGTGATATTTTTCCGGACAGTAAAACGACAACACCTAGTAAAGTTATGACAGCTCCCAATAGAAACTGTTTATTAATTTTTTCTTTAAAAATAAAATAAGAGATAGGTATTACTGTAAAGGGTGTCAGATTAGCAAATAAGTTTGCGTTAGCTACGGTAGTATATTTAAATGAAATATTCCATAAAATTAAATCTAAGGCCAAAAAAATTCCAGCTATAATAATAATGATTCCTTGTTTTCTTGTAAGTTTTCTTGCTTGCTTTGCAGAAAAAGGAAGTAGAAAGGGGATAGAGAAAAGTACACGATAAAAAGCTGTATTAATTGGCGGTAATGTGCTCATTTTCACAAATATACCACCAGTTGCAAGAAAACAAATTGCAAGGAAGATTAGTAAAATATATCTAAGCTCATTTTTACGTTCGATAGTTCTCATATTTAACTCCTCAAATCTGTAATAATAAATTCATTTTGTCTATCTGATGTATCCCAAAAGACTAATTTTAAAGATGATAGTTTAGATATTCCAGAATGAATTATTATTTTATTTTTTTCGATACTGCTTATTGGTAATAATTGATTAATCTGATAACATTCGATTTTCTTAAATTTTCTCAAGTCTTTTCCAATAAGAAAAATAGTGATGTTATTTTTATCTGGCCAATAACCTGTATAAAGCAAATTACTTTTATTTATGTTACGTTCAATTTGAAAGACGGAGGAGACAATAACTTTAGAATCTTTGGGAATATCTTGTTTTATAATAGCATTGGGACTAATTTTTACATTGTCGCCTATCTTTATACGACCAAAAAGTTTACAAAAACCACCAATTTCTACATTATTGCCAATAATGGGATGTCTAGCTTCGTTTTTATTTGTAGCTATTTCATTGGCTCCAAGTATTACATTTTGCAAAAAGTAGCAATTATCACCGATTATACAGGTTTCACCAATAACTGTTCCAGTACCATGATCTAAAACAAAGTTTTTTCCGATTTTTGCTGCTGGATGAATTTCAATATTGGATAAAAGTTTAGCAAATTCGGAAATCTTTTTTGCGAGCGATTGGTTTCCACTTAAATACAGGTAATGAGCAAGTCTATAATGTAAGACAGCTTCATAAGAAATACTGGTATCTATTAACTTTTTTTTGTCTCCTTTGCTACTAGGATCTTTTTGAGAAAAGCTATTTAAATCGCCTTCGGCTAGAGCAACGATAACATTTAAGTCTTTTAGGTTTAAATTTATTTTAAATAGGATAAGAATCCTATTTACTTTTTGTACTATAGAGTCTTTCATTTTATTCATCTCTTTTCTGTAAAAATAAATTATATATAACTTTTCCCACTATCAGGAGCGATTGTCACAATTTTTTGATTGCTATGATAATTTTTAGATAATTCGAATGCAGCTAAGATATTTGCACCTGATGATATACCAACAAATAGCCCTTGTTTTTTTGCTAGATACTGTCTTGTTTTTTGTACATCACCATAATTAACGTCAATCATAGAATCTATTAATGTGTGATCAAAGAATGTACCAACTTTTCCAACAGCTGTGGCTTGGATTTTATGCGGAACATATTTATTATTTAAAATGTCACAACCTTCAGGCTGTACGCCAATAATAGAAATATTTTTAATATGTTCTTTTAATTTTTTCCCAACACCCATGATGGTACCTCCGCTACCAATTACTGAAACAAAACAGTGGATATCATTTTGCATGGAAGCAAGTATTTCTGGTCCAGTAAATAAATAATGGGCTTCTGGATTAGATGGATTTTCAAATTGATTTAGACATTTATAATGAGTGTTGTTTTTTTTGATTTCCTTGGCTTTTATTATGTGACAGTCATTTCCCAGTCTGTGATCGGCTAGGATAACTTGAGCACCATATTGCTTCAAAACATTGATTTTTTCTTGACTGAAATTATCAGGAATAGTCAAAACTAACTTGTATCCCTTAAGAGAAGCTGCTAAGGCCAATCCTAGTCCAGTATTACCACCAGTGGGTTCTAGTAACGTATCACCTGGTTGAATAAATTCCTGACGTTCTGCATCTTCGATCATCTTGATGCCTACTCTAGATTTAACACTGCCTCCAGGATTAAATTCTTCTAGCTTTACAAATACTGATCCAGCATTTTCCCCATATGGATTAATTAATTTGACCATGGGTGTGTTGCCTATAAAGTGAATAATGGACATTCTATAAAGTTCCTTTCATAATCGATTTTTATAAAGAGAATAGAAAAAATATTCTGAAAACTCTTCTTATTGTCATAAATAGTATCATATAGAATTAAAAAAAACAACTTAATGTTCGTTTAGTTTGAGCGTTGAAATAGTGTTTGCTAGGATATCATACAGCTATACTTTTCTCTTATTTCTTGTTAAAATAGAAAGACTGAATAGGTCGGAACAAACGGTGAGAAAGAAGTAAGCGAATTCGATCAAATTGAATTTACTAGTTGAGCACCATAGAAATTTCGCTGTTTCTATCTCGAAGATATTAGGAGAGAAAAAAATGAATGAAGTATGGCAAGATCGAGTACCGCCGCAAAGTATGGAGGCAGAGCAGGCCGTTTTAGGGTCGGTTTTTTTAGATGCTGAGGTCATTATCGATGCTTTAGAATACATAGAACCCAAAGACTTTTATCGCCGTAATCATCAATTGATTTTTCAGACTATGCTTACCTTGAATGATCGAAATGAAGCAATTGATGTGATCACGATCAAAGATCGCTTGGAGCAAGAAAATTTATTAGAAGATGTCGGTGGTCTGAGTTATCTATCAGATTTGGCGTTGGCTGTGCCGACGGCTGCGAACATCGTTTACTATGCGAAAATTGTTGAACAAAAATCATTGCTTCGCAATTTGATTCAAACCGCTACAGAGATTGTTACCAAAGGTTTTGAACAAGGTGAAGATGTTGAAACAATACTAGATGATGCAGAGCGTAGCATTTTAGAAGTTTCAGAAAAAAGAAATCGCAGCGGCTTTTTGTCGATCGCAGATGTTTTGAATACATCGATTGCCAACATTGATCAACTGTATCAAAATGATGAAGAAATCACGGGATTACCTACAGGGTATCCTGCTTTAGATAAAATGACTGCTGGATTACAAGCAGAAGAATTGATTATTTTAGCTGCCCGGCCAGCCGTAGGGAAAACAGCCTTCGCTTTAAATATAGCGCAAAATATCGGAACTAAAACGGATCGATCGGTTGCTATTTTTAGTTTGGAAATGGGGGCCGAATCATTAGTGAATCGGATGCTTTGTGCAGAAGGTTCGATTGAAGCCGGCCATTTACGTACGGGTCAGTTATCAGAAGAAGAATGGCAAAATCTAATTATTGCAATGGGTAGTTTATCTAGAGCGCAAATCTATATTGATGATACGCCTGGTATTAAAATTACAGAAATTCGAGCAAAATGTCGTAAATTAGCGCAAGAACGCGGTAATTTAGGCTTGATTTTGATCGATTACCTACAATTGATTGAGGGAACCGGTCGTGAAAGTCGTCAACAAGAAGTATCTGAAATCTCTCGTCAATTAAAGAAATTGGCGAAGGAATTAAAAGTTCCTGTTATTGCCTTGTCTCAATTATCTCGTGGAGTGGAACAACGTCAGGATAAACGTCCCGTTTTGAGTGATATTCGTGAGTCTGGATCTATTGAGCAAGATGCGGATATCGTAGCTTTTCTTTATCGCGATGATTACTATGATCGTGGTGAAGAAGGCGAGGATGGTGCACGTGAAGAACCGGAAATCGACAACGTGATTGAGGTTATCATCGAGAAAAACCGTAGTGGTGCCCGTGGGACTGTGGAACTGTTATTCATTAAAGAGTTCAATAAGTTCGCTTCGTTATCGCCTAGAGAAGAGTTTTAATTGTGAAATAATAGCCCGAGTAAGTGTCAACCGACGACTTACTCGGGCTATTATTTCAGCTAAAATCTGTTTTTAAAAGAGAATATTTATTTAAATCTCTAAACTTATCATACATAATAATATCTGATTTATCTGTTCCAACGAAAGAGAAGCCATTTTTTACTGCAACTGCATTACTGGCTTTATTTTCAGTATCAGCTCGAATACTTAATTTATTTAATCCCATATCTTCAAAAGCAATCGCACAAACTTTTTTCACTACTTTTGACATAATACCTTTATTGGTTTGAGACGAATGAAGCCAGTAGCCAAGTTCAGCTTTTTTATTATTGGTATCAATAAAATGTAAATCAATACAGCCAATTATATTCTGGTCAAAAGCAATTAGAAATAAACGATCGGTTTCATTGATATAGCCTTCTAATTTCATCTTGATATATTGCTCTTGTTGTTCAAAAGATGTTGTAGCATCAACAAAATCAAGGAATTTTCGTAAGTGTTTCCGATCTGAATCAATCACTTCGAAAAGTTCATGTGCCATAGATAACGTTGGCTGAACTAAAGATAAAGATTCGTCAATCTCTAAATAAAAATAATGTTTCATATCCCGAATAGACCTCCTAGTGAATTCATAATATATTGTGTATGATTATAACAAAATGCAAATTCTTTACAAGAGAATAAATAAATTTTCGTTTTTTTATCTACTGTAAAATCATTTCCTGAATAATGTTCGTGTTTTGCTGTGTTTTCTTATTTCCAAAAAAATAACATTCGATTTTTCCTTGAAAGCGTTGTGTTTTATTGGTACAATGAATCAGGACAAAATAATTTAGAACGAGGTGTTCGAATGTCATCAGTTGTAGTAGTCGGAACGCAGTGGGGCGATGAAGGAAAAGGAAAGATCACGGATTTTTTAAGTGAGAATGCTGAGGTCATCGCACGTTATCAAGGCGGAGATAATGCAGGTCATACCATTAAGTTTGACGGTGTTACTTATAAACTACACTTGATTCCTTCAGGTATCTTTTACAAAGACAAGATCAGTGTGATCGGAAATGGTGTTGTAGTCAACCCGAAATCTCTTGTAAAAGAACTGGCTTATTTAAAAGATAATAATGTCACGACAGATAATTTACGTATTTCTGACCGTGCTCACGTGATTTTACCTTATCACATTCAATTGGATCAATTACAAGAAGATGCTAAAGGTGAAAATAAAATCGGTACTACAATCAAAGGGATCGGTCCTGCATACATGGATAAAGCAGCTCGTGTGGGAATCCGTGTCGCAGATTTATTAGATAAAGAAATTTTTGAAGAACGTTTAAAAATAAATCTAGAAGAAAAAAATCGTCAATTCGTTAAAATGTTCGACAGCGAACCAATTGCTTTTGAAGATATTTTTGAAGAATACTATGAATATGGTCAACAAATCAAACAATACGTAACGGACACTTCTGTTATTTTGAATGATGCATTAGATGCAGGTAAACGCGTATTATTTGAAGGCGCACAAGGCGTTATGCTAGATATCGACCAAGGAACATATCCATTTGTAACCTCATCAAATCCAGTTGCTGGAGGCGTTACGATCGGAAGCGGTGTTGGTCCTTCTAAGATCAATAAAGTCGTGGGTGTTTGTAAGGCTTATACATCTCGTGTTGGTGATGGTCCGTTCCCTACAGAATTGTTTGATGAAACAGGAGAAACCATTCGTAAAGTTGGGAAAGAATACGGTACAACTACTGGTCGCCCACGTCGCGTGGGTTGGTTTGATACGGTTGTGATGCGTCATTCTAAACGGGTGTCAGGAATTACAAATCTGTCATTGAACTCGATTGATGTATTAAGTGGCTTAGACACAGTAAAAATCTGTACAGCTTATGAATTGGACGGTGAATTGATTTATCATTATCCAGCTAGCTTGAAAGAGTTGAGCCGCTGTAAGCCAGTCTATGAAGAATTACCAGGTTGGTCAGAAGACATTACTGGTTGCAAAACATTAGCTGATCTACCAGCGAATGCAAGAAATTATGTGCATCGTATCTCTGAATTAGTTGGTGTACGCATTTCAACATTCTCAGTAGGTCCAGACCGTAACCAAACGAATGTATTAGAAAGTGTTTGGGCACAAATTTAAATTTTAAAACGAGAGAGGGACAAGGTAAGAATTGTCTCTCTCTTTTTTCATTTTTCTCCAAATAGAAGTCTTTTTTGATTGCTTACGCATTTAATAACACATGAGTATCCATTGATTATGTGTTAAAATAGAGAAGGAATTAGGGAGGATTTAAAAATGACATTCAAATTAATGACAGATTCATGCTGTGATTTACCATATATATATTTAGGCGCCAATGATGTTGAGTTTATCAGTATGACGATTCAGTTGAATGGTAAGGAATTAGTGGATGATTTGGGAGAAACGTTCGACTATGACTGGTTTTTACAAGAAATAAAAACTGGTGGTATGCCAACAACTTCTCAAGTAAATGTAGGTCGTTATATCGAATTCTTTAGACCGTTTGTAGAAAAGCAGGTTCCCATATTGTATTTGGCTTTTTCTTCTGGATTAAGCGGATCATACCAAAGTGCCATGCAAGCTGTTGATATCTTGAAAGAAGAATACCCGGATGCTGTAATTTATGTTGTTGATACGAAAGCTGCTAGCCTTGGAGAAGGCTTGTTAGTCAGCGAAGTAATCGAGTTAAAAGCAATTGGTCATTCTTTAGACGAAATCCTACTATGGTTATCTGACAATACAATGACCGTTCATTCTTGGGTCACAGTGGACGATTTAAAGCATCTAGAGCGTGGAGGTAGGATTTCTAAAGCAGCAGCGGCAATCGGTGGTTTAATGAACGTTAAGCCGATCATTGTGGTAGATGACCAAGGTAAGCTGCAAAATATCGGAAAAGTCCGTGGACGTAGCAAAGCATTGAAGAAACTAGCAGATGAAACAGTCAAAGGGATGGTTGAACCGTTGAAACAAACCGTATTTATTGCTTATGCTGGTGATTTAGAAAGTGCAGAGAAAGTCAAAGCTTTGATCGAGGAGAAAATCCAGGTTAAAGAGATTCGTTTGCATCCACTAGGCCCTACGATCACTAGTCATACTGGGAATGGTTGTATTGCAGTTTTTTCAAGAGGTAAAAAGAGATAAAAATAAAACACCCAGTACATTCTTTGTGACGGGGTGTTTTTTTTTTATAAGTAAGTATGCTTTTATTTTGAACCAATAAAGCATATTATATTACTATATATTTTAAAGACTAAATTTCTATGGGAGGTATTTTTATTGAATTTCTATGGTATAGACTACTTGGAATCACAATCAAATCTCAATGATTATATCAAATATTTTTTTATTTTTGGTGCATTGATTGTAATGATTATTGCGTTTAGTTTGTATATGCGTCATCGTATTCAAACGAAATATCGAGATTTGAGTATAATCACTTTTTTGCTACTATTGTTTTTACTAGGTGTTCAGTATTCTGACTATACACAAAATCAAAGCAAAAATTCACAATCGTCTCAAATGGTCAATTTTGTGAAGCAGATATCAAAAGAAAAAGGGGTAGACAAAAAAGAGATTCTTGTAAGCTCAACTCAGTTAGTGGATGGAACACTTGTAAAAATCGAAGATAAATACTACAAGACAATATTAAGTACGGATCAAAATTCTTATGTCTTGGAAGAAGCGCACTTGATGAATTCAGATATTATAATTACGAAATAAGTTAAAGTAGAAAGGAAGATATTATGCAACTCTATAGTCCAATTATTATCAAACTTGGCTTGGGAATTATTTGTTTAATCATTCAGATCAATTTAATGGGAAAAGGCAACCTAGCACCTTCCTCAGCAATGGATCAGGTTCAAAATTATGTCCTAGGTGGAATTATAGGCGGGGTAATTTATAACGACTCAATAAGTGTACTACAGTTCGTTTTAGTATTGATTATTTGGACGTTGCTTGTATTGACTGTTAAGTTTGCAAAAGAACATAATCGATATGTAAAATATATTGTAGATGGTAGGCCAATCACTTTGATCAAAGATGGAAAAGTTGATGTGAATGAGTGTCTCAGGTGTGGGATTTCAGCAAATGAATTGATGTTTAAGTTAAGAGCGAATGCTATTTACGAAGTTGAGAATGTCAAAAGAGCTGTCTTAGAGCAAAATGGCCAGTTAACAATGATAGAATTCGGAGATGAAAGCATTCGGTATCCAATTATTGTAGATGGTCAAGCAAACTATGATGTGCTGGAATTAATTAATAAAGATATTGAATGGTTGGCTGAACAGGTGCAAAAGGAACAGTACAAAGGAATCAATGAAATTTATCTAGGGGAGTACCTCTCTGGTAAACTAAAATTATATGGGTATGAAGATAATGAATAAAAATAGGGTGAGACGAAAGCCAAGAATACCTTTCGCCTCATCCTATTAAGTTATGGAGAAAATTCTTTTTAATACTCGCCAGAAAACAATTCATCTAATTGTTTTTGAACGTCTTTATTTTCTAAGAATTCATCATAAGTTGTATCCGCACGATCAACTACACCTTTATCAGAAACAGCGATGATGCGGTTTGCTAATGTTTGAATAAATTGATGGTCATGTGAGGCAAATAAAATCGCGCCAGTGAAAGCCATCAGTCCATCATTTAAAGCTGTAATCGATTCTAAATCCAAGTGATTTGTCGGATCATCTAAAACAAGTACATTTGATTTAGACAACATTAATTTAGAGAGCATCACACGTACTTTTTCGCCCCCAGATAGGACGTTGACTGATTTCAGTACGTCTTCACCAGAGAATAACATTCTTCCTAAGAATCCACGCAAGAAGGTATTGTCATCTTCTTCTTTGCTTGCAAATTGACGTAACCAATCTAAAATCGTTAAATTGGTATCGAAGTCTTTACTGTTATCTTTTGGTAAATAAGCTTGAGTCGTAGTAACACCCCAGCGTACGCTACCTGTATCAGGCGTGATTTCGCCCATGATCACTTTGAATAAGGTGGTTGTAACGATATCATTGTCAGCAATGAAGGCCACTTTATCAACGTTATTTAAAGAGAATGAGATATTATCTAAAATTTTCTTGCCATCGATCGTTACCGAAACGTTTTCCACATGAAGCAAATCATTTCCGATTTCTCTTTCAGGTGTAAAGCCAACGAATGGATAACGGCGTGAAGACGGTTGAATATCATCTAATGTAATTTTATCCAACATTTTTTTACGAGAAGTTGCTTGTTTTGATTTTGATGCATTGGCACTGAAACGAGCGATAAAGTCTTGCAGCTCTTTGATTTGCTCTTCTTTTTTCGCGTTAGCATTTGATTGTAATTTTGCCGCTAATTGGCTTGATTCCAACCAAAAATCATAGTTACCAACATATAATTTGATTTTTCCAAAATCAAGATCGGCCATGTGTGTACATACTTTGTTTAAAAAGTGACGGTCATGGGAAACGACGATAACAGTATTTTCAAAGTTGATCAAGAATTCTTCTAACCAATTGATCGAACGAGTATCCAAACCATTGGTCGGCTCGTCTAATAGTAAAACATCAGGTTTACCGAATAGAGATTGTGCAAGCAAGACTTTGACCTTTTGGCCGGCTGTTAATTCGCTCATTTTTTGGTCATGTAGACTTTCAGGAATGTTTAATCCTTGTAGTAAAACAGCTGCTTCTGGTTCAGCTTCCCAACCGTTTAACTCCGCAAATTCACCTTCAAGTTCAGCTGCTTTGATTCCATCTTCATCCGTGAAATCTTCTTTCATATAGACAGCATCTTTTTCTTTCATTACTTCGTACAAACGTTTGTGACCCATGATAACCGTTTCTAGAACAGTGTTGTCTTCAAAGTCAAAGTGGTTTTGTTTCAAGATAGCCAAACGTTCATCAGGACCTAAAGCAACATTTCCAGTTGTTGGCTGAATATCACCAGATAAAATCTTTAAGAATGTTGATTTACCAGCACCATTTGCACCAATCAAGCCATAACAGTTACCAGGTGTGAATTTAATATTTACATCATCAAAAAGTTTGCGGTCTGAAAATAGCAAACTTACATCATTTACAGTAATCAATTGTTTTCCTCACTTCATATAGAATAGTTAAACCTCTCTGCATTATAGCGAGGAAACCCACATTTTTCAAGGAATTTCAGACTTTTTCAGAAATACCTTATAGTTTTCCCAAAAAGAAGCAGCTTAAAAATAATAGTGTTTCATGTGAAACATTCTAATAAAAAGGTTATCAGTGTACTTTTAAAACGATACACTGTATGATACACGTAAAATTAGTGTATCGTTTAATCGATTTAGCATTTGTTATTATGTGGCTCCACAGGCTAGTCTCTCAGAAAAAAGATAAATTAGGAATGAGGCAGAAAACACCTTAGTCATAATTTGCTATTTTCCAATCAAGACTGAACAAGCCTACGACACTTTTATTATCTATTTTCACGAGCTGATTCACATTTAAACGGAAAGGAGAAGTGGTGATGAAGCGTATCGAACGAATTTATCTTTATGTAAAAGAACAGACTGAAAGTTTAACGCCTAACGATGTTTCTTTAGGTGGTGGAGTGACAACAGGTGATGTTTCAGAAGCTCTAGATATCCAAAGAACCAATGCCAGCAAGGATTTAAATCAACTTGTTCGAGAAGGATTATTGGAAAAAACGGATGGACGCCCGGTCAAATATGTTGATAAAGGCATCTTTAAATATCAACCATTATCCAAACCAGTTAAAAGTTACTGGGAACATAGTTTAGTTGAAGCGTCTGCCACGGTCACTGATCCTGTACATCAACCAAATAAGAAATTTGCTGGAGAAGATATATTTAAAGGGATGATTGGTTCTACTGGGAGTATGAGAACGCCTGTTGAGCAAGCTAAGGCTGCGATTTTGTATCCACCAAAAGGGTTGAACTGTTTGATCACAGGACCAACAGGATCAGGTAAAACTTATTTTGCTCATGCGATGTTCCAATTTGCTTTGATGAATCAGGTGATCGATGCGGATAAAAAGCTGATTGTGTTTAATTGTGCCGATTATGCTCATAATCCTGAATTATTGATGTCTCATCTATTTGGTTATGCTGAAGGCGCCTTTACAGGTGCCACAAAAGCCAAAGAAGGGATCATTCACCAAGCTGATGGCAGTATTCTATTTCTTGATGAAGTGCATCGCTTACCGCCAGAAGGACAAGAAATGGTCTTTTACTTTATGGACCATGGTACCTATTCAAGATTAGGAGAAACGGTTAAGAATCGACGAGCAGATGTGCGAATCATCTGTGCTACAACTGAAAACCCAACCTCTTCTTTATTAAATACCTTTGTCCGTAGAATTCCGATTATCATTCAGTTGCCTAATTTTATTGATCGACCAGCAAAAGAAAAAATTGATTTGCTGAGAGTGATGATTTCAATGGAGGCTTCACGCATTCATAGAAAGATATCACTATCAGAAGATGTGGTGAAGGCGTTGATTGGTAGTGTTTCTTATGGAAATGTTGGCCAGTTGAAGTCAAATGTTCAGTTAGTAACGGCTAGAGGCTTTTTAAATCATATTGACCAAGATGAATTGACGATTACAATCGATGAGTTGACGGATAGTATCAAAGAAGGCATGATGCAATTGGCAAGTAATCGCGATGCATTAGCTGAATTATCCAAATATTTGGAGCCGCAAATGATCGTGTCTCCAAACGAGCCTTTAGTAACGATCCAGTCAGATGCTTATGAATTGCCGTATAATTTATATGAGATCATCGGAGATAAAGCTGCTTTATTAAAAGCAGATGGATTAGAGCAAGAAGTAATCAATAATTTCATCACGACAGATATCAATGTTCATCTAAAATCCTTTTATAAAGACCATGGATTTACTTTTGATACAGAAAATAAATTAGCTGAGATCGTAGATCAGCGAATCATTGATGTTACCAAAGAAATTTACAATTTTGCCAAACAAAAATTAAATTATAATTTCCAATCGAATTTTATTTATGCGATGAGTTTACATATCAGCTCGTTTTTAAAACGAATTCAAAATGGTGAGGAACGGCAGCATCAATTAAACGAAAATATTCGAAACATGGTGTTGGATTATCCTGTAGAGTTTGAAACAGCGCAAGAAATCAAACGAATCATTGAAATCAATTATCAAATGAAGATTCCAGAATTTGAAACGTATTATCTAGCGGTCTTATTGATTTCCCTTAGAGAAAATAAAGATGCTGGACGTATTGGAATCGTGGTCGCAGCGCACGGAAAAAGTACAGCTACAAGTATGGTACAAGTCGTATCACAGCTATTGAATGTTGATAATTTAAGAGCAGTCGACATGCCTTTAGAAATGCAGCCAAAAGAAGCTTTGCGTCAAATTGTCAATGTGGTGAAGGAGGTCAATGAAGATAGTGGTGTGATTCTTTTAGTCGACATGGGTTCTTTGGCTACATTTTCAGATGAAATAACCCGGCAGACAGGTATTGATGTACGAACAGTTGATATGGTCACAACCCCAATCGTATTAGAAACTGCGAGAAAAACAACATTGATCGATACACAGTTAGATTCATTATACGATTCTCTAAAGAACTTTCAAGGTTATGCAGGCATCCAGCAGGAAAGAGAAATCGATTCCTTAGCTCCGTGGAAAAAGCGCGTGATTGTCGCAATCTGTGCTTCTGGAGAAGGTACGGCAAAACGGATGAAAGAAATGATCGAAGCTTCTGTTCCACCTCAATTAAACTTAGAACTAGAAGTATTACCTCTTTCTATTATTGATATGAAAGAGCAATTAATCACCATTCAAGAAGAATATCGTGTGATTGCAGCAACAGGGATCACTGATCCTAAAATTGCAGTCCCCTTCATTCCAATGGAAACCTTCTTCTCTGGGGAAGCTGAATCTGTGATCAGTAAGCTATTATTGGATAGCGATATTGATATAGAAGCACAAGAAATGGATGAATTGGCGGCTAAAAAAATCTGTATTGATTATATGGAAGAAAGTTTCACGTTTATCAATCCTAAAAAAGTGATCGATCCTTTATGGGAATTTGCAGATATCATCCGAACAAAGCTGGATTTAAAGCTAGACTATTCCTTTTATGTGAATTTGGTCATGCATTTAGCAGGTATGCTTGAAAGAGTACTGCAACACGATACCTTGACCCTTACTGAAGAAGAGTTGAAACAGATTACGTCAGAACCTAGCTATGAGGTTGTAATGAAAGCTGCATTCTATTTAAAACAAACATTTAAGATAGATATGCCGTTGGAAGAAGTTTACTATGTCATTCAATTAATCAAAAATACACAGCTGAACCAAGCACAGAATACAGAGAATACACTAGATGCGATACACAAAGAAGATACACTATTTTAGTGTATCTTCTTTGTGTATTTTCTTAAATAATCCCTTAGTTTTTCATCTATTCTAACAATACACTAGTTTTGGCATGGAAATTGCTTTAAATAAGATGTAGGTGAATTCTATATGTCCTGCAACCATTTTTAGCTGATTTTGTTGGTCGTTATTTTGGCAATAAATGACCGGGCGTAGTATTTTATTAATAAAGTATTAAGAATTGACTGAGCAGACTAATGAGTTGAAGGAGAACCAGACATGATGGATATTCGCTTAGTTCGAATCGATGATCGACTGATACATGGACAAGTTGCAACGGTTTGGACCAAAAGTACTAATGTAAACCGAATTTTAGTCATTAGTGACGCAGTTGCACATGATACACTGCGAAAAGCGTTACTTGTACAAGCAGCGCCGCCTGGTGTGAAGGTAAATGTCATTACCGTTGAAAAAATGATCGCAGCTTTTGCCGATGAACGTTTTGACAGCATAAAAGTAATGTTGCTATTTACTAACCCAGAAGATGTCAAACGTGTAGTAGAGGGCAATGTCGTTTTTGATTCAGTCAATATTGGTGGTATGAGTTTTACCAGTGGCAAACGAATGATCACAAATGCCGTGGCTGTTAACAAAGAAGACATTGCAGCATTCAAGTACTTAGATGATCAGGGGATTCAGTTGGAGATCCGAAAAGTAGTTGCGGATAACCAAGTAGATTTGATGGAATTGCTGAAAAAAGAACAGTTAGTGTAATTCTTTTTTTGGATTTCTATATAAATGATGTGCTGCACTGACTCAATGCTAATTGTCGTAGCTTATGCATAAAATTGGGAGGAGTGATCCAATTAGTGAAAGTGGTTGTCAAAGTAGTTTGAGTAATGGGTAATCATTAAGAAGCATCCGCGCTATCGATCATAAGGAATTGAAAACACAAGCAGAGTAACGCATTTTTTCTTTTATATATTTCTAGTAGTGTTTTTATCTGTTGATGACCGACGTGATGTAGTAGTTGAAAAAAATATAGGAGGTATCAAATTATGGTAGGAATTATTATTGCTAGCCATGGGGAGTTTGCTCAAGGCATTTTACAATCCGGTTCCATGATTTTTGGTGAACAGGAAAAAGTACAAGCAGTTGTATTGATGCCTAGCGAAGGCCCAGACGATTTAAAAGCTAAATTAAAAGCAGCAATCGCAACGTTTGATGAAGAAGACGAAGTATTATTTTTAGTCGATCTTTGGGGAGGAACACCGTTTAACCAAGCGAATAGCCTTTTTGAAGAACATAAAGACAAATGGGCAATCGTTAGTGGTTTAAACTTACCAATGTTGATCGAAGCATATTCGTCACGTTTTTCTATGAACTCAGCGCAAGAAATTGCAACGCACATTTTGGAAACTGCTAAAGAAGGGGTAAGAATCAAACCAGAAGAGCTAGAACCCGCTGAAGCACCAAAAGCTGTTGTGGAAGATGCTCAGCCTAAAGGTTCTTTACCTGAAGGAACAGTTGTCGGTGATGGCAAAATCAAATTTGTTTTAACTCGTGTTGATTCACGTTTATTACATGGTCAAGTCGCGACAGCCTGGACAAAGTCAGTTTTACCAAATCGAATCATCGTAGTTTCAGATGCCGTATCGAAAGATGATCTTCGTAAAAAACTGATCGAACAAGCGGCTCCTCCAGGAGTGAAAGCGAACGTTATCCCAATCAGTAAAATGATTGAAATTTCAAAAGATCCACGTTTTGGGAATACTAAAGCATTACTGCTATTTGAAAATCCAGAAGATGTAGTAAAAGTGGTTGAAGCAGGCGTAGACATCAAAGAAGTAAATGTTGGTTCTATGGCACATTCAGTCGGAAAAGTAGTCGTAAGTAAAGTATTATCGATGGGACAAGAAGATGTCGAAGCGTTTGAAAAACTTGAAAATATGGGTGTTAAATTTGATGTCCGTAAAGTTCCAAATGATTCTAGCGCGAATATGGATGAAATCCTTAAAAAAGCAAAACATGAGTTAGCACAAGCACACTCAAAATAATCCAAAAATTCAAATGAAAATAGGAGGCTTATCATGTCTATTATAACAATTATTTTAGTAATTTTAGTTGCCTTTCTAGCTGGTATGGAAGGAATTCTTGATGAATTCCAATTTCACCAACCGTTAGTGGCATGTACCTTGATCGGTTTAGTAACTGGTAACTTGGAAGCTGGGATCGTTCTTGGCGGAACATTACAAATGATCGCACTTGGTTGGGCGAACATCGGAGCCGCAGTAGCACCGGATGCGGCCTTAGCATCTGTTGCATCAGCAATTATTTTAGTATTAGGCGGACAAGGTGTTAAAGGTGTTCCATCAGCAATCGCGATTGCTGTACCACTTGCAGTAGCAGGTCTATTCTTAACAATGATCGTTCGTACACTTGCTGTGCCGATCGTGCATATGATGGATGCAGCAGCTGAAAAAGGCGATATCAGAAAAATTGAAATGTTGCACATTTTAGCAGTATGTATGCAAGGGATTCGTATTGCGATTCCAGCAGCAGCCCTTTTATTCATTCCGGCAGAAACGGTTCAATCAGCATTAGAATCAATGCCGGCCTGGTTAACTGAAGGTATGGCTATTGGTGGCGGTATGGTCGTGGCTGTAGGTTACGCATTGGTAATCAATATGATGGCAACCAAAGAAGTATGGCCATTCTTTATCATTGGTTTTGTCGTAGCGGCAATTTCTCAATTAACATTGATTGCACTTGGTGCTTTAGGTGTTGCGTTAGCATTGATCTATTTGAACCTTTCTAAAATGGGTGGTTCATCAAATGGTAGCGGTGGCGGAAGCAATACTGGTGATCCGCTTGGCGATATCTTAAACGACTATTAAACTGAAGGAGGAGAGAAGAGACATGGCAGAAAAAATTGAATTATCCAAAAAAGATCGTTTAGCCGTTGCATGGCGCTCTACATTCATTCAAGGCTCTTGGAACTATGAACGTATGCAAAATGGTGGGTGGGCATTCTCAATGATCCCAGCGATCAAGAAATTATATAAAACAAAAGAAGATCGTTCTGCGGCATTAAAACGTCACTTAGAGTTCTTTAACACACACCCATACATTGCGTCACCGATCCTAGGTGTAACATTAGCATTGGAAGAAGAACGTGCCAATGGCGCCCCTGTTGATGATGTAGCAATTCAAGGGGTGAAAGTTGGGATGATGGGCCCTTTAGCAGGTGTTGGTGATCCAGTCTTTTGGTTTACGATTCGTCCGATGCTAGGTGCGTTAGGCGCTTCACTTGCAATTGGTGGAAATATTCTTGGACCAATCATTTTCTTCGTCGCATGGAATCTTATTCGTTGGGCTTTCATGTGGTATACGCAAGAATTTGGCTATAAAGCAGGTTCTAAAATCACAGAAGACCTTTCAGGTGGATTATTGCAAGATGTCACCAAAGGAGCTTCGATTCTGGGGATGTTCGTACTGGCAGCCTTAGTACAGCGGTGGGTATCAATCAAATTTATTCCAACCGTTTCTACAGTTAAGCTAGATAAAGGTGCATATGTTGAGTGGGATAAGCTTCCAATAAATGGAGAAGGATTACAAAAGGCCTTTGAAGAAGTCGGTTCAGGTAAAGCACTCTCAGCAATGAAAGTGACAACTTTACAAGATAACCTAGATCAATTGATTCCAGGATTAGCAGCATTATTGCTTACATTCTTTTGTATGTGGTTATTGAAGAAAAAAGTATCACCAATCATTATCATTCTTGGTCTATTTGTAGTCGGTGTCGCTGGTCACGTTATCGGATTACTATAATTAAATCAAGTGTTTAATGAGACATACATTTAGGGCAAAACGGTTGACTAGTTTTGCCCTAAACTCTTTTACACAGCATGATCATCAAAATAAACGTATGCTAAATCGCATAAAGCACTAAAGAAATGGAGCGGATAAAATGGTTCAATCACTGAATACACAAGTAGATTTCATAACGGATGCCACTGCATTTACTGGCCTCACGGACTATGGAAAAATTATGATCGGCGACAAAGGTTTTGAATTTTACAATTCTCGTGATAGCCGTAAATTTATTCAAATTCCATGGGAAGAAGTGGATTATGTGATCGCATCGGTTATGTTTAAAGGCAAATGGATCCCACGATATGCTATCCAAACGAAAAAAAATGGCACCTATACGTTTTCTTCAAAACAGCCTAAAAAAGTGCTTAGAGAAATGCAAGATTATGTCGCACCAGATCATATGGTACAATCTTTAGGTTTTTTTGATGTAATCAAACGGGCGTTTCAATCATTAGGAAAGAAAAAAACTAAGCCATAAAATAAAAAGTTAACTCACTTGTGGAAGTGAGTTAACTTTTTATTTTTTCTCTTAGAATCCCAAGAACATTAGCAAGAATAATGACTACCCAAAGCACGATTTGTAAGCCAGATGAAGCTATAACTGGATTGATCAAATTGATCAACACAGCCCCTTCTAATACAGCGAAAAAGGTTGTGATATAAATTCCGGCAGCATTGTTCATTTTGAAGCGGAATTGTAGCACCAATAGACTGATTGAAAGGATGAACAGAAATGCTGCAAACGCCTGATGTGAAAATAATAAATAGCCAACGAGCCCATTCATCTGTCTATCGATAATAGGTAGTAGAATACTACCCATCCAAAACAGCAAAGCAAGAAAAGCGAATAAATAGCATTTTTTTCTATCACTTGCAAAAGTGGAATATTTAATCGAAAAAAGACCTAAGATAGCGGTGACCATTAACAGAATTACAGGAAAAAGCGTATTGAACCAATTAATAGCAACAACAGGCTGTAATAGTAGGTCAAAGAGATTGTACTGTAAAAGAATCAAGAAGAAAATAAAGAAAAGTTTGCTCCAATATTTCTCGGAGTCACTAGGTAGTTCAGTAAGGATTGCATCACTGATTTCTTTTGGATTTTTCCCAAAAAATACTTGAGCAGATGTGCCTTTTTTTTGTGCGTCTAAGATATCTTGCAAAATTTCTAAGAGGATTTCTTCTGTTTGCTGTTCCTCTTTATTTAAATTAACTCGGATATAAACAAGGATATCTTCATAGTATTTTTTATTTTCTGGAGTTAGTTGTTTTCTTAGTTCATTGTTTTGTTTGATTAAATCGGTTGTTTTCATTTTTAGCCCTCATTTTCTTTTTGCATAATAGTTTGCACACCAGTTGAGATCAATGACCACTGTTGTTCAAATTGTTTTAGATAGTCTGCCCCAGTAGCTGTTAGAGAATAATACTTTCGCTTAGGTCCTTCAGAAGAAGGGCGCATTTCTCCGATGATCAGCTGTTTTTTTTGGAGTTTAAGCAAGATAGGATAGATGCTGCCTTCACTGACCATATTTAAACCATATTCAGATAATAAAGTAATCATTTCATAGCCATAAACTGTTTTTTTTTGAATGATTTTTAAAATACATCCTTCGAGTAATCCTTTTAACATCTGAGTAGTATCCAAACGATCTCCTCCTTTTGAATAGAGTCTGGGACATAACTCTACGAGTTATCTCTCAGACTCAAAGAATCCGTATAAACGGTGGGAGCAGAAGCAATCACTACGCTTCGCTTCGATCACATCAAATTCTAAGTGCTAAAGCACTAAGATTTGAAGGCTTCGGAAATAAGCTGAAATTCACAAAAATTTGAAGAGCAATTTTCGTGAATTCCTTCTTATTTCTCGGGATTAAACACTCCTGTCCCAACCTCATTAATACGCTATGTTGTAAAACAATATAGCGTATTATAAACTAAATTTTTTCTTACGTTTAATATAAGAAATTAATTTAATAAAAATTTATGAAAACATATATTTTTGTTATTTTTCAGACCTTTTGTTTTGACCCAACCTTTTTTTAGGAGTACCATAAAACTGTAAAAAGAATTAAAAAGGAGCGAGACACTATGAATGAAACAAGCAAGAAGGGTATTGACTGGGGTTCTTTGATTTTAGGGATTCTATTTGTTTTAACAGCATTACTATCTTTCCAAGACCCAGCAGGAAACTTAATTGCAATTGTGATGGTTTTTGCAGTATTTGCAATTGTGAAAGGGATTTTTGAAATATTAGTACGAAATAGAATGAAGGAATTAACAGGATATAAAGCCTATGCGCCAATTATTTTAGGTATCATCGATATTATTATAGGGATATATTTCCTATTTAACTTAAATATCGGTGTTGCAGCATTACCCTTTATTTTTGCGGTTTGGTTTATCCTAGACTCTGTTTTTGGACTTTTCGCTTTGGACTTAGCGAAATCAGTTAGTACTGGCTACTTCTGGTTTACATTAGTCGTTGATGTTTTGGGGATTATTTTAGGGATCATGTTATTAATGAATCCTTTATCTTCAGCATTAACATTAAGTTTTCTAGTTGGATTTTATTTTATGCTTTTTGGTATCACGCAAATTGTTTACGCATTTAGATAAGACGAGGAGGAACAAATAATGACAAATTATGCAGAAAAAGAAGTAAAATTGGTAGAAAAAATCGGTAAAGAAATGGATAAGTTAGACGTGACTCTTGGAAAAATGGAAGATACAGATAGCAAAATCAAACATTTTTATGAACAAGAAAAAGCGTTACATGAAATAAAATCAATTATCCGTAAAGAAAACAAGATCGAAAAAGAAGAGCAAAAAGCTCTTGATAAAGCAGTAGAAAATGCTGAAAACTGGATCGATGATCAAGATTCATTGGTTTATCAAATCAATGCTGAAATTGATAAATTAGACGCAACTTTAGGTAAAATCGATAGTGATGAAAGCAAAGTGAAAAGCTACTTGGAACAAAAGAAAGCCATTCATGAAATCAAAAAAATCATTAAAAAAACAGATGAATTAGGTTGATCGGTAGTATTTAACTGAATAGGAGTAAAAAGTAGGAGATGATCTGGTAAGGATTGTCCCCTACTTTTTTGTAGTATAAAATACGTTATAATAGAAAAAAATATAAGGGAATGACACTATGAACTATCATCGTTTCAAACAACCAAAAGCTTATTGTCCAAAATGTTCTAGAAAAGTAGATTTACTTTGTTCAGAAGAATCGTCAGACATGCCGCAGTTTTATATTTGCTTTAAATGTAAAATGGTTGGGCAATTTAGTGTAGGCGAATTACCAACAAATAAATTTTCTGTCTTCTCTACCGAAAGAAAAAAAGAAATCCAAGAAATGATTGAAGATATTCCTGATAAATATATTTATAAAGCCAAAGGCAGTCAATTACGTTTAGAAGAAAAATCCGATACCTATACAAGGCGTTGGTTAAGTCTTTATGAATATGAAAAAGCATTTGGTGAAGCTTTAGGATATGAAACGATTGATTTTAGAGAAGATACTCATTTGTGTAAATGGTGCAATCAACCGTTAGAAGGTCGCAGAAGATCATTTTGTTCTGATCGCTGCAGCCGTAGTTATGGGAAAGCAACCTTTTTCAAGCGGGGGATCTCAACTTTACCGTATAGAATTGCTAGTAGAGATCAGTTTTACTGTAGAGTAACGGGGGCAGATTTAGCCATTACGAATCGAATGGATGTCAGAATTCCAGCAAGCAATCAGCAAATGGAAATCCATCATTTAATCTTCGTAGCACAAGGCGGCAGCGATCATGAAAGCAATCTGATAACAGTTTCTAAACAAGTTCATAAAGATTATCATAAAGGTGTTTCTTATGCTGTTCAAGCAATTGAAAAAATCAAAAATCAACAAATGTTGTCTTACCGAGATAAGATGTACTCAATCGAAACCAAATAAGACGAGATTCACAAAATCAAGTTAAATTCTCAAAAAATTAGACTAATTCTAAGATTTTTGAGATAAAATGACCTTCTTACTATAGTAAAATGAAATAGATGTAAAATAAATGTTAGAGGGAGAATACATGAAAAAGTTAGGATTAGTATTTTTGTCAGCGGTTGCTATCATTTCATTAGCGGCGTGTGGGGGAACTGGGTCTGCTAAAAAAGATGGAGACGACAGTAAGACAGAAAAGAAAGCATCAAAATCTAAAATTGCTTCTATTTCAATCGATGAAGGCGAATATGTCGTGCCAAAAGAAGAGGAAGCAGAAGATGGGGAAGGTTTTCTTGCGTTAAAAGTAACGATCAAAAATGAAACAGATAAAAGTTTAGACATGAGCGCAACGGATATTATGCTTTATGACGAAGACGATAGCAAGATCGAAGCATTGAGTCTTTATCTAGATGAAAGTAAAACACCACTTCTTGCTTATGAAAAAATTTCTGGTAAGAAAAGCAAGACAGGTTATATTGTATTTCCTGTAGAAAAAGAAGCAAAATACAAACTACATTTTGAACCTAGAATTTATGAAATCGAGAAAGAATCAAAACCAATTATTCTTGATGTTGATGCCTCTGAATACAAAGATCATAGTGAAGATGCTAAGAAAGCTGCAACAGCTTTTGTTGATGAAGTCTTTTTAGCAACTGAAAACAAGGACTATAACGAACTTGTTGCCAATGATCGTGATGCAGCGGTCAAAACCTTTGATGAAAACTTCAACAAAGCAATCAAGAAAAAATTCTACGATTATAAAGTAACAGACGAAGAAGGCTTAGCGTTAGCTAAAGTCTTTAGAGAAGACAATGCCAAAGTCGCTACTGTTGAATACGAAGTTGCTTCGTACTTCCCTGATGCAGCTGAAGTAACAGTAAACATGGAAGGCTTATCATTCAATGAAATGAAGGATGATATGGAGGCTGTGAATAAAGAGTACTACGATGCGCATGTAGATCAAGACTACGATGAAAGAAGTAAAGCGGCTCAAAAAGCTGAGCTTGATAAACTTCCTGAAATCTTCAAAAATACAAAGCCGGTCAGCATTGATGATTATAGCGATGGATTTAAAGTAATCATGAAGAAAAAAGACGACAAATGGGAGATTCAGACAAAAGGTACACTGAACTACTTCGATAGTTTTGAACAAGCTTTCCGTGGCGATATTAGTAAATAAATAGAAAAACCGATTTAGTTCCACTGGGAACTAAATCGGTTTTATTTATTTATCATAAACCTAAAAAGCTGAGTTGTTGATGACGTTTAATAGTACCTACGATGATTTGACGGACCTGAAATCATACGAACTAACCAAACTGCAATTGCGACAGGAATCATAATCTTAATCGCAAGCCATAGTAGACCGCCTAAAAGGCCAAGTACGATGCTTAAAATAATACTCCCTACGAAAAATAACCCAATTACTATTAATATATTCATGACCATTGATTGTTGTCTCATTGTTAAAACCTCCATTTTTTTCTCTCGTTGTCTATGAATAAAGTATAGCAAGAATTTTTGCTCAAGAAATCCACCTTTAGGCTGATTTTCTCTCCATCTTTAGGCGGGCAGAATTATTGCATTTACTTAAAAAGGACGTAAAATGAAAATGGGGAGATGAAGGACATGTCAAAATCAAGACTAGAAGCGTTTACGGATGCCGTTATCGCGATCGTGATGACGATTTTAGTGTTAGAATTACATCAACCGACAACGGATACCTTAGCTGGTTTAGTCGGAATAGAAAAAAAGTTGTTTATCTACATTGTCAGCTTCGTGATGCTGGCAATCTATTGGAATAACCATCATCATATGTTTCAGCTTGTAAAAAAAATCGATGGACGCGTTCTTTGGGCAAACAATTTTTTTATTTTTACTTTAACACTAGTTCCATTTGCTACTGCTTGGGCAGGGGATTTTATCGATAGTCTAGTGCCGCAAATAACATACGGACTGATGGTTCTTTTAGCGAATATTTCCTATTTGGTATTAACGAGAGAGCTAATACGAATAAATGGGAGTGACGCGCCATTAGGTGAATTGTTCCAACGCTATAATAAATCCTATATAACAATTTTTCTAAATGTCTTAGGGTTACTCTTAGGTTGGCTGATCCATCCTTATTTTGTGTTGGTTGTAAATATTGGCATTTTGATCATGTGGATCATTCCAGATCGGCGAATTGAAAAACAATATAAAAAGTGATATTGCTAAAATATTTTTAATTAAAAAAGGTGAGATAAAACTATTTTTAAGTTTTGTCTTATTTTTTTATTTTAAAATATACATATAACTAGAAAAATAGCGTGTTATTCTCATTTATTTCGAATATTAAGACATTTTATGAAAACAAATTCGGTTGTTTTTAGGGTAAAATTAGAAATGATTGTTTAAAAAAGAACGTAATAAACATAGAATTATAAAAAGGATGTAGAGGGGATTGACACATTAGTAGTTTCTGCGTTACTGATGGTATTCAAATCCGAATAAACTGGTGCTGTGGGAATCATTTTGCCAATAAATGACCTATTCAATCTGATCTGCTTTTATGTAAAGTGGATGGTTTTGATTGTCAAAGTGAAACATAGACTCCAGCCTCTTTGATTATGAAAAGGGTATTTTTAAATAAAAAGGCAAGTTACAAGTAAAAAAGGGGCCGGTTAGTACATATGGAAAAGTTGAATCTTACAAAAAATACAACAGGAAATAAGAAGGTTTTTTTACGAAAAGAAATAGAAGCCAATCGTTTAGGGGAAGAGCTTTATGCAGATGATGTACTGAGTCAGTATTCTGTTTACCTACTAAGAAAATTTGAAGTATCGACAGATTACGAACAACCAGAGCAATTTGAAGCATTATTAGAAGATTTACCAGAACAGTTTAATCACGAGTTTGAAGATTGTGTTGCAAAAAATCTCTATGTAAGAGTGACGCAAAAGGCTGTCTATGTTACGTTATTACTTGCATTAGCACATCCACTCAGCAAACTGCAAATCAGTGATTTACGTACGTGGATCAGTAGCTTAGAAGTGCCAGAGTTACCTTTAAAGCATCGCTCTGCTTTTTCGGAAGAAGTGCCGATTGAAATGGTCAAAGGATTGCAGGAAACGAATAGTGAAGTCTTACTTTTAACCGAGATGATGAATCAATTTAGTGAGAATTTGAATGATATTTACAAAGAAATCCAGACGGTTAAAGATAAGAGAACACCACCAGTGGTCAAAGTAGTGCAAAGCAAAGTCGCAGCCAAAGAAGCTTTGGAAACAGCCAATGCGAAACAATTAAAAATAGTCGATGAAAAAATTGGACAATTAGCAGAAGAATTTTCGACATTTAGAGCGGCTGTCACTGAAAAGCTGAGATCAATACCAAAATCTAAGACACCACCGAAATTTAAGATTACCTTTGGTCCAGGAGAAGAAGCTGGTCCAACGGTAGAAACACGCTTAGAAGAAGCAATACAAACAATTGAATTGTTAACACAAAGAATAAACAGTTCAGATCAGAAAGTCACAGAACTAAATCAAATCATTGAAAAAAACAAACAAGAAAAAGGCCCTAGGCTAAATTTTTCTATCGCTAAAAAAGCCAGTGATGAGCAGATTAAATTAGTAGATAAAGTAGAAAAAACAGGCGAAAAAGTCACCACTATTGCGCAGCAGCTACAACAAATCAATGATAAATTGAACACGGTGGAGTCAAGCGTTTTAGAGGTCAAGCCAGATGCTGAGGCTTTAGCAAGGATAGAACAAGATCATGGTCAATTACAAGAAACAGCATCCGAAACAATAAAACTAAACCAAGTGATTGATCAGCTAACAAAGAAACTACAAACAGTAGAGACAGAATTGACAACAGTAAAAACAGAAAAGAAAAAAGTTCCTACAGTAAAACTGACAAAAAGTGATTCAGCGAAAAAATTAGCTGAACAACACCAAAAAGATCAGGAGCAATTAAAATCAAATGCGACAGAAATTAAAAAATTAACTCAAACAGTTGGGAAAGTCGATGTCCAATTGATCAAAGCGCATCAAAAAATTGCTGAATTAGAACAAAAAATGCGCCGAACAGCACAAGCGGTAGAGGTACCAGTAGCTAAAAAAGAACCCATTGTAGCCGTTCAAGAGGCTTCTGTACCAAGTTCAGACAAGATAATGATTGGACCACCAGCACCGCCAGTAAAACCTGTGGCGACATCGCCAAAACCTATTGCACAAACAAATAGAAGTTTTCCATCAAAAGAGACTTTCTTACAAGCGAATAGACCAGTGAAACCTGTTGAAGATGTGGTAGAAGAGCGACCGACGGTTACCTTGGCGATTGAAGAAATGCTTGATCGTGTGTCAGAAAAGCATCCCCAAGCAACAGAAACGAAAAGTCCATGGACATTGGAAGAAGGCTATCACAATAGCAATCCTTCTCAAGAGGCGCAAGGGTCGTCTTTACGTCGCTTGAAAAAATTAGAGTGGGATATCCATTCATTTTTCCAACAGGGACGAGGAATGGGACATAAAGGCATGCTACCAAAAGCTGATTTTTATGCGAATATCCGAAAAATCGAAGTTTTACCTTATTTATGGGCGTCTGTATATGAACGAGAGAAGAAAGATATCCTATTAGGAAATGAGTTAAGCAGCCAACAGCTGATTGAGGATTTGAATGAATTTCTAGAAGAGATCGAGGTCTTATCTAAGAAACGAAAAGTTATGGGCAAGTGGATCTATTGTCCAAAAGATGTTGAGCAAAAAATGGAAGGCTACAAACTTTTTAGTGAATATCTGGAAACGTACTTGGCGCGTCAAAATGAAGGACAATAAGTGATAAACCATGAACTGAGGATGACTCCTTTTTAGTCGTTCTCAGTTTTTTCTTAATAAATTAAAGAAAGTTGGATTGTTTTTATGTAAATATAAGTATAAATCCATTTTTATGATAATAGTAAAACGTTTTCACCTATAATTAGTTTCCATAAGGAATAAAAAACATGATAAACTATTATTGTTAGTCTTTTATTATATTTAAGGTGATTATATTAGTAAAAAAGACAACATAAAAAAATAAAGGAGTTTACTATGGAAATTAAAGTAAGGGATTTAGTTATGCGCTATGGTCGTGCAGAAGTTTTGAACATTCGTTCATTGGACTTTGAAAAAGGCACATCCTATGGTTTAGTTGGTCACAATGGTGCGGGTAAAACAACATTATTCAAGTGTATGACCAACATCATCGCCAATTACCAAGGAGATATTTCAATCGACGGTATTACTGTGAAACAACATAATGAAGTGTTGTTAAATGTGGGAATCGTATTAGATGGGATGTCAGTCTATTCAAATCGTTCAGGTTGGTTCAATATCCAATATTTTTCTGGATTACGAGGTAATTTTGACGAAGAGAAAGCCAGAGATTTAGCCAGAGAATTAGATTTGTTCGCTGTGTTGGATCAAAAAGTAAAAAGCTATTCTTACGGTATGCAGAAAAAATTGATTTTATTGATTGCCTTGATGCATACGCCGGAAGTCTTGATTTTAGATGAACCGTTTCGTGGTTTAGATATCGATACCGTTAAATGGTTTAAACAATACTTGAAACACTTGACGGAACAAGGGTTAACTTTGGTGATTTCCAGTCATGTCCAAAATGATTTAGAAGCATTATGCGATATCGTCTATGTGATCGATCGTGGTCGAATTTCAGAAACCATTGATCTTAATGCTGAAAAAGAAAAACAAATTCGTCGTATCGATACAACAAATAATGACCGTTTGAAAGAAATTTTAGATGAAGTGAATTATTACTATCAAGTGGATGAAGAAGGCGGCGTGAAGTTGGATATCTCTGATGAGCGCTGGATTCTTGTGAAGCAACACTTGACGGCAGAATCGATTGAAATTTCCGAATTATCTAAAGTGAAAATTTTAGATGAGAAATTGAATTAGGAGGGGCGATAATGACTGGAAAACTGATTTTTAAAATGGAGTTATTTAAATTTTTACGAGATAAAAGCTTTTTGATTACTGCTGGAGTTATTGGCGTTTTAAATATTGTTTTAACACTCTTTTCATTGAGTATGGCATCGAGCTTCTCAGATACATATTATGAGTCAAGTTCAGCGGCGTCAATGGTAGGGACAATGGCATTTGTTAGTGTGATCGTAGTGTTTGGTAATATTATTTTTGCTTATGTCTACCCATTTCATATGATTTCGATGGATTATAAGAATAATGTGATGGCGATGATGGTAGCATCAGGTGTTAATCGCCGAAAATTATTCTTTGCTAAAGTGGGTGCCATTTTTATCTGTACGCTTGTATTGATGTTGATGATCACACTGATTCCTGCGATTTTATTTTTGATTAAGCTAACTCAACTGGATGGCTGGGATAGTTTTGTAGATGGGTTTAATTCTGTCTTTTACTATACAGACTTGAGCTTTGGGAAATTTATTTTTTCAGGTTTACTTGGCTATTTAAATATGTTGATGGTGATTGCCACTTCTTGTATCATCATGAAAGGCAAAAATCTTTCATTTCTACTATTTATCGGATTTAATATTCTAAGTAGTTTAGTGACTGGGATTTTAAATACGATTGCGTACTCATTTGATTTTAGTGCAACAGGAAGCTATATTTTCCAATTATTCCTGACAATTATTTCCATTGTTGTATTTGGCTATATTTCTTTAAGAACGTTAGAAAGACAAAATTTGTAAATATTATTTAAAGCTAAAGCTAGGCATGAAACTCTAGTTTTAGCTTTTTTTATTTGAGGATAGGATGATTGATTTTCTAAATGCAAATTAACTGGTACAATAAAAGGACTAAAGAAACTAAAGGTGCAGATAGATGACAGGATCATTGATCACAAAAAAGAAAATTGCGAAGGTCTTTAAACAACTTGTTGCGGATATCGGTTTTGAAAAAGTGACGATCGCAAAAATCATGAAGGAAAGTAATATGCGTCGCCAGACGTTTTATGATCATTTTCAAGATAAATATGATTTGGCGGACTGGATTTTCCGACAAGAGGCAATCGAGAAAATCGAAGATAATTTAGCTTACGAAGGTTGGCAGTTTATTGTAGAGAATTTATTTGTTTACTTTGAGGAAAATCAGGTTTTTTATCGCAGGATTCTGACTTTTGAAGGACAAAACTCCTTTCAAGAGTATTATACGCAACATTTAAAAGCCTTGATTCGCCAAGTTTTAGTCGTCAAAAAGGAAACAGATGAAGGGCTAGAGGAAGTAGATCGTTTATTTTTGGAAGAATTTTATGCGAATGCATTTGTGTCATTAACGACTAAATGGATTATTGAAGGTTGTAAGATTGATTCACATCGTTTTGCGAAACAAATGAAAACTGCTTTTTTAATAGGCTTTGAAGAAAGACAATGAATAACAGCATGTAAGTGGAATTATGCCGTTGTTCATTGTCTGTTTATCTCCAACCAAAGGCGTCAGTCGGAATACGTAAATAATCTAGCCATTTATCGTCTTTGATTGCTAATAAAGTTAAAGAAAGACCATTTGTATTATATGCAGTTAAGAAATTGCCCATTCGTTTATAGACTACCTGAATGTCTTCAATGTCCATTAATTGTTGAACATCATTCATAAAAACACCAAGTTCTAGTAAGGGAGTGCTGCCTAGTCCGTTCACTAATACAGCTACTTGGGTCAGGTCTTTTTTTGCGTATTGTTGTTTTAATTTATTGACCAACTCAATAGCGATTCGTTCAGATGATTGCATCGTTTCGATACGGTAACCAGGCTCTCCGTGAATCCCGATACCAAAATACATTTCATCTTCTGCTAACTCATATTGTTGAGGAATGACTCCAATAGGAGAGGCGGGTGAAAAAGCAACACCTAATGTTTTGATCAGCGGTATCAGCTTTTCCCCTAAGGATTGGAGTTCATCTAGAGATTTTCCTTGCGATGCAGCAGCGCCCAAAATCTTATGAACCAAAACAGTTCCAGCTACACCGCGACGTCTTTTTTTTAATGTACCACTTTCGATGGAACAATCATCATCTACTATTACATGAGCGATTGTTAGCCCTTTTGCTTTAGCTAGACGTTCAGCTTCTAGAAAACGTGCTAAATCCTTTTCAAAATTTTTGATGATCAGTAAAGTACCTTGCCCATTGTAGGTTTCTTCGATAGCTTGAAGAATTTCAGAGCTGGCAGGCGGCTCGAAAATAGTCCCCATTACCGCACAATCCAACATATTCTCACCGATGTAGCCAACGTGAGCAGGCTCATGCCCACAACCACCTCCGCTAATCAAAACGACTTTATTTTTAGAGATTGTTTTTTTAGTAACGATGCCAGTTTGTTTGTGCCAAATTAATGTGTCGTTATATGTATAGGTAAGTCCAGCTAATGCTTGCTGACGAATCTGTCCGCTGGAATTAATTAACTGTTTCATTGAGCCTCTGCCCCTTTTCAATAATATCTGTTTTCATTATACGCTGTATTCTATTTGAAAACTATAATCTTTAGGTAGAATAAAATGAAAGCGGACACATTTTGTAGTTTGTCCGTTGCAACATTTTGCATATGCGAGTATTGTAAACGTATACAATAAGTAGAAGCGCAGCAGGCTCGTCTAACTCCGACAGAAAAACAGGAAAATATGAAGGTAGTGATTGTTGGCCACAATATATGATCATCTTTTTCTCGAGAGGCTAATTAAGACGAAATTGGTGTCACTAAAGCATAGGCATAATAGGAGGGAATACCATGAAAAAAATTATTAACCAAGCACAAAATGTCGTGCCAGAAATGGTCCAAGGCTTTATCCGAGCGCATCATGAAATGATCGAGCAAATTCCAGAAACATTTGTATTGAAGCAAAAAGAAATTGGTAAGCAAGTTGCCTTGATCAGCGGTGGTGGCAGTGGACATGAACCAGCTCATGCCGGATTTGTCGGATCAGGTATGCTGCAAGCCGCGGTTTGCGGTCAAGTTTTCACATCCCCAACACCAGACCAGATTCTTGAGGGAATCAAAGCGATTGATCAGGGTGAAGGTGTTGTAATGATCGTCAAAAACTATTCGGGCGATATCATGAATTTTGATATGGCTAAAGATTTAGCAGAAATGGAAGATATCAAAGTAGGCACAGTTGTCGTGGATGATGATATCGCAGTTGAAGATAGTACGTATACTCAAGGAAAACGTGGGGTAGCTGGAACTATTTTGGTTCATAAAATTCTAGGTGCGGCAGCACGCAAAGGCGCATCTGTAGATGAGTTAGTCGACTTAGGAGAACGTGTTGTCAAGAATATTAAAACGATTGGTGTTGCTTTAACTGGTGCAACAGTACCTGAAGTTGGAAAACCTGGTTTTGTTTTAGGCGATGATGAGATTGAATTTGGGGTTGGAATTCACGGTGAGCCTGGTTATAAACGAGAAAAAATCAAACCTTCTAAGGCGATGGTGGAAGAATTGATTTCAAAATTAGCTGCAGCTTTCCAATGGAAAAAAGGGGAAAAGTTCGCCATTTTAGTGAACGGCTTAGGCGGAACACCATTGATGGAACAATACATTTTTTATAATGATGCGATGCGCTTATTAGACAATGAAGGAATCAAAATTTCTTTTTCAAAGGTTGGGAATTATATGACCTCATTGGAAATGGCAGGGATTTCTATCACGTTATTAAAAATAGAAGCTGATTGGGTAGAAGCTCTGAATGAAGAGGTTAATACAGTAGCATGGTAATGATTTAGCGTTATTTTGTTAAAGCTTATTAGACGGTTCGCTGTATTATTAGTTTGAAAAATAGGAGGAATGACCATGTTTACAATAGATAACTCAAAAAAAGCACTACAATTATTTAAAGAGAAAATCGATCAAAATAAAGATTATTTAAGTGAACTAGATACACCGATCGGAGATGGCGATCATGGAAATAATATGGCTCGTGGGATGGAAGCGGTAAGTGAGAGCTTGCAGAATAAAGAAACTGCAAGTGTTCAAGATGTTTTTAAATTGACTGCGATGGCGTTGATCAGTAAAGTTGGCGGTGCTTCTGGTCCGCTATACGGAACTGCAATGATGGAAATGGCAAAAGCTGCGGCAACAACATCCGATGTGTTGCCGATTTTAGAAGCTGGTTTAGCTGGTATTGAAAAAAGAGGAAATAGTCAGCCCGGTGAAAAGACGATGCTAGACGAATGGGCACCAGCACTTGCAGCAATCAAGGAGAACAAATTAACCGAAGCAACATTGGAATCCGCTGTAGAAGCAACAAAGGATATTGTGGCGACAAAAGGTCGCGCTTCATATGTAGGGGAGCGATCCATCGGCCATATCGATCCAGGAGCGATGTCCAGTATGTATTTCTTTCAATCTTTAATGGAAGCAGGTGTGATTGATGAATAATGGTGTAGTAATTGTGTCACATGTCAAAGAAATCGGCGAAGGAGTCGATCGTTTGATCCAAGAAGTGGCAAAAGATGTGCCAATCACTGTCGCAGCAGGATTAGATCAAGGTGAGGTTGGAACATCATTTGAAAAAATCATGGATGCATTTGAAAAGAATCCTGCGCCAACTCTATTTGCATTTTACGATTTAGGCAGCGCAAAAATGAATTTAGAAATGGCTATCGATATGACAGAAAAAGAAGTGTTATTATTTGATACAGCATTAGTAGAAAGCGCATATACAGCGGCAGCGTTGTTACAAGTAAACACACCGATCGAAGCGATAAAGGAGCAGCTAGCCCCTTTAAAAATAAAATAAGTTAAAGGATAGGAGTTTATACACATGAGAAAAGCGTTTATTAGTCCAGCAAAATACGTTCAAGGTGAAGATGAGTTATTGAATTTAGGTTACTTTGTCACAACTTTTGGGAAAAAAGCTTTACTGATCGCTCATGCAGATGATGTAAATCGTGTAAAAGATAAACTGGATAAAACGGCAGAAACATTTGCTATTTCCTTTGTTGAAAGTAATTTTCATGGAGAAGCTTCAAGGGTAGAAGTTGCTCGTTTGCAAAAAGTAGCTGAGGAGAATGCCTGTGATTGTATAATCGGTCTTGGTGGTGGTAAAGCCATTGATACGGCGAAATGTGTAGCACAAGGGCATAACTTGATCATTGTTCCAACAATTGTAGCAACGGACGCGCCAACGAGTCACTCAGCTGTTCTTTATACCGAAGAAGGTCAATTCGATGACTATGCTTATTTTGTTCAAAGTCCAAGTGTCGTTTTGATAGATACAGTAGTGATTGCGAATGCACCAACACGTTTTCTAGTTTCTGGTATGGGAGATGCCTTATCCACTTATTTTGAAGCAAGAGCAACACATAATTCTTATTCTAATGTAAATGCAGGATTGCCTTGTGGTGCACGTGAAGGGGTCTGTCCCCCAGCTAAAGGAACCAATACAGCCTTGGCATTAGCGAAATTATGTTATGAAACGATTTTAGAGGATGGTTTGAAGGCAAAGGAAGCTTCAGATAATAATGTGGTAACACCTGCCTTAGAAAATATTATTGAAGCAAATATCTTACTTTCAGGTTTAGGGTTTGAAAGTGCAGGACTTGCAGCAATCCATGCGATTCATGATGGCTTGACTGTTTTACATGATGCACATGGCGCAACACATGGCGAAAAAGTAGCGTTCAGCACGATTTGTCAGTTGATTTTAGAAAATGCACCAAAAGCGGAATTATATGAAGTATTGGATTTTGCTTTGTCGATCGGGTTACCAGTTTGCTTAGCCGATTTAGGGGTGAAGGAAATCTCAGATGCTGAGCTAACAGAAGTTGCTGAAAAATCATGTATTCCAGAAGAATCGATTCATTCAATGCCATTTCCGATTACTGTGGATCAAGTGAAAGCAGCAATTATTGTGGCCGATAAGATTGGGCAAGAGTATAAGAACAAATAGGATCACCCGTTTGAAACAGTTGTTAAGCTTGGATAGTGAAGCTTAACAACTGTTTTTGTGTATAAATCAAGGATTTCAAGAGTGAAACTGGAAAAACAATCGGTTATAAGATAACATATAAAAGAAAACTCTTAAATTATATAAAGGTGGTGAGCAGATGAAAAATCGATTGAATCAATTATTTCATTGGATGAAAGAACACAGCTTATTATTAAAGCTGATATTTCTTGGCTCAGTCTTGATTTTCGTAGCCAATCAAGTGACACATATCGTGCAGGGAATGACTTGGCAGGATGTTTTTCAGACAATGGGGCAGCAAAGTCGTTTTCGAATTATCGGAATGATTTTAGCGGGCTTACTTGGGGTTTTACCAATGCTTTTATATGATTTAGTAGTGGTGAAAGTCCTAGAAGAACAAGGGAAGCCGAAAATGAATCGTTGGGAATGGTTTGTCTCTGCCTGGGTCACAAATACGATCAATAATCTTGCCGGTTTTGGCGGTGTCGTTGGTGCGACGTTGCGGGCCAATTTTTATGGCAAGGAAGCGCCACGTAAAAAAGTTGTTGCGACCGTTTCTAAAGTAGCGTTGTTTATGATTTCTGGTCTATCTATCTTAGCCTTTGTAGCATTTATCGATATTTTTTTTATTCGACCAGATAGTCTATTCAGGGAGTATTGGGTTTGGCTACTTGCTGGAAGTTTGATCGCACCAGCATTGTTGCTATTTGCGCAGTTAAAGAAGTATACGTTGTTTAAAGATTTTTTTCCGAAAGGGATTTTTCTTTTGTTCGGGGCTTCCTTTGGACAATGGCTAGGTGCGATGTTTGTCTTTTTAAGTGTGGGTGCGTTGATGCAAGTGGATGTCTCGTTACTTTCTGTTTACCCAATGTTTGTGATTGCCACGTTGATTGGCATGTTGACCATGGTTCCAGGGGGGATGGGTACGTTTGATGTGTTGATGATTTTAGGTCTTTCACAATTAGGGGTGGGGCAATCAACTGCAGTTGTTTGGTTGATTTATTATCGTTTATTCTATTATGTCCTCCCGTTTATTACTGGAATTATTTTATTTATCCATCAAACAGGCATTAAGATCAATCGTTTTTTTGACAATTTACCACAGATTTTTTCACAGAAAGTAGCCCATTTTATTTTAGTAGCGGCTCTGTATTTTGCGGGAATCATGATGGTTTTATTGTCTACGATCACGAACTTATCCAACGTTAGTCGATTGTTTAAATTTTTATTGCCATTTTCCTTTGACTTTTTAGACCAAACGTTTAATATGTTGATCGGTTTTTTACTTTTAGGTTTAGCGAGAGGGATTTCAATGAAAGTGAAAAAAGCGTACTGGCCAACGATTGGATTATTGATTTTTGGTATTATCAATACAATTTCTCGGACAGCCTCTTGGCAGTTGATTCTGGTTTATCTCGTGATTCTTTCAGCCGTTTTTTTAGCAAGGAAAGAGTTTTATCGAGAAAAATTTGTTTATTCTTGGGGGGCTCTTGCCGTTGATGGGGTTTTGTTTAGCTTTTTGTTTATCATTTATGCGGTTGCGGGCTATTATAGTTCTCATCCGGATAAAGCAGGACCATTGCCACATATGTTCTTATTATTTCCATCGGATGATGTGTGGTTTTCAGGACTACTAGGGTTAGGGATCTCAATGATCGGCTTGATCACGCTATATCAATACTTAGCTGAGACTTCAAAGCGGTTAGGGAATTCTTATCAAGGCGAGCGTTTAACAACGTTGATCACTAAATATGGAGGGACACAAGGCAGTCATCCGTTACATTTAAAAAATTATTCCTATTATTATTATCAAGAAAACGGTGAAGATGAAGTCTTATTTGCTTATCAAGTCAAGGCCAACAAATGTTTTGTACTGGCAGATCCGATCGGCAATCAGGAAAAATGGGCACAAGCGACACTAGCGTTTATGGATGCAGCTGATTTGCTTGGCTATCAAGCCGCTTTTTATCGAGTAAGCGAAAAATATACAATGCTTTTACATGATTTAGGCTTTGAATTTATGAAAGTTGGAGAGGAAGGAATCGTTGATTTTGCAAGTATCGAGTCAACACCACTTTCTTTGGCAACAAATAGTATGGAATTACAGCATTTAACTAATTTAGGGTATACATTTACAATGTATCGTGAACCTGTTTCAGATGAGGTGTTTCAAGAACTAGCTCGTGTGTCAGATGACTGGTTAGGGTCACAGCGGGAACGTAATTTTGTCGGCGGTCGTTTTGACAGAGCATATTTAGATTTAAGTGATCTTGGTGTATTGCGAAATGAGGGCCATGAAGTGATCGGCTTTATCACGGCAAAGCCAATCGTTCAGCATCGTAAAATGTCTTATGATTTGTTGCGTTATGTTGAAGCGGCGCCAAAGCCTGTGACCGATTATTTATTGACGCATTTTATTGCAGAGTATCAAAAACGCGGCTATGATTCTGTGGATCTAGGTGCAGCTCCGTTATCAAATGTTGGGGAAACAAAATACTCGTTTTTAAATGAGCGATTGATTAACATTTTTTATAAGTATGGGGATCAAATGTACGGCTTCAAAGACACCAGAAAAGAGAAAGAGCAATATGTGACAACGTGGGAATCTAGATATTTTGCTTACTCCAAACAAAGCAATGTGTTATTTGCCATTATCCAGTTGGCTTTGTTGATTGAACGAAGCAAAGGAAAAGTAGTTTCTTTGGTAGAAGAGGTAATGGTCGGATCATAACTATAAAATAGAAAAGCTGAGAACAACGCCAGAGTAGGTTTTGTTCTCAGCTTTTTAAGTCTCAAGTTCCTCTAGTAAAAAAATGTAGATAGCGTATAATAATTAGAAAAGGTATACTGGAGGTTTTTGAGATGACGATTGAACGGGTGAGTGTCAGCACTAAAGCTGAATTAGCTGTAGAATTAGCTAAACAGACAGATGAAATTATCGTTGTAGGGGATTTTAGTCAAAACATCGCAGAAATCAAAAAAGGACAGCTAAATGATACTGAAATGATGGGATTTGCCATTGGTAGTGGTGGAGTCGGTACTTTAGTAGAGTATGGAGCGAACAAATTGCTGGATGTTTTTGATCCGGCTACAAAAGAAGACAAAAAAATCCGTAAACAAATTGAACGGTTATACACGATTAAGCGTTTAACAACAGATTCATTTTTACTACATTTGAAACAATTAGACTATTAAAAATAGAAGAAGCCAAAGAATCAGTTTTTTGCTGTTTACAGTCTTTTTATATAAAAAGGGTAGCTCTAGTTTAATAAGCTGGTTTGGGAGAAATTTCAGCATAGCTAGAGTTTAAAAGGAAGGATAAAGTAACATGAAAAATACAAGAAGAATCATCATTGACACAGATCCAGGAATTGATGATGCTGCTGCAATTGCTGCTGCGCTATTTGATGAGAGGTTGGATATTCGATTATTTACTACCGTTGCTGGCAATGTTAGCGTGGATAAGGTAACAAAAAATCTGCTGAAACTATTGGCATTTTGGGATAAGACGATTCCTGTAGCGATTGGTTCAGATCGGCCATTACTTCGTGAAGCAATCAATGCCAGTGATGTTCACGGAAATTCAGGAATGGATGGGTATGATTTTCCAGAATCTAAGTATGAATTATTGACAAAAAATCATGCAGTGATCGAGATGTATAAAGTATTGATGGACTCTAAAGTAAAAACAACGATCGTTGGGATTGGTCCATTGACAAATATTGCACTGCTGCTTAGGTTATATCCAGAGTGTGCGGAAAAAATTGAAGAATTGGTGATTATGGGAGGAGCACTAGGTCGAGGCAACCAAGGCGTGTTATCAGAATTCAATATTGCTGCTGATCCTGAAGCGGCAAAGATTGTTTTTGAAAGTAAAATTTCGTTAACCATGGTTGGATTAGATGTTGGGGAGAAGGCACTAGTTCTGCCCAAAGAGCGAGAACAGATTCAGAAAATGAATAAAACTGGGGATATGATCGATCACTTGTTTAGAAAATATCGTGGCGGCAGCTTAGATACTGGTTTGAAGATGTATGATGGCTGCGCGATTGCGTATTTGTTAGCGCCTGAAATGTTTGACGTTAAGCAAGCTTATGTTGCGGTTGAAACACAAGGCATGTTGACAGCGGGGGCTACTTTGGTAGATTTAGATGGCTATTTGGGAAAAGAGGACAACTGTCGAGTCTGTGTCGATCTTGACGAGCAGCTATTTAGACAATGGTTTTTAGAAGCAATTGAGAAGTGTGATTGATGGTATATTAAAGTATAGAATAAAACCGCGATTGGTTTTATTCTATATTTTTTAATTTAGAGGATTCGCTTTTTTCGATTTATTTAGTTTCAGAATGAGGGTAGGGTACTTTTTTATTTTGAATGTCAAAATGACCAATTTCTTCAATCGGTTCACCAGTGAAGTCATCAATTTCGTTTACTTGAACCGTATACACAGAGGACGTATCTAGTGCACTTATACTTAAAGTTAACGCCATTTCACCCGTTTCGTAATTAAATAATTGTGTAAGAATTTGATTTTCCGTTCTTACACCATCTTTGTAAAGCAGAGCTGCTGGATAAACGTCATTTTTAAGAGGCGTAATAAATTTGACTGTTGTTTGCAAGGCATCACTGCTAGCGGTTGGATTTGTGATATTACTTAAGTTGCTAAACTGAGTCTCAGCCGTTTGAGTCAAGGGTTTATAAGCAATATCAAAACGCCAATCGCCTTCGTATGTTAAAGCATTATCAACGCCGAAGGGACTATTGGTTTTAGAAGCTTCGGTAAAGGCTTGATCCAGCTCCTCATCATCCTGCCACATAAGTTTATAAATGTGAAGCGTTAATTTAGCGTTGCTAGGTATGTCTTCTTGATTAAGCGTTGCAGTAACAGAACCGTAAAAAGTATCTCCTTCTACATGAAAAGTAGAGTTATACATTCCACCCCCACGGATATCGTCAGTCTGGCCATCAACAAAGAGGCCAATGTCAAAATCTTGAAAATTTGTAGCGAATTTGGTAAATTTTCGATCAGGGGACTGTTGCTTTTCCAGTAACTCCTTTAATTTTTCATCGTCTAATTTAAATTGATAGTCAAAAGCAAATCTTTTCTTAGTTGAAACGAATTTTGTTACGGTGATTTCTCGATTATTATAGGTACTGGTTAAATTAAGTTCTGTTTGGATACCGTGTTCTTCCACAGTTACAACACCGGAATCAGTACTAATGCCTAAAGCATTTTTGATTGCTGTATTCGTTTGTGGATTGATCAGGGCAATTAGAATAAGAGACGCAACTATTGCCAAAGTGATAATGAGTTGTTTTTTGAATTTAATGTTGAATTTCTTTTTTTCCTGCTTTATAGGATTATTTAAAATATTCTCGCGATTTTGAACTAATTTATCCATTACTTCTTTTGGAATTTCCGTTTCTTGTCGGATGATATCATTCTTCTTTTTATCCATTCACTTCTCCTCCAATAATATTTTTAATTTTATTCTGCCACGTGCAAGCCTTGTTTTAACAGTATTTTTAGATAGATTCAGTTGTTCAGCAATCTCGTTAATGTTAAAACCTGCGTAATAATGTAAAATGATCGGGATTCTATACCTATCTGGTAACTGGTTAAATTCTTCTTCTAAGTGAGATCTTTCATAGTTGCTCTCTTTAGTATTCATATAACTTTCCTCAAATTTAACTGTTTCAACTCTTTTTTTTAAAATGTCCTTAGCAATATTGATCATAATTCTAAAAATCCAAGAATTAAACGCTGCGTCATTTTTGATATTCGTAATTTTTTGCCACGCGCGAATTTCAGTTTCTTGCAGACAGTCTGCAACATCTTCATTATTTAAAAGTAATTTATAAGCTGAATTGTATAGTACGATTTGATAGGCTTCACAAAGTTTTATAAACGATTGTGCATCGCCTGTTTTTGCTTTTTTAACCAAACTTATTTGTTCCTTTTTTTTCATGGACTTCCCCCTCCTATTTATAACTGTTTAGACTCTAATTTTATCAAAAAGGTTTCATCGAAATTTATTTTTCTTTTTTTGTAGAGATTTATGATGAGCATTACAAAAAAAGAGCTTGGGACGCCAGTCCCAAGCTCACAAATCATCGATTTAACGTTTTCGACGCTTACGCTTATTCGATTTTACTAACGCCAGTTTTGGCTTGTTTGTGAATCGTACATAGACCACAAAGCCACCAATACAAACAATAAACAAAACCACACCAGGCATAAATCCTTCTGGCAGATAAACAAATTCAATTGTATGTTCACCCTGCGTTACGGGAATACTAACAAAGGCTTTTTTAAATGGTTCAACGGGTACTTTTTTTCCATCGACATAGGCTTTCCATCCTTTGTCATAAGGAATCGTTGTTAAAAGGACTTGATCTTTCTCTGCGTTCACAGTTCCAACAGCTTTCCGTCCTTTAGCTGTTAAATCAGCGCCTTTATCTTGAATTACCTGAATAGAACGTTCAAAGGCTTTTGTATCTAAACCAACCACCTTAGGTTCCATAAAACTAACAGCTGTTGTACCGTAGAAACTAACCGTAAACGTAACCGTGGTAGGTTTGTCATAGTAACCGATATTGTAATATTGTCCTGTAATATTGATCTGAGATTTTTGACTCGTCCCATTCACAGACATTGTAGCAGTCGAACTTTCCAATTGGCCAAAATCGGTTGGAAACAGGCTTAGGTAAGCTTGTGTATAAGCTGGTACATCAACAGTCCAGGTAATATCTTTGGCAATGTTGTTTTGCACTTCTTTATACGTTACATTCCCTGCATTTTGTTCGATTTTGACATTATTTTTATTAATGATCGTTGGTTGATAAAACTTAAAGTACGTTTGTTTTTGATTAGATAAGGCATTGAACAGTGCCGTTTGACTAGTTAAATTATCATTAGTAGGTTGTTTGACTTTGTAGATATCATTATCAGCTAAAAAGCCTAAAGGCAACGCATTGCTGTTTTCGTATAATGAGAATTTCCCAGCTTTATCTATTGGGAAAAAGCCGAATTTCAAGGGATCACTTTCCGAAATATTGTATTTAATTCCAACGAGTGAATCCATCAGTAACGTGTTATTTGGGTAGCGAATATTCAAACCAGTTCCTCTAGACCGAAATCCTAGATCGTTTAAATAAGCAGAAGAATGTCGATTTCTGATGGAAGAAAACAAGCTGACTCCGCTGTAGCCATAGTTGATACTATCATTAGAAGAAACAGGGTTTAAATTTTCTAAGCGGTAAAAAGAATCATTCTCTTTTTTTGTCTTATCGACCAACTGTTTGATTGATGGATATGGTTCTGAGTAAAGACTGCGTGAAGCATAGTTCCAATCTTCTAAAATCCCTTTTAGCATTGAATTGGTATTGATAAACGCCTCTGTTGAAACAAGCAATAACAGTAAGACAATCAGATAATGCATCGGTATTTTTTTTAATTGATAAAAAACAATTCCGGCAAGATACAGGAGTAAAAATAAAGCTGTGATGACAAATGCTGAAATCGGAATATAGTCATAACTTGTCGTACTTTTTGTCCCTTCAGCTAGTGCAAAAATCGCAATCAGCATGATCGTAGAGCCCACTAGTACCCCTAAATCATCAGTTTTGAATTTCTCAAAGCCATATCCCGCTAGTAGCACCACTAAGAAAGAAAAGAGGAAACTATAACGGAACAAGAACATATTCGGTGCATGCATCCCGTGCCAAAATAAATTTAGTGGTGTGATATAAAAGCTAGCAATTAAAATGATAAACAGACTACCAAATAATAGCTTGTTTTTCTTAGGAATTTCTTTTGTGATAAAGTAGAAAACACAGAATATCAAAGGAAGTAGCCCCACATAGATAAAGGGAATCGAGCCGTACTTCGTCGTGTCATAAACACCGATCATATTTTTCATGACAATATCCCAAAAAGCAGTTGCTTCGGTTTTAAATTGAGTGACTTGTGACAAGGTTTCACCATTTGCTCGTAAATCAAGGACCGCTGGTAATACTAAGATCATCGAAGCGCCACCTGCTAAAAGTGAGGTGATTCCATAAGGTAGGATACGTTTTTTATAACTCTTCCAGTTTGTCAACATTCGGGCGATAAAATATAGGAAAGAGAAGATACCGATCATAAAGCCCATGTAAAAATTTGAGATAAACAATAGTAGATAACTTACAAATAATAGTGTTGGTTTTCGTTCATCCATCAAGCGGTGAATTCCTAAAATAACCAACGGTAGATAAGTAAACGCATCTAACCACATAATAATTTCTGAATGCGCCGTAGCAAATGACATCAAAGCATATGGCACACTAAGCATCACATGGCCCCATCTTGGTATCTTATAAGTATTTTTAGCAAAGAACCAAAACGCTAAGCCAGCTGAACCGATTTTCAGCAAAGTAATCAAATACAAGGCATCAGGAATATTCTGATTTTTAAAGAAAATGACTAGTGGCGTAAATAGCCCACCAAGATAATAGGAAATCAATGAGAGATAATTTAGTCCTAAGGATGCATTCCAAGTATAAAAAATACTTTGTTTGCCATGCAGCATATTATTGAAACTAGCATGGAAATTGGAAAATTGTGAAAAGGAATCGCTGGCCATCACACTACGGCTACTTCCAGGATAAATTCCGAGACTTAAATAAATAATGACCATCACAAAAAAGGGAATGAAAAAGCTGGCGGTCATATATGGCCAGTTTTCTTTGATAAATGTCTGTATTTTTTTCTTCATAATCAACCTCACAACGTAATAAATAGAATATATATAGTTTAGCATATCCATAGAAAAATTGATCGCCAGAAAGAAAAAATTAATGAAAATCGAAAGGTTTAAGTGGAAAATTATTGTTAAAATAGTTTAATTAGCTATTCTAACAATAATTTTCATGAATAAATAATTCATATATATATTAATGAGACGACAAGAAGAGCGGGTCAACTAAATGTCTAAAAGCCTGTAGCAACATGCAACATGCAGCATGGAAGTGTTGAATTAACCGAAAAACTAAGACTCATGGAAGAAAATATCCGTGAGTCTTAGTTTTTTAAAGCCAATGCTGAATTTTGTCATATCCTTGACCAACATCGTTTAGTGCGTGAGTGTCTGATCCATAAACCAATGGAATCCCTGATTCAATCGCTTTTTGAGTTATCCACACCTGTGGATAACTCTGTTGATAACCTTGTTTATAAAATCCTGCTGTGTTTAAATCTAAGCTGTATTTTTCTTGTTGAATACGGCTCAATAGGGTGTGGACAAGTATTTTATTTTCTGATGAATAGCTTGTTTCTTCATCAAAAAAACGTTCGAATTTTTGACACAAAGAAATGTGACCTAGACGTTTAGGTTTAAAAGGACCTAGATCAGCTTCTAGAGAGTCTAAAACGCATTGGTAGTAAAGATTTTGGGCTTTTTGAAAGCTGCCTAAATAGTCAATTACCCCACTCTTATATTCTTCAAAAGAATAGTCGATCCCACGCAATCCATCTTGTCCTTCGAGGAAATGGACAGATAAAATGCCATCATCAGTTTGAGGACCATATTCCGCTAAAAAATCTCGAGTCCAACCTACAAAATCTGAAAAATAATCCAATTCAAATCCAATGTGGATAATGATGTCAGAGGCATACTTTTTCCGCAGTTCATTCATCCTTTTAAAATAGTTATCCACATCATTTAAAGCCATGGACGCAGTTGTCCACACGTCAAGATCACCAGCTGCTTTTTTTTCAATCCCTTTAGGTAATGGGGCATGTTCTGTAATACTGTATTCTTTAAATCCGAGGCTGATTGCACGTTTAATTAGCAATTCTGTATCTTCGACTTTTCCATGTGGACAAAATTCTGTGTGGGTGTGACCGTCACGCATGTGAACCATGAGCTCCCTCCTTGTGGTTATCTATTTTTGCATAATTAATTTATATGCTATCGTATAATTTATTTTCTGTCTATCCTCTTTTATTTTCGAACTAAATATTTTTAGCAAAATTATCTGAATTTGGGATTCATTATGCTGATCCAAGGCTGACTGAGCAAGGGTAGCAATTGCTCAATCACTATTATTCATAACTGAAAGAGCAGTGAAGATCATAAATTTTATCGAATCAGTAATTTGTACAAGTGATAGGCACATCGGAAACAATTCAAACAGTACGATCAAAAGGGTGTGTGTTGTATATTGGATGGTAAAGTAAATTTTGTCGTGGAATAATTTTTTTATTTTAAATTATTAAAAAGAATAAAGTTAGAAAGATAAAAAAAGAATATTGAAGAGCTCGTTTATTAGAATCAAGTTCCCTTTTTTATACGGATACAAAAATTCAATCTGTGATCAATCAACGTAGAATGGATTTTTGTTGCGTGAAGTCACGGTATTTATGAATGAAAATGATAATTGATAAGAAGATAATTACTTAGGAAAATCTGTAGCTATTTCGTCGTAAATAAGAGAATTAAAATAAAGAATTGTTATTTTAAGAATTAGTTTTTTTCCTAGAAATTTGACTCTGTTTTGATAAAGAAGATGTGCTAGTCATTCGAATAATCTGAATCAAATAAGTCACCCTTTAACGAATCAGATTGCTAATACTCCTATTATAATTTTTGTATAGAATGCAATGATAATCGATAAAATCGCTATTTATTGGTAGTTTTATCTTGTGTGTATCACTATTTTAACCTGTTCATGATAGAAGGATTTTTTCTTTGATTTGACGTTTAAATTATGGCTGGAAGCTAGCATAAAATGATATTATTTACTCATTTAAATTTAATTTTATTCTTTAAGTTAAGAAATAAACATAAAAAAAAGACTATTTTTGTGTTATGGAATTTTTTGTTTGTTTATACTAGAATAGTGTAAGGAGGAGTAAGAAGTGGTAATTTTGTAACAGAAAGTTTGGTACGTTCCATTCTGAGAATAAGATGAATTGTTAAAAGGTAATTACAATATAAATTTAACTATTATTTTTCTATATTAAGAAGTTGAGGCGGAAGTACCTGATACTTAAAATTGGTTGAAGTTATGTTGAAGATGCATTCTTATTAACTAGAAGAAATTAAGATAGATACTATTCGTATGAAGTAAGTAAAGATGGAAGGTATCTTTTGGTATCAATCTTTCACTATGATAGGAAGTAAAATTGGAAGGAGAACTTTTTATGAGAAACTTTAAAAATAACGCAATCGTTGGAGCAATCATCAGCTTTCTAGTAGTAATCTGTCTATTCTCACTGTCTATAGAGGCACAGGCTGAAACGATCCCTAAAGGACCTGAGTATGTCTATGGAACAGTTAATAACAATACGGATAGTAACTATCTTTTTTGGTATTCTCTTGACGAGAACGATGTCGTAACTAAAGGGTATACTAGGATAGTAAAAATTAATGGATCAGGTGTTAGCTTTGCTTATATGAACGCTTTAGGTGTAAGAGATGACGGTTTTTATGTTAAATCGAATACCGGAACTACTATGCAGTATATTGACTGGAACGGTGTCGTCCAGCGGGAATGGAACGCAACTGGCTTAGCTGGCTCTGCTAGAGCTGGTGCCTTCACTTCAGATGGTAAATACATTACCACCTCTGATATAGCATCGAGTGAAGGAAAGCTAAATATTTATATTTATGATGTCGATGCTCGTACATTGGTATCAAAGACTCCTATGACCAATTCAACTAGTCTCCCGATATCTGATTTTTATGCTATGGGAGATGCTGTGGCAGATGACAATGGATTTTTGTATGCTGTTGTTTCAAACGATGCTACGACGAATAGAAAAGTACGCATGCTAAAAATAAAAATAGCAACTGGAGAAATAGTGGATGTTCTTCCTATTCCTAAGTTGGATCACTCACCAGCTGTTGCATTTATGTCAGATGGAAGATTACTGGTCAGTGATCAGAATAATTTGGGAGCAATTGTTAGTTTTGAAGAAGGAACGGTTGTTTATACGGATAAGAAGGGCACTAATTTACCAAATATGGGAGGATCAGTAACATTAGTTACAGACTTTGCTTCACTGAACTTTCCAAAATATAATACTGAATTGTCTATAGTTGCACAAGCTCCGCTAACTGCGAATTATCGTGAGACGATTCAGTATAAATTTAGTGTTAGGAATACTGGGAACATCATGTCATTACAGACTAAAGTGAAAGAGACACTTTCACCATATGTAGAGTATGTTCCAAATACAACAGCTGTTAATGGCGTGCCGGTTGCGGATATAAACGGCACAAGTCCAATATTGACAACAAGTGGGCTGACTGTTAACAGTCCTGACAGTGAATCTGCCGTACTCGTATCAAACGAAGAAAATCCTAGTCACAACGATGCGGTAGCTACTTTTAGTGTAAAGATAAAAGACGAAGGTGATTTGTCCCAAAGCATCCGTATACAAAATCTGGGAATAGTCTACAATCCTGAGGAAATGAAAACTAGTAACATGACGTATACAGATGTTGGGCCTTTTCCTTCTTCTGTGACTGTCAATTTCCTTGATGACGCTAATTTACCAATACAATTAGCAGGAGTAGAGCCGGTAGTCAAAAACTATTTAACTGGTGAGTCAGCTGATTTAACACAAAACGCGGATGTTAAACGTACACTTGACATCATCAAAGCATCAGGGAAATATGAGCCCGAGCTGATCCGTCCGACTAATGAAAATGGTGTGCTTATTACAAAAGATGGAACCCAGGTGTCCTATATCTTTACAAGAATCAAGCGGAATCTTACCGTTAACTTCGTTAATGAAGAGGGTGAACCAGTTGATGATCCGTTTGTTTTAAATCTACCCATCGATACGTCGATTAATGTCGGAGAAAATCCAACGGTCAGACAAAAGCTTGCAACGCTTGAAGCCAATCATTATGAACTCCTCAAACGTCCAGACAATGAGGCTGTAACTATAGGAATGGAAGATAGTAGTGTTGAGTATGTATTTAAAGAAACATTAGGAAGAGTCCAAGTTATATTTGTTAATGAAGAGCAAAAACCGATTAGTGATCCGATTACGATCAAAGGTGTTATTGAAAGTGAAGTAATATTAACAGAAAACGAGGCAATCAAAAAGACTATTGCAGACCTGAAAGAGAAGCATTATGAATTTGTTACTGGACTGGAGAAGGTAACAATAGAAAAAACAGCAAAAACTATTTCGTATGAATTTAAAGGAATGCTGTATATAGAATCCTTCCCTTCAAAAATGAACTTTGGCGATAATTATTTGATTCGTCCGCATATCAAGGCCGAACAACCGAAATATGATGTTCCGCTGATTGTGGGTGATAATCGAGTAACTAAAACACCTTGGACACTAACAGCTACGCTAGAAGATTCATTGAGAAGTGTCGACAGCCCAAGTGAAGACCTTCCAAGAGCGCTTACCTATAAAGTGAGTGATACAGAGAAATTCTACTTAAGAAAAGGAGAAGCCCAACCGATAGAAACAGGATCTGGCGTATACAACGTTAGTGAAAAGTGGATAACGGATCAAACAGGTTTACAAATAGAAGTTTTTTCTAATGAAGTGATTCAAAAAGGAAGCTATAGAACGTCTATATTATGGCAAGTAGGAGTTACACCTTAGGTAAATAGGATTTAAGAAATGGACTGAATGGGAACAACTTATTCGGTGTACTAAAATACTTTGTTCTATAAAAATCATGTAAAATCTGAATAAATGATGTAGGAAAATCAGCTACTTCAAGGTTAGGGCATTTCAAGCAACTTGTTTAATCTGGCAAACTGAAATTTAGCTTCAGTACATTACTCTGCAAGCTTATCCTTTTTATGGAAAGAAGAGCAGTAAAATCTGTTTATAAAATAAAGAAAGACTCCAGAGATAAAGTGATCTAAACAACTTTACCTCTGGAGCATTTTGTGTTGAAGTTATTTCCGATATTGCCCATCTCCATAAACAATATATTTTGTAGAAGTTAGTTCTGCTAAGCCCATCGGACCACGTGCATGTAATTTTTGTGTGCTGATCCCAATTTCGGCACCAAATCCAAAAACAAAGCCATCCGTAAATCGTGTGGAGGCATTAGCATAAACTGCAGCAGCATCAACTTGTTGTAAAAATTGTTGTGTCGCAAAATAATTGTCACTAACGATGCTTTCAGAATGTTTTGTGTTATAACGGTTGATATGTTGGATCGCTTCTTCTAAAGAATCTACGACTTTAACAGCGAGAATAAAATCGTTGAATTCCGTTTCCCAATCTTCTTCCGTTGCTAGGATCGATTGTTCAAAAATAGTGATTGCCCGTTCATCTGCACGCAATTCTACATTATATTCATTCAAAGCTTTTTCGATAACAGGTAAGAAATCTGCTGCTACGTCTTGATGGATCAATAGTGTTTCTGCTGAGTTACAGACAGAAGGGCGTTGGCATTTTGCATTGACAATGATCGTTGTAGCCATTTCTAGCTGTGCTTCTTTATCGATATAGACATGACAATTGCCCGTTCCTGTTTCGATCACTGGCACAGTCGCTGTCGTTAAGACCGTCTTAATCAAATTTGCACCGCCGCGAGGGATTAGAACATCTAGATAGTCATTGAGTTTCATTAACTGTTGAGCAGTTTCACGAGAGGTATCAGCAATAAACTGGATTGCAAAAGGAGAAGCTCCTTTTTGTTCCAGTGCCTGTTGTAAAACCGATACTAAGACTTGATTGGAATAAAAGGCTTCCTTTCCACCACGTAAAATCACGGCGTTTCCAGTTTTAAAACAAAGACTTGCTGCATCTGTAGTCACATTCGGGCGAGATTCATAGATGATCCCGATCACCCCAAGTGGGACACGTTGCTTGCCGATCATCAAACCATCTTCATTTTTCCACATCTTGTCGACTTCACCAATTGGATCAGCTAATGTTGCGACTTGGCGAACACCGTCAGCCATGTCTTTGATTCGCTCATCAGTTAAACGTAAACGATCTAGCATTGTGTCAGTAATGCCATTTTCTTTGGCTGTAGCTAGATCTTTTTGATTTTCAGCTAAGATTTTCTCGGTATTATTTTCTATGGCATCGGCCATATGCAACAACAAATCATTTTTCGTTTTTGTATCCATCAAAGCTAATTGGTAGGCTGTTTCTTTCGCTTGTTTCCCTAGTTGGATTAAATCAGTCATAAAATGTTCCCCCCTTTTTTAGAATGAAATGAATAACGTGCCGATCATTTCACCCGCTAAAATATCAAAAATAATTTTAGGTTGTTGTCCGTTTGCTAAAATCATCGCGCCATTATGCTCTAATACGCGTTCTGCCGCTTTTAATTTGCTATACATACCACCAGTACCAAAACGACTACCTTTGCCTCCTGCAACTTGTAAAAGCTCGTCATTGATAGCGTTGATTTCAGAGAAGAGGGTGGCATCTTTGTTGGTATTGGGATTATCAGAAAAGAAACCATCAATATCCGATAACATGATCAAGGCATCTGCTTGAATGAGTTGGGTAACAATTGCGGATAGTTGATCATTGTCACCAAATTTCGTCAGATGGTCTAATTCATCGATCGCAACCGTATCATTTTCATTGATAACTGGGATGATGCCCATCTGCAGTAATTGTTCTATTGTATTCGTTACGTTTTTACGGCTTTCAGGATATTCGATCACATCTCGAGTCAATAGTAGTTGGGCAATTTGCTGGCTATAAGTCAAAAAGCGCTGATTGTAAATATTCATCAACTCCGCTTGCCCAACTGCCGCCACTGCCTGTTGCTCTGGAATGGTTGGGGGTCGTTTGTCCATGTTTAATTTATTTAAGCCAACACCGATTGCGCCAGACGAGACTAAGATGATCTCTTTGTCTTGGTTACGCAAATCGGATAAGGTAAAAGCTAATTGATCGATGGCGCTTAAATTGATATTGCCATTGGGGTAGATCAATGTACTTGTCCCAACTTTGACGACGATTCGTTTTGCTTCTTTTAATTGTTTTCGCATGGTTGACCTCACTTATATCCTAACATTTCCAGGTTATTTTACTTAAGGCTATTATCTAGCCATTTCCGTTTATTTGCAAGAAAGCTTGGACAAAAAATTCTGCTTTTGTCCAAGCTTAGATTTTATTCTTCTATTTTACAGCTTTCCGTTCAATTTGTCTCTAAGTCATGGACAAATAATCCACTTAACAATTTAGGTTCAAACCAAGTTGATTTTGGCGGCATGATTTTTCCTGCATCTGCAACATTTAGTAGATCATCCATCGTTGTTGGGTAAACGGCAAAAGCAACCGACCATTGTCCGCTATCTACTAATAGTTCTAATTCCTCCATGCCACGAATGCCGCCGACAAAATCGATCCGTTTATCTGTGCGGACATCTTGGATATCAAAAATTTCTGCAAATACATGATTTTGAAGTAAAGAAACATCTAAACCAGCAACAGGATCATCAGATAAAATTCCTTCTTTAGCGGTTAAAGTAAACCACTGTCCTTTTAAATACATCCCAAATGCTTTTGCTTGGGTAGGTTTTCCATTGTCTGTTTTTGTGACTGTGAATGCCTCTGCTAAACGATCAAGGAAATCTGCTTCGATCGGGACATTCAAGACCCGGTTATAATCTAAAATTTCTAACTCTTCTTTTGGAAAAATAACAGATAAGAAGTAGTTAAATTCAGCTGTATCAGTTGCTTCAGGATGTGCTTCTTTTTTCTTTTGTCCAACTTTTACCGCAGATTCGGTCCGATGATGTCCATCTGCAATGTATAAAGCCGGCACATCTTGAGCGAAACGTGTCACTAGTTGTTCGATCACTTCCGGTTGGTCTACAAGCCAAACACGATGTGTAACGTCATGGAAACTTGTAAAATCATAAACGGGAGTATGAGTTGTTTTCCAGTCGTCTGTCACTGTTTGAATCTGTTTGTTTTGGCGATAAGTTAGAAAAATCGGGCTAGTATTGGCATCACAAGCTTCAATATGACGGATGCGGTCGACTTCTTTTTCTGGACGAGTAAATTCATGTTTTTTGATCTTACCTTCTGTGTAATCCGTGATCGAAGTACACGTCACAAGACCAGTTTGAGCGCGGCCATTCATTGTTAATTCGTAAAGATATAAAAGCGGTTGCTCATCTTGGACCAACCATTCTTTTTGTAAAAAGGCTTGTAAATTACTAGCAGCTTTGGCATAAACTTGCTCATCGTAAGGAGAAAGAGTTTCAGGTAAATCGATTTCTGCTTTGTCGATGTGCAGGTAAGAATATGGATTATCGGCACCTAATTCTCGAGCTTCTGCTGAATTTAGAACATCATAAGGCAAGGTAGGGATTTTTTCGCTAAACGCTGCCGCTGGTCGAATACCTTTAAAGGGATGGATCATAACCATTAGTAACTCACCGCCTCAGTATTTTTGATGGTTCTGACACGAATAATATTTTCAGCTGCTTGAATTTTTTCTGCAGCAGCATTGATTTTTTCTTCATCCGTTTCGGCAATATCAACAATTGTATAGGCATAGTCATCACGACTACGGTTGATCATCGTATCAATATTGATTTCTAAATTAGCAATGCCTGTTGAGATTTGTCCTAACATATTGGGAACGTTTCTGTGGATGATCGTGAAACGGAATGGCGAATTGAAGGCCATTTCGACCGTTGGGAAATTGACAGAGCGTTTGATATTCCCTGTTTCTAAGAATTTTTTCAGTGTACGAGCAGCCATCTTGGCGCAGTTGACCTCAGCTTCTTCCGTTGAAGCACCTAAATGAGGTAAAACCAAGATTTTGTCGTTGTGCAATAAGCGTTCATCTGCAAAATCTGTGACAAAATTACTGATTTCTCCTTGAGCAAGGGCTTCGATCACAGCTTGCGTTTCCACTAATTCACCACGAGCAAAGTTAAGTAAAACAGCATTTTTTTTCATTTGTTTCAGTTGTTCTTTGCCAATCAAATGATGGGTATTTTCAGATAAAGGCACATGGACAGTGATAAAATCACAGGTTTTTAATACCTCTTCCATACTTTGCGCTCGTTTGACACGACGTGAAATACTCCAAGCAGTATCAACGGATACAAAAGGATCGAAACCTGTTACTTCCATGCCCAAACGATAAGCATCATTAGCAACCATTGCACCAATTGCACCTAAACCGATCACACCGAGTTTTTTGCCTTCTAATTCCGTTCCAGCAAACTGTTTTTTCTGTGCTTCCGCTTGTTCTTCTGTGTCAGCTCCAGTCAATGTTTGGACCCAGTTGGAACCTTTTAAAATGGGACGTACGGATAGAAGTAAGCAAGCGATCACTAGCTCTTTTACAGCATTTGCGTTGGCACCTGGGGTATTAAAGACCACGATTCCCTCTTCAGTACACTGTTTGACTGGCACATTATTGGTTCCAGCTCCGGCACGTGCGACGGCTAAGACTGACGCAGGAAAGGCATAATCATGGAGTTTTTCACTACGTAAGATGATACCGGCTGGGGCTTCTGTTTTATTGATCGTAAAATTTTCTTCGTTAAAGCGTGCTAAACCAACTGGGGCGATCGCATTGAATGTTTTAATATCATACATCTAGTTCGTTCCTCCGTATTCTGCTTCAAATTTTTTCATTAAGTCGACTAAAGCTGAAACACCAGCTTTAGGGAAGGCATTGTACAAACTAGCACGCATACCGCCGACAGAACGATGCCCTTTCAAGTTTTCAAATCCTGCTGTTAAGGCTTCTTGATTAAATTTTTTATCTAGCTCATCACTTCCAGTAATAAAAGGAATGTTGTTGATTGAACGGTCTTTCGGATTTACAGGTGAAGAAAATAAGTTGGAGGCATCGATTGCATCATATAAAATGGCTGCTTTTTCCTTATTTTGTTGTTCCATTTGACGAACGCCACCTTGTTCTTTGATCCATTCAAAGACAAGTTTAGCCATGTAAATGCTGTAAGTCGGCGGCGTATTGTACATTGAGCCATTTTTTGCATGGATCTCATAATCCAACATAGCGCTGAGAACATCTGCTTGACCAATCAAATCATCACGAACAATCACAACTGTAAGTCCGGCTGGTCCAATATTTTTTTGCGCACCAGCGTAGATCAACCCAAAGTCAGCGACGTTATAGTCAATTGATAAAATATTGGAAGACATATCAGCGACGATCGGCACATCACCTGCATCCGGCAAATTAAAAATCGTGGTGCCTTCGATCGTATTGTTGGTCGTAATATGGAGATAAGCAGCATCTTGCGGAATATCTTGTTTATGGGTATCGGGAATATAACTGAAATTTTTATCTTCACTTGATGCAATGACCTGAACATCAACGTTATCGATTTTTTTCGCTTCGCTGATGGCTTTTTTTGCCCAAGAACCAGTATTGACGTATAAGGCTTTTTTATTTTGTGCTAAATTCAAAGGAACCATCGTAAATTGCATACTAGCGCCCCCTTGTAAGAAGAGGACTTTATAGTTATCAGGAATCGTCATCAATTCTCTGAGTAGTGTTTCAGCATTTTCAATGATCGATTCAAAAAGGGAGGACCGGTGACTCAGCTCCATCACGGACATGCCGCTGTTCTCGTAATTCACCAATTCGGATTGTGCTTTTTCCAATACACTTTTAGGTAAAACGGCGGGACCAGCTGAAAAATTGTAAACAGTTTTCATACATCTATCTCTCCTTCGATATGATCATTCATTTACTCAATTTAGTATTAGTAAATGTGAAAACCATTATAACAGAAAGGCTAGATTAAAAAAAGATTAAAAAGGTAGTTTCGTAAAATTTTTCACGGAGTTTTCATTCTGAAGAGCATCGCAAACATGTTTATAAATTGGTAAACATGTTCACATCCGCTTGAAAGCGCTTCTTATTGTGGATTTTTTCTACTATAATATGGCGTGAAGAGACATCGGCCGAATCGTTCTTCTATCGTAAGTTTTGAAGGGTATAACTCATTAATAATTCAAATTGAATCAATACAGTACCAAAGAATAATTGCGGATAATAGTCTTGATGAGAGCTTGGTGAATAAGTATTCGTGCTAATAGACAGTGTAGAAGTTTTACTGATAGCTGACTGATCACTGCCTACAAAACAAATACTTTCAAGTTCATTGGTTTGAGCAATTTCTGCTAGTTCAGAGATCCTACCAGTGTTGCCGGAATTGCTGATGAAGATCAAAAGTACGTCATCTTTATGACTTTTCCTTAAAAACTCTAAGTGACTATTCGAAGTTGCTCTAAAGCCATAAAGATTGAGGTATTCAGCAAAGTAATTTGCTAAATTTTGTGAAAACCCAGAACCTAAGATCATAATATTCTTCTCTTGATATTTTTTTAGAAGTCCTAAAAAAGGTTCTCCGTATGCTGCAACTACATCGTGTTTTTCTAGTCGTTCTTGGTTGAGATTAAATTCACTGATGTAAAAAACGAGTTCGCTATAGCCAGTGAAATTCATTTTTTTCGCCATATTGATGATCGTTGCAGTAGAAACAAAACTTTTTTTCGCAATTTCTCGAATACCTAAGTTTTTTAATTCAACACGATGATCATTCATGTACGCTAAAATTTGGCTTTCCGTTTTATTTAATTGGTATTTTTCTGCAAGACTATCAATATTCACTTGAATCACCCTTAAATTCATTTTAGTTAGGAGTATTATAACATGACAGAACAAGAATATATCCATGATCCGTGGGCAAGAGTTAAAACTAGAAACAATCTAAACGGAGATGAAGTTGTCTCTGCTTTACAAAAGTCGATTCGTCGTGGAAATGAACGCGCAGCCTGCGACTTCGCTTATGAAATGTACATTACTTCCCCTCAATTTGAAGAAAAATTATGGCGTAGGTTGCTGGCAATTTCAGTTGAAGACATTGGCATGGGTAATGAAAATGCTGCAATCATGATTAATAACTTAAATCAAATGCGTAAAGAATTCCAATATAATGAATCTGATCGAGCGATGTTCTTTTTCCATGCGATTCGCTATTTATGTCACTCTGAAAAAGATCGTTCTTCTGATTTATTAAAAAATATCGTGATAAAAAGCTTTGCGATGGGGTACGTTCCTGAAATCCCTGATATTGCTTTGGATAAACATACTACTCGAGGAAAAGAAATGGGACGTGATTCCAAGCACTTTTTAAATGAAGCAAGCATCGTCATTCCCCAAGCTGAAGTGACCAATGATTATAAAGAGGAGTACGCCAAAATCATTGAACGCTATGACCCGAATGAAGTCGTTGAATCGGCTTTTGAATTTAATTCTTGGCAAGTCTAAGGAGGACTTTTTGATGAAAAATTCAGTGAGTACTAAAGGATCTATGGTCAATCGATTAAATGATATTTTAAGTCCGTTTGCAACTAAAATTGGCAATCAACGACATCTTAAAGCAGTTTCTACCGGAATGATGTTTGGCTTACCGTTTATTGTGATTGGTTCCTTTTTTTTAATTTTTGCCAATCCGCCGATCAATATGGATCAGTATGATCCGACTCATGCTGGACTTTTTATGAAATTTTTAGCGAATTGGAAAGAATTCGCAGTTGCCAATTACGATATGATCACAGCGCCATACAATCTTACGATGGGTATCATTGGCTTGATCAGTGTTTTTGGGATCGCTTATTCGTTATCAAATGAATACAAATTAAATGCTGCGATGAACGGCATGGTCAGTATGGTGACATATTTATTGGTTTGCACGCCTGTGAAAGAAGGGACGATTTCTCTAAATTATTTAGGGACGAATGGATTGTTTGTGGCAATTATTTTAGGTCTTTTAGTAGTCGAAGTCAGTCGCTTTTTTGAAGTGAAGAATATTAAGATTTCACTGCCAGACACAGTACCGCCAATGGTCGTGACATTTATCAATACCTTGATTCCCTTGTTGACAAACATTGTGCTTTTTTATGGTATGAATCTGTTTTTTCTAGGATTGCTCGATCAAACATTTCCTGACGCAGTCATGTCCGTGTTGACTCCTGCTGTGAATATAGCTGGAAGTTTAGGCGGGCTGTTATTGATCGTGACCTTAGGAAATGTCCTTTGGTTATTTGGCATCAATGGATCATCGATTATTTTTCCCATTGTATTTACATTAGGAGTCGCTCAAACAGGATTAAATGCGGAGCAAGCTGCAAATGGAGAAGTGATGAGTCATTTGATGAACTTGCAGATGTTCCGAATTTCTGTTTTGGGTGGTGCTGGTAATACGTTAGGTTTAGTGATTTTAATGATGTTCAGCAAAGTACCGCAATATCGTACGATTGGGAAATTGTCCTTTGTACCAGGAATTTGTTCTATCAATGAGCCTGTTATTTTCGGCTTACCGATTGTGTTTAATCCGATTTTAGGGATTCCATTCTTACTGATGCCTGTCATTTCGTTGTTTCTAACGTATTTTGCGCAGAAAATAGGCATGATCTCTCTAGGTTTTATCGTGGATCCTTCATTTACACCATTTTTCGCTCAAGCGTATCTAGCTACGATGGATTGGCGTAATATTGTATTCTATGTTTTCTTGGTCGTTTTGAGTATCTTTGTTTATTACCCATTCTTTAAAGTCTTTGAAAAAAATCAAACGAAGTTAGTGGATGAACCAGTGTAGATGAATGCACAAAAAATTAGTGCAACAGACGGAATTGATGTTTGTTGAGGAATAGTTAAGTAATTGTCTCGGTGTTGAGAATTCGGTGATCGACTGAATTCTTTTCATCGAGTTTTTTTTAGTCAGTGATTCATTTCACTTTTTCTGTTAACGTGGTAGACTACCTACATAACAAACTGTATCAAAGGAGAATAATTAATGGCTAAATTAAAAGAACTGGCCCGCAATGCTTTACAAGTTGCGCCGTTTACTTTATCGAATACAATTACTTTTATCCCTTACTTTTTATTTCTAAGTTTAAGCGATGGCAAGACAATGGAGCGGATTTTACCGTTTGTCTTGTTTTATACTTTTCGTATGACAGGTATTTTCCTGTTGAAGAGTTTCAAACTGGCATTGACAAGCTTTAATGTGTTGATCATTTCTATATTGATCGGAGGTGCTGGGTGCTTGCTTGGTGTGATGGGGCAATTTTACTTTCCGGCGTATCTTTTTTCAGCAGTTTTACTAGGGTTAAGTGCCTCGTGGCTGCCAGCTGCCAATACAACTGTCAATTATCATGAAAAAAGACAAGGATATTCTGTATTGACTGCTAGAAAATATCTGTTCATTATACTGATTTTAGCTGGAGTGATTGCCTCACTAACACTGACAAAAGAATTGAGAATTCCTTTAGTTTTAGGAGAGTACACGTTATTGTATATTGCGGCGTATCATACAGTGACCCATTATCCAGATTATGAAATTGATTTTAATGAAGTCGATCAACAGGTAATAGCGATCAAAGAGTTCTTTTTATTTCTAGTTTTCTTCGCACTCTTGCTATTTATTCGTTCAGCACGTTTATTGTTTGATCCTCAATTGTTGGATGCGGGAATTATTGGATTTTCGGTTTTGTTTTTAATCTCTGCTTGGTATTTGAATCGTCGAAGAAAGACTTGGAAGTTACCATTGTGGCTTAATTTACTAACATTTGGCAATGGGATGTGTATGAATTTTCTCCTGCTTTTTGGCACGTTTTATGTTTCACTACGTTTAGGTGCAAGTCGACTTACAGTCAATTTGTATGTTCCGTATATTTTAGGAATCGTTGCTTCGGCCTTCGTTATTAAATTGTTGTATCGTTTGTTCGCTACACTCGATCCGAAGACTGTCCATGTTGGAGGCTTTATCTTTTCTTTATTTTTACTGTTGTTTCGTCCGCTTTTTCCTATTGGCGTCTTTCTTTTAAGTTGCCTTATCAGCGCTACTGGTAATTTCTTGAACCGAAGCTACTATCAAGAAGAGATTTTGCCGCAGGATCAGCGAATCATCACAAAATATAGTACTCAAACGAAAGGCAGTGTTAGTCATCAATTGTTGTTGATGAGCATTTTGTGGCTGTTGGCTAAGCAAGCGCACTTACCTGTCAAAACTGTTTTGCAGATTACAGCACATCGAACCCAAAATCCTGGTGCGCTCCAGTTAGTGGAGCATATTCACATCATAAGTATCGTTGGATTGATTCTCTTTTTTTCTTTCATCTTATATACGATGATAAAATCGAATATTAAACAGGATTATCAACAAAATCAGCCTAAATGATCTGAAAACACTAAAAAAGCACAGGAGAATATTAAAGAAAGTATAAAAGTAAACTGGGGACCATGGGAATATGTTAAAATAGAAATAGTTTACAAGTAGAGGAGCTTTTTAATGAAACAACGAGGATTTGAAATTATAACAGATTATACAGACAAAGGAATCTCGATTCCGCAGCGTGCGACCAAAGGTGCTGCAGGATATGACTTTGAAGCAGCAGAAACAGTAGTAGTACCAAGCGTTTGGCAATTACAAGCCCAAGGCGTCGCACCTAAACCTGTTTTAGTAAAGACAGGGATCAAAGCATATATGGCTGAAAATGAATACTTAGAACTCGTGAGCCGTTCATCGAACCCCTTGAAACGCTTTTTAATGTTAGCGAATGGCGTAGGTGTGATCGATCGCGATTATTATAATAACGAAGGCAATGAAGGACATATCATGTTTCAATTTCTAAATTTCGGGTATGAAGAGATGACCATCGAAAAAGGGGAACGAATCGGACAAGGGATTTTCAAACCGTTTCTTTTAGCGGATGTAGATGACGTAGAAAATGAACGTACAGGTGGTTTTGGTTCATCTGGCAAAAACTAAAATGGAATCGCTTGGAAATTGCGTATCTTAATAGAGGGAAGTCTTAGTCTAAGCTGCTTATATTATGGTAAAATAAAGAATACATCAAAATGAGGAGATAGCATATGGCAAAGAAAGCAAAAGTTCAATTTGAGTGTCAAACGTGCGGATACATCTCCCCTAAATATTTAGGCCGTTGTCCGAACTGTGGTCAGTGGAACACGATGACAGAAGAAATTATTCAAGATACGACCGATCGTCGTGCGAGAGTGAGCCTAACGGGTAAAAAAACACAGCCCCAACGTTTAGCTGAAGTGGTTCCCAAAAAAGAACCTAGAGTTAAGACGAAGTTGGTAGAGTTGAATCGAGTCTTAGGCGGCGGCGTGGTTCCTGGGTCGCTAGTGTTGATTGGTGGGGATCCTGGGATCGGTAAATCAACATTACTTCTACAAGTATCTCAGCAACTAGCTGAAATCGGTGGTAAAGTTCTTTATGTTTCTGGTGAAGAAAGTGCAGAACAAATCAAAATGCGTGCGGAGCGTTTAAGCTCGATCGATACAGAATTTTACTTATATGCAGAAACAGATATGAATGAAATAGCCCGAGCAATCGAAAAACTGGAGCCTGATTATGTCATCATTGATTCGATTCAAACGATGACACAACCCGATGTAACCAGTGTTGCCGGTAGCGTCAGTCAGGTGCGAGAGACGACAGCTGAGTTATTGAAAATCGCAAAAACGAATGGGATCGCCATTTTTATCGTGGGTCATGTGACCAAAGAAGGGTCAATTGCAGGACCTAGAATGTTAGAGCATATGGTGGATACGGTTTTGTATTTTGAAGGAGATAAGCATCATACATTCAGAATATTAAGAGCAGTAAAAAATCGTTTTGGTTCCACGAATGAGATCGGTATTTTTGAAATGCGGGAGCATGGACTAGAGGAAGTAGCAAATCCTTCTCAAGTATTTTTAGAGGAACGCTTGGCTGATGCCACTGGTTCAGCAATCGTCGTAGCCATGGAAGGCACCCGTCCGATTTTAGTCGAGGTCCAGGCGCTGATCACACCAACGATGTTTGGCAATGCGAAACGGACCACAACGGGTTTAGATTTTAATCGAGTTTCCCTAATTATGGCTGTTTTAGAAAAACGTGCAGGGTTATTGCTGCAAAACCAAGATGCCTACTTAAAAGCGGCAGGCGGTGTCAAAATCAATGAACCGGCAATCGACTTAGCGGTGGCAGTCAGCATTGCTTCCAGTTATAAAGAAAATGGAACAAAACCCACGGAATGTTTTATTGGTGAGATTGGATTGACTGGCGAAATTCGTCGTGTGAATAGTATTGAACAGCGAGTGCGCGAAGCGCAAAAGTTAGGCTTTACCAAGATTTATTTACCGAAAAATAATTTAGGTGGTTGGACACCTCCAGAGGGAATCGAGATTGTTGGCGTGGCGACGATCGGAGAAACACTAAGAAAAGTATTCAAATAGACTGAATGTGAGAATCGTTACAATGACTAACCAACGATTTCTCCTTTCATTCTGTAAAATTAAGTATATTATATTGGAGGATGAATCTATGCAAAAACGTGTCATCACTTTGCTGATGATCGTCGTTGGTGCAAGCTTAGGTATTTCACTATTACCGATGGCTTGGGATATGGCGAAACAAGCAGATAATACATGGCTGAACAATAACTTCACTAACAGTTTGATTGGTGCACTTATTTTCTTTATTTTATCGTTAGGGTTAGCAAAGTATATTGTTTCAGGTGTAAAAAGAGTAGAAGCAGCATTAAATGAAATGAGTTTGACCTATCTATTATTTGGAAGTGTAGGAGTAATCATAGGGTTGATCATAGGTGCGATTATTTCGATTCCAATGTACAACTTGAATATTCAGTTTGTAAACAGTGTTTTACCGATTTTAGTTATGATTATCTTTGGGTACCTTGGCTTTCGTATGGGGACGACTCGAATTGATGAATGGCGTAGAATTTTTACGCCTAAGCAAAAGAAAATTCCAGCTGAAAGCGGTGGAGAAGTTTTAGATCGTAAAGTGGAAGATCATTTTCATAAGTACAAAATTTTAGACACTAGTGTGATCATTGACGGTAGAATTTATGATATTGCCAAAACTGGATTTTTAGAAGGCGTTATTTTGATTCCTAATTTTGTCTTGTATGAGTTGCAATATATCGCGGATTCTGGTGACAGCTTAAAACGTGTTCGTGGTCGCCGTGGCTTAGATATTTTAAATGCCCTACAAAAAGAGGACGGAATTTCTGTAGAAATGTATGAAGGTGATTTCGAAGACATTGCAGAAGTAGACAGCAAATTGATTAAATTAGCCAAACTGTTGGATGGTGTGGTTGTAACGAATGATTATAATTTAAATAAAGTATCTGAATTTCAAAATGTACCTGTGTTGAATATCAATGCCCTGGCTAATGCAGTAAAACCTGTTGTGATTCCAGGTGAGACGATGAATGTCATGGTTGTAAAAGCTGGAACAGAGCGTCAGCAAGGTGTGGCTTACTTGGATGATGGTACGATGGTTGTGGTCGAGGACGGACAGCATTATATGAGTCAGCATATTCAAGTAATTGTTACTAGTGCGTTACAGACGGCTGCTGGACGGATGATTTTTGCGAAACCTGCTCATTCAGGACGCGGCATCGACGATAGTAAAGAAGAACATAAAGCTAATGAGAAGAGCTGACAATCGAAACACAGCACTAGATTATGAAGTTATTTTATTGGCAGCGGGGCAAGGAAAAAGAATGGGTGCTAGCCGTAACAAAATTTTACTACACTTAATCGGTAAACCAGTCATTTCTTATTCGTTGAAGACGTTTTTAAATGACCCTGCCTGTCAGCATATTATCTTAGTCACCCAAGCAGATGAACAAGATTTGTTAGCTGCGATGATCAAGAAAGAAATAAAAAAAAAAAGGTGTCCTATAACGCTGGTATCTGGTGGCAGCGAACGTCAATATAGCGTTTTCAATGGATTGAGTGCCTTATTTGATCTTGAAAATATTGTAATGGTTCACGATGGAGCAAGACCATTTGTTAACCTGGCTCAATTGAAAGCATTACATCGAAAGGTGCAAGAAACGAGAGCTGCAATTTTAGGAGTTCCAGTGAAAGATACGATCAAACGTGTTGTTGAAGGAATCGTTCAAGAAACCGTTCCACGTGAAACATTGTGGCAAATTCAGACCCCACAAGCATTTTATGGAGCCGATTTGCTAGCAGTTCATGAATGTGCGCAGCGACAAGGTTATTTAGGGACAGATGATGCTTCTCTTATTGAAAAATATAGCAATTTGTCAGTCTCAATGGTATTGGGTAGTTATGAAAATATCAAATTGACCACGCCAGAAGATATGCTGATCGGTGAAGCTATCGTGAAACGAAAAAGAAGCTAGGTGAAAAAGATGGTACGAATTGGACAAGGATTTGATGTTCATCAATTAGTTGAAGGACGTAAATTGATTATTGGCGGTGTAGAATTACCGTTTGAAAAAGGGTTGCTGGGGCACTCAGATGCGGATGTTTTACTACATGCCATCACAGATGCTTTACTAGGAGCGGCTGGACATGGCGATATTGGACACTTGTTTCCCGATACAGATCCTGCATTTAAAGATGCTGACTCAATAACATTACTATCAGAGGCAAATCAAAAAATATTGGCGGATGGCTTTACTATTGGCAATATTGATTGTACAATTTTAGCTGAACAACCAAAGATGAAACCCTATTTAGAACAAATGAAAAAAAACATCGCCAAGGCCTGTCAAATTGACACAAACCAAATCAATTTGAAAGCAACAACGATGGAGCAAATGGGTTTTATTGGTCAAGAAGAAGGTATGGGAGCGATCGCGGTCGCTTTACTCGATAAATAGAAAGAGGAATGCACAATGACAAAGGTACGTGTACGTTATGCACCAAGTCCAACTGGACACTTGCATATTGGAAATGCAAGAACAGCTTTATTTAATTACTTATTTGCTCGTCACAATGATGGCGAATTTATTATCCGTATCGAAGACACAGATCAAAAAAGAAACATCGAAGACGGTGAAAAAAGCCAATTGGAAAACTTAGCATGGCTAGGGATGGACTGGGATGAATCTCCGGAAAAACAAGGGGAGTACGGTCCATATCGTCAATCAGAACGTGGCGAGATTTATCAACCTCTAATCGATCAATTACTAGTAAGCAATCGTGCATACAAATGTTATTGTACAGAAGAAGAGTTGGAAGCTGAAAGAGAAGCACAACGTTCTCGTAGTGAAATGCCTCATTATTCAGGAAAATGTGCAGAATTGACACCATCTGAACAAGCTGAAAAAGAAGCGCAAGGACTTAAATCAGTTATTCGTTTCCGCGTACCAAGAAATACTTCTTATACATTTGAAGATATGGTCAAAGGTGAAATTGTTTTTGAATCAGATAATATCGGTGGTGATTTCGTTATTCAAAAACGTGACGGTATGCCGACTTATAACTTTGCGGTAGCAGTAGATGATCATATGATGAAAATCACTCATGTTTTACGTGGGGATGACCACATTGCCAATACGCCAAAACAATTGATGATTTATGAAGCATTTGGTTGGAAAGCACCTGCGTTTGGTCATATGACGTTGATCATTAATGCTGAAACAGGTAAAAAATTAAGCAAACGCGATGAATCGATCTTACAATTCATCGAACAATATCGTGAACTAGGTTATTTACCAGAAGCAATGTTCAATTTTACTGCTTTACTAGGCTGGTCACCAGTGGGAGAAGATGAGATCTTCTCCCAAGAAGAATTGATTAAAATTTTTGATCCAGAACGTCTAAGCAAATCCCCAGCAGCTTTTGATGGGAAGAAGCTTGAATGGGTCAATAACCAATACATGAAACAATTAGATTTAGATGTTCTAACCGATATGTGTCTTCCTTATTTAATAGCGGAAGGTAAGATCGAAGCTCAACCAAGTACAGAAAAGCTAGAATGGTTGAAAAAAGTCGTTAGCTTATACCAACCACAAATGAGCTATGCAGCGGAGATCGTCGATGTCTCTGAATTGTTCTTCAATGAACATCCAGTCTTAGATGAGGCAGCAAAAGAAGTCTTAGCTGGAGAAACGGTTCCAACTGTTTTAGCCGCTTTCAAAGCTCAGTTAGAAGCAATGGACGTTGTTGATGTACCAAGTATCAAAGCAGGAATCAAGGCTGTTCAAAAAGAAACCGGTGTGAAAGGTAAAAATCTATTCATGCCGATTCGTGTAGCTGTTTCAGGACAGATGCATGGTCCTGAATTAGGCGATACAATCGAACTTTTAGGAAAAGAAAAAGCTTTAGATCATTTAAATAACGTTTTATAATAGAAATATGTAGAGAAGAAGAAGTAAAAAAGCGTGTGTCTTTAGAGAGACTGTGGGTGGTGAAAACAGTTGTCAGCACTTTTTGAAATGCATCTTTGAATAGTTTCAGCGATACGTAGCTGAAAACGGCCAACAACCGTTATCTGTTTTGAGGCAGGGAAACCTGTGAAGAAAAGTGGAACCACGCGTAAGCGTCTTTTAAACGAAGTTATTTCGTTTAAAAGACGCTTTTTTATTTTATTATTCAGCTATGCTCTACTTTTAAGTTTAAAACGAAAGGAGAATAACTATGGGGTGGTTACAAAAAGCTGTAAAAGCGGTCAAAACCAATGATCCAGCAGCGCGTTCGACAGCAGAAGCATTACTTACATACCCTGGTGTACATGCATTGTTTTGGCATCGCTTTTCACATTTTCTTTATCGCCATCGCTTGTTTTTGCTAGCCAAAATTCATGCACAATTTTGGCGTTTTCTAACCGGGATCGAGATCCATCCAGGAGCCAAAATCGCTTCAGGAGTTTTTATCGACCACGGAATGGGGATTGTGATCGGGCAAACGGCGGAAATTGAGGAAGATGTCGTTTTATTTCATGGAGTAACATTAGGTGGAACAGGTAAAGATACAGGGAAACGCCACCCAACAGTTAAAAAAGGGGCAATGATCCATGCACATGCACAAATTCTAGGGCCGGTCACAATCGGCAAACGAGCTAAAATCGGTGCAGCAGCAGTTGTTTTAACAGATATCCCAGACGATGCGACCGCTGTAGGGATTCCAGCAAAAGTGGTCAGAATCAAAGGAGAGAAATTGGAGGAAGCGTATGATTCAAATTTATAATACATTAACGAGAGAAAAAGAAGTTTTTCAACCGATAGAAGCAGGGAAAGTTCGCATGTATGTCTGCGGACCGACTGTGTATAATTATATCCACATCGGCAATGCCCGCAGCTCGATGGCATTTGATACAATCAGACGTTACTTAGAATATCGCGGCTATGAAGTAAACTATGTATCAAATTTTACAGATGTTGATGACAAGATCATTCGAGCAGCGAAAGACTTAGGTATCACGGCACCAGAAGTGGCTGAACGCTTTATCCATGCATTTGAAGAAGACACGAATGTGCTAAATGTAATGCCAGCGACCAGTCATCCTCGCGTAATGGATCATATGCCGGATATCCTGACCTTTATTCAAGCACTAATCGATAAAGACTATGCCTACGAATCACAAGGAGACGTATATTATCGAACACGTAAATTTGAAGGGTATGGCAAACTGAGTCACCAATCGATCGACGAATTAGAAATCGGCGCGAGTCAGCGTACCGGTGTAGAAAAAGCACTGAAAGAAGATCCCTTAGATTTTGCCTTATGGAAAAGCGCAAAAGCAGACGAAATTTCTTGGGACTCTCCTTGGGGAGCTGGGCGTCCGGGTTGGCATATCGAGTGTTCTGTTATGGCAACCAAACATTTAGGTGATACAATTGATATCCATGGTGGCGGACAAGATTTAGAATTTCCTCATCATGAAAATGAAATTGCGCAAAGTGAAGCGAAAACGGGACAAACATTTGCGAATTATTGGATGCATAATGGCTTTGTCACGATTGGTGAAGACGATGAAAAGATGAGTAAATCATTAGGAAACTTTGTAACGGTCCATGAACTAGTGAAACAAGTTGATCCGCAAGTATTACGGTTCTTCATGACAACCACCCAATATCGTCGTCCGATTCGTTATAGTGAAACAACGATGAAAGAAGCGGGAGTCAATTTACAAAAATTGAAAAATGCATTTGAAAACTTGTCTTTTAGAAAGTCTGATGCATTAGCAGAGCTTGACGAGGATCACCAAAAATTACAAGAACTAATCGAATTTGAGACACGTTTCACGACAGAAATGGATGATGATTTTAACACGGCTAATGGCATTACTGTCGTGTATGAATTAGCTAAGTGGTTGAATCAATACAGCGAGCAAGCAAAGGTTTCAATGGGCGTTACAGAAAAGGCGTTGGAGCAATTTACACAGTGGGTAAGTATTTTCGGTATTTTCTTCTTATCAGACGAATTGTTGGATGATGACATTGATCAATTACTCCTAGAACGCAATCAGGCACGTAAAAATCGTGATTTTGCCCGTAGTGATGAAATTCGTGATTTATTGAAAGATAAAGGAATAACCTTGGAAGACACAGCTCAAGGAACTAGATGGAGAAGAAGTGAATGAGAGATTATACACAATTAAATGGTTTGGCTTTAGCTTACGTGGGAGATGCAATCTATGAAATCTATATACGCGATTACTTAGTGGAACAAGGTCAAACAAAGCCCAATACGCTGCATCGTATGGCTACACATTATGTTTCAGCAAAAGCGCAGGCATTTCTAATTCAAGCTTTGATTGAAGAGAAACGACTTACTGAAGATGAAGAACTAATGTACAAACGTGGACGTAACGCTAAAAGCCATACCTCTGCAAAAAATGCAGATATTACTACTTATCGAATTGCAACAGGTTTTGAGTCCTTGATGGGGTATTTACACTTAACGAAACAAACAGAACGCTTGGAAGAATTGATCGATTGGTGTATAAAAAAAGTAGGTGAAAAAAATGAAAAATGACAAAAAACATCCTTTTAAAGGCGAGAAGCCACAAAGAAATCAACCGTTTAAAAAAGAACCAATCAAAAGAGAACGAGAAGTTTCACAAGAAGAAATCGAAGATAACTTTGTTTTTGGCAATCATGCGACGATCGAGGCTATTCAACAAGGACGTGGCAATAAATTATTTTTGCAAGAAGATAGCAAAAGTGAAAAGGTCGAACACTTAAAACAATTAGCCAAAGAAAATGCAGTCCCTGTTAAATGGGTTCCAAAACAAAAGTTAGACACAATGACTAATCATGGGGTTCATCAGGGGATCGTATTAGCGATTACAGCCTATGAATATCTAACGCTAGATGAATTACTTGATCGGACAAAAGACAAGACAGAAGCCCCTTTTTTCTTGATTTTAGACAGCTTAGAAGATCCTCATAACTTTGGTTCGATCTTAAGAACAGCAGACGCTACAGGAGTGGATGGAATCATCATTCCCAAGCACCGTGCAGTTGGAATCACACCAGTTGTAACAAAAGCGTCGACTGGCGCGGTAGAGTACATTCCTGTTGCTCGTGTGACCAATTTAACGCAAAGTATTGCGACCTTGAAAGAAAATAATTTTTGGATTTTCGGAACGGATATGAAAGGGACAGATTATCGTCAGTGGAATACCCAAGGTGCGATTGCATTGATTATTGGAAATGAAGGACGCGGGATGAGCCAAGGTCTTCATAAAGAAGTAGATGAGTTATTGACAATACCAATGACAGGACACGTTCAAAGCTTAAATGCAGGTGTTGCAGCTGGTCTGCTGATGTATGAGGCTTATCGTGGGCGAAATCCTATAAAATAATTAGTTGAATGGCGAGAAAAAAGTTACTTTTTTCTCGATTTCTTATATAAAGAAGGTGGCAAAACAAAATGAAGAAACAGTTACTGATCGTTGATGGTTATAATATGATCGGCTCTTGGCCGGAACTTGTTCAATTGAAGAACCAAAATAAACTTGAAGACGCCAGAGAAGTTTTGTTGCAGCGTTTATCTAATTATGCAAAATATGAGGATCTAGAAGTAATTGTTGTTTTTGATGCACAATTAGTTCCCGGAATTCAGCAAACATATAAAAAATATCATTTAACAGTAGTTTTCACGAAAGAGGATGAAACAGCTGATAGCTATATTGAGCGAATTGCAGGAGAGAAAAATGATCGTTTGACTCAAGTGACGGTTGCAACTAGTGACTTAGCAGAACAGTGGTTGGTTTTTTCAAAAGGAGCTTTACGCGCGTCGGCTAACGAGCTGTATAAAAATGTTCAAAAAACAGAACATACGATTACTGTTCATACAAAAGATATCCATTTTCAAGACTTTCGACGAAATTCCCCTTGGAATATTGATCAATTATCAAAGTTGTCTGAAAAACTAGACGAATTGTCTAAAAAGAAAAATTAAATGTCAATTTGTTTATATTTCTATTGAGAATAGTGGTACGATTTTTCCAAGCATTTTGGTAGAATGCTTGGAAGGAGAATGTTGTCAATGAACAAATATGAAGAAATCCTAAAAGGGGACACTGTGTCATTTGATTGTTTGTATCGGAAATATCACCCAATCGTGTACAAGTTTCAAAAAAAGTATTATCTGAGAGACTTTGATCGTGAAGACTGGCTTCAAGAAGGCCGGATCATTTTTTATCGTTCTTTAGAAAAATATGATGAGGTACATAACGTTTCTATTGGGCAATTTTTTAAGTCAAATTTTGAGAATCATATTCGTAGTTTGGTTAGAAGGCAATGTGCAGTTAAGCGGACAATCGACGTCCAGTCCATCTCATTAGATCAGAAGATAGAGAATCAGGGAGAATCTTTTTTTGACTATATTGAGACAGAAGATGCTGACGTGCTAGAGCAAATGATCATCCGAGAGAAGCTGGAGCAGTTGCCGACAGTACTGTCTTCATTTGAACGAGTGACGTTTCAAGAATATATGAATGGTAAAGAATTGAAAGAGATCGCCAAAGATACGGATAGCCGAGAAATTACGGTTAGAAGTGCCTATGATCGAGCTAAAAAGAAATTGAAAGGAATTATTTATGATTAAATGAGAATTTTTAAAATTATTCACATCAAATAATTATCCATTTATCAATTATAAATAGTTGCATTTCATTTTCTGCTATGGTAAACTTGTTATTTTTATTAATATGTGATATACTGGCTCTTGAGGTGAATGCAATGCCAACAACTTTAGCGTCAATTAAAAAAGATCTAGAATGTCGTATCGGCAGCAAAATCACATTAGTTGCTCAGACCGGCAGAAAGCGCCAAACAGAACGTAATGGTATTTTGACAGAAACGTATCCATCTGTCTTCGTTGTAGATTTAGATCCAGATGAAAACTCATTTGAACGAGTTTCTTATAGTTATTCTGATGTGTTGACACGCACAGTAGAGATTGAATTTGTCAGTGAAGCAGTCTAAACATGACTGATTTTAAAAATAGAGCTAAAGCGAGAACGCTTTAGCTCTATTTTTTATACTATAATTGCACATCTATAGCAAAAAAACCTCTAACTATTCAATTTGATTACGAAAGAAACTGGTAAAGACACTAAGCAAGTTAAAAATGATACTGCTAGAGAGTATTAGATGACTGCAGAAGAAGCACTTGATTATGGACTCGTTAATAAAACTATTTAATCCGTCAAAAAGTATGAAAGCCATGAGTCCACAGTGTTGAGTGGGTTCATAATTTTTTAGTCATAACTTGAACTATAAAGCAATTTTTATCCGAATATATACTTCTCTGACAACATATGTTAGAATTTAAAAGATTGTGAAGATGGTTAGGTATTGGATTAGATAGGTGAAAAGAATGGAAATCATAGAAAAAGCGCCCGCAAAAATCAACTTGGGGTTGGATGCGCTCTATAAAAGAAAAGATGGCTATCATGAATTAGAGATGATCATGGCTAGTGTGGATTTAGCCGATCGGCTGACTTTTGAATTATTGCCGAAAGACGAAATACTAATCGAAACAGATAGCTCTTTTTTACCAGTAGATAGAAGAAATCACGTGTACCAAGCAGCAGAATTGCTGAAGAACACGTTTGGCCTTACTCAAGGAGTTAGGATTTATATAGAAAAAAGAATACCTGTTGCAGCGGGATTAGCTGGTGGTAGCAGTGATTGTGCTGCTGCATTGCGAGGTCTGAATCGTTTATGGAACCTTGGACTGTCTTTAGAAGAGCTTGCAGAATTGGGTAGTAAAATTGGTTCAGATGTTCCTTATTGTATTCATGGAGGAACAGCTTTTGTCACAGGGCGTGGTGAAAAAATAAAGTTTTTACCATCGATGCCACAGTGTTGGGTTGTCCTAGTAAAACCTAGAATGAGTGTTTCGACAAGTTCTATTTTTAGTAGTTTGTCCTTTAATAACATTCAGCACCCCGATATTCATGGGTTGAAGCAAGCGATTGAAACGGATGATTATCTATTGATGACAGAAAAAATCGGTAATGCTTTGGAAAGTGTGACGATCAAACGGCATCCTGTGATCCAGCAAATCAAAGATCGGATGATGAAATATGGGGCAGATGCAGCGTTAATGAGCGGTAGTGGTCCAACTGTATTTGCATTATGTGAAAAGAAAACGCGCGCACAACGGATTTACAATGGTTTAAAAGGTTTTTGCGATGAAGTATATATCGTGCGGACGTTAAAATAATCGAAGCAGAACATAGTAGAAACATGAATAGTAATGAAAAACCACTCAATTGAGTGGTTTTTCATTACTTATAAGACGTTTAAAATGTAGCTATTTTTCATCAGTAACATATTTCAAAGTCAGCAAAGCTCTCTGCACTAAAATATTTTTGCTGTTTTCTCTTGACGTTCTCTTTTTCATCTGTTAAATTAGTTCTTGCTAACAAATCGTAAATATTACGATTTGATCAAGGTAAATCGAAATGAGGACAAAAAGATGAGGATAAAAAACTGGAAATATAGTGTTGGATTACTATTAATGACAGTGATTTTTACACTAACTGCTTGCGGACAAACAAAAGAAACAGATAAAGCTAAAAAAAATGGTACAATCAACGTTGTGACTACGTTTTATCCAATGTACGACTTTGCTAAAAATGTGGTAGGTGATGCTGGAGAGGTTCAATTGTTGATTCCAGCAGGAACAGAACCGCATGATTATGAACCTAGTGCCAAGGACATCGCCAAGATAACAGATGCTGATGTATTTGTGTATAATAGTCATGAATTAGAAACGTGGGTCAAAGATGTTTTGGAAAATGTTGATGAGAAAAAAGTTGCTGTGGTAGAAGCGGCAGGTTCAATCGATTTAATGGAAGGCGCTGCTCATGAGGATGAAGAAGATGACCATGATGGACATGACCATAGCCATGAATTAGATCCTCACGTTTGGTTAGATCCTGTTTTAGCTAAAAAAGAAGTGGAAGCAATTCGTGATGTTTTAGTGGAGAAATATCCAGAGCAAAAAGAAACGTTTGAAAAAAATACAACCGCTTATTTAGAAAAACTGCAAGAATTAGACACAGAGTACAAAGAGGCTTTCGCGAAAGCTAAAAACAAAACCTTCGTCACCCAACATGCTGCATTTGGCTATTTAGCGAAACAATACGGATTGACACAAGAATCGATTGCTGGAATTTCACCAGATCAAGAACCTTCACCAAGCCGTTTAGCAGAATTAAAAAAATATATCGAAGAGCATAATGTATCAGTGATCTACTTTGAAACAACAGCTTCATCAAAAGTTGCTGAAACCCTGGCACGCGAAACAGGCGTTGAATTAGCAGTGCTGAATACGCTGGAAAGTGTTACCCAAAAAGAACAAGATCAAGGGGAAGATTATATTTCAGTGATGAAAACCAATCTTGAAGCCTTGAAGAAAAGTGTGAAATAAAAATAAAAATCAAGGGCAAAAGCGATCCTCGTTTTTGTCCCAGATTTTTTTAGATCAAAAAGGAGAATGGACATGCATTATCTTGAAGTCAAAGACCTCACATTCTATTACGATGATGAGCCTGTTTTAGAAGATGTGTCGTATTATGTTGATCCAGGTGAATTTGTGATTCTAACCGGTGAAAATGGCGCAGCAAAATCAACATTAATCAAAAGTACCTTGGGACTATTAAAACCAACGAAAGGCGTCATTACGATTGCCAAGGAGAATTCAGAAGGACAAAAACTTAGTATTGGTTATATTCCTCAGCAAGTAGCGTCATTTAATGCAGGGTTTCCAAGTACCGTGATCGAGTTAGTTCGCTCAGGCCGTTTTCCGCGTAATCGCTGGTTTAAGCCATTAACTAAACGAGACCATCAGCATGTGGAAAAAGCCTTGAAAGCAGTTGGTATGTGGGACATGCGCCATAAACGGATCGGTGAACTTTCTGGTGGACAGAAACAACGTATCAGTTTAGCACGTATTTTTGCGACAGACCCTGATTTATTTATTTTAGATGAACCAACAACGGGAATGGATGAAACGTCTAGAAAAGAATTTTATCGCTTGTTAAGGCATAATGCTCATGATCATGGCAAAGCGATTTTGATGATCACTCATGATCATGAAGATATCAAATCGTATGCTGATCGACAAATTCGTTTAGTTCGGAAGGAGGATTCACAATGGAGATGCTTTCATATGAGTTCATGAGAAAAGCCTTCTTGGCCGCAACCTTTATTTCGGTGATTGCACCGATGCTAGGTGTATTTCTTGTTATCAGAAGACAATCGTTGATGGCAGATACTCTTTCTCATGTATCACTCGCTGGAGTTGCTCTAGGATTTTTCTTAAATTGGAATCCAGATATCATGACGCTTGTTGTCGTGATCATAGCTGCTATTATTTTGGAATACCTACGAATGATTTATAGTACGTACTCGGAAATCTCGATTGCGATTTTGATGTCAGGCGGACTCGCTTTAGCACTGGTGTTGATGAATCTTAGCGGAGGGAATTCAGCAGCTAGTATTCAGTCCTATTTATTTGGCTCGATCGTAACGATCACTTGGCAGCAAGTAGTCATTTTAGCTGTTCTCTTTGTGATCTTAGTCGTTTTATTCCTATTATTCAAACGCCCGATGTACGTTTTGACTTTCGATGAAGATACTGCCCATGTAGATGGATTACCAATTCATTGGATGTCAATGTTGTTTAATGTGATCACAGGTGTGGCAATCGCAGTGATGATCCCGATTGCTGGAGCGTTATTGATCTCAGCGATCATGGTTTTACCAGCTGCAATCGGAATGCGAATTGGAAAAGGATTCAATACAGTTATTATTATTAGTGTCATCATGGGGTTGATCGGCATGCTAACAGGATTAACAGGTTCGTATTATTTAGAAACACCACCAAGTGCTAGCATCACTTTGATTTTTATTGGATTATTCATTCTTGTAAGTGTGGTTCGTAAAGTAGTGGTGACGATGCAACGGAATAAAAAGATAAATCAGAGATAAACAGGTATAATTTAGCTGAAGATAAGAGGAAAAACGAAAGTTTTTTCTTTTATCTTCTTTTTTGTTTCTTAAATTGCGAACTATTTTCCAATTTTGTTAAAAAATGCTCGATTTTTTTTACAAAACACCCTATAATAGGAACGATAGATAATGAGGAAGTATCATTTATTTTAGTTGTTGAAAATTAATGAATAACGAACCTATAAAAAATAAGGAACAGTGATTATTCTTGTGAATAATAAGCCTTAAAGGAAAGAGGAGAAGAAGTGACAGATTCTAAAATTCGAAGAAGTGAACGATTGATCGATATGACACAATACTTATTGGATCATCCCCATACATTGGTTTCTTTGACCTATTTTGCACAGCGCTATAAATCAGCTAAATCATCGATTAGTGAGGATTTAGCCATCATCAAAAAGACATTCAAACAGCGAGGAACAGGAATTCTTGAAACGATTCCAGGAGCTGCTGGCGGCGTTCGGTTTATTCCAGAAATTCCATATGAGGAATCAAAAGAACTGGTGAAGTCTCTATGTGAACGTTTATCAGAACAAGATCGTCTGCTGCCAGGAGGATATGTCTATCTTTCTGATTTACTGGGACAGCCGAAACTACTACGTCAAGTGGGCCTAATTATTGCTTCTAAATATTTAGATGAACAAATCGATGCCGTTATGACGGTAGCCACTAAAGGTGTACCGATCGCTCAAGCTGTGTCTTATTACTTAAATGTTCCCTTTGTAATTGTTCGCCGTGATTCAAAAATCACTGAAGGTTCAACCGTCAGTGTAAATTATGTTTCTGGATCATCTGAACGAATCGAAAAAATGGAATTATCAAAACGCAGCTTAAAACGTGGTTCAAGAGTGTTAGTCGTGGATGACTTCATGAAAGGTGGCGGAACCGTTAACGGAATGAAGAGCCTGATCGAAGAATTTGAGGCAGAGCTTGTTGGGATCACTGTGTTTGCAGAGTCTAAATTTAAAGGTCAACGTGCGATCGAAGATTATACTTCGTTACTTTATGTGGAAGACGTTGATACACGGACGAAAACGATCAATGTTGTGCCAGGGAATTATTTTGATGAATAGAATTGGAACCAGCTATCAGAAATGATGGCTGGTTTTTTGTTAAGAAAACGGTACATTTTTATTAAAGTAGCCAGTTTTATTTAACGAATCCCCTAAACAGGTGTATAGTTAATTCGTAAGCAAATTTATCCAGTTTTTCTCACACACAATGAGAAACTGAATAAATCAAATGAAAGAAGGCTAACACAATGGAAAAACAAGAAAAAATCCAAATCTTAAAAGACCTCGTCGCAATCAAATCAGTCAATGGCAACGAAAAAAAAGTCGCTGAGTATTTAAGCAAACTATTCAAAAAACATGGCATCGACTCAAGCTTTTTAGAATACGACAAAGACCGTGACAATCTAATTGTTGAGATCGGCAATAAAAATAGCGAAAAAGTCTTAGCCTTTTCAGGGCATATGGATGTGGTTTCAGCAGGAAATGTTTCTGACTGGACCTCTGATCCGTTCAAACCTGAAATTCGTGATGGTAAAATGTACGGTCGTGGCACTTGTGATATGAAGAGCGGGTTAGCTGCGATGGCAATTGCTATGATCGAATTGAAAGAAGAAAAAGCAGAATTTAATGGACGTTTGCGTTTAATCGCTACAGTGGGTGAAGAAGTCGGTGAATTAGGGGCAGAACAATTAACCAAAGAAGGCTATGTTGATGATGTGACCTCAATGGTGATCGGTGAGCCGTCAGGTTATGCTGGGATCGTTTATGCTCATAAGGGCTCGATCAATTTCAAAGTAGCGTCTCTTGGAAAAAATGCCCACAGCTCAATGCCCCAACTCGGTGTAAATGCAATCGATCATTTGAACGACTTTTATTCTAGAGCCAATCAATTATTTCGCAGTGAAATCCATACAGATGAAGTCTTAGGCGATTTTATCTATAATGTAACGATGATTTCCGGCGGGGAACAAATCAACAGTATTCCAAGTGAAGCGAGTCTTCAAGGGAATATCAGAACGATCCCTGGTTATGATAATGAGCTGGTCATCAAAAAAATGAACGAACTGATCGATGAGCTGAACCAAAAAGAGACGTATCATTTAACCTTGAGTATTGAAGCGAATAAAATTTCAGTGAAAAGTGAAAAAGATTCTGATATCGCGAAAATCGCTCAACAAGTAGCGAAAAAACAAGTCAACGTCGATATTCCAATGGTTGGTATTTCAGGTACAACCGATGCAGCTGAATTTACAAAAGGGAAGAAAGTATTTCCTGTGATCATTTTTGGTCCAGGTAATGAAACACCTCATCAAGTAGATGAATATGTGGATGTGGATAACTATTTGGAAATGGTGGCTATTTATAAAGAAATGGCAACGACCTATTTAGATTAAATCTAATCAGAAAATTAGAAGAGAAGAAGCCTGAAAGTGCCTATCTGTGTGTTTCGCAGATAGGCACTTTTTTTATGAAAAATTAGGTAACGAAAACATTGAACTAATTGAAAATATTAAGGGGTATTTGGATTTTGAAATGTTTCTTTAATTATAGAATAAAAAGTAAGCTAATCATAGACGACCATTTTTGGGATAGATTTATTTTATAAAAAATTTATCCTTTAAATTGGAAATGTAGTGTCAAAATGTTTTTGAAAAGAAGGAAAGTAAACAATACTCTATATTGGAGTTTAGCGGAGAATTATAGAGAAGGAACCAAAGTCAAACAACGTGTGATTCTCAATTTAGGAACTACAGATCGAGTAATTCAAAAATTATCTGAAAATAATCAGTATGGTCATTTTTTAACTAAAGTAGCAAGTGAAGCAATGAAAACAGTAGAAAGTGTTACTGAACTGTGGGATCAAGTTTTTAATGAAAATTGTTTATTAGACATGAGAACGATTCCAGATCATACTATAGATATGATTTTTTGTGATTTATCCTATGCAACCACAAATAACCATTGGGACAGTTTAATTCCTCTTGAACCTCTTTGGAAAGAGTATAAACGAATCATAAAGGACAATGGGGCAATCGTTCTTACAGCTCAAACACCTTTTGATAAAATCCTTGCTAACAGTAATTTAGATATGTTGAGGTATGAATGGATTTGGGAAAAAACAACTGCTACTGGATATTTAAACGCAAAAAAATGCCAATGAAGGCACATGAAAATGTTCTTGTTTTTTATAAAAAGCTACCTACTTACAATCCTCAAAAAAACAACAGGACATAAGCCAGTAAATAGCTATACTAAGCACCAAAATGATAGTAGTAACTACGGTAAAACCAAAGTAGGCATTTCTGGTGGTGGTTCTACAGAACGATACCCACGTAGCGTTTTAACGTTTGCTACTGACAAACAAAAATTAGCAATACACCCAACGCAAAAGCCTGAATCACTTGTTGATTATTTTATAAAGACATATTCTAACGAAGGCGATTTGATACTTGATAATGCTTGGAGTAGTGGAAAAACTGGAGTTTTATGTAAAAAATAATAGACTTTTTTTGGATTTGAAAAGGACAAAGATATTTACTTATCTTCGTTAGAACGATTGAACAGCGTGTAAATTCTGAGTATAGGCAAAAGTGAGCTCATGTAGTTGCTTTAGGATAGGTCTCTTTTAATAAAGAATAAGTGTAAAAGAACACCTGTGCAAAAAAATAGTCTTCGGAAAGTTTAGAGTTGTTAAATGTATATCACAATCAATCCTAACAAGTATTTCATTCTTTTTAAAATAAATGTTTACAAGAATACGTTTTCATTGTATAATTCAATTATCAAATAATAGAAATTGGGTTACATTATGAAAAAGAAATTATTGTTTAGTGTTTTGTTGGGTATTTCGTTGACAGTGCTTGCGTTTCCAACGTCAGCAAAAGCAGAAGAAGTAGAGACATTAGTTGAAAGTGGAACAGTGGTTCAAGTTGAAGAAAATGAGAACGCACTTCAAGCTATGCCTAGAGGTGGATATATTGCAAAAAATCATAGACAAACTAATTACAGAGTAACTTCTGGATGGTATTATTGGTATACACAAACTATTGGTGCATTAGGGGCTAGCAGGACATATCATATTTATCATAGAAATGTTTCTTATACAGCTCAATACGATTTGTATGATCAGTATTCTGGGCGCTTCATTAGAACAGTCTCTCAAAATGTAAACTCTGCAGAGGAACAATGGCGATTAGTTTATTAGAAATGAGGAGAACAGTATGGCTAAAACTAGTAAAGGTTATATCTTTGGCATTAATTTAGCTATTGTTATTTACTATTTTTTACCCAGAACTAAAATATCAACACACTCACAACTATGGAACATGTTTTTCGATTTCAGAGGTATCTGTGTACTTTTGATTACGATATTAATGTTGCTAATTACTTTTCAAAAATCACATTCTGGTAAGTGGAAAAATGTTAATCTTAGCAGGATGGTCACGGGTTCGTATATTTTATATTTTCTAGCGACATTCTTTTATCTGATGATTGTCGAATTGATCTAATTAGTAAATTTAAAGGAAGTTGATATAACTCAACTTCTTTTTTATTTGTTCAAGTATAAAAAAATGCAACTCTGACTGAAGCACGTTGAGTAAGATTTTCTTAATTGGGTGATCCCCAAAAATATTCGTTTTCGAGACATGTATTTTCTAATTTGAATCAAAAACAAGGATTGTCACATTAAAAGATAAATTACGCAGTTTTTAAACGTTATTTTGCACCAATAAAACAAACTTCCAACCTAGAACAACTAAGTAAGAAGTATATTTATTCGATTCATATTACTAATCTTGTTATTTTTAAGAAATTTGTATGATAATTTGAGTGAATTTTATCTCTACAAATGATGAAAATAATGAATTTTTTAATATTTTTTTAAACATTATGAAGGTCATTTAACCTATTTTTTATTTCAATCATATTCTCAGGGATTTGACTAGATTCAATTGAGTCGTAAATAGAACAAGTCCCTAAATCGCTGGCTGTTTCATAATACCAACATTTGTATTTGACTACATTTAGAACATCTTGTAACTCATTAATTTGTTTTTCGATTTTTTTCTGTCTCTCCTTAAACATTGTCAGTCGCTCGTTAATTGTAGAATCACCTTCCATAGTCCAATCTACAAAGGATTTTATATCTTTAATAGACATTCCAGTACTTTTTAAGCATTGAATAATATGGATGAATTCTAAATCAGCTGGCTTAAACATTCTTGTACCTATTTTATTAGAACTACGTTCTACAAAATCGAATAGTCCTTCTTTTGCGTAATATCGTAGAGTGTACGGTGTCAAACCAGTTTTTTTTGAAATATCATTAATTGTTAGGTACATTCTTATCCTCCTAAATTTTAAAAAACTTGACTGATAGTTGACTATTAAGTGTAAACTTAATATAAAGTTGGCGAAGAAATTTGTCAATAACTAATTCAAATTGAGTACTGAAAAATTGTATATATATTAATTTGACTGTTGCGCTTAATATATGTAAAAAACAAGGAGGAATTTTAATGATTTAAAAAAAATAGAGTTTTCATTGTAATTGAAGTTAAAGACGGAATTGCGAGGAAAGCGGTCTAATTATTAACTAAAGAAGGAACTAGCTGTACTTTAGTTGATAGAAATAAAAAAATGAAGGTCAGATTTAGGAGATTTAGATTATAAAGTAATTGCTATCCAATGTGATGTTTCTTATGAAAACTACCTTCAAGCAATTGCAGTTAGTATAGGCTATACAAGTTCAAGAGGAATGGTTACTATGTATTTGAATTAAGTAAAAATATTAGTTAATATATTAAAGTTGAAAGGAAAAGAATTCCGAATAATTTAGCGTTTATGTGTATTCGGTAGTTCAAGGTACTATTAATATGAAATCTACAATTTTTGAAAAAGCTGGTCTAGTAACAGTTCAAGAAGTGGACAAACCACATTTACAAGCTGAAGATGATGTTATTATCAAAGTTGTCCGTGCGTGTGTTTGTGGCTCTGATTTATGGTCATATTCTCATGGTGACAACAAAGAAGCACACTCAATCAACGATGGACACGAAGCTCTTGGGATAGTTGAAGAGATTGGTTCTGCCATCACTTCTGTAAAACCTGGAGATTTTGTTATTGTGCCATTTACTCACGGCTGTGGTGAATGTGAGGCTTGCCGCGCAGGGTTTGACGGTACATGTGATCGTCATCAAGGTTTTACTAACTGGTCTAATGGTTTCCAATCGGAATATATACGATTCCATTATGCAAATTGGGCTTTGATCAAAATTCCTGGTCAACCATCAGATTATACAGAAGGTATGATTAAGTCGCTATTAACTTTAGCAGATGTGATGCCGACAGGATATCATGCAGCGCGTTGTGCTAATGTTAAAAAAGGTGATAAAGTTGTTGTTATCGGTGATGGTGCGGTAGGTCAGTGTGCTGTGATTGCTGCGAAAATGCGTGGTGCTTCTCAAATTGTTCTTATGAGCCGACACAAAGATCGCCAGAACATGGCACTCGATTCAGGAGCTACTTCTGTCATAGCCGAACGTGGTAAAGAAGGAATTAACAAAGTCCGTGAGATTCTTGGTGGTGGTGCAGATGCTGCTCTTGAATGCGTGGGAACAGAATCTGCTATTGAACAAGCCATTGGAGTTCTTCGCAATGGGGGTAGAATTGGTTATGTAGGAGTACCACATTACAATAATCGACCACTGGGTTCAACATTCGCACAAAATATTTCAATAGCTGGTGGTTCTGCGTCTGTAACGACGTATAACAAACAATTTCTTTTAAAAGAAGTTTTAGATGGCAATATCAATCCTGGTCGTGTTTTCACACAAATGTATAACTTAGATAACATTAATCAAGCCTATCAAGACATGCAAGACCGTAAAACAATTAAATCAATGGTTGTTGTATCTAAATAAGATTACAAGTTTTACAAAAGCAACTAAATTGGATGAATCTTCAACACAATGACATATTAATTCTCTAAAGAGCTTGGACGTAAGTCCCATGAACCTTATAATAGAAGACTGAAAATCGTAAAAAATGATTTTCAGTCTTCTATTTTTAGATTATTGGGAGAGTCCTTCTTATTTTCTGGCTTACTTAGCCTATATTTCCTTAAATTTCCTGCCATTAACGTGAAACCAATTTTATTGTGTGTCTGCTGTTTTCCTCGAACAGAGAAACGAGTGAAGCCTAAACAAGCTTTCAAATGTCCGAAAGCAGGTTCAACGTCAATTTTTCGTTGGCGATAGAGTATACCCGTGTTTTCTTCTGAAAGCAGCTGTTGAATCGTTGCTTTAAAGTATTCCCAGTTCATGTTCTATTGAATCTCACGATTCTTGTCACTCTTCGCTTTTATACATTGGCTTCGAAGAGGACAATTCGAGCAGTCTTCACATTCATACCGTTTTAAATACCGTTTAAATCCATATTTATCTGCACGAATAGAATAATTTCTAAAACTCATTTTCCGTCCGTTTAGACAAAGAAACGCATCCTCTAATTCTTGGTACAACCAGTTTGCGGGAAGAAACGGATTTTGTTTAAACTTTTTCTTTTGTTCTTTATGATACATAGCATAAGTAATGAGTGGTGTTCGCTCGTGATCCTCTAAAACCGCTTGATAGTTTTCTTCACATCCGTAGCCAGCATCTGCGACAATATAGTTTGGCAGTTCAAAGAAACGCTCTTTTAAAGTGGTCAAAAAAGAGCGCAATGTCCGTGTATCTGTTGGATTTGAGAAAAGGTCGTAACCTAAAATGTACTGGCTATTTGTGGCGATTTGAAGATTATAGCCTGCTTTCAATTGACCGTTTTTCATGTGATCATCTCTAGAGTAACTGTTTCGTTGCCCTAAAATCCGTCTATGTTTTTGATAAGCGAGTTTTTGCTCTTTAAAGTACTGGAAAAGTTTCATTACAACAAATGCGATGAGATTTCCAGAGGTTCAAGCTTTTTGGAAAACCTGTTAAAAGCTGAATAACTATTTAGTGCTATTTTGTATGGATGATGAAGATTTAATTGCCTCTTGTTTAAAAGCAAATCCTCGAGGATCAGTTTGTATTTTGAATTTAGAAACAAAGCATGTACTCCTGTTGAAAGGAATATTTACTCAAGTGAAAGTGACTAAAGTGCAATCAAAAGATTACTATGTAGAGTATGAAGAAATGAGACAAAGAATCAACCCAATGCTGTTTGAAATTCAGACGTTAACAAAAGAAGAACTAATGATTTACTAATTTGATGCTTAAAAAGAAAGGTTCTTTCTAAAGAGCTTTTCTTTTTATTACTGGCTATACCAAAAACAGTTGTTTTTGGGACAGAATATTTTTAGCTTTATTAAACAGTGAACACAAATGTGTTTACCCGCGTTTATGTTCATGATATACTTTAAGTATACTAATGAAGAAAGAGGTGTCTAAATATGGCAACTATTACTGTTCGTGTTTCCGATGAGGAAAAGAAATTTTTTGATGAAATGGCAAAATTTGAAGGCAAAAGTTTATCAGATTTGTTAAGAACGTCTACTTTAGAAAGTTTAGAAGATAGCTATGATGCACATATTGGAGATCTTGCTTATGAAGAATACTTAAAAACTAGAGAAAGTAATCCTTTAGCAAATCTCTTGAAAAAGTATGAGGTAGATTAATTGCCAAACTATAAAGTAGAAACTACACCAAAATTTGACAGACAATTAGCAAAGCTGGATAAGTTTACTGCAAGAATGATACTGAAATGGTTATCTAAAAATATAGATAATACTAATAACCCAAAAAAATTTGGAAAATCACTTGTTGGAAATCACAACGGAAAGTGGCGATACAGAATTGGTGACTATCGAGTGATTTGTAAAATAGAAGAAAATGAATTAATTGTTCTTGCATTAGAAGTGGGTCATAGAAGAAAGATATACTAATTTTCAGATTAATAAAAAGTATGAGTGAGATTGTCTTACTCATTTTTTTAAAAGCTAAACTATCAAAACTTAAAAGTATCGATCACATAAAATCGATCAATAAAAATCAGGATGTTAGACTATCAAAAGTTACAATCATAATTTAAACAATAATAGAGCTGACACAATAAAAGTGTGTCAGTTTCTCTAAAATGTACGTTTCCCAAAAACATTCGTTATTGGGAATAGATATTTTACAAATAATTAGAGTTCTTTTCTAGATGCTTATTTTTATTCTATAATGTCAAAGTGTCTTCCCTTTTTAGTTGTAATCATTTAAACTAATGATAGCAAACTGTATTTTACAAAAGGAGGGCTATAATTGTCTATTAATAGCACAACCAGTGTAGCAGGGGGCGTGTCAGCTTCATTCAGCCAATCTGCAAGCGCATTAAATAGAATTTCTGTCTCTGTTAGTTCAGGACAAACCAACGTTGCAGGAAATAGTGCAGCAATACAGAGTTTTTCAACCTTTCAATCCAGTCTAAAAGGGATCTCTAACAGTGTTGTACAAGCAGGGGACAACATTCATTCTGTCGCCAAAGAGTTTGAACAGATTGATCAAAAAATTGCTCAGTTACCGACTCTTTCTTTTGGAGGGCTGAGATAATGAAATTAACAGCACAACAACTCTTTGACGATAAAAAATATCGTTTCAATAATCAATTGGAGGAACTTCAAGAAGCACAACGAGAGAATAAAAAAGAGCAAGGATTCATTGAGCCGACCCCCAAAAGTTAGACCCAAAAATCTAACTTTTGGAGGTCTTTTTGTATGGCAAAATATCGTTTAGAATTCAAATTAAAAATTGTTCAAGAGCATCTTGAAGAAAAAAGAGGAATAAATTGCTTAGCAAAAAAATATGGATTTAATTCTAACACTCAAATAAGAAAGTGGATCCATGCGTATAATGAATTAGGCGAAGAAGGACTACTTCGTAGTCGGAAATGTAGGAATTACTCTGTTCAATTTAAGTTAGATGCGATAGAGTTGTATTTAACTACAGAGTTGTCCTACCAAGAAGTAGCCAATCTTCTCAAAATGAACAATCCATCATTGATTGCGAATTGGCTTAAAACCTATCGTAAGATTGGTATAGATGGACTCTCTAAACAGAAAGGACGTCCACCTACAATGTTTAAGAAGAAACGAAATGAAATCCAACCATTACCAAGTGAACAATCTCAATTAGATAAACTAGAAAAAGAAAATAGAATGTTAAAAATTGAGAATGCCTATTTAAAAGAATTGAGGAGGCTGCGTATAGAGGACGAACAAAAAATGAACGAATCGCGCGAATCATTCACAGCCTCCGAGGATACTTTCGATTAAAAGATATTCTGGAAACCCTAAGGTTTCCAAAATCCACTTACATGTACTGGCAAAAACGCCTCGACAGAACAACTTCAACACAAATGATTGAAGAAGAAATTCAAGCAATTCGTAAAGAACATCAACATTATGGCTATAGAAGAATGACACAAGAATTAAAACGACGTGGATACCAAGTAAATAAAAAGAAAGTACAGCGATTAATTCAAAAGCTACAGTTACAAGTCAACGCATTTACCAAGAAATCTAGGAAATATAATTCATATAAGGGAACCGTTGGGAAAGTAGCTAAAAACTTGATTCATCGAAGATTCAACACTTCGGTCTCTCATCAAAAAATCACGACGGATACAACTGAATTTAAATACTATGAAACAGATGACGCGGGCATTCTTCGACTGAAAAAACTATATTTAGATCCGTTTATGGATATGTATAACAGTGAAATTCTAAGCTACAGCCTTTCTACTCAACCAAACGGTAAAACAGTTATGGCAGGGTTAGCAGAAGCAATTTCTCAAACAAATGATTGTCCTTATCGCCGCACCTTCCACTCTGATCAAGGCTGGGCTTATCAAATGAATACCTATGTACAGACATTAAAGGACAACCGTATCTTTCAAAGTATGTCTCGGAAAGGAACCTGTTTAGATAATTCTCCTATGGAGAATTTCTTCAGTATTCTAAAGCAAGAATTGTATTATGGCAAAGTCTATCGGAGTCAAAATGAGTTAAGACGAGCAATTGAAAACTATATTTATTATTATAATAATCATCGAATCAAAGAAAAACTTAACTGGAAAAGTCCAGTAGAGTTTCGACAGTTCGATCAAAAAACTGCATAAAAAATAGAGTAGAAAAATCCACTCTATAAAAAGTCTAACTTTTTGGGGTCACTACACATTGAACAATTACAAGAACGCTTTTATAGGGTGCAACAACAAGAACACAAACTATATGAACATTCGTTGAATGAAGTAGATCCAGAAGAAAGACCCTTTTTTGAAGAGCGACAAGACGAGGGATTTCATTTGTCACGCAAAGCATTACAGGAATTTGAAGAAGAGCAAGAACAATTGGCACAAGATCGTAAGAACTTGTTAGAGCAAGAGGATTCTGTCCGTTTCGATCAACGAACTTTCTTAAAATCGGAAGGAAAGGAGAATCTTAGTGGGACTAAAATTTAGTGTATCAGAAGCACAAACGAGAAGCTCACAGGCTGCACAAGTTAGTACACAAGCCCAACAAGCGGCCGCTTCTTTACAACAAAGCGTAAGTTCGTTTCTATCTGCCCCTTTATCCAGTAAAGCCTATGATTCTGCAAAGAGTTACTTTATGGTTGCCTACACGCCAATTTGCCAGTCTATTATTATGACAGGTGAAGCATTAGCTAATGCCCACAAGAAATTTCTAAGTGAGTATCAATCAACGGTTAGTGGTATGGATATGGATGAGGATAAAATCTTAGCAGAAATTGACGACTACAGGGCGTTATTGCATACGATTGACGAACTAATACGTGATGCGAAAACACCTAGACCAGATTTGGAAAAACGATCGATGAATGCCTACGAAGCCATGCAAAAGAGACAAGAGAAGCTAGAAAAGTTTCGTGCATACAGTGCGCAGTCAGCAAGCTACTTTGATGAATACAACTCGTCACAACAGGAATTAGACAAAGGTCTTGCCCAAGTGAAGGACTGTAAAGCATGGAATGCTGCTTCAGGGACGTTTGATATCAAGAAATTAGACATGAATTGGGCAAAGCCAATTGCGACTCGTTGGGGAGATCGCCAGAAAAAAATTGATGCTAAAGTAAAAGCATATACTCTTGCAAATCAAGAGATTATAACAAAATTTGATGAATATGGGAATGTCTTGGGTGTGTATGTTGATGGAAAATTTGATGCAGAATTAACGAGTACATTGCAAGAATCTATTAGGACGCAAAATATAGATATGATTAAAGGCTTCGGGTCTGGATTTATTGATCAGTTGGCTAATAATAATGGTAAATCTTTATTAAATGAATGGTTTGGGAAAGAAAATTTGGCGCAGAATTTTCAGGAACAAAAAATTATGCTGTAGGGCAATTTGTAGCAGACTTAACTTCTTTAGTACAAGGTGGAGCAGAGTTTATCGGCGGAGGAATATGGGCCTTTGGTGGTTCAGCAGCGTTCACTGTCTTTTCAGGTGGTGCAGGAGTAGTTGCTGTTCCTGCAATTAATGCAAGTGGATTAGCAATATCTGGTCATGGAACTGGTGTGTTTACAAGTGCTTGGGGTAGTTTAGGTGATGGCTATTCTTACAAACCAGATAACAATGCTGTTGCGAATATGAAAGAGTTTTTTGAAACGGAATTTGGATCTAATATAAAAGATAATGTTTCAAAAAATGGAAAAATAGTTGATGGGCAGCAAGTTTATAAAGTAGATGACAAGCAACTAAAAAAATATGGATTAAAAAAAGGGGATCAAATTTATTTAGACGGGATGCACAAAGATCATCTAGAAGTTTTTAATAGCAGTGGTAAGTTAGAAAAAGTTTTGAATTTAGACGGAAGTGTCAATGCCGATAAAACCAGAAAAGCTTTAGGGAGGGTTTTAAAATAGTGGAAAATGCTGATTGGAAGACTTTAGTAAAATTTTATGAAGAAATAGACAAGAAAAACAAAAAAGAATATACTTCAGATTTCCCAATAAAAAAATTAAAAGAAGACGTACTTGAAGAGATTGAAGACGATTTAAAGGAATTGCAGCAAACTATTGCTACGATAAAGTCTATAGATGTTGATGTTGACTTAAACGTATTAAATAGTAATCAGATGTTTAAAGAACAGTTAATAATATTACTTGGAATATATGGTCATTTAAATACTGAATTTGAACAGTTGTATGATTTTCATGCACAGTTTATTAAACAGTTGCCTGAATGGGATGAAGACACCAATTGAAGAAAAGAGGATAGACAAAAAATTCAATAGTTACTGTACAATTTTTTTTAGTAAAGAATTAATGTAAAAATACGTATACCAAAAACATTGGTTTTAGGTGAAAAAGGACAACTACAACAGAGAGTTTAAATTCGACAAAAGAACAAAAAATGAGGACAAAAATATCAAAGAGTGAATTTCCTTATTTTCGAATTTTACAACAGTTCTTGGAGATAAAGTGAGGGATACCATTGGCTGTTTAGGTAGAACAGTTTTAATTCATAAAGAGAACCCATGTATCGGTTGATACATGGGGTACTTGGGGTAATTGAGATTATGTGAACTTACTATTTAAATAACTTGATTAGTTACTTTTTTTACGTTTAAAAGTTAATATATATGCTCCACTTGCAAGCAGTATCATTGCACCAACGTCTGTTAATAAAGGTGAGTTTGTTTCACCTGTTTGTGGCAAGGTGGCTGTTGTAGAAGCTGAATTAATTGTCTTTGCTTTAACTACTGGTTTTGTATATGATTCAGAAGGTTTAGTCGGTTCTAAAGGCTGATTAATCGTGTTTTTCGTATAAACATAAGTCACAGTTTGAGCTGTATCAGTAAATGTTCCGTTTGGATTCCCATTAACCTCTTTAAATGTATAGCCATCTATGGTTAATTGTTCAAAAGAATAAGGGTCTCCAATATTACCAGATTTCACAACATCAGGAGCAATTGTATTTCCCTCTGTATCTTGGTAGTGAATGGTTACATCAGCACCAAGTATGCTATCTTGAACGATAACAGTCATAGTTTTATCAATAAATGTTCCAGCCATGACATTTTCAAGTCTATAAGTAATCGTATAAGTCCCTGCTTTAGAGGTATCTACATCATTAAAAATAGCAGTAAATTCACCATCTCCATAAGGTATTTCTTGGTCACCTCTGAAAGCTGTAGCATAATTTTCAGGAGAGAAAATATCACCAACATTGAGAGTTACCGTATCATTAGGTAACTCTATTCTATCGTTATCTTGAACGATAACAGTCATAGTTTTATCAATAAATGTTCCAGCCATGACATTTTCAAGTCTATAAGTAATCGTATAAGTCCCTGCTTTAGAGGTATCTACATCATTAAAAATAGCAGTAAATTCACCATCTCCATAAGGTATTTCTTGGTCACCTCTGAAAGCTGTAGCATAATTTTCAGGAGAGAAAATATCACCAACATTGAGAGTTACCGTATCATTAGGTAACTCTATTCTATCGTTATCTTGAACGATAACAGTCATAGTTTTATCAATAAATGTTCCAGCCATGACATTTTCAAGTCTATAAGTAATCGTATAAGTCCCTGCTTTAGAGGTATCTACATCATTAAAAATAGCAGTAAATTCACCATCTCCATAAGGTATTTCTTGGTCACCTCTGAAAGCTGTAGCATAATTTTCAGGAGAGAAAATATCACCAACATTGAGAGTTACCGTATCATTAGGTAACTCTATTCTATCGTTATCTTGAACGATAACAGTCATAGTTTTATCAATAAATGTTCCAGCCATGACATTTTCAAGTCTATAAGTAATCGTATAAGTCCCTGCTTTAGAGGTATCTACATCATTAAAAATAGCAGTAAATTCACCATCTCCATAAGGTATTTCTTGGTCACCTCTGAAAGCTGTAGCATAATTTTCAGGAGAGAAAATATCACCAACATTGAGAGTTACCGTATCATTAGGTAACTCTATTCTATCGTTATCTTGAACGATAACAGTCATAGTTTTATCAATAAATGTTCCAGCCATGACATTTTCAAGTCTATAAGTAATCGTATAAGTCCCTGCTTTAGAGGTATCTACATCATTAAAAATAGCAGTAAATTCACCATCTCCATAAGGTATTTCTTGGTCACCTCTGAAAGCTGTAGCATAATTTTCAGGAGAGAAAATATCACCAACATTGAGAGTTACCGTATCATTAGGTAACTCTATTCTATCGTTATCTTGAACGATAACAGTCATAGTTTTATCAATAAATGTTCCAGCCATGACATTTTCAAGTCTATAAGTAATCGTATAAGTCCCTGCTTTAGAGGTATCTACATCATTAAAAATAGCAGTAAATTCACCATCTCCATAAGGTATTTCTTGGTCACCTCTGAAAGCTGTAGCATAATTTTCAGGAGAGAAAATATTACCAACATTGAGAGTTACCGTATCATTAGGTAACTCTATTCTATCGTTATCTTGAATAGACTGTTCTTGGACAGTACTTTCGGCTAAAACAATTCCTGAAGGAATAAATTGAAAAGACAATACAAAAATTGCTAACACAATATTAATTTTTTTAATAGAAATCCCATCCGTTCCTTATATATATATTATTATATACATAGTATATAATAATATTAGTTAAAGATAAATAGCTAAATAAAAAATTAATAAATAAAACAAGAAATGTATAAAAAACAGATGGTATAGTCTACAAAAATTGACATGATTGAAAATAGACAAAAATATCTACAATTTATAAAAGTTTTATTCGTTCCATAAACACTCATTTTTCATATAGGTAGGACATTTATAAATTGTAGATAGATTATCCTTGACTCTTCTTATTCCTAAAAAATAATTACTTAATTTTTAAAGTATGGTATAATTTATTATAAAAAAATAATAAGGAGATATAATGAAAAAATTAGTACGTGTAAGCATGTTTTATATGATTTTCGGTTTGATCTCGGGTGTCTATTATAGGGAATTTACTAAGCTTTTTAACTATTCTAAGGAGACACAGTTAAGTACCCTACATACTCACATTTTAGTATTGGGCATGTTTTTTTTCTTGATTGTCCTGCTATTAGAAAAAAATTTTCAATTAACGAGGCATAAAAACTATAAAAAATTTTTTGCAATTTATAACAGTGGCTTAGGTATAACTTTATTAGTCATGATTATAAATGGAACTCTGACTGTTTTAGGTAAGTCACTAGGTGCTGCTATTTCTGGTATTGCTGGTTTGGGACATATTGTATTAACTATTGGATTAGGTTATTTTTTTAATGTTCTTTTTGATTCAGTTGAATTAGATGACTAGTTCATATTCAGATCAAAGATTTAATTTTTGAGAGGGTTTCTAATCACGCCTATTTAAAATATGACTGGTGCAAACCGTATGACCATTTATCGAATGAAGAAGGAGCTGGAAAGTTAATAATTGGGGAACAAAAAAATCATAGTATTCAGCTTATTTATAAAATTAATTGGTATTTTACTATATCAGTTTTAAAAGAAGCTATGTATTGCGGATTTTTATGTTATATTGAGACTGAAAAATGAGCGGATGTTGCACTTCATAGGATTAACCCCATCCCATCATAATACACTACTTATTAGCAGGTATTATGATGGGATGATTTATTTTGAAGCGTATGGGCTAGGAAAAAATCCGGCGACTCTCTGAATGATACTATATGTTTTCTTAATTGTAATAGTTTTTCAAGAGTAACATACCTCTCAATTTTAGTATGGATAGCAATTGGTATCCATATTATTTGGAATATAGCATAATTGAATACACTCTTGGTTAAGAGAAAGTAACTATGCTAACCAGTAATAATTCAAATTTCTTTTTTTATTTCCTATGAATCTAACAGGTTGACTTTGATAGTTTTAACAATGTTTGTTATTTTCACTATGTATGAACTAATAAAAAACTCTACTAGAGAGCCTTAATTATTAAAAACCAAAGAATTAGATGAAGTATTATAAAGAGTCTAAAGGAAAAATTCTCCAGACTTTTCTTCTATTATACATTAAAAAATCACGGATTTCTCATTAATACAAAAAGTGTAGAGCAAACAGAATTTCATGCTAAAAAAGGTTAAAACAAAAAGATTCCCAAAAAATGAAATAAAATTTTTAGAGTAACTTGATTAAAGTACCTTGAAAGATATCAAACTTATTCACTGCAGATGAATAAATGGGTTTTTTTAAGATAGTAGAGACTCTCTGATTTTCTAACTCAAGTATTCCGTAGTCTTCAGAAACCTTTGAACCAATTTCTCCTTTTATATTAGAAGGAATCACAATCCATAAATAATTCATATGTTGCTGGTATTGTCTACTACTGAAAGACCGGTGAAGATCTTCTTCAGTTAGAATGACTTCAATAGAGTGCAAATTCAATTGATGTGGTTTGCTAGTATAATTTTCAATAACTAAAAAGTCTATAGTATGTAATCGATCACTTAAAGATGAGTAAAACGAAAAATTAGGGAACAACTTATAAACTTTTTTTCGAGAGTGAGCGGTAAAATTGTTCATATTAACATCAGGAAAGTGATCTAGCCAAGAACTATAAGTTAAGGAGATAGCGATGTCTGAAACAGATAATGCTATCTCTTTTTCTTTTTCAGAGCAGCTGACTTCAGAGTGGCTGTTCTTTTTGATTATGCTGCCCTGATCATTCTGTCTAATTGTTTTGACTGATTTCCAAGCACTTACTAAATCAGACCGCTTTAACTCTCTATGCAATACTTTGTCCATTAAATCGTCTTTAATGTCTTTATTTCCCTGACTGATCTTTTCTACTAATTCAAAATTATCTGGGCTAACTTCGACGTCTTCGATTCTTGGGACAGATAATCCTTTCTTTTTTGCCCTCGTTTGATAGTCAGAATAAATCTCGCCAGCTTTTTTTCGTTTCCATATTAAGGACTCCGTTACTCCAGACTCATAAGCCAAGTGTCTGATCCAACGAGTAAAGGATAAATGTTCTGGTTTCCATAAAGCACCATTTATGGGACAAAAAAGAAAGAAGGAAAAGATATGAAATTTTACAGATATGAAAGTTCTAAAAATACTGGGAATTGGACAGAGAACTTTGGTCAAGCGGTAAAAGAATATGAAAGTGAAAAAGAGTATCTTATGGCAGACGAACCCAATGAAGATGAAAATGTAAAATTGGTGTTTATTGAGGTGCCAGACGATTTGATAGATGAACTTGAAGACGAAAGCAAAGAATTAAAGTCAGCGACAATAATTCATGATCCTGACATGATTGATGAAGATCCACGAAAAGATGGATATGATTTTGACTACTATGCAGCGTGGTCAGATGATGTAACGAAACGCTTGGAAAAATAATAGCAATTTAAAAAGGATAGAATAATCCTATTATTTTCTCCTTTTTATGTAAATTTAGAGTATAGACAAAAATTATCTTCAGCAGCTGCTACATGATCACTTTCTTTGAATTAAGAATAAGTGTAAAACAATACCTATACCAAAAACATTCGTTTTTAGTTGAGGTATAAAAATGGTTTAGCAATTCGTGATTAATAGTTTACGTACGTGTGTTACTCTTATATTAATTATAGGAGGGATATAATGAAAAAATAACTACAACTGAAGCAAGGAAAGACCTCTACAATATAATTAAGGAAGTTTCTTTCCTTCAGAAACCAGTAGAAGTGACTAACAAGGATGATAGTGTAGTAATAATCAGGAAGAGTGATTGGTTGGGTATCAAGGAATCTGTTCATGAGCTAAAATTTGAAAGAAACGTTTATCGTCAAGCTTTCATTGTATTTGAAAAAGATGGAATTGAGTTATTTGAAATAGCTCAAATAAATTATGATGGTACTATTGAATACTATTATGAAGATGTCCCAGATGATATCCAAAAAAGAATCCAGTTAGAAGAAAAGAAATACCCAAACCAAGCTAATGAACAGCTTAGATTAATAAAAAGTAAGTCGATAGATCTAGAAAAAGATGAACGTGCAGGTGACAGCTATCAAGATTTGGGTAACATGATGATGATCACAGGGAAAACAGGTTTTATAAAAGAATTTCAGGAGGATCTGAAAAAGCTTCAGCAACTAGTAACGAATAATGCGTCAGTTATATTATTAGATATTGAGGTTGACTATTGGCAATCATTAAAAATTTTAGGATCTTATCCAGAATCACTTGATCATTATCAATCAATCGAAAATGTGAAAATTTTATTGAGACAATTTATTAACCGGTTAGAAATGATTGAACTGTATTCTTAATGAGTAAACAATTTACTCATTTTTTCTTCAGGTAGTACTATCAAAACTTAAACTATTATCTATTATTTTTGTAACAGAACATATTGAGTTGAGTGACAAAGAAATAGGCAACCTTATACTTGTAGCATTGATCATTTTAGGTCTAAGTTGAGTTAAGCAATTATGGGGTAAAGTAGTGCTACTTGTTTCGTTTTTTATTGCTCTAGTGATGGACATATTTTTGCAAGCTTACAATTAAAAAAAGCGTATGTTAAAGCAAAAATAAAAGAAAAAGTCTTTTTAGAAGAAATGAATAGCTCCCTTTCTACTACCATAAAAATCCTAGAAGAATCAATTGAAAAGCAATTTGGAAAGTCAATTCATGAATCCTTTGATATACAAGAGAAAAATTCAATAGTTTTTTTGAAATAATAGTTTTAATTCTAGTTAGATCTTTACTTGTTATTTTGTTTATTAATTCAGACCATAGAGGGTGTAGCTGCTCTTTTATATCCAAAAGAGTTGGTAAATGGTTAAGCATATTTTAATCCATTATCAAATAGTTTATGTAGAAAAGAAAAAATATCATCAGAAGTTTCATTTTCTAGTGAGTAGTTAATTACTGACATTGAATTTGCGGTATATAATTCAACTATAAATGGAATTGGAAGAGAGAAGCTTTTGTATTTACTTATTCTCTGTACGTATCGAACACAGTGCTTTTTTAAAATAAATTGAAAATTTTTTTCTAGATCATACTGATCGAAAGAAGAATGTATTAAAGTTGTAATTTCTGTTCTGTTTTTATTCAATTCTGTGACAATTATTTTTATAGATTCAGATATATCGTTTGTCAAAAAGCGTTGGCTTAGGAGCGTTTCGAATGATATCGTATAAACTTTTATAGTTTTTTCAAATAAATCGAACTTATCTAGATAGTGAGTGTAAAATGTTGATCTTCCAATTCTTGCATGTGCACAAATGTCTTTAACTGTTATTTTTTCAATAGAGTAATGAGTTTTTAATAGTAGAATGAGTGACTGTTGGATCAATTCTTCTGTTTTAATATAACGTAAATCTTCGTACATTAAAATACCTTCTTTCTGAACAATTGATTTTGTTATGTTCATTATAATACATTTACAATGAATCTGTATCTGTTTTTTTTATTAAGTTACTAGCATAATAAGATTTATGAGGAGGAGATTAACATGTTTAAAAACTATCATAAAAATGAGCAATTCAATTTTCAAATGAATCGCTTTTTAGAGGTGTATCAGAATGAAAATGATGTACAAGAAGAAGTAAAACAAGCATCCTTAAAACTTAAAGATTTTGAATCATGGTATAAAGTATGGTTTACTCTTGGAAAAAAAAGAGAAAACAAGAATGAGTATGCCATTGCGTCTTGCTATTATCAATTAGCAGAATTTTTTTTATCAGAAGAAGATGAAAGAAAACTACCAGTATATAATCTTTTTAAAGACACCTTTTATAAAAGTATTGATACAAGTCAGATGACGTTTATTCAGATTCCTTATGAAAATACTTTTATGCCTGGTGTTATAATTAGGAATAATAAGCAGACAAAAAAAACACTAATTATCCATGGAGGGTTTGATTCTTATCTAGAAGAATTAATCAGAATAGTCAATCTATTTGAACCGCTCGATGAGTATCAGTTTGTCTTATTTGAAGGTCCTGGACAAGGAGAGATGATTAGAAAAAAAGTACCAATGATTAGTAATTGGGAAAAACCAGTTACAGCAGTTTTAGATTATTGTAATTTAATAAAAGCAGACTTGATGGGAATGTCATTGGGTGGTTACTTATGTATGAGAGCAGCAGCGTTTGAACCAAGAATCGAAAAAGTTGTTGCATTTGACATTATGTACAGTATGAACGATGCTTTTAAAAATAAACTTGATCCAAAACAATATCAATTTATAGAATCAGCATTAAAAAATGGAAATGAACATCAAATCGATGAGTTATTATCAAAAGAAGCTGAATTGAACATAGATTTAAATTTTAAATTATCAAAAGGCTATGCTATTTCCAATACACATAAGCCATCTGAACTCTTAAAATATATTTCAACTTTTTCTCTTGAAGGAATTGAAGATAAAATTACTCAAGAGGTCTTATTGATGGCTGGCACAGAAGATTTTTATGTACCAACAAACAGACTACCATTTTTAATCAATAAACTTGTGAATGTAAAAAAATTGGAAGCTATTCTTTATACAGAACGTTCTGGTGGAGCAGAACACTGTCAAGTGGGTAACAAAAAATTAGCATTTACAGATATATCTGCTTTTTTATTGAAGGATAGGTAAATATTTAATTATTAATCTATGTAAAATAAAATCACAATAATTGTTATAATAAAGTTGACACACACAAAGTGTGTCAGTCAGACTGTAGACAAACTCCTAAATTTGGAGTGTTGTTTGCAGTTTTTTTGTTTTATACTAATTATATACACTATTTTGGGAGTAATTCTAATGATGAAAAAACAATCTGTTGAAGGTAGAAATCAATTTTCTATGTTAACAATTGACGATCTTGTACCAAAAGATCACTTAGTTCGAAAGATTGATGCTACGATTCAGTTTGATTTCATTTATCCTATCGTAGAATCTACGTATTCGACCTCTGGTCGTCCCAGTATTAATCCGGTCGTCTTAATTAAATTAGTTTTTATCCAATATTTATTTGGTATTCGTTCTATGAGACAGACAATTAAAGAAGTTGAAACAAACATTGCTTATCGTTGGTTTTTAGGCTATTCTCTCGAAAAGCGTATCCCACATTTCTCTACATTAGGTAAAAATTATGTGCGAAGATTTAGAGAAAATACTTTATTTGAAGATATTTTTTCTCATATTCTAGAACAAACTGTAAAAGCTGGTTTTGTTACGGAAGACAACCTTTATATTGATTCTACTCATATCAAAGCGAATGCCAATAAACATAAGTTCGCGAAAGAAATGACCTACAGTCAAGCAAAAGCTTATCAAGATGAATTAGAAGATGAAATAAATAAAGAACGTATTTTGATAGGGAAATGTCTTTTTACATGGAACGCAGAAAGTGAGTTGAATCTTCCAAAAATAAGTCATTCAGATCCAGAAAGTGGTTATTACGTTTGGGAGCGAGAAAAACAATTTGCTTATTCTGCACATGCTTCTTGTGATGACAACGGGTTATTTTAGCTACAACTAGTCACACCAGGAAATGTGCATGACAGTCAAGTCGCAATTAATCTGGTTAAACAGTCAAAAAGAGCTGTTCCATTTACTCACCTCAAAATAAGTTTGTACCTTCAGAGTGGCTGTTCTTTTTTATTATGCTCCCTTTATCATTCTGTCTGATAGTTTTAACTGATTGCCAAGCGCTTATGAGATCTGAACGCTTCAACTCTCGTTTTAGAACTTTCTCCATTAAATCGTCTTTAATTTCTTTATTTCCCTGGCTGATCTTCTCTACCAATTCAAAATTGTCAGGACTGACTTCAACGTCTTCAATTCTCGGTACAGTGATTCCTTTTCTCTTTGCCCTCTTTTGGTAATCGGAATAAATTTCGCCCGCTTTCTTTCGTTTCCAAATTAAAGACTCCGTTACACCAGACTCATAGGCTAAATGTCTAATCCAACGAGTAAATGATTTATGCTCTGGTTTCCATAGAGTGCCAATTTCGACTTCTCTAATTAATTCAAATAATCGAACCCAGGAGCGTTTGTCTTTAATCAGAATTCTTTCGATCTCTTCTTCAATCATTTTGATGTTTGTTATAAAAAAACTCCTTTCTTATCATTACTATAACGTATTATAGTAACTAATGTAAATTAGAAAATGTGTCTCATAATTATCGAATTATTCTGAATACGACACAACTATGTTGTGTCGTATTCAAAGAAATGGGCCAAAGATAGATGGCTCTAAGGGTTATTCATTATATGAGTAGCCCTTTAGATTTATAGATTGTTTGAATAAGACTAAATATGTAGTATAATAAGATTAAGTCATATTAATAAAATGAGGGATTTTTACATGAAAATTGTCCAACCAATCAGAGAAAAAAAGCAAATCGATGCAATGAAGGCCATTTTGTCTTCTGGAAAAATGGGGCCAAGAAATATGTTACTATTTTCTATTGGAATAAATACCGCTTATCGCATTTCAGATTTACGTCGATTAAAATTATCAGACGTGCTAATTATTTCTCGTGGTCGGGTGATCGCGAAAGAACGATTAGAAATGAAAGAGCAAAAGACCGGAAAACACAATTCCATTATTATTTCGAATAAATTGAGAAAACAGATTTTAGAGTATGCGAATGACTCTTTTCCAACTCAGGTAGCAAATCATGAATTTGATCATTTTTTATTTCCAAGCCGAAAAGGAAATGATCAGCCATTAAGCCGGCAAGCTCTTTGGGATGTTTTGAGTAAAGCAGCTAAAAGTATGGGGATGAAAAATATTGGCAGCCACTCGATGAGAAAGACGTTTGGTTATTTTCTTTACAAGAATGGAACCCATATTGAGATCATTCAAGAATTATTAAATCATTCATCGCAGCGTGAGACATTACGCTATATTGGGATCACACAAGAAGATAAAGATACTGCCGTAATGAGTTTAGATTTATAGGGTGTAATTATTTACTATATAATAGAAGAAACACGTCATTTTTTTGGAAATTTGCCGATTTTTTATAGATAGAATACGGTAGAGACTTTGATCATTTCCGTAGATAGTTCAATTAAAGAAGCGACAGTAACTAAATGATCAAAAATTTGATCATTGGTTTGAAAATTAAGAATGGGCTAGGAGAGGAAATATGTTAGAAAATAAATTAGGCATTACAAACCAAGTTGAATTAGCAAGAGTAGAAGAAAAGATCAGTAAATCGAATGCAAAGAAATTATACGATAGTGGTGATATTAACAAACTAGAAGTAGGAACGTTCAAAGGGCTAGCAGCTATTCATCGATACCTTTTTTCAGATATTTATGATTTCGCTGGTGAAATGAGGACGGTAAATATTGCTAAAGGGAATTTTCGATTTGCGCCGGTGATGTATTTGAACGTTTCTTTAAATCATATTGATCAAATGCCACAATCTACTATTGATGAAATTGTAGCAAAATATGTGGAGATGAACATTGCACACCCGTTTCGTGAGGGAAATGGTCGTAGTACAAGAATATGGCTAGACTTGATTCTTAAACAAGAAATAAAAAAAGTAATCGATTGGAATCTGATTAACAAAGAAGATTATCTTTCTGCAATGGAGCGTAGTCCTGTAAAGGATTTGGAAATTTCTCATTTAATTAAGCAAGCACTAACTTATTCAGTAAATGATCGTGAAACATACATGAAAGGTATTGATGTTAGTTATTACTACGAAGGATACACAGAGTTCAATACTGAAGACTTGTAGTCAGTGAAAAGGACAAAATATCACCAAAACTTATATCTAAATCTATATCCGGTAAAACTACGTTAATGGTAGAGAGATTCTAAGCTCATTTCAACTTTTAAACTGAGGTATTGTCTTGAACAAGCAATCTAGTGATTACCTAAAACGCCGTTTTTGGTAAAATAAAAAAGTTGCCCCAAAACTAGGACAGCTTCCAGTAATACCAGTATTTCATTATCATTGAATCATTAATTATGCAAATTATCGAAAACGCTCGTTTTCGGTATAAAGGCTTGTTCCCTTATTTTTAATGTTAAAGGAATGAAGCAGCATTGTCAATTTGAAAAAGGATCAATAAACTGAAGGAGGATAAATTATGTGGCAAGTCACTGAGATATATAATGATGGTATGAATGCAACATTTAGCAAATTCAAAACTAAGGAGAAAGCACTGGCTTATTTAGAAGCAGAAGAATACGGAATGGAAGAATCTTTTCATTCAGGTGGTTACGTTCAATACTCACAAGATATACATACAGCTTATTTAATAAATTCAAGAAACATTGAGACAAAGGACTAAACGGAATACCAAAAAGGATAATTAGGAGGAATAACCCGATGTCTAATATAGAAGGAAAGCTAATATACGATCTTTCAAGCAGGTTTAGAAACGCTATCGAAGAAGCAAAAAACACTGGTCAGCTCTTTGAAACACCGTTTAATAGATTTCCTAACGGTTGTTGTGCAGATACTAGCGAACTATTGGGTCAGTTCTTACTATTAAATGGAATACATACCCAATTGGTGACTAATGCTTTTAGTCAGGGGCAATCACATGCTTGGTTATTAGGAGAAGACGGCTCATTAATTATTGATATTACAGGTGATCAGTTCAAAAATAAATCTAATTTTTTAAACTTTAACGAACCTGTTTATATTGGGAAAGATAATAAATTTTATCAATTATTTGATAACGAACGGTATACAGTTAAGGAAGTTAAACTACTATCAGATATGAGGTATAACGAAACTTACCGCAATCGAATTAAAAAATTATTGGAGATAATTTTAGAATTTTGCTGATGGACCATTCCAAAAATTAATCGTTCGAAAAAACAGGCTATTTTGTCCGGCTACAGCGTGAGATCTCTCCAGGTATTTGAAGGTATTGACGAACGATTGCAGAGGTCAGGACAATGGCCAAACTCAAAATGGCGAACTATACGCCAAAAACGATAGAAAGGTAGATAGAAAGGGTGGACAAAAAAGCAAAAGTTTTAATGAAAGGAAAGTTTAACTATTCTAATTCAAAATTTAAAAAAATGTCAGTAAGAATTTTGTTAGTTCTTACATTTATCTTTGTATTTCTTTTTGGAATAGAGATAATTAGTAACACTAGCATTAATCTTGATGGTGAAGTGTTACTAATTCTATTTGGAACAATTTATTTTGTAGGAGCAATATATTTGTCTGAGATAATTTATGAAAAGTTATTCTTGAAAGAAGTTGTAATAACTAAATGCACAAAGGGTGTAAGGATTTTGGTTGGTAGTGACGAAATTATAATTCAGATGAATAAAATACGTAGAGTTAAGGCAGAATTGAGTTATGGTGTAGGTTCAAGAGGAAGCTCAAGAGGAAGCTCACGATCAAGCGCTAAACTAGTAATTTACACAAACACTGAAGTATTTCATTTTACTACCTCGGGAATAAACGAAGATGTTAAAAAAGTTGAGAGCTATATCAACAAAGGTATAGAGATAAATAGCCAGAAGAGTTCTAAATGAACTGGATACGTTTTTTCAAAAACGATCGTTCGGAAAAATAGGTTGTTTTGTCCAGCTGCAGCGCGAGATCTTCCAGGTGAATTAGATATAATGACGAACAATCTCAGATGCCAGGACTATGGCCAAACAGAAAATTTCGAACTATATATCAAAAAGGATCAATAAATAATTGAAATGGAGCAAGATAAATGAATTTTTCAAGCATTCAACAAAAAAATATACCAGGATTAAATTTTTATGGTGATGTAACTGATAAGGCAATTGACAATTTAGAATCTAGTTTTCAAGACTTGTTTTTCCAGTCAGAAGACTATGAATTACAAACATTTGAAAGACAGTTCTTTGAAGAAAAAAACACTAAAACAATATTGGTGAAAATGCCTGCGGCTATTCAAAAAATTAGTCATAAGCTACCCTTCTACAGAGCAGTGTTACAAGAAGAAATAGATAGTGAAAATTTAAAGAAGGTCAAGACTATTCGCTATTACGTGGATATGAACCGTGTTTTCTATGTGCAGATTATTTTTGAAATGAACTAGAGACACTATCCCAAAAAGGATCAATAACTGAAGGGGGAAAACATGATAAAAATATTCAAGTATGGATTTTATAGGTATGTGAAAGCAATTTTTGCTTTAGTAATTTTAGTAGGAGGATTTTTCTTTGCTTACAAAAATGAACTTTTGAATTTCGAGGCAATTGTTCTATATATTCTGTTTGCCATTTTTTTAACGATTCTTGTTTGGTGGCAACTATCCAGTCAAATCATACTCAAAGAAGGGATCATTACAATTAAGTGTTTTGGAATGACTATTAAAGAAATGAAGATAAATAATACATTATTCAAATTTAATGGATATGAAGACTCTAATACTTATCGTTCTTTGACTAATAAGTCGGAACCTTACTATTGCATTAGTACTACAGATAAGAATTCAAAAGACCACTATAAAATAAAGATATATGATAAGAAAGACTATCTGATTTTTTCGAGCACACTTCAAAAAATAGTGAACTTAACTTAGTTCCTAAAAAGGATCAATAGCTGCATGCATTAGATCCACAGAAAATGAAAATATTTCTTGATTAATTGTAAAAAACGCTTTACTAGAAACCTTATATAATGTATAATATATTTATACATTATATAAGGTTTTTAGATTAGGAGTGATCAGTTGAATTTGAAAGAGTTAGGTATTATGACGTTTCCTGAAGCAAGTGAAAGATGGAATAAAGAACGTACGTATGTTTTACAGCAATATAATAATTATCCTGAAAAGTTCCTTGAGGGAACTTTTACTAAGATAGGCAACGGAAAAGGAACGCAGATCATAAGTAGGGAAGGTATGGAGTATCTAACTGGCATGACGGAACAAGAAGCAAATAATGAAGTATGGAAAATAATTGTTTTGCAGGACTCTAACATTGTAAATGAAAAGATTGCTACTTCTGAAAAAAAGGCTCATGTTCAATTTTTGAAACTTGTACGAGATTATTTAGAGCGGACAGGTGTTTCTATAAAAGATATTCCAAAGCCAACGTACCTAGATAAGGCTCAAAAGAATCGTGGAATCAAATTTGACTTTGGTACAGTTATTTACTATAAAAAAGAAAAATGAAGGAGGAAGAATGATGAAAAGAATGTTAAGTGAGATTGAATCAGACTTCAATGAGATCAAAAATCAGAAAGGCTCATACAATAGAAATTTGGCACTAGTAGAATTAATGAATGAACTGGAAAAGCATTACACAACAATGATGATTTATGAAACTGAAGAGCAGCTGCAAGCAGAATTAAAAAAGAATGCTGCAATGAGATTATACAGGGAAATTTCTTTTGCTAGAACCAATGAAGATTAGTTCCCAAAAAGGATCAATAATTAAGGAGAAGTGAAATGAAAGTCACCAGTCGGACAGTAGTAGTTACAGTTTTTCTCTCATTATTTGTGTTAGGTACGGTAGGTAGCATAGTATATAGAAAAGCTGAAGATAAGAAAGCAGAGCAAGAAACTGAACAATATTATTACGATTATTTAATATATGGACGTAATGACCGAAGAAAAATAAGAATAGAAGATTCAAAAAAAGATTAGCTGAATTAAATAAAAATGGAATAAGTGGTATGTATATTGAACAATTAAATATAACGATTAAAGAAAAAATGCAACAAGTATACAATATCGGCGATGAGAAAGGGCAAAAAAAGTGGGGAGATTTAACTGTAACAGAACAATATATTGCTGGTGAAGGAACAGGGAAATTAGGAGATGAATCTTGTAAGGCGAAAAATATAAGGTATGAAATTGATAATTTTGCTCGTATGGCGGGACTTGACAAGACAGATATATATAATTATATATCTGATATTCCCAAAAAGGATCGGTAGCAGCATGCATGAAAAATAAAGGAGGAACAAAAATGAAAAATAGAACAAGGTTAAAAATATGTGGATTTGCAATACTTATTGTAGGTGCAACGATTGCTTTTAAAAATCCGTATCAGTGTATTTTATTGACGATAATTGGTGCAGTGATTTTAAACACCACATATAAAATGGATTGAAGATTAGTTCCCGAAAACGATACGAAAAGGAGATTGTAATGGGGCAACACAAAAATAAAAAAGAAAAGTTATGGAAAGAAGGAGGGAAGACACTTAACCAAGTAGCAATTATTTTTGTAATACTATTTGTCATTCAAAAAATACTGGATATTATTAAGTATAGAGGTTGGCCAACTATAACAATACCGAATGAAAGCTTTCCAAATAACGATAATCTTTCAACGACCGTAAATATTGGGATATTGATATTTATTATTCCATGTATGATAGCTACTCAATTCAATTTTAAAATAGCTACCAAAAAACAGAAGAATCGTATCATAGGAATCTTGCTTTTGTTTGCATTGATATTTATTTATACATTGTATGATGTATTTACAAATGTTTTTTTATGTGTAATAAGTTGTGTCTAAAATGATCAGAAAGAAGTGTGAAGAAAGATGAAAAAAACTATTTGTTTTGTTTTAGTTTCAGTTACACTATTAGCGAGCTGTGCTAATAATGAATCAACCGGGTCTGTAGATTCAACTAAGCATTCGGTCACTAATTATAGCACTCATAAAAAAGAAGAAACCTCAGTATCAAGTTCGATAAAAAAAGAATCAATAGAAACTACTCAAAGTTCACAAGTAACCACAAATTATGAGGAAGCTAAATACCCTAAAATTACAAAGACGTTGCTTAATGGAAAATCTTGGTATGAAGGAAACTCTACTGGTGTAGAGAACCAACCAAGACAAGGTTTTACTGAAGATAAGCTTCATGACCTTTTCGGTAATGAATTGGAATATGAAATTGTTGCTGATGATAATGAACAAACATATAGAGTTCTTGATTCTAGAAAAAATGAACTTGTTGATATTAAACTTAAAACAAAAATTAGAGTGAGTAAACCAACGGTTGACGGTACTTATAGAGACGTATCCTACTATTTATATTATAAATATGACGGAACATTGATGATTGCACTAGAAGGAACTCCGTCAGAAGAAAGTGATTTGACAAGTTATCCTTTGGAAGAAATAAATATTTGGGAAAATTAGAGTTAATGAACAAACGGTATATTTCCAAAAGTGACAGCTATAATATACTCAAACAGTTATAAAAAACGATCAGTAAAGGTGGTTTATAAGTTGTGGTAAATAATATAATAAAATTTCTATTCTTAGTTTTTGTTGTGATCTTACCTTTCATTAGCTATAGAAATTTTAAAATAGAAGCTACTGGAAAAAAGAGTAATGCGTACTATTACTGGAAGATACTGTTTATTTCGAGTATTCTTCTTCTACTCTCTTTAATGCTACCAACTTTAATTTATTTCATTATAAGCAGATAAAAACAGAGTGCTAAAAACGATCGATACTTAAGCTTAAGGAGGATTGTATGAAAATAGAGTTTCGCTTGTTGGATAAGACAACAGAGACATTAAGAATTGTCTATTTCCAAAAAATGGAAAGATAAAGAGCTTTTTTTTTTACAAGTGATCCTCAATCAGCAAAAAAATATTGGCTTGATCGATTAGCTGAAGAGGATATCGATTTACTTCAAAAGGCAAAATCAGAAACGGCAATTACTGTATCAATAAAGTTAGTGCTGTAACTAACCTAAAAAAGATTGAAAAGGGGTAGAAAAATGATTTTTAAGCAAAGAAGTGAAGAACAGAAGCTAATAAAAAAAGTTGAACACGAATTATTGAAACTTAAACGTAAACGGGACTTTCTACAACCTAGAGTAAAAACTACTTTTTTCTTAAAAAAAGAAGTTGTCCCTGTTTCTCAATGTGAAGAAGTACAGGAAATAACTAGTAAGATTATTGAATTAGAAGACAAATTAGTGGTTCTCAAAAACGATGAGTTGGGACAGATATATGGGTGATAGAGAGCAACAACGAAAATTTGCACAAAATTCAAATATAAAAAATAGTGAATATGATCGTCAAAATACTAATGTGATAGGCGTACTAATGCAGAAAACAAAGGAAATATACTAGCTACAGACATTGAAAACCAAAAGAGTCCTCAAACAAATATATTACTTGTAAATATTATAAGTGTTGTGTTAGGAGTAGGATTTTTTATTTTTATTATTCCGATAAGCAAATATTTTTTAAGAAAAGATTTTTATTCTGGTTCATTATTCTTATTAATCTCACTTGTAATTACGATTCTTTTTGTTTACCTGATGATATTTGTTGGAAACAGAATTTTTCGTATTAATTATTGATTAGATTAGTACTACCAAAAAGGATCAGAAAGAAGTGGAATAAATGGAGTTTAAAGATTTTCAAAAGAAAAATATTCCAGGATTAACTTTTTATGGTGATGTGACAGAAAAAGGACTAATAAACTTAAAAGAAAGTTATACAGATTCTGAAGCGTTTGAAAAGGAATCCAAGTGTTGTAAGATAGAAGGTTTTGTATGGCCAAGTATTGATCAAGACTTCATAGATCAAATGAAATAAAAAGAAAATATATAGGAGGTAATATGATCAATAAAAAAAACTCGTTAATCCTTTTGCTTTTTTTGGTTGTGCTGGTTGCTATTACAATTATGTTGTTTAGTTTCAATGTAAAATGGAAAGTATTTAGAATAAAAGAAACACCCACTATTGAAAATAGTTTAGACAAGTCGAGTAGTAAAATTAAGCATCAAAATATTACTATGAGTTCTTTAGATGGCTGGTATATTGGGTATAGTAACGGTGAAACTGTTGACCAGTCAAATGAGAATACAAATACAGGTAATCTAGATACTATAGTACTGTTGAAGATGACTCATATTAAAACTAAGGATGGGATTCAGACGAGAGTACAATATTTACCTATCACGGAGGAATCTTTGAAAGGAAATTTGATGGATTCAGTAGTTGAAGAACCCCACATTTCTATTATTAAGCTTTATAATTTTAATCAGGGATTATATTCAGCTCAATATCAAAATTTTCAAAATGAAGTTTCAGGGAATAATGCTTTTGTTTACTCTTTTGAAAAAAAATACGATCAGCTTCTTATGCGTTTTGAAGGTCTGGTTAACAGATCCTTCTCAGTTACCTATGTACCTGATCAAATGGTACATTCTTTAACCTCTGAAAATATAGAGGGCTTTCAGAGGAAATTGGATGAATTAGAAGTGGTTAAGTTACAACCAGCAGAGAATTTAATAAATCAAGCGGCTTCTCAACATGTTGGACAAGAAGGTATACCAGTTACAAAATAAAAAAATATCATTGTGTCACCAAAAAAATGGTTCGAAAAAGTAGCCGATTTTTGTTAATAAGAAAAAAATCTCGAAAAGGATCATTTTCAGAGAAATTATTCTCTTAGTACAATTTTTTTAAAATAAATTACTTAAATAGCCTGTCCAACAATTAATACAGTTGGACGGGCTACTTTTTTATTCAAAAAGAAGTGACTCAATTTCTTTGGATAATTCAGGATTATGAATATCTAAACCAATAATTGATATTTTTCTTTTTTGATTTTTCATATCAATTACAAAAGACTTTAATGCTTCAACTCCAGAATGATCTAAGATATGAGAATAAGAAAAATCTATTGTTAGCTGTTCGTTGTCATAATTAACAGTTTCAAAATAATGGAGAAACGAATGTGTGGAAGCAAAAAATAAGGGTCCTTTTACTGCAAACAAATCATCTTTTTGAACAATTGAAATCGTGGATAGCTTTGCCATAAAAATGACTGCGCTTAATAGAACACCTACAAAGATACCAATCGCCAAATTATGTGTATAAACAACAACACCTATCGTCACAAGCATTACTAGACTCTCTGTTACTTGGAAAGAGCGGATGAGAGATAAACTTTCCCATTCAAATGTTTCAAATGAAACAGTAATCATAATACCAATAAGAGCTGCAGTAGGTATCTGTATCATGATATCTTTTAGACCAAAAATTAGGATTAATATAGCCATTCCCGCAACAAAAGTAGAAAGTCTTTTTCGTCCACCAGATTTCACATTGACCACAGCTTGACCAATCATTGCACAGCCTGCTGGACCACCAAATAACCCCGTCACTATATTTGCAAGACCTTGTGACTTCACTTCCCTTTTATTATCTCCTTTGCTTCCGGTCATTTTATCAACTACAGGAATAGTCAATAATGATTCTATCAGACCTACCATTGTTAAAGCAACTGCTGTTGGAAAAATGATAGAAAATGTTTTAACAGTGAAAGGAACCCCTGGAAATGATAATGTTGGTACAATTGTCGACATATTTCCCATATCTCCAATTTTTTGTAGATATCCTGGGTAAGCCAATGCAACAACAGTCATTACTATAATAACAATTAATGCAGGTGGAACAGCTTTTGTAACTTTTGGAAGTCCGTACATTAGCATGATTGTGATAATTACCATGGAGTACGTCCATATTGATTGCCCAGGTAATTGTTGTACTTGAGCTAGAAAAATTAAAATGGCTAAGGCATTTACGAAGCCAAACATCACAGTTTTTGGAATAAATTTCATTAATCTTTGAATACCAAGATATCCTAGAACTAATTGCATAATACCTGTTAAAATAGTTGCTGCTATCATATATTCAAGACCATGGCTTTTAATTAGCGCAGCCATAACGAGTGCCATAGATCCTGCGGCGGCTGAAACCATGGCTGGTCTTCCACCTGTAAAGGATATAATTAAAATAGTTGTTGCTGAAGCAAATAGTGCTGTCATTGGATTTACTCCTGCAATAATAGCAAAACCTACAACCTCTGGAAGTATGGCTATAGACGAAACTAGACCAGCAAACAAATCATTTTTCCCATTTCCAATCCACTCTTCTTTTTTTATACTAAATAACATGTAGATAAATCACACCCTTTTAAGTTTTTAGTTGCATTTGACAACTTTATTATAGTATCATAGTCACATTGTTAAATAAAGTCTTAGGTGAATTTAAATACAATTAAAATTAACCCTATAGTGAATTTTTGAGGTGATTGAATAGATGAATATTGGAATAAGAATTCAAGAATTAAGGAAAGCAAACCACATGACTGCAAGAACATTAGCTGAAAAAATTAATATTTCCCCATCTTTTATTTCTGCAATAGAGAATGATACAACAAAGCTCTCTTTAAAGACACTAACATATATTTGTGAGGCATTAGGTGTATCATTGTCAGATTTTTTCAATCCTAAATTAAGTCCTACAGATCAGAAATTAATAACTGTTATTATGAGTTTACCAGAACAAAAAAAATATGAACTTCTTCAGTTTTTAACAGGCTTAGAAGAGAAGTAGTTTTTCCATAGATCAAATTTCTGATTTTAAAATTACCACTCAATTTCTGTAGCTTTTTAACCATTGTTATTAACTCAAGAGATGATCTTGAAAAAAATGTTTACTTCTCATTGACACAAAGTAAATGGAGTAAGTTCATGACTAAACGTTTATTTGTACCAGCAGTTTCAATTATATTTAATGGTGATAATAGATATAATAATAAGAGTAAGAAAATTAAAGTATCTCTTAGCATTGAAAATGGAAAAAAACCGCAGTAATTAAAGTACAATTAATTTCACGAGATACAAACAAAATTTTAGGACGCCAATGTCCCACGTATTCTTATGATGATTGGAAAAATGTGGAAATTGCAAGTAAGGGGTTGTTTAAATACTTAGATATCAATAAGAATTTTTATGATGAATTTAACGGATTTAACGGTTCTGATATTGTATTACCGAACCCAGAAGCAATTAAAAAATTTGATTAATTTACAATCGTAATTTAAATATATTAATCTTCCCAAAAAGGATCGTTCGGGAAAATAGACCATATTGTCCAGTTGCAGTGTGAGATCTACCGGAGAAAAGGGTCAAAGAGACGAACGATTGATTTTACCTAGTCAATGAATAAAGTTAGAATTACGAACTATGTATAGAAAAGGATCAGAAATGAGTGTGAGTGAATTTGCGTTGTCGTCTAGTCTGATATTGATAACTTTACCAGTTGAAATGATATTGGCTTTCTACTTATTAACTAAAATCATAGTTACTGTATTTAAAACAAGCCTTTATTCCAAGACTACCTTCGGAAAGAAAAACTATAAAGGATTGCAAACTTTCATGAAAAGTCCGTCACCGCCTATTTATATAGGGGTTAACATTATTCCTAAAGGATAGTAAAACGTATAAAATTAAATCGCAATTTAGGGACAAAAACATGTTATTAATAGTAGATATTATCTTGTGGATTATGGTGTTTTTTTAGTCTTTCTTCCAGCCACTGCTTCACCAACTCGATATCTTCATTCTATTTTTAGCTATCCTACTAATATTTTGATATAAAAACAGCTTCCAGAGTTTGATACCAACTGTATTTTCCAGTTAAAATTATGGATGATACAACAAAATATCTGAATAACTAAATTAAATATGTCATAAGCTATAAAATATGGTAGAATTATATTATTCGATAGTTTCATTCATTTGACGACTTTATATTCATTGAAATTTAGGAGTAGATGAATATATGCACAAATTTTCTAAAACGATTCAGTTATCTGTATTATTTCTCGTAGTAATGGTAGTTTTAGTATTTTTTATTTCAGCGATAAAAATTATTGTATTTGGAAATGAAGCAGATGTTATTTCCGTATATAAATTAAGCGCCAACTTAATTGATACAATGATTAAGACAATTTTTAATTAACATAATTAAAATATTTCTAATGAAATAATGATTTACGGTCGGAGTCTAATTGAAAATAAGATTTGAATATAAGTAAGCTAATCAAGTTGAATGAACCCAACTTGATTTTTTTCATAAAAAAAACTCCCCTGAACCTAGGGAGTTAAAACTAGCTATTCCACTATTCATTTTTGTTTTTCCTTTACTTTGTATTCTGATAGTAATAATCAACAAGAAATTGTTTAAAAATTACTACTTAGCTCCTTATTAATTTAATAGCAATTTTTACAGACGTATACTATCAAATTTAGAGATAACGATTTTATATTATTCGCCAAAATAATTTTAAAATTTTTTCAAAATTTAGATCGGATCTTAGAATAGCTGTTTTCATTAATTTCAATAAATATATGCATTTACATTATATCATAGTTGTGACAACTATGATATAACTTTAAACTGAAAATAATATTTTCGATCATTATTTTGTTTACTGGTAATCAACACTAAAATAATTATCGTCAGTTAGTTAACTATTACGACTGAAGGAGGAAAATTTTTAATGCTAATTCATGGTCAAGAACACGGTAATTCGCATGGCTGTGTTTACTCTATCAAATTTTCTAATGTAGTAATAGTAGTATAGATGGTGTGGGAAGAAGGTTTCTTAACTTACAATAAAGGATCTATAAATATCCGTGCAGAAATGAAATTAGCGATATATCAGTATATTGAGAAAACAAACTCTTTATGTTTCTTATCATATAAATAGAAAAATTGAGACTACCAAAAAGGTTAGAAAAGAGGATTAGTATGACTAATAACAAAGAGACAAAACAACTAATAACGGATTTGTATAACAGTTTTAAAGACCATCAAGAAAATAATTATGCGGAACTAAAAGAGGTTTTATTAAAAGTATATAAAAAGCTGGATGTGTCTATAAATGAGGAAGCGTTAATTGCTAGACTAACTAACTTTATCTATTTTAAAACACTCACTGAAAAATGGAAATTTAATCCAGAACAAAATCAAATTATAAGTGAATTGAGTGATATAGCTAAATCAGCTGGGGTGAATAACAATTATAGAGGTGATTTAGGAAGCTTGTCTCAGTTTGACTAAATTTGAGTGAACTAACTTCTCAAAAAAGATAAGATAGGTGACTCATGAATAGAAGGAAATTAAAGCATAAAGGTAAGTCAGCAACGCCCATTTATCAAAGTATTCTAATGATATTTTATTGTATAAGTGCCGTTGTCTTAGTTTTTGTCTCTTTTATCTTTTTTGGAAGATATGGGCGTCCTAGCATGTATGAACGCTATAAAATTTTATATAGAGACAATACGAACGAGCTTTTTTCAGCGATATTGACTGAAGTAAGCATAAGTTTAGTACTATTAGGTGTGAGGCTGGGACAGAAGCGTTTAATCCCGAGAAATAAGAAGGAATTCACGAAAATTGTTTTTCAAATTTTTTTGAATTTCAGCTTATTTCCGAAGGGATTGCTTCTGCTCCCACCATTTATTCGCATTTAGGGTGTGCTACAAAAGTGATTTTTACTTTTGTCCCACACCCTTTGTTTTTAAAAAGAAGGAAATATAATCGAATTAAACAAAAAAAGTTTCCTAAAAAGGATCAGTAGGAGGATAAATGATGGAATTAACAACCAGTCAAGTGGGTATGATCTTACATGGTATGTATATGTCAGACTACTTTGAATCTGAGGATTTAGAAGAAGCATTACAGCAACTTATAGACGATACAGAATCAACTATTGGAATTACTGTCCAAACAGAATTACCAAGCGTTGATCCAGTGATAGAGAGACTAGTAAAAGAACGCAAAAGTTTAATTGAGTTGGCACCTAGCAAAGAACAAGACAATTTTATAGAAGCCCAAAAATATATTGAGGGATTTGAATATGCTATAGAAATTCTCAAAAAGGATGGTTAACTCCTGATAGACAAAAAAGACCTACCTTAGGGAGAAGGTAGGAAAAAGAGTTAAAAAAGAAGAAAATGTTTTGTTAGGGTTATTTGATATAAGTAAACAGTATCTTATAATAATGAAAAATAGGAATAAAAATCATCATTTTCATTATTAATTTAGAAATTACCAATTACTAGAAAAGAAAATTTGTAAACAAAGTAACTAACTTTTCAGGCTAGACTGATACACACGGGAATGTTTACGATATTGTTTCACAACAATAGGAATAGCGATAGCAGCAAGTACAACAAATGTTTTTTTCATAAAACCATTCCTTTCTAAAGTATCTATTATATTTCAAGTGCCGAAGCACGACGTGGACGGTAGGATTCGAACCTACACCTCGATGATAGAGTACCAACAAACGTTTAGCCTCTGGGAGTTAAACACCACGTTCACCCACATAATTTAAGAGTAGCGAAAGAGACAAATGAGTCTCTTTCACTCAAAAATTTGGAACAAGTTTCTTACTTTCTTTGTAGAATAAATAAATAAATTTGAGATATCTAATTGTTTCAAAAGCAATAATGACCTCCTTTGTTTATCTGTATCTAGAATACCGTTTAAACCTTAAATCAACCCTAAAAAAGTAAGAAGTAAATGTGAAGAATGATTAATAAAGTGATAAGAGCTATATTACCAAAAAGAATAGTTAGAGGCTAACTATGAAAATAAATACTATTTTAAATTTTCATATAATTTGTCTTCTATCAGAAAGAAAGGAAAGTGGTTACTGTGATTGCTTTTATTTTATTATTTCGTAGTTTATGGAGAATCTTAAAAATTCTATTCCTTCAAGAAGAACAAAAAGCTATTATGTTAGCCGTTCTCTTTATTTTATCGATAGGCACTTTTTTCTACCATGGTGTAGAAAGCATGAGCTTTTTAGATGCCTTATACTTTTCTGTAATTACACTTGCCACGGTGGGGTTTGGCGATTTATCTCCCCATACAGCAGTTGGTAAAATTTTCACAATAATTTATGTTTTAATTGGAGTAGGTATTATTTCCGTAATGATTGCCAACTTTAATCACGCAATGGCCACATACCACAAAGAAAAAAAGAGTAAAAAGCAATAAGAGGGTAAATATAGTTAGAATACCAAAAACAATCGAATAGCTGTATGCATTAGATCCAAAAAGGAATGGTAGATGAAAAATGACTAAATCTTGTGGAAAGAAACTAAATGATGGTGATTATATCTACTATGTCGATAAAGGATTTTATCATGAAGAGTGTTTGAGCTTAAAACCAATAGCTTAGATTGTTAGAGATGGAAAGGAAAAACAGGAAAAGAAATTGAACAAGTTTCTTCGCATACGTGAAGAGCTTAATGAAGATTGATTATCTCAAAAAGGATTAATAACAGAAGGAGTCAATATGGAAATTATAATTGATAGACAAAGTGTATGTATGGGGGATGATGTTACAAGTCACGAAACTAAAAATGAAGTAAACGAACATATCACATTTCTAGAACTCTTTGAAGAGTTAATAGCAAAAAATTATTTTCCTCATATTCAAGGAAATGACGTCGTTTGGATTCTAAGATTTGATGGGAAAGATAGGATTGCTTGGAAAACAAAGGAAAATAAATTTTATGAATACAATAAGACTTATTGTTCGATAAGTAAGAATGGAAAAAGGATTCCAGAGGTTACGTTTATTTATTATTCATCAGTTGAAGAGTGGTCAGAAAGACGTGAAGACTGTCTAGAGAATAAGATAGTGCAAATAAATTGGTTGGATAAGTTGAAGAATTTTTTTTATAAATAGCTATTTGCGGAATACTGAAGGCATTTCTAAAAAGGAAAGGAAAGTGCTAGAGTGATCAAATCGCTAGTTAATTTTTTTAAAAAAAAGAATGATATTGGTGTTACTGAAGATGATCTAATCAATACTAAGAGAGCTTTACAAAATATAAATAGATTATCTGAACAATTGGACGAAGAAAATTTTTGTAGAATGTTCAATTCCACCCTAAATGTTTTTGATTTAGATATATCTAATCAAGAGAAAGCAAAACGGATATTGGCAAAGTCACAGGTATTTGGTGGGATGGGATCTTGGAATGATTCTCCGGGTTACGAAGCTTACAGATTAGGTATTCAAAAGGAATACGAAGAAGTTACAGAAGAGCTGTATAAACAGCGATCAATTCTTCAGGAAAAGATCAGTTTTTCCGAAAAGAATCAGTTATTAAAAATAAAGGAAGAAACTAATATGGAAATTAATATAGATAGACAAAGTATTTGTATGGGTGATGACATGGAGAGTCACGCAAAATTATATGAAATAAGCGATATGACAACTTTTCTAGAACTCTTTACTAAATTGATAGAAGATAATTATTTTCCATATACAGGTAAAAATAATATTGTTTGGGTTCTAAGATTTAATGGAAAAGATATAATTGCTTGGAAAACAAGAGAAAATAAATTTATTGAATACAACGAGACTAGTTATCTGGTATCAAAAGATCAAGAAATAATTCCGACTGTTGTTTTCAAGTATTATAGTTCATTCAAAGAGTGGGAAGAAAAGAATAAGTATTAGCAAAGTAATCAGTATTTTTCAAAAAGGCTCGTTCGTATTATGGATGAATATTCTTTGGCTACAGCTGTGAATCTTCCAGGAAGATTTCTCTAAAAGCGAACGGTAAGAATTCTTAAAGTTGAAGATAGATCGGCTTCTCGAAACGGATGAATAGCAGCATACGTGAGATTCAAAATGTTCAGTAGTAGCTTTTGTACGAATAAAAATCAGAAAGATAACTAAGTGATGAATAATGAAATGAAAATTACAGAATGGCTAACGGTTTGTCCAGATTTTAAATTAAGTAAAATAGAAGAAAATTCAATTATTAATAAATCGTTGGTATGGGGTAAGTTGCCTAACAAATCATTTAATGGAGTAACATTCGCAGAACTTAAACACTATCTTGTTGATAGCTATCAATGGAATACTGAAGATACTCCCAAAAACGATCGGTTTTAATCTTAAAGTTAGAAATCACTTTTATAATTTTTATTATTGATCTCTGTTTTTGCTTATTGTTTTTGTTAATCAACTAATCACTCATAAGCATACCTTTTGACAGAAATAGCAAATTATTGTTATTTTAATAGATAGATATAAATTGAGACAATAACTGATAGGAGGTTCACTTTGAGTAAGCTAAAAAAAACAATTGTCACTGTTTTTCTTTTTTTATTTATGTATCTGTGTTTTTCAGTGATAGTTTCCAATCAAACATATGTATCTATACCATTTTACTTATTAAATTTGGATGAGTATCCATTAGTTGGGGATTGGCTCCCTGTGATTACATTCTATCTTGCAGGTAGTGTCTTCATTGTTTTATTTATTTTAATGTTGGGTACGATATTTTACCCAAAAAAATTGAGCCAATTTAAATTTAAAAAAACAGATGGCGTTTTACGAATTACCAAAAAGGCGGTTGAAGGAGTTGTTTCTGAGGCCTTGATAGCAGAGAAGTTGATGGAAAATCCAAATGTGAAAGCAACAATGAGTCAAAGAAAGATAAAGATAAAAGTTAAAGGTGATTTTCAAATATTTTCAGATTTATATGGTAAAACTGATCAATGGAGTAAAAATTTAGAAACTCAACTACACGATTTGATTGGACCTGATGTAAAAATTTTAATCAAAATTAAATTCGAAAAACCTCGACCAGAAAATAATAATCGTGTGACATAGGAGGAAACGCATGAATGAGATATGGGAAACATACCGAGGACCTATTATTGGTGCACTAGCAGGTTTGCTTATTGCACTGTTGATGTTGACTTTAGGTTTTTTTAAAACAGTTCTAATTATCGTATTTATTCTTATAGGTGGTTTTATGGGATGGTATGCTACTGCGCATGGATTGATAGATATCTTTCTTTCTAAAAAAAGAAAGTAAAACTATAAATAATTAACTAAAAGAAGGGATTTGAAGATATGGACAACAAAAATGTACCTAAAAAAGAAGAAGAAAATGTAAATGGAATTAAGGGTGAACTTACTTATGATGATAAAGTGATTCAAAAGATAATCGGGATTGCGTTAGAATCAGTCGATGGATTATTAACAGTTGAAGGCGGTTTTTTCTCAAATGTTGCTAATAAGCTTGTTAATAGGGAAGATGTTACTACTGGAATCGATGTTGAAGTAGGGAAAAAACAAGTGGCTGTTGATTTAGATGTTGTCACCGAATACGGCAGAGACATTGCAGCGTTATATGAAAAAATCAAAGAGGTCATCTCTAGAGAAGTGGAAAAAATGACTTCTCTTAAAGTAGTGGAAGTTAATGTAACTGTAACAGATGTAAAATCAAAAGAACAATATGAAGAAGATTCAACAACTGTTCAAGACCGATTAAGTGATGCGACAGAATCAGTAGGCAATTTCACAAGTGAACAAACAGAAAAAGCAAAAAAAATGGCAAGTAATGGTATATCGAAAGCAAAAGATGCAACAGAGTCAAGAGTTCAATAAACTATTAAATTTAAACCTCTCAATAACAAATATTTAGTGGTTTTATTGTGTTCAGTATAGTTTCTCAAAATAAATATCCAGGATAGAGAATTTCTCTATCCTTTTTTCATTTAAGTAGCTGTACCAAAAACATTGGTTTTAGGTGAAGAAAAGGAAACTATAACAGAGAGTTTGAATTCGATAAAAGAACAAAAATGAGGATAAAAATATCAAAGAGTGACTTTTCCTTATTTTCAAATTTTACAGCAGTTCTCGGAGATAAAGTGAGGGATACCATTAACTGTTTAGTTAGAACAGTTTTAATTCACAAAGAGAGCCCATGTATCGGTTGATACATGGGGTACTTGGGGTAATCAGGATTATGTCAGCTAGGTAGTTAAATAATAAAGAATGGTTATATAGACCCATTAAAAATTTCTGTTTCGTTATTTTTAAGATCAACAACTTTGAGGAACTGGGTCGATTTCACAAAAATACTCTTATAAAATTTTTGATTATCTTTTGAAAAAAGGAGGACTCTTTTTTCTGAATTATCGACTAGTTTAGTAACCTTAAAATTATTTGGAGTAAAAATTGTTGTTATTTTTGTTCCTTCTTCAAAATTATTTAAATTTTCTTGATTCTCTGAATTAAATTGTACATTTTGGCTCTCTGCAGCTTCAGTTTGATCAATGCTCCGAGTTGAACTATTTGTAACGTTCGACTGTTTTAAGGAACACCCTCCAAGTGATAATATAAGGAATGCTAATAAAGTTATTTTTTTCATAAAATTCTCTCCAGTTCATTTAATTGTTTAAGATAACTATTAGTTTTAGTTTATCAGAAATGAAGTTAGTAGCGTTAAAATTTTAATAAAATTACTTAGAATAATTCGATTTATGTAAATATACTTCTTTATATTTTACAACAAACAAGACATGATTGAAAATAGATAAAAATACCTGGAATTTATAGATGTTTTATTTGTACCAAAAACGTTCGTTATTGGAAATAGACATTTTACAAATAATTAGAGTTCCCGTCGAGGTGCTTATCTTCATTCTATAATGTCAAAGAGTCTTCCCTTTTTAGTTACATTCATTTAAACTAATGATAGCAAACTGTATTTTACAAAAGGAAGGCTATAGTTGTTTATTAATAGCACAACCAGTGTAGCAGGGGCGTGTCAGCTTTATTCAGCCAATCTGCAAGCGCATTAAATAGAATTTCTGTCTCTGTTAGTTCAGGACAAACCAATGTTGGAGGAAATAGTGCAGCAATACAGAGTTTTTCAACCTTTCAATCTAGTCTAAAAGGGATCTCTAACAGTGTTGTACAAGCAGGGGACAACATTCATTCTGTCGCCAAAGAGTTTGAATAGATTGATCAAAAAATTGCTCAGTTACCGACTCTTTCTTTTGGAGGGTTGAGATAATAAAATTAATAGCACAACAACTCTTTGACGAAAAAAAATATCGTTTCAATAATCAATTGGAGGAACTTCAAGAAGCACAACGAGAGAATAAAAAAGAGCAAGGATTTCATTGAACAATTACAAGAACGCTTTTATAGGGTGCAACAACAAGAACACAAACTATATGAACATTCGTTGAATGAAGTAGATCCAGAAGAAAGACCCTTTTTTGAAGAGCGACAAGACGAGGGTTTCCATTTGTCACGTAAAGCATTACAGGAATTTGAAGAAGAACAAGAACAATTGGCACAAGAACGTAAGAACTTGTTAGAGCAAGAGGATTCTGTCCGTTTCGATCAACGAACTTTCTTAAAATCGGAAGGAAAGGAGAATCTTAGTGGGACTAAAATTTAGTGTATCAGAAGCACAAACGAGAAGCTCACAGGCTGCACAAGTTAGTACACAAGCCCAACAAGCGGCCGCTTCTTTACAACAAAGCGTAAGTTCGTTTCTATCTGCCCCTTTATCCAGTAAAGCCTATGATTCTGCAAAGAGTTACTTTATGGTTGCCTACACGCCAATTTGCCAGTCTATTATTATGACAGGTGAAGCATTAGCTAATGCCCACAAGAAATTTCTAAGTGAGTATCAATCAACGGTTAGTGGTATGGATATGGATGAGGATAAAATCTTAGCAGAAATTGACGACTACAGGGCGTTATTGCATACGATTGACGAACTAATACGTGATGCGAAAACACCTAGACCAGATTTGGAAAAACGATCGATGAATGCCTACGAAGCCATGCAAAAGAGACAAGAGAAGCTAGAAAAGTTTCGTGCATACAGTGCGCAGTCAGCAAGCTACTTTGATGAATACAACTCGTCACAACAGGAATTAGACAAAGGTCTTGCCCAAGTGAAGGACTGTAAAGCATGGAATGCTGCTTCAGGGACGTTTGATATCAAGAAATTAGACATGAATTGGGCAAAGCCAATTGCGACTCGTTGGGGAGATCGCCAGAAAAAAATTGATGCTAAAGTAAAAGCATATACTCTTGCAAATCAAGAGATTATAACAAAATTTGATGAATATGGGAATGTCTTGGGTGTGTATGTTGATGGAAAATTTGATGCAGAATTAACGAGTACATTGCAAGAATCTATTAGGACGCAAAATATAGATATGATTAAAGGCTTCGGGTCTGGATTTATTGATCAGTTGGCTAATAATAATGGTAAATCTTTATTAAATGAATGGTTTGGGAAAGAAAATTTGGCGCAGAATTTTCAGGAACAAAAAATTATGCTGTAGGGCAATTTGTAGCAGACTTAACTTCTTTAGTACAAGGTGGAGCAGAGTTTATCGGCGGAGGAATATGGGCCTTTGGTGGTTCAGCAGCGTTCACTGTCTTTTCAGGTGGTGCAGGAGTAGTTGCTGTTCCTGCAATTAATGCAAGTGGATTAGCAATATCTGGTCATGGAACTGGTGTGTTTACAAGTGCTTGGGGGAACCTTGGGGACGGTTATAGTTATGACTCTGGGAAGTCTGTTAATAACATGGATGAATTTTTTGATACAGACTTTGGATTTGATTTTAAGACGAATACCTCAAAAACTAAAAAACGTGTGGATGGACAGAATGTTTATAAAGTTGGAAATAAAAATCTAAAAGAATATGGATTGAAAAATGGAGATCAAATTTATCTAGATGGGTTACATAAAGATCATTTGGAAGTATTTAATAGCAACGGAAGATTCCAAAAAGTATTGAACCTAGATGGATCAATAAATGTTGAAAAAACAGCAAAAGGGATGGGGAGAGTTTTAAAATGACGATAAGCTCGCAAGTTTTTCTTGATTTATTAAAACTGTATGAACAAGTAAATGAAAAAAATGGTAATAAGATTGATTTAACAGCATTTAAAATAGATAATGATGTTGCAGAAGGAGAAAAGAGCATTGTCTATGATTTAAAAGAAGATGTGATAGATGACATTATTGATGAACTAAAAAATATGAAAGAAATTATGACAGAGTTGAATAGTATAGATGTGACTAAGAGCATGGAAGAGCTTAATTATATGTACAAATTTAAACTAAATATGGTTAAGTTAATTGGTATCTATTCGAGTCTCAGTAGTGATTTTGATGACTTATATGAGTTTCACAGTAAATTTCTTCAAAGTTTTCCAGAAGGACCAAAAAATGATTCTGAGCTTCTCTAAATAAATAACACCAGATGAAAGAGTTACAAGATATTATGTAAAATTTTATAAGAGTTCACCTATCCCGAAAATATGGTTTTAGGCTAAGGAATGAACCATATATTTTATAACAAATTAGTAAGTAGTCAAAAGTGATTTTGCACAGCTGCAGTGAGATCACTTTTTCAATTTATATATATATATGTGATTGATTATTGTATACAATAGCATTTTGAATTAGGTAGCTTAATCAGATGTTGCTTAAAAACAATAGGAAAGAGGGTGATAGATCATGATGAACAAGCTAAAAAACAAGTGGTGGTTATTTACTATTTTATCTGGTATTTGTTTATACTTAAATCCTTATTTTGGATTGTTTTCTATTGTTACAGTACTTATTCTATTTTTTGATATCATTTATTGTATCCTTATTAAAGGTCACTTTAATATCTTTTCAAAAAGAATAGCAGATAAAACAGAACATAATGATACAATCAAAAAAGTATTTAGCAAAGAAATCCTTTTTTTTAAAATTGGGAAATTGTTTACTACTGTCTGTATGATCTTTGTGATACTTGTAATTTTCATAAATAATATAGAAATACAAAAAATAATGGCTCCATATTATTTTTTATCAATAGAACAAAATTTTGGCATACAAGTAATGTTAATTGTTTTGGCTGTAGCTTCAATAATATTTTCGTTTATTTTATTTTGGATGTATGTAGATCTATATAAACTAAGATTGAATGAATTAGAGTAGTAATGTGTACATTAATAATTAATTCCCAAAAGTATCAATAGAAGGGGGGTAGAAAAATGCGACAAAATCATAAAATGGGTGACTATCTGTATAAAAAAGGGAATATATATAAAATTGTCCCTCATTGGGATGATTTGTTCGCTTATGGTGGTCTCGTCTCATTATTTTTACAAGAATCAACAGGGAAAATGTTTTATAGTCCCTATTTAATAGAAAAAGATGACTTTAGTTACATACCTGCAACAACAGAACAAATAGAAATGTTTGACTTGGTAGAAAAAAATTATCACTGATTCTCAAAAAATGCTGTTAACAGGAGGTAAATTAATGATCGATAAAATCAATAGTATGGACACAGAAATACTAAAATTGCTCACACTTGCAACGTCAGAAAAGAATAGTGAAAAAATATTGGAAGATTACTTAGGACCTTCTAATAAACACTTGTATGTAAAGCGTTGTAATAATGTGGCAGTAGGTTGTATAGGCATTAATATATCCGACGGAAACTCATTAACAATTACTCATATAGCTGTTGGAAAACCTTATCAGAGGAATAGAAATGCTAGTGAAATGATTGATTTTATCAAAAGAGTATATAAACCATCAATGATAATCGCTGAGACAGACAACGAAGCAGTAGGCTTTTATCAAAAATATGGGTTTAAAATAAATAGCCTAGGTGAAAAATATCCTAATGTTGAGCGTTTTCAGTGCTCTCTTATAATAAATCATCATAAGAACGATGTATCAAAAGGACAAACGAAAAAACTGTAGACATCATCCCATTTCAGGACATCGTCTACAGTCTGAGACACCTTCCAAACAATGGAAAGTGTCTTTTTCTTCTTATTCTTAGAAGAAAGCTCCTACAATTGAACCAACTGTATAGCCAACATTATACCAAAAACCTGGTGCAGCTACTTCTTCATATTTTTCGATACGAGATAAAGTCATCATAATTTGCTCCTTTCTATAAAAATTTATTCAAATAATTGCTACTATTTCTTAAAAGAAAGCTCCTACAATTGAACCAATTGTATAGCCTACGTTATACCAAAATCCCGGCGCGGCTACTTCTTCATACTTTTCGATTTGCTTTAAGACCATTGAAAACCCCTCCTTTTTTTAATAAAAATAGTCGTATTAACCTCTAATTCCGTCAACAAGTCCATGACAGAAGTCAATAATATTTGCCACGATCCCTGGAGCTGCGACTGCTTCGTACTTCTCAACTTGAGTTAAAATCATCATTTTAGTTCCTCCTTTTTTTAATCTTTAATGGTTCAAATTAACCTCTGATTCCGTCAACGAGTCCGTGACAGAAATCAATAATATTTGCCACGATCCCTGGAGCTGCTACTGTTTCAAATTTTTCCACTTGCGCTAAAGTCATCATCTTAGTCCCTCCTTTTTATCTACTTGTTGTTGGATAACTTTGACATAATCAACACACTCTCTGATTTCCTGTTTACAAGTCTGCTTCGATTTTGCGGAATCAATAAAAGCCAATGTTCTTATTTTGTACTTGTAACTCAACAGCATGAGCTCTTTTGATAGACTGGAACAGATCACGATAAAGTGTAAAGGCAGATAGTTATCATGGGCTAAAAACTCTTTACTAAACCGCATAAATGTTTCAACAGTTGGAATGTAAATAAAATAGAGGCTTAAAGAATTTTTTACGGGCAAGTGATGAAATGAGCGCTCATTTTTCATGCATACGTATGATGTAGACACATCTTCTTCTGCGACTTCTTTTAGCGCTTTCGTTATATTTGTATATTCAGTTTCATAGATAATTGAATACAAATGTAGTAATTCATTGCTCCCCATGTGACGATCCTCCTTTCAATTTACAACGGATCTTATCAAGTTTGTACGTGTTATCCTTGCTACACCACTAACTATACAGTGCTTCTTCAAATAAATACTTCTCTCCCTTCAAACAGTTCGCTTTTTGTCGCGAACTGTCTTGAATGAACCATTCACGGCGGAAAAATTACCGTTTATGAAACACGATTCTCTTCCTTTAACATATTCGATAAAGTCATAGTATCAATAAAAATTGGAGGACGAAAAAATGAAAATGACTGATTTACAGATAACAGAAAAAGAAGATCATTATGTTGTCCTAAAAGAAGATCAATATTTTCGATTAGGTATTTCAGAAGGAAAAGTTCTAACAGAATTAAAGGAAGGACGTTCACTAGAAGCGATCTCCGAACAATATGGGGTTCCTATCGAGGAAATAGAACGCTTTATTCACTCGTTGGAAGAGCTAGGTGTATTAGGGGAGAAAAAAGTAGAAAAAAAGAATTGGCTCTATTACAGAATCAAGGTATTCAATCCTGATAATCAATTTCAGTGGGTCGTAGACCATTTACTCAAAAATAAGCTCTTTAACCGACTGTTCCTTTTAATCTTGGGTGCTATTTGTCTAGGAGGGATTGTGGAGTGGGGACTGCATTCCCAAATGATTCTCACTAATATTTCTTATGACATAACAGTGAAAAATATTCTGATCCTTTATACAGGAACAATTTTAACAGTGTTCTGTCATGAGCTAGGGCACGGCTTGGTCTGCAAGTATCACGGTGGAAAAGTGAAAGAAATTGGTTTTTTATTTATTTGTGGTTCACCAGCGCTATTTTGTGATGTGAGTGGGGTCAGAGAATTTAATGAAAAAAGAAAAACGTTGGCTACATTGTTAGCAGGGGTAATGGTTCAATTTATCATTACAGCGTTATCTGTGATGGTATCTATCCGTATGGGCGGAGCAAATGCGTTGTTAAATACATTCATTTTCTGGAACTTGATCATGATGCTGTCCAATCTTTTGCCTGTGACGAAACTAGATGGCTATTGGATACTTTCAACTCTGTTAAATATTCCCAATCTCTATGACAAGTCGATTAAATTAGCTTTAGGCAAGAAAAAAGATGTTCTGTTTAATAAATATGAAGAAAGCAAAGCTGGACTTATAAAATTTTATGGAATCATGAATCTCCTCATTATGTCGGTAATGATTATTAGTATGATTTTAGGTATTTCAAAAATAAAACTTGAAAGCAATAATGTTTTTTCCACAGGGTTAACTATTTTCCAAGGTATTCTTGGGTTCGCCATGATTTTTTATTTGCTAAGAATGATTGTAAAAGTACGGAGAGAGAACTAAATAATAGAAAGAAGTGAAATGTGTAATGATTGAACTTAAGTCTGTTTTCAAAAGCTATAAATTAAAAAAAGAAACGGTTCCAGTATTAAAGGATATCCAGCTAACGATAACAAAACCTGGGCTGGTTTACCTAATAGGGGAATCAGGCAGTGGCAAATCTACTCTGCTGAATATTATTGGTGGGTTGGATCAGATCGATCAAGGCAGCTACTGCCTTTTTGGAGCAGATACAGCAACCTTGAGTGAAAAAAAATGGGCTGCGATCCGCCAAAGTAAGATGGGGATTGTATTTCAGCAGTATAACCTGATCGACCACTTATCGATTTTAGAAAATGTTAAATTGAGTTTAATGTTAGGGAAGTCTAATGAAAAGGAACAGAATGCAAAAGCAGAAGCATTATTGAAAAAGGTAGATATGTGGGAAAAAAGGGACTATTTTCCAAATCAATTAAGCGGTGGACAAAAACAACGTGTAGCAATTGCTCGTTCCTTGGCTAATGATCCAGAAATCCTCTTGGCAGATGAACCGACGGGTGCATTGGATTCAGAAAACGCAGATAACATTATGGCCCTCTTCAAAGAAATTTCTGAACAAGGAAAGCTGGTCATCATCGTGACGCATTCACAAGACTATATGGAACTGGCAGATCAAATCATTGAATTGGCGGATGGGAAGATTATCAATGAAACACAGATAGCGACCAATAGCTCAGTCCAATCAGCTAAAAATAAATTAAGGCAAAAAAGATTGTCGCTAGCCGCTGTTGTGAAGCTAGCCTTTCGCAATATCAACAGTAAAAAGAGCCGGACATTCCTAACGGCTATGGGTGCCTCAATTGGAATCATGTCGGTCTTACTGATTTCGTTCTTTAGTCTAGGAATGAACAAGTATATTGAAAATGAATTTAGTATCTATCAAACCAACCAATTGTTAATGGTGAATAAAGCTGGATACGGTTTACTCTCAGAGGAAACCAGGGCAGAGCTTGCGAAACAACCGGGAGTGAAAGAAGCAGTAACTGATTATGTTTTTTCAGCGAGTTTGAAAAGTGGAGAAAAGGTCCAAAACATGAGTCTGTATACAGCTTTAGATAAGAAAAATATCTCTTTGTACAATGAAAGTATTTTAGAGAGTGGGCAAATGCCGATCAAAGACACAGAAATAGCTATCCCCGAAGACACAGCAGATCAGTTTTTTGGCAGTGCAGAAAAAGCAATAGGACAAGAAATCGAGCTAGTGACACAATTAATGTCAAAAAGTGAGATGATGCCAACGTCGCAAAGAAAGGTAACCATTTCAGGAGTGACGCGAAAGAAAATCGTAGAACTGCTAAATCTAGCCTATGTTTCCCATTCTTTAGCGGAATCTTTAACGAATGATTTTGACTTAACAGCAAAGCAGTCAACGGGAATGATTTTACTCTTCGATACTGTTGCAGCTAGTGAAAAAGTCAATAAATCACTAAAAAAAGAGGGCTACATCTCCGTTACACCTGAAGAAGATACCGAAACAGGCAAACAGTATATCACCATTCTCTTTGTCTTCTTAGGCTTAGTAGCAGGTATTTCCTTAGTCGTTGCAGCGATCATGATTGCAATTGTGATTTATGTTAGTGTGATCGAACGTAGAAAAGAAATCGGTATTTTAAAATCCATTGGTGCAGCCAGAAGTGATGTGCGACGTTTGTTTGTAACAGAAGGTGCGATGATCAGCTTATTAGGTGGATTTACCGGTGTTCTGTTGAGTTTAGTGATTGGGACAATTGCGAATTACTTACTAAAAAACAAACTAGACTTTGCTACCTCCTTACTTGAGTTTAATGGTGGCACAATCATCATCATGCTTGTCTTTAGTGTGCTATTAGGCATGATTGTTTCCTTCATACCTGCTAGAAAAGCAGCAAAAGCATCAATTGTTTCCGTTTTAAATAATCCATAGAGGTGAGAAAATGATTCGTATTGAAAATGTAACGAAAAGTTATCAACTAAAAGATGAAACGATAACCGTTTTAAAAGAACTTTCTTTTGATATCTATTCGGGTTTAACGTATATTTCAGGGAAATCCGGAAGTGGGAAATCCACTTTATTGAATATTATTGGTGGGATCGATCAGGCAAGTAGCGGTCAAATTTACTATGATGATCTAGAAGTCACTGATTATTCAGAAAAGGAATGGGCTGAGTTTAGGAAAAAAAATGTTGGGTTTATTTTTCAATCCTTCAATCTTTTAGACCATTTGACTGCTCTGGAAAATGTAGAAATCAGCTTAATGCTTGCAGGTGTAGAGAAGAAAAAAAGGCGGGCAAAAGCGCAAACTCTTTTAGAAAAAGTTCATATGACAGAGTATAGCCGACACCGACCAGGCGAATTAAGTGGCGGGCAAAAGCAACGGATTGCTATTGCCCGAGCTTTAGCCAATGATCCAAACGTCATTCTTGCAGATGAACCAACAGGGGCTTTAGATAGTAAAAATTCAGATGAAGTAATGGCTGTTTTAAAAGAAATTAGTGAAGAGGCTGGCAAAACAGTGGTCGTCATCACGCATTCAAAAAAATATACCTCACTTGCAGATCAAATCATCTATTTGAAAGACGGCAAAATTGAAGAAATCCAACAGCAAACAACGATAGTTGCTCATTCAAAAGCAGTGGTGAACGCTGTTCGTAATTTTTCGTTGTTATCGACCCTTAAATTGGCATTTAGCAATATGAAAAAAAGGAAAGCAAGAACATTTATTACAGCTTTAGGCGCTTCTGTAGGAATCTTTGGTATTTTGATGATCACGTTTTTAGTAGCAGGTTTAACAAAGCAAATGAATACGATTGCCTCAGACCGAGTGAGTGAAAATACACTTGTTGTTTCCAAAGAAGATAAGCAACTATCGCCTGTTTCAGATAAAAAGAAGTTAGCGACAGTGGATGATGTGGCTCTTGTTTATGAAACGAACCGTTTCCGTACACAATTAGAGTATGGAGAAAAGCAGCTACAGGCTGAAGCAATCAATATTGCACCAAAAAAATCAACTATTTCTGAGAATTATATTGATTTGGGGGAAGTTCCTTTAAATCCAGGTGAAATCGCTTTGTCAGAAGAGATAGCGAAGCAATTATTCACACAGTCAACAGAAGCTTTAAATAAAAAAGTGACAGTAAAAACGCAGTTGATTACAGCGGATACAACAGCCGTCTATCCTGTAGTAAGTAGTGAATTTACGATCATAGGTATTTTCAAAGATGAAGAACAGCATCAAGCAAGAGTTGAGCTATCCTATAAAAGTGCACAGCAACTGATGCAAAAGGACGAATCCACCAAAAATCTGACGAATTACTTTACCATCGTTCCAAAAAATTTAAACAGTATCGATGGACTAATGAAACAACTAACGAAAATGAACTATTCTTCTGAAGATAATACATTAACATCAATGAAGAATTACTTGAATATTGCCAGAAGTATTTTGGTCGTCCTATCGTCGATTTCATTAGTTGTCTCTACGTTATTGATTTGTGTTGTATTGTATATCAGTGTGACGGAACGAACTAAAGAAATCGGTATTATGAAAGCTTTAGGTGCGACACCTACGAACATTCAGCGTTTATTTCTTGTTGAAGGTGGATTGATTGGATTGGCAGGTGGTGTCTTGGGCTTAGTTTCTGCACTAGGAATTTCTTATGCTTTAAATGCAGTGATCGAACACGCTGTTAAGTCGATCAAGTTTCAGTTCTTTACGTTTGATGTAGCAATTATCGTCATGTTATTGGCTTTTAGTGTTTTGATTGGTGTATTGGCAGCCTATTTTCCAGCTAGGTCAGCTAGTAAGAAAGTCCCTTTGGAAGCATTGCGTTTTGAATAACACAGAAAGGAGCAGCTTCAATGGTTCAAGGTGTATTAATTGATAATCAGAAAGAAACGATTTTGGTTCCATTCAGTGAACTTCTCTATATTCAGACGACAGAAAATTCGCATAAATTGAAAATCGTTACCTTAAAAAATAGTCACTATATCTATAGCTCATTAGATAAACTAGAAGTAGAATATCCTGCGCTCATTCGTTGTCATCGAACGACCTTAGTCAATCCTAAAGCAATCAAAGGAATCGATAAAAAGAAACGAGCAATCATCTTCTTTGAAAGCCCTCAGGAAACATGTAATATTTCAAGACGTGTCTACCAGAATTTGCGTCTATCTTGGTTAGAATATTAGGAGACTAAATTGCAACAGACGAAGGAACAACAAATAATGACTGTTCCTTCGTCTATTTGGCGTAAATTATTGACCATCTTCAAGCTAAAACAATAAGTGAGAAGCTAATTTTTCATTATTTTCTACAAGGCGAAAACATTTTGAGGTGGAAAACGAACGGTTTGGGGTGTATAATGACTAAAACATTTCCTTTCTTTTGTATAATTAAATTGTCATAAGGAGGGAAAAGTATGTATCATTCGATTTCATTATTTATTCTTAGAAAGAAACTCAATTGTGATCATTTTTTATCAACAGAGGAATTTGCCTATGCAGTATATAATCTAGAAATGTTACTGATTAATCTAGAGAAAGTCATCATTATTTATCTTTTTTCTTATATTTTTCTGACTATTCAAACAACATTGATTGTTCACTTGTCTTATTTTTTGATTCGACTGTTTGCAGGAGGATGGCACGCCCAGTCTTCAAAAGGGTGTACTCTTAGTTCGATTTTTATCTTTATATTGCTTCCTAATCTTGTACAGTCATTGCAGGTTACGGTGAACACATCGTTGTTTATCATTCTTGCGATGGGGATATGTGCGACTATTTGGACCTATGCGCCTGCTGGGACAGAGAAGCGAACGATAACGGATGCTGTATTACGCAGAAAATTAAAGCAAAAAGCATTATTCGTCACATGCCTCCTACTAGTATTTGCTTATGTAACACCCGTAGCCGATTTACGCACGTTAATGCTCTTAGGCATAGGTGTTGAAACAATGACGATCCATCCCTGTTTCTATCAATTAATGAAAAGAGGAAATAAAAATGATTAAAAATGTGAAAATCCAAAAATTAATTCGAAAATATTTGCTCAATACTTCATACGTTTGTCCTTATTTTTTCTATGAACCAACACATCCAAAGCTGAACAAGTCTAAAGAGACGTCGAAATGATTCCGAGTATTACGCTTCTAGTATTACTTTTGATTCAACTTGTAGCACTTATGCTGATTTATCAGCAAATCAGTAAATCAACACTATTCTGGAAGGAAATTGTAGGACTCTTTTTAGTGGCCTTTCTTACGTTGTCCTTTATGAATTATTTTTTCTATTTAATTATTATCCTATACTTCTACGTGATAGGAATACGGCATCATTTAAAGAATAAAAAGCATCTAGCTGCCTTTTACGCCATTTACAGCGTGACAATTTTATCCGTGATTGGAAATATCGTGCAGTTGCTGATCGACAAGTTTTTTTTGACGAATATTCCGATCACGCTATTGTTACAATTGGCACCATTCTTTATGAATACCTTGATGCTTCATCTGTTCAAAACCAATTTTGATTTTCTAGTAGAAAATTATGAACAGATCAATAAAAAAATTCTGGTCAATATTAATGCCTTGCTGTTCCTTTTATGCACCATTCAGTTTATTGGTTATTTTTTCGAACTAAGAAGCCAGAATATAGACCGATTGAATGTGATGAAAACCTTTGCTTTTTTTGTGATTATTCTTATTTTGTTGTTTTATTTGAATATGAAAACGCAACTACTCCAAAAAGAACAGCTGGAGAAACTAAAGGAAATGCAACTGAACGATCTAACGGAATATACCGCCCAAATTGAAGCTTTATATGGAGAAATCCGTAGTATTCGCCACGATTATGTGAACATTATTGCTAGCTTGAAAACTGGGATCGAAGAAAATGATATGGCACAGGTGAAAGAAATTTACACGGATGTTTTAAGTGAAGTGAAACAATCATTACAAAATCAAAAATATGATCTGATACAGCTTAGGAAAATCAAAATCCCAGCTGTAAAGGGAATCCTTTCGGCAAAACTGTTGGCAGCCCTTCAAAAAGAGATTGTTGTAAATATAGAAATTTTGAATGAGGTAGAAGAATCCTACTTTAATACATTAGATTTTATTCGGATTCTTTCAATCTTTTTAGATAATGCGATTGAAGCAGCTAGTATTTCAGATCAAAAACAAGTGACGATTTGCTTGATTCAAGAAACAAATAAGCAAGTTATTATTATTAACAATTCCACACGAGACACCGTGATCGACAAGCGAAAGATGTTTACTAAAGGCTATTCCACCAAAGGAGAGCAACGTGGTTTAGGCTTAGCGATCGTAAAAGATATTTTAGGCAATTATCCTAATGCGTCGTTAGAGACAGAGTTTCAAGCAAATCATCTTACGCACACAGTAGTGATTCAGAAGAAAGGAGCAACAGGATGAATGTTTTTATACTAGAGGATGATTTGTTTCAGCAGCAGTACTTAAAACGAATGATCGAGCGAATCGTAAAGCAAAACCTTTGGATGTGTACCAAGCTTATTGCGACATCGAAACCCAAAGAATTACTGGCTGAAATTGCGAATAGTCAAAACGGTGCGAATATTTATTTTTTAGATATTGAAATCAAACGAGAGCAACAGGCAGGACTGGAGCTAGCCAAAGAAATCAGACTGCTGGACCCTTTTGGACAATTGATTTTTGTTTCTACTCATTCTGAATTTCTACCCATTACCTTCAAATATAAATTGACTGCTTTGGATTTTATTGACAAGGGGTTTGATGAAACTGAATTTTCTAAACGTGTCGAAGAATGTCTGGAGATTGCATTTACCAATAAAAAAGAGTTGGTTGCTTCTGATGCATTTGTGTTTAAAAATCAACATTCCGATTTTCAAGTTCCTTTTGCGGATATTTTATTTTTTGAGACAACGGAAATCACCCACAAGATCCGCTTGATCACAAAAAATCGATACACGGAATTTTATGCTAAGCTTCAAGAAATCGAAGCGATGGATTCTCGTTTTTATCGTTGTCATCGCTCGTATGTTCTCAATGTTGGCAATATTCAGTCTGTGGACAGAGTGAATAAGCTCGCCTTTTTTGATGGAGAGGAACAGTGTATGATTGCGAGAAATAAAGTGAAAGAATTAATCCATAAATTAGAAGAGGTTCGGTTGATTCGGTGAAAATAGACAAATGGATAAAAACAAGCTGCTGCTTACCATGTGATAGCAAAAAAATGGTTGGTTGTGATAATACGATAAGCAGCAGCTTGAAATCCGCAAGTTCTGGTCGTTTGCGCATTTTTTACTCAATACTTGATTTTCCGCTAAATCAAGTATTAAGGGTACGGCTATCTTAAGAGTAGAACGGGACATTTTATCCTTCAATCGGGTTGAAAATTATTTACTGGTTCTGTGTTCTGTCCTATTTTGTACGCATTGACTCAGCTGCCTTTTTTGATTGAATGAAAAATGCCTGGTAGCGATCACTCAGAAGATACCCGATCGTAAGCACCAGTTGGTAGAATGCAAATACGAAAGGAGTCGTATTTGAAAGGAGAGAAAGGTGCTTACGATGTATAAAAAGAGCGAAAAAAGACGGCATTAGCTACCAACTAATACCGTACAAAAGTGCAACAAATACCCACCAACTGCTTCAATCTAAACAAGAATTGTAAAAAACACTAGTATTTCTTACAAAAATTGAGTAAAATGAAAGAGTCGATATGAAAATATTGACTTCGGCAACTTATATTATTAGTTTGTGCTGATAATATGAGGCTCTGTATTTGGGTTACCGCCCTTGTACAGAGTGCCTTTTTATTTTGTTTTTCGCTCTAATTACCTGATGTTAAACACAAAAAAATGATATTAGTCAGCTACTAATACCATGAAGCGTTCGTTAAATAACCATTCACTACCAGGATCGAGTACGTAAAAAAGAATGGCAATCCGTTCTTACTTTTAGTACAATAAGGGTAGTCAATAAGAAATTATTGGCGAGGCAACTTGTATTATTAGTTTGTGCTGATAATACAGGGCCCTGTTTTGAAGATTACCGTCTTCTGACAGGGCGCCTTTTTTTATTTTATGTTGTAAATTTATTCTAACTTAAAGGGGTTGGGATAGTCAATAGAATACTTGTGAAAGAATTTGAATTATCAAAAGAGTCCAAAAAAATGGACAAATATGATAAAAGTATGGGATTTTTTAAGATTTATTTGCGTTGTTTGACGTTCGTTCATGGACGAATGCTTACGTGGCTAAAAATAACTGTCTAAGCTTTTTTTTATACGCTAAACTGAAACAAAAGTAGTTGAGATGAAGAAAAACATGTGGTAAGATTGATTTGTAGATATTATGAAACAAAAAAAGCCTGATTGGCGTCAGACTTCTTTTGCTACTAATTTTGATACGTAACCTAAATAATTAGGCTTGCAAAAACAAGTTGGCATTCCTGATTTAGTATCAAAAAAAGTATTGCATTACATACTTATTTCTTTAACTGACCACAAGATGCCTTCGAAAACTTCTTGTTGGTCTTTTTTTTGCTTTTACATCTGATTTTAGTTCTTTTAGTTTTATGATGTTCTCTGATAATTAATGCAGGAATATCCATAAATAATACCAAAACAAATAAAATCACAGAAATCCATGCTGGAAATCCGCTGATATAGTTAAGCAAAAAAGTACATATAAGTGTACTTTGTTTCATTCTGACCCTCACGTAATTTATTTACCAAAACCAAAGTGAGTTTACAATTATTTTTCATGTATCACACTCCATTTGATAGTATTAGGAGTGCTACTTGTTTTCTAATTATTCAGTTACCTATAACTATATCAAATTTACATAGATATTCGCAATAGATATAGTAATATTTATTGATCTTTGTGTTTTTTTATTCATACTGTTAGCGAGTGAGACAAGATAGATAAAAAGGGTCTTTGCCAACGTTCGTTGATAAAGACTCTTTTTAAGAAGAACAATGATTCAGCTTGTTTATGAACTATTTCATAAACTTCACATTCTGAACGAACGCTTCCAACTCTTCTCTACGCTCGATATTATGGTTACATTTCTCACTATCGTAGCAAATATAATTCCCACGCTTCGTATACATCCCATCACCAGATTCTTTCACCTTAGACAAAAACATCGAAACTTCTGACGTTTCATGACAAATCGGGCATATGCCTTTTTGCGTCGTAGGAGAAATTGTTCCAGAAACACCGACTAGCTGTCCATAGATGGAAGCGATAATGAATTTTTGCTGTTTCCCACTATCATTCCAGTTATAAAAGGTATAATCACGCAAGTCCATTGTTTCCCACTCTGGGATTTTCAATTTCTTCGTCTTTTTAAAGAGCTTTGTCAGTTGTTGTTTTGAAGGCGGAGCAAACGGAATGACTGCTTCTTTTAACCCTTCCAAATAATGTTCCAGTCTAGGTTTAGAAGTCGCAGCTTCTAAAAATCCTTCTAGCAATGGCTGTAACTGATTTTTATCCGCACCAAACTGTTCATTGATGTTCTCAAGAACGATCGCTTGTAGTGTTTTGATTGTATTTTTATCATTTACAGATAAATGGGCTTGCAGTAAAATATTGGCTTGTTTGCGAATAAAATTAAATTGATAGGGTTGTATTTGTTTCATCATAATGGATTTCCTCTCTATCATTCAAGTGATAAAGTACTTTGCGTAAAGGCAATCCTTCAACAACCAAAGTACTTTATTATGTCAAACTTGAATGGGCTTTTGATTGAGATACGTGTGTTTGTTTAAGTATCATATTATCACCCCCTAATTTTCTTTCATTATAACGCAAAGGTCTGAAATTATAAATTGGTATAGCAAAAAAGCAATTGGTTCAGTTGAAAAACCATAAAGAGTAGGCTAAACTAAAACATGGCGCTATTTTAAATTAAACTAAACGATTAAAAATAAAACAAATCTTAGGAGTGAAGCAATTGGAAAACAGATATGTCATCATCCTGGCTGCTGGTAAAGGAACACGCATGAAGTCAAAACTATATAAAGTGCTGCATCCTGTCGCTGGAAAACCAATGGTGGAACACATCATGGATCAAGTAGAAAAGACGAATCCAAGTGAAGTTGTGACGATCGTCGGTCATGGTGCCGAGGCAATCAAAAGCCATTTAGGTGAACGTAGCCAATATGCTTTACAGGCTGAACAATTAGGAACAGGGCATGCGGTGTTGCAAGCAGAAGCACATTTAGCAGGAAAACAAGGCACTACTCTTGTGATTACAGGAGATACACCATTACTAACTGCTGAAACTTTATCGAATCTTTTTAACTATCATCAAGGAAAAAATGCCAGTGCGACGATTTTGACCGCTCATGCAGACGATCCAACTGGATATGGTCGTATCATTCGTGATCATGTAGGGATTGTTGAAAAAATCGTGGAGCAAAAAGATGCTTCTGAGCAAGAGGCGCGTGTGCAAGAAATCAATACTGGAACATTTTGTTTTGATAATGAAGCACTATTCAATGCCTTATCTAAAATTAATACCAACAATGCACAAGGGGAATATTATCTAACGGATATTATTGAGATCCTTAAAAAAGAAGGCAAGACAGTTGCCGCATATCAAATGGCTGACTTTGAAGAAGCGATGGGAATCAATGATCGTGTGGCTTTGGCTGAGGCTAATAAAATTATGCATCGTCGTTTAAACACGATGCATATGAGAAATGGTGTATCATTTGTTGATTCTGATTCAACCTATATTGATGAAGGCGTTGTGATTGGTTCAGATACCGTGATTGAAGCTGGTGTTCATTTAAAAGGGAAGACAGTGATTGGTGAAGATTGTATGATCGGCGCACATTCAGAAATCGTTGATAGTGTCATCGAAGATAATGTAAAAATCACACAATCAGTCGTTGAAGAAAGTATTATTCGCAAAGATGCGGATGTTGGACCCTTTGCTCATATCCGCCCACACGCTGAGATCGGCGAACGTGTTCATGTGGGGAACTTTGTGGAGATCAAAAATGCGACAGTGGCAGAAGATACGAAAGTCGGTCATTTGACTTATGTTGGTGATGCAGACTTGGGTAAAGATATCAATGTTGGCTGTGGTGTGGTTTTCGTTAATTATGATGGGAAAGACAAGCACCGGACAACTATTGGCGATCATGCATTTATTGGTTCAGCAACAAACCTGATTGCTCCTGTGAACGTTGCGGCGAATTCAGTTATTGCAGCAGGATCAACGATTACCGATGATGTAGCAGAATTTGACTTAGCGATTGCTCGTGCTAGGCAAGTGAATAAAGAAGGTTATGGGAAAAACATGCCTTATATGAATAACGAGAAATAAAGAAAAGATGACTGCATTTTTGTTCAGCAGTCATCTTTTTTTTATCCTATTTTCCGTTTCCGGTTATATTCATAGAAACTGTAACTAGAAAGACCAATAATTAGTAACCCTAAACTACCATATGCGACAATCGTTTCACCCATTTTTGGATAATTTGCTGTTTTTCCAACAGGTTTGGCTACTTTTATCTCATCAGGTTTCGTTGGGTCTTTTGGATCTGGATTTGGTACAGGTTCGGGTTTGTTTTGTTTATTGAACTCGGCTTCTGAAATGGAAATGATCCGTTCGCCGGGAAAGGCTTCTTTATATTGTGCAAGATCAATAGTTGTTGCCGCATCATAAAGGCGCAGGGTGGTTCCTTGTTTTAGATGATCGATTAAGACGGTATCTAAAGAAGGGCCTTCTTCTCGTTCGCCGCCTAACATATCGTAGCCATCGCCGCCAGCTGCTAAGAAATCATTCGTTGCCATATGATAGGTTGCCTTTTCATCGATCAGGGCAAATTTTCCAGTTGTGCGGTCCTGCACTTCTATTTGCAGAACTCGTTCGCCGACGAGGGTTTTATCTGTTCCGTTTCCTTCGTCTGCTGGCAGTAAAGAGCCCTTTTTCGTTGAATCGTAGTGTACACGAATTGTACTTGAAACATGGAGGAAACCACCATTTGCACCAAGTTTTGGCTGGTTGGAATCATCTAAAAGGATTGTGCCATTTTCGTCTTTTTGAGCCATTGAGCGAAGAGAAAGTTCAAACATTTCCTTGACTTCAGCACCAGTAACATTGATTTGGGAGATACTATTGCCAAATGGCATAACGGCAATGACATCACCCAAGGTCACTTTACCTGGTTCGATATTTGCTCGAATACCGCCGCCATTTGTGACCGCGAAATCGGTTTGATTATTGAAGCCGTGTTGGCCATATGCGAACATTGCATCGCCAATCAAATTTCCTAGATTGGTTTCTCTCGTGCGTACATTATCGCGTTCGCCATTGAATTGGTAAGGGTTATTTTCAATCACAACTTCTGAGCCCCAGGCTTCAAAATTCGCTCTAGCTTGATCGACTAACGCTTTAACAGCAGGATTTTCTTCTAAATCTGCTAATGATTGTGCGGGAGTTAATGAAGCGGTTTTTTTAGTAAAATCTGCCAAATCAACGGCAACTAAACCGACGTTGTTTAGATAATTTCCGGTTTGAGTGTATATGACATTGCCAAATTTCTTCCCGCCATCAACGGCTGTATGCGAATGACCATCCAAAACTGTAATATTCAAATCGGGAAATTCTTTGCTCAATGCCTCAGCTAAAGTATCACCACGCCATTCATGCGGGGTGGTTTCATCGATGCCTAAATGACTTGTTACGACATAGGCAGTCATTACTTCTCCTGAATTGTTGATTTCATTGATTGCTTTTTTTGTTTCAGTGATTGGATCGGAAAAAGTCACACCTTGTACATTATTTGGATGGGTTTTAGTCGCTGTTTCTGGTGTTGTTACGCCGATGATCGCATATTTTTCGCCACTTTTTTCAACGACTGTAGAGGGTTCAAAAACGAGCTCTCCATCTTTAAATGTATTGTTGGAAAGGATTGGGAAGTTTAATTCATCTTTATAGTCCAATGCAGTTTCCAAGCTAAAATCAAATTCATGATTCCCAACGGCCATTGCATCGTAACCAACTTCATTCATCACTTTGACCATATCTTTACCTTTAGAGAAATTAGAAATCGGCAGTCCTTGAAAGGCATCCCCCGCATCGATCAAGAGGTCTGGGTTCATCCTATTTTTATAGGTTTTCAAACGTGCCATCCCTAAGACATCTTTGCCATTTCCTTCCAAACGTCCATGTATATCATTAGTATGCATGATTGTGAAGGTTTCTGATTCGGGTTGATATCCTGCATTTTTCACGTCTTCTTTTGTGATAGGCTTAACGTTAGGCGTCCGACCATCGGCAGCAGGTTCTGTCTGTAATATACCGTCGTTGACTAATTTTACCGCTAAATCTCGCCAGTTTTTGTTAAAATGATAGCCGATTACTTCCCAGTTATTTTCGATTTCAACTGTGGGGTCAAGGGTTTGCTTTTCACGAATATAATCAGCAATCAAGCCACGTAATGTTTCAGGATCAGTAGATTTGATTGGTTCCCCTGTGACAATACCTTGTGCTAATAACCCTTCGTAGCGATAATTGTTCATAGCTATCGTATAGTTTGCCGTAAGATCAACTGGTTTCCCGTCGATCGTTGGATTGATTATGCGTTGTCCATGTGGTTTAGAAATATCAATCTTATAAGAAATTCCTGAAAAAATATCATAATTGTATACACGAATTTTTTCGTTAAAGCTGATTGTTAGGTCATCAGATCCGGGTGTATTGTAGTAATCCGCCTGGTTTTCCATGTATGTCAGTAGGTTTTCGCCAGTAATAGCGACACTGACAAGTGTATTAGGATATTTGTAAATATCAAAAATATTGGAATAAGAAATATCGCCAGCATTTAATTTACTATCTGCTTTAAAGAGGGCAGAAGCGGCTAGTTGAGCGCCTGTTGCTTGTCGTTGCACATTATTGATCAAAGAGATCATCGCAGTGGGACGTAGTTGTGCTTCTGGGATTCCTTTTACTTCTTCAGCTGGTAAAAAATGGCCAGTGGCTGTTCCGATTTTTTCTGAAATGAATTCTCTTGTTTTGTCATGGTATTCTTTCGTTTCAGCTTTTAATGCTTCATCTGCTGGGACCGTTTTGGTGCTTACAATAGCAGCATCACTGTTTTTAACTTGCCACTGGTCCCCATTTTTTTCAATATCAAGATCGATTTTGATCATTTCTGTTCCGGTATCTTTAGGTCCAGCTACTGGAACGAGCCCATTAGGACCTTGGATTTTTTCTGCAAAAGAGCGGTGATCGTGACCTAAAATATACGCATCAATGCCTGGAACGTTACTGATGACTTGATCGGCACTCGCAGCAGGATCAGCGTTTTGACGGCCAGCATGGATCGACGCTACAATGATATCTGTCTCATCTTTTAATTCAGCAACGGCTTTGGCTGCTTCTTCTTGCAAAGGATTAAAATAAAGGCTGTCTACTTTGGCGCCATCCCATAATGGAATTTGCGGTGTTGTGAGACCGATGATGCCGACAGTCAAATCGGTTTGTCCGTCTCCATTTAGGTCAATATTTTTTTTCATTGTACCACCAACAAAGCGATTGTTTGACTCTTTTACATAAGTGTTTGCTGATAAGATCGGGAATTTTGCTTCATTCTCAAGCTTTTTGATTAGATCTAAGCCAAAATTGAATTCATGGTTCCCTAAAACCATTGCATCATAGTTCATATAGTTCATGGCTTTGATCATGGGGTTTGGCTGAGCAATCAAAGGTGCTTTATTGTATAGATCATCTGTCAGAATCGTTCCTTGATTCATATCCCCATTATCGATCAAGATGGTTCCATTTGGATTTTCTGAGCGAACGCTATTTACAATAGAACTGACTTGAGAAAGACCGACTGGTGTTTGTTTGTCATCTTCGTAAGACCAGTTCCATAGCTGACCGTGAACATCAGAGGTTCCTAAAATCGTCAATTTTTGTGGTAGATCGTCCGTTTCATCTAAAGGTTTTTGAACGACATCTTGTTCATTTTTTACTGTACTTGAAGCAGTGGAACTTTCGGAAGTACGTGTTGAAGTTTCTTGTGTGTCACTACTCAGAGTGTTTTCAATCGCTAAAGCGGTGGTAGTACTAGTACCTACAAGTAATGTTGAAACCATCAATATCTGTAAACCCAGTTGTACTTTTTTCAAAACTGACTTTTTCACAAAATTCCCCCTCAAAATAATTAATGCTCAACAGGATGAAAGTAAGCGTAGTGCTAGTCTGCGAAGCTAGAAAGTTTTAGTCCAATGACGTAACTAGCTGTAACGAAAGTAATACGCTTTCATTTTTTCTGCCATCTAAATAGTAATATATATATTGTCTATTGTCATTATAAAATATGCTGATTTTCAAAAAAAAGAACAAACGACACCTCTTTCAACTGTTTTTGTTTTTTTACAACGAACAGTCACCGACTTTTATTAGAAAATCGTATTAATTTAGAGGAATCCCCCAAAATGACTTGATTTATTTTGAAAAAGTGACTACTATTTATAAGGAAACTATTGTTCAGCAAAAGAAAGTGGAGGTCCTCATGTCAAAACATTATTTTGATCCTAGATTGAAAATCTTTTCTCTTAACTCAAACCGTCCTTTAGCGGAAAAAATCGCTGCAGCTGTCGGTGTAGAATTAGGAAAATCTTCTGTCACGCAATTCAGTGATGGTGAAATTCAAGTAAATATTGAAGAAAGTATTCGTGGCTCTCACGTTTATATCATCCAATCAACAAGCAGTCCAGTCAATGATAATTTGATGGAATTGTTGATCATGATCGATGCGTTAAAACGTGCTAGTGCAAAAACAATCAATGTTGTGATGCCTTATTATGGGTATGCACGCCAAGATCGTAAAGCGCGTGCTCGTGAACCGATCACAGCGAAACTTGTAGCAAATATGCTTGAAAAAGCAGGAGCAACTAGAATGTTGACATTGGATTTACATGCGGTTCAAATTCAAGGATTCTTCGATATTCCAGTGGATCATTTAATGGGTGCGCCATTGATTGCAGATTACTTTATGGAACATGGGATTCAAGGGGATGATGTTGTCGTTGTGTCTCCTGACCATGGTGGTGTGACACGTGCACGTAAACTTGCGGAATACTTGAAAGCACCAATCGCAATTATCGACAAACGCCGTCCGAAAGCAAACGTTGCTGAAGTGATGAATATTATTGGCCACGTAGAAGGTAAAATATGTGTGCTGATCGATGACATGATCGATACAGCTGGAACGATCTCACTTGCAGCTAACGCTCTACAAGAAGCAGGAGCCAAAGAAGTCTATGCTTCATGTACACATCCAGTTTTATCAGGACCAGCTTTACAACGTATTCAAGACTCTGCAATCAAACGTTTAGTTGTGACAGATTCCATCTATCTTTCTGATGATCGTAAAACGGATAAAATCGATGAAATCAGTGTAGGTGAACTAATTGGAGATGCGATTAAACGTATCCATGAAAATAAACCAGTTAGCCCTTTGTTTGAAACAAAACGCCGTTAAAAATAAGTGATAAAAGTTGCCAGACCTTGCTGTGTTTTCACATACAGCATGGTCTGGCAACTTTTTTATAAAAAGGATTAATCTTGTTTCACAGCGGCCATCTGTTCACTATACAATTTTCCATCATACATCTTGAAAAATGGATAATAACAAACGATCGAAACCGCTAAATTAATCAACGCAATCAACACCGCGCGGAAATCACCGCCCGTTCCCAGAAATGCTCCGATTCCTACTGGAGATATCCAAGGAATCCCAGTAATTACTTTATTCACCAATCCAAGAGAAGAAGCAAAATAAGCAATCGTGACATTGATCAAAGGTGTCACAATAAACGGAATGATCAAATAAGGATTATACACGATTGGCGCTCCGAAAATCACTGGTTCATTGATATTAAACAAACCAGGGAGTACAGCGGCTTTACCAAGCACCTTCAATTGATCAGATTTTGCCACAAAAATCATCAATAAAACTAAGCCAAGCGTACTTCCAGCACCGCCGATAAAGATATACATATTGACAAAATCACCAGCAAAAATATTTGATCCCCCGTCAATATTTTCTGTTAATGCTACTAATAAAATTGGATTGATAAAACTATTCTTGATCACTGCAGTCCCATGAACCCCAACAGCCCAAAGCAGGTGGATCAACAGCATGATTACGATGATTCCCAACCAAGAACCGGTCAGATCCTTTACAAATTCAAACGGTTTTGACAGTAATCCATGTAAATCAGTATGGAACACTGCTAAAATCGTATTGATAAATAGCATGACAAAAGCAATAAAAATAGCAGGAATCAACGAAGCAAATGCTTTACTTACACCATCAGGAACTCCTTCTGGCATGCGAATCGTAATATTTTTTTTCACGCATAAACGATAAATCTGTGTAGCAATCACTGCTGTGATGATGCCAATAAAAATACCTACCCCACTAAAGCGAGTGACCCAACCACCTAATGCAACGCCATTATAAACAATGGCTGTTTCACTTTCAGATTGGATCAACTGCGCACCACCATCAACGATATCCGTTTGGATAATGGTCATCAAAAAGGCAAACAAACCTAAAACAGCACCCACGAAGCTGCTAAGCCCTTCACTTTCTTCTTTTCGATAAATATCGGTCAAATAGTAGGCTGTTGCCAAACAGTAAAAGATCGCGATCGAACCAATCGACATAGTCGTTGCTACACTGTAGATCGGTGCAAATTTCAAAATCGTATGTTCAAAAAAAGGCGCAAGTGGGGGAATGATTTGCGGTAGATTATTGATGATCAGAAAAATCGATCCCACAATCGTAAACGGCACCGTAATAATCCCTGCTTGCATGATTGCCCGAATAAAGCGCAAGTTTGCTACTTTATTCAAAGGCGGCATCAATTTTGTTTCTAAGAATGTAAATACTTTATTCATTTTCTTCTCCTTTCTTTAAGAGGGCAGCTGATTTGTTTTAATCAGCTCTTGATACCAATAAAAACTGTCTTTTCGATATCTAGCAAGATCTTTTTCATCCTGTTCTGTGCGGTCTACGTAAATAAAACCATAACGCTTGCTGATCCCTTCATGGACACTGACTAAATCGATTGCTGACCATGGGCTGTAGCCAATCAAATCAACACCGGCTTCAATTGCCTGTAAGCATTGGTCGATGTGCTGTTTTAAATAGTTGATGCGGTATGTGTCGTGGATTTTGCCATCAGCTGTAAGCTCATCTTTTGCGCCTAAACCATTTTCGGTAATAATGATCGGTAAATGATAACGATCATACAGTGTTTGCAACGTTGTTTTTAAACCATCGGGATCGATCGTCCAGTTGAATTCATTTTTCTTCAAATAAGGATTGGTGAAGCCTTTGTAAAAACCCCATTCCATGATATCTTCACTTTGTTGATCGCTGATTCCGTTTGCCATACCGTCTTTTTTAGTTGGTTTTTCTACAGTGACCGTTGTGTAAAAGTTCATCGCAACAAAATCAGGGAAATGATTTTCCATCAGTTCTTTGTCTTCGGGGGCAATTGTGATTGTCACATTATTGCGGTTCAAATAATCTTTAAAGACAGTATTATAACGGCCAAAACAAGAGAAATCTAGATAAGCCCAGTTGCGGATACTATTAAAATAAAGCGCTGCTTGATTATCTAATGGTTTACTAGTTGCAGGATAAACAAGTGAAATGTTGGGAACAGGTCCGATTTTTCCGCCTTCGATCAGTTCGTGGCAGCGTTTAAACGCATATTTCTCGGCAATCATCAAATGATGGAACTGTTGGTACTTTTCTTGCAGTGGAATCTCCTTACCAAGAATTTTTTTATCTACTAGAAGCATGATGTTCGGTTCGTTGATGGTCAGCCAATGTTTGGCTCGGTCCCCGTAGGCTTCAAAAACAGTTTCTGCATAATGCTTGAAGGCCTCTACAGTGGTGCGAGCACTCCAGCCGCCTTCGTCTTCTAAAGCTTGTGGTAGGTCAAAATGATTCAAGGTGATGTAAGGCTGAATCCCATATTTTAATAACTCATCAATTACATCGTTATAGTGTTGTAGCCCCTTTTGATTGATTTCACCTCGTCCATTTGGAAAAATTCTGGTCCAAGCGATCGAAAATCGGAAGACTTTGATCCCCATTTCAGCGAGTAAACGAATATCTTCTTTGTAGTGGTGATAGTGATCCACTGCTACCGTGAAGTCCGTAATGTCATGATTATCTCTTTGGCGTGTGTCTTGAACACTTAAGCCTTTGCCGTCGCTTTGATAAGCGCCTTCAGTTTGATGGGCGGAAATGGATGCGCCCCATAGGAAATGTTTTGGAAATGTATTCGTCATATGATTCTCCAATCTGTTTTTTTATAAAGCGTTTTCTTGGTCTTAGAATAAGCGATTGTTTCGGCCAATTCAATGCAATTTAAAGAACTGTTCATGAAAGTATTTTTATGAACAGTTCTGGATAGGCAATTGCGAAAAAGCCAACACTTTTCAGTATACCTTTTTTATTCAGTTAAGACTTCTGTGGGGATCGACTGATGTTGATAGTGTGCCAAAATTGAAGTAGAAATAGCAGAATCGGTATATAATGTATCAAATAAAAAGGTTCGATCGATCATAAAAGAGCTCACCGATTCTAAATGAGTCGAGGAGGCATAAACGAGTTTAGCTCCTTTTGTATGCTGGATCATGGTTCGATAAACAAAGGATTCACTCAAGGTTTTAGTTGTTACTTCATGGGTATTAAAACCAGCAGCTTCAATGATACAAAGGTCAGCGACGACTTTATTAAAAGAATGGATAGCAAAATCCCCAACTAAAGCCTGTGTGTTTTTTCCAGTTCCCCGCCACTGATCGAAATCAAGGCTTTTTTCTTAGGATGGTCGATCGAAATCGCAGCAGCATCATTCGTCAAAATCATGAGCTTAAAAAAAGACAGAGCATAAATCAATTCTGTCGAGAAGCGACCTGCTCCGACAAAAAGTTGCCGATCCTCTACTAGCAAAGGGGTGATTTGCTTAATGAAGGTCTCTACTGGAAAGGCTCGTTCTTCTTTCTCTGTGACTGATTGCAAGGGATGGCTGGGAAGTAATCGAACGCCGCCGTAAAGCCGCTCGATCATCTTTTTCTTTTCTAAAAACAATAAATCGCGTCTGATTGTGACTGTAGAAACGTTAAAAAAATCTGCCAACTCGTTAATGGTTAAGTACTCTGCTTCTTTTAACTGTTCGAGCAAATTTTCTCTTCTTCTAAACACATCGCCCTGACTTGTTTTCATAATTAGCCTCCCAATTTAAAAGGTTTTATCTTTGAAATTACTCATAGTATAGACAATGTGGCGGTAAAAGTACAACCTGGTTCAAGTAAGAGTTAGCGTTCCATTCTCTTGAAAACTATTGCTTAAAAAGGGGCCCGCATTAATGCAATAGCCCAGTCACCAATTTCTATACAAAAAGATATAAATGAAAAGAAGAAAAACGGTCATGCTCCCTTCCGTCCTTCTTCCTTTTTTATTATTGATTGATCAATTGTTCTATCCTTAACTCAGTCATCGATGCAACGTGTAAGTCAGCATCGTTTAAGGTTTCGGTTGTGGAAATTCCTACAGCATACATTCCAGCTGCTTTGATTCCGTCAATTCCTGCTTGAGCATCTTCAAAACCAATTGCATCCTGTGGTTCAACATGGATACTTTCTGCTGCTTTTACGAAAATTTCAGGATCAGGTTTTCCTTTTTTTAGCGTTTCTGGATCAACGATATGTCCGAAGAAATCGAGTACGCCTAATTTTTCTAGAATCATTGGAGCGTTTTTAGAAGCAGAAGCAATTGCACAAGGAATTGCTTCTGCTTTCGCTTGGACGAGAAAATCATGAACGCCAGGTAATAAGTCTTTTTCTGAAAGATCTGCTAAAAGCTGAACATATGCGTCATTTTTCTTTTGAGCTAGAACTTCTTTTTCTTCTATGCTGAACTCATCGTCCCGCTGTCCGTAAGCTAAAATTTTATCCAACGAATCCATACGGCTAATGCCTTTTAACGTTTCGTTGAATGTTTCATCAATTGTAATACCTAAATCCATTGCTAAGTCTTTCCAAGCAATATAATGAAATTTTGCCGTATCTGTAATGACGCCGTCTAAGTCAAAAATAAACCCTTTTTTCATGGGAATTCTCCTATCTTGTGATTAGTAAGGGATCGTTGTTTTTGTGTCTGCTTGAATATGGTAAGGCTGGTTTTTGATAATGATCATTGTATCTTGTGATGCATAAATTTGAACAGAATGGTTTGAAATAGTCAGTTGATAATGGATACCCTTGTGCTCCACAGTAAAGGTCATATCCGTCCAGTTTTTTGGTAAATTGGGCTGAATCATTAGGTTTTTCTTCTTGATATCGATCCCAGCATACGTGGTCAGTGTGACATAAATCGTCGCAGCCATTACGCCGGTGTGAATACCTTCAGCAGTTGTTCCGCCCTGGATGTCACGATAGTCAGAGTAAAGTGCTTCTTGGTATAGCTCCCAAGACAAGTCATGAAAAGCAACTTCTTCAGCAAGTTGGGCATGGACGATTCTTGAAAGGGTAGAACCATGAGAGGTTCTATTTAAGTAATATAAAAGATTTTTTTCAAGATAATCTGTAGGTAGCGTATAGCCGAGTTCTTCGAAAATTTCATCGATCTTTTCTTTATTTAAATTATAAAAGAGCATCAACGTATCAGCTTGCTTAGACACTTTGTACTCATCAGGTGAGCGGCCTTCCGCTTTTAAGATACGGTCCATTCGATAAATGTTTCCGTATTTGGCTTTTGCTTGCGCCCAATCAATTTCTTTTAAGTTAAAATACCCTTCATATTGAGCAATGATTCCATCTTCGTTGATTTCGATCGACAGGCGCTTACGCATATCGTTCATTTGCTCAAGATTTTCTTTCGTGATTCCTGTTTTATTAAATAATATATCTCGTTCTTGCGTATTTAAAAGTGAGAGGATATTTTCTAGTTCTTCAAATAGCCAAACGACCATTAGATTGGTGTAAGCATTATTTTTCAAACCACTCTCTGAACAGTTAGGATAGCCTTCATGGAATTCATCTGGCCCCATGACTTTATCTATAGAATAGCGATTGCTAATTGGATCAAAGGTTGCTGCACTGCGCCAAAAATTGGCGATTTCTAAAAGCATTTCAGCACCATATTCTTTGATAAATTGGTCATCGTTAGAGTTATTCCAGTACATCCAGATATTATATGCAATCGCTAATGAAACATGCCGTTGCAAAATACTGTGATCTTCTCCCCATTCCCCATTTAAGGGATTTAAGTGAAGCTTTTGTGTATCTTCGCTGCCGTCTAAGCCAGATTGCCAAGGATACATTGCACCTTCGTAGTGATTTTCTTTCGCATTTTCTTTTGCTTTACCCAAACGATTATAACGATACATCAATAGCTGTTTGGCTGTTTCAGGAAAATGAATAATATAAAACGGTAAGATGAAAATTTCATCCCAGAAAATATGACCGCGATAAGCTTCACCATGTAAGCCACGAGCTGTGACTGAAACATCTAATTCATTGTTATTAAAAGGTGAAGCAGAGACAAACAAATGATAGGTATGGATTCTTAGTAATTTTTGTGACATTAAATCACCTGTCACTTGAATATCCGCTTTTTTCCAAAGGGCAGCCCAAGCTTTTTTACTTTCAGAAAATTCTGTTTCAAAGGAAATCGCTGGAACAGATGGACTTGCCCAATTTTTTTCGGCAATAGAGGTTTTGACTTGAACCTGTTTTTCCATAGTATAGGTGTTATTTTGTTTAGCATTAAACGTTATTTTTTGTTCAATAAGTTCTTCACTAATCGAATTTTTGACAACATTTGCTTCAAAAAAATCACCTGTAATCGTCGTGTTTTGTTGAATAGTGATGTTTGATTGGTTGGTTTGGACTTCAATCATTGTTTTATTTTTATCTGCAATCAGCTGAGTTACGTGGAAATGCTTAGCGGTTAAATTGCGATAACGTTCCACGTTAAAGTTGTAAACGGAGCCGTCTGTTGCTGTTTTTACGGTTATTGATTTAGAAAAGTTCAAGGGTGTGATCGAATACTTAATGCAGTAATTATTCATTTGCGCCATGTTGACTATTTTTTGCGCTGTTATTTTTATTTGGTGCTGCTTGCTGTCTTCAATAATCACATGAGAAGTAAATAGCCCTGACTTTAAGTCGAGATTTCTGTGCAAGTAATGCAAAGTGGACTGTTCAAGCGATAGCCACTTATCTGTTCCTGCTACTTGGATGTTGATATATTGGTTGTTTGGTGTGTTAACGAAATCTTCATTTTCCACAATTTGGTCTGCGACTTCTGATTGCTCTTCATTGTAGAGTCCAGCAATGTAAGTAGCTGGGTAATGGTCTTTTGTCAGTGTCATTTCAGGTATCGTACCACGTAAGCCCATAAAGCCATTTCCAATTGTTAACAAGGATTCAGTGGAATACTCTTCCTTACCTGGAGTGTAGCCAAAATAGTCTAGATTCCAGGTTAAATATTCAGCTTTTTTCTTAAAAGCTGCTATTAAATCAGAGGTTGCGTTTGCTTCAAACGAGGTTAGAATCGGTAAGTTTAGAATTTCTGAAAACTGCTTAATTAGATTTTCTACATTGACGTTCAAAGGTGTTACTTTGGTGTTTTCAGTGTAAAAATCAGTAGGAATATCGTTAAAAATAGCACCGTTAGCAGCAGAGAATTGCTCTTTTATTTGGTTGGCTAAAGCGTCAACGGTTTTCGGAAACTCAAAGTCTGAGAAGGTGAATGTCTGCTCTGCGATTAGGTTTTGTTGCTCTTTTTCTTGGATATGTAGGGTATTTTTAGTAATGGTGAGAGATAGGAATTTCATGATAACGGCTCCTGACTAATAGTTATTTTGAAACTTGTATAGACATGTTGTGTTTTCGGTTTCATTATAGTATGGATTGCTTGTAAATACAAGTGTAATCACTGAAAAGAATTCTTTTGGGTTATGGTTTTACTTATTGAGAATGCTATTTTTTTAGGGGAGAATGTGCTATCATTTTCTTTGAGTATCCTAAGGTGGAGGGATGGACATGAATAAATTTCATGATATATTTTTGGAACTTGAAAAAGGTATTTTAGAAGGGGATTATCAACCAGGAACACTGTTGCCAAGTGAAAACCAATTGGTTGAGCAATATTCAGTATCAAGAGAAACGATACGTAAAGCACTGAATTTATTGATCAATGCTGGATACATCCAGAAGAAACAAGGTAAAGGATCAATTGTTCTGAATGTTAGAAAATTTGATTTACCAATTTCTGGTGTCATCAGCTATAAAGAACTGCAAAGCGCCCAACAAATACATAGTATAACGAGAGTTGTGGAGCTTGAAGAAGAACGTGTCAGTGAATCCTTGGCACGATTGACTGGCTGGAAAAAAGATGCAGCAGTTTGGCGCTTAGTTCGCCAAAGAGAAATCGATGGAGAGGTAGTTATTATCGATATCGACTATTTGTTAAAAGAAATCATTCATGAATTGCCAAAAGAACGAGCAGCCGACTCTATTTACGATTATTTTGAAAACGATTTAGGTCTGGCGATTAGCTATGCTCAAAAAGAGATCACCGTTGAGGCGGTAACAGATGCGGACCAGAAATTGATGACTATTCAGGATGATACACATGTAGTAGTGGTCCGTAGTGTGGTAAGTTTGGAAGATACGCGTTGTTTTGAATACACAGAGTCCAGACATAGATTAGATAAATTCAAGTTTGTCGATTTTGCCAGAAGAAGAAAAGTATAGAGCAAAAGCGGTTATTTTGAGGAGATGAAAACTGTGTATATAGGAATCATTTATTTTATTGTGATTATTTTAGCAAATACAGTTGGTGCAATTTCAGGAATGGGCGGCGGAGTGATCATTAAACCGGTACTGGATACACTACATTTTCATCCATTAGCGGCGATCTCATTTTATTCTAGTGTGGCTGTGTTTACCATGTCGATCGTTTCAACGTTGAGGCAGATGAGGAATGGGTTAAAATTACGAGTACCGATCGCAGTCTTTGTGTCTTTAGGTTCGGTGATCGGTGGAGTTTTAGGGAATACTGTATTTGAATTATTATTAAGACTATTTTCAGATGAAAAATATGTACAGTTGCTTCAGATTGTATTAACGATTGTCACATTATTATTTGCGTATTTTTATACAAAAGTTGGGAATGAACGCTCCATTGATTTATCTCATCCTGTTTGGTATGTGGTGGTTGGACTATTTTTGGGCTTCATTTCCACATTGTTGGGAATTGGTGGTGGACCAATCAACGTGGCCTTATTGATGCTGTGTTTTGGGATTCCGATCAAAGAGGCAACAGTTTACTCGATCATTACGATTTTCTTTTCACAAGCAGCAAAATTAGTGACGATTGCACAAACTACTGGCTTTGGGCGTTTTGATCTGTCTATTTTGGTGTATGTGATTCCAGCCGCTATTGTTGGTGGCTTTGTAGGAGCTTTAATCAGCGGGAAAATTTCTTCTGAACGAGTAACTCAGGTATATCAAGTAGTCATTCTTTTAGTCTTGCTACTGAATCTTTGGAATGGTGTCCAATTATTTATTTGATCTGTATAAACTGCTAAGACGTGGCAAAATTGTAGGAGTAGATGCTTTCATTTGTGCTATAATAAAAGCTTTAAATGGAGAAAAAGGAGAATAAAATGAAAAAAATAGTGTCAGTTGGGTTATTGGTTATATTCAGTGTATTGCTTGTCAGTTGTGCGTCTAGTACAGCTGCAGAAATTGAAATCAATGAGGATAAGGTTCCGTCGATTTATTCCGTCATTGGCGAGAAAAAAATTGTTGGTACGAGTAGTGAAATAAAAAATAAAGTTCGATCAACAACCTTGACGTATAAAGCTGGTAGCATCAGTGAAAAAGATATACATAAATATATTGACTACTTACAAGAAGAAGAGTTTATTCATACTCTTGATTCCAAACAAACATCAGACGGAACGCTAGTTCAATTAGGGAAAGACTCTGTGACAACAGGTGATATCGTGCTGGTCGATTTGATCTATCCGACAATGGATAGTGAAAGTGTGAAAATCATGTATCGTTCTGGTCCTGGCACGCTGAAAATGAAGTAAGCGAAAATTTTTATTCGCATTTGTTTTATTGAGGAGGGCGATAAAATGGACTATCATATTAAAAAATTGACAGAGCTGACGACGAAAGAGTTTCTTGAAATCGTAAAACTGCGAATTGCTGTATTCGTAGTGGAACAGAATTGTCCTTATCAAGAAGTCGATGATGCAGATGAAGTTGCTTGGCATACTTGGCTGCAGGAGGGAACAGATATTGTTGGCTATACTCGAATCATCGATCAAGGCGATACGGTAACGTTTGGTAGAGTGTTGATCAATCCTAAGTACCGTAACCAAAAATTAGGGAATAAGCTTTTAAAAGAGACATTAAAAGTAGTCGAGGAGAACTATCCAAATCGCCCAATCGTGATTGGTGCTCAAGCACATCTTACTAAATTTTATGGTGCTTTTGGATTCGAAGCTGTTTCAGAAGTTTATTTAGAAGATGATATTCCTCATGTTCAGATGAGAAGAAACTAAATGGAAAGTTGGTAGGCATTTTGGTGTTTACCAACTTTTTAGGAGTAGAACTGAGCATCAAGAATGATTAAACTAGAAAGCTTAAGGATTCAGAAAATCAAAAGTTAGAGTTAGTTATTCTCACTGTTCGATTCTTCGATTTCTGAAGAAGATGTGAAGGATACCATTGAAATTTCAGCAACTAATGATCAACGATTAGTAAAAGAACGAAAGCTGTGATACTATTTTACTATAGAAATTTTGATAGAATAGAGGTGGTCTGATGGATGAAAAAGAACAGCAAAAAGAACAAATACGTAAGCTAGGACAGGAAGCTGTTGCACACAGTAAACAAAAGCAACTAGAAGTAGAAGAAAAAGTCAGCCAAAGGTTAGCAAATATTCAAGAAATAATGCTAGAAACACAAAAACTAGTAGAACAATGGACAAAAAAAATGCCCGCTGAGCCACCAGTAAAAGAGAATCATTTAAAGCTAGTTCCTCCAATCAAAAAAAGAGAAGAAGAGGAAACTACATCAAAGAGTTCACTTGATAAACCAGACGAGATTAGAGAATAAACATATTCAGCAATGAGTGTGCTGTCTAATCTCGTCTGGTTTTGTTATGAAAATCAAAATTGAGGATTGTTAAACCCGGTTACATAATATAAAAATAAGTATAAAAACCAAAGCACACCTAATGCAAAAATAATTCGAGCGATCCAACTTTGCTTTATTTTAAGTTGCCAACCACCAACGATAAGCGCAAGCCCCAAAGCACAATTGAAAACAAGCGTTCCTAGGCGAGGATCGATTATCCCGGCAAGAAACCCAAAAATTAATATGTAAGCACTAGCTACAGTCCATTTTCTTCTCATCCTATTTCCTCCCTGATATGGTACAGACTGTCTTTAGTATAGCGCAATCACTGGTAAAATGTTGTTTTTTTAAGAATTGTTCATCAATCAAAAAAACTTTTCCAACAAATGGAGAGCCATTTGTTGGAAAAGTTTTCAGGTGACTAAATAGTTATTATTGCTAATTATTCTTTATGATTCTCAGCATGATCTTTCGTAGCATTCAGTGTTGTCGCAGTATTTTGTGCTGCTAACAAATCACGGATTTGTTCTAATAAATCATCTGTTGTAGGACCCGCAACTTCTTCTTCCTCAGGTTGTGGTTTCTTTTTCATCTTATTGACAGCTTTTACGATTAGGAATAAAACAAAGGCTGTAATTAAAAAGGTAATAAGAGCACTGATCACATCCCCAATGTTGAATGCCACGCCTTTAATGTTAAAAACAAGTGCGCCTAACGCGTCATCTGCACTTTTTTCTCCAGTGGTCAGCACGAAAACTAAGCTAACGAGCGGCGTAATCAATCCATTGACGATTTGTGTCACAATCGCAGTAAAAGCAGAACCAATAACAACCCCAACAGCTAAATCAAGGACATTGCCACGCATAATAAATTCTTTAAATTCTTTGATCATAAGTTTAACCTCCCTTTCTCAAATTTAGTATACAGAAAAAATGAAAAAAATTGAAATGAAAGACTCTTCCAGCAAGGAAAGACTGATGAGCTGTGCTATAATTAAATGGATGTAGAAAATCTTAAAAAAACATTTAAAAACGTCCAGATGATTGTATTTCAGACTGGGCTTTATTATGATGAAAAGCAAAGAGGAGCTGACAAGATGCCGATCACATTAGCACAAGGGGTCAATTTACATGTTGTACCAACAGAAAAATATAAAACGGTGCGTATTTTAGTTCGTTTTAATACGCGTTTGAATAAAGAAACAATAACGAAGCGGACGCTGCTATCTAGCTTACTTGAAACAAATAGTTTAAATTACCCAGATCAAGTGAAACTAAGTGAGAAATTAGCAGAATTATATGGTGCTAGCTTTGGCATCAATGTTAACAAAAAAGGCAATTTGCATTGGTTGAATCTCTCAATCAATTTGGTCAATGATAAGTACTTGGAGCATAGTCATGTTTTGGCGGATGCAGTTGATTTTGTCAAAGAAATCTTATTTTATCCCAATATCATTGATGGGAAATTTGAGGAAGAAACATTCCAGCGTGAAAAAGAAAATTTAAAAGCCTACTATGAAAGCATTTCTGAAGATAAGCAAGTCTATTCTTCTTTGGCATTACAAAACCTATATTTTAGTCAGTCAGAAGATCAAAAAATCCCAAGTTTCGGCAATAGTACCGATTTGGAAAAGGAAACGTCAACTAGTATTGCTGCATATCATCAACAAATGTTACGTGAAGACCAAGTGGATATTTTTGTCCTTGGAGATGTCGAAGCAGCAGCAGTTACTGCGCTATTCAGTAAATTGCCCTTTGAAGACCGCGCATCAGGAATCGCTGATATTTTTTATGCACAACCCTCAAGAAATGTCATTGAAGAACGTTCTGAACAAGAGCCATTGGCGCAATCTAAGTTGAATTTAGGCTATCATACTGATGTTTATTATGGTGATGAGAATTATTTTGCCTTGCAAATATTTAATGGAGTTTTCGGTGGATTTCCGCATTCTAAATTATTTATGAACGTCCGGGAGAAAGAAAATCTAGCGTATTATGCGTCTAGTAGTATTGATACATTCCGCGGTTTCCTAAGTGTTCAGACAGGAATTGACGGAAGTAATCGTAATCAAGTGCTGCATTTGATTGCAACGGAATTAGAAAATATCCGTCAAGGAAAAGTCACAGATTTAGAAATCAAACAAACCAAAGCAATGTTAAAAAATCAATATTTACTTTCTTTAGATAATGCGGGAGCAGTTTTAGAAAATGAATACTTGAATGATTTGATTCCCCACCTACGTTTAAAAGATGATGAGTGGCTTCGTCGGATGGAGGCTGTCACAGTGGCAGATGTTCAACGAGTAGCTAAATTGGTCCAATTACAAGCCATTTTCTTTTTGGAAGGAGAAAAAATCGATGAATAAAAAAGAATATCCACAAATCAACGAAGTTCTCTATACAGAAGTCCTAGAAAATGGATTGACTGTTTATTTATTGCCGAAAGAAGACTATAACAAGACCTATGGCTTGTTCACTACAAACTACGGTTCGATCGATAATGAATTTGTACCAATCGGTGAAAAAGATTTTGTTAAGGTGCCTGATGGAATCGCTCATTTCCTAGAACATAAAATGTTTGAAAAAGAAGACGGCGATGTTTTTCAACAATTCGGACGTCAAGGTGCTTCTGCTAATGCATTTACAAGTTTTACAAAAACAAGCTATCTTTTTTCAACAACAGATCAAGTGGAACAAAATTTAGAAACCTTATTAGATTTTGTTCAAGATCCGTATTTTACAAAAGAAACAGTTGAGAAAGAAAAAGGAATCATTGGACAAGAGATTCAAATGTATTTGGATGATTCAAACTGGCGCTTATTTTTTGGCACGTTGGGCAACCTTTATCCAAAGCATCCGCTACACATTGATATTGCTGGGACAGTTGAAAGTATTGGGGAAATTACCGCAGAAGATCTGTATACCTGCTACAACACATTTTATCATCCGAGCAATATGACATTATTTGTTGTTGGAAAAATGAAACCAGAAGAAATGATGACGTTTATCCGAAATAATCAATCGGCCAAAACATTTGCGAAAGCAATGCCAATCAAACGCCATTTTCCAAAAGAAACAGCAGCAGATATCATTAAAGAAAGTTCAATCGAGATGCCAATCAGCCGTTCTAAAGTGATCGTGGGCTTGAAGGGTCTGGATGAAGTGCCAACAGATGGGAAAGAATTACTTAAATATAAAACGACTGCCAATCTTTTATTGCAATTATTATTCGGTAACACCTCTCAAAATTATTTGAATTTGTATAATGAAGGGTTATTGGATGATAGTTTTGGTTATGAATTTAATTTAGATCGCAGTTTCCATTTTGCAGATTTTGGCGGTGACAGTGATCAGCCGGAACTATTGGCACAACGGATTGAAGAAATTCTTCTAACGGTAGATGGAAACCCTGAATTGACAGAAGCCAACTTATCTTTATTGAAGAAAAAAATGATTGGCAAATACTTCCAATCTTTAAATTCACTAGAATATATCGCCAATCAATTTTCACAATCACTTTTTGGGGAAACAACGTTGTTTGATACACCAGAAGTAATCGAGAGTGTTCAATTAGCGGACGTGAAAAACGTAGCAAAAGTATTCATCAATCAAGAAGGATTGAGTCGCTTTTATATGTATCCTAAAAAATAAGGATCGAACTAGTGAGAGAGCAAGCCTTTGAAGTATGTTGTATGTGATGTAGCCAAGATGATAAGGCTTGCTTGAACTCTGAATAGCAGAAACAAAAAAAGTCCGAAATTTAGTTGAAAACTTTCAAAAATGTTACCCTCATCAGTAATTTTTTATGGTATGCTTAGATAAGTAGAGTAAAGTAAATCTATCAGCTCTTTGAATAGCTTAATCTAAGGATTTACCCAAAGATTTTACAGAGCACTGTGAGATAGGAATCGATACAAAGATAGACTATCTAACTCTTACAGAGACAGATGCGAGAACGGATTACTGAATGAAAGCCTGCTTTAAATAGGCAAAATTGATAAATTAGAGAGACTGGAGAAGATGGACGAGTGGCCAGCGTAAATATAGGAAAAAAATTAAGAGATGCACGACTGCAGCAAAACATGTCATTAGACGAATTGCAGCAAATTACTAAGACACAAAAGCGTTATTTGATCGCTATCGAAGAGAATGACTTTGATTCTATGCCGGGAACTTTTTATGTGCGTGCGTTTATTCGTCAATACGCAAGTGCAGTAGGACTAGATGGCAATGAATTAGTGGAAATTTATGATGGGATCGAGGAACCAGAAGATATAGAAACAGCGATCCAATACCAAACATTAGATGAATCACGAACGCAAATGTATGATGAAAACAGTCAGGGCAAACGTTTCATGCAAAGTTTACCTGCGGTTATTTTTTCTTTGATTGGATTAGCCATTGCAATTGTTGTTTTTTATATTACATGGCAAGATCGTCAAGCAAATCCAATCATTCAAACGCCAGCCTCTGAGATAATCAGAGAATCAGATTCGACGCCTAGTTCTGAATCAAGTCAATCGTTGGCTTCAAGTACAAGCACGACAGAATCGTCAACATCAAGTTCTTCATCAGAGCCTAAAGCACCAACTGAAGTGAATTTTGTTAGTGAATCAGGTGTGACAGTGAATATGAATGCAATCAATGTTTCAGAGCCTGCTAAGCTTGAATTTAGTGCTGTAACTGGGCCTTGTTGGGTTGGTGTTTATATTGCGACAGCTGCTAATAATGATAATGGCTATTTTTATCAAGAGACGATTCAGCCAGGGCAACCTAAATCTGTTGAAATTCCAGCAGGTACAACGCAGATTGTTGTTAGTCTAGGTGCATCTGAGTACATGGAATTTAAATTAGATGGTCAAAAAGCGGAATTCAATCCGAATGGTACAGGAATTGGACCGAGAAATATCAATATGTCATTAGCTTATGCACAAACACAACAATCTGAGCACTCACAACCAGCACAATAAAGATCCGCAATTAAGGACACAAGAAATAAGCGAAGGACAACGAAACACTGTTCATCGCTTATTTTTTGAGAACTTACGTGAGTATTCCATTTTTGAATAAAAAAAATATCATTTTTCGTGACACCTTCTATAAGATAACGTAAAATAGGTAAATAGAAGAGAGGGGCAACAGGCATTGAACTTACCAAATAAATTAACAGTTATTAGAATATTCATGATTCCAATTTTTATCGCTGTCGTTAGCATACCGATGGATTGGGGTACACTTACCATAGCGGGTACATCTCTAGCAGTTACGCAATTAGTTGGAGCGATCATTTTTGCAGTAGCAAGTATTACCGACTGGTTGGACGGAAAAATTGCTCGTGCACGTGGTTTAGTAACAAATTTCGGTAAATTCGCTGATCCATTGGCAGATAAAATGTTGGTGATGACTGCTTTTATCGTTTTAGTAGGACAACAAAAAGCACCAACTTGGGTCGTTGCGATTATTGTATGTAGAGAATTAGCTGTAACTGGATTACGCTTGTTATTAGTTGAAGGCGGCGAAGTAATGGCTGCTGCTTGGCCAGGAAAAGTAAAAACGGCAACGCAGATGGTGGCAATCATCTTATTGTTTATCAATAATATTCCGTTTACAGCAATTGGTTTTCCTGTTGATCAAATCATGTTGTATATTTGTCTGCTGTTTACGATCTATTCAGGAGTCGATTATTTTGTGAAAAATGCAGATGTATTTAAAGGCTCAATGTAACGATTATTTCCTCTAATGATGAATAAAAAATATCCTTTTTACTTGATCTCATGTAAAAAGGGTATTTTTTTAACCTTTTTTATTTAAAAAAAAAGAGCATAAATCCTTGATATAACAGTCTTTTTAAACTTTTTCGATCAAAGTGGAAATAATCAACACTACTATTTATAAAATAATAGTTTACTTTTTTTGAAACAGTGGGTATAATCTGTGTATCGGGACTATTATCATATAAACAGTAGTATTCGAACAAAAAAATAAATTGGAGGAATTTAGAATGAACAAATTTGTAAAAGGTGCAGTAGTTGCTGGTTTAGCTTTATCAATCGGAGGAACAGGATTTTTAGCAAGTGCGACTCAAGTACAGGCAAACTCAACTCAATTTGTAGATAATACTGAAAAAATCAATGAGTTGATTCAAGAAAAACAAGAAGCGATCAATAAGAAAAAAGTTAGTCGTGATTGGCAAGAACAAAAAGCTTTAGGCATCCGTATCGGTGAAATCGAACGTGAAATCCAAGCATTAAAAATAGGCGGATCAACAGGCGGTTCAACTGGAAATACAACACCACCACCAACGTCAGGCGAAGATACAACTTCAAAAATCAATGCCTTGATCCAAGAAAAACAGGAAGCAATCAACAAGAAAAAAGTTAGTCGTGATCCGAAAGAGCAAAAAGCCTTGGGTATCCGTATTGGTGAAATCGAACGCGAAATTCAAGCGTTGAAAAATGGTAGCACAACAGGCGGTTCAACAGAAGAGGCAACAACACCATCTACATCAGTAGAAGATAATACAGCTAAAATCAATGCCTTGATCCAAGAAAAACAAGAATTGATCAATAAGAAAAAAGTTTCACGTGATAAAAATGAACAAAAAACTTTAGGTAAACAAATTAGCCAAATCGAAAAAGAAATCAAACAACTAAAGAAAAATAAATAATTCCCTACTATCTAAATACTAATTTTTAATATTCTGACCCAATTTCTTACCCAAATTTGTGTGAATCTTATAAAGTATAGATTTGCCAAGTCATGTTGGCAAAGCAAATAAAAACAGTGAAGAAGCGATTCTTCACTGTTTTTCGTTATCAATATCATTAAAAATATAATCAAATTAAAGGTCCAAAAATCACTGTATAAATACTGAGACCAATTCCGGCAAGAATAAATAAAATCCCTATGGTTAATAACAGATTGAATTTTTTCGCCTTGTTTGCATCTGTTGCTTCTTTTTTAAACAGCTTTGATAAGACCGCAAACAAGAGACCTAGAATAATCAACAAGCCGTTAAGGAAAAAGGTTGAAAAACTATTCTTCTTCTTTGTATTTTTAAGGAGAGGCGAGTTTTGTAATGCTTTTAGCTTTTTAGCGTATTTAAATTCAGCACTTGGCGCTTTGATCGTAGGGGAGACTTGAGCAAGGCCATTATTCATTGTTAATGTATTAGCAGATAGTGTAAAAACTGGTTCGGTATTTTTTTGAATAACACCATAAAAATCTTGATCTAAGATTACTTCTTCTTTATTGATGGTCTGATTTCCTTTAGAAAGCAATTGTTTATACTCATAGGTGGCAAAAGCCTTGTCGAAAAGGGCATTACCAAATGCGTGGCGTTGAAGTTCACCTTCTTGATCTTCCCAATTTCCAACACCTAATACAATTTCGATCAAACGCGTATTTTCACGTTTAGCAGTTGCTGCATAGTTGAAACCACCAGTAGGACTGGATCCTGTTTTTAACCCATCAGCCCCTTCATAGCCATACGCTAAGCCAGGTAAAGAATAGTTATGATTTTCCAAAATCTCAGCGTAGGGTGTATTTTCCATAATGGTGATTTGGGTTGGACTAGTATACATGACTGTATCTGGATAATTTTTTAATAAGTGATAAGATAAGATCGCCAAATCTCGAGCAGTTGTTATGTTATCAGCGTTAGGATCGATTCCTTCTGGTTTGTAGTAACCGTTGAAAGAACCTGTTTCAGCACCGCTGCAATTATAAAATGTTGAATTTGTCATACCGAGTTCTTTGGCTTTATCATTCATCATATGGATAAACTTTGCTTCATCGTTTGCTGTGACTAAATTAGCTAGCATCACAGTTGCCACATTAGATGACTGAACAAGAGTTGCATAAAGCAAATCACGAACAGGATAATCGACACCTGCAACGATCGAATTGTTACTTAACTCGTAAATTTGAGAAATTGCTTGGTCGCTATCTGTCGCTTTAACTGTGGTATCCAACGTAAATTTACCTTGTTTCATCGCTTCAAAAACAAGATAAACGGACATTAACTTGGCGATACTGGCTGGATTCCATTTTAAGTCGGGATTATCTTCCCAAAGGACTTGCCCAGTTTGAGCTTCAATCACGATTGAGGCCTGAGGTTTGTATACTTCGTTTGTTTGATAGCCGGCATTTTGAGTGATCGTTAAAATATCTTCTTGGGCATAAGCGTCAGCAGCCGTAAAAATGCCTGAAAAATAACCTATAACTAATATAAGTGAGCAAATTTTCAATAAAACGTTTCTTTTCTTCATATAAACATCCTTTGTCATTAATCAGGTTCTTCTAGTAAAATTGGGATATTTTTGAAAGCTTCTCGATTAGAATAATGAATCATTTCCTCGTCAACTTCTTCCCAGTTAGGTCTAAAAACGTGCGCTAATCTACCTTGTTCATCAAATGTACGTATCAATTTTTCTTCTTGGTCATTATCTTGATCAGAAACAATAAATTTTATTTGAGTTTGTTTCACGAGATATAGAGACTCTTTTGTCGATTTTAAGAAATAGGGGATTCAATTTATTTTCTATAACAGTATTCATATTTTCTGAAAGGTAGTCAGTGTATTCTAACAGATTTTGCTGTTGATTGTCAGAAAATAGGAATTTTTTAGAAAAATAGTAGTTAGACTTTCTGAATTTAGTTCAATTGATCGTAGCGAGCGTTAAAATTTTCTAGGGACTCATAACCATAATCCTTTTTCTAGCTCATCTAGTTGTTGGGTGATTTCGGCCGCAGTTCGTTTCGTTAAAATTTCTTCTTGTTTTTCTAGGACATCTCTGAAATGAAAGAGTAATAATTGAACTTGTTCTCTCATGGCTCCTGTTGTTTCTGCATAGAGACGTTCTAAACGTGCTAGTAATAAACGATTTTCAGCGCGATCTCGTGGATGAACTTTTAGTGCGTTTAATTTTGCTAAACTTTCCTGCATTTGTTTTTGTGTTAGTTTTCCAGGAGAGCTTTCAATGATCAATTGTTTAGAACGACCACTTTGATCGGTGACGAGTACTTCCAAAAGGCCATTAGAATCATAGGTGAATCGACAATCAATGGGACTATTTTCTGGTGCAGGAGGAATCTTAATATCCAATTCACCGATTTTTAAATTATCTTTTGCCATTGGATTTTCTCCTTGGTAAATTGCGAAATGAACATGCTCTTGGTTATCTCTCAGTGTATAAAAAGTTTTCATTTTACTGACAGGGATCGTGGTATTTCGTTCAATAATCGGGGAAAAGACACCATCGATATAGCCTGTACTAGTTTGATTAACAGAGTCGACACCTAGGGTATGCCCGCAAACGTCTGTTAAGATCATTTCACTGACCATCGAGCGGTCTTGTTTTAGAGCAGCTTGAAGTCCTGCTCCACGACCCACTGCTTCATCCGGATTGATTTGCGTGTAAGGGATCGTTTTTAACAAACGGGCAAAATAGTTGCGAACAATCGGATTTTTTGTAGCTCCACCGATCAAAATGACTTGATCGACCTCCTGAATACTGATTCGGCCATCATTTAAAACACGTCCGATCGGTTGACGCATTTTAGCAAGTAACGGCTCACAAAGTTCTTTGTAATGTTCTTGCGATAGCTGGTAAGAGTAGGTAGTATCTTCCCATTCAAAATCAAATGAGCCTAATAATTGTGTTGTTAATGTATGCTTCAATAGCTCTGCTTTTTGGTATAACACAGATTGTGTTATTGCAGGTAAAACAGTACCGGTTAATTTAAGCTCGCTTATGCAGTCTCTGACGATCACCTGAGTGAAGTCTTCTCCGCCTAAGTGGTTATCTCCAGAAATAGCTTCTACTTGCATGATACCGTCGAACATCTCCAATAAAGACACGTCAAAGGTTCCACCACCTAAATCAACGACTAAGATCGATTGATCGGCTTCTTTGTGGAAACCATAAGCTATAGCAGCTGCTGTAGGTTCGCTAATCAGATTTTGCACAGTCAAGCCTGCTAACTTCGCCGCTTCTATAGTTGCTTCACGTTGCGCATTATTAAAATAAGCTGGTACACTGATCACAACATCATTACATGGTTGCTGTAAAACTGTTTCAGCATCTTCTTTCAAACTGCGCAAAATGAAAGAAGACAATTCGATAGGTGTAAAGGAATGTCCGCCTAAATCATATGTTTTATCCGTTCCCATAAATCGTTTAAAGGTAGCTGCCGTTAATTGTGGATGACTGATCAGCCGCTCTTTAGCAATCGCTCCAATCAAAATATCACCGTTATCATCCACGCCGACGACTGATGGTGTGAGTGTTTGTCCAAATTGATTCTTAATCAGTTGAACGGTCGTGCCATCCCAAAAAGACACTAAACTATTTGATGTCCCTAAATCAATTCCGATTATCCCCATAATATTCTCCTTTTTTTACCAACTTCTATATTCTCCTATAAAAATAGGTCTATTTCATTTTACGTGAAACAAGAGTAAAAAAGTATGCTTTTTGGCTTTTTTTAATAAAAAGTAATTTTTGGATTATTTTGGTATACTTTAACTGATGGAGGTGTTTGTAATGAGAAGTGAGCAAATGGTTGCTTCAGAATGGCCGAATTTTGCTGAACGAGTAACAAGAAGTATTCAGCTACTGCCTTTTTATGAGACACACACTTTGGCGAGACAAGTATTTAGTAAAAAGGTACGAGAGAATTCTGGGACTGGATATGTCATTTACAAAGGGAAAACCCCTTATTTATTTATGACCGTGGAAGCGGGGAGAGTCACAAATTTATTGATGCAAGAAAATCTGAAAAACAGCTGGACAGCAATTTTTTTAGCTATAGAGCGCTTATTCAAACAAACCTTTCAACCAAAAATCACCTTTTTGTTTCCGCAGTCGCTAACCCTTCACTTGCAAGAAGTGTTTTTAAACTATGGTTATGTAGTAGAATCAAATCGAGTAGTTGTCAAAGAGTTGCAGTATCATACGAGCTTGATTTTAGGTGGCGGCGGCGCAAGAGGTGCGTATCAGATTGGCGTTTGGCAAGCATTGAAAGAGCTAGAAATTCCTATTAAAATCATTACTGGGACCTCAGTAGGTGCGCTTAATGGTGCTCTAATCTTGCAAGATGATTTTGAAGCGGCTAAAAATATGTGGGAAAAAATTGAAACGAATCAAATCCTCTCTTTTCCTACACCTGACGTAACAAGTGATACGTTAGGTGGTATGATGAGTCAAATCGGCTTGTTTACTTTGAGCGCGATTCAATCCAAAGGAGTCTCGACAAAACCTTTGCAAAAGTTGATTCATGATACCTTTTCAAAAGAGCGGATACAGCAAGTCACCGCAGATTTTTACTTGGTTACGACAGAGTTGCCAACTATGCAAGAAAAGAATATTCATTTTAATGACTGTCACAGTGATCAATGGCAAAGATGGCTGTTAGCTTCGGCGTCATTTTTTCCAGCTATGGCTGCAACGAAAATCGCTGATAACTATTATATAGACGGTGGTTATCGCAATAATATACCAGTAGATATTGCGTTGCGCAAGGGTGCAACAGAATGCATTATCGTGGATGTGAAAGGTCCAGGAATCACAAAGCCTGTGAAAATACCTGCAACAACCAGTTGTCTGACCTTGCAAACACCGTGGTCGATGGGAGCAGTCCTTTTATTTGATGGGGTTCGTTCAACCCAAAATATCCAATTAGGTTATCTAGAAACGATCAAGGCAATCCGGAGAAATTATTTTGGCTACTGGTACACAGTGGATGAAACAATCGCTCGTTTAGAGAACTTTCAGCAAGATTTTTTCACTTTTATCAAAGAGACCTATCAAATAAAACTATGGACTTCTTTAGAACAACAAAATAAAATCTGCAAGAAATTGCGTAAAGTTTATAAAGACAGGGTGTATACCGAAAATCTTGGACTGGTTTTGGTAGAATTATTAGCCAAGAGTCAAGAAATCTCTGCATCGAAGTTATATACAATCCAAGAGCTAGCAGAGATGCTACAAAAAACTGGTCAAATGAAGACCGATTTTATAGAATCTAGAGGAATGATCTCGGTTCAAGAATGGTTGCTGCGGTACTATGAAGATTACTTTTTACTTTCTGATAAACAACAGTTATCATTAATGAATAATTTACTGAATGCAGATGAAAAAGAAAAAACACAGCGTGTTATCTTTTTGCTTGATAAATTACCAGCTCAAGTGTTACAAATCTTAATGAAAGAATTTATACTAAAAGGAGCGGATGAAGAATGAAACAAGAGTTTTCATATGAAATCGTAGAAGAAATTGCCATCTTATCAGAAAATACACAAGGTTGGCGGAAAGAATTTAATTTAGTAAGTTGGAATGGACGACCACCGAAATTTGACTTAAGAGACTGGTCGGCAGATCATGAAAAAATGGGCAAAGGCATTACTTTGACCAATGAAGAATTTGAAGTGTTAGCTAAAGCGATAAAATCCATGTAGAGAGGACACCCTGTCAATGAAAAGTATGACTGGTTTTGGAAAAGAAACATTTTTAAATGACACGTACCAAATCGATGTAGAAATCAAGAGTGTCAATCAACGGTTTTTAGATATTCAATTGCGGATGCCAAAAGAGATCAACCCTTACGAGATGGCTATTCGTCAATTGATGAAAGAAACGTTACAGCGAGGACGAATTGAGGCGTACATCAATATCAAGCAAACCGGTAGTGGGAATAAAGAGGTATTAGTTCATTGGGATTTGATTCATCAATTGTTGGGTGAAGTCCAACAAGAGCTGACAGCCCATTATCCTGAGACGGTCTTTGATCCAGCCCAAACAACCAATCAGCTATTGAATAACTCTGATTATGTTGAGGTTACAGAAAAACAAGAAGTGGATGAAACATTTGGCTTGTTGGTTTTAGAAACTGTCAAAAAAGCAGTAGAACGAATTGATGCCAGTCGTCTACAAGAAGGCCAAAAAATCCAACAAGTTTTGACCATATATTGTCAAGATTTTATCAATCTAGTTCATGAATTAACAGACTTTGTAACGGTTTATGAGAAAGAGTATCGTGAGAAATTTGAAACAAAACTAAATGATTTGTTGGGCAGTCAAGTAGATGAAACACGATTATTGACAGAACTGGCAATTTTACTGGAAAAAGGCGACATCCACGAAGAATTAGACCGTTTGGCGATTCATGTGACTAAGCTACAGGAATTATTGTGTCAAGCTGAACCTGTTGGTCGTGAGTTAGATTTTCTGATCCAAGAGATGAATCGTGAAGTCAACACGGTGGGTTCTAAATCAAGTTCTATTGAGATTAAAAACATTGTTGTCCAATTGAAAACCATTCTTGAAAAAATTCGTGAGCAAATCCAAAATGTTGAATAATGAAAAATAGTTTGTGATTCTATTTTTTAACGTTATAATTGAACAGAAGAAAGCAAAGAGGTGAATAAGAATGTCAAACTATTATGATGTAACGTTTCATGAATTGAGTGGGAAATCTGTAGTGAAAAGAGAAGTCATTTCTGACAGAGAACCATTTGAGGTCTGGGAAGATGCTTGCGTATCATTTACCAAGGATGAACTAAATATCCGCGTGAACGAAGAGGCTTTTGTGACGTTGAATCGTCGTTTTGTTGTGCGTGTGGATGTAGAAGAAGTAGATGGTCCGGTAGATAAAAAAATCAAACGCCATGATGAAATTATGGGTGTTGTGAATACATTATCGAATATGGGCTTTTAGGCTAGTGAATAAAAACCGCACATTGCGCTTTATGCATTGTGCGGTTTTTAGTCCAATTGTTTTTTATAGAAGAAATAGGCTGCCTGCTAAAAGCAGTAAAAGAATACCTAGCGTAAAGAATAGCCAAGTCATTGGTGTGGCGATTTTCCGGCTACCTCGTTTAACGCCAGCGACTCGTTTTCTAAAGACGCTTGAAAAGATCAGTAACAACAAACCAAATCCAGCAAGAAGGCTGCTGGTTAAGTGTTTTTGTCCCTTTTTTAGGCGAACTGGAGTATTACTCTTTTTGTCTGATTTAGCAGGTTGAGTCTCTGTTTTTGTGGCTTCAGACTCTTGGTAGCTGACACTTTTAACAGGGATTTTTGGTGAAACTTGACCGTATTCGCTAGCCAAAGAAAGTTGTCCGTCTTCTAATGTAAAGCTTGGCTCGGTGCCCTTTTTTACAAATCCATAAAAATCTCGTTCTACATTGATTTCTTTTTGATTGATTTTGTTTGACCCTTTGGAGAGTAATTTTTGATACTCATAGGTAGTAAAGGCGTGATTTAAAATGGCGTTTCCTGCTAAATGTCGTTCATATTCACCTTCTTGATCCGACCAATCCCCTACACCTAAAATAACTTCGATTAGTCGTATATTGTCTTTTTTAGCTGTAGCAATGTAATTGAAGGCTCCTGTTGGGCTAGAACCTGTTTTTAACCCATCAACGCCTTCATAACCATATTTTGCCCCAGGTAATGAGTAGTTGTAGGTTTCAAACGTTTCTTCTTGCGGTGTATTTGCCATGGTAGTAACGACTGGTTGGTTGGTAAATTGCAGTGCTTCTGGATATTTTTTGAGCAAGTTGTAAGTCAGAATAGCTAGGTCTCTCGCTGTGGACTTGTTTTCTCCGTTAGGATCGATGCCAGTAGCTTCATATAGTCCGTCAAAGGCTGCGATTTGTGCTCCGCTACAATTAAAATAAGTGGTGTTGGTCATGCCTAATTCAGCTGCTTTATCATTCATTTTACGAATAAAAGCAGCACCATCATGATCAGAAACCAGATTTGCTAACATCAAAGTAGCGACGTTTGACGACGGAACAGCGACCATAGTGAATAAGTCACTTACGGGATAATCGATTCCTAAGCTAATTTTATTGTTACTCAATGCGTAGATTTGTGAAATACGAACATCATTTTCAGTTGCTTGGACAGTTGTATCTAGCGTGAATTTCCCTTGTTCGATCGCTTCAAAGGCTAAGTACATGGTCATAACTTTAGCGATACTCGCAGGACTCCAAGACAAATCGGGCTGATCTGCCCACAAAATTTGCCCAGAATCAGCATCGATCACGATAGATGCTTTAGGGCGACAGGCTTCTTTGACAGGGAAACCAGATGTTTCTGCAAAGTCCATCAAATTTTCTTCTGCATAACTTTTTTGAATAAAACTCCCGAGAGAAAGACATGCAATTAGTAGAAGGCTACTAATTAATTTAGACAGTATGTGACCTTTTATCATAAGTTTGAGTCCCTTCATTTTTAGTACTTTTTTTAAATAAACAGGTAGTTGACCTTGTTTGAAAATAAGCAATCACTTTATTCTACTTGAAAAATAGGCGTGCTGTATACGTTTTTCGAGAATGTTTTTGTAAATAGAAGTGACAATTTTGATTGTTCAGGAAAAAAGCTAGCTATTTTAGAGGACTAGTATAAGTGAACAAATACTTCATTGACTTTTAGTGAAATAAACAGGTTTCTGAGTATCTGACTAAAAAGTATCTTATTTTCAAAGATATTAATGATAAAGTCTTGAAAATTACAGAAAAAAAGTGCATTATAGAACTAATACTGTAATCACTTATGGTTGTTCAGACGAGTCAGTCTGTTCAGCTTTTAAATTATCTAGCTTCATGAACCAGTTCTTTGGTAAAAAGATGAAAGTTGCCTAGCGCCAAAGAGCAGCACAATCTACTTTCCCTATTTTTCAGTCAGAACTAATCAGGTTCATTCAGCTTTCAACGAAAGGAAGTCATCATGTCAGAGCGTGGATTATTAATTGTACTATCAGGTCCTTCTGGAGTTGGTAAAGGAACAGTACGAAAAGCAATTTTTGATAGTGAAGAGAATGATTTTCAGTACTCAATTTCTATGACTACCCGTAAGATGCGGGAAGGCGAAGTAGAAGGAGTCGATTACTACTTTCGCACAAAAGAAGAATTTGAAGCAATGATCGAAGCTGGTGAAATGTTAGAATATGCACAGTACGTAGGGAATTACTACGGAACGCCGCTTTCTTACGTTAACCAAACGCTTGATAAGGGAAAAGATGTCTTTTTAGAAATAGAAGTTCAAGGTGCGGAACAAGTCAAAGAGCAGGTGCCAGATGGCGTCTTCATTTTTCTAACCCCACCAGATCTAGCTGAGTTAAAATCACGAATCGTAGGGCGCGGTACAGATGATCATGAAGTGATCGAAGAACGGATGCGTGTGGCTCGCGAAGAGATCGAAATGATGGCATTATATGATTATGCGGTTGTGAATGATGAAGTGCCCTTGGCTGTGAAGAGAATCAAGGAAATTATCGCGAGTGAACATTTTCGCGTTGATCGAGTAATTGGCAACTATATTAAAATGTTGAAGGAGATGTAGCCTTATGATGCTAAAACCATCTATTGACTCATTATTAAAAGAAGTACCATCAAAATATTCACTTGTTATACTAGCAAGCAAACGCGCACACGAATTAGATGAAGGCGCACAACCAACTCTTGAAAGCTTTGAATCTGTAAAAAGCGTGGGTCAAGCATTGGAAGAAATCGATGCAGCGACAGTCATCAATGATCCTAGACCAGAAGAAAAGCGTGAAAGAATGCGTATGGCAAAAGAAGAGAAAAAAATGAGACATGAACAAGAACAAAAAGAACTTGAAAATCGTATCCGCGACGAAAAAGGACTATAAAATAAAAAACTGGGATGAAACCATTAAGAGCTTTCATCTCAGTTTTTATGTGCTATGAAAAGAAACACGAGACGTACAGCTTAATTTTTTACAACAGAAATCAGAGGAACAAGACAAATACCTGATTCTTTAGTACAATAAGCAAAGAAAAGCTGGATGAATCCGTTTGGCATCAAAAGAAAATTTTTACAGAATGGAGGAATGTTTATGAGAAAAGCGGCACAAGTAATTGTTGATGTACCTACAATGCAGACAGACCAACCGTTTACTTATTTGATTCCTTTTAACTTAGAACAACAATTAGCAGTTGGCATGCGGGTAGAAGTCCCTTTTGGAAATGGGAATCGGCATCTGCAAGGCTTTGTCTTGGAGATTGATGAAGTAACTGATGATGTGATTGCTGCTCAAAAATTTGAATGGAAAGAGATTCTTTCTGTTTTAGATTTAAAACCAGTTTTAAACACAGAATTGCTGGAACTAGCTGATTATATGAAAGAAAAAACGTTTGCCTTTAAGATCACTTGTTTGCAAACGATGCTGCCAAGTGTGATGCGTGCAGATTATAGCAAGTACATATATTTAACAGATGAACTAGAAGCAACCGTTCAAGATGAGTTATTTTATGGATTAGACGAAATCGCTTGGGACGACGCGTTGGCTCGCAATATTTTGCCTCAGTTGATGCAGTTGAGAAAACAACAAAAAGTCGATATTCGTTATGAAGTCAATACACGAAATAGAGTCAAAACGATTCGCTATATACAAGCGCTAAAAGACTTCCAGCAATTGGAAGAAGCGCGGATGGAGCTTAGAAAAGGGTCTCAGAAAAAAGAACAATTGATTCACTATCTACAACAACTTGGCTTAGAAAAAATGACTACCGTAAAAGAAATGAAAGAGCTAGGCTTTAGTACGGCTGTTTTAAATGATGGGGCGAATAGACAGTGGTTGACGTTTGTTGAAGCAGAAGCGTATCGTGATCCATTTGCAGATCAGACCTTTGAAAAGACGACGGCTTTAGCTTTGAATAATGAACAACAAATCGCTGTGGATAACATTTTAGAATCCGTTGATCAAAAGTTGAGCCAAACCTATTTACTAGAGGGAATCACGGGAAGCGGAAAAACAGAAGTTTATCTTCAAGTAATCGCAGAAGTCTTGAATCAAGGAAAAACCGCTATGATGCTTGTGCCGGAGATTTCACTAACACCGCAGATGGTCCATCGCTTTAAGAGTCGTTTTGGTGAGCAAGTTGCAGTAATGCACAGTGCTTTATCGCAAGGGGAAAAATATGATGAGTGGCGAAAAATTGAACGTGGTGAAGCACAAGTTGTGGTTGGGGTTCGTTCTGCTATTTTTGCACCATTGGAAAATCTAGGTGTTGTGATCATCGATGAAGAGCATGAAGCGAGTTACAAGCAAGAGGAAACACCACGCTATCATGCACGTGACCTCGCTATTTGGCGAGGAGCCTACCATCATTGTCCTGTGGTTTTAGGGAGTGCGACGCCTTCATTGGAAACTAGAGCGCGAGCGCAAAAAAAGGTGTACGAACGATTAGTCCTATCTAAACGAGCTAATCAGACAGCGACGTTACCGACAATTGATGTAGTCGATATGCGTGAAGAAATTCAAAATAAAAATACCTCTTCATTTTCACTGGCGCTGCAAGAAAAAATACGAGATCGTCTAGCGAAGAAAGAACAAAGTGTTTTGATGTTAAATCGTCGCGGTTATTCCTCTTTTGTGATGTGTCGGGATTGTGGCTATGTGTTACCTTGTCCAAACTGTGATATTTCCCTAACGCTGCATATGGATACTAAAACGATGAAATGCCATTATTGTGGCCACGAAGAACGAATTCCTTATCACTGTCCTAATTGTGGTGGAGATAAGATCCGTTATTATGGAACTGGAACCCAAAAAGTCGAAGAAGAACTCAAAGCCTTGTTCCCAGAAAGCCGTGTGTTGCGGATGGACGTAGATACAACTAGACGAAAAGGGGCCCATGAGAAAATTCTGACGGCCTTTGGTCATCATGAAGCAGATATTTTACTTGGTACACAAATGATTGCTAAAGGGTTAGATTTCCCTAATGTGACACTAGTAGGTGTGTTGAATGCAGATACAGCACTTAATCTACCTGATTTTCGTTCGAGTGAACGAACATTTCAATTGTTGACCCAAGTTAGCGGCCGAGCAGGTCGAGCAGAAAAACCTGGTGAGGTCATCATTCAGTCTTTTAATCCAGAACATTATGCAATTCAGTTAGCAAAAGCTCAGGATTATGAAGACTTTTATCAAAAGGAAATGTACGTCCGCCATCGAGGGAACTATCCGCCATTTTACTTTACGGTTCAAATTACGGCCAGCCATCCAGAGGAAAATCAAGCCGCTAAGCAAATGTTTGAAATCGTCAAAGAACTAAAAGAAGGGTTATCCGACCAAAGTATTTTACTAGGACCTACGCCAAATGCGATCATGAGGGTGAACAATCGGTACTTCTATCAAGTGATCATCAAATATAAAAACGAACCTAACTTACAAACTATCTTAAAAAAAATACTGACCGACACTCAAAGGGCCACGGCACAGGGATTGAAATTATCAATCGATGCTGAACCAATGAATTTTATTTGACTTGAAACATACCAAGAAATCACAGTGAGAGAAGAAACTGATGATGATTGGTCCAAAGAAAGGAAACCGAATGCGCTATCCTATAGTGATACACCCTAATGAACGTCTGAAACAAAAAGCAAAGCCTGTAACCATGATCACCGATGAAACCATCTCTCTTTTAGAAGATATGTATGAAACAATGGTTGCCCACGATGGGATCGGCTTAGCTGCCCCGCAAATTGGTAAAAATTTTCAGCTCGCTGTAATTGAAATAGATGACGAAACAGGCCTATTTGAACTGATCAATCCTGAAATCATCGAACGTAAAGGCTCAGATATTGATGTAGAAGGTTGCTTAAGTATTCCAGAAACTTATGGAACGGTCGAAAGAGCAGAAGAAGTGACTGTACGTTATTTTGATCGTGAAGGGGACGAGATCGAAGTTACCGCTTATGGCTATCTTGCTAGAGCGTTCCAACACGAAATCGATCATCTCAATGGTGAGCTATTTATCGATAAAATCATTGAACCAATCAAACCAGAAGATTTAGAGGCATATATGGAGGAACATTTAGATGACTAAACTAATTTTTATGGGAACACCCGCTTTTTCAGTACCTATTTTAGAAGGGCTGATCGAACATGGCTATGAAATTCAAGCAGTCGTGACGCAACCAGATCGTCCAGTTGGGCGAAAAAAAATAATCACACCAACACCTGTCAAAGAAGCTGCGATGAAACATGAGTTGCTTGTTTTACAACCTGAAAAAATTTCAGGCTCACCAGAAATGGACAAAATCATCGAGCTTGCACCAGACTTGATTGTGACAGCGGCTTTTGGCCAATTTTTACCTGAGAAAATCTTAAATGCCCCAAAATTCGGTGCGGTTAACGTCCACGCTTCATTACTGCCAAAATACCGTGGTGGTGCTCCCGTTCATTATTCGATAATCGAGGGAGAAAAAGAAACAGGTGTGACGATCATGGAAATGGTGAAAAAAATGGATGCTGGCGATATTCTTTCTCAAAAAGCAATTCCGATCACTAAAACAGATGATGTCGGTTCAATGTTCGACAAGTTAAGTATTGTCGGCAAAGAATTGTTGCTAGAGACAGTGCCTAAAATTTTAGCCAATGACATCACACCGTTGCCTCAAGATGAAACGCAAGTCACCTTTTCTCCCAATATTACTAGAGAACAGGAACAAATCGATTGGCATAAAACTGCGGAACAGGTGGACAACCAGGTCCGTGGTATGCGTCCGTGGCCAACTGCGTTCACCACCTATAATGAAACGACTTGGAAGTTATGGGATGTTACACCTTTGAGTGAAACAACAACAGCCGAAGCGGGAACGATCATTAAGCGTAGCAAAAAAGAATTATGGATTGCTTGTGGGAACGGAACCGTTCTTTCTGTGAACGTGATTCAGCCGTCCGGCAAAGGGAAATTATTGATTCAAGACTTCTTAAACGGGGTTGGCAAAACAGTTACACAAGCAGATAGGGTGGGTTAATCAATATGGGAAAAAAAATACCAGCAAGAGTGAAGAGTTCTGTTCGTTATGTCGCGTTGAGAACGATCGAGCGTGTAGATAACGGTGGAGCATACTCCAATCTCTTATTAAATGAAATGATCAATAAATCCGCATTAGGAGAAAAAGATAGTCGCTTATTTACAGAACTTGTTTACGGAACAATCAGCCGTAAGTTGCTATTGGAATACTATCTAACACCATTTATCACCAATCCTAAAAAAGTGGACAGCTGGGTAAAAAATTTACTTAGCTTATCGATTTATCAATTAGTCTTTTTAGATAAAATACCTGATCATGCAATCATTAATGAAGCCGTGGAAATAGGGAAGCACCGTGGAAATGTCGGCATCGGTAAATTTGTCAACGGCGTACTGCGGGCTTATCAACGTGAAGGTGCACCTAGTTTAGACAACATCAAAGATCCGGTGGAACGTCTTTCAGTAGAAATCAGTATGCCAAAATGGTTGACTGAAAAGCTGATCAGTCAAATGGGGATGGAAGAGACAAGAAAATTAGGGTTGTCACTTTTTGAAAAAAGTCACGTTAGCGGTCGTGTAGACACACGTGAAATCAGTATTTCTGATGCGTTAGACGTGTTACATGAAGACCATATCGAAGCAAGAGCGAGTAACGTTTCGCCTTTTGGTGTAGTGGCAGATAAGGGGTTTATGGCCGGGAATTATTTATTTGATGCAGGAAAATTAACTATTCAAGATGAAAGTTCTATGCTCGTTGCACCAGCGATGCAAATCGAAAAAAATCATGTTGTATTAGATGCCTGTGCAGCTCCTGGTGGCAAAACTACTCATATCGCAACATTTCTTGATGCAGCACAAGGTGGACGTGTGAAATCTTTAGATATCCACGATCATAAAATAAAATTGATCAAACAAAATGCGGCACGCCTGCATGTAAAAGATGTTGTCGACACTGAAAAATTAGATGCACGTAAAGTAGGAGAAGAATTTCCTGCCGAATACTTCGATCGAATCTTAGTAGATGCACCTTGCTCAGGCCTGGGTTTGATGCGTCGAAAACCCGATATAAAATACAATAAATCAGCGCAAGATTTTGAGCAATTACCAGAAATTCAATTAGAAATTCTAGAAAGTGTTGCACAAACCTTGAAACAATCGGGTATAATGGTCTATAGCACATGTACAATTGCCGAAGAAGAAAACCAAGAAGTTATTGCAACATTTTTAGAAAAGCATCCAGAATTTAAAAAAATCGATGTGTGTGTCAGTGAGGCGGTCCAACCGTCTGTACAGGATCAAATGCTTACGTTATACCCACATCAGTTAGGAACGGATGGATTTTTTATTTGCTGTATGCAAAAAGTTTGTTAAACGAGGTGAAGCATAGTGGAAATCAATTTTCAAACAGATGTCGGTCGAAAACGCAATACAAATCAAGATTATGCTGGTCTATTTGAGAACCAGTCAGGTGTTTCTTTAGCTATTTTAGCCGATGGAATGGGTGGGCACCAAGCAGGAGACGTTGCCAGCCAGATGGCAGTCAATAATTTAGGTGAACGTTGGCGTGAAAGTCAAATCGACACGTCGGAAAAGGCAGCCCAATGGTTGATCAAAGAAATTCAAGATGAAAATGAAATGATTTATGACAAAGGTCAGTCTCAACCTGAATATTTAGGCATGGGAACAACGATCGTTAGTGCGGTATTGTTGGATCAGGCCTTCGTCTTAGCGAATATTGGCGATAGCCGAGCTTATTTAGTACGCAATAATCAACTGCGTCAATTGACGGAAGATCACTCTTTAGTTAATGAATTAGTAAAATCTGGCGAAATTACGCGAGAAATGGCTGCGAATCATCCACGGAAAAATGTATTGACACGTTCGCTAGGTATGCCAAGAATGGTTGAAGTCGATGTAGCAAATCATCTTTGGGTACCTGATGACTATATTTTATTATGTTCAGATGGATTAACAAACATGGTCTCAGAAGAGGATATTTTGGCTACGTTACTTTCAGAAAAAAACTTAAATGAAAAAGTTACAACACTGATCTCAGCTGCCAATGAAGCTGGTGGTGCCGATAACATCACTGTTTTAGTAATACATTTTGACGAACAGAAGGAGGAAAACCAATGATTGAAATCGGCAGAAAATTAAATGGTCGATATCATATTATTGGCAATATCGGCAGCGGCGGCATGGCAAATGTTTTTTTAGCGCATGATTTGATTTTGGATCGTGATGTTGCTGTTAAAGTGCTGCGCTTTGACTTTCAAAATGATCAAGCAGCAATTCGCCGCTTTCAAAGAGAAGCGTTAGCCGCAACTGAATTGGTTCATCCGAATATCGTCAGTGTCTATGATGTAGGGGAAGAAGACGGGTTACAATACTTAGTGATGGAGTATGTGAAAGGGATGGATCTAAAACGATTTATTCAAACACAATACCCAATTCCATATGCAAAAACAGTTGATATCATGGAACAAATTTTATCAGCAGTGTCACTTGCGCATGAACATAGAATCATTCATAGAGACTTAAAGCCGCAAAACATCCTGATGGACGAAAGCGGTGTTGTCAAAATCACTGATTTTGGGATCGCTATTGCGCTAACTGAGACATCAATCACACAAACCAATACAATGTTAGGTTCAGTTCATTATCTCTCGCCAGAACAAGCACGTGGCAGTATGGCAACCAATCAGTCAGATGTTTATGCCGTGGGAATCATTTTATACGAAATGTTGACAGGCAATGTACCATTTGATGGAGAATCAGCAGTAACGATTGCATTGAAGCATTTCCAAGAAGAAATGCCTTCTGTGAAAAACTTTGATCCGAATATTCCTCAATCATTAGAAAATGTGGTGCTACATGCAACTACGAAGGATCCAGCGGACCGTTATAAAACAGCGGAGGAAATGTCACGGGATTTATATACAGTTTTAGCTGCAAATCGTTTAAATGAACCTAAATGGCAGCCGACAGGACTAATGGGTGAAACCAAAATCTTAACACCGATCACAGATGAGATGACCATGCCGTCGTCTTTTAACTCAATGGAAACGCCAACGGAAGAACGGAATGAGCATGAGGAGATCGAACAACAAGAAGCAGAAGCTAAGAAGAAAAAGAAGCCGCTGATTATTTTTTTGAGTTTATTAGCACTCGCTTTAATTATTGGTGGGATTTTCTACTTTGCAGGTCGCGGCAGCAGTGAAGTCAAGATTCCTAATGTGGAGGACCAAACAGAAGCGCAAGCACGTAAAATGCTGGAAGATGCCGGTTTGGAAGTGAAAACGGAGACCAAACAAGTACAAAGCGACACGATCGAAGAAGGAAAAGTAGTGAAGACCAATCCTGAAATAGGTTCTACTGTAAAGAAAAATCGTGAAATCGAGTTATATATTAGTTCTGGAAATAAAAAAATCAAACTACCTAAAGTGACAGGAAAAAGCTATAAAGATGCAATCGAGGAGTTAGGTGACTTAGGCTTTAAAGAAAGCCAAATCAAGATTACCAAAGAGGCCGATCCTAAGGTGGATGAAGATAAAGTCATCAGTCAAACGCCAGAATCTGGTGAAGAAGTAGATCCAAAAACAGATGAAATCAGTTTGGTTGTAAGTGAAGGGCCAGAAGATGTGTATCTTGCTGACTATGCAAGCTTAGGATATAGCTACGATGATGCAGTAAACGAATTACTAAGTTACGGCATTAAAGAAGATCAAATTACGCGCGTGAATAAACCGAGTGATACAGTAGGGAAGGACCTAGTTATTGGTCAAAATCCCGCAGCAGGCAATCCATTTAATCCTAAAAAAGGGAAAATTACATTAACAGTCAGCTCTGGGCCTGAGAAAACAACAGAGACTAGTTCTGACTCAACTAAAATCTCTTTAGGTAATTATGTAGGACGTTCATATGAAAATGTCGTAACTGACTTAGTTGCACTAGGGATTAAATATGAACAAGTGGATGAAGCAAGCGATACAGTCAGTAAGGGAACCGTTATTTCTCAGGAACCTAAAGAAGGGGCGACATTTGATACTAAAACTGGCAAGGTCATCTTACGAGTTAGTTCAGGCCCTAAAGAAGTAGCCGTTCCAGACGTTACAGGGTTAACTCAAGCAGAAGCAAAGGCTAAATTAGAAAGTAGTGGCTTTACTTACGCTGCAGGTTCTGGTGACGTATCTAAAGGTACCGCCTCAAGCACTTCTCCAAGTGCAGGAAGTATGCTTGCTAAAGGGGAACCAGTTACTGTAAACTTCTCAAACGCAACAGCTCCAACAAATGGAGAAAATAATTAATAAATGAAAAAGTGATGAAGCTGTGAAATCGAGTATTCATCACTTTTTTTGTACCAAAAAAGGGTTTGCGCTATCTTCCGTTTAGCTTTCTCCCAACCTATGGTAAAATGAAACCAATAGAACGAGGAGGTGGCATTTCTGAAAGGTCAAATCAGAAAAGCATTAAGTGGGTTTTACTACATCTATGCAGAGGGTGCAACATTTCAAACGAGAGCCCGCGGCAATTTCCGTAATCGAAAAATCACCCCATTGGTTGGGGATGAAGTGATGTTTGAAAGTGATAATCCGACGGACGGTTATTTACTTGAAGTTTTCCCTAGACACAATGAACTAGTTCGTCCACCGGTTGCAAATGTCGATCAAGGCGTGGTCGTCATGAGCATGGTGGAACCGAACTTTTCCTACAATTTACTGGATCGTTTTTTAGTTACATTGGAAGAGAAAGAAATTGCTCCGATCATTTATTTGACGAAGATCGATTTATTGACTGGAACAGAAGCCGTTAGTGTGACTCAGGTAAAAAAAGTCTATGAAGAAATCGGGTATCCTGTAATTGCTGCAACAAAAGCAGATGACGATGCAGCGGTGCGTGCTTTAGAACAGTACTTCCCCGAACAGTTAACTGTTTTTATGGGGCAGTCTGGTGCAGGGAAATCGACCTTACTAAACAAGATTTCTCCGGAATTACAATTAGCGACTGATAAAATTTCTGAATCACTAGGACGAGGAAAACATACTACGCGTCACGTAGAGCTGCTACCTCTGTATGAGGGATTAGTCGCAGATACACCAGGGTTTAGTTCAATCGACTTTTTAGAGATGGAAACAACAGAGCTACCAAAACAATTTCCAGAATTTGTAGAAGCATCCTCAGCGTGTAAGTTTCGTGAGTGTATGCATCGCAAAGAACCTGGTTGCGAAGTGAAACAGCGCGTCGAGGCTGGAACAATTGCTCAAACACGTTATGATAATTATCTGCAGTTTTTACTAGAAATAGAAAATCGCAGACCAATTTATAAGAAAAAATAAAGGAGTGTCTTTAATGAAACTAGCCCCATCGATTTTAAGTGCCGATTTTGCCAATTTAGAAAGAGATATTAAATTAGTCGAAAAACTAGGAGCGGATTATATCCACGTGGATGTGATGGATGGTCAATTTGTCCCTAATATTACATTAGGACCGAATGTGGTTTCAGCAATTAGACCGGTGACTAAGCTGCCACTAGATGTTCATTTAATGATCGTTCAGCCAGAAAACTATATCGAAGCATTTGCTAAAGCTGGTGCGGACATTATCACCGTTCATGAAGAGTCTACACCGCATATCCATCGTGCTGTGCAAATGATCAAAGCATCTGGTGTAAAAGCCGGTGTGGTGATTAATCCCGGTACACCGTTATCAGCGATTGAGTATGTCTTAGATTTAGTCGATCAAGTTTTGATCATGACCGTTAATCCAGGATTTGGCGGACAATCATTTATCGAAAGTTCGTTGGATAAAATTGCCCAGTTAAAAGAGTGGAAAGAGTCCAAAGGCTATACGTACGATATCGAAGTAGACGGTGGCATTGTTCCAGAGACAGCGAAGCGTTGTAAAGAAGCTGGTGCAAATGTATTTGTAGCTGGTTCCTATATCTATAATGCAGAAAGTCCAAAAAATCAGATCGACTCGTTGAGAGCTGTGTTGGACTAATGAATATTCTTCTTGTGGCTGGCGGTTCACCAGATAAGTGGCCGCAATTAAACGCTAAAGATTTTGATTATTTTGTAGGAATTGACCGCGGAAGTTTATATATTGTGGAGCAAGGGTGGTCATTAGATATAGCCGTAGGGGATTTTGATTCATTAACGATTGAAGAGCAACAGTTGATTCAAAAACACGCAAAAGAAGTAAAAAAAGCACAAGTAGAAAAAGATGATACGGATACACAACTTGCTTTGGCACTGACGCTTAAAAAGTTTCCAGAGGCTGAGATAACCATTATTGGTGCAACAGGCGGGCGTTTGGATCATTTTTTAGCCAATCTATGGCTGCCGTTAGAACCACGTTTTCAAGCGTTTGTTCAACAAATTAAGTTAAAAGATCAACAAAATAGCATTTCTTATTATATGCCAGGGAAGTACAGAGTAGAAAAAGAAGCTGAGATGAACTATCTTGCTTATTGTTGTTTAACGCCAGTTGAACAACTGACGTTACTTGATAGCAAGTATACCTTGGATCATGTAGATGTAGTTGTCCCAACTTCTTATGCAAGTAATGAGTTTGTCGGAACAACGGCAACGTTCTCTTTTGCTTCAGGAATGGTCGCTGTGATTCAAAGTACAGACAAATAAGCAAGAAAAAAAGCTGAGCGGCATGCCGTTCAGCTTTTTGATGACGTTCTATTAAACACGCTCGATTTTACCAGATTTCAAAGCACGAGTTGACACCCAAACTTTTTTAGGTTTACCGTCTATTAATACACGAACTTTTTGCAAGTTAGGTTTAACAGTACGTTTAGTAGCGTTCAATGCATGTGAGCGGTTATTGCCGCTGCTTGTCTTACGACCAGTAAAGTAACATACTTTTGCCATTTTTAGTTTCCTCCTTTGCTTTGATCTCGGAGCGATAGTTTTCAGCTCATACTAAATTAATTTATCATAGAAAGTTCTTTTTTGCAAGAAGAATTTCAAATCTGTTTGACATTTTCCGTCAAACGATGTAAATTATACAATTATTGGTAAATTCGATGAGACGCTCTATAATAATCTGGCTAAGTTCCTTTTCATTAAGGTATGGCTATGTTAAAATATTATAGAAGAAAATAGGGCAATTGTGCTCTTTAAGGAGGCTTTCATCAATGGCTGTAAAAATCAAAACACCAGCAGGCACCATTGAGATTACCAATGAGGTTATCGCCACGGTTGTTGGCGGTGCTGCGACAGATATCTATGGAATCGTCGGTATGGCTAGTAAAAACCAAATCAAAGATAATTTAAATGGCATTTTGCGTAAAGAAAATTATTCTAAAGGTGTTGTCGTACGTCAAGAAGAAAATGGCGTTGCGGTCGACGTATATACAATCGTAAGTTATGGAACAAAAATTTCAGAAGTTTCTCGAAATGTACAAGAAAAAGTAAAATATAATCTTGAAACATTGCTTGGCGTAACGGCAAATTCCGTCAATGTATTTGTGCAAGGTGTTCGTGTGTTGCCTGACTAGGTAGCCAGCTGTTAAATAGATGAATGATCATTTATTTGCAGGAATCTCAAAGGAGGATTTTTTAGGTGAATGTAACAGAAATCAGTGCAAGTCAGTTCCAAGAGATGGTTCAGGCTGGTGCGAGTCGTCTGCATGTAAATGCAGAGTATGTCAACTCATTGAACGTTTTCCCTGTGCCAGATGGCGATACAGGAACAAATATGAACTTATCTATGACGAGTGGAGCGAAAGCTGTAGCAGATTCTCGTTCTGAAAAAGTTGGAGAATTAACAACCATTCTTTCAAAGGGATTGTTGATGGGCGCTAGAGGAAATTCTGGTGTTATCTTATCACAATTATTCCGTGGTTTTTCTAAACAAATTCCAGATGTTGTGACGTTGAATGCAAAAGATTTAGCCGCAGCATTTACACATGGTGTAGAAACAGCTTATAAAGCAGTAATGAAACCTGTAGAAGGTACAATTTTGACTGTTTCCCGTGAAGCTGCTCGTTCTGGAGAGCGTAAAGCCAAAGAAACCGATGACTGTATCGAAGTAATGGAAGCCGTTGTGAAAGGTGCAAAACGCGCTTTAGCGAAAACACCAGATCTTTTACCTGTATTAAAAGAGGTCGGTGTAGTCGATAGTGGTGGTCAAGGGTTGTTATTTATTTACGAAGGTTTTTTAGAAGCTTTGTCAGGTGAATTTTTAGCAACCGAAGTTTATGAGCCAAGTCCTGGTGAAATGGATGAGATGGTCAATGCTGAACATCACCGTGGAGTGAGTGGACACGTAGCAACCGAAGATATCAAGTTTGGTTATTGTACAGAAATCATGGTTCAAATCGGAGAAGGTCCAACTGTTGATAGTGACTTCGATTATGAAACATTTAGAAACTACTTAAATGAATTAGGTGATTCTTTACTTGTCGTAAATGACGATGAAATCATCAAAGTTCACGTGCATACAGAACATCCCGGTGAGGTAATGAACTATGGTCAAAAATTTGGCTCATTAGTGAAAATCAAAGTGGATAATATGCGTTTACAGCATGAGACGTTAGTTGAACATGATGCCAAAGCAGCTGTTACTAAAAAAGCGCGTGTTCCGTACGCTGTGATTGCAATTGCAGCAGGCCAAGGAGTTCAAGAATTGTTCCGTAGTCTTGGTGCAAGTTATATCATCAGCGGCGGTCAAACGATGAACCCTAGTACAGAAGATATTTTGAAAGCTGTGAAAGAAGTCAATGCTGATCAAGTAATTATCTTACCTAACAACAAAAATATCTTCATGGCCGCGGATCAAGCAGCCGAAGTGGCAGATATTCCAGTAGCGGTTGTTCCAACCAAAACAATTTCTCAAGGAATGACAGCAATGCTTGCTTACAATGATCAACAAAGCCTTGAAGAAAACAAAACGATGATGACAGAAATGATCGAAAGTGTTGTGAGTGGACAGGTAACAACGGCTGTACGTGACACAACGATTGATAATGTTGAAATCAAAAAAGATGACTATCTAGGAATGATTGACGGCAAAATCGTAGTATCTGAACCAGATATGTTCAAAGCATCATTGGATACACTAAAACGCATGATCGATGAAGATACAGAAATCGTAACGATCATTGTCGGTGAAGGTGGCACAATGAAAGAAGCTGAAAAATTTGTAGAAGCCTTGACTGCTGAATATGAAGATCTAGAAACCGAGATTCATGAAGGTGGACAACCAGTGTATCCATACCTATTTTCAGCGGAATAACAAATGATTTATTGAAGAGGCTGGGACAGAAGCGTTTAATCCCGAGAAATAAGAAGGAATTCACGAAAATGACAAGAAACACAAAATGGTCAATTTCGATGTTGAATGATGCCTAATTAGTGTTTTTCAAATTTTAGTGACCAAGTAGGTACTGTGCAACATCAACTCATTCCTTGTTGTGTTTTACAGCAATTTCAGCTTATTTCCGAAGCTTTCAAAGCTTAGTGCTTTAGCACTTAGAATTTGATGTAATCGAAGCGAAGCGTAGTGATTGCTTCTGCTCCACCGTTTATTCGTATTTAGGGTGTGATACAAAAGTAATTTTTACTTTTGTCCCACACCCTTTTTCTTTAGAAAATAAACAAATGAAGAGTAAAACACGTATCTATTTAATGAGAGGAGGAAGAGTGGTGAACTTAGCGGATGATATCGGTGTCTTGACCGGCGTGGGTCCAAAACGTGCTGAGAATTTAAAAGAGTTAGGCATTGGTACAATCGAAGAGCTGTTGTCCTACTATCCTTTTCGCTATGATGATATCCAAGAAAAGGAATTAAATGAAATCCAAGATCAAGAAAAAGTTACGCTAAAAGGTTTAGTTGTATCTGAACCAGTCGTGAGTCGTTACGGCTATAAAAAAAGTCGCATGATGTTTCGGATGATGCAAGACCACGCGGTGATCAATGTGTCCTTCTTTAATCAACCGTATTTAAAAGACAAAATCGTGATGTCTGAAGAAATCGCAGTTTATGGGAAATGGGACGCTAAACGAAAATCGTTGAATGGTATGAAAATTTTAGCAGCCAAAAATGATGGTGAGGATTTTGCTCCGATTTATCATGTGAATAAAAAAGTTCGACAAAGCAGCTTGATTCAGCTGATTCGAACGGGCTTTGAAAAATATGGAGATCTTATTCCCGAAATTTTGCCGAAAGACTTGTTGGAGAAGTATCGTTTGATGCCGAGAAAAGAAGCGATGTTTGCGATGCATTTTCCTAGCGGTCCAGAAGACGGTCATCAAGCTAAGCGGCGTGTTGTTTTTGAAGAATTTTTCTTGTTTCAATTAAAAATGCAAGGTTTGAAAAGACAAGAAAAAGCAGAAAAAAATGGATTGAGCATCCAATATGATGTGGAGCGCCTAAAATTATTTACACAAAAGCTTCCATTTGAACTGACAGCGGCTCAAAAGAAAGTGACGAATGAAATCTGCCGAGACTTGATGAGCCAAAACCATATGCAGCGTTTGTTACAAGGGGATGTTGGGAGCGGTAAAACAGTTGTGGCAGCAATTGCTCTTTATGCCACGATGACAGCTGGCTTTCAAGGCGCTTTAATGGTACCAACAGAGATTTTAGCACAACAGCATATGGAAAGTCTCCAGCAACTTTATGATCCTCTGGAAGTTAGGACAGCACTCTTAACGGGATCAACTAAAACAAAAGAGCGCCGAGAACTGCTTCAACAATTAGCGACAGGAGAAATCGATATTATTATCGGAACACATGCTTTGATCCAAGAAGATGTTATTTTTCATAAATTGGGCTTGGTTATTACAGATGAGCAGCATCGGTTTGGTGTGAACCAACGGCGAATTTTAAGAGAAAAAGGGTTGAAGCCAGATGTCTTATTTATGACAGCTACACCTATCCCAAGAACGTTAGCCATTACAGCGTTTGGTGAGATGGATGTCTCGATCATTGATGAAATGCCAGCTGGTCGGATTCCGATAGAAACACGCTGGATTCGGCCACCGCAATTAGATACAGTTCTAGAATGGATGGGAAAAGAGCTGGCTCGTGGACATCAAGCCTATGTGATCTGTCCGTTGATCGAAGAATCTGAAGCCTTAGATGTTAAAAATGCTACGGAGATTTTTGAGCATATGTCTGCTTTCTTTAATCCTACTTATCAGGTCGGGTTACTTCATGGCAAAATGAAAAATCAGGAAAAAGAAGAAATCATGCAGGAATTTAAAGAGAATAACTTGCAGCTTTTAGTTTCGACTACAGTAATCGAAGTAGGTGTCAATGTCCCCAATGCCACTGTTATGCTGATCATGGATGCTGATCGTTTTGGTTTAGCTCAGCTACATCAACTACGTGGTCGTGTTGGGCGAGGATCAGAAGCCTCTTATTGTATTTTAGTCGCTAATCCCAAAAATGAAATGGGTGTAGAGCGGATGAAAATCATGACGGAAACGAATAATGGTTTTGTACTAAGTGAAAAAGATCTGGAATTGCGTGGACCTGGTGAGGTATTTGGTGCTAGGCAATCTGGTGTTCCGCAATTTGCTGTGGGTGATATTGTAACGGATTTCAATATACTTGAAGTAGCTCGTCAAGAAGCTAGTATTATTTGGAAAAAAGAGCAGTGGTGGGTTTTACCAGAGTATCGTGGTGTTGTGGATAAAATTAAGCCCAATGATGATGAGCAACAGTTTTTTGACTAATCGTATTGAGACGGTGTGAGGAGTTGAAATGAGAGTTAACCGCTTCGTTCAGCTTTTCGTGATCCAGCTACACGAAGCAACTCTCAAGGAAAATAGATAATCTGTCTATGAAACAAAAGAGCGTTTCCTAGTCAGAGTCCTAATTTTCATGAGAGTTAACCGCTTCGTTCCGCTTTTCGATATGTTATACTATTTATTGTAATTTACCTAGGAGGGACTATTTTATGAAGATTGCAGTTGATGCAATGGGTGGCGATCATGCACCGCAGGCGATTGTTGAAGGTGTGATGCTAGCCAAGCAGGATTTTCCTGAGATTGAGTTTTTACTTTATGGAAAAGAAGATGAAATTAAAAAGTATGTAACCGATGAAACGAATATTACGATTATTCATACAGATGAGAAAATCAATAGTGACGATGAGCCGGTTAAGGCGATTCGTCGTAAGAAAACCGCTTCGATGGTTCTAGCTGCTCAAGCGGTTAAGAATGGTGAGGCGGACGCGATTTTTTCTGCTGGGAATACTGGAGCATTATTAGCAGCAGGTTTGTTTATCGTGGGACGAATCAAGAATGTTGAGCGTCCTGGTTTGATGTCTACTTTGCCAGTTATCGGTCAACCAGATGGCGGCTTTGACATGTTGGATTTAGGTGCGAATGCTGATAATAAACCGGAACATCTTGTTCAGTATGCTGTGTTAGGTTCTTTTTATGCTGAAAAAGTGAGAAATATCGCGACACCTCGTGTTGCTCTTTTGAACAATGGTTCTGAAGAAACGAAGGGGAGCGAATTAACGAAAAAAGCATTTGAGTTGCTATCAGAAGAAGACAGTATCAATTTTATTGGAAACGTAGAAGCGCGTGATTTATTAAGTGGCGCTGCTGATGTTGTTGTGACCGACGGCTTTACAGGCAATGCCGTGCTAAAATCGATCGAAGGAACAGCGCTAAATATGATGGGACTCTTAAAGTCCTCGATTCTTGCAGAAGGATTTAAAGGCAAAATGGGCGCCTTACTTTTAAAAAATGCCTTACGTGGGATGAAAGATGAAATGGATTACTCTAAACATGGCGGAGCCGTTTTATTTGGGTTGAAAGCACCTGTTATCAAAACACACGGATCAACAGGACCAGAAGCTGTTCGCTATACTATTCGTCAAATTCAGACAATGTTAAAAACCGAAGTTGTACCCCAGCTTGTCAGCTATTATGAAACAAAAGAATAACCATTTTCGCAACCTGTTTGCAACCGTATTGTAATGTTTTTGCAAAAAAAGATGGACAAATCGATTATTTGTGAGTACAATGTATCATAGCGTTTAACTCAATCGTGAGGAACGCTTTTCAAAAGCAGTGGAGGTGAATACAGTTGAGTCGTGAAGAAGTACTTGAAAAAGTAGCGAAGATTATCTCAAACCACTTTGATATTGAAGCTGAGAAAGTGACAGATCAATTAAACATTAAAGATGACTTGAATGCAGATTCGATTAGTGTAATGGAATTTGTTTTAGAACTTGAAGACGAGTTTGGTACAGAAATTTCTGATGAAGATGCAGAACAAATTGAAACAGTTGGTGCTGCTGTAGATTATATTATGAATCACTTATAATTTAAAAAATGCAAAATGAGGTTGTGCCAAAGGTTGAGTAGGTTATTTTCAAAAACTCGACTTTTTTCACATTATCACAAAAGAGGCTGGGACAGAAGTGTTTAACTCCGAGAAATAAGAGGGATTTTACGAAAATTGCTCTTCAAATTTTTGTGGATTTCAACTTATTTCCGAAGGAGTTGCTTTTGCTCCCGCCGTTTATTCGGATTCTTTGAGTCTGAGATATAACTCGTAGAGTTATGTCTCAGACTTTTTTTGTGTGTTTCGAAATAAATATACTTTTACCAAAATGTTGCATTTTTTGTAAATCTTATATACAATTGCATAAAAAAGATTACAATAAGGTTGTTGAAGCGTTTTTTATGTAATGGATTAGCAATTTTATTCTATGATAAATAGTTTTTAGTATGACGAACTGTAAAGTCGATAATAAGGGGTGGATTAATGTGAGTGATGGCAGTCAATTATTGGATATTCAACATCTTCACACTGGATTTAGAATCAAAGATGAGTATTATGATGCAGTAGATGATGTGTCATTTGAGCTAGAAAATAATGAAATTTTCGCAATCGTTGGTGAATCGGGTTGTGGCAAAAGCACATTAGCAACAACGATTATGGGATTACATGATGCAAACTATAGTCGTGTAACTGGGGAAATTTTCTATAAAGAGCTAAACTTAACTACGTTTAATGAAGAGCTATACAACAAAATACGTGGGAATGACATTGGTATGATTTTTCAAGATCCATTGTCAGCACTCAATCCTTTAATGCGGATTGATGATCAAATCAAGGAAAGCTTAACCTATCATACTGATATGAATGCAGAACAAATGCAAGCAAGGGTAATGGAGTTGTTGCAGCAAGTTGGCATTCCAAATCCAGAACGAGTGGGCAGACAGTATCCTCATGAGTTGTCTGGAGGAATGCGTCAACGTGTCATTATCGCGATAGCAATTGCCTGTAAACCTGCTATCATCATTGCCGATGAACCCACAACGGCACTAGATGTAACGATTCAAGCACAAATTTTGGATTTACTTAAGGATCTACAAGAAGAAACGGGTTCAGGAATTATTTTGATTACTCATGATTTAGGTGTGGTAGCAGAAATGGCAGATAAGGTAGCGGTGATGTATGCGGGACAATTTGTTGAGGTTGCGACAGCTGAAGAATTATTCAGCAATCCTAAACATCCATACACACGTTCTTTACTACAATCAATTCCTCAAGAAAATTCAGATGATAGTCAATTACATGTGATCGAAGGCGTAGTCCCTTCATTGAGTAAATTACCAAGAGAAGGGTGTCGTTTTGCGCCAAGAATTCCTTGGATTTCAGAGGATGCTCATGAAGCAGAACCAACTTTGCATGAAGTGTCAGAGGGCCATTTTGTCCGCTGTACCTGTTATCAGCATTTCCATTTTAGAGACGATCAGGAGGAAGTATAATGGCAGAAATTATTCAAATCAAAGACTTGAAAGTTCATTATCCGATCCGTAGTGGTTTCTTTAACAGAGTGACTGATCATGTATTAGCCGTTGATGGAGTTGATTTTATCATTGAAAAAGGCAAAACATATGGTTTAGTCGGTGAATCAGGTTCTGGTAAATCCACTACTGGAAAAGCAATCATTGGCTTAGAGAAAGTAACGAGCGGTAGCATTTCCTATCAAGACAAGGACGTGACAAAAGCGCACAATCGAAAAGCGTTGCACTATAACAAAGACGTGCAGATGATTTTTCAAGATTCTATGTCTAGTTTAAATCCTAAAAAAAGAGTATTGGATATTATCGCAGAACCAATTCGCAATTTTGAACGTTTAAGTATTCAAGAGGAGAAGAAGAAGGTTCAGGGGCTTTTAGATATCGTAGGAATGCCGGAAGATGCGTTGTACAAATATCCGCATGAGTTTTCTGGAGGTCAGCGTCAACGTTTAGGTGTTGCTCGAGCAGTCGCAACGAATCCTAAATTGATCATTGCGGATGAACCCGTGTCAGCTTTAGACCTATCTGTCCAAGCACAAGTATTGAATTTTATGAAAAATATTCAGGAAGAGTATGGATTGAGTTATTTGTTTATCTCCCATGACCTCGGAGTTGTCAAACATATGTGTGATAATATCGCGATTATGTACAAAGGTCGTTTTGTAGAAATCGGTTCCCGAAAAGATATTTACACGAACCCTCAGCATATATATACAAAACGATTACTGTCAGCTATTCCTAAAATCGATGTGGCTCATCGAGAAGAACATAAAGCGGAGCGGCGCCGAATTGAACAAGAGTATCATGCGTATCAAGAAGAGTATTATGATCAAAATGGTCGTGTCTATGATTTACATAAAATCAGTGAGACACATCAAGTGGCATTAAAAGACGGAGGTGCAAGCGAATGTGGAAAACGATTTTGCGACGAATCCTGTTGATGATTCCTCAAGTGCTGATTTTGAGCGTATTGATTTTTATTTTAGCCAAAATGATGCCAGGAGACCCTTTTTCAGGGTTGATTCAACCGGGAACAGATCCTGCCCAAATTGAAATGTTGCGGGAGAAAGCTGGATTATATGATCCATGGTATACACAATATTTTCGTTGGTTAGTCAATGCTCTGCAAGGTGATTTTGGTGCCAGCTATCAATATAAAATTCCAGTAGCAAATTTAATTAGTGAACGGGCGATGAATACGATTTGGCTATCGCTGTTGACAGTTATTTTGACCTATGCGATTGCGTTGCCTTTAGGTGTATTATCAGGAAGATATCAAAATTCTAAATTTGATAAAGCGGTCGTGGTGTATAACTTTTTTAGTTTTGCCGTCCCTAGTTTTGTTTTTGCTTTAATTATTCTTTTCTTTTTCGGTTATCGACTAGGTTGGTTTCCAACACTAGGTTCCGTATCACCTGATGTTGAACCGGGAACGATTGCTTACTTATGGAGTCGTGCATACCACTTGATTTTACCGGCGATTACATCTGCATTATTGGCAACGGCGGTTACGATTCAATACTTAAGAAGTGAAGTGATTGACTTAAAATCGAGTGATTTTGTAAGGACAGCGCGAGCAAAAGGAGTGCCAACGAAAAAGATTTTTACACGACATATTTTTAGGAATGCATCTTTGCCGATTGCTTCGATGGCTGGCTATGAAATTACTGGTTTACTGGGTGGGTCAGTTGTGATTGAACGTATTTTTGGTTTTCCAGGAATGGGAAATTTATTTATCACTTCAATCACGCAAAGAGATTATAGTGTAGTGACCGCTCTTATTTTAATTTATGGACTAGCAACCTTATTTGGGACACTTATTTCCGATATTATCATGAGCGCTATAGACCCTAGGATCAGAGTACAGTGAATGGAGAGGTGATTACATTATGATGAACAACGAGTCGATGGAAGAAATTGGCGAATCACAGGAATATACCGAAATCAGTACACCACCAATGGGGTTAAAGATGATTGCTAGGGAGTTTAAAAAAGATAAGCTAGCTCTGCTTTCACTAGTGATTTTATTGCTGATCATAGCTGTTACCTTTATAGGTGCGTTGATTATTGACCAAAACAACGTCATGACAATCGACATATTTGAAAAATATTCTCCGCCAGGAGGCAAGTTCTTTTTAGGTGCGGATGAAGGTGGTAGAGATGTTTTTGGGCAACTAATTATAGGTGCGAGAAACTCCATTGTTATTGGATTTGCGATTACGATCATTACTTCCGTTATTGGTGTTGGTATAGGGATATTAGCGGGTTATTATGGCGGAAAAGTAGATAATTTTATTATGCGCATCGTTGATTTTACGATGATCTTGCCAATGATGATGATTATTATTGTTTTTGTCACGATTATTCCTAAGTATAATGTTTGGTCATTTATTTTGATCATGAGTCTATTTTACTGGGTAGCAAAAGCAAGATTATTCAGAAGCAAAACATTATCAGAAGGACGTCGAGATTATGTAAATGCGTCCAAAACAATGGGGACGAGTAATATTAAAATCATGTTTCGAGAAATTATGCCTAATCTAAGCTCATTGATCATCACCAATTTGACAATGAATTTTGCTGGTAATATCGGTATTGAAACGACCTTAACGTTCTTAGGTTTTGGACTGCCTGCCAATGTGCCAAGCTTAGGGACATTGATCAGCTTTGCCAGTAGCGGCGATGTGTTAGTCAATAAACAATGGGTTTGGTTACCTGCGTCACTACTGATTTTAGTGCTGATGCTAAGTATAAATTATGTCGGACAAGCTTTCAAACGTACGGCAGATGCAAAACAACGATTAGGGTAAACAAAAAAATGAGGAGGATATTTTATGAAAAAGAAAATGGTCAGTGGTGTGATGTTGTTAATGTCTGTAACATTAGGACTAGCAGCCTGTGGAGGCGGCAAAAAGGAAGAGAGTACATCGTCTAATGAGGATGCAACAAAATTTGCACGAGCAGTAAAAAATGAAGAGAAAGCAATTGATGGAGGAACGCTAAAAGTAGCAATTGCAGCAGATACACAATTTCCAGGAGTATTTGATGCTAACTTTTCTTCAAATGCATTGGATACAAAAATCATGTCAGGTGCTTATGAGTCACTAATTAAATATGATGATGAGGGCAAATTGATTGATGGTGGTCCTGCGGATCTTGAAATTGACGTAGATGGTAAAAAAGCTATCATCAAGTTGCGTGAGGATTTAAAATGGAGCGATGGCAAAGCAGTCACAACAGAGGATGTTATTTTCCCATACGAAATCATAGGGCATAAAGACTATCCTGGTGTCCGCTATGGTAGTAAATTTGAATCAATTGTCGGAATGAAAGAATACCATGAAGGAAAAGCAGAAACGATTTCTGGTATCAAAGCAATCGATGATCGTTCAGTAGAAATATCCTATATTGAAATGAATCCTGCAATCAAGTTGGCTGGTGGCGTCATTTGGGGTACGGCGACACCTAAACGTCTTTTTGAAGGAATTGCTGTTAAGGATATGGAAACCAGTGATCCGGTTCGGAAAAATCCTGTAACTTTGGGTGCGTTTAAGTTAGATAAGTTTGTCAATGGAGAGTCAGCAACGTTCGTAGCAAATGAACATTATTATGGCGGCAAGCCAAAACTAGCTAAAATTGTTAAAACAATTGTCCCAACCGCAAGTGTTGTAGAGAGTATGAAGGCAAAGGAATATGATACTTTTGTGGATATGCCTGCGGATAGTTATGATACGTATAAGGATTTAGAAGGATACCAAATATTAGGTGATGTGGATAATTCTTATACGTATCTAGGGTTTAAAATGGGGAAATGGAATGCTGAACAAGAGGGAGTAGCCTATGATGAAAAGTCAAAAATGGCAAACAAAAACTTACGTCAAGCAATGGGCTATGCCATTAATACAGAAGCAATTGCCGATAAATTTTATCATGGTTTGAGAAGCACGAGTAATTCATTGATCATTCCATTTTTCAAGAGTGTCCATAATCCTGACCAAAAAGGTTACTCGTATGATCATAAAAAAGCGAAGAAATTGTTAGAAGATGCAGGCTACAAAGATACGGATGATGATGGTATCCGTGAAGATCCAAATGGGGACAAGTTAGTCATTAACTTTGCTTGCCGTAAGAATGAAGAAATCTCTCAAGCATTAGCAGACTACATGATTCAAGAGTGGGAAAAAATTGGCTTGAAAGTTGAATTATCTGGTGGTCGATTGATGGACAGTCAAGCATTTTACAAAAAATTACAAGAAGATGATCCAGAAATCGATGTTTACAACGCAGCTTGGGTAACAGGTTTAGATCCAGCACCAACAGGCTTGTATGGTCGAAACTCCGAATTCAACTATACTCGTTTTGCTTCAGAAGAAAATGATAAGTTATTAAAAGCGCTTGAATCAGAAAAAACATTCGACGATAAAGAACGTAAAAAAGCTTTTTACGCGTGGCAAGAGTATGCCAAAGAGGAGGCTTTTGCGATTCCAACGACAAATTATTATGTTATCCAACCAGTAAACAATCGTGTGAAAAATTATCTATTAAGTAATAAAGAGATGGATTGGTCTAAAGTGGAACTAACAGCAGATAAACCTAAATAAAGAATAGTATTAGAAAGAGGAGACTGAGACTAAGGTAGCTCGTGGCGAGCTGTCCCAGTCTCTCTTTTTTAAGTAGTCTATCAAAAAGGACAATGCCCAACTTTTTTTTGTCACTTATACACTAGACAGACTATGGTAAGCATGGTAACCTTCTTTTTAAGCGCTTACAAAAAGTGGAGGTTAAGGAGAGAAATCAAATGGAGCAAACATTAATCATCATCAAGCCAGACGGAGTTACTCGTAAATTAGTTGGAGAAATCATTCAGCGATTTGAAAAGAAGCAATTAAACATTCGTCGATTAAAAATAGCAAAAATGTCTCGAGAATTAGCGGAAGAACATTATGCGCATGTGAAGAAATTTGATTTTTTTGAAGACATGATGGCCTATATGACCTCATCAGAAGTCGTTTACCTCGTTTTAGAAGGAACAAGTGTCATTAAAACTGTTCGAAAAATGATTGGCGCAACGAATTGCTTAGAAGCGGAACCTGGGACGATTCGTGGAGATTATGGTGCGAATAGTTATCAAAATATTATCCATGCCTCAGATTCATCAGAAGCAGCTGCAATTGAGATTAAACGATTTTTTACTGAAACAGATTAAACGAAAAGCGTATCGAGATTTTAAACGATCTTGAACGCTTTTTGTCTTTTGAATCGGAACGAATGCTCGAATCTTTAGAGTTTATTATAAAAAGTCTCATTCTACAAGCTGAAATCATTAGTAAAACTTGCAAATATGTTGAAACAGGCAGTCATTTTAAGTCAATTCTGCCCTAACCATTTAAAAATCCCGTAAAAAAAAGTATAATGGAGAAGGTTGTAAATAAACTTAAAGGAATGTAGCAAATGGACAATCAGTTAACTACCGAATTAAAAGAACGTTACGGCATTGTATTCCATGATGTCAACCTATTAGAACAAGCTTTTACCCATTCATCCTATGTGAATGAGCATCGATACTTAAAGCTATCTGACAATGAACGATTAGAATTTTTAGGAGATGCCGTTTTAGAATTATTGGTTTCTCAATATCTGTATAAACAATTCCCAGAAATGCCGGAAGGCAAGCTGACGAAGATGCGGGCGGCGATCGTTCGAGAAGATAGTTTATCCAAATTTGCGAAAGAATGTCATTTTGACCAATATATTCTCCTAGGAAAAGGAGAAGAAAATTCAGGCGGACGTACTAGACCAGCGTTACTGTGTGATTTATTCGAAGCATTTTTAGGTGCTTTATTCTTAGATCAAAAAGTGGATGCAGTCAAAAAATTCATTGCAGAAGTCATTTTTCCAAAAATCGATGCCGGTGCTTTTTCACATGAGATGGATCACAAAACACATTTACAAGAAGTATTACAACGACAAGGAGACGTCCATATTGACTATCGTTTAGTCAATGAAGAAGGCCCCGCTCATGATCGGATCTTTTTTGTAGAAGTCTTTGTTAACGAAAAAATGATTGGAACAGGTCAGGGGAAATCAAAGAAATTAGCAGAACAGGATGCCGCTGAACGAGCGCTGAAAAAGAATCCTGAGTAAGCTTGGAAGGAGCCGTTTTATTCGTGTATTTAAAACGAATTGAGATCGCGGGATTTAAATCCTTTGCGGATCGAACCGTAATAGAGTTTGAAAATGGCGTGACGGCTGTTGTCGGACCAAATGGCAGTGGAAAAAGTAATATCACCGAAGCGATTCGCTGGGTTTTAGGTGAGCAGTCAGCTAAAAGCCTTCGCGGAGGTAAGATGCCGGATATTATTTTTGCGGGCTCTGAAGGTCGTAAAGCGTTGAATATTGCCGAAGTAACGGTTGTCTTAGATAATAGTGATCATTTTTTACCGTTAGATTTTACTGAAATCAGCGTGACACGTCGCTATCGTCGAACAGGTGAAAGTGATTTTTATATCAATAAACAAGCTTGTCGCTTGAAAGATATCCACGATTTATTTATGGATTCTGGTTTGGGTAAAGAATCGTTTTCGATCATTTCTCAAGGGAAAGTCGAAGCGATTTTTAATAGTAAACCAGAAGACCGTCGCGGGATTTTTGAAGAAGCAGCAGGTGTGTTGAAATACAAACAACGAAAGAAAAAAGCAGAACAAAAACTGTTTGAAACAGAAGATAATTTAAGTCGTGTGCAAGATATCATCTATGAATTAGAAGATCAACTGACTCCTCTAGCTGCACAAAGCGAAGCAGCCAAGGAGTTTTTGAAGCTTAAAGAGAGCTTGACTGAAATCGATGTTAGCTTGACCGTCACAGAAATCGAAACAGCCAAAGAAGTCTGGGAGATAAAAGCGACCGAACTTGTAGCAATCGAAGAAAAATTGCAGGTGGCAAGCAAGAAAATACGTGATTCAGAAGATGAGCTATTCCAACTACGCGGTAAACGCAATAAATTAGATGAGCAGATCGAGACACAACAGCAGCAATTATTACAAATCACCGAAGCGTTAAAACAAACTGAAGGACAAAAAAACGTCTTAGTTGAACGTTCAAAACACACGATGCAAACAACTAGTGAATATCAGCAATCATTAACAGAGAATGCTGAGAAAATCACTCGATATCGTGAAGAAGTGCAAGACTTACAAGCAAAGGTCACTGAGAAAAAAGCGCAACGTGAATCATTAGTTGAAGCAATCAAATCCTCAGAACTAGAAGTTGAAAAATATAGTAAATCTTCTAAAGAATTATTAGAAGAACTACGTAGCCAATACGTTGAGGTCATGCAAGAACAAGCCAATACGAGCAATGACTTAAAGTACTTAGAGCGACAATATCAACAAGAAACAGCTAAAAATCAACAGTCTATTCAAAAGCATGAAGCACTAGAAAAACAAATGACGGATGCCTTAATCGAAAAAGAACAACTAGAAGCAAATGTCTTTGAATCAGAACAATCTTTAATAGAGCAAAGAGAACAATATACCCAATTCAAACAGCAACTAGATCAAAAACAAGGACAATTAGCGACCAAACAAAAGCAAATGTACCAAGCGATGAACCAAGTTCAACAAGCAAAAGCACGTCAAAAAAGCTTACAAGAAATCCAAGAAAACTACTCTGGCTTTTATCAAGGTGTTCGTTCAATCTTAAAACACAAAGAACAATTGACTGGAATCGTCGGTGCAGTTGCGGAATTAATCGATGTTCCCAAAGAGTATACAGTAGCGATTGAGACAGCTTTAGGCGGAGCTGCACAACATGTAGTCGTGGAGACCGAAAAAGATGGTCGAGCAGGTATTACGTTCCTAAAACAACAACATAGCGGTCGGGCAACGTTCTTGCCATTGACGACGATCAAGCCCAGAAACGTGAGTAGTGCGGTGCGCGATCGTATCAGTACTATTTCTGGATATTTAGGAGTCGCTAGCGAATTAGTTCATTTTTCAGATGAAGTCAGCAATGTGATCCAAAACCTCTTAGGTGTAACCTTGTTAGCGGAAAGTTTAGAGAGCGCCAATCAACTAGCAAAAGCTGTGAATTATCAATATCGTGTTGTTTCTTTAGAGGGTGATGTCATGAACTCAGGTGGTTCGATGACGGGTGGTGCCAACAAGCGAGGCAACCAAGGCAGCTTATTTTCACAAACCCAAGAACTCCAAACATTGACTGAACAAATGGAGCGGGTCGAAAAACAATTGACGGTTACCGAAAAAGAAGTACAACAGCTGACAGAGGAAGTCAAAGAATTAAATGAAAAACTTGAGCAATTGCGTTCAACAGGTGAAACGAGCCGCTTGAAGCAACAAGAGCTGCAAAATAAATTAGCGAATCAAGAAGAAACGATCACTCGTTTAACGAAGGAACAACGCTTGTTTGAATTTGAAGCGCGAGAATTACATCAATTTTTAACTGAGTATCAAACAAGAAAAGCCGAATTAACAGAGCAACAGCAAGAGCTAAATCAAACGAAAAATCGTTTGGATCAGGAAATGAAACAAGTCGATCAAGAAGCCAGCCAAATGGAAACATTACGGGCAGAAGCGTTTGAACGGTTCAATCAAGTGCAAGCCGATCAAGCCGTTGTAACAGAACAACTAGCTCACCTAACGGAACAAGCAGCAGAAAAGCAAGTCCAACTAGATGAATTTTTAGCTAGAGAGACTGCTTTACGACAGCAGTTACAACAATTGAATGACAATTCAACCGATCATCAAGTGACAGAAGAAAGTTTAGCGGTTCAATTAGAACAATTAGCTGAGAAAAAAGAGCAACTCCAAACGAGTATTCAAGAAGCGAAAACTGCTCGTCAGCAATTACAAGCACAAGTCGACCAAATCGATGTCGGCTTAGCAGAAGAAAATAAACAGCAGCAACATTTATTAACAGAGCAAACAAAAATCGAAGTCGAAAAAAACCGTTCAGAAATCAAATTAGACAATTCGTTACAATATTTGCAAGAAGAGTACAGTTTGACCTTTGAGCGTGCAAGTGAGGACTACGAATTGACAATCGACAAAGAACAGGCAAAAATCGAAGTGAAACGCTTGAAACGTGATATCGAACGTTTAGGCCCCGTCAATCTTAACGCAATCGAACAGTATGAACAAGTCAATGAACGACATGAGTTTTTAGTGACGCAGCGTGATGACTTATTAGATGCCAAAGAGCAATTATTTGAAACGATGGGCGAAATGGATGAAGAAGTTAAAGCGCGGTTTAGTGAGGTTTTTGAAGCAATTAGAGCACAGTTTAACGTCGTATTTCCAAATATGTTTGGCGGCGGTCGGGCAGAATTGATTTTAACGAATCCAGAAGATTTATTGAATACTGGGGTCGAAATCGAAGCACAACCTCCAGGTAAAAAATTACAAAATCTAAGCTTACTTTCTGGAGGTGAGCGAGCATTAACGGCGATTGCCTTATTGTTCTCGATCATCCGTGTTAGACCAGTACCTTTTTGCGTCTTGGATGAAGTCGAAGCCGCTTTAGATGATGCGAACGTTTCTCGTTTTGGTCATTATTTGAGTGAGTTTGAAGATAATACACAATTTATTGTGGTGACACACCGTAAAGGGACTATGGAAGCCGCAGATGTGTTGTATGGAGTAACGATGCAGGAATCAGGTGTTTCGAAAATCGTTTCTGTTCGTTTGGAAGAAGTCAAAGAAGGCGGCGCAATCGTCGCTGAAAGCTAGTTGTATAGGATTGGAGGACAAGACAGGTTGATTAAATTGATCGCTATCGATTTAGATGGCACGTTATTAAATAGTAATAAGGAAATATCTGCAAGAAACAAAGAAGCCTTAGCGCAAGCAAAAGCTGCAGGTGTTAAAATCGTTATTTGTACAGGTCGACCATTAGCGGCAATCGGTATTTATTTGGACGCTTTGAATTTGCGTGACAATGGGGACTACAGTATCACCTTCAATGGTGGTTTGGTTCAAAAAAATGATACAGGTGAAATCATCGAAAAAGCGTCTATGCCTGTAGAAAATATCCATGATTTGTTTGAGTTGGCTAAATCATTGAACGTACCATTGGATATTTTATCTGATGGGCTTGTATTACAGTTGCCAACGACAAAGGATCATGAATCGTTGTATAGCCAGTTAAATAAATTACTGACATATGAGTCTTACGAATTAGCGCAATTGACCGCTGACAGAATCTATAATAAAGCTGTTATTGCAGTAGATCAAACGTATTTAGATGAGCAAATCAAAAAAATACCGCGTCCATTTTACGATCGATATGAAATCATCAAAACGAGAAGTAATTTACTTGAATTTATGCCAAAAGGAATCACAAAAGCTTACGGTATTTCTCTATTAGCAAGAGATTTAGGCATTAAACAAGAAGAAATCATGACGCTCGGTGATGAAGAAAATGATTTACCAATGATCGAATATGCAGGTCTGGGGATCGCGATGGAAAATGCTGTTTCTCGAGTGAAAGATTTGGCAGACGTGATCACAGACACAAACGACAATGACGGTGTCGCACAAGCCGTTGAAAAATTTGTTTTAGAACCATTGAAAGGAGGGAATTAAATGGGATTTTTCGATAAAATAAAAAAAGCTTTCATGAACGAAAAAGAAACGCAGCCAGCTGAAATCGAAATAGATGAAACGCAGACAGAAGCTGAGGTAGAAGATAAAGTTTCAGAAACGCAACCAGTCGAACAAGAAATGACAGAACAAACACAAGAGGATTCTTTTGAAAATGAAGAAGAACCAAAAACCAATTTAGAAACGGAAAGTGATCCTTTGACCACGGTGACCCCTGTGATACATGCAGAAGAACGTGTTGATCCTGAAATTATGGAGGAACAAGCAGAAGAAATCATCGTACAAGAGAAATATGAAAAAGGGCTGGAGAAAACTCGCAAAACCTTTGGTGAACGTTTAAATGAATTATTTGCCAACTTCCGTTCAGTTGATGAAGACTTTTTTGAAGAATTAGAAGAAACGTTGATTGGTGCTGACGTTGGTTTTGATACAGCAATAAAAATTACAGAATCGCTCCGTCAAGAAGTAAAATTGCGTAATGTGAAGAAACCTGCTGCTGTGCAAAATACGATCATTGAAAAAATGGTTGACCTCTACGAAGCTGAAGGCATTGAAGAAAATAATGCGTTGAATATCCAAGAAAACGGATTGACTGTGATGTTATTTGTCGGTGTAAATGGTGTTGGTAAAACGACTAGTATCGGTAAACTTGCCCACGAATACAAACAAGATGGTAAAAAAGTCCTATTGGCAGCAGCTGATACCTTTCGAGCAGGGGCTATCGATCAATTAGTCGTCTGGGGTGAACGTGCTGGGGTAGAAGTTGTTCGAGGCAATGCTGGCGGTGATCCAGCAGCAGTTGTTTTTGATGCAGTAGAACGTGCCAAAGCGGAGAATGCAGATATCTTACTTGTTGATACAGCAGGACGTTTGCAAAATAAAGTCAATTTGATGAATGAACTTGAAAAAATCAAACGTATAATTCAGCGAGAACTGCCAGATGCACCTCATGAAGTCCTGCTTGTAGTAGATGCCACAACTGGGCAAAACGCAATGTCACAAGCAAAACAATTTAAAGAAACAACGGATGTCACAGGCTTAGTACTAACAAAATTAGATGGTACAGCCAAAGGTGGAATCGTCCTGGCGATTCGTAATGAGTTGCATTTACCAGTGAAATTAGTCGGACTTGGGGAAGGTATTGATGATTTGGAAAGGTTTGATGCCAATGATTTTGCGATTGGCTTGTTCAAAGGATTACTAAAAGTCGAAGATTAAAGAAATAGAAAAAACTTTTGAGTGACTACAAAGTAGCCAGCCAAAAGTTTTTTTATTCGTTAAAATAACGTTGGCACTATGTTCGCTGTCCATCCAAATTGCTGAACTGCCACCAACTAAATTTCGCCAAAAGTAGAATATAATTTAAGTGAATGTAGTGAATAATGGGGAGAAATTTTTGATTTACTTTGTTTTTGGGGTGAGGCAAGCGTGGAGTATTTGATCGATAATGGTGAGGTGATAAGCTTGAATTGTGAGAATCAAGAGAGCTAATAAAGTAGTAATCAACGATTAAATAAACACACTAAGATCATTAGAAAAACAGAATGATCTTAGTATGCTTATTTTTTTATAGTATAAAAATCTGATTGACTAGCAATATCTCCACCTAAAATGAGAATAATGCAGTAAGAGCAAAAAAGCGTATTTTAATATGTCGCCTATCCGCCAGTCCTGCGACTGAAAGGAGGTGTACCCATGCTTTTAGCATTTTTTTGCCCGCTTCTTGTAGGAATATTGAGCTCTGTATTTGAGTATTGGCTAAATACTAAAAAGAAGTAAAACAAAATATGGCGGCATTAGCCCACGAAAAACCCTTGAAGACTCACACTCTTCAGGGGGTTAGTGTACCACATGCTTTTTTTCTGCAAGTTAATTATAACATGAAAAATGAATTTCGTACATAATGGAATGGAAAAATTGGTCCTTTGGATTGCTAAGTGGCAAACTGTTTCATTCCGATTCTCTTGATCTAGCTACACAAAGCATTTTTCATGAGAGCTAAGGGCTTTATTTTACCGCTCTATCACAAATTATTCGTTTCAATCCCGTAATCCTCTGCGATTTTCTTCAAGCTAAACCCTCGACCAAAGACCTCACTCGCATTCATCGAAACAATAAAGGCTTCTTCATCGATTGCCATGACATTTTCTTTGATTTTAGCAAAGTCTTTTTCACTGATGACAGTCATCATCAACATACTTGGATTTTTTTGATAACCGCCTTCAATCGGTATCATCGTTAACCCTTTATCCATATCAACTAAGATTTTTTCTTTGATTTCTGCATATTTTGGTGAAATGATCAGAACATTCTTAGAACGAACAAAACCGACTTGGACCATATCCACCACACGTCCAATAAGGTATAAGCAAATCAGAGAGAAGAGAACTGTATCAGTATTGAAAACAAATAGGGCAGATAAAATCACGATACCGTCCACAAACAAAATCGACACGCCTAGGGAAATTTTAAAATATTTATTAACGATTTGAGAGATAATCGCCGTTCCGCCAGTTGACGCGTTTCCTCTAAATTCTAGTCCTAACCCAATCCCGGTTAAAAGACCACCAAAGATTGTTGCAAGAAAAATATTATGAGTAAGCACAGGTAAATGCGTTGTAATTCCCACAAAAAAAGGATAAATCAAACTACCATAAATTGTTTTGATCCCAACTTCCTTTCCAAGGAGCAAAAAGCAAAGCAGTAATAAGGGCAAGTTAATTGCATACAAAACTAACGCTGGATTGATCCCAAACAGATAATTGATTACTACACTAATTCCATTGGCACCACCAGCTACGATTTTATTTGGTAGTAAAATTGAATTGATCGATACTGCTAAAATAAAAGAACCAATTGTTACGTATAATGTATCTTGGATTTGTCTTTTCGTAAATTTCATGTAAAACCTTCCTCCATTTCCATAGAATACGGGATATTTCCTCTTTGAATAGAAAATAAGAACGAAATTAATAAAATGCAACAAATATCCCCTAGTTATACTATCACGAATGACTAGAAGATATCATGAGATAATTTTAATTTTTTGTTTCCAGAATATGGTACTATTAGAGAGAGATAGAAAACAAGGGGTATTGAATCAAATAAACGTTAGAAAACGTTGGTCCCATAACTGTTCATGATGCCTAATAATTGTTTTAGCATCTAATAAATCATTATCCAGGGTAGTGCTTAGACCACGCTTCATGAAACATGTATAGCCTAAACCATGTGCCATACGGATTGTTGTGTCCACACAATATTCTGTTTGAGCACCGCAAAATTCAAGTTGGGTGATACTCAGTTGATCCAACAGTTCTTTTAATGGTGTGTGGAAAAAGGAATTTGCATGGGTTTTACCAATATAGAAGTCTTCGGCTCTAGCGTCTAGTTGGTCGAATAACTGCCAACTTTGACTATTGATCACCAAGTCTTCATCCTCGTGTTGGATAAAGATAATTGGTAACTGCTGTTTTCGGTACTCGCTGATTCGTTGGTTCACGCCAACTAAAACCTTATCACGCTGAAATAAGCCAGTGCCAAAACTTTCTAGTCCGATTTGAAGATCGATGATGATTAAGGCTTGATTCGTCATTAGATACCTCTCTGATTAAAATTATTTTTTCTTTTTAGTATACATGGAAGTCACGGATCTTGAAAGAATAGATAGTAGAGGATACAAAATAAATAAGGCTTATCTTTGTCCAAAGTAGTAAATTTATTTCCTTTTTGACAAAATTTAAGCTAAAATATTTTTTTTGCTTCTCTTTTTCTATATAATGATGAGTAATAGCATAATAACAGGGAAGAAAGGCGACAGTATGAAATTTAAAGAGTTGTTACAGCAAAAAAATGCACGCCCCTATATCATGGCAGCGCGCTTTGGATTAGAAAAAGAAAGTCAACGTACGACATTTGATGGTCAATTAGCAATGACAGACCACCCAACGGTTTTAGGGAATCGAACATATCATCCATATATTCAAACCGATTTTAGTGAAACGCAAATGGAATTGATCACACCTGTGGCAAATTCAATCCATGAAATGATGCGTTATCTCGCAGCAATTCATGATGTAGCGTTTCGTTCGATGAATAAACATGAGATGCTTTGGCCCCTAAGTATGCCGCCAAAATTACCACTAAAAGATGAAGAGATAAAAATCGCCAAACTCGAGCAGTATGATGGGATTTTGTATCGTCGTTATTTAGCAAGAGAATATGGGAAACGCAAGCAAATGGTCAGCGGAATTCATTTTAATTTTGAATACGATATCGAATTAGTTCAGCAGCTTTTTTCAGCGCAAACAGAGTATAAAACGATCGAAGAATTCAAAAATATTTTATATATGAAAGTCTCACGTAACTATTTACGTTACCGTTGGCTGATCACGTATCTATTTGGCGCTTCTCCTGTGAGTGAGCCGGGTTACTTTACTGAACGTGAAGAACGACCGAAAGAGCCGGTTAGAAGTTTACGTAACAGTGCATTTGGTTACAAAAATAATGAAAATGTCAAAGTATCTTATGAATCTTTACAACATTACATCAAAGATATTCATCGGATGGTTGAAAATGGCATATTATCAGAAGAAAAAGAATTTTATTCAGCGGTTCGATTACGCGGCGGCAAGCAAATGGCTGATCTACCTAAAACGGGTGTTCGTTACATTGAATTACGAAACTTAGATTTAAATCCGTTTGCCCCACTAGGTGTTGATGAAGAATCTCTAGAATTTATCCATCTGTTTATGTTGTATTTGTTGTGGACTGATGAAAAGGAAGCGCCCAATGATTGGGTAGCGACAGGAGATTTCTTGAATGAGCAAGTCGCTTTAGGTCATCCGTTTGCCCAAGTGAAATTATTGGCAGAAGGGGATCGGATTTTTGCTGAAATGGATGAAATGATCGAGTCTTTAGGATTATTTAGAGCTAAAAAATCATTAGAAGTTCATCGAGCACAGTTGCGAACACCTGATTTAACGATTGCCGGAAAAATGTGGACGATCATTGAAAGTAACTCCAATCATGAATTGGGGATTATTTTCGGGAAAGAATTTCAAGGGATGGCATTTGAACGCCCGTATCAATTGGCTGGCTTTAGAAACATGGAGCTATCTACGCAACTATTTTTATTTGATATCATTCAAAAGGGTGTCGAGGTTGAAATCCTTGATGAACCAGAACAATTTTTGAAACTCAAACATAATGAGCATATCGAATATGTCAAAAATGCTAATATGACCAGTAAAGATAATTATGTTGTCCCATTGATCATGGAGAATAAGACAGTGACGAAAAAAGTTTTAGCAGAAGCTGGCTTTACAGTTCCTGCTGGCGATGAATTTGATACGCTGGAAATGGCCGAACAGGCCTATGTAAAATATTCGGAAAAAGCATTTGTGATCAAACCAAAAACGACAAATTATGGTATAGGAATCACCATTTTCAAAGAGGGTGCTTCATTAGCTGATTATACTGAAGCCTTGCAGTTAGCGTTTAAAGAAGATTCAGCTGTCTTAATTGAAGAGTTCTTGCCAGGGACGGAATATCGATTCTTTGTTTTAGATGATCAAGTGCGGGCGATCATGTTGCGCGTACCAGCCAATGTGGTGGGAGATGGTATCCGCTCTGTGGAAGCATTGGTAGCCGAAAAAAATCTCGACCCATTGAGAGGAACCCATCACCGTTCACCATTAGAATTGATTCAGTTAGGTGACGTTGAGCGTTTGATGTTAAAAGAACAAAATTTATTAACAACATCTGTTCCAGAAAAAGATCAAATTGTGTATCTAAGAGAAAACTCTAATGTCAGCACGGGTGGCGATTCCATCGATGTGACAGATGATTTTGATGAAAGTTACAAGCAAATTGCCATTGAAGCAGTCCAAGCCTTAGGCGCCAAAATCTGTGGCATCGACTTGATCGTGCCGGATAAATCGATCAAGGGAACGAAGCATAGCCGAACATATGGCATCATAGAAGCAAACTTCAACCCAGCAATGCATATGCATGCTTATCCACATTCGGGTAAAGGTCGCCATTTAACGATGGATGTACTGAAAATGCTGTATCCAGAAGTATTTTAGACTCGAGTAATTGGACTAAAAACCACACAATGCGGAAAGCGCATTGTGTGGTTTTTAGTAAATTACCGAAGAGCCTGACTTTTTCATACCGTTTCAATGAAATAACTTATGCCAAAACCCCTTCTTAGGTTTGTCTGGTTGTTCGGGTGATATAGATTGTTTAGGAAATTTTTGTTCAATGTCGATGGTTTCCACGTTTACTGCTTCTTTTGCGGTCAAAACTAAACCTAAAGCATCTGGCGTATTTTCAACGAAATCATTGACCACTGTGAATTTTAGGTGTCGTTCATTGATCAGTTTAATATAAGCAGACTGCAAAGTAATGTCCATTGCACCATTTAAAAGAACCGTTGCATCAGGATGTTGAGTTAACTCTTTTAAGAAATTTGTTCTATTGGCTGTATCTTTCATCTGTTCGATTGTCATAGTCAAGTAACATCTTTCACGAAAAGTACCCATATACTTGCGTTGTTCCTCTGGTTTTAGTAGCGGGGTGCCATACATCGCATTATCTAAATGTTTCTGTAAGTCATCTTGTGCCATTCATTATCTAACCTGCTTCCATTCAATAGTCTTACCTCAGATTATAGCACAGAATTAAGAGAAACCGCTTATAAGAACGGAATTTAAACAACAATCGAGCATAGAGAAAAGCTAAAAAAGTATTGCTTTTCTTACGATTTTCGCATAGACTAATAAGTAAGAATGAAAATCATTCTCAATTAGAAAAGCTGATCAGACTCGTTCTGTGATAGCTCTAGTCAGGATCATGTCATTCTAGCAAGTAGAAAAACGGAGCAAGTATATGAAAAAAATAGGCCTATTTGTTCTCTTACTCCTTTTGATTGTAGCATCGATTTTTGTCGGAGTGAAAGATATTTCCCTGACACAGTTGTTTCAATGGGATTCACAGCAACAATTAGTATTGTTCACAACGAGGATACCTCGGACAATCAGTTTGGTGATCGCTGGAAGTACAATCAGTATCTCTGGATTGATCATGCAACATTTAACACAGAATAAATTTGTTTCGCCAAGCACAGCAGGTACGATGGATAGTGCAAGATTAGGAATTTTAGTCGTAATGATTTTTTTCCCTACAGCACCATTATTGTTTCGTTCGTTTGTCGCATTTCTGTTTGCTTTTGGTGGAACGTTAGCTTTTATTTATTTAACACGCTTTTTACCTGTAAAAAATCAAGTCATGATTCCATTGATCGGTGTGATGTTTGGTAATATTATCGGTTCAGTGGCGACATTTTTTGCGTATCAATTTCAATTAGTTCAAAATATGTCTTCTTGGCTGCAGGGGAATTTTTCTACAGTGATGAAAGGCAATTACGAACTACTTTATCTAACGATTCCTCTATTGATCATCACCTATCTTTTTGCTTACCGCTTTACCGTAGTTGGGATGGGCGAAGACATGGCGACGAATCTGGGCTTAAATTATCAACAGATTCAATTGTTTGGTTTAGGAATTGTTGCGTTGTCCAGTGCCGTTGTGCTGATCATGGTTGGGAATATTCCGTTTTTAGGCGTAATTGTTCCTAATTTGGTCTCCATGCGCTATGGCGATCATATGAAAAATACACTTGGGATCACAGCTGTTGGTGGGAGTATCTTTTTGCTAGCATGCGATGTTTTAGCCAGAGTGGTGATTGCGCCTTATGAAGTACCTGTCAGCGTAGTTGTCGGTGTATTAGGCAGCTTTATCTTTATTGCATTATTGATGAGGAGGAAAACAGCATGAAAAAATTCTTCCAATCATCAACAGTGAAAATCCTTTTATTACTAGTTGCGGTGATTGCCGTGTGTGCGTTGTACCTATCCTACAAGACATATGGTAATTGGGATTTCGCGTTAGAACTTAGAGGGAAAAAGTTACTGGCTTTTGTCTTTGTTGGAGTTGCTGCAACATTTTCGACAATCAGTTTTCAAACGATGACTCAAAACCATTTTTTGACCCCGAATATCTTAGGACTAGATTCTTTGTATATTTTTATTCAGACCTTATTATTTTTCTTTTTAGGCGGACAACAACTTTTAGGGAATGAAACAATCGCTACGTTCCTATTAAATGTTTTGCTAATGGTAGGTGCAAGTATTTTGTTATCGCGCTTTTTATTAAAAAAGGGCGGGAACGATTTATTCTTATTACTGATGATCGGCATTATTTTAGGTACTTTTTTCAATAGTATCAGTACGTTCTTACAAGTGGTAATGGATCCGAATGAGTATGATTTGCTGCAAGGAAAATTATTTGCCAGTTTTGGGAATGTGAATAGTCAGCATTTGTTGATTGCTGGTATTTTGATCACCTTTTTAGTTGGTTTTTTGTGGGTGAAAAGTCATGCTTTGGACGTTTTACATTTAGGAAATGAGCAAGCAACTAGTTTAGGGATCAATGTTCCTAGATTTCAATTTGTGTTATTGACTGTGATTAGTGGACTGATCGGCTTATCTACAGCTTTAGTAGGACCTGTAACGTTCTTAGGGTTTATCGTTGCAAATATGAGCTATCAGTTGATGGGTACTTTTAGGCATCGTGAGTTATTTTTAGGTGGTAGTTTGCTGTCGATAATTTTGTTGGTTTTTGGACAATTTATGGTCGAACAAGTCTTCCAATTAAACACGACTTTAAGTATTGTGATCGAGTTTGGCGGTGGTGTTTATTTTGTTGGGAAAATTATTAGTGAAAGGAAGCAGCGCAGATGATCGAAATCAAAAATGTATCAAAAAGATATGGTGAAAAGATTGTTGTTTCAGAAGTTCAGTTGCCAATTACAGAGCAAAAATTGACCGCTTTTATTGGGCCAAATGGAGCGGGTAAAAGTACGCTGCTTTCAATGATGAGTCGCTTGATTCCTAAAGATACTGGTGAGATTTATTTAGACCATAACGAAGTAAAGACTTGGAAACAAAGCGAACTATCAAAGAAACTATCGATTTTAAAACAAACAAATGGAATCAATTTAAAAATCACGGTCAGAGAATTAGTTAATTTTGGCCGCTTCCCCTATAGTAAAGGTCGTTTAAAAAAAGAAGATCATGAAAAAGTCGAAGAAGCGATGGAAAATCTTGGATTGCTGGATTTGGCAGATGAATTGATCGATACATTGTCTGGCGGACAATTGCAACGAGTATATATTGCCATGGTTTTGGCGCAGGATACAGATTATATTTTACTAGATGAGCCGTTGAATAATTTGGATATGAACTTTGCGGTCCAAATGATGCAGACCTTGCGCCGTTTGGTGGATGAGTTTGGCAAAACAGTGATCATCGTGTTGCATGATATCAATTTTGCAGCGAGCTATGCAGATGAGATCGTTGCCATGAAAGACGGCCGCTTATTCACACACGGTAGTACCGATGACATTATCCAATCTGAGGTATTGAATAAACTTTACGATATGAATATCCGGATTTGTGAAATTGAAGGAAAAAGATTCTGTATGTATTTTAACTAGAAAAGCTGAATAAGATAGCAAAATTTAAATACACTAATCAAACTGGAGGAAACAAAATGAAAAAGAAATTTTTAGCGTTAGCAACAGTCTCAATGGTTGCACTACTTACTTTGGGTGCATGTGGCAACAATGATAAAAAAACAGATGAATCTGGCTCAAAAGAATCAAGTGCAGAAGCGACAACAATTACAGTCAACGATTCAAATGGTTCTATCGAAGTTCCTAAAAATCCTAAAAAAGTCGTTGTTTTCGATAACGGTTCATTAGATACAATGGATGCTTTGGGTGTAGGGGATACTGTAGTTGGAGCGCCAACGAAAAACTTACCTGATTATCTATCAGATTATAAAAAAGTCGAATCAGCTGGCGGAATCAAAGAGCCAGATTTGGAAAAAATCAATGAACTTAAACCAGATATGATCATCATCTCTGGTCGTCAGCAAGATTTCCAAGATAAATTGAGCAAAATTGCCCCAACGATTTATTTATCAGTAGATGCAAAAGACACATGGAATTCTACAAAGAAAAACATCGAAACGTTAGCTGAAATTTTTGATAAAAAAGACGAAGCGAAGACAAAAATCACTGATTTAGAAAAAGAAATTGCAGATGTTAAAGAAAAAGCAGAAGCAAGCAATGATAAAGCTTTAGTTGTTTTAGTAAATGAAGGTCAGCTTTCAGCTTATGGAACGGGTTCTCGTTTTGGCATTGTTCATGATACTTTTGGCTTTAAACAAGCAGATGATGCCATTGAAGCTTCTACCCATGGACAAAGTGTTTCATATGAATATGTTCTAGAAAAAAATCCGGATATCTTGTTTGTCGTTGACCGTACCAAAGCAATCGGTGGCGATGATACCAATGATAATGTAGAAAATAATGAATTGGTTAAACAAACAAATGCTGGTAAAAATGGCAAAGTGATTACATTACAACCAGATGTTTGGTACCTAAGTGGTGGTGGATTAGAATCTACTCATCTAATGATTGAAGATGTACAAAAAGCACTAAAATAAAATGAATAAAGTATCTGGTTCCCCTGAATCATCTAGCATGTTAGAAATGTTGGTATTGAAGGGATAGCCAGGTATTTTTTTGGAAATTTCTCAACCTATATTGACGCTTCTTCCCTTGGTATGCTACAATCCTTATAATACATTATCTATTAAAATTAAATGTGAAGATGAGGAAAGTATTTTTCAGATAGCTCAAAGAGAGTCTCGTTTGGTGGGAAGAGACAGTGAATATGGGAAAGAAAATGGCCTTTGAACAAATTGATCGAACAAGTTAAGATCAATTCAGGTGCGCCTGTTATAGCGCCTCAGCATGCTTGTGTTGATAGAGTGGACTTTTTATAAAGTCAATCGAAGGTGGTACCGCGAAAGTTTAAAACTCTCGTCCTTTTTATAGGATGAGAGTTTTTTGTTGTGAATCACTACGACTGGCTCAGCCAGAGTAGATGATGAACAATACTTGGCGACCAGAGGGAGAGAAGTAACCTAACTAGTAATCACTACGACTGGCTCAGCCAGAGTAGATGATGAACAATACAAGGCGTGCAAAGGGAGAGAAGCTTCCAAACTAGGAATCACCAAGTGTTATGACTATGATAATTTGTAGAGCATGACTTCAAGAGAGAGGCCATTTGATTTTCAACATTCACAAAAAGGTAGGAGTAGTTGATGTATACAGATTCTGAAGGGGGAAACAAAATGAAGAAAAAATTACTAGTTGTAAGTGCAGTATTAACGGGATTATTACTCACAGCATGCGGGGGCAACGACCAAAAAGAAACAACTAAAAGCGAAGCAGGGACAATTGCTAAAAATCAAAAAATCGAAATCAGTTCACCTACACCACTTTCAACGCTAGATACAACACAAACTATGGATAAAAATACGTTTACGATCGTGCAACATTTGTTTGAAGGACTGTATCGTTTTGATGATGATAGTACTCCAATTCCAGGTTTAGCAGAAAAAGTAGCGGTTAGTGAAGATGGTTTAACGTATAAATTTACGCTGAAAGACGATATCAAATGGAGTAATGGTGAACCAATCACTGCACAAGATTTTCTTTATTCATGGAAAAAATTAGTGACACCAGCAACGATTGGTCCAAATGCTTATTTATTGGATAATGTGAAAAATAGCAAAGCAATCCGAAATGGTGAAAAACCAATAGACGAAATAGGTCTTGCTGCACCAAGTGATCAAGAGTTTGAGGTGACATTAGAACAAGCCCAACCATCCTTTTTAGTAGTTGCTTCAATCGGCTGGTTAGCCCCACAAAATCAAGCATATGTTGAGAAGCAAGGGAAAGAGTATGCTACAGATAGTGATCATTTAATTTATAGCGGGCCGTTTATTTTAACAGATTGGGATGCTTCGTCTGATACCTGGACATTGAAAAAGAACCCAGAGTATTACGATGCAGATACAGTCAAGCTAGAAGAAGTTAAAGTTAATACGATCAAAGAAGAAAATACAGGAATCAATTTATACCAATCAAATGAATTAGACTTGGTTCGTATCAGCGGTCAATATGTGCAGCAATACAGTGATGACGCAGGATATGTCACACATTCAGATGTAGCAAATCACTATTTAGATTTCAATAAAAAAGCAGGCACAGCACCAGCTAATATCCATTTACGAAAAGCAATCGCACAAGCAATCGATAAGGATGCTTTGACAAAAAGTGTTTTAAATGATGGCTCAAAACCATTGAATGGTCTGATCCCAAGTAACTTATACAAAAATCCTGAAACCTCTGAGGATTTCAGAAAATTCAGCGGAGATCATCTAACATATGATGTGAAAAAAGCACAAGCAGAATGGGAAAAAGCGCAAGCGGAGCTAGGCGATAAAGTGAAATTATCACTCTTGGTGTCAGATGATGACAATGGAAAAAAAATCTCTGAATACATTCAAAGTCAACTACAAGAGAACTTAAAAGGGCTAGAAATCACGATCAATGCACAGCCAAAAAATAATGTCTTACAAACGCGTAAAGACAAAGAATATGAACTTTCATTATCTGGCTGGATTGCTGGCAGTAGTGATTTAGATTCTTATTTTAACTTATATGCAGGCAGCTCTGCGTATAATTATGGTTCATACAAAAATGATACCTATGACAAGTTCATTACCGATGCACGAACAATCAATGCGAATACGCCGAATAAACAGTTTGATGATTACAAAGAAGCAGAAGATATTTTACTAGATCAAGATGCGGCTCAAGTACCGCTTTATCAAAGTGCATCTAATTATTTGATCAATCCAGCTATCAAAGGAATCAGTTACCATTTATATGGTGATTATTTCAACCTGAGAACAGCTTACTTGGAGGACTAACGAAATGAGTCAACTACTAGAACGGTTTGTTCGTTATGCGAAAGTAAATACACGGTCTGATGCAACAAGTCAGACCATTCCTACAACACAAGGACAAGTTGATTTTGCGCAAATCATTGAAAAAGATTTAACAGATATCGGACTTTCTGAAATCTCTTATAATGAAAAAAATGGCTTTCTGACGGCGGTTTTACCTGCGACGACAGATAAAGAAATTCCTACGATTGGTTTTATTGCTCATTTAGATACAGCGGACTATAATGCGGAGAACATTTGCCCCACTATTTTTTCTGATTATGATGGGCAAGATGTTGTGCTGAATGAAAAAGCTGGAATCATCATGAAGACAGAAGAGTTTCCTAATCTAAAGGATTATGTCGGTCAAATGTTGATTACAACAGATGGAACGACCTTATTAGGAGCAGATGATAAAGCGGGAATCGTCGAAATTTTAGAGGCAGTTGAGTATCTACTGGCACATCCTGAAATACCACATGGGAAAGTGTTGCTTGCTTTTGGGCCTGATGAAGAAATTGGTCGTGGTGCAGATCGTTTTGATGCAGCGAATTTCCCTGCCCAATTTGCCTATACAGTAGATAGTGGCAGAGTAGGCTGCTTTGAATACGAAACGTTCAATGCAGCGCAAGCTGTAATCACGATCGAAGGGACCAGTGTTCACCCAGGAACAGCCTATGGGACAATGGTCAATGCCATCAAATTGGGTGAAAGCATCGATGCACAATTACCACAAGCGGAAGTTCCTGAGAGAACACGTGGTTATGAAGGTTTTTATTTACTAACAAAATTTATTGGAAGTTTAGATCAAGCTGAATTGACGTATATCATTCGCGATCATAACAAGGAACTTTTCCAAAAAAGAAAGCAACAACTTGCTAAGATCGTCCATGAATTAAATGATTCACTCGACAAAAAACGAATTACAATTGATTTTTTGGATCAATATTATAATATGGGAGAAATCATTGAAAAGGATATGACACCCGTAGAACTTGCTACTAAAGCAATGGCAAATCTTGGCATCAAGCCAGATATTCAACCTTTTCGAGGTGGAACAGATGGCTCAAAAATTTCATTTAAGGGCATCCCAACCCCTAATTTATTTACTGGTGGCGAAAATTTTCATGGACAATATGAGTTTATCACGCTAGAAGCAATGGAATTGGCTGCCAAAACAATTGTCGAAATTATTAAAGAAAACGCTAATAAACCAACTTTTTGAATAGATGGTTAAAATTCTATATAAAAAATAGTTGACAAAATTAGAGTTTTCTAATATGATTATCCTCAATAGCAAAGCTTTGAGAAAGAGGAGTAACAACACTGGAACTTTTCAGAGAGCTGATGGGACTGCGAATCAGTAAGGAATGGGTTGTGAATGGACTTTCGAGCGAAATGTTGAATTACAGTAGGCATTTTCGGGAACTCCCGTTATAGAGTAAGGTCGTTGATTGACGACTGACAAGAGGAAAGAATTTCTTTCAAACTTGAGGTGGCACCGTGAATGTTTCGCCCTCAAACTACAGCTATTTGTGTGGTTTGGGGGCTTTTGTTGTTCATCTACACTACGTTTTGATTGCATCAATTTCTAAGAGCTAAAGCTCTAAGAATTGAAGGACAGTGATTGGCCTTACCAGAACGGATGATGAACAATACAAGGTGTTGTACAAAGAGAGAAGTAACCTTACTAGGAATCACTAAACGCTCTGATCTCAAATGATCAATAGCGAAACATGATCCTAATGATGACAAGACATTCACGTTGAAACGTGTAACGTTAAGTTATTGAAGGTTATAAAAAGAAATAAACTTTTCAATGAGGTGGTACCGTGGATACTATTATTCGCCCTCACAAAAGCAGATTACTATCTGTTTTTGTGAGGGCTTTTTGCTGTGAATCACTACGACTGGCTTCGCCAGAGTAGATGATGAACAGTACTTGGCGAACGAAGTGAGCGAAGTCTCATTATGAAAGAATCACCCAAAGTGAAGTGATCTCAATAAGTTTAACAGCTAAAACACTAAAAATGGAAGGATTAAAAGTGGCTTCGCCAGAGTAGATGATGAACAGTACAAGGCGAACGAAGTGAGCGAAGTCTCATTATGAAAGAATCACCCAAAGTGAAGTGATCTCAATAAGTTTAACAGCTAAAACACTAAAAATGGAAGGATTAAAAGTGGCTTCGCCAGAGTAGATGATGAACAGTACAAGGCGCGCAAAGTGAGCGAAGTCTCATTACGAGAGAAACACCCAAAGTGAAGTGATCTCAATAAGTTTAACAGCTAAAACACTAAAAATGGAAGGATTAAAAGTGGCTTCGCCAGAGTAGATGATGAACAGTACAAGGCGCGCAAAGTGAGCGAAGTCTCATTAAGAGAGAATCATCAAAATAGTTAAACTATCCAAAATAAACTAAAAGACAAGCAACATTCCCAATCATCAAAAAAGAAAAGAGGAAAGCATATGCAATTGATCAAAGAGATCCAAGCAGACTATCTAACTGCAATATCTGCATTTTTAAGAATCCAAGGAAGTAATAAATGCCTATTAGAAAGCATTCCCCGGGATAAAAGCAAAGGACGTTACTCGATCATTGCTTGGGATGCTGTTTCTACCATTACATGCTACGGCCATCAATTAACGATCGATGGGCAAACGAGGACCGTAGAAGATCCATTAAAAGAAATCGAAACATATATTTTGAAAAAAGAAACCTATCTAAATGAGCTTCCCTTTCAAGGTGGCGCGATCGGGTATGTTGGGTATGATGTGATCGCCTGTTATGAAGACTTAGGAAAAATGCCATTTGACGAGCTGAATGTACCAGATATTCATTTCTACTTATTTGACTCTTACTTAATTTTTGATCATGTTGGCGAAAAAATCATGTTAGTTGAGGCAGATACTTATTCAAATCGAAGCGCACGATTACTAGAAGAAGCACTCAACCAAAAAATAAAAGAACTCCAAACACCAAGTAAAGAAGAACAAAAAGAAATCCACTTAAAAAACATGGATTACCAAAGTAACTTTACTAAAGCGAGCTTTGAAGAAGTCGTTGTCAAAGTAAAAGAGTATATCAAGCAAGGCGATCTATTTCAAATGGTCCCCTCACAACGTTTAACAGCTGATTTTGAAGAAGAGCCATTTGATTATTATCGCCGGTTACGTGTCACTAATCCGTCAACCTATCTGTATTTTCTAGATTTTGGTGAAACCTATGTGATCGGTTCTTCACCAGAAAGCTTAGTAAGTGTGAAAAATCAAATCGTCACAACAAATCCCATTGCAGGAACTCGTAAACGAGGCCAAACAATGGAAGCAGATTTACTTTTAGAAAAAGAATTGCTCACAGATGAAAAGGAGCGTGCAGAGCATTTAATGTTGATCGATCTTGGCCGCAATGATGTGGGGAAAGTCAGCGAAATCGGCTCGATTGAAGTGCCGGTTTATATGATTGTTGAGAAGTATCGGTATGTCATGCATTTAGTTTCAGTCGTAACTGGAAAGCTAAAAACAGGATTGACAGCAATGGATGCGTTAAAAGCCACTCTGCCTGCTGGAACAGTGAGCGGCGCACCAAAAATCCAGGCAATGAAACGTATTTATGAAATCGAACCAGTCAAACGAACTATCTACGCGGGTGCGGTGGGGTATTTATCAAAAGATGATCAAGCAGACTTCGCTATTGCGATTCGGACAATGGTGATTCACAAAAATAAAGCGTATGTCCAAGCAGGTGCAGGCGTCGTTTATGATTCTGACCCTACGAAAGAATACGAAGAAACGTTACAAAAAGCAAAAGCACTTTTGGAGGTGGGAAAATGATCTTATTGATCGATAATTATGATTCATTTACATATAATCTTGCTCAATTACTCGGCGTTGAACGTGAAATAAAAATTGTTCGAAATGATTCAGAGACTATTTTTTCCTTAGCTAAACAAGCATCAGCAATCGTTATATCACCCGGTCCTGGAACACCAAAAGAAACCGGTCAGGTAAAAGAAGTAATCAAACAATTTTATCAAAAGAAACCTATACTAGGCATTTGTTTAGGCCACCAAACGATTGGTGAAGTATTCGGGGCAAAGGTCAGCAGGGCTAAAGAGATCCGGCATGGCAAGCAATCACTGATTAAGATTCATCAAAATAATCAGCTATTTAAAGGAGTTGACTCCGGAAATCTTGTTATGCGTTATCACTCGCTGATCATTGAGCAAGAAACATTACCAGAAGATTTCCGGATTACCGCAACTGCTGCTGATGATCAGGAAATCATGGCAATCGAGCATCGGGAATATCCAATTTTTGGCCTTCAGTTTCATCCAGAATCGATTGGAACACCAAGTGGAGCCGTAATCATCAAAAATTTTATCCAACAAACGGAGGTAAAGTGATATGAATGAATTATTTGAGAAAGTCTATAATAATCAACACTTGAATCGTATAGAAGCAGAGCGAATAGCTGAAAAAATGTTTGAAGGTCAATTAACGGATAGTCAACTTGCAGCTTTTTTAACCGCTCTAAAATGCAAAGGAGAAACGGCTGAAGAAATGGCAGGAATTGCTGATACGATTCGGCGAAAAGCCGTGCTGATCGATTGTCAAAAAGACAATGTAATGGATAACTGTGGGACTGGTGGCGACCGATCGGGTAGTTTCAATATTAGTACAACAGCGGCTTTTGTACTCGCTTCAGGCGGAGTAACAGTCGCTAAACACGGCAACCGAAGTATATCCAGTAAATCAGGCAGTGCGGATATTTTTGAATGCTTAGGTGTAAATATCAATCTTTCACCAGAGAGAACAAGTCTCCTATTGGAGGAAGTAGGATTGGCCTTTCTATTTGCTCCTCATCTGCATCCGAAAATGAAATATGTCATGAAAGTCCGTAAAGAATTAGGCACCCCAACCGTTTTAAATTTGATTGGGCCATTAACAAATCCTGTCTCACTAGACTCACAATTAATGGGGACATATCGCCGAGATTTATTAGCAGAAACGGCAAAAACGTTGAGTGAATTGGGGCGAAGCCGTGCAGTAGTCGTCAACGGAGCAGGTGGCTTAGACGAAGCATCCCTAGCTGGAACGACCCATTTTGCCTTATTACAAGATAAACAAATCACGATGCATACAATCGAACCAGAAGAATTTGGCTTCGCTCGACTTCCTCTAGAGTCGATTCGGGGTGGTAATGCCAAACAAAATACAGAAATATTATTATCTATTTTAAAGAATCAAGCCAGTCCTTATTTGGATACAGTGCTATTGAATGCAGGCTTAGGATTTTTCAGTAATGGCAAGGTGACAACGATTCAAGCTGGCATCAGCTTAGCGAAAGAATGTGTAGCAAGTGGCGCGGCTATGGCTAAATTAGAACAGTTGATCCAAGTACAAAAGGAGGTTGCGTAAAATGGCATTTCTAGAAAAAATTATCAAGGCAAAACGAGAAGAAGTAAAACAGATGTCTTTAGAAACAGTTAAACCACTGCGGAAAACAGATTCATTCTATCAACAAGTCAAAGCAAGACCAGAAAAAATGCATCTTATTGGGGAAGTCAAACGTGCGTCACCGTCTAAAGGCGCAATCAATTTATCAGTCGATGTAAGTGAACAGGCAAAAGCCTATGAACAAGCAGGAGTTACAGCCATTTCAGTATTGACTGATGAACAATTTTTCAAAGGATCGATTGAAGACTTGCGCCAAGTTGCTTCGCAAGTGAAGATTCCAGTGCTATGTAAGGATTTCATCATTGATGAAAAACAACTCATTCGGGCAAGAAATGCTGGAGCGACGATCGTGTTACTGATTGTTGCGGCATTATCCAAACAAAAGCTAGAAGAACTATATACAAAAGCGACAGGGTTAGGTTTAGAAATTCTGGTAGAAGTTCATGATGAATCAGAATTGAAAATTGCTGAAAAATTGTCGGCACAATTGATTGGTGTAAATAATCGCAATTTGAAATCATTTGAGGTATCCATAGATGTTAGTCAACTATTAGGAGGAAAACAAGGAACAGATGCGATTTATATCAGTGAATCAGGCTTTTCAACTGGTGAACAAGTCGAACGTATAAAAGAAAATTATCAAGCAGTTCTAGTAGGTGAAGGCTTGATGAAAGAAGATGATCCAAAAGAAAAAGTCAAAGAATTGCAGGTCTTGCGATGAAAGCGAAAATTTGCGGATTAAAAACCAAAGAACACGTGGATCTAGCAGTCACTTCTGGTGCAGATTATCTAGGCTTTGTTTTTGCCGAAAGTAAGCGGCGAATCACTCCTGAAAAAGCAAAAGAAATCACGGTAAACGTACCAAGAAAAGTCAAAAAAATCGGTGTTTTTGTTTCACCTAGCTATGAAGAAGTGGAAACAATTATACAGCAGGCGAATTTAGACATGGTGCAGATTCATGGGGCATTAATGACAGAAAAAGTGTCAGTCCCAGTGATTCGGGCAATACCAGTTAATCATGCTGTACAAGCAGCATTGAGTCAAGAACCAGAGACAGAGTTTCTACTTTTTGATGCACCACCCCAGAAATTCGTCGGGGGAAACGGTGAAGTCTTCGATTGGCAACAATTAGATACGAGCATCATCAAAAATAAAAAAGTGTTTATCGCAGGGGGGCTAACTGCTGAAAATGTCCTACAAGCGAAAAAAAGATTTAATCCATATGCAGTGGACGTGTCTAGCGGAGTAGAAACAAATGGTGTAAAAGACCCCGCAAAAATTGTGGCTTTTTTAAAGAAAGTTATCTAGCTTTACGGGCTAGCCTTTCGGAAAAAAGATAAAATCTGCCTGTGACAAGGAACGTCACAAACATATTTTCCTATTTTTCAGTCAAGGCTAAACGAGCCCATTCAGCTTTTATATTATCTAGCTTCATGATCCAGTATCTCGGAAAAAAGATAAAACCTGAATGTGGTAAAGAACACCACCTTCATGTTTTCCTATTTTTCGTCGATACTAAGCGGCTCATTCAGCTTTTATTACAAGGAGGAAAATTATGTATAATCAACCAAACCAAGGATTTTATGGGGATTTCGGTGGGCAATTTGTTCCGGAAACTTTGATGTATGCTGTGAAAGAATTAGAAGAAGTTTATGAGGCTTCCAAAATAGATGAGGAATTTCAAACAGAACTAAATTACTATTTAAAACAATATGTAGGACGAGAAAATCCGTTATATTTTGCTGAACGTTTAACAGATTATGCGGGTGGTGCAAAGATTTATCTCAAAAGAGAAGATTTGAATCATACTGGTGCACACAAAATCAATAACACGATCGGACAAATATTATTAGCCAAAAAAATGGGCAAGAAAAAAGTCGTCGCCGAAACTGGAGCAGGGCAACATGGTGTAGCAACGGCTACAGTCGCAGCGTTATTTGGAATGGAATGTACGATTTTCATGGGAGCTGTGGATGTCGCTCGTCAGTCATTAAACGTATTTCGGATGGAATTGTTAGGGGCAAAAGTTGAAAGCGTGACTTCTGGAAGCAAAACATTGAAAGATGCCGTCAACGAAGCACTGCGTTTTTGGGTTGCGAATGTTGAAGATACGCATTATGTAATGGGGTCTGTTTTAGGTCCGCATCCATTTCCTGAAATCGTCCGCGATTATCAGAGCATTATTGGAATCGAGGCCAGACGTCAATTTTTAGAAGTGGAAAATAAATTACCGGATGCAGTTATCGCTTGTGTTGGTGGGGGGAGTAATGCGATGGGCATTTTTTATCCATTTATCGATGATGAGGTCGCGTTGATCGGTGTTGAGGCAGCAGGCTTAGGATTGGATACAGAAGCTCATGCCGCTTCAATTAATAAAGGGAAAACAGGTGTGCTTCATGGAGCAATGATGAAGCTGCTTCAGGATGAGGATGGCCAAATTTTAGAAGCCTTTTCGATTTCAGCAGGTTTAGATTACCCTGGGCTTGGACCAGAGCATTGCCATCTAAACGAAACACAAAGAGCAAGCTACGAATCAGTGACGGATCAAGAAGCATTATCCGCTTTTAAGATTTTATGCCAAACAGAAGGCATTATCCCAGCGTTAGAAAGTGCTCATGCTATTAGTCATGCTATCAAGGTTGCACAAGAGTTGGGACCAGATAAGCAAGTCATCGTCTGTCTTTCAGGTCGTGGGGATAAAGATGTGCAACAAATCAAAGCGTTATTTGAACAGGAGGACTCGCAATGAAATCACTAACGAAACAATTGAAAGCAAGACAGCAAGCGGATGAGACCATTTTCGTTCCTTATATTATGGCAGGTGCGCAAGGACTAGATCGATTAGCAGATGAAATCCAGTTGCTCACAGATGCTGGAGCCAGTGCGATTGAGCTAGGTATTCCTTTTTCGGACCCTGTTGCAGACGGTCCGATCATCCAGGAAGCTGGTCTCAGAGCATTGAAAAACAATGTCACGTTAAGCAAGATCATTCATCAGCTAAAACAAATCAAAACCCCAACGCCTTTAGTAATCATGACGTATTTCAATCCGATCTTTAGCTATGGCTTAGAAAGGTTTATTCCAGATTTGGCGGAAACCAATGTTTTAGGATTGATTATTCCAGATTTACCTTATGAACATCGAGAATTAGTCGAACCATTATTAAAAGAGAGTGATGTTGCTTTGATTCCGCTGATTGCTTTGACCACTCCTAAAGAACGAATTCCAGAATTAGTGGCAGCTGGGGAAGGATTTATTTATGCAGTAGCTGTTAACGGCGTAACAGGCATTGATCGAAACTATCAAGAAACGCTAGATGAACATTTAACTTATATCCAAAATAGTAGCGATAAACCTGTTTTAGCTGGATTTGGAGTGTCTTCTAAGGAACATGTTGACCGTTTTAGAAAAAGCTGTGCCGGTGTGATTGTCGGGAGTAAAATCGTCCAGTTGCTTAGTGAAGGGAAGCGGACCGAAGTTAAAGCCTTTATCCAAGCAGCTGTAAGAAAAGAAGTGTAACGTTTTTCATTTTTCCTCTTGCCTCTGAGTGGTTATTTCTGTAAAGTAGTATGAAAAGCAGGTGTAATTATGGAAATCCTCATCAATCGAAATTTAATTTTTGCACAAAATCAATATTTAGAAACAGAGCGCTTAAAGCTGCGCCCTGTCACACTAAATGATGCTGCTGATATGTACGAATATGCATCAGATGAAGCAACTGTTACTTATGTTTTTCCGATCCATCAGTCATTGAAGGATACGCAAGAAAGTATTTCTAATTATTTTATGTCAGCGCCTCTAGGAAAATATGGTGTCGAATTAAAGGAAACGGGTCAATTGATCGGAACGATCGATTTGCGTGTGGAAGAGCAGCACAATATTGCAGAACTTGGCTATGCATTAAATCGAGACTATTGGGGCAAAGGCTATATGCCGGAAGCCGCGAACGAAATCTTGCGTTTAGGTTTTGAAGAGTTACGATTGATGCGGATTTTTGCTGTCCATGATATCGATAATGCCAAATCAGGTCGTGTGATGGAAAAAATTGGCATGAAAGTAGAAGGCAGGATTCCGAATGCCCGTATGTGGAAAGGAAAAATTGTGACAGATGCTATGCTTGGAATTACTTTGGCAGACTGGCAGAACTTACAGCGCTAAACTATAGAACAACTCAGAGGAGAAATGAATACATGTTAATGTTTACTGAAAAAGATTTTGATGTTTTTACAATAGAAGGATTAGATCCACGAATGACGGGTATTCGTTCAACGATCCAACCAAAATTTCAACAATTAGATAATTATTTTGCGGAAAAATTAGGGGAGAAATTAGAAACAGAATTTTTCGTTCATATCGCGCAACATCGCCGTAGAACTGTCTACCCACCAGAAAATACTTGGTCGGCTTTAAGCCAGAAAAAACGCGGCTACAAAATGGAGGCTCATTTTCAATTAGGCATCTGGCCAGAGTATCTGTTTATGTGGCTATCACTGATCGATAATCCTAAAGATGAAAAAGAAATTGCACAAGCTTTTTTAGAGAATCCAGCATTATTTGAACAATTAAATGATGATTTCTATCTGTCGATCGATCATACTCAACCTGAGATTGAGCGCTTGAAGGAAGCGAATTTAGAGAAACAGTTGACTCGTTTTCGCGATGTCAAAAAAGGCGAGTTTCAGATTGGCCGGATCATTAGAAAAACAGATGATCTGCTGAATGATCCAGAAAAAGCACGTGAGTATATGTTGAAGACATATGAAGAATTATTACCGTTATATCAATTGGCGATCAACTTACAGCAAGCTGAATAAAGAGAGCCTTATTACAAAAGACAAGAGAAAAAGTGGAACAGTAATCAGGAAGGTACCTGCTTATTGTTCCATTTTGGTTCACTCAAAAAAGTAAAGCATGACAAAAAGCTGTACAATGTTTTATTTCATTATACAGGCTCTATAAAATGTCACTATGATAGGCTGAGGTGAAGTTTATTGTATACCAAGCTGATTCAACGGATAGTACCGAAAATAAACAACTCCGACAATATCTTCTTCATCTACAAAACCAAAATAACGACTATCATCCGCCACTCTTCGATTATCCCCTAACACAAAATACTTTCCTTCAGGAACAACAGTTTCTGGACCGGCTGCACTAGTTGCTAAAGTAAAATCAGCAGTCAAAGGCATTCCATCTGTCAAAGCTTCTTTAAATTCATCTAAATAAGGTTCAGTAAACTTTTGATCATTGATATACAACTGATCATTCTCCATTCGAAGCGTATCCCCTGGTAAGCCCACGACACGCTTAACGATCCGTTTCCCGTTTCGTGGACTAGGGAAAGTTGCTATGTCAAATCGTTTTGGTTGGATTAACGAGGTTTGCCACAAGCGATCTGATTCATGATAGGTCGGTTCCATGGATGTACCAAGGACTTCTACAGGAGTTAGCACAAATTTTCTCAAAAAAAGGCCAAATAAAAAAATTAGTGCAAACTGCAATAGTGTATAAAGTGTAGGATACTTTTTTTTCATAATAAACTCCTTTTTATGTATTGTTTCTTTTAGTATATCAGAACAATTTCGATAAATAAGAAGAAAACAAGACAAAATCATGGCTTTTTTGAGAAATACTTCAAGCAGATATTTTGTTGTCGTTGTAAAAGTTTGCTATAATTTCATTAGAACTTATCGATTGATAAGGTGGAGGTGGAAGTATGTTTTTAGCATGGAATGAAATTGTACGTTCAAAATTACGATATGGTCTGATCATCAGTGTGATGTTTTTGATTGCCTATTTAGTCTTCTTTTTAACAGGATTAGCCTATGGGTTAGCATCAGATAATCGTACTGCTGTGGATAAATGGCAGGCAGATGGCATTGTGTTGTCGGATGAATCAAATACCAATATCAACATGTCAATGATTCCAATCAAATCATTGAAAGATGTCGATGCCAAAGAAAAAGCGACACTCGGACAAACCGCTGCAGTAATTCAATTAGACAAAAAAGGTGCTGAAAAAATCAACGCCAGCTTTTTTGGGATCAATAAAGATGAATTCTTGATGCCGAATATCATTGAAGGAAAAGCCTTTGCCAATGAGAATGAAACAGTTGTGGATAACAGTTTGAAAGAAGAAGAGGGCGTCAAGCTTGGGGATACATTAAAATTAGCAGGGAATGACAAACAGCTCAAAGTAGTTGGGTTTACAGATAATGCTAAATTTAATGTAGCACCAGTATTATATGTTTCTACAGCCGCATTTCAACAAATTCGGTTTGAAAAAACGGATACATCGGAGAACGCTCGAGTAAATGCAATTGTTTTTCGAGCAAAGGATGGCGCCGTAAAAAATGTTCAGCTAAATGAGGATGGTTTGACTCGTTACAGCATCAAAGAGTTCATTAATAAATTACCGGGATATAATGCTCAAGTGCTGACTTTCGGGTTTATGATCGGCTTTTTGATCGTAATCGCAGCAATTGTTATAGGAATTTTTATCTATGTTTTGACTATGCAAAAAGCAAATATATTTGGAATCATGAAAGCGCAAGGAATTTCTGGTTTTTATATTGCCGTATCGGTAATCGTTCAGACCTTTATATTGGCTGTTTTGGGAATCGCATTAGGATTACTGGGCACTGTAGGAACAGCACTAGTCTTACCAACGGCAGTTCCATTTCAGACAAACTGGTCATTCTTCTTGGCAATCGGTGGAATAATGTTGGTCATTGCCGTTTTAGGTGCGCTATTTTCAGTTCGAACGATTGTTAAAATCGATCCATTAAAGGCAATTGGCTAGAAAGGAGCAAATTGAAATGAAAGCAATCGAATTTTTATCTGTGGATAAACAGTTTTTAGATGGAGATACTACAATTGAAGCATTGAAATCCACAGATTTTTCTGTGGAAAAAGGTCAATTTGTTGCAGTGATCGGACCAAGTGGTTCGGGAAAAAGTACCTTTTTAACGCTGGCGGGTGGGTTGCAAACACCGACGAATGGCGAAGTTAAGATAAACAATGAAGCGTTCAGTGAGGAAAATGAAAAAACACGTTCTAAGATTCGTTTTTCAGAGATTGGTTTTATTTTACAGGCATCAAATTTAGTCCCATTTTTAACTGTGGAAAAGCAATTACGTTTGGTGGATAAGGTAAAAAAAGAAAAAAACGATGTGGATAAAGTCAACAAGTTATTAACAGAGCTTGGTATTGAGAAGTTGAAGAAAAAATACCCAGACGAAATTTCTGGTGGTGAACGTCAACGAGTGGCAATTGCCCGGGCGTTGTATAATGATCCATCGATTATCTTAGCAGACGAGCCCACAGCAAGTTTAGATTCTGACCGAGCATTTGAGGTTGTAAAAATCTTAGCAAGAGAAACGAAAGAAAAAAATAAAGCGACGATCATGGTGACCCACGATCAACGCTTAATCGATTTTTGTGATGAAGTATTTGTGATGAAAGATGGCGTATTAGAGAAACAAACATAATAAAACGATAGAACAAAGCTGAAAGTTGGGCTTTGTTCTATTTTTTATGCAAAAAACCTTGTACAGCTTTTGCTGTACAAGGTTTTTCCAAAAGATCGACGATAATCGAATCTTAAAGTTTTTGGTTGTAGTATTCAACGACAAGAGCTTCGTCGATATCAGGGTATAATTCATCACGCTCTGGTAAACGAGTGAAGCTACCTTCTAATTTTTCGGCGTCAAAGCTTACGAATGCTGGACGTCCAACAGTTGCTTCAACCGCTTCTTTGATTGTTACGACGTTTTGAGATTTTTCACGAACAGAAATCACTTGACCCACTTCAACGTGGTAAGAAGGGATATCTACGCGTTTGCCATCTACAGTAACGTGACCGTGGTTTACTAATTGACGTGCTTGACGACGAGTAGTTGCAAGGCCTAAACGGTAAACGACGTTATCTAAACGTTGTTCTAGTAAGATCATGAAGTTAACACCGTGTTTACCTTCTTTGATCTTGCTTGCTTTAATAAACAAGTTAACGAATTGACGTTCGTTCATACCGTACATATGACGTAATTTTTGTTTTTCAGTTAATTGCATACCGTATTCAGAAACTTTACCACGGCTGTTTGGTCCGTGTTGTCCTGGTTTGTATGGGCGACGTGCTAGTTCTTTACCAGTACCTGATAGAGAGATACCTAGACGACGAGAGATTTTCCATGATGGTCCTGTATAACGTGACATTAAAAATTCCTCCAATAAAATAAGTTTTTTGGAGTAAAATAATCTTCTGAAAAATTCATATTCGTTCAGTTCATTCTTCAACCTTCGCCCTTTGCAGCCGTGGGTTACGCAGTTGAACCTGAAAGCCTAAGCAATCAAGGCAATGGACTGTTGACGAGCCTATTATTTTTCTGCTGCATTATTTTACACAAAGATTAGTATAACGCAAAAAAAGGGATAACTCAAGCTTTTTATTGCGTTATACTAATAAACTACCAGCCGCCAGAAAAGCCGCCACCACCGGAAGAACCGCCGCCAAAAATTCCCCAGAAAAATCTAGATAAAGTTGCCATATCACATGTACCTCCTTTTATAAAGTTGTTATCATTTTATTATATCATAATGCTAATTAAAATATGCTTTTCATTTTGTATAATCTTTAGATAGAGATTGTTGATAGTGAACTAAAATAGTAGAGTTTTAAAAAGATAGGCCAAAAAATTATTGAAAACAAGTTAAAAGTCCTGTTATTTTTAGAAAGGATTGTTGAAAAGTACTAGACAAAGCACGTAGATGTCTTTAAAATGATAAAGAATGTTTTTGAAAATATAAATATGAAAACAAATTGAAAAGGAGAAACAAAATGAAACCTGTATCGCCATTATTTGAGCAGATCGACAAATCAATCAATAAAAAGATGAACTTATTCCAAAGTAGTTTTATGCGTTACGCTTTTCGTGCTATATTAGCTTGTATGTTTTTAACTTTAGGGACAGCAGTTGCGTTCGGGATTGCCATCAAAGGGGAAGGAATGGTACACGGCTTAGGTAAGATCCTTTATGCTTTTATGTTCAGTTGGTCACTTGTGATGATTCTTTATATGAATGCGGAACTTGGTACATCGAATATGCTGTATATGACCGTTGGGGTTTATCGTAAAAAAATCAACTTCTCTTTTGCAACAAAGATTTTATTTACCTGTATTTTCTTTAATTTAGTCGGTGGCGTTCTGTTTGGCTACTTGATTTCGTTGACGGTTCCCTTCCAAGATTTACCAGCGGATAGCTTTTTCTTCACATCGATTGCTGGTAAATTAGATAAAACAACAGTACAGATTTTAGTTGAAGCTATTTTTGCTAATATTGTGGTAAATACAGCAGTGTTAGTAAGCATGCGTATGAAAGATGATGCTGGTAAAGTTGCTGCAATTATTTTTATCATCTTTATCTTTGCATTTTTAGGCTACGAGCACGTTATCGCTAATTTCCCTGCGTTTAGTTTAGCTTACTTTGCGTCTCACGGGACATTGGCAGCAATGACAGTCGGCAGTGTAGCACACAACCTATTCTTTGCATTGATCGGTAACTTTATCGGTGGCGGCTTAGTGATGGGCTTAGGCTATGCCTGGTTGAATAATGCAGATACGAATTATTTAGATTAATGAAATCAGAAGTTGAAGCGGAGTTATTCTTGCTTCAGCTTTTTTGCTGTCTAAAGTGATTTGAAGTAAGATAGGAGAAAGAAGAAAAAAGGAGTAGCGTATGAATGAAGTAGTTTTTCCAAAAAAAGCGGACAAAGCGGTGCAAATGGCAGCGTACATGAAAAATTTATTTCCATTTGCAGGTATTGCTGCGCCTGAGCGAGCGTTGTTAGAAAAAGAGCTTTTAAAAGCGAGTAAAAAAATGACATACACGGAGTTAGTTGACCTAGTTCGATTTTATTATGATAAACCTGAACGGGAATACCAATATGTTGCAATCGATTTAGCAATCGCCAATGTCAAACGTTTTTCTTTTGAAGAAGTTTTAGGGTTCAAACCTTTCGTGATCGAAAAAGCCTGGTGGGATAGTGTGGATGCGTGGCGTAAGTTTTTCGGTCTTTGGGGGTTCCAGCATCTAGAAGAAATGCCGCAGTTATTTGAAGCTTTTTTTGGTGAAGAAGATTTTTGGCACAGACGAATTGCCATTAATCTGCAACTGTTATATAAAGAAAAAACAAACACTGTGTTATTGAAAAAAGCCATTATTTATGATAAAACTACAGATGAGTTCTTTGTTCAAAAAGCAATCGGCTGGTCTTTGCGTCAATATAGTAAAACTGATCCTGAGTGGGTCAAGACATTGATCGAGACGATCGAATTAAGCCCATTAGCTGTCAGAGAAGGCAGTAAATATTTGCCAAAACCATAGAAAGTGAGCGAGTTATTACGCCATGAGAAGAAAACTTTTTGCATTTGATATTGATGGAACATTATTGGGAACAGATAGGCAACCGCTAGAAAGTACCAGAGAAGCATTGAAGATGTTACGACAACAAGGACATCTCGTAACGATTGCTACAGGACGCAGTCGATTTATGGCACAAGATATTATTTTAGACTTAGATTTCTCCAATTATGTTCTTTGTAATGGAGCGGCCGCATTTTTAGATCATGAACAATACTACCAAAATTTATTGGATGAAAAAGAATTGCACCGTTTTGCCTCAGAAGTAGAAAAAAGAGAAATCGGTTTGGCATATGTTGGCTTGGATGATGTGAAAAAAAATAACCATCATCGCCGGAAACAAATGGCTGAAGCGATGGGGTCAATCGATTTTGAAGCACCAGAATATGATTTGAATTTCTATAAAGAAAATGATGTGTATCAAGCATTAGCTTTTTATGATGCGTCATCAGATGGGCTGTTTGACCATGAATTTTCTAAATTCCGTTTTATTCGTTGGCATTCTGAAAGTGTGGATATCGTCCCTAATAATGGATCTAAAGCAGCGACCCTGCTGAATTTGGCAGATCGTGTGGGCATCGCTCGTGAAGATATCGTCACATTTGGAGATGGTGAAAACGATCGTGAAATGCTGCGGGAAGCGGGGATCGGTGTTGCAATGGGCAATGCCTTGCCCCATATCCAAAAAGAAGCCAAAATCGTGACAGATACCAATGACAATGACGGTATTTGGAAAGCGTTGAAAGAATTAAAGGCAATTTAAGTTAGCAAAAACCGCTCAAGACAAACTAGTACAGTTTGTCTTGAGCGGTTTTCTTATTCGATCACCAAGACGCCATCTTTCAACGCATAAGGATTTTCTTGATTGATATGATCATAAAACATCACACCATTTAAATGATCGATTTCATGCTGAACGACGATCGCTTCATAATTTTTCAACCGAATCTTTTGTTTAACGCCAGATGCATCTACATAAGATAACGTGATTTTGTTGTGGCGCACTACATAACCTGGTACTTCACGGTCAACAGATAAACACCCTTCACCTTCCCCAAGACAAGCATCCTGTACGGAATGACTCAAAATCTTCGGATTATACATCACTGCACTTAAGGTCGGTTCTGGATTTTCCGAATCGCCATTTGGCACGTGGACCGCAATGATTCGTTTTGAAATGTCTAATTGTGGTGCCGCTAAACCAACCCCACCGCGTAATCCTAATTCTTCTGCTTTGACAGGATCTTGACTATTATGCAAGAATTCCATCATTTCTTCACCTAATTTGATATCTTCATCAGATAGCGGCAAAGCTACTTCTTTAGCCACTGCTCTAAGTGTTGGGTTTCCTTCACGGATAATATCCTTCATGGTGATCATAGGATAATTCCTCCTTTATATTTAAAAGACTCGGTCAGAAACTAAATCTTTCCATTAATGTATTTATTCGCCTATACAGTTTATCACAAAACCATTCGTAATGGGGATAAATTGTTCAAAAAACAATGGATAAATTGAGCTTGGTCTTGCATTTTAGACAACTTTCCTGTAAAGTATAACCGTATGGAATCATACCGTCTTTTACTTGGTTGTGCGAATCACCAACGCATTACTCAGTAAGAAGATGACTATTAAAGAAGAGGTGAAAAACATGGCAATGTCAAAAGAAAAGAAAAACGAAATCATTAGCGAATACGCTCGTCATGAAGGAGATACTGGTTCACCAGAAGTACAGATCGCTGTATTAACGGCTGATATCAATCACTTGAATGAACACGCTCGCGTTCACAAAAAAGATCACCATTCTTACCGTGGACTAATGAAAAAAATTGGACACCGTCGTAACTTGTTAGCTTACCTACGTAAAACTGACATCCAACGTTACCGCGAATTGATCCAACGTTTAGGATTACGTCGTTAATCAAAAAAGGAAAAGCGAGTTTCTTTAAGAACCTCGCTTTTTAGCTTATTTAAAAGCAAAGGTTCAGTATCCTTAAAATACTAAAAAATAATCATCTTTGGAAAGTTTGAATAAATCTACTAACCAAATAAAAGGACTCAATTCGTTTGAATCTTTTCATTTGTTTAGTAGCAAGTCTAACTTCTCCGAAGAATCAAAGGAGAAACAAGTAAATGACAGAGAAAAAAGTATTTAAAACAACTTGGGGCGGACGCCCTTTACAAGTTGAAGTCGGCCAATTGGCTAAACAGGCAAATGGTGCAGTATTAGTACGCTACGGAGAGACTGTTGTACTAAGCGCGGCGGTTGCGTCAAAAGATGCAAGAGATTTTGATTTCTTCCCATTAACAGTGAATTATGAAGAAAAAATGTACTCTGTAGGGAAGATTCCAGGCGGATTTATCAAACGTGAAGGTCGTCCAAGTGAACGTGCAACGTTAACTGCTCGTTTAATCGACCGTCCAATTCGTCCGATGTTTGCTGAAGGCTTCCGTAATGAAGTGCAAATCACAAATACCGTGATGAGTGTGGAACAAGACTGCACACCAGAAATGGCAGCAATGTTTGGTTCATCTCTAGCTTTAGCCATTTCAGATATTCCATTTGACGGACCGATCGCAGGTGTGGATGTTGGTCGTGTTGATGGTGAATACGTATTAAACCCAACTGTCGAACAATCTGAAAATACAGATATCGAATTAACGGTTGCTGGAACGAAAAAAGCAATCAACATGGTGGAAAGTGGTGCCAAAGAAGTATCCGAAGAAGATATGCTTGGTGCGTTACTTTTCGGTTTTGATGCCATCAAAGAATTAGTTGCTTTCCAAGAAGAAATCGTTGCCGCTGTTGGTAAAGAAAAAATGGAAATCAAGTTATTACAAGTGGATGCTGATTTGAAAAAAGAAATCTTCGCGGCTTACTACGCTTCAATGAAAGAAGCAGTTATGACCGAAGAAAAACTCGCTCGTGAAGTCAACATCGATGCAATCAAAGACCAATTAAAAGAAGCCTATGCAGAAAAATTTGCTGGTCACGAAGAAGAAGCGCAAGTGGCGAAAGAAGTTAAACAAATCGCAGAAGATCTAGAAAAAGACGTGGTTCGTGAATTGATCACGATTGATAAAATCCGTCCTGATGGTCGTAAATTAGACGAAATCCGTCCATTGGCGTCAGAAGTTGGTATTTTACCACGCGTTCATGGTTCTGGATTATTCACGCGTGGACAAACTCAAGCTTTGTCTGTCGTGACGTTAGCACCGCTTGGGGAACACCAAATCATTGATGGTTTAGGTGTAGAAGACAGCAAACGTTTCATTCATCATTATAATTTCCCGCAATTCTCTGTTGGTTCAACAGGTCGTGCTGGCTCTCCTGGTCGTCGTGAAATCGGTCACGGTGCCTTAGGTGAACGTGCAATGGCGCAAATTATTCCAAGTGAAGCGGACTTCCCTTACATGATCCGTGTAGTATCAGAAGTCTTAGAATCAAATGGTTCTTCTTCACAAGCAAGTATCTGTGCTGGAATTTTAGCATTGATGGATGCTGGTGTACCAATTAAAGCACCAGTTGCCGGAATTGCGATGGGACTTGTCAGTGATGGTGAAAACTATACGATTTTAACAGATATCCAAGGACTAGAAGATCACCTAGGCGACATGGACTTTAAAGTTGCTGGGACTAAAGATGGAATTACTGCTTTACAAATGGATATCAAAATCCAAGGAATCACGGAACAAATCTTGACAGAAGCATTGACTCAAGCGAAAAAAGCCCGTATGGAAATTCTTGCAGAATTGACATCAACATTGGCTGAACCTCGTCCAGAGTTAAGCAAATATGCACCTAAGATCGAAATGATCCAAATCGCCCCAGCTAAAATTAAAGATGTGATTGGTAAAGGTGGAGAAACCATCAACGGAATCATTGATGAAACTGGCGTGAAGATCGATATTGACCAAGAAGGTAATGTAAGTATTGCCTCTGCTGATGCAGATATGATCAAAAAAGCGATCAAGATCATTGAAGAGTTGACAAAAGAAGTTGAAGTTGGACAAGTTTACCTTGGTAAAGTCGTTCGTATCGAAAAATTCGGCGCATTTGTTAACTTAATCAAAGGAAAAGATGGACTCGTTCATATTTCTCAATTGGCCAATGAACGTGTAAATAACGTTGAAGATGTTGTGAAACTTGGCGACGAAGTCCTTGTAAAAGTTATGGAAATCGACAAACAAGGCCGTGTCAACGTATCTCGTAAAGCATTATTGACTGAAGAAAATAAAGAAAAATAAGCAACAGAAGTTTGTTTTTGATTTAGAGCCGATTAAAGCAGAGCATGGCGTTTAGCCTGCTCTGTTTTTTTGTGAAAACAATAATATTTAATAAAAAAATATAAAGACGTACCACAGCTCTTTTGTTTGCTTCCAATTAGTGGTAAAATTATTGCTATCAGTCTAAAGATTAGTCGGGGTGTCGATGTGAAAAAATTCAATCCAAATAAAAATATAATTATCACGCTGATCGTAGTGATTATTGTGGTAACCATCATTAGTTTGACTGCGGCTAACAGAGCCAATAGTGGAAAAACCAATCTTGGGCAATCTGCAGTCAATGACAGCGTAGGGTTTATTGACAAAGTGATTTCGTTTCCAGGTAGGGTGATCGGCAATAGCGTATCATCGATTAGTACATTATTTAACACCTATGATGAAAACGAACGCTTAAAAGAAAGAATCGATGGATATGGCGAGCTATCGATTCAAAACGACAACTTGAAAAAAGAAAATGAAACATTGAAAAAAGAACTAGCACTAAATGAGACCTTAGGGAACTATGAGAAAGTAACAGCGACGGTTGTCTCACGTTCGCCAGATATGTGGCAAGACTTATTGATTGTTGATCGTGGTTCGAATGATGGCATTGAACCCGATATGGCCGTTTTAGCGCAAAAAGGGTTGATTGGACGTGTCATCGAAGTGAATGCAACCTCTTCTAAAGTAGAACTATTAACGTCTAAAAACCAAAATTCAAATCATTTCCCAATTCAGATAAATTCTGAAAAAGGCGATTCTTACGGGTTATTAAAGGATTATAATGATAAAGAAAATACCCTGATCGTCAGCCAATTGGTAGGAGATATGGAGATCAAAGAAGGCGATATTGTACAAACATCCGGCTTAGGACAAAATTCTCCAGCAAATCTGCCTGTTGGTGTCGTTCAAAAAGTCAAACCAGATAGCTATGGTTTGGATAGAGAAGTTTACGTCAAACCATATGCGGATATGTATGGTATACCCGTTGTTACAATCATCAAACGATTAGCTGGAGCGGGGGAATGATGGACTAATGATACGTAAAGAAAATGTTAAATACTACGCTCCCGTTGTTTTCTTTTTATTGATGCTGGTGGATGGTCAAATGACCCAAGCGGCAGCAAATATAACGGATAACGTCTATTTTGCAAATGCGCATTTTATGTTATTGGCCTTTTTGATGGCGGTACCTAACTTGTCTAAACGTTATTTGCTGATCACATCGGTGGTTTTGGGATTGATTTGTGATAGCTATTATATCGGCATCATTGGAATCTACACGGTTGCGCTGACAGCAACAGTCATGATGATGTATCGATTTCAGCGAGTAGTGCATACGAATCTACCAACGGCATTCTTTGGGATGATCATTTTTGTGACGACATATGAACTAATTGCGGTAGGATTACAAGTTATTTTCAAATTATCAAATGTCGCACCATTGTTATTTATCACTAAAGTTTTAGGTCCGACATTACTATTCAATATGTTGATATTCGTTATTTTTTCTTATCCATTGAAGAGGCTATTCGCTAATGAATAGTCTCTTTTTCAATGTGCGGAGTCCAAATATACCAATATGCTAATGTTTTACTTTAGTTGTAAAAGTGAGGAGATATAATTATTCGTGTTATTTAATTTGGCGGCATGAAACATTTTTGTAATATCCTTTTTATCTGTATGTCATACTGCTATGGTACAATTAGCACGTTGCAAAATTATAAGACCGAAAAAATACTCAGAAATCATAAAATATATAAAGTAAATGTCGGAGGAATTCAAGAGTGAAAAAAAGTATATTATCAGCTTTGATGGTTTGTTCAATCACGCTTACTTCTGCTGCTGTGCCTATGGCAGCAATTGCAGATGAGTATGATACAAAGATCGACCAACAAGATGTAATCATTAATGGACTAAAAACAAAAGAATCAGAAGCCGCAGCTAAATTAGCAACAATCGAATCAGATATGCTGACTACTGCTACAAAAATCGATGAATTAACGGCGAAAGAAAAAACGCTGAAAGATGAAATCACAACCTTATATGGTGAAATTTCAGATTTGAATGTTCGGATTCAAAAAAGAGAAGTTCAAATGCGTAATCAAGCTCGTGACGTACAAGTCAGTGGCTCAAGTACTAGCTATTTAGATGTTATCCTTAATTCTGAATCGATTTCAGATGCGATCAGCCGTGTACAAGGGATCACAACACTGGTCAATGCTAATAATGACCTATTAGAGCAACAAAATTCTGATAAAAAAGACGTAGAAGATAAGACAAAAACAGTTGAATCACAAATCTCTGTTTTAGAAACTTCTACAAAAGAATTGACGGATCAACAAGCTTCGCTGAATACATTGAAACTAGAACAAGAAATTGCTAAAAATGAACTAGAAGCACAACGCTCGACAGAAGAAAGCAAGAAATCAGAGTATGTGGATCAAAAAGCCGCAGCTCAAAAGAAATTAGCAGAAGAACAAGCGAAGCAAGCTAAACAGCAAGAAGCACAAAGAAAAGCGGAAGCCGAAGCTGCGGTTAAGTTAGCGGAAGCGCAAGCAGCTAATCCAGGTCTTGCTCAAACGAATGTTGTAGAAGAAAATGGCACGACCAACACAGCCCAAGCAGCACCCACACCAGAAAAACCTAGCAATAATGGGAACACTGGCGGCGGCAGCAGTATTGGTACAGGCGGCGTCTCAGAAGCGAAGAAAAGAGCCGCTCAAATTGCCTTAAATTCAGTTGGCCAAACCAATCCTACTGGTTGGGGACAAAGTGGCGAATGTATTGTAGCTGTCCAAAATTGGCTAAATGCAGCAGGTATCAGATTCTCACCAGGCGGCCCTCACAGTGGCTATACGCAATCCGGTGCAGTTCAAGTCTCTTGGTCTGATGTCCAAGTCGGTGATGTTGTGCAGTATGAAAACTCACTTAGTCCGGATGCATGGTTAGATGGCGTTCATACAGTCCTTGTCGTGGGTGTCAATGGCAGTTCAGTTCAGATCGTTGAATCAAATAATCCAGCAGGTTCGGGTTATGTTTCAACTACTACAGGTTGGACACCAAGTCCATATGCAGCAAACTTTAGAGCGGTTGTATGGCGTTTTCCAGGATAATTAAAAGATAAAATAATTCCTTGTCAGAAAAAACGTACATGGTTTTTCTGATAGGGATTATTTGTAATATACCATCGAGTGGGGTATGGTAAGAGGACTGAACTTGATAAGTCCTATTTAGATAGCTAAATACGGCTATGTTCAACTGTCATTCTTACCTTTCAAAAATGAAATACTCCTGTAACATTATTTTTATATGTATGACATGTGATTATGATACAATGAGTTCGTTGTTAATAAAAGAATGAAAATTACTCAAAAGATGAATTTATTATAAGTAAAAAGTCGGAGGAATGAATAGTGAAGAAAAGTGTATTGCCATTACTAATGATTTGTTCATTAGCCCTTACAGCTGTAGCACCAATGGTTTCATTAGCAGATGAAGTGGACTCAAAAATTCAACAAAAAGATCAAGCAATTTCAGGATTGAAATCTCAAGAAGCCGATGCGCAAAGCCAAGTGGCTGCTGTACAAAGTCAAGTTGCTTCTATTAACGAAAAAGCAGAAGAATTATTAGCTGAACAAGGTACATTAAGAGAAACATCTGCAAACTTAGAAAAAGAAATCACTCAATTAACAAAACGTATCGAAAAACGTGAAGTTGCGATCCAAAATCAAGCACGTGACGTACAAGTTAATGGAAATAGCACAAGCTATATGGATGCATTATTGAATGCAAAATCAGTTTCTGATGCGATCACTCGTGTGACTGCAATGTCTACGATCGTTAATGCAAACAATGATTTAGTGAAACAACAACAAGAAGACAAAAAATCAGTAGAAACTAAAAAAGCTGAAAACGAAGAAAAATTACAAGAATTACAAGATAATCAAGTTGAACTTGAAGCGCAAAAAGGTGAACTTGTTAAAGCTGAAGCAGATTTGAATGTATTACAAACAACATTAGCTGCTGAAAGAGCAACTGCTGAAGATCAAAAAGCTGGCTTAGTGAAAGAAAAAGAAGCAGCTGTAGCAGAACAAGCTCGTATTGCTGCACAAGAAAAAGCAGCTACTGAAAATGCTAAAAAAGCAGCTGAAGAAACTGCAGCGGCTAAAACAACAGCGACTACAGAACAATCATCAAGCACAACTGCTTCATCAGAAGAAACTAGCTCTACTGATACTGGAAGCGTAACACCTCCATCAGGAGGCGGTAGCCAACAAGTGACTCCTCCATCAGGTGGCGGCGGCGGTCAAGATGTAACACCTCCAGCTCCAGGAGGCGGCGACGGTGGTCAAGTAACACCACCACCATCAACTGGCGGTTCTGCAATTTCTATTGCAGCAGCACAAGTTGGTAAACCTTATGTTTGGGGTGCGCAAGGACCAGATAGTTTTGACTGCTCTGGATTAGTTTATTACGCATTCGCAGCTACTGGACGTCAATTAGGACGCGTTACTACTGCACAAGAAAGTGCTGGTACACGTATCTCTGTAGCAGAAGCTCAAGCTGGAGATTTATATTTCTGGGGTAGCCCAGGTGCTTCTTATCACGTAGCGATCGCTACTGGTGGTGGCGGTTATATCCATGCCGGTGATCCAAGTACAGGTGTTCAATATAGCAATGTTGGTTCATTTACACCAAGCTTTGCTGTACGTATGTAATCAAATTTAACCCAATATTTTAAGAACCAGACAACTGTCTGGTTCTTTTGGTTCTACGTCAAATTGTGTTGGTAAGCCAAATAACTGAATAGAAATCTAGGTCTGGTAAGGATAGAACATTCTTATCAGACTTTTTTTATTGTTGTGAAAAAATAAGATCTTGAATAATATAAATACGTGAACGAAAATGATAAAAGTTTCGATAGCCATAGGCTACTCGTTTGATTACCTTAAGTTTATTGTTTAGCCCTTCAGTGACACCATTAGAATAAGGGAAGCGAAAAGCATTTTTAATCCCTTCTTTATATTTTTTAAAGAAGAGTAATTTCTTTTTGAACCATTGTGGTAACTGATTATCTAGCTGTTGAAGATACTCAAAAAAGAGTGTATCTTCTCGATGAGAAAAAGCATATTTTAGGTATTGAACTGTATCATAGCCTATCCGTAGGACATCATCATAGTGCAACAGTTCATCGACAATATCTTGTTGACTAAGTGGTCGTTTAAATAAGGGCTGATAAGCTCGATAGTTTATATCTAATTTATCGGAATCTTTCAATAGTAGTTTCCAATAGCGTTTTAAGCGACGGTATTGTTTCGGTTTAGAATTTTTTAAGCGGTTCATCGTTTGAATTCGCAGTTGGTTCAACGTACGATTTATTTGTTGGACGATATGAAAGCGATCCGTCACTAATTGAGCATTCGGAAAGACCGTTCGAAGAAGTTGATGGTAACTAGCGTTCATATCTGTTACGAGATACGCTACATGTAGCCGAGCTTCACGTGTAAAGCGCATGAAATGAGCGGTAAATTTGTGTAGTCGTCTATCTTCCAGCACTTCTAACAACTGATTCCGTTCCCCATCCACACAAATAAAGCTCATACTTTCTTGGCAAGATTTCATGGATTTAAATTCATCGATACATAGAATTTTAGGGAGGAAGTTCCAGTTTGTTTGATAATTTTTTGATAGTCTCTCCATCATTCTAAGGACTGTTATGTCTGAAACAAAGTGTTTTTGAGCAATCATTTTTCTTGAAACATTCTTTTTCAAGTCAAGCATAATTTGATATTGAAGCTGTTTAGATAAGTGATGATGTTCTTCAATCAGCTCTGTATGAGCGTGAAAAGTAGCACCACATTCATGACAAAGAAACCGTGTCCGTTTTAGTTCTAATAGAGTGAGGCGTTCATTAAAAACAGGCAATTGAGCTGTTGTTGTGTGACTGCCATTTTTAATGATTTGTCCATGATTGAGGCTCCCACATTTCTCGCAGTAAGTAGGTGAATAGGTCAGCTTAGCTTTAATCACTTGAGCTTGTACTCCTTTTACAGGTCTTTGTTCCAACCAATTTTCTTCAAACCGGAGGTTTTTGTCTGTAAGTCCGAGCAATAATCTGGTATTCTTATCCATAAGGAACAACCTTTCTGATGATTTGTGGTTTTTGTCGATTTCATTTTATCAGTTAGTTGTTCCTTTTTTGTGTTTAAATGCTTAAAAAAGTGCTGGTAGAAAATCTTTTTTGATTTCCACCAACACAATATATTATAGAGCCGTTCTTTTTTTACATGTAAATTAAAAGAAGTTTCAACGTATCTCCGTTGAAACTTCTCAATACTATTTAATATATTCTTCTGTTAAGTCCATAAACTCATTTACATCTTTAATTACTTGGTCGATCCCTGCTTGCCAAAAATCAGGTTTGGTTAAATCAACTCCTAAATGTTTTTTAGCTAAATCTTCTGAAGTCATTGACGCAGTATCACGAAGCAAGGCAATATATTGATCTTCAAAATCACTACCTTGTTCATTTGCGTATGCATAAATCCCCATACTGAATAAATAACCAAATGTATAAGGGAAGTTATAAAACGGTACATCGTCAATAAAGAAATGCAATTTACTTGCCCAAAAATGTGGGTGGTAAGTTCCTAAGCTGTTTTGGTAGCTTTCTTGTTGCGCTTCAAGCATCAACTCAGTTATTTCATCCTCACTAAGCAATCCTTTTTGACGAGCTTCATAGAAGTTATTTTCGAATATAAAACGAGAATGGATATTCATAAACATTGCGATCGCATTTTGCATTTTAGTATCCAATAAATTGATTTTTTCTTCTGCTGTCTCAGCTTCTTTTAAGGTAGCATCAGCCACAATCAATTCTGCGAAGGTACTAGCTGTCTCAGCAACGTTCATCGCATATTCCCGATCAAGTGATGGCAAATCCCACATCACGCTGCTATGGAACGCATGACCCAATTCATGAGCTAAGGTTGCGACTTCATTGATTGAATTACCAAAAGTCATAAAGATCCTGGATTCTTTTGTTTCAGGAAGTTCGGTACAATATCCTCCTGGACGTTTGTCTGGACGATCTTCAGCTTCGATCCAGCTTTTTTCAAAAGCCTCTTTAGCGAATGTAGCCATCTTAGGACTGAACTTTTCAAAGTTTTCTAAAATAAAAGCGGCAGCTTCATCAAAGCTATAAGATTTTTCCTTTAAATCGCCTAAAATAATCGGTGCATCTTGATCCTGCCAATCCATTTTTTCTTTTCCAAATAGTTGTGCTTTGCGAGTTAAAAAGTCGATAAAAGGTTGTTTATTTTTTTGAATCGTTGCCCACATAACGTCAAGTGTTTCTTTTTGCATCCGATTATAATTTAGTGGCTTTTCTAAGAAATCAGTAACGCCATGTAATTTATAATCGCTTAAACGAAAACCATCTAAGTGATTTAAGGTATCCGCTAATAGAGGAGCTTTTTCACTCCAAGCCTTTTCCCATTCGTGGAATAGTGTTGCACGAACCTCTGGATTTGGGTCACTCATCATTCGATTGAACGCTTGACCAGCTGAAAGCTCAGTGAGTTGTCCAGCTTCTTCAAAAGGGATGGTAATACTAGCAACAATAGTATCATAATGGCTGCTCCAAGCATTTAATCCATCTAAAGACAAGGTATTGATAATGTTCTCTTCTTGCTCTGACAATAATCGCAAACCATCACGACGAATTTCATTTAAACGAAAAGCGATTGATTTGAAGACAGGTAAAGTAGTAAGGGATTGCCAATTATCCTCAGAAATTTCGGTCAACTTTTTAGTGAAAATAGTTTCTGCAAGCTGAATGGATGGTAATAAAGAAAAGAGATCACCAGATAAAATTTTAGCCTTTTTATCTTTTGTATCAGCAGATGATAGCGCGTTGATAAAGCTGCTGCATTGAGAGAAACCATCTGAGATTTCTCCTTGCAAGGCTAAAATTTGTTGTAATTCCTGATAATCAGCATCATTATCTGGTGCCCATTTCTCGATACTTTGATGATAGTGTTTACTTTGTTCTTTTAGCTTAGTTAGTCGTTGTTCCAATTGTACTGAGTGGCTGCCGCCAGGAAAAATGCTATCTAAATCCCAAACAAGCGAATACGTCATAAATGATTCCTTCTTTCTTTAATCTATACCTTCTAGTATATCATAAGAAAAAAGATTGAGTGATTGTTTACTTTAACCAAAAAGGCTACTATAATAAAACAGACGAGGTGACAAATTGAAAAAACAGTTGAAAAATAGTAATTTTTATATATTTATGGCATTTTTGATCATGGCGGTTCTATTTTATAGCTCTTCTCAAACCTATGAACAACAATCCCAAGTTGGATTACTAGATAAGTTATTGGGCAACCAACCATTTAAAGAGCAGTTAAAAGGCATTTCATTCGGCTATGCTGGAAGCGAAGTGAGTATTCAGGCGAGGGGCTATGCAAAATTTGTGGAATTCTTTATCCGTAAAGGGGCTCATTTTGGTACCTATTTTTTATTAGGTGGTAGTTGGTTTATCGGACTGAATATGAAAATCAAACAGCCACTCTTAATAGCTGTGGTAGCATGGCTTACAGCAACAGGATATGCTGGTTTAGATGAATACCACCAAATGTTGACAGGTGGTCGTACCCCTTTATTTCAAGATGTGATGCTAGATTCTATAGGAGCGCTTACAGCAGTTGTTCTTTGTTTGCTAGTGATTGGAATCAAAAAAATGCGGAAAAAATAAAGATTAATGCTTGAATTTTACTATTATTGAGAAAAAAAGTGTTTGCGCTATAGCTTACAATGGTATAGCATAAACACTTTTTTTAATTTAATACAAAAATCAGCCTTAAGCTGGATGAAAATCACCTAAAAAAATTCTATTATGATAAATAGAATGAATAAAAATGACGATGAAAGGAGTGTCGAGAGATAATGAAACGTTTCTGTAAATCAATCATTGCGACAATCATTGTCTTGGCAGTCATAATCATTGGACTTAGAATTTATACATACAATAATACATCATCGGCTGCGGCAATCGTAGATCGTTTTAATCCTCTTGTCAAAACGGAAGTTCTTTATACTAAAACAACGAATAAGTATGACTATAAATTCCCAGATGCCGTTAGTAAAATAGAGAACTTTGCTTATGTACAATCCTGTTACACTAAAAATGGTGACATACGAAAACTAGAATATATTTCATTCGGCAAACAACTTATTCCTGAAAAATTTTTGAAAATAACGGCTAAAGGCCAAAGTGTACTAGATTGGGAAGAAGTAAATGAACAGCAACTACCAGAAAAAGTTTTACCATTATTGTAGTAAAATGAAAAAACTCTTATAAATAAGCTAACCAAATTTAAAAGATATTGCTCTATACTGAAAATGGGGAGTGATAGTCATGGAAAAGATGGAGATCAAGAAATCTATAGCAAGAGATACAGGGACGATAGCTAGCTTGGGAATGTTTGCCTATCGGATTTTTCCTGATACAAAAAGCGTGAATATTCAGCTACTAAACGGTGAGCAAGAAGAGCGGACTGTTCCATTGAAAACAGGCGAAACATTTTTTTTGCGGGGCTTGGAGCTTTGTCTAGAGCTAATTGACTGAACGAGATAATGGAGGGGAAACAAAAGCGAACGGGCTTTGTTTCCCCTCCATTTTGTATAAATGTAACATTGAAAAAAACAGAGCAAGCTGTTGATCGATTCGCCGAAAATCTGAGTAAGGGTTGCAACTATTAAGAAGCATAGTAAAATAGAAGGTAAATAAGCATAGCTCACATGTTAGGCTTTACTATGAGGAGGAACAATGAATGGCAGGTCACAGTAAATGGAAAAATATTCAAGGTAGGAAAAATGCCCAAGATGCTAAACGAGGCAAAATTTTTCAAAAATTATCAAGAGAAATCTATATGGCGGCTAAAGCAGGCGGTGTTGACCCAGCAACGAATGCAGCACTGAGATTGGTAATGGATAAAGCGAAGGCGGCCAATATGCCAAATGATAATATTGATCGTGCACTCAAAAAGGCAAGCAATGTCGGAGAAAATGAGCATTATGATGAAATCACTTATGAAGGTTATGGACCTGCCGGTGTGGCGATTCTTGTTTATGCATTGACAGACAATCGCAATCGAACTGCAACCAATGTCCGGGTTGCCTTTACTAGAAATGGCGGCTCTCTAGGTGAAACGGGTTCTGTTAGTTATATGTTTGATCGGAAAGGGTATATCGCAATTGAACGTGCAAATTTATCTGTAGATGAAGATACGATGTTTGAAAATGTACTGGAAGCAGGAGCAGAGGATCTAGAAACTTCTGAAGAGGTATTTGAGATTTATACAGCGCCGGAGGATTTTACGATGGTCCGGGACACGCTTGAAGAAGAAGGCTATACCTTAGCACAAGCAGAATTAACAATGGTTCCACAGACTTTAGTTGAGTTAGATGCTGATCAACAAGCACAATTGCAAGTCTTGATCGACAAATTAGAAGAAGATGATGATGTATCGGAAGTATATACCTCAGCGGATATGTCATTATTTAATTGAAAAATAATGACAGACAGTTGTCATCTTTTTCGTGGTAATCTATAGCCATCAAGTGAATGGAGATGTGAGGATGGATTATCGAATTGAAGCGAAAGAAGCATGGACTGTCGCAGGTTATGCAAAAGAAATATCCAAAGTGGAAGGGAAAGAGGATTTTTTGGAATTTCTCGTTTTTGGTCAGGTTTGACAGAAGAAGAAATCAATCAGTTGATGTCTGTGACAGATGGAACTATCCAAGGATTACTTGGTGTTTCAGACAGTAATCAAGAAAAACAAGAGCGCTTTAATTACCTGATAGCAACGAGGAAAAGTGATAAAAGAACAGCTGCGAGTAGCCTAGAACTTATCCAAATTCCTAAATCTGACTGGGCAATAGTTGAATGTGTTGGTGTAATTTCAGCGGGTGTTACTGCTCTGGATGACAAACAATCTGTTAAGCCTAATGCGTTGATGCAATTAAAAGTCAAAACAAGTGTGCCTTGGGAAATGGGTGGGAGCATTGAGAACACTCAGATGCCAAGAATAGAGTTTTATCCATTGGGGGATATGACGGCTGAGGAATACAAGTCTGAATTATGGATTCCTATCAAGACAGAGAAAAGATAAGTCATTCAAAAAAAGAGGGATGAAATGAAAACAATAATAGATAGCAATGTGGCAAATGTTTTTGAAGGATATCCTGAACGCTACCGTCAACCGTTATTACAAATCAGAGAATTGATTTTCAGCACAGCAGCAAGTCTGAACGCTGTCGGTGAGGTTGAAGAAAGCTTAAAATGGAATCAACCTTCATATGCAACAACAATAACGAAATCTGGGAGCCCAATTCGTATCGATCGTTTTGGTGCTGAAAAAATTGCTTTATTCTTTCATTGTCAAACAACCTTGGTGGAAGAATTCCGTGCTTTGTTTGGAGAAGGATTAGAATTCTCCAAAAATAGAGCGATTGTTCTTGATCCTGATAAAGAACTTCCAATCAATGAATTGGCTTTTTGTATTGAACAGGCGCTAATGTATCATAAAAGGTAAATGAAACGAAAAAAATAACCCGAAAGAAAACTGATTTTTAGTTTTGTCTCGGGCTTTTTTTATGTCGTTTAATAAATGTATAAGGAATAGAGACCGTTCTGATTTTTCCTTCTAGTAAAAGCTGAAAAGCTGCTTCTCCGCATTTATCAATATGGTGGTCAATCGTAGAAAAATTTAATAATTGGCTAGAGAGTAAGTTTTCTTCACCGATTACTATTACTTTTTCTTGAGAAAGCTGTTGTAAAATCCCAGCGGCTACATCATCCCCATTTGTAACGATCACTTCAAGATCTTTTAACTTTGCAAAATGAATCCCAGCTTGGATCCCATCTTCAAAGGAACGACAGTTTCTAACAAGCATAGTTTCTTCTAAGCTGCCGATAACCTCTTTATAAGAGCGTAAAATTAAACCTGTGCTGGCACTTTCCTTTTCTGTTCGTCCAACCGTTAAGCCAATAGTGCGGTAACCTTGTTTTTTCAAGTTGGTGAACAGATCAATATAAGACTCTTCACGTTTGATTGACACACAGGCAATTGGAAAATCAGCTGTATCTTCACAACAAACGATCGGTGCATGTTTAAGATAGCTTGCAATTTGTTCAAAGGAGCTTTTTTTTGATGTGATGATCATCCCATCCCACGCTTTTGCGGCTAAATCATCTAAATAACGCTTCTCCACCTCAAGATCATAATTTGTAGGTAAAAGTGTTACTTTATAGCCATCACGAAAAGCGGCGTTCAAAATGCCACTGACGATTTTCTCAGAATAAGGATGATTGGAATACGGAATCATGACAGCAATGTGTTTTGACTTTCCACTACTTAAATCTCGCGCTTTGCTATTCGGGATATAGTCAAGTTCATGCATAATCTTTAAAATTTTTGCTCGTTTTTCTTCAGAGACATACGGATGCTCATTTAAAACACGTGAAACTGTCGCAACAGAATAGCCAGATAGCTTGGCAATATCACGAATATTTGCCATAAACGACTCCTTTCCAAACTAGTAATTAGCACTTAAAGGTCGTAGGATGTACTTTAAAAAAGGCATCAGATGATTGCCATAATCAAGAAAGTGATAATGTTCTTTTTTATAATCAAAACAGACAAAATCAAGCTCGCCTTCTTTACCAAAGGTCAGTCCTTCTATTTCAGCCAATTTTACTGCTTTATCGATTGGTTTGCAATAGTTATTCAGACTTCGAATAACCAGTACGTCATCCCAACTTGTTAAAGAAACAAAGTAGTAATCAAGTCCTAAATGATCTGTCAACTCAAGCATACCATTCATCATAATGTGACTCCTCCTGTCTTTGTTTCAACTATAAAGTATGAAACGCGTATCAGGTCAAGAGGTATTGTCTAATTTAGTTTGTTACAAATTATTTATAACAATTTCTTGTTCAAACCGATCAATATCAATTTGCTTCATTTCTGGAAACCAATTTAACACATTTGCTGTTGAATAGCTAATGGCTTTTTTTAAGACATCAAGGTCATCTAGTTGCTCTAATGTGAGATATTTCACCAATCCACCTAGAAAAAAATCTCCGCAGGCAATTGGATTTTTAGCTTTTACAGGCGGTAGTGAAAGATGATAGATTTTTTGATTTAGCTTTGCAATAACACCTTTGGCGCCAAGTGTGATAATAAAATATGGAATAGCAGCTGCTGTTTTTGACTTCAGAAAATCAGCATAATCTTCTAATTCAGTAAAAGTATGATCCGGGACTAAATCAACTAATTCTTCATCATTGATTTTGATAACATCAGGATTTTTGTGAAATGCTTCAACTAAAGCGGATCCACTAGTATCAATAAAAAAACGAACGTCTTGACCCTTTAACTGTTCTTGAATTTGGGCAATATAATCATCAGGCATTCCTTTCATCAGAGAACCAGAAAAAACAACAGTATCTTTAGGCTGGATAGCCTTCAGTAGTTGTTGGGTAAATTTATTCAATAAAAGCGCATCTAACACGAAGCTATTTTCGTAAATAGGATAAATTTTATTGGCTGTTGTATCTACAATAATAGAGCAACATCGTGTATTGCGATCTACCTCGATTGTCTCTAACTGGATGTCTCTTGTTGAGGCGAGTTCTTTTAAATAATTCCCATTTCGCCCACCTAAAATTGTATGGATACAATAAGGAACCATTCCTTCTTCAAAGTCCAAAGCATAAGCAACGTTAAAACTCTTACCACCTGCAAATTCTTTGACTTTGTAGGGGCGGTTGGGCGTCTCAGCAGTGAAATTCTCTATCAATAATGTACGATCGATCGCTGGATTTGGGCAAATCAAATGAATCATTATCATCATCTCCTTTAATTTACTGAAATAATAGCATCAAAAGCAAAAATAATCAACAAAACTTTTGCTTTATGTTAGATAAAGCAAAGTTTGTGAAGTTAAAGCAAAATAAAAGCAAAAAAAGTGTTGCATTTTTATTTGCAGATGCTATTATTATGTTAACGATTACAAAGAGTTTAGGAGGCCAAAAGATGAATGCACAAGAAAGAAAAGACTACATCTTAGACATTTTAAAAAAGAATCATTCTGTTAAAATTTTGAAGTTAAGTAAAGAATTACGTGTGACAAGAGAAACCATTCGCAAAGATCTATATGAATTAGAAAAAGAAGGCTTAATCAAGAAAATCCATGGTGGGGCCGTTCTGGATAGCTCTAACCAAGAAACAGATTATGAACGCCGTAAAGGAGAGTATCAAGAAGAAAAAACAGCGATTGCAAAGCAAGCAGCGAAACATATCGAAGAGGGCGACACAATTTATTTAGACTATGGAACGACTACTTTAGCACTAGCTAAAGAAATCATGAATTTTAAAAATATTACAGTCATCACAAATACAATTCCGATTATCAACCTACTGTTACATAGTGAAGATATCAACCTTTTGATACCAGGAGGAATGTTACGTAAAAATGAGGACTCACTATATGGACCATTTGCTTCAAATAACTTGCAAAATATTTTTGTAGATATTGGGTTTTTTGGTTGTGGCGGTATTGATGATGAGGTGGGTATTACGAATCATCATATGGGAGAAACAATGATTTCTAAAGAAATGATCCACCACAGTCAAACTTCGATTATTTTAGCGGATCACAGCAAATTTGGCAGTATTGCGTTTAATCGCACTGCTATGTTTGATGAGATAGATATTATTATTACAGATGAAGACTTATCTTCAGAAACGTATGAAAAAATCAGTCAGAAAGGAGTCGAAATTTATTGTGCAGACGATGAATAGAAAGGAGGGAAGCAAAGTGCAGGAGCCATTGTTATATCATCAGTTGTCTGTTAGGACCCAGCAAGAGTTATTTGAAAAACTAAGTACAGAATTAGAAACACAAGGAATCGTTCAACACTCTTTTTTAGAAGCATTGATTGAAAGAGAGGCTGAATTTCCAACAGGATTGCCATTAAAAATCGGGGTGGCGATTCCACATACAGATGGTACTTACGTCAATGAAGATCGTTTAGTGTTTGCTACGTTGGAACGTCCGATTCCATTTAACGAAATGGGTGGAGATGAAGAAGATGTAATTGACGTATCAGTTGTTATCATGCTAGCGATCAAAGAAGGGAAAAAACACTTATCGATCCTGCAAAAACTGATTGAATCAATCCAAAAAGAAGGATTTGTTGAAAAATTAGCACAAGCAGAAGATACGAATAAAATGAAAACAATTATTTCTGCGTATTTATAAATGAAAGGTGGATTTATTATGAAAAAAGTCATTGTTGCTTGTGGTGGTGCAATCGCAACATCAACCGTTGCGGCAAACAAGATCAGAGAATTAGCTAAAAAAGAGAACATCCCAGTAGAAGTTGTTCAATGTCGTGTGAGTGAGTTGGATAGTAAAAAAGAAGGCGTGGATCTAATCGTAACGACAGCCAAGGTTAGAAAAGATTATGGTGTCCCAGTTGTACATGGTGTAGCGTTTGTTTCTGGTATAAATATTGAAGGCACAGAAAATAAAATACTAGACATATTAAAACAATAAGAAAGGAGTACTAATATGGCGATTATTCAATATATTGTCGATCTTGGCGCAAGTGTGATGCTTCCGATCGTGATTATGATATTGGGGTTGTTATTGGGTCAAGGAATCGGTAAATCACTGCGCTCAGGCATTACGATTGGCATTGGCTTTGTCGGAATCGGTTTAGTGATTTCATTGCTAACAGATAATCTGGGTGCCGCGGCTGAAGCGATGGCCAAAAATTTTAATTTGGGATTAAATGTTGTCGATTTAGGTTGGCCAGGCACATCACCCATGGCTTGGGGCTCTGATTTAGGTTTGATTGCGATCCCTATAGCAATTGTAGTCAACATAATTATGTTGGTTTTCAAAATGACAAAAGTTGTAAACGTTGACATTTGGAATATTTGGCATATGGCTTTTACAGGAGCAATCGTTCAAGTTGCGACAGGTAATTTTTATCTAGGCATTTTAGGTGTGGTCGTTCATGCGGTGATCGCTTACAAATTAGGAGATATGTTTGGTCAAGTAACGGATGATTATTTTGGATTAGAAGGAATCTCGATTCCTCATGGTTCATCCGCTTACATGGGCGTTTTTGCAGCACCGATCGATGATTTAATTGAAAAAATTCCTGGAGTCAACAAAATCAATATTACTTCTGAGAAAATCGAAGAAAAACTCGGTGTGCTTGGACAACCAACGATCGTCGGAGCCGTTCTTGGTTTTATCATTGGATTATTAGCAAAATATTCAGTGGCTGATTCATTACAATTAGCAATACAAATGGCAGCGGTCATGGTGTTGATGCCGATGGTCGTAAAACTAATTATGGAAGGTCTTATTCCTATTTCAGAAGCGGCTCGCAAATTATTAGATAAACATTTTAAAGGTAGTGAGTTAAAAATCGGTTTAGATCCAGCTTTATTGTTAGGTGATTCTCAAGTTATTGCCGCAAGCCTGCTTTTTGTACCATTAACGATCTTGATAGCTGTGATCGTACCAGGTAATCAAGTATTACCATTTGGAGACTTAGCAACAATGGGCTTTTTCATTGCAATAGCTGTTGGTGTGCATAAAGGAAATCTCTTTAGAACATTGATTTCTGGTTCGGTGATCATGTATGTCACAATTTGGATTTCAAATCAAATGATCAATCTGCAAACACAGCTTGGACAAAACGTTGGTTTGGTTGCTCAAGGAGAACGTGTTTCTTCTTTAGATCAGGCAGGTAGCCCGATTACTTATCTGTTAGCAAAAGGAATCACCTTAGAAACTGGGTTTGGATTCTTTATCATTTTCTTTGTTTATATCACTTGTTTTGTTTATACATTCATCAAATACAAAAGACAAACGCTCTATATTGAAATAGATGGAGAAGGAGTGGAGTAATTTGAGAGCATTAGCAGTTGTTGGACAGGCTCAGATGATTCTACGTGAATTAGAAAAGCCTCAACTTAAAACAGATAAAGTCTTGATAAAGGTTGCTTATTGCGGTATTTGTGGTTCGGATTTACCGAGGTATTTTGAAGGTGGTGTACATGCATTTCCACAAGTTTTAGGACATGAATTTTCAGGTGTTATTGAAGCAGTAGGGTCAGAGGTGACTGATTTTGTTAAAGGGGACCGAGTGGCTGTTGCACCGCTTATTCCTTGTGGTACATGTGAAGACTGTCAAAAAGGTGAGCCGGCAATGTGTACGCACTATAGCTTTATAGGGTCTAGAGAACAAGGAGCGATGGCTGATTATATTTCAGTGCCAGCAAGAAACTGTATAAAAGTACCCGCTAGTTTGTCTTTAAAAGAAGCCGCATTATTAGAACCATTAACAGTAGCAATTCATGGAATTGAGCGAGTAACACTTCATGCTGGAGTAAGTGTGATGGTTTTAGGAGCTGGAACGATAGGCTTATTAACACTGTTGGCCTTACGCGCAAAAGGTGTAGGCAATATAATAGTTGTTGATCTGAATGAAAAAAAATTAACAATAGCTAAAACAATCGGCGCAGATCATTTAGTTAATCCTAATGATTGTTCGCTAGAAGAATATTTTGAAACCCATGAATTACCGGAAGTGGTGATTGAAACAGCAGGTAGTGCAATTACTCAAGTTCAAGCAGTTCGCTTTGTTCAAAAAAAGGGGAAAGTTAGCTATGTTGGAACTAGTACAAAGGAAGTGGTCTTTACCCCAAATGATTTTGAGAAGATCTTACGTGGTGAATTAGAAATAACAGGTTCTTGGATGTCGTATTCAGCACCATTTCCAGGTTATGAGTGGACAGCAGGTCTACGTTACATGGAGAAAAAAGAAATCGACGTGAATCCTTTAATTACAGGTGTCTATTCTTTAGAGGATCAAGCAATACCATTTGAAGAAATGAGAAAAAAGGAATCGGAACAAGTAAAAGTATTATACGAAATCCATCCAGAATGAGAGGATATATATGAAGAAAATCAGTCAGAAAAAATATGAAGCATTACAACGAGTATCAAACGAATTTGGTATTATTAGTGCTTTGGCAATTGATCAACGAGGCGCATTAAAGAAAATGATCGAGAAATATCAGCAAGAGACTGCAAACGCAGAACAAATCAGTCAGTTCAAAACACTTGTTTCAAAAGAATTGACCCCATATGCTTCTTCTATTCTTTTAGATCCAGAATATGGCTTACCTGCTGCAAAAGAACGAGCGGAAACAGCAGGTCTATTATTAGCTTATGAAAAAACAGGTTACGATACTGCTAAGCCTGGTCGGTTACCAGATATTTTAAAGGAATGGTCAGTAAAACGCTTGAAAGAAGCGGGAGCAGATGCGTGTAAGTTTTTACTCTATTATGATGTTGATGAGGAGAAGGCAATCAACGAAGAAAAACACATTTTTATCGAAAGAATTGGTTCAGAATGTTTAGCAGAAGAGTTACCATTTTTCTTAGAAGTGATTTCTTATGACGCAGGTGGGCTTGATCCAAATTCAATAGAGTATGCAAAAATCAAACCGCATAAGGTCAATAAAATGATGAAGGAATTTTCAAAAGATCGTTATAATGTAGATGTTTTAAAAGTAGAAGTGCCAGTGAATATGAATTATGTTGAAGGCTATGGGCTAAAAACTTGTTATACACAAGAAGCAGCAATGGCTCACTTTAAAGAGCAAAGTCAAGCAACTGCATTACCCTTTATTTTTCTCAGCGCTGGAGTAAGCGCGAACTTATTCCAAGAAACGCTACAATTTGCGGCTAACGCAAAATCCACTTTTAACGGTGTTTTATGCGGAAGAGCAACTTGGGCAAATGGTGTAGAACCATTTATCAATAATGGTGAAGCTGTAGCAAAAGACTGGCTGAATGCTGATGGACGTCAGAATATCAGTCAACTAAATAAAGTGTTACAATCCACAGCCACTTCTTGGCATAACAAAATCGAAAAAAACGAGGTATAAGATAGACAGTAGTCCAAACTCTCACACCTGAACGATGTTTATCTCAACCTCAGCTTTGTCTTTACTATACAATAAAAAAAGATAATTATAAAGAAAATAAAAAGCAAGGTGGATTTTTTACCTCGCTTTTTATTTATCAGTCAATAAGTCCTAGCGAGTATATTCAAAAAACAAGAGAGACCTTCTTTCAAAAAAAAGAATAAGCGAAATAACCGATTTATCATTGCTTTCCTTAGTACTTAAGGCCCAATAAGTAGTTTAAAAAAACTATAGAGCTTATAACACAAGGAGCAAAGAAGAGGGCAAAGTTGAGGTTGGCTAATAAAAAATGTCTAAAATAAACCGAATCATGGTTTATTTTAGACATTTTTTATAAAGAAAAGATTAAAAAAGTAAGAGGAAATAAAATTTTTTTCTATGTATTGCAGATAAACTTTCATTAAACTATAATCTAGATAAGTAGCTTATAGAATAAAAAGATAAGCAATGAGTTAGAAAGGGTCCTGAACAATGAAAATTGGCATTCCAAAAGAAATAAAAAATGGCGAAAATCGTGTAGCATTACCAGCTTCAGGGGTTTTAGATTTGATTAGAAACGGACATGAAGTATTTGTTGAAACCAATGCTGGTTTAGGTGCATCTATCCGTGATGAAGAATATCAAGCAGTTGGTGCTAGAATTGTAAGCTCGGCCAAAGAGGCTTGGGCACAAGAATTAGTTTTAAAAGTAAAAGAACCATTAAAAGAAGAGTATGAATACTTAAGAGAAGATTTGACTTTATTCACTTACCTTCATTTAGCTGCGAATAAGCCACTAGCGGAAGAGCTGATGAAGCGTAAAACGAAAACGCTTGCTTATGAAAGTGTTCAATTATCTAACGGTGAATTACCATTATTGGCGCCAATGAGTGAAATAGCTGGCCGTTTAGCAGCGCAGATTGGTGCCCAATTTTTAGAAAAAGTTCCTACAGGAAAAGGGATCTTGCTCGGTGGTGTGCCAGGTGTAAAAAAAGGCAAAGTAACAATCATCGGTGGTGGGATTTCTGGTTGTAATGCAGCGAAAATCGCTTTAGGTCTTGGTGCTGACGTTACGATTTTAGATGTAAATATCAAGAAATTACAAGAAATCGATAATCAATTCAATGGCGCAATCAAGACACTAGTTTCGAATCATTTCAATATCCAAGAAGCAGTGAAAGAAGCGGACCTTGTAATCGGAGCAGTCCTGATTCCTGGTCGTAAGGCACCGGTTTTGGTCACAGAAGAAATGGTTGTCTCAATGCCGGAACATTCAGTGATTATTGATATTGCAATCGATCAAGGTGGTATTTTTGAAACGATCGACGAAGTAACAACGCATCAATATCCGACCTATGTTAAACATGATGTAATCCATTATGCTGTGGCGAACATGCCGGGCGCGGTTCCTCAAACAGCAACGTTTGCTTTAGCGAATGCGACCTTACAATATATAGTAGAGCTAGCCAATCACGGATTTGAACAAGCTGCGGAACAAAACCCCGCTTTACGTTCAGGTATAAATACACTAAACGGAGCACTGACAAATCAGGCAGTTGCGATAGATTTAGACTTACCATATTCATCTATTCAAACTGTTTTATAATGAACTATTCAAGGAGGATGTCCTACAAATGATAAAGAAAGAGTCACTACATTTAATTGAACGCTTATCAAATGCTTCTGGTGTTTCGGGATTTGAAGATGATGTTGTCGCTATAGCCAAAGAATTTTCAGACTCGTTTGCACAAGTGACAGAGGACCATATTCGCAATGTTTATATGAAAGTTGGTGAGCAAAAAGCAGATAAGCCAACGATTGTTTTCGATGCTCATAGTGATGAAGTTGGCTTCATCGTTCAAGCAATCAAACCAAATGGAACCTTGCGCTTTTTACCTTTAGGTGGTTGGGTACCTAATACTGTGCCTGCTCATCGCGTACGAATCAAGACCGCACAGGGCAAAGAAATCCCTGGAATTATTGCCAGCAAACCACCGCATTTTATGACAGATGCTGAACGAAAAGAAGTTCAAACAATTGATGACATGGTGATCGATGTGGGTTGTACAAGTGCTCAAGAAGTTGTCGATAAGTTGAATATTGCAATCGGAGATCCAGTTATTCCGGATGTAACGTTTGAATATTTGGAAGCGACAGATGTGATGTTAGGAAAAGCGTTTGACTGCCGAATTGGTTGTGCTTGTTTACTAGAAACCCTAAGCGAGCTCTCTAAAAAAGAATCCGCATTCAATTTGATTGGAACCATGACCGCTCAAGAAGAGGTCGGTGAGCGAGGCGCAACTGTTGCAATGAATAATGTGAAACCAGATCTGGCCATCGTTTTTGAAGGCTGTCCAGCAGATGACACATTTTCAGAAGAATACATGATTCAATCTGGGTTAAAACGTGGTCCAATGCTCAGAAATTTTGATGTCTCGATGATTACAAATCCACGCTTTCAGCGTTTTGCCAAAGAGGTAGCTGACAAGTACGATTTGCCAATGCAAAGCTCCGTTAGAAAAGGCGGCGGAACAAATGGTGCAATAATTAATTTAACCAATAAAGGAGTACCAGCTATCGTAATTGGTGTTCCTGTCCGTTATGCACATACCCATTATGGCTATGTGGCTTATGAAGATTATCAAACAGCACAGCAATTAGCAGTCGCTATCGTGAATGAATTAACAGCAGACATGATCGACAGCTTTTAATAATAGAAAAGAAATTAGGGGGAATCGTAAAATGAACATGAAAAAATGGGCATTCACAACGGTTGCTGTAGGTGCATTAGTTTTCGCACTTGCTGCATGTAATTCAGGGAGTAAGAAAGAAGAGTCGACTGGAGAGACAAAACAAGTATTAAAAGTAATTGAAAGTGCTGAATTGCCTACGATGGATATTTCACAAGCGACAGACGTTGTTAGTTTTTCTGCAATCAGTCAAGTGATGGAAGGGTTGTATGAATTTGCAGATGACAGTACTTCGGCACCCGCAATCGCTACAGAAGTTGTGTCTCCAACCAATGATGGAAAAACTTATACATTCAAATTACGTGAGGACGCAAAATGGAGTAATGGCGATCCAGTAACAGCGAATGACTTTGTTTATTCATGGAAACGGACGGTCGATCCAAAAACTGGTTCAGAATATGCCTATTTATTTGATGGCTTTGAAAACTATCAAGCAATCTCTAAAGGCGAAAAACCAGCTGCTGATCTAGGCGTTAAAGCAGTTGATGATTATACATTAGAAATCAATTTAGAATACCCGATTCCATATTTATCTTCTCTTTTAGCAAAACCAACATTTTATCCATTGAATGAAAAATTTGTCGAAGAAAAAGGCAAAGATTATGGGACAAATAGCGACAACATGATCTATAATGGTGCATTTACACTTGCTGATTGGGATGGCACAAGCATTACTTGGAATTATGTAAAAAATGACAAGTATAGAGATGCCGACAACGTTAAATTAGACGAAGTCAATGTTCAAGTAAGTAAAGAAATTGGTACAAATGTTAACTTGTTTAAAGCAGGTGAAACAGATGTTGCGCCAATTAAAGGGGAATATGTCGACCAAGAAAAAGAAAACCCAGAATTGGTTACGCGTATTTATCCATCAACATCCTACTTACAATACAATACTGAAAACAAAGTATTCGCGAATAAAAATGCGCGAAATGCCATCACTAAATTAATCAACTCAGATCAAATCGCTAAAAATATTCTAAAAGATGGTTCAATGGCTATTGAAGCATTTGTGCCTAAAGGAATTAACAACCAAGAAACCGGGAAAGATTTTGCTGAAGAAGCAGGCGCTTTAATGAAGACAGATATCGAAGGCGGCAAAAAACTTTGGGAAGAGGCTAAGAAAGAATTAGGCGTTGACTCAGCTGCGATTACACTATTGACATCAGATACAGATTCAGCGAAAAAATTATCTGAATACGTTCAAGGCTTATTGACAGAAAACCTAAGTGGTCTAAAAGTAACGATTTCAAGTGTACCATTTAAAAACCGTTTAGATCAAATGAGCAAAGGGGATTTCGATGTTGTTTTAGCCGGTTGGGCAGCAACATATGCTGATCCATATGACTTCTTACAATTGTTTAGAACAGGCGGAGAACAAAACTATGGTAAATTCAGCAACGAAGAGTTTGATAAATTATTAAAAGAATCAGCAACAACCTATGCCACTGAAAATGAAAAACGTTGGGATACATTATTAGATGCACAAAAAGTATTGATGGATAATTCACCAGTTACACCATTATACCAAGCATCAGAGGCATTCTTAGTGAATGATCGTGTAGAAGGATTAGTGTATCGTGCCATTGGCGCACCTTACTATAAAAATGTGTCCGTTAAGTAATTAGAGACAAAAGGAACAGCTTGAAAAGTCAATTTTCAAGCTGTTTTTTGTCTCTAATTAAATGAGGTGATCGATTATGGATCAATCTAAACTATCTATAACAAGTGAAAATGACCACTCAAATAAAAAATAAATAGATGCATTCTTTCAAAGAAAGCTTTATACTAAAGAAATGATGATATAGGTTCTGGAGGAGAAAAATGAATAATAACGATATACTCATTCGCTTGCGCTATGCATTGGATATTAAAGACACGGATATGATCAAGATTTTCAAACTAGGTGATCTTGACATCACTAGGGATGAACTGAGAACATTATTAACGAAACAAAATGAAGAAGAGGAACTTCCCCGAGATGCTGTGTGTAGTAATCGAACATTAGAGTCATTTCTAAATGGCTTGATTACCTTCAAAAGAGGCAAACCGCCTGTTAAAAATGGGGTAGCACCTAAACCAACTTTCCTAATCAATAGTCAAAGCAATGTTAACAATGTATTGTTGAAAAAAGTCAAAATTGCCTTAACTTTAACAAGTGACGACATGCTGGATGTATTAAGACTTGCGGGCGTCTATGCTTCTGATAGTGAATTAAGTGCCATTCTTAGAAAAGAAGGTCATCGGAATTATAAAGAATGTGGTGACCGTTACGCAAGAAACTTTCTAAAAGGGTTAGCGATCAGATATCGAGAATAAGCGATCCAACTAAAGCAAAATAATAATTATTGGGATAAATCTAGGGGAATTAACGCTAGCTTTGTCCCTTTTTTAATAGCTAAGCAGTAGATAAAAATTTACAGGAGAAAATCATATGAAAAAAATTGAACGAATACTCGCAATAATCGTCTTACTTTTAGATCACGACCTCATTTCGACTGCTCAATTAGCAGACCGCTTTAAGGTAACTAAAAGAACGATTTTTAGAGATATTGAAACCATTGAATTAGCAGGATTTCCGATTATTTCCCATCCAGGTCGTAATGGTGGTTTTGCTTTAATGAACTCATTTAAACTACGAACATATACTTATAGTACAACAGAAAAGCAGGATATTCTTAATGCGTTAGAAGTCAAAGAAGGCTTGTTTGGCACTTTTGATCAACAGAATATGATCAAAGAAAAAATTACGCTGTTACAAGCTGATTCGAATCAGGGCAATCACTGGAGGTCGCATTTTTCATTTGATTCACCAACGATGCATCGTCCGGAAATTGAGGTCCAAACGAAAGAAAAAATCAATACCATCAATCGTGCCTTGCAGCAAAATAAAAAGCTAGTGATTGATTATATAGATAATAAAGGTGAGTGGACAGAAAGGGTGATTCATCCTTATGAACTGATGTTGCTGAATGGAAGCTGGTATATCTACTCGTATTGTGAGGAGCGCGAAGCGTTTAGATATTTTAAAGTGACTAGAATCCGGTGCTTAAGGATACAAGAAGCCACGTTTACAAGCATCACGCCTCCGAATAAAAGACGCCTTGAAGTGAACGAAGAGCTGATTCATTTACGTTTTAGAAAAAAAGATTTAGGAAAGCTTTATGATTACTATACTGAAAATGAAATAGAAGTGACAGATAGTCACGTTGATGTGAGGATCTATGCTAACCAGCAAAAAACAATTCTGCCATTTTTACTGATGTTTGGTAATGGTGTTAAAGTGATTGCACCTGCTGAATTACAGGAAATACACCAGCAAGAAATAGTTAAATTGAGCAAAACGTATTAAAGATTGCTTAGATGAGTGAATTAAATAATAATCAAACCTTAGTATTGTTCGTTTTTATCTCAAATAATGCAAGGTTTTTTTTAGTTGTTAAAATTAAGGAAAAAATTGCGTTTAACATAGTCAGTCAGTTAAAATATTTTTTTGAAACGGAAAAAGATAATTATTATTTTTTTTTGAATCATTTCGTATAAAAAAGTTGATAAAAAAAGGAAAATGAAAAAGGTATAAATGTAGTATTATCACAAAAAAACACTTCTTGTTTTTCGATAAAACAAGAAGTGTTTTTTATAAATTCCAATTTTTTTCTCTATCTAAATCTATTCTATTGGTTTGTAAATGATAAATCAATAGTCAAATGGATAAAAAAACGATATAAACTTTCAATTTTTTGTAGAAAAAATGAAAAAAATGAGAATTCTAAAGAAATAGTTTACTTTTATGGGGCAGAATAAAGAATTGAGCGAATAATCGGTTATTTTTTACCGCCGTCAGATTCGCCGTCAATAATATAGGAAGGATTTGATTTTTTTGGCCAAAGGAGAGAATATTTATAAACGAAAAGATGGACGATGGGAGGGGAGATACCCTAAAGCAAGAAAAATAGATGGAACGATTCACTATGGCTATATTTATGCTCGTTCTTATCGTTCAGTAAAAGAACAGTTATTTGATAAAAAAGTACAGAAAACAAGCAGTTACACTGGGGCAAATAAAGAATTTTATGGAACATTTGGGGAGTGGGCCAATCTTTGGTTAACGGAGATCATGGCACCAACAATAAAAGAAAGTACGTATGCTAGTTACACTAATAAGCTTCAACTATATGTTTTACCTAGCTTAGAACACTACACCTTAAAAAAAATCACAGCAGCTGATATGGATAAGCTAGTTAAAAAGTTAACCGAATCATTAGCTGCAAGTTCGATTCATATTGTATTTCGTATTGTAAAAAGCTGTCTAGAAGCGGCGAAAGAGCGAGGATACATTTACTTAAATCCCTGTGAACGGATCATCTTGCCTAAAATTGATAAACCCAAAGTTCGTGCATTAAATCGTGTGCAACAAAAGGCGGTAGAAGTTGAGTCTATGAAGTCGATCAAAGGATTACCCATCCTATTAGCCTTAGAAACAGGAATGCGTATTGGCGAAATTTGTGCTTTGAAGTGGGAAGATATTGATTTTGAATCCTCAGTACTAAAAGTTCAGCGAACAAAACAACGAATTGCTCTCCCAACTATTTCGGGTCAAAAGACGAAAATTATTGAAACAAAACCTAAAACGACCAATGCAAATCGAATTATACCACTTTCTGAAAAGGTGAAAAAAGCCTTGAAACAATTGAAAAATCAAACAGTTTCGGATTATGTTGTGACGAATCAAGGTCAGCCGATTGAACCTAGGACGGTAAGTTATCGTTTTGAAAAGATCAAGAAAATAATTGGGTTAGATAATGTGTCTTTTCATGCGCTCCGCCATACTTTTGCTACTCGTTGTGTAGAATTAGGCGTCAATATCGCTGCAATTAGTTCATTATTAGGACATTCATCAATAAAGCTAACGCTAGATACCTATACAAACTCATTCTTAGAAGAACAAAGAGCAGCAATCGCGAAGTTAGGGTCTCTATGACCTTTTTCATTTTTTTAAAATCTACCTAGATATAAGATGCCCTTTTTTTATTTCATAACAGATGTTACATAATATTGTTTTTTTAAATGTTTTTCTCATATGCTGAATTTCATTTTTTTGAGATCGTTTCTTTTTTTTATTTTTATCCGCCGTCAAATTAGCCGTCAGAATAAAGATTTAAATAGTGATATTAAAGCATGAAAATCACTATTTCTTGTTTTATCGAAAAACAAGAAATATTTACGAGCATAAAATCTCCATTTTAAATAGTATAAAAACTATTTTATAATACTGCAAATATAATATTGGTTGTGATCAGGAAAAATGAATAAACATAGAATATGAAGGAGAGAAAGGACATGTACAATATTGGCGTTGTTTCGTCTAATCCCGAAATAGAGAACACTACATACATAAAGGCGTTGAAAGAGTCAGAATACAATGTTCACTACTTGAAAAAAAAACACAAATGGGAAAGGCAAACTTGCGAGTTAGATGCACTTATCATTGAAGAAGAGGAATCAGACAATCAAATGAGTCTAATTTGTGAATCTATAATAAAGATTCGTGAACAAACTTCTGCTTTAGTATGGGTTTTATCTCAAAATACAGATAAATCTACAAGAATCGTCTACCTGAAATTGGGAGCAGATGCAATTATCGATACTTCGATTGATTCAGAAGAGCTGGTTTTATTAATTCAAGGTCATTTGAAGCGTTACTCTGAAAAAAAACAAAGAGAACTTAAAGTTTATGAAGAGACTCCGCTTCAAGAATCCGATGTACCTAAGAAGATCGAACTTGTTCACTCTAATTTTAGCGTGTTATTAAACGGCAGCCAAGAAGTAAATTTGACGAAACTTGAATTTCGAACGATTGAACTATTAAGTAATCATGTTGGGCAGGCTCTGACCTATGAGGAGATTTATAAAAATGTTTGGGATGGTGGAGATGAAGACAAACAATACCGAGTGGCGAACATCATTTATCATCTACGTAGGAAAATCGAAAATGAAGATCATGCGAATGGATACATTAAAACAATTCGCTCAAAAGGGTATATGTTGATGAATTGATCGCAGCATAAACCGTAAAAATATTATGAACTTGTTTTCTCTTCTTTCAAAGCTGGTTCATTTATCAATTAGACAAATGAGATAAGCGTGGAAAGAATTGAAATAAACGTGTCGGAATTTAGGACACACTCATTTTTGAGGAAAGGAGGAGAAAATGTTGAAAGTGAATAAAAAAATTCTGTTAATCAGCCTCATGAGTATCTTGGTTGGGCTTGTTCTATTTGGTTCTATTCGGAGTACTTCTGTAATAAAAGCAAATGACACAGACTCTAGTAGTCAAACAAATGAAACGAGCGCTGCAAGTAATCAATTAGCAAATGCAGAAGAGCCTGTTGATTTAAACGCGCAAAATGCAAGTGTCAAAAATCATGTTGTTCCCTTTTCGGCATTACCAACACCTACAAAAGAGGCAGATGTGCCAACATGGGCAGCCTTAATTACAGCTTTAAGTGATACAACGATCGATCGCATAAATATTACTGCAGATTTCACCTCTGGAGCAGCATTGCCTGCAGTCAACAGAGAACTAGTCATTAATGGCAATAATCATGTGATTGGTTTTGGTGCCCGCTATTTTAATATCGGAGCGACTGGAAAAATAACAATTTCAGATCTTGAATATACTGGGACAAACTATTTAGCTTCTGGAAGCGGGACGCTTGTTCTAACAAATAAAATCAGCTCATCAGCAGGAAATGCCTCTGTGCTTGCTAATATGAATGGAGCAACCGTGATTTTTGACAATGTTGATCTATACTTTGATTCAACTTCTAGCACTGGTGCTGTAGCGGCCAAGAATTTTTCCATTACAAATCAATCGAAAGTTGACAGTAATTCTGAACGTTTCTATCAAATCACCGCGGCGTCTAATGCAGGAGCGACTTTTACCGTAGATAAACAATCCAAAGTATTGCTTTCTAGTATGAAAGGGACTGGTACTGGAAACCATGGTCAACCGATCCAATCAACTAGACAATTAGATATGACGGTTGAAGGTGCAGGGACTGAATTGAAAATCAGAGGAAATGGAAAACAAAATGTTGATTACACTGGTTTGATCAATATTGATGCAAATGCTTCAAACGTTAATGTAATCAATGAGGCACTTCTAGATATTTATACAGAAAATACCTCTGGCATAAATATGCAAAGCTTAGGTGGAACCTTTAATGTTAAGAACAAATCATTACTAAATATACATCAAACTGGAGACAACAATTATGCTCGAGCTGCAATGGTTCGTTTTAGAGCTGTAGGTAACACACAATTTAACATTGAAGGACAGTCAGAAATCAAAATGACGAAAGACAGCGGTTCTGCTCCAGGGATTCGTATGTATGGAGGCGGAAATTCTATCAATGTATCAGGAGGATCTGATTTTACTCTAGTAAATAAGGGCTCTGGTACGCCAATTGATCCTGGTGGAAACGGTGGAAATCAAGGTATTTTGTATACGAATAGTGGTGCAAACCCAGATTCATTTGTAGTAAAAGATGAAGATTCATCTGTTGATATTCAAGCAGCAAATGGTGCTGCAATCGATGCTAAAGGGCTCGATATGACAATGACAGCAAGTTCAGGAACGTATTTTGTTGCTCGTGGACAAACGAGAACGGCTACTTCTGGTATTTTTAATGCCGGTGTTTTAACTTCGAATTTTGAGTCATTGAAATATTTTGACTTTGTGAATACAAGACCAGGTGGAGGTTTAGTTTTTGACACAAGCGCAGGCTCGACTTTTAAAAGCTTGAATTCTGATCTTTCTGTTTGGGTAGCTGGTGTAAATGATGCGACTGGAAATCCAATGCGTTCATTTGTACTTGCTAATGTTGCATTAGCTGGAGCTAACTTTGGAACAATTGATACTGGAACAGATTCAGAAGTGATTGCAGGATTTAATCAAGACGGCGGGATGCCGAAATATACTCGTTTGAATGGGAATAATCAAAATGCAATTGTGGATGAATTGCGTGTGCCGACAGATGCAGATAAATATATTTGGGGACATGTGGGTATTCCAGAAGGAAAACATGATAATAACCGTAATGCATTTACTGGAGAGGTCTCCGTAATTGTCGGTGTGTATGATGTGAATGATACATTGCTGTACAAAACTACAGGAACAATCGTGGAAGATGCTGCTGGATCAAGTAAAGCTTCTGTTTATGGCGATGATGCTCGCGGCGGTTTATTTAAATTAGACACACAGCCTAAAGGCAATTTACTAGAAAAAGGACAAAAGTTAAAAGTTCTTGAAGCATGGCGAGGAGATAAAACATCGGGAAAGGCACATATCAGTGAAGCAAATGATTTGATTGCACCTGAACGAACTGTTCTAGATGTAACGCCACCGCTACCGACAAAATTAACAGATACCAAACTGGATAATGCAACAAAAGTTCTTTCAGGAACAGGAGCAGAAGCTGGTGCTTCCGTTCGAGTTTACTATGATTCTGGTGATAAGGAAACAGGCACATTACTTGGAAGTACAACCGTCGGTGCTGATGGGGCTTGGTCATTCAATTTGCCAAAATATGTAGAAAAAACAAAAGAATTAAGTGTTTATTTGGAAGATCATGCAGGACAACATACAGCTGCACAATTGATTCCAAGTGATCCAACAGATCCAAATAGCGAAAAAGTTTATGATCAAATAGGACTGATCAAGCCGCCAGTGACAAATGTTGCTGCTGGAAATATCAATCCATATAATGATTTAGCATATCACGATGCAATCTTTAAGGGTGTTGCAAAATATGTTGTTGCAGATGTGATCCCCACAGCAACATTGAAAAAAGAAGCCGCTACATACCGAAATGGTGTGATAGTGGATAATACTCAAGTTGGTGATACTGTCTTATATACACTGACAGCAATGAACTCAAAAGAAGCAACGTATACAACGAATTGGAAAAATATTATCATTTCAGATGTTTTACCTGCTGAATTAGTTTTTGATGCAACGAAAGCGGAAGTGACGATTGCTGGTGTTTTAGCTCAACCTTCTCAATATTCTTATGAAAATGGCGTGCTATCCTTCAATGCTGGTGATTTGAAAACACAAGAATCAGTAAAGGTTACCTTTAAAGTAACGGTAGGCGACTCAGCTGTCGATAAAGAAATATTCAATGAAGGAACGGTAACAGGTGATTCACCAAGAGAAGCACCTTTTGTTGCAGGGCCGAATGAGCCAAATGCAACGTTCGAACAAATAACAGCTAAATCCGAAAAAGTTGGATTAGCAGGCGGCAAAGTATTTGGTGTCTTATCACTATCTTCTGCGCCAACCACTATTGATTTTGGATTGAAAAAAACTGGTAGTTATGGTCAATTTTCAGCTGAGAAACCAGTCTATGATCAGGCCCTTGTCGTTAGTGATAGTCGAGCAAGCATAACGGACTGGGAACTGACTGCCAAAGTGACCAAAGTGATGGAATCGGCAGATGATCCTTCTTATAAACTACCCGAAGCAATTGTCTATAAAAAAGGTTCGACAGAATCTGTTTTACGATTAGATGAGCCAAATGTTATAGCAGATTCAGCAGATTTATCAGCTGGACGAGGTAGTTATGACGTAAGCGAAGAAGAATGGCAGAAAAAAGGGAATGGCTTTAAGATGGAACTTGCCCCAACCCAATACAGAAAACTTGGTGAATACACGGCAACAATTGAATTTACTTTAAGTGCTGTACGATAACAATGGAGGGATAGAATGAAAACAAAAAGAGTAACTTATTTGCTTGTATCTTCCATTGTTTGGTTTGGACTATTGCTAACCCCATTTCAAGCAGTTATAGCCCAAGAAGGAGCAGCAGGCGGTGGAGCCGTTCAGACGAATGGTGAAATTGGATTTTATGAAGGTGAGTCCACTACGGAGCCGCCAACATCAAGTTCAACGACAAACGTTAGTGAGTCAACTATTGCAACAACTAAGCCGAAAGGTCGTTTTCCTTCAACGGGAGAACTTGTAAAAAAAAGTCTGTCTATCAGCGGTGTCGCACTTGTAGTGATTGTTTGTTTACTACTGTTGTTTAAACGCAAAAAGAAGGAGGGGGAAGAATGAAACGTACGATCATAGCCTCTATGCTACTAGTTCTACTAGGTACAATAGCCATTCTTCCGAGTCCTCAACAAACATACGCTCAAAGCAACAGCAAAAGCAATGGTCATATTACTTTTACAGGTGATTACGATGAGGTAGGGATTCGTGATCCTGAAAAACCAGATCAACTTGTTGATCCTGGAGCTAGCCCCAGCACTTCTGGCAACCTTAGGATTGACTTTGTCCCGCAATTAAACTTTACAAGTGCCAACAAAATATCAGACAAAGACACTGTTTATCCAGTGAATGCACAACTGTTTCATGGTGATACAGCTGCTCGTGGAAACTTTGTACAAATTTCTGATTATCGTGGAGCTGCTTTAGGCTGGACCTTACAGTTGAGACAGGAAAACCAATTTCAAAATACTCAGACAGCGAATAGCCAATTAGATGGTGCCTATTTATCGCTAGACAAATCTTGGGTCAATTCTACAATGGAACAAACAATGGCACCAAACGTATCTAAAGAAGTTATACGTTTGGATAACATTGGTGCAACATATAATCTAGCAGAAGCCAAATCTGGGACGGGGGCTGGAACTTGGTCAATTTCTTTCGGAGCATCAAGTGACAATCCAGCAGGAATGTCAACTACATTATCCAAAAAGAAGGATCAAACTGATAAACCCATGCTAGATGCAGCGTATGAGAACAAACAAATGCATGAAAATAGTGCACTCACATTATCTGTACCGGGAGCAACAAAAAAAGATCCGGTCACTTACTCAACGGTGTTAACTTGGATATTAGCCGAGTTGCCATAAATATTACACAAAACTTAGGAGGAAATACAAATGAAATTAACACACAAATTATGCGGCGCTGCTTTAGTAGCGGCAGCAGGAGTAGCTTTAGCTTTACCGAATACAACAAAAGCGGTAGACAACACAAAAACAGGTACAGGTCATATCGAATTTACATTTGATACTGGTACATCAGGTGTTATCCCAACAGATCCAGGGGTTACGGATGGAACAACAATCACTAACTTACCAAGCGTAACAAACCCAGGTGTATTTGGGATCATCGCTGTAACACCACTTGAGTTTGAATCTCACGATGTTTTAACTGCAACAAACAAACGTGACTATAATGCCTCAATGTTCCACGCTAACACTGTAGATCCAGCGGAAGGAACAGAAAAATTCGACGTACAAAACTTTGTTAAATATCAAGATTTACGTACACAAGAAGCACATCCTTATAAATTATCAGCAACATTATCACAAAACTTCAAAACAGCTGGTGAAAAGGGTGTAGAACTTAAAGGTGCTAACATTACGTATAAAAACGTAGCAATTACTCAAACAGGTGCACCTGAATTAAATCCAAATGGCGTGAACACTGCTGGTGGAAATATTGATTCTGCTTCATCTAACACAGTTGACTTCATTAAAAACACTGGTGTTGATGGTGTTGGTTATGGCCAATTTGAATTGAACTTTGGTGACAAAACGACTGGAGCGGAATCAGTAACATTAAACATTCCAAAAACTTCTGCAGTCGGTGCTGGTGACTACAATGCTGTTGTTACTTGGACTTTATCAGAAACAATCTAAAACATAAATAAGAATCAATCAGGAGGGTTCGCCGGTTCACCGAGCCGGGAACCTTCTTTTATAATTAGAAAGAAGGGACAACAATAGGATGAAAAAAAGAATCGCACTCATTTTCACTATTATTTTATACATAGCAGGCATTAGTTATTTTACAGCAACACCAACATATGCAGAGGAAACCTCTGAAAAGCAAGGAGCAGGAGGAAGTCCGTTAGGCTTTACCTATAAAGTTGTTCAACCGGAAAATCAGATCAATAAAGAAGTCGGTTATTTTGATTTGAAGATGAACCCAGGACAAAAGCAAACAGTCCAAATCCAGCTTTCAAATGAATCAGAAGAACCTGTAGAGGTAGTTATTACATTAAATGGAGCAAAAACCAACGGAAATGGCGTCATCGAATATGGTCCAAGTAAAATCGATAATGATAAATCGCTAAAATATGACTTTGTTGACATTGTTAAAGCGCCTGAAACTGTAACCATACCAGGGAAAAGTACTATACCTGTAGAATTTGCGATAACGATGCCAGAAGCAAGTTTTGACGGTGTTATTTCTGGCGGTATCCAGTTGAAAAAAAAGGTGGACGAGAAAGCTAGAAAAGAACAAAAAGGTGTAATCAATGAATATGCATTTATGGTCGGAATGGTATTGGCTGAAACAGATAAAGTAGTAGAGCCTAATTTAGAACTAAATGATGTGTATGCTGGAATGAATAATTATCGTAACAGTATTTTCATTAATTTTTCAAATGTAGAAGCAGCTTACCTCGAAGAGTTGACTCTAGAAGCACAAATCATGAAAAAAGATGCAGATACTGTATTGTATGATACGAAAAAAGCGAATATGCGTGTCGCGCCTAATAGCCTAGTTGATTTTCCAATTTCAATGAATGGGGAAAAAATGGTTGCGGGTGACTATCGAGCGAAAATAGTAGCTACGGCAGGTGAGCGTAAATGGAACTGGGAACAAGCGTTTACGATCACAGATGAAGAGGCAGATAAATACAATAAGCAGGATGTAGAACTAGTCCAAGAAGAAGGAATCAATTGGAAGCTGGTAGCAATCGCTGTGGGAAGTGCATTTGTTCTTATTTTAGTGATCTTTTTCATGGTGCGTATGGTACGTAAAAAGCAAGAAGCAAAGAAAAGAGCGGAACGTAAAAAGAAAAAAAATAAGGCTCAAAGAAATTAACAGAGCAGAAAGGAAAAAAGAAGTATGAGTATATTAGACTGGTCATTTGTTGTTCTGCTTTCCAGCGCGCTTCTTTTGTTCCTGTTCGCATTTATTTTTGTGCTCAATTTCTTTCGAACGAGCCGGAAGTACAAAAAAATGAAAATGAAGCGTCCTCCAAAGAACAAAAAAAAGCGGCGAGTATTTTTACGACAACGGAAACAATTAGCAAAAAAACAGAAAAATCAGCGTACATGGAGCGTAATTCTGTTTCTTTTAGCAGGAGTGAGCTTAGGTGGCGGATTTTATTCGCGGAATTATCAACAAAATCATTTGCAAGGAGAAGATTCCGAAGCATTGGTGCAAAGCTATTATTTACTAGAGGATGCGAAAATTCAAATAAGCAATATACAAGCAGGTGAAAATCCACAAAAATCTATCAAAAATATTCAAGAAATCACGTCTCGTCTGGCAAGCTATGGCGCACGTAAATCTTCCCCTAATTTGAAAGAAGATGGGCAAACGCTATTGAATAGGCACTACACGCTTTTAAGAGAAGTGGGCGTCAATTTAAATAGTCAAACCGTAGAAAGTTTGCAAAAAGAAGAAACGGCTGCTTCTTATTTAAAAGATCTTGAGAAGGCGCATGACAGTCAAAATAAAGTTTTTAAACGTTTTGGTGTCAATGAAGGAGCGCTAAAAAAGAAAAAATAAGGATGACGATCAGAGGTGCTGAACGTGGGTGCAAAGAAACAAGGATTGTCTAATGAGAACAAGCGAAAAGTTGCTCTAAATAAGAAAAAAAAACCTCGAAAAGCCAACACAGAACAGACCCGAAATCAGAAAAAACAACAAATCGCGAGAAAAAATGATCGATCGAAGAAAAAGCCGAGGGGTCAAAAAAGTAAACGAAGAAAACAGCAACGAAGAAAACCTAAGCAAATGTTTTTTTTGAAAGAATTTTCTATAACGCTACTGATTTCTGTGTTGTTGATTAGTCTCGTACTTTGGTTCACCGTTCAATTACCAAAGGTTGAGGGCTATTCAATGACCCCGACGATCAATGATCAAGATCGATTGTTTGTTTCAAAGAAAAGTGACATTCGTCGATTTAGTCTAGTTTCATTTAAAAGCCCTAAAGAAGAGGACGGAATGATTCGGCGAGTAATCGGTCTCCCTGGTGAGAAACTATATTATCAACAAGGTAGCTTGTTTATTAATGGCGAAGAAATTCCAGAACGATTTTTGTCTACGACATTATCAGAATTTTCAGAAGAGCCCCAAACAGCTGATTTCACCTTAAAAGAAGTTTTAAAAGTGGATCGGGTACCAGAAGATAGTTACTTTGTGTTAGGTGATAATCGTTTATACGCAACAGATAGTCGCTATTTCGGGTTTGTTAAGAAAAAAAATATCACTGGAGTAGTCAAAGCAAGGATTTTCCCAATCCATGCGATGCGTCAGTTTTGATAAGAGTTGAGGAAACAGAAATGAATGAACAAAAACAACCCAAGAGGAAAAAACAAAGAGTTAAAAAGAAGCAGAACATGCAACCAACGTATGCTGAAAATAGACCTAGAAAGAAACGACCTGTATCTTCCAGCCGCAAAAAGAAATCATTAAAGAAGACTTTGAAAAAAATAGGCGGAAAAGTTTTACGATCTCTCAAACAAAAAGAAACAATTTGGCTACTGGTATTATTGACAGTTATTGTCCTTTTTTTCTTGAGATTTTCAACACATCGAGTAGATGGACAATCAATGGAACCAACCTTTCAAACGAATGATCGGATCTTGATTTCTCCTAGTAATACGCTTAGTCGCTATGCTGTTGTTACGTTTGAACCTAAAAATATCAAAAATGAGTCTTATGTAAAAAGAATTATTGGGATGCCTGGAGATCGGATTCAGCTGATGGGCAATGCATTATTTTTATTACCAAAAGAAAATGAAAAGAAAGAGAAGGTTGATTTAACTACTGAGGTACCAGATGGAACAATCAAGATCATGGTATCTGAAGCGGTGATGAACCAACTTCATCAATATGAACGGATTCCTAAAGATCGTTATTTTGTTCAAGGGGATAATCGTCTTCATTCAGATGATAGTCGTGTTTTTGGTTTGATCGACAAAGCGCAAATTGAAGGTGTTGTTCTTTATCGCTATTATCCATTTTCAAAAATGGGCATTGTGCACTAAGAAGATTGAAAGAAAGAGAGAAACCAAATGAAAACTATTCGAGCTTTTATGAGACAACACTATCCAGCGATGATTTTGAGTTTTAGCATACCTGTCGTACTGATGATCGTTGCTTATTATTCTATCGGCATCTATCCAGGGAGTGAACGAAGTATCCTAGCCACAGATTCATTTGCACAATATGCCAATTTTCATGCTAGTTTTAAAAATGTCCTTCAAGGCAAACAAAGCATTTTTTATACTTGGTCAGGCTCACTAGGACTAAATTATTGGGCCTTAGCAGCTTATTATCTGAATGGATTATTTACTCCTCTTGTGGGGTTGTTTGATAATGCAACGATGCCTGATACGATTTATTATCTAACATTATTGAAGTTTGGCGCTAGCGGACTTTCATTTTGGTTTTTTGCCCAACATACCTTCAAACTTGATCGCTGGTTAACTGTAGGATTAAGTATTTCTTATGCCTTGATGTCGTATGCAGTTGGTTATTCTGTCGTTATTATGTGGCTAGATACATTTGTTTACTTGCCTTTGATTGTTTGGGGGATTCATCGCCTGTTTGAACAGAAAAAACCAGTGCTTTTATTTAGCAGTTACCTTTTATTATTTATTTCAAATTTTTATATGGGATTTATGGTCGGCGTATTCACTTTTCTCTATGCGATAATCCGTACGTTATGCAATTGGTCAGAGTATAAAGGACAATTTTTATCCTATCTAGGTACGTCCTTATTGGCAGGTGGTGCGTCAATGATCACCGTATTGCCAGCCGTGATCGATTTGCGGACGAATGGTGAAAGCTTGAGTCCGATGTATACTTTTTTTACACCAGATACGGGACCGTGGGACTTTATTGCTAAGAATATGGTAGGTGTTTACGATACGTCTAAATATGAAAGTATGCCTTTTATTTATATTGGATTAATTCCGTTGGTTTTTTGTGTTTATTACTTTTTGAGTAAGGAAGTGGCTTGGAAAGAAAAAATAGGCTATGGTAGTTTGTTTTTATTATTGATTGCGAGTGTTTATGTATATCCTCTGAACCTATTTTGGCATGGATTACATGTACCGAATATGTTTTTATTCCGTTTTAGTTTCTTAGTTTCCTTTTTAGTGATTTTACTTGCAGGGTATGGACTTGAACGCTTTAAAAAAGAAGACAGTGATCGCTTGGTGAACGGTGTGCTGGGAATCATTGGGATTTTTCTGCTGTTTGTTTTTTTCTCTAATAAGAAACGCTACGATGTAATCACCATGGAGTCATTGATCTTAACAATAGGACTGTTGCTGATTTATTTAAGCATTTGGTTATTATGGGTGTCAAAATATAAAGTCAAAAAATGGATTCCAGTCGTTTTGCTGATCCTGATGATCGGTGAGGCTGGCTACAATGCTCGTTCGATGGTTGTCGGTATTTTATCCGATTGGGGCTATCCCTCGCGGATATTGTACACAAAAAATTATGAGGAAACAAAGCAATTAATTGAACAAACCAATCAAAAAGAAGAGTCATTTTTCCGATTAGAAAATTTAGATGTTGAGTCATTGAATACTAGCTTTAATTTTGGTTCCCATGGCGTGTCAATGTTTTCGTCGATTCGTAATCGCCACTCTTCGCAATATTTAAATGCACTGGGGTTCCGTTCTTTAGGGACCAATTTGACGATTGAATATGTAAATAATACCTTGTTGGCAGATACACTTGTTGGTATGAAATACAACTTGGCTAAAGATGACTTGATGAAATTTGGGTACAAAAAAGTCAGTAGTGCAGGGGAGTATACGCTGTATGAAAACGAGTATGCATTACCTTTAGGAATTTTAACAGATGACAAAATTTATGAGCCGACGGCCGTTCAAAACCAAACAGAATTATTTAATCATCTTTCCGGCATGGAAGGCGAACTTTTTAGCTTTGGTGAAGCAGCTTTGATTGAAACTGAAAATGCAATTGTAACAGAAGGCAAAACGCTCACGATTGCAGAGGAAGAACCCGCGTTGCCAAAACAAGTTACCTGGTTAGTCACCGTTCCAGCAAAATCACAAGGCTATTTAAGTTTGGTAGCAAAAGATATGGCCGAAGCAGTCAGTGTCAATGTCGATTTAAGAGTGGACGGAGTTAGTCGGAAAACGGGATTGATCAATACGGGTCAGTATTACAATCTGGGTTATTATGATGAACCGACAACAGTGGAAGTGACAGCCGCCTTTTCAGAAGGAAAACAGAAAGTAGAATTGTATCGACCAGATGCTGTTTTTCTTAATACGGAACGCTTTAAAACAGCTGCAGAAAAGATGCAAGAAAAAGGTATAGAGATTCAAACACAAGGGCGAACAGCAAAGGCATCGGTTTCTCTGAATAAAGAGCAGGTATTATTAACCACGATTCCTTATGACCGTGGTTGGAAAGTCTTGATTGATGGAGAACCTGCTGAAATTACTACATTTAAGGATGCTTTTTTATCTGTAAAACTCCCAGCTGGTAAACATGATATTGAATTTATCTTTTTACCTCAAGGATTTGTACTAGGAGCGAGTTTATTTGGTAGCTGTATCTTGATTTTTAGCGGATGTTTATGGTGGCGTAAAAAGCGACAAAGTGAGGCAGTAAAATGAAACAACGAATAATAGCGCTGATCTTTAGTGGCCTACTGTTCCTGACCTTAACAGGATGTCAAAAAGGCCAATTGGAAAAAGCAAATGAGACTTTCACAGCAGATGACAGTGAATACAGTTTTAAGCTTCCGAAAGGCTGGAAAGTCGAAAAAGAGTACAAAGAAACCTTTAATGAAGCTGCGGTATTTGGTGCGGAAGATAGCAACAGTCGTTCAGAGATGTTTGTTCGTGCTCAACCCAGTAAACCTCTTGATGAACAAGAATTAAAACAGGAGACGAAAGAAAGCTTGCTTGCGTTTTATAAATTAGAGGCAGGAGAAGTTGAAAGCTTTGACGTTGATGGTCTGCCTGCGATTCACTATTTAATGCCTAGTGTCTATAAAAAGAAAGCAGTTTGGTTGGATATGTATTTTGTTACTACGAAAACACATCTTGTGAATTTTCAATTTTATCGACCAAGAGATAATAGTGCTGAGAAACAAAAACAAGTGATTTATGAATCGGTGAAAACCTTAAAACAATTGCGCGGCAGTCAAACGCTTACGAGCAGCAGCCAGCAAAAAGGCGCAAAAAATAATCAGAAGTTAGAAAATCAGCGTGTTGCGATTCAACTGACAGGAAATAAGATTGTAGGAAATCAGTTGATTCTACGATATGTAATCACGAATAAGACCTCAGAAGACTTGATTCCAGTCGATGAATGGCAGCAAATGTTCTCTGTAACCGAGGCGGGAGAACATTTAGCTATTACAGAGCAGCCCAAGGCAGATGATACAGAGCTGGATTATTTATTAAAACAAAATAAACAACGATTACCAGCAAACGAATCAATAGAAAGTGCAGTTGTTTATACGCTTCAACCCGAAGGGACAATCACTATTCGGGTGAATGAGGGGCAAGTGAACAGCGATGAGCCAATGAGTTTAACCATTGAAAGATAGGAGGGCGTCTATGAAGCGATGGACAATTTGGTTGTTCCTAGTGACGATTGGATTTAGCTTAGCAGGATGTACACAAAAAACACAATCAACAGCAAACGAACAACTACCTAAAAATGAAGCTGCCTTTACATGGTGGTCAGATCGATCAAAACCATTTGGAGAGTATAACTACACGGTAATGGATGAGAAACAAGCACAAGACGATTTGGAAAATAAATTTCATGTAGTGCTGTTGCCCTCTTTTGATAAAGCCCGTGAATTGATTAAAACAGATTTTTTACTAGACGATGTTGTGGAAGAACCAGAAGAATTTACTATTAATGCAACGAAAAGAGAATTACGCTTCAGCAGTCAAATAAAATTCAAGAACCTGCAAGGTCAATATTCCTCTTATGGAACAGTGACAGCGAAATATGATTATTTAGAAGACCAAAAAAAGGTAAGACTGTCTAATCAACGAATCGAGTTGTATAACGCAACAGCTAATGAAAAATATAATGGTAAAAATTTAGATGATACGCTGAAAAAGCTAGGAACTCTTTTGGAACTAGACGATTTAGAGCAATTGTTGAAGAATTTTAAAAAGGAGACGGCAGATCAAGAGAAACGTAAAGGCAAAGATATTGTCATTTATGAAGATTTTCATGAAGGCCAAAAAAAGCATTTGTTTGGGAAAAGTTTTGGAGTAGAGTATAACGAGTTTGGCGTATTAGAGAAAATCTACGGGTTAACCATGGATTATCGAGTGTAACGATTCTTACAGAAAATTTGTAAAGGAGTACCAATAATCAAATAGCGAATTAACTTATTTTTAGTTATTTTATTTAATTTTATAAATAAAATAAAATAATGGTAGAAATGAGTTTATTTGCTATTTATAAGCGTTTTTAATCCATTGTTTTTTCAAAAAATTATCATTTTAACGAAAAACAAGATAAATAAATCGTTATTTTATGTGATAGAATAAAAGAACTGGAGACAGTAAATAAAAAAAGAAAGAGGTATGAAAAACATGGTTAAACTTAAAAATGTTGCTGGACTTTTATTCGTTGGTTTATCAGTAGGTTTACTAGCAGTAGCAGGAGGGCAAAAAGCATCTGCTGCGGAACTGTTAACAGCCAACACTGATTTGAAAGGTTACGATGCAACCGTAACTACAAAAGCGGATGGAACAAATGTATTGACAACAAAAAAAGGGGAATTTTTGCTAAACGAGAATTCTTCATTGTATAGTTCAAAAATCATTACGATTACGTTGAATAATACAAAACCTGTTAATATGGGCGCAATTCAAGCTAAAAGAACCTTGGAATTCCGTGGAAACGGTGAATTGAACGTCAATACAACAGAAGAGATTGGGATTAACGTTGGAGATCATTTGAAAGCCTTCAAATTTACAAAATATGGGAAAGGTCACGTAACCGCAACTGCTGCCGGAACGGGTGTCTTTGTTCATAATGAAATTCAAATGGATGGCGGAACAGTTGAAGGTTTCGGTACTAATTATGGTGTTTATAGTGAAAATGATATTAAACCTTACAATGATGCTGTATTAAAAGGAACAAGTAGTGAAGGTACAGGAATTTACGCTTACCGTGATATCTATGCATGGAAAGGTGCAACGGTTGTAGGGGAAGGAAAAGTTTCTGGTGCCCGTTCAATCATTGCACATATCCAAGCTGAAGATGCTGGCAGTTCAATAACTGGTATTTCTACTGATATCAACAGCTCCTTATCTGCCTTACATGCAGATAAACAAATGCTGCGTGCATACTCAGGTGCAGTTGTGCGTGAAGAATACAGAAAACCAACATTTGAAATTACAGATGATGTACCGATAGTTGTTACAGACTTTACGAGTGTTGCCCGCAATATGAGCAATATGAAGAACTATACATGGGTTTCAGAACCTGACAATGTATTTTTAAACGAACAAGGCGGATTACTAGGTGATGTAGCGAAAGGAACACCTAAAAATCTTAAAATTATTGGCTCACGTCAAGAAAGCAAACTAAATAAAAATGAAGTCAGTCAAATTAAAACAAACGGAAAACATGAAGTGATTTTTTCAGAAACGCCGACTAAATTTACCCTACCAGTAACAACAAAACATTGGGTATTAGATCAGGCTACAAATGAATATAAATTATATGAAGAAGTAGTTTACGATATCGAAGTTGGCGACACATTTAAAGTAAAAGACCATCTATATGATTTTAGCTTCACAGAATGGGATCTGATGAAAATAGATCGCGAAGATTTTGAAGTATTAAAAAATGGGAATGAATATGAAGTAAACTACTACTATGATGTAGATATGTAGAAAAAATCAGAATGATTAGATTCGCAAAAGCGTAAAAAAAATCTGATGTTTAAAAGAATAAGCAAAAAAAGCCGACACGTTTTTACGAATTGTAAAAGCGTGTCGGCTTTTTTGCTAAAAACAACTTATGGGACAGTTGATAAGGTCCAAAGCAACTGACTAGAATAAGAATCAATAGTTTTTGTTGTTGCTTCAGGAATCAACAAGTCTATACTAGGAACATTTGTTGTCGGCTCGTTAAAGTGAAACCGCCATCTTCCGCCGCCTTCACCAGCCTTGGCTGTAAGAACATTTTGAACAGAGCCGATGCCTTTTTCATCAAACGTCAAAGTGAAATTTGAATTTATAATAGAGGGAATTTTTGTTTGATCCGTTTTCTCTTCCGCATGAATAGCCGAAATAGACAATAGAGCACCGTCTAAAAGGATATTATTAGCTGTTTTGAACTGCTGGCTTTGCTGGACCTGTAAAACCCAATCACCAGGGATTGTTCTAGTATCCGTGATTTGAACATAGTGGGTAGCATCAAGCGGTTTTTCAGCAGTAACAAGCATGTCATCCTTTGAAATAGGGTGCGTGCCGAAGTGGATCGGCGAGACAAAATCTAGCGATAATTTGCCTTCTTTGGTGTATATATAAGTAACGGATTGTTCCTCAACAGTAAATCGTCCAGTGTTATTTTCAGGTGTCTCTTTTAATGTGTAGTCTTCAATTTGTTTCGGGGATGTTGTATAAGCAGTGCCGATTGTTCCGCTTAAAACATCTGGTGTATGGATAGGGTCATTTTGCTCATCGACGTAGTTGACGGTGACTGTACCAACTAATGCTTCAGGTGTTTCGTATAAGTTTAATCCTGTATCTGTTACTAAAAAGTATTGTGTGGGTCCGCTGAAAGCCTCATATTTTTTGCCTTCAACAAATGCAGTCAACGCCTTTGTAACATATTGTTGACTATCTAGATCTAAAGAAATCGCTTCTTTATTGATTCTGGCATGCGTTATTTCTATCATATCCCCTGTTTCCAAAGCGATGTTTTGATCATTGATCATCTTGGTAAAGGCACTGGCTCGAGTATTATTCTTTACTTCGATCATTGTAGGTGGTTTTTCTTGGTTCGCATAAGTTACTTTAATCGTGATCAAAGGCGTTGTTGAAGGATCTGATCCGTTCATGGTATAAGGATCAGCCCCTTGCGCGATGAGTTTTTTCTTGTCTTTATCAAAGGTCAACATTGTACCATAACCTCCGTGTCTTGGAAGAACGATGGTATCCTCAAAGTGATAGTTGAATGGAGCTAGATAGTTACCAACAGAACCAAATAAACTGTTTTGAGCAGTGAGTGATACGGTCTGATTAAGGTAACTGGATAACGATTGACCTTGTTTAATACTTTCTGTAGGAAGTGTTGTTCCAAAAGAAAAGGTCAGATCACCAGTGACTGGGTTGTCATAACTAGCAATAAAATCTTGTGGAATCAATGTTTTGGCGATGGGAAAGTCAGTCGGTTTCCACTGGATGACAGGCGCGAAATCAAGCTCTTTCCAGCCATTAGGCGTAATAATGTAATAGTACGTATCTTTATTTGTAGTAACTTTTTTGCCGTTGATGTAGCGAGACACACGTTTAGAGGATTCTCGATGATAGATTTCTACAATATCATTTTCAGCTACTTTAAAGGTATTGATTTTACTTGCAAAATGGACACCTGTATCACGACCATATCCTTCAGCGTAGAGCTTTTTTTCTTTCATTTTTGCGCTATAAACTGTTACTTTGGGGTAGATATTATTGGGTATATTTTGCAAAATTTGTTTTTGGTTTCCGATAGCCACAAGTTCTTTTGTACTAGGGTCATAATCTAAGGCAGCATAAGAGCCATTTTGACCAGCCATGACGTAAGTATTGTTTGGGATGATTTGTGTTGGAACACTAAATCTATTTTTGATCATCCGTTCATTTTCAAAATAGGCATATCCGTCTTGGATACTAAAATTTGTTGGATCAGCAATATCACTTTTTAGATAGCGAACAGGAGATGTGATTGGTTCTGAACGAAGATTAGAAAAGCATGATTCTAAAGAAAAACGATTCATCTCTTCAAAAGGGATCCTGATCGAAGCTGTTGTATCAGTTAAATCTGCATAAGGTAACGTATAAGTACTCTCCGAAATACGATAAGTGCCATCTTGTTCTTCTTGTTCTGTTGCCAAGATATCTTTCCAAATTTCTTTTTCTAGAGGTGGTAACTGAAGAGCTGACAATGTTTGTTTCGTCTCTTCAGTTACCGCAAAATGCCAAAAATCAAAATAGGGAGTCAAATCTCGATTAGCTATTTTTGAAGCCATAATAATGAAAAATTGCTTTTTCTCTTCGTTAGTACTTGGTAAATCAACTGCAGGCGTTGCGCGATAAAGCTTATTCAATTCAGGGTAAAAATCGTAGCCGAATGTTCTAGGTAAAGTAACGTACATCCCTAACGCAGCAAAATAAAAATCCGTTGGGTATTTGGCAATCTCTGCTTCCATAGTCCAGGAAGAATCATTTTGGATATTGGTAAAATAACGAGCAACTTTTGCTCTGTAATTATTATGTTTATTATTTGGACTCATGATTGCATCGTAAGGACTATTATTACCAGTAAGGTGAGATTGGACATAGTCCGAATAAATGTTAACCGTCACTTCACTCATATTATCCCAAGTATAAAATGGATTTTGATAAGAGTGCCCAATTTCATGAAACAACCCCCAGTTTGTCATATTTTCTCCAGAATTAAAGATCTCTCTATCTCCTGTTGTAGCACTATGCATCCCCAAATGGAAATCTGTACAATAAAATTTTCCGATACCATCTGAAGGATTAGCGATATGAATCCGCTGTGGTGCTTTTTTCGTAATGCCAAGACCATTGAAATCAAGACCTGCTGCATCATTTTCAAGACGAATCGCTTGGGACACATAGTTCATGAAGCGATTGACTTGCTCATCTTTTAGAAAAATATCTTTAGCCCGATCCATCCTGATGGTAGCAATCGTATCTTCGTTCACGAATTCCATGAAAGGGACATCACTAAACTGCTCTAATGAAGCTTTAAAATCTTCAACAGAAGTTTTGCCTTGGATAAAATAAGGAACATTGATATTTTTAGATAAGCTGATCTGGACTGTTTGCGTGGTGGAGGAATTAACGAGATAAACCATTCCACCGGTTAAAGAATTGGTAAAGCGATTCTGTCCTTGTTGCAGCTTGGCTTTTCCAGAATTGAACTGAAGCTTTCCGTCAGTAAGTCCGGTAACATTGGTATAATTTCCCCATTGCCCAACATGTAATTCTAAATTTTCGGGTATTTCTTCCACATAAATGATGATTTCTTCATCTTTTGGTAAAAAAATACCTGTGGATTCAAAAGAGGTGTGGGCATTTCGACGTTGCTCTTTGCCTTGCTCCGTTTTTGCATCTCCTCTAGGAATGATCGTCATTTTCAATAAATCTGCTGACTCAGCGTAAATGCTCCGTGGGGAAAACGCTATGTTGAGAAGGATGGTTAAAACGAATAGACAAAATAAGTGTGATATTTTAACTTTCAATTAAATAAGTCTCCTTATCGTTCGTTAGAAGCTGATTTTTACAGCGAACGCTAATATGTATTTTTTTGCAACAATACATTATATAGTTTTTGAAAAAAAAGTTCTTTCAATTAAAGTTCTACAGGAAGAAGAAAAAGAAAAAGAGAATAAAAGAGATATTTGGAGGACAAAATGATAGAGAGAAAGTTGATTTTTTCATGTAATATACTTTTAGAAATTATTTATTTAGTAAATTTAGAACAAGATTGACAAGCTAGAAAGTATATTTAAGTCTCTTTTTTATAAAGGGAATATAACTTTTTTTAAAAAAATAAGAATAAAATTTTTCTTAAAAATAGTGATCTTCTAAAGATGTGATAGCATTGAAGAAAACCGTTAATATTGAGTTTCAATGAGTTTATAACAGAAAAATATTGATTTTCAGAATGTGTGATTCTTTTTTTTTGTCGAAAAAAGAGACTTAACTACGTAAGCAAAAAAAGAAAAATATTATATTATTAGTAAATGTTATTTCAAAAACTTCTTAACGAGAGGAAGAAAAGGAAAAAAAGAAAAATGAGAAACAGTTATGATAATAACGATGTCGAAAAGTTGGAAAAAGAAATCAAATCGATAAAAAGAAGGTGAATAAATGTGCGTATTTTTTTGGATGATGTTTATGATAGACGCATAAATGTTTTAAGCTATGTAGATAATCAAAGAAAAGAAGTGAGTTTAGCAGAAATAGGGAAGGCGACAAAGCTTTCAAAAAAGACTGTTTCAATGATTATTAAACAGTTTGAACAGGAACTAGATGTTTCAAAAGAACAATTTGAAGTTTATTATACCAATCAGACGATACAAGGTGTGCATGCAAATAATTTAGATATAGTAAGTATTAGTAATAAACATTTAAAACAATCTATATTGTATAAAATGATCAAACATCTTTTTTTGATGGACAGAATCGATGCGATTACTTTTTGTGATATAGAATTTATAAGTCCTGCGACATTCTCTCGTCATCGAAGAAGACTGCAGAAAATATTGAGTCGATGTGAGCTGAGTTTAACTCGAACCAATGAGATAGAAGGCGATGAATTAAGGATTAGGAATTTCTTTTTTCTCTTTTTTTCAAATGCTTTAAATAGTTGGACATTTGATACAGATAGTTATGAGGAGATTGCTGATTATTTAAGTAGCAATATCAAAGAGTGGGATAAAATAGACAGTGTTAAAAAGAATAAATTCTGTTTATTAATTTACATTTGTAATGTCCGCTTTAGTCATAAAAAAAGTATAGAGAAAAGTATCCTATCTAAGCTGTCAGCACAATTTCAAGAGGGGCTTTATACAAACTTGTTTTTTGACTATTTTCATTTACATAAGAATAGAACAGCGCAACAATCTTGGGATGAAACGAGTGCCGTATTATTTTTGCTGTATAAAGAACGCTTATCACATGAAGAGTCATTTGAAATTGAGGAATACCCCAAATTTTTTAATGAAACGAATTTTAGCTTTATAAAATACAGTAATCTATTAACTGATAAAATAATCACTACTTTTTTTCGAGAGACAACGAGTTCATCGATTTATTGGGAAATAAGAAAAGAAATAGATATGATGCACTTACTATTTGAGACCAGCTTTATTGATCCTAGAATTTTTTATTATATTTACGATGAAAAAAGTTATTATCATGCGGATACAGCGGAACAAAAAATTCAACTGGGCGTTCAAAATCTTATGTGTGAGTTGATCGATCAGACGGAATATGGTCTGTTTTTTAAAGAAATCAAAAAATCTATCAATCGAGAAACATTGACAGATTACGTCTATTTAGTAGTCTATACCATTTTAACGAAATTCCTGCAAATGGACTTTCCGAAAGTTAAGATTTTGATACAAAATTCTAAGGTATTCGTAGAACCCATTTTACGCCAAAAAATTAATCTCATTTTTAGTGACAGAGTTGAATTTGTAGAAAATCAAAGTGCTTCTCCCGACGTTATTGTGACCGATGTTCAGCTACAGCAAATAGAGCCAAAAGCGAAAGTGATTTTTATCTCCTCTTTTTCAAACAGTTTCGATTTTTCTCTACTGTTAGAAGAAATAGAAGAAAAAATTTTGATGTTTTACTATGAAAGAACACTAGTGGTGAACAGCAAGTAAGCTACGATTGCTTCAATTGAGGATTATGAAGAGCATAAATTTTGCCGCTGACAAATAGAATCAAAGCCTTCCAAGTTTCGGGATCATGAGAATGCTCAAAATGAAAGCTACGTACATTTGTTTGCTCCAATTCATAAGAATCAGAAATAATGATATCCGCCTTATCAGCATCAAAAGTAAAACCTAATGTCGAATCGCCAAAAATAATCAATAAGTTATTCTTGATAAAATCATAAATAAAGTTATTAGGCGAATGTTGAATAAAAATCAATAGCTTAGCCTCTTTTTCAGCACTTTTCAAAATGGAATGAAAAAATTTTGCCATTAAAGAGATAAAACCAGGCTTCATATATTTTTTCAATAAAGGTTCGCTAACCATCGCTTCTTTTACGAATGATCGATAAGAATCTTCATTTGGAGCAAACCATTTTGCTTTAGATTCAACAGAGTCATTTACCAAAAATCGTCTAAAATCTATGCCGATATAGCGAATATATAACAAGTTTATGATCAATAAATAATAATTTTTAAGATAATTATCGCTTGTGAGCTTTACATTATAAGCCAATAATAGCTTATTTAAAATTTTTGTAGTTAACAAAGCGATGGGGAGTTCAGAGTTGATAAAATGTTGCGCAATTCTCTTTTTTTCTTCGTCAGAATCAATATTAGCGACAAGGAATCTCGATAAAAAACCAAAGAAATAAGCTTCGCTTTTCACATCGATGGAATCTAAATCGACATGATCTAACTCAGAAAATAAAAGAGTAGGCGATTCTTGCTCAAAAAAGCGAAGATAGTCCATAAATTCATCAGAAAGGATCAGGCTCTCTTTTCTATAGAGCATACGCCAAAATGTTGCGTTTTGAAAATATCGGATTCTATTTTTTTGTGAAAAAGATAGTCGTTCATCATCAACGACTATGGGCATTGTCTGATAAGCACTCGGTGTTTTTTCAAAGGGCCATTCCAATCCTTTAAATATAATCCAAAACAAAATAAAACCTAAGACACGAATATTTTTCTCTTCCCCAATTATGTTGGTTTGATAAAGTGTGGGTGCAAAAGAAATCTTCAAATGAAATGGAGACAAAAGGTTTTTTAGTTGTTTTAAATTTGAATAAACGTGAGACGGGCTTAAAGATAAATCTTGAGCTAAAGACTCAACGGAAACATAGTGTCTTTTTAACAGAGCAGCCAGAATCGAGAACCGTTGCGAATGCTTGATATAGTAGAGTCTCATGGAATCAATCACATAGCTAAACGTTAAAGAATCAGCTAAATTAATCATATAAAGAAGTTTTATTTTTCTTATTTTTACTTGTTGATATGGAAACATATGGTTTAGATCGTCATTGAGCTTTTGTTTATAACGATAAAAGGTCTTGCTAGAAATAGTAAACTTTTTCATCATATCCTTAGTGGACACACCATTCGGGGCATAGAGAAGTTCTTTTAATAATTCGAAGCGAAGTGTTTCATTTTTTTTCATAAAAAGAGATTCCATTCTAAACACTCCTTACTTGTATGTAGCATTGCTTAAATACATAGATATAATAGCATAAAGTCTTTAAGGAAGCTTGTAGAGATGATTAGAAAATTAAATAAATTTCAATTATTTCTTAACCCTCTGCCTGTATTGAAAACAATATAAAACGAAATGATTTATCATAACAAATAGATAAATAAAAAATAAAAAAAATAGAGAATAGTTAACTAAATTGAAAAGGAGCGAATATTTTAAATGCATAACATAGGGATACTTTATCTAAACGAATCAACAGATAATGTGATTAACCATGAATTTTTAAGCCAAAAATATAACATAATCGAACTAACAGAAGATAGTAAGCCAGTCGATGAATTACACGCAGTCATTATTCGAGAGGAAGAAACGTCAGATTTAAGTACTATTTGTGACCTAATATTGAAGATTAGAAAACAATCGCAGTGTTATATATGGGTTTCTACTGTAACAGAAAGTTCGGTAGGGAAATTAGTTTATTTACAATTAGGTGCCGATCAAGTATTTGAAGCGAACAGAGAAATAAAAGAGATCGGTTTGATTATCGACAATGCCTTATGCAGAATCGGACAGGAAAATCGACCGAATCAATCAATTGAAGAGATTTCAGAAAACAAAAGCATGTTCCAACTGAACTCTAGTAATATCAGTGTTGTGATAGACGGCGGAAACGAAGTTGTCTTGACTAAGCTTGAATATAAAATCGCGGAGCTACTATTAAAGACCCCAAATACAGCGGTCGACTACGAAACGATTTATCAACAAATCTGGAATGATGACTCATTAGAAAACAAACGCTACCGTGTGGCTAATGTTGTTTATCACTTAAGAAGAAAAGTTGAAACAAACATTAAAAAGCCGAAATTTATTAAGACTGTTCGCTCAAGAGGATATATGTTGAATATTTAACGAATAGCTCTTGCAGCACAATAGAAATAAAATAATAAGTATTTTTATTTGTTTCATACTATAACCGAGAAAATACCTGAACGGACACTTTATTAGGGTCAGTTCATACATAGAAGAATTTTTGCAATCAAAAAGAATGAATTTCAAATAATTCCACACCTTGTGATGATGTTGAAAGAACAGATTAGTGGAATAAGATATCATTATATTTATAGTTTTAACTATTTATTTATAAAAAACATCATTTTAATTAAATTAATTTCTTTTATTATCTATTAATATAAAATGTATTTTTCGGGAATTTAAGTTAAGAGCCGATTTACTATGATTTGAAATGAGCCTAATTTAAGTAGTGAAAGGTAAAATAATCGCGTTTTTTGATAGTGAATGCAAGAACTATCTTTCGCTTACTTCCTTAAGTGCTGAAAAAGATGAAAGAAACATAAAAAGAAATAATATATAATTACGCTTGTTGGTTTTAAAAAATGATGTAAATAAATATGGGGATAGTATTATATTGTTTTCTTCTTTATTAACTTATAAAGTTGAAATAAAAAAATGTAATTCATTTTTTTATTAAATTGAAAAAGATGAATTATGGAAAGAAAGGAGGAGAAACAATGAAAAAAAGAAATGTTGGAATAGCGGGTTCAATATTTTCCCTGTTATTGGTATCTGGGATTGTTTATTGGAGTGGGAGTAGTATAAAAGCCGAAAACGTTGATGCAAATGAATCAGAGCAAGTATCGAAAACAACAACCCCAAGAAGTATAACAAGAGAACATCTAACAGAAGAATTTCTTGCGAATCCAGAAAGTGAAGGATGGAAAGAAATTCGAACAATTGAACATGCATCAATACCACTTGATGGTGGAAAAACATTTAATTTTGGTGTAGGTGGGTATGATCCGAGTGCAGTAGTTGCTAATGTTCCTTCTAATTCAGTTATAGGAAAAGATGTCAATGCACGTGGAGATAAGCAATTTTTAGTTACACCAAATATCTATTTAAAATCAGGATCGACCTACGTAGCTGCTATAGCGAGTCCGGAGTCATACCCAAGGAGTGATCTTCTAAGCTGGAGTTATCAGACTGCTAAACAGACGGATAAGACATATAGCATGAATGTAGACAATATTAGGGTTCCTACCTATAATAAACCCCCCACTGCTGTAGATGGACATTATTATAAAAAAACATTGAGAAATGGTATGACAGCTTATATGTATCGTTATTATACAATAACTAAAAATATACCTGCAAGTAATAATGCCACCACGGGCAATCCTAATCCTTATGAGGTGGAAAATGATATTCAGATAGCGAATACGATGATTATGACAGGACAAAGAAATGGCTCAGTCAAGGTTGATTACTTTGTCCAAAATTTACCCTATTTGAGGACTGAAAATCCAGCTTATGATTATAAATTAGAAAAGGCGCCTAACAGAATTGATGCATACGTACCAAGTGAAACACCTAATACAAAAGTTCTAAATAGTTTTACACTTAATGGAGGAATAAAACCTAAATTAGGTACTAATAATCAACCTCCTGTGAGATTGATAGGAGATCAGATTGGAGCATATGTTGAGGGTGCCGATAGAGTTATGGGTAACACGAGAATCAATTATTATATGAATTTAGCGAACGGACCAGAGAATTGGACTGGTGGGAATGACCATAAGAACTTTTATGGAGAACCGTGGAATCCTTTGAGCTTTTCTGATAGGTTTGCGACTGGGTACGAAGCAATACCAGGAGCAGAGGGAGAAAAGGGAGCAGCAGGGACATACCTGTATAAAAATACTAGTACAATTATAAATGGGAGTAATGTTTATATTTATCCTCAAATAATGGTTAAAAATCAGCCAAGAGCTGAATTTAAACCTGGGGACCTTGAAGGGTACAGTTTCCAATATGGGATGAGTATTGTTTCGGATGCACCAACTCTTTATTTGGATGAAGATGAATACAATATAACCGATCAAAAACCGACAGCCAAAGTATCTGGTGTTTGGTATGATGGATCTAATTTGGCTACAACAATTTGTTACTCCATTGACGGTGGACCAGAACAAGAATATAAGCCAGATCCATATACATCGAATGCGCAATTAGGGAATGAAATGTCGTTTGAATTAGAGATTCCTAACCTATCTAAAGAAGAGCATACGATTACTATGTATGCCCAAAACAGCGAGGAATCGCCAAAAAAATCAACGACTCAAACTGCTAAAATTGTCTATGTAGCAGGAGAACCAAAGTTAACATTAGATAAAAAAAATGGCGGTGTAGGTCAGGACTTTACTGTATCAGGAAGCGTCATCAATAAGATTGCTGCAGAGCCTGATCGCGAACTTCATTATAATCCTACTGATATCTACATTAAGAAAACAGATGCACCAGATAGTAGCTACAAACTTGCGACAACGATTGATGCTAATTCAGCGGACAGTAGATTTTCTTATACGATTCCAGCTTCTGAAATACCATTAGTTGCAAATGCCGATTATCGCTTTTCAATTCGGGCAATCAATAAATACGATATGATTTCAAACGTTGAAGATATCCGTTTGGCAGTCAATCATGCAAAACCGACATTTGAGTTAGCAAGCGATATTATTCAGATTTTGGATAATACAAAACCATCTTATACATTAGAGTTGGCGAAATTAAAACACACAGGAGACTCTTACCCACTATTTATTCAATATAAAGTGGATGGTGAGGCGAACTGGACTAAATTAGATAAAGTGATCGGTGCAACTGATCCAAGTAAACCGATGATTGAAACCGCTAATGCGACTTTTGAAATCCCAGCAGAAAAACTTCCTTTTGAAACTGCACACACTGTAACGGTTACAATTGTTGATAATTTTGGTGTGGAAGCGGATGTTCAAAATGTCGAGTTTATTAAGCCAGGAAAACCAGCGTTAGTCTTAGATAACAAGAATGGTCCTTCACTCGGTGAAACGCAAACCGTAAAAGGAACGATCACAACAGAATACTTCCCAGCAAAACTTCAATATAAGATCGTAAAAAATGGAGAAGCTGGTGCAGTTTACAAGGAACTTTCAGAAAACGATGTGGTCATTGATCAAACGAGTGGAAAATTTAGCTTTACATTAGATAAAGGGTTGTTTCCAGTTGGTGCCAGTTACGAAATTTTCGTAAAAGGAATGGATAAATATAACCAAGAAACAGAAGAAGTAAGTTATCGTCTAACAGAAGTCGTTCATTTTAAAGTCAAGTTTGTCAATGCAATAGGAGCTACGATTCATCCAGATATTACAATTGACCGAGCACTAAATGACACGATTGATTTATCGGTGGAGCAAGCAGTGCAAGATACACTGATGAAGCTTAAAGAAGAATACACATTTGATGAGTCTTCGTTACCAAAGGGCGAGCTAGCTGTAGATAGTTCTAGCGCTTCTTGGGAATATAAGTTTACAGGACGTTTAGTCTACCTATCGTCTCCAGAATCATTTGATTTCAAGTTGAATATAGCCTCTTATAAAAAAATAAGAGTAGACGATCCAGAAGTTATTGGTCTACCACTAGTTGTCTCAGATACTAGAGAAAGTAAGCCTGGTTGGTCATTAAGCGTGAAGCTAACAGAAGAATTGTTAAATCAGGATGGTAAGACTATCCTTAAAAATGCTATTCGTTATAAGAACGGTAAAACAGAAACGATTTTAAATAATCAGGGATATCAGATCGTTTCTCACTTAGATTCTGGAAAGTACGATGTAAGCAAGGAATGGAGTGCTGATGGGAACGGACTTAAGCTAGAAATTGCACCTGGTGCAGTGAATGCTTTAGGGAAGTACCATGGAGAGATTCTATTTGAGTTGAGTGAGACGCCATGATGAGAAGGAAGGATGATAAAAAGATGAAACGAAATCGTTATAGTAAGGTTATCTTTTCCTTAATTGTCATGGGTGCTTTTTTCTGGAGCGGTTCTCTTACTGTATTGGCTGAAAGTGTTCAAACAAATGGAGAAATCGTTATTCGCGATGATCTAACCGAACCAACAACAGAGCCGACAACCGAACCGACAAAGCCAACAGCGTCTTCAGAACCACCTGTAGTGAAAAAGCCGGTAGGACGTTTACCTTCAACGGGTGAATTAGTGACGATAAGCTTATCAATCAGCGGTATTCTCTTGGTCGTAGGAATATTCTTATACCGAATATTCAATAAAAAGAAATCAACGAATACACAAGGGAAGGGGCTATAAAACAGTGAAAAAGAAGGTAAGAATGAATGTTGTTTTATCAATGCTCCTATTGAGTAGTACCCTTGGAATGCTGTCTGGAACTGCTGTCTACGCTGAAGGACTTTCTCCAGGTATGGAGGTTGGTTTTTCTGGCCGAGAGGATGAGGGGGATGGCATTAAGGATCCCGAAAATCCGGATCTAACGGTAGAACCTGGTGAGTCCAATACGGCTTCAAAAGAAAGATTACGGATTGACTTCGCACCGAAATTATCATTTAGCACTGGAGAGGTAACGGATAACGATAGTGACTACATCGTTAAAGCTCAGTTGTTTAAAGATGAACAAATTTCAGCAAGAGGAAACTTCATTCAAGTATCAGATTACCGTACTAATCCTACTGGGTGGTTGTTACAGCTACGTCAAGAAAAACAATTTACCCATACAGAAAAGGCTGGAAGTACTTTAGACGGAGCCGTCCTTTCTTTTGATAAGTCATGGACGAATTCAAAGAAAAGCGCTGAATATTCGCCACATGTTTCTAAAGAAATTATCCGTTTAACTAATGTTGGTGAAACATACAACATAGCAGAAGCTGATCTTGGTAATGGTGGCGGTACGTGGTCGATTGTATTCGGAGCATCTGACCAAAATAAAAATGAAAAAGATCCCACTCTTGTACCAATGGTGGATGATAATGGGAAGCCCGTTATGGATCCGTCACTTGGCAAGCAACTATATACAAACAGTGCAGTAAAATTGTCTATCCCGGGGGCAACTAAAAAAGAACCAGGAACTTACACTACGGTGCTAACTTGGATTATTTCCGAGCTACCATAAATAAAAAATATTTTTAGGAGGAAACACAAATGAAATTAACACACAAATTATGCGGAGCAGCTTTATTAGCAGCTTTAGGAGTATCAATTGCTTTACCAGCAGTAACGAAAGCGGATGAACCAGGGAACGCATTACCGCAAGCAGGAATGGATATTCAATTTACTAAAAATACTGGTGAAGGTACTACAAATACTACAACAAATTCAAGTGGTGATATTGTAACCATTACATCTGGTTTAGTAACAACTGATGCCGGAACTTTCGGTTTGAGAGCAGGAACACCATTGAACTTTGGTAAAGATAATTCATCAGCGTCTGGTACTAGCCGTTACTTCTTTGCGAAAAATGCTATTTTGGGACTTACGGGAGATGAAAAGAAAACAGTAGAAAACTATATTTCATTTATCGATGATCGTTCTACAGTTGACCACAGATATCAAATTACTGCTGAAATCACAGAACAATTGCATGCAGTATTTGAAGGTAAAGCTACAGAACTTACTGGAGCGGAATTAAGCTTCTTAAATGGAACTATTTACAATGAAGATACTAAAGGTGCAGAAAGTGAATTAACACCAACTGCTGGAATCTCTACAAATCCGGTTAAATTTGGTGAGGCAACAACAATTCTTGACAATACAAACAAAGATCAAGGTCGTGGGAATTACAAGATTATTTTTGGGAACGTGGCAGAACAAGGTAATGCTACAGATTCAGAGAAATCTATTAAATTAACTGTTCAAGATAAATCAGAATTATTTGCAGAGACAGCTTATACAGGCGGCATCACTTGGAAAATGAATAATATCCCAACAGGTAATTAATCGTAGCGAGACTGTATAAGAATTAATTTAAAAAAATTATTGAAATCAAAGATAAGAGTAGTGATGCTCTTATCTTTGTTCTTAGTGAAAGGTAGAGAAAGAATGAAAAAATGTAAACATATTATTTTTAGTACTCTTATCATATACATACTAGGTATAGCTTTTTATCCCCAAGTCACTCATGCAAATGATGAGACAGGGAATTTTAACTACAGGATAGTTCGTCCTGAAAATCAAAGTGGCTATGCGAACTATTTTGATTTGAAAATGACGCCAAGTCAAAAACAAACAGTACAAATTGAACTTCAAAACATTTCGGACAAATCTATCGATATTGAAATATTATTAAATAGCGCGAAAACAAACGCAAATGGGGTTTTAGAGTTTGGTTCATCGAAATTAGAGAAGGATGCTTCCCTAAAATATGATTTTAAGGATATTGTAAAAGGGCCAGAAAAAGTAACAATTCCGCCGAATGAAACAGCTCCATTGAATTTAGACATTGACATGCCAGCTGAAAGTTACGATGGTATCATCACAGGTGGGATTCAAATGCAAGTGATTCCTTCAGAGGAAACAAAGAAAAGAGAAGAAAAAGAACAACAAATTGTTAATCGTTATGCTTTTGTCGTAGGGATGGTTTTAAGAGAAACCGAAACGCCTGTTCAGCCAGATGTGAAGTTTAACAAATTCTACGCAGGTTTAACGAATTATCGTAATGCTGTTTACGTGAATTTTTCAAATGTAGAGGCGGAATTTTTAGAAAATATGAGTATTGATCTTCAAGTAACGAAAAAAGGTTCTGATGAGGTACTCTATGATACAACAAAAACCGAAATGCGTATGGCACCAAATTCAAAAATAGATTTTCCTGTAGAAATGAATGGGGAAAGAATGGAAGCGGGAGATTACACAGGTCATATTTTAGTTAAAAGTAAAGATAAAAAATGGGAATGGACGGACGATTTTACAATCACACAAAAAGAAGCGGATAAGTATAATGGACAAGATGTTACCTTAGTTCAAGAACGTGGAATTGATTGGAAAATAATTGCTTTGATCGTCGGAGGCATCTTCATTGTTTCAACTATTGTTTTTGTTGTTATTCGAGTGATGAAAAAGAAACAAAAAGTGAAGAAGAAGAAAAAGAAAAAGAAGAAATAACATAAATCAAGGAGGAGCGGTGCAGTGAGCATTTTAGATTGGGCATTTATTGCATTACTATCGTGTGCTATCCTCTTTTTCCTCTTCAGCATATTATCTTTAGTTTTCGCAATTCAAATGAGAACAAAATATACTACCTTAAAAACAAAAAAATTAAAAAATAAGCGTAAACGCAAAAAACTAAAAAAAGTAATCAATAAGACACATAAAGCGATGAAAAAACAGTTTAGAAGAGTGATACTTCTATTTTTATTGATGCTTATTATGGCTGGAGGAGCGGCCTATTCAAGGTATTATCAACAAACCACTTTGGAAAAAGAAGATGCCAATATCATTGTTCAAAGCTACTTCTTAATTGAAGAAGTCGATAAGCAATTGACAAGTGCGCAAGAGGGTGCGAGTGCGGAAGCGATCGAAGAAAGAGTTAGAGAAGTAAGCTCTCTTTTAGTAACCTATGGAAATAATAAAGCATTTGGTGGTTTATCGCTAGATCGTCAAAAAAGTTTGAATCGTTATTACACAAAGATTAGGGAATTGGGAGCTAATCTAAGTAATGTTAATCGAGAAAAAATAGCGACGACAGAATATATTGAGACTTATCAAAAGACCATTAAGCAATTACAAACAAATCAAAAAAATATTTTCAAATTGTTTGGGATAAATGAATCTGCCTTGAAGCAGAAAAAATAGTGATTTTCCAGAGGTGATGATGTGACCCGGGGAAAAAATAATCCTAAAAAAAAAAGGCGTACAGTTCCTTCAGTAAAGGAAAGACCGAAAAAAAAACAAGGCAATGAGTCAATCGTTGCCAGAAAAAAAAGAAAACAGCAGCACGTAAAGAAAAGACAATTATCACATAAGCAGGTGGTAAATAAAAAGAAGAAGCGTAAAAGAAAACTGGAAAAACTACTTAACGAGCTGGGCTTAACTATTCTGATTACATTTAGTTTGTTGATCATAGTGAAACAGCTAACTTTTTCTTTACCAAAAATTGAAGGATATTCTATGTTGAATACTTTAATGGATCAAGATCGTGTATTTGTAAATAAATTGAGCAAAGTGAAACGTTTTTCTTTAGTGTATTATCGTGATGCAAAAAGTAAAGAGTTGGCTGTTAGAAGGATTATCGGGCTGCCAGAAGAGCGATTTTATTATAAAGAAGATCAATTATTTGTGGAAGATAAAAGAATTCCAGAACGTTTTTTAGTGGAGGCATTGAATAAGAGAGGTAAAGGGAATACTGGATTCACTGAAGATTTCACATTACAAGAAATAACCAAGGATCAACAAATTCCAAAAGGAAAATACTTTGTATTAGGTGATAATCGACCATATGCTACCGATAGTCGAGACTTTGGTTATATAGATGAAAAAGATATTATCGGAGTAGTAAAAATGAGGGTCATGCCTTTTCATCAAATGCAAGCTTTTTAGATGTGGGGAAATAGATAATGAACAAAAAATGGGCTATAAAAAAACAACTATCCATAGTGAATTGGAAAAAAAATAGTATTATTTTAATCTTGATCTTGATATGTGTTCTATTTTTTGCTTTCTTGAGGACGCATCAAGTCAGTGGTAATTCCATGCTTCCTACACTAAATGATGGCGATAAGATTTTGGTATGGAAAGGTAGAGTGCCAAACCGATTCGCTATTATAACACTGGAACCGATGGATAATCCTCAAGAGTCTTATGTAAAACGAGTAATCGGGATGCCAGGTGATAAGCTTGACTTAAAAGGGAATTATTTGCGTATCAGTTATGTAACAAACAAAGGTAAAGAGTACGAAGAAATAAATGTAACGGATGGCGTTGCGATGATTTTGGAGAGACAAGACGAAATCCCTATGGATAAATATTTTGTCTTAGGTGATAACAGAAGTCACTCCAATGATAGTCGCAGTTTGGGGCTGATAAATCGAACACAGATTGAAGGGGTTGTTGGTTGGAGATATTACCCGTTCAATAGAATAGGTCATACAAAATAGTTTTTATATAAAGAGTAGAAGAAAGTTGAGGTTCTATGAAAAAAATAACGATGTTCTTGAAAGAAAATGTTTGGGCTATGACCTTAAGCATCGTTTTGCCGATTTTAATTATAGGTATTGCCTACTATCGGCAGGGAATTTATTTTGGCAGCGAGGCAACTTTGTTGGCTAGTGATGCATTTGCACAGTTCTCTAATTTCTACGCTAGTCTTAATAATGTGCTGCAAGGGAAGCAAAGTATTTTTTATACTTGGAGTGGCTCATTAGGTTTGAACTATTGGGCATTAGCGGCCTATTATTTAAATGGTTTATTTACACCAATTGTTGGTTTATTTCACAATAGTCAAATTCCTGATGCGATGTATTGTATTACATTACTCAAATTCGGGGCAATGGGTGGTACGTTTTGGATTTATAGTAATCAAACATTCAAACTCTCTAAGTGGATAACAGTGGGATTGAGTGTTTGTTTTGCGTTGATGTCCTATACAGTTTCTTATTCACCAATGATTATGTGGCTAGATGCGATGGTTTTCTTACCACTTATTATTTTAGGAATCGATCGCTTGATGGATCAAAGAAAGTCAGGCTTGTTATTTGTTAGTTATCTACTTCTATTTCTATCCAATTTTTATATGGCTTTCATGGTAGGGGTTTTCTCTTTTTTATATTTCCTTGCTCGTCTGCTCACTGATTGGCAGCGGTATAAAAAAAGTTTGGGATTATACTTAGTTGTATCGTTACTAGCAGGTGGGGCTTCTATGGTAACTATTTTACCTACTGTTTTTGATTTGAAAAGTAATGGAGAAAGTTTGACTGCCATTTCTCAACTACTAACCCCAGATACTGGAATCTGGGATATCATTGCTAAAAACATGGTAGGTGTATATGATACATCAAAATATGAAGCAGCTCCGTTTATTTATATAGGATTACTTCCATTACTGTTTTGTCTGTTTTATTTTTCAACTAAAAAAATTCCATTAAAAAATAAACTTTTTTATGGGAGCATGGGCGTGATTTTAATTGCCAGTGTCTACATTCAACCCTTGAATCTATTTTGGCACGGGTTACATTCTCCAAACATGTTTTTATTCCGGTTTAGTTTCTTATTATCATTTTTGGTGCTAATGCTTGCAGGCTTTGGGTTAGAAAAGTTTGAAAAAGAAGATCAGCATACACTTGTAAATATAGGAATCGCTGTAATCGCACTATTTATTTTAACTGTGATTGCCTCAAATAAGAAACGCTATAGCTATATTAGTGGAGAATCACTTATATACTCAATTGTATTTGTAATTATTTATGTAATTTTGTTTATAACCTTGAAAAAAATTAAAGGAAAACAGTCTATTTTTTATTTTGGGATCATGCTTGTACTTATTTGTGAGATATTTATTAATACGGGCAAAATGATGGAAGGAGTTCGCAGTGATTGGGGGTATCCTAAACGTGAGTTATATAGTCAATATTATAAGGATATATCCAGTCTAGTCGATCAAACAAAAAAAGAAAATAAGCAATTTTATCGAATGGCTAATTTAAACCCTATTTCTCAAAATGAGAGTTTTAACTATGGTTATAGTGGTGTTACCATGTTTTCTTCCATTCGTAATCGAAATTCATCTAGCTATTTAAATGATTTAGGCTTCCGTTCGACAGGTTCAAACTTGTATATTGATTATCAAAACAACACATTGTTGATGGATACTCTGTTAGGAATTAAATACAATATATCGAAAGATAAACCGATGAAATATGGTTTTGAAAAGGAACAAAGTCAAGGAGCATATACACTATATAAAAACAGCAATGCGTTACCACTTGCAATAAGAACGAGTAAAGAAGTTTACAAAGAAGGACAAAATAAAAGCCAAGAAGATTTATTGAATTATTTAGCAGGTACAAATGAAAAACTATTTTACTTTAAATTACCTAAAGAAGTAAGTACAGAAAATCTAATTACTGAATATGATGGAGACATTGTGTATTACTCTGAAGAAAGACCAGGAAGTAGTAAAAGTATTACTTGGAATTTAGATGTTCCAGCTCATTCTCAAGCGTACATCAATCTTTTGGCTGAAGATAGTAGCATGATGAGAGATGCCGTGGTGGATGTCGAAGTAAACGGTGTTCTTCGTACAGCAGATATGCCAAGATCAGGTCAATATTTCAACGTTGGTTATTATCAAGAAGCTACTACGGTGACAATAAAAGTAAGTTTTAGAGGTGTTCCTGTAGTGAAGTTGATGCAACCGGATGGGTTGATTTTAGATACGAAGGCTTTTGATAAAGTAATGAAGCCTTTAAAAGAAAGAGGCGTCGATTTTAAAGTTGAAGGTAGAAAAGCAGTCAAATCTCTTGAGGTTACCGGAAAAGAAGAAGTGCTACTAACAACGATTCCATACGACAAAGGATGGAAAGCCTATATCGATGGGAAAGAGACGAAGATTCAAGCGTTTAACAAGGCATTTTTAGCGGTAAATGTTCCGAATGGAAAGCATAAAATAGAATTTATTTTCCTTCCCCAAGGATTCAAGATTGGTGCTGTGTTATTTGTTTTCTGTACGACCCTATTTTTATTACTCTATTGGCGAGAACATCAAACGTTGAAAGCTACCATGAAGGATGAAAGGACTATAAAATGAAAAAAAGAATAAGTATTCTCTATTTATTTATAATCTGTTGTATTTTATTAATAGGATGCTCAGGTAAGTTATCAGAAAAAGAAGAAACCTTTGAAGGGCAAGGAATAACCTATCAATTTAAACTTCCTGCAAAATGGAATAAGATTGAGTCTTTTAAAGACACAATCAATAAAAACGCTGTTTTTGGAGCTGAGGATACAAACAGCAATTCAACAATGTTTATTATGACCTATCTTAAATCTACAGTTGATTTAAAAGATTTTGCATCAAAAACAAGAGTAGAATTACAAAAACGCTATAATTATAAAGAATTAGAAGGCGTTTATATGAAAGAATATGAAATAAACAAGCATAAGGCTATTAAATATACGCTGAATACTACTTATAATAAGCAAGATGTTTGGGCTCATTTTTATTATGTAGAAACGGAGCATGGGTTTGTAGAATTGATTTTTTATTCGGCTAACGATGGAGCGTATGAAAAGAGATCTTTGATTATTGATGAGAGTGTTGCCACCTTGGCTGAAACTAAAAGTACAAAAAACAGCGAGACTACTGATAGTACAGAGCATACTGATGAGAGTGACTTAGAAGTGAAAAATGACAGACTTGCGTTTAAGATGGATGGTGTCATGACGTTGATAGAGGATGACAAAAGTAAAAAACTAGTTTTACGCTATCAATTAACTAACTTAAGTGATGAACAGTTGATTCCCAAAGAAGTTCAGTCCTATATCACTGCTACTCAAAATGGTACAAAGCTTGAGCCAACAGAAATTTCTGATGCTAGCAAAGATCTTGACTTACAGGAATTAATACAAGCAGGGGAAAAAGCAGTAGCTAAAGATGAAAAAATTGAAAGTGTTTGGGTGTTCTCATTGCTAGATACAAGTAATGTTACGTTAACGTTTGATCAAGACCAGTTTAAAGATCAAAATCCGCAACTGGTTGATTTAACTAAGTAATGCAGGACGAATTTGGTTTAACGGATTGAAAAGGAGCAAGCAAATGAAAAAAAAAATACTACTACTAGCATTAACGTTACTTACTTTAAGTGGTTGTGCTGAGGCCAATGGACATGATACCTTGAATAAACTAGATAAAGACTTAGTTTGGCAAGAAGCTAGAGAGAAGCCGTTTGGAAAATACGATTATGGAAAGCTAAATGAAAAAAAATTCAATAGTTTGTTAAAAGAAAAATTCAAGGTAGAAATCCCAACGTATTATAAGGATGTAAAAATTAATTTTGAAAAAGAATTTGTGACAGAACAAGTGAAGCTCGATCATTCTGAATATTTCTTAGCTTCTGAAGGGGAAACATTACATTTGAGAGTTGTTAGTCAGTATAACAAAGGAGAAGAAGCAGTGTTATATACGACAACTAAGTTTGAATATCTGTTTGATCGAGAGAAAAAACGAGCAACACTGCGAAATCAATCAATCACTATACAAAACACAGCAGAAGATGGAAAGTTTCCTAAAGAGAATATTGATCAACTAATTTTAAATATGGGTCAAGCAATCAACGCTCAACGTCTTGATAGTAAATTAGAAGAGTTTAATAATTTGAAGGAAAAAGGAAAAATCAAAAATCAAGTACTTGTTATCTATGATAATTCAGATATGGCAAGAGAAAAAAACGAACTGCAGAAGGTTGTATCTGTCAAATACGGCTCAGAAGGGGTCTTAAGAGAAATCTATTTCTTTATCGTAGACGTTATTGATGAAGAAGTATAAAACAGAGGTGAAGACAAAACATCAACTAAGTTTTGCTTCACACTCTAGATTTATGAGGAGTTTACTATGAGCTTATTTACTAGTCAGTTAAACCAGCGTACTAAAAAATATTATTCAATCGCTATGTATGGTCTGTTTTTATTTCTGAGCATCTTTACCATTTATTTTATGTTAATTCAAAATCAAAAAATATTTATCGGAGATGATCTAAGCTTTCACTTAGGGAGGATTGAAGGATTGTACTTAGCCATTTCAAATGGTGATTATTTTCCCAAAATCAACTATTTTTTACTTGAGGGAATGGGCTATATCTCCAGTTTGTTTTATCCGGACTTTTTAATCTATCCAGCAGCCGTACTTAAAGTAATTGGCCTTTCCACAGCGCAAGCATATGTGGTGTATATTATTATGCTTAATTTTTTAACCTTTGTAATAGCCTATCACTCTTTTTACTCTATAAAAAGTTCAAGAAAAAAAGCTTTTTTATTTGCATTGCTCTATGGGTTATCTTCATATAGGTTAAGTGATTTGTTATATCGTGCTGCTTTAGGTGAAATCTTGGCTTTTATGGTTTTGCCAATTGCTTTTGTCGGAATCATTAAGATTGTATTTGGAGATTATAAACAATTCTATATCTTGACAATTGGAATGATGTTATTATTTTTTAGCCATATGATTACGGCGTTTATTTTTTGTATTTTTATTTTAGTTTTCTTGATATTAAACGTCAAAAAACTAATAAAAGAAAAACAAAGAATGCTCTATTTAATCGTAGCGGCAATTTGCACGATTCTGTTAGTAGCACTTTCACTGTTTCCAATGCTTGAACAGCTTCAATTTCAAAAACTTGTTCTTCAAGATAGTCCTATGTTTTATCTTGAAAAAACAGCTGAGCCTCTATTGAAGTATATTGACACTGCTTGGAAAAACCAAGGGTTTAATAATTTGGGCCTCTTTATTTTTATTTTGCTTATTGTACTTACAATAAGCGCTAAAAAGCTAGACTATCTCAATAAACAATTAGTCGGAATGAGTGTTTTCTTTTTCATTATGGCAACGACTTTATTTCCAAACCGATTACTAAACAAATCTATTTTAAACATGATTCAGTTTCCTTGGCGTTACTTTATTATTGTTACGTTTAGTGTTTGTTGGGTAGCTGCAGATACTTTAAAGGAATTAATACCTAAAAAAATTAAAAGCGATAAATGGCTTATACCAGTTAGTCTATGCTTGTTACTTATCAACACTTTTTATTATCAAAAAAATATGGAAACAGACCTTATCGGAAAGAACAGAATGAAAGAGTATTCCTTTTTTTCAGAATTAGATGCCTATCAACTTGGTTATGGGCAAGAATATTTACCTAGTGGCTTTAAATATATGATGAATGCTCATAGTTTAATTATACTGCCAGAAGAGACTAAAGTTGATAATATGAAACGAACCTATAATGTGATGACCTTAGATTTCAAAGCCAAGGAAAGAACCAAACTAATTTTCCCAATTGTGTACTACAAAGGATATAAAGTAAATGTAGAGGGAAGCGGCACAGTCAGCGAGATCCAAAAATGTCAAGAGCCCTATGGCTTTTCAGAAGTTTTCGTAGAAGGAAATGGTCGATTAACTTTTTGGTACGAAGGAACAACGATTCAAAGAGTATCCTTCTATATTTCCCTTACTACAGCTGTGCTTTTGATAGGTTATATTTGGGCACAGAGAAAAAAACGTAATGCTGAAGAAATTGTTAAGTTAGAAGACAATAATGATTGAATCGCAATCTCAAAAAAACATAGAAAAGTATCTATAATGTAACAATTTCGCAGTGAGCTTGAACAAAAAATTGTATGGTCTCAGACATGATGAAGGGCGATTACTCAAAACGAGAAAAAAAGCTAAACTTTAGTTGTTTGGCTTTTTTTCTTGCCTTAGAGTTCACTCCATGGTTTATGATAAATACAACAAATAGAAATGGAGAGGAAGCATATGACCAAAACATTATATTTGATGAGACATGGGGAAACAGTATTCAATCAACAGAAAAAAATCCAAGGTTGGTGTGATTCGCCACTTACAGAAAAAGGCATCAAACAAGCGCAAATAGCTGGAAACTATTTCAAGGAGCATGAGATCACGTTTGATCACGCATATGCTTCCACATCTGAACGAGCAAGCGATACGTTAGAACAAGTCACTGACATGCCTTATAAAAGAGTAAAAGGGTTAAAAGAATGGCATTTTGGGCGATTTGAGTCGGAAAGTGAATCGCTGAATCCGCCATTACCATATGGAGATTTCTTTGCTGGATATGGTGGAGAAGAGGAGTTTCAATTTAGAGAACGTGTATCAGAAGCTTTAATGACCATTATGAAAGAAGCAGGTGAAACTGTCCTAGCAGTCTCTCATGGTGCAGCGTGTCGGCAATTTATGCGAAACTGGGCGCATACTAGTGAAGTCGATCAAAAGGACAAATTAGGGAATTGTTGTATTTTGAAATTTGAGTTTGAGGACGATACCTTAAAATTAATAGAAATCATCAATCATGATTTTTCGAGTTTGACAGAATAAATCAAAGGAGAAAACCAAAATGAACAGTAAAGAAGCAGCTGAAATGTTTGGTTTAACGACAGATACTCTGCGCTATTATGAACGTGTCGGCGTTATTCCACCAGTGGAACGGGATAAAAATGGTTATCGAATCTATACGAACAGAGACCTTAATTGGATTTTCTTAGCAAAAAGTTTACGTCAAGCAGGAGTATCAATCGAATCTTTGATTGAATTTGCAACACTTTCTCAACTTGGAGGGGATGTTCAACAAGCTCAAAAACAAATCTTAAAAGATCAACTACAAGAAATTAATGTGAAATTAAAACAAATGACAGAGACGCGTGATCTACTTCAATATAAAATCGATACGTATGATGACCATATCGCTCAATTTAAATCAGGCGAAGTCACAGCTGATAATGTTGAGAAGCTTTGGAAGAGGAATCAATAAAATGAAGCATCAATCTTTAGCTATAAAAAATTTTTTCTAATCTATAGCACTATTAGAGAAGGTAAACGAAATAGAGGCAATCCAAATGCAAACAGTAATTGGCACAAACTATCAAAAATCAGTAGCCCAAGTTATTATACATTGGTTGCTTGAAAATGATAATCAACACGAAAAAGTAGCACTCTCAATAAAGAAGGGGGCTACTTTTTTTGTTTCTATCAAGCTATTTTTTTACATTTCGATACAAAATATCTTCTGTATCACCATTAGACCAAATTTTTCCTGTTGTGGCATCAAAATCTTCATTTCCTAATTGAATACAACGAATGCGTTGATTATTGTAAGTTTTATAGTAATAATTTAACGAGTTATTCACCATGACTGCAGTGTATTGCGTATAGTCATAGGCTTGGGTTGTTTTGACAACTCCTTTTGGAATATCAACATTCGCAAGCACATGAAACATTGAAGTAACGCCGTCTAATTCTGTTTGTACATCTTGTAGGCAAGCTTTCAAAAAGACCGCTCTGACAAATCGTGATGGCGGTGTAAAATCACCTGGTAAGCCAAATGCGCCAGCTCCTTGTCCAAAAGGTTTCATTACCATGTCTTTTAAGTGGACTTCGGTTTTTTGTTCAGGTTGTAGCCCAATGTAGTTTCTTAGATTTGTCGTATGCCACTTGTAATCTGGGCTATTTGTCATAACACCAATTGTATTTTCATGAATATGTAACGTTTGTTCCGTATATTCAATGACGATACTTTCGCCAGTTTTATCAGTGATGACCCAGTGAAGAGGTAAAACGATTCCTAAGAAATCTAACGCTGTGTTTTCCACTTGGGCATTTTCCATCGTCCGTACTACTTCTTCAATAGTAGAACACGTAGAGAGTAAGAAGGGAACAACGTCATGGGGCGCTAAAGTATACTTTTTAGCAGTGTCTTGACTATTATAATCAGCATAACCTGAAAAATAAAGGGCTGCGCAGGAAAGGCCTTTTTCGTTTAAGCCATCGGCGAAAACAAAGTGTTCTTTATCGACTTGTCGTGCCATTCCTACGAACGCATACTCGTTTTTATGATCATTGCTTTCATCATTAACAAATACAAATTTATTTCGCGGAATAAAAGTTGGCTCGCCCTCTAGAACAACTGCAAAATCCATTGTTCTTGCGAGTAAAACATGTTGATCTTTGGTAGACATCGTGATACTTGTGCACATAAACCATCGCTCCTTATTATTTATGAAATACAAACTTTATCTAAAAATGAATACTATAGAATCATTTATGCTAGAGTGAACTTTCTAAAAGTTTAACGTAGTTTAAAATTATAATCAAATAAATAGTATAGAGTTTTACATAAGTAAATTTAGAAAAATGTGTATCAGTAGGGATTGTTTATATAAAGATAGCGAAAAAAAGAAATTTTTATGTAGTATAAAAGAAACGATGAATGGAGGTGACTAGTAGCTATTTAACAGGTGACACAAAATCTCCTTTACGAGCTTGTTCAATTGAGTAACTGTCTACAAAATCTAATTCTATAAATAACAATCATTATAATTTAATCTAAAATGTATATGTTTTGACACTGTTTCATTTATTGTTTAATATCAAAAAGCAACTTTTTATAAGGTGATAAAAAAATTGGTCTATATCGATAGCGAGGAAGGAACGATGTATAAAAGATGTTAAAGAAATTGTCATGGTGTGTCTTACTGTTTGTAGGTTTTTTAGGAATAGTTGGTTTTAGCCAACAGTCACTGGCGGCAGAATTAAGTAGTGGAGGATTTGTTGATTCGATTCATTTTGATAAAACAGAATTATCAGATGGTGAACTGACCTCTATTCGAGTAAACTTTAGTGAAAAATCTAATACAAAGTTAAAAGCTGGAGATACATTAACTTTAACATTACCAAAAGAGCTTGAAGGTCTTGCAGACTCTGATAGTGAACCACGTGAAATTGATTTAAATGGATTAGGGACAGTCCGTGTTTATAAAGCGAAAGTGATTGCCACATTTAATGAGAAAGTAAATCAGCTCGATCATGTTCGTGGTGAGTTTACGTTCGGTGTACGTGTAAAAAATGTTCCAGAAAATACAGTAACAGAGATCCCAGCAAACATGGGTACGTCAATCACTGTACCAAATATTGTAATCAAAGGACATACCAGTGGTGGCGTGGAAGGGGAAAACCCATTCTTTTACAAAACAGGAGATTTACTAGGCAAATCCGGCCAAATCCGTTGGTTTTTAAATGCAAATTTGAATAAAAGTGAATTAGGCAATGATATTGTGCTGACCGATACATCAGGTGGCGGTCAAGTGTTAAATAAAGATAGTTTTATCTTTACTGTTGATAATTACTTAGGTCGGTCAACGTTAAGCTTGGAAGAATTTGAAAATCAACGATACGGTACAGTGGAATTTGGAGCAGATAATGCTTTTGTGATCCGTCTTTATCGTGAAAAAGCCCGTTTGGCTTCATTTTCAATCATGTATACAGCAACGATAACAGAGGCTGGGGAAAAGCAGCCTAACTTTATCAACGATTGCCAAATCGATTACCAACTGTATTATGAAAAAGCGACAAATGAAACAGCAACTCATAAAGTGAAAAATATCTTTTTAGATGGTAATGCCACGGGTGAAGAAGAGCAACGAGTAAAAGAGCCAATTGAACAGGAAGAAATTATCGAAGATGAATCAGGTCAGTTAGAAGAAATTACGCCTCTTGATCCAGAACAATCGAAGGAAACAAAAGAAGAAGAATTAAACAAAGGGAAAGAAGACCAACCAGAAATCAATGTAGGTGAACAAACAGAGATCATCGAGGACGAATCGAGTGAACTAAGCGAGCTTCAACCAATCGAGGAAGAAAAGGCGAACGAAAGCCAAGAAGAAGAATTAAATAGAGCAAAAGAAGATCAACCCGAAATTCATGTAGGTGAACAAACTGAAATCATCGAGGACGAATCAATTACGTTTGAAGAAATAAAGTCAATTGAACCAGAAATTGTCGAAGTAACAGAAGTACCACCGCTAGAACCTGCTCTCTCTAAAAAAGAGATAGAGGTTCGTCAGGATAAGTCTGTAACAGAGAAAATCAAACCAAGCGGTCATGCAAAAGGGGAGCCAATACCAGTGAAGGAAGAAAAGAAACAACCAAAAAATAATCATGTTCTTTTGACTCTTTCAAAACGGAATGCTACAAAAGCAAATGAACAGTTGCCTCAGGCCGGTAGTAATGACAGTAGGTTAGCTGTGCTTGCTGGTTTAGCAATGATGGTGTTTACGCTAGGAGCTTATGCATTAAATCGCAAAAAAATAACTAAATAAGAAATAGAAATAAAGATAGAGGATAGGGCAAATTTCATATGTGCCCTATCCTCTATTTATATTCACTCACCAAAAGTCTGATTACCAAGCGATAGGTATGTTTTGTCCAAATGAGAACGCTAACATTTTTCAATGTCTTCTTCCGCCATTCCGTTAATTGGAAACATAAAAGATAAAAATAATGTACCATAGTATATGAGTAATTTTATTTATTAAACATTATTTTATGATAATATTTGTTCTTTTATTTATTTAAGAAATAGAGAGAATAATATTCGAAATATTGTGAGTGATTACAAAAGGAGTGCACAAATGAAGACAAAAAAAACACTACTAATTGTTGGTTTCCTAGCAGTAACTATGTTAATTTATGCAAAGTTTGAATCAACAATAAAGGCTAAAACAGAAGAGCAAAAGACCGAAATGGTCGCAAAAAGTAAAACAACAAAAGAATTAAGTCCTGGACCTCCGAATCCTAATGAAGAGCCTGGATGGCAACAATATACTAAAAATGATCCAGCAGGAATATTTTTAGATGGGGAGAAAAAGCTAGAATTAAGGTATAAGTTTGGATCGTCAGAGGAAAGTAAAGTAGAGGAGCCATTTGTAGATGGAGTTCTACAGGGGGATTATCCCAATTTGTCTTCTTTAGTTCCAAATGTCTATTTACATGATTACTCGACATACGAATCTTTTGTAATAGGGGGAGGCACACCGGAAATACTTGAAGTGGGGGATGTGAATGCTTTAGATCGTGGAGACGATATACAAGGTCCAAATACTTCGGCACCTATCCTTTTGTCATGGGTAACGGATACAGGAGAACATAAGACCATTTATAAAAATGATCCAAGTTTAAGAATTAGCAATATTAAATTATACCGAAAAATAGAAGAGGATCAAACAATTACTTCTATGTTGAAATACAATTGGCGAATGGAAGACGGTTTTTTTAAAGGGTATCAGTTTGAGGCAACGAATGTTTTAAAACCTTATAAAGGAACTATCAGGGTAGAGACCTACATGAAGAATAGTACGCCAGATGCTGCTAATAAGCCTGTGTTAAAGAATATTACTCTAGATAGTCACTACCCCATTGGTCTTGGTTATACGGAAACTGCTGGATTAGAAAATCCGATTTTTTACATTGGAAGTAATCGTGGGTTGTATATGCAATATGAGAATCACCTAAGAAATGTCTATCGATTGAACTACTTTTTCAATGTACCAAATCCTGTAAACAATTGGCTTGGTGCAACGTCTCTCGTATCAACTTGGGATGCCAGTTCTTCCAAAGAACAACGAGCTGAAGCTGAAAGAAACAACTTTTTAAATGAGCAATATATATTTAATGGAATCACAGGAGCAGGAAATGAGCAGGACAATGGGAAAGCCGGAACAAATGTACCAGAGCCTCCTGCTTGGATTTCGTCAGGTATAAAATCTCCTGCCTTCTCAATGAAGTCTCCTGTTAACGAGAGCTTTGAAGCTGGAGATACGATTAGTTATGCGTTTAACGTTGGGCTACAAAAAATCGATGACACACCATCGATCGTGTTAGATGAAACGGAAGATTTTAGATTAAAAGGACAAAACACCTATTCGCTTAAAGGACAATGGTTTGATAATGATAGCACTGAAATCGATTTATTCTATTCTGTAGATGGTGGTGCTGTAAAAGGACCGTATCGTCAAAGGACAACAGCAGACATGTTAGGACAAGGGATTGAATTCTCTATTGATTTAACTGAGCCTGGTGACCTAAAACCACAAGACCACGAAATAGAAGTATACGCAAAAGATATTGCAGAAGAAGGTACTGGTCTTGAGCCTGCGGAATCAAACCATGAATTCTTAAAATTAGTTTATGTAGATGATGATCCAAAAATCGAATTAGAGGAAACAATGGGAAGTAATCTACCAGGAGGATACAAGGTTAAAGGTCGTTATACAGGCAAGGATGAAAAATACAAGCCTGCTACAATTTCGTATAAAAAGGCAACAGATCCTGATTCAAATTATAAAGAAATGACAGTAATCAATTCTCCAAATCAAACTTTTGAATTTACGATACCAGAAAAGGACATGCCAGATTTAAATGGAACCTATGTATTTTCAATTCGTGGAGAAAACAAATATGGGGTTCTATCAAATGTAGAAGATGTGCTGTTGGCTAATGAACAAACAAAGCCCAAATTTACGCTATCAAAGGACTCAAAAGAAAACCTGTTAGATCAAACAGCAGCAGATTATGAAATTGACTTTACTAGTTTCGCTCATACGGGACTATTTTATCCATTGACAATTCAGTATAAAGTCGATGATGAAACAGAGTGGCAACTAATGACAGACCAGTCAGTAGGGACGATGACTGCGGTCTTGACCGAGGTTACCGAAGGACCTAAAAAGATCAAACTTCCTGCTTCAAAATTACCATTTGGGGAGAATCATGTTGTTCATTTTGTTGTAGCTGATCGATTCGGTATCATATCAGATGAGCAATCCGTAGTATTTATGATGCCAGGAAAACCAGCACTAACACTAGAGAATAAAAATGGATCATCACTTGGGAAGACACAAGTCGTAAAAGGAACAATTAAGACCGACTATTTCCCAGCAAAACTTCAATATAAAATCGTGAAAAATGGGGAAGCTGGTGCTGTCTACCGAGAAGTTGCTGAAAAAGATGTAATAATCGATCAAACGACTGGTAAATTCACTTTTTCAATTGCTGATGCTTTGTTACCAGCCGGCGCTAGTTATGATATTTTTGTAAAAGGGTTGGATAAGTACAATCAAGAATCGGAAGAAGTTAGTTACCATCTGACAGAAGTCGTTCATTTTAAAGCGAAATTTACCAATTCACTTGGAGAGACGATCCATCCAGATATCACAATTGATCGAGAGCTAGGGACGAAAATTGATTTAGCTCTAGAAAAAGAAGTACAAGATACATTAACGAAGTTAAAACAGCGCTACACATTGGATGAATCTTCTGTACCGACAGATTCAGTAAAAGTGGATATTTCTACGGCTTCTTGGGAATATAAGTTTACAGGACGTTTAACCTATGTATCCTCTCCGGAAGCATTTGATTTTAGGCTACAGATCGCATCTTATAAGAAAATCCGAATTGATGATCCAAAAGTGGTTGGACTGCCATTAGTTGTGTCAGATACTAGAGAAAGTAAACCAGGCTGGTCATTAAGCGTGAAGCTGACAGAAGAATTACTAAATGCGGATGGAAAAACGACGCTTAAAAATGCAATCCGCTATAAGCATGGAGAGACAGAAAGTATTTTAAATAGTCAGTCACTACCAGTTTTTCGCAATCTAGACTCTGGTAAGTACGATATTAGTAAAGATTGGAGTCCTACAGGTGATGGCCTCAAGCTTGAAATCGCACCTGGTGCAGTCAATGCCTTAGGAAAGTACCATGGTGAAATTCTATTTGAACTTAGTGAAACACCATAATAATTAGAAATTTTTTTGAACTTAGTTTACAAGAGTGAAAATAAAAAACTGTGTAACGACTTGCATTTAAGCTGTTTTAGCTTAGTGCAGTACGTACACAGTTTTTTTATTTATGACTGATTGAATCAATCAGTTAAACAATTTAGTCAAGCTAAATTCTCACCATTCGACTCGACTACTTGTTTATACCAATGGAATGACTTCTTACGACTTCTTTCTAGAGAACCATTCCCTTCATCATCACGATCTACATAAATAAATCCATAACGCTTACTCATTTCACCCGTACCAGCGCTAATCAAGTCAATACAGCCCCAAGGGGTGTAGCCAATCAAGTCAACGCCATCATCAATCGCTTTGTCCATTTCAATAATGTGACGTTTGAAGTAGTCGATCCGGTAATCGTCATTGATCGAGCCATCTGTTTCTACTTCATCAAAGGCACCAAGCCCATTTTCTACAACCATCAATGGTATTTCATAGCGAGAATAGATTTGGTTTAACGTGTAACGGAGACCAACAGGATCAATTTGCCAGCCCCAATCGCTGGTTTCAAGGTACTCATTGGATACGCCACCGAATAGGTTTCCGCCAGTTTTATCGTCACGCGTCTCTAAATCATCTGTAATACAAGTGGTCATGTAATAACTAAAGGTATAATAATCCACAGTTCCTGCTTGTAATATTTTTTTATCTTCTTCGGTAATATCCAGCTGGATATCATTTTTTTCAAAGTACCGTTTCATAAAGTAAGGATAGTTTCCTTTGACCTGAACATCTCCACAGAAAAAGTTGAATTTTTCATTGATTTGTTGGGTTTTTAACACATCTTCAGGTCGACAGGTTTTTGGATACATAGTGATGTAAGCCAACATACATCCGATTTTAAATTCTGGATTGATTTTGTGACCAGCAGCAACTGCTTTAGCAGATGCTAAAAAGACATTGTGTAAGGCTTGATACTGTTCTGTTTCAGTATAGTCACGATTGAATAACCCGTTGATTCGTTTACCATGATCCATTGTGCCAAAATTGATTTCATTGAATGTTAGCCAGTACTTCACTTTGTCTTTATAGCGTTCAAATAGTGTTGTTGCATAATTTTCGTAAAAACCAATTGTCCGTTTATCTAAAAAGCCATCATAATTCTTTCCTAAGTGAAAAGGCAATTCAAAGTGTGAAATCGTCACGAGTGGTTCAATACCATATTTCGCTAATTCATCAAACACATCATCATAGAACTGTAAACCAGCTTCATTTGGGGTTTCTTCATCGCCTTTAGGAAAAATGCGTGACCAAGCAATCGACATCCGATAAACCTTAAAGCCCATTTCCGCAAATAAAGCGATATCTTCTTTATAACGATGGTAAGAATCGATTGCTGTATGACTTGGATAGTAATATTGATCTGTATCGATCTCTAAATCGAATGTACGATGTGTATTAGACGTACGGCTACCTGCTCGATTGTGATCGCAAATAGAGTCCCCTTTGCCATCTTGATCCCAGGCCCCTTCACATTGATTGGCAGCCGTTGCGCCGCCCCATAAAAAATTCTTTGGAAAACTCATTCACTTATACTCCTTTATAAATTAAATTGATATAGCTGTAAAAACTAATTTGAAATAATCGCAGTGATTAGGACATCCCCTTGTTTAACGGAAGAATCAGAGGTTGAAATGACATCGGCGTAATCAGGTGTATTTGTAATGATGATCGGTATCTGTGTACTATAACCTGCCGCTTCGATTGCTTCGATATCAAACGTAACTAGCTTATCGCCTTTTTTGACTTTGGTATTTTGCTCAACAAAGGCTTCAAATCCTTCACCTTCTAATTGGACGGTGTCGATGCCAATATGGATCAGTAGCTCTGTTCCGTTATCAGAGATCAAGCCAATGGCATGCTTGGTAGGAAAAAGCGTCATGACAGTCCCGTCAAATGGGGCTACGATTTCACCGATAGTCGGTTCAATTACAACACCTTTACCCATGATTCCTTCTGAAAATGCAGCATCTTTAGCTTCACTTAAAGGAAGAACTTTTCCGGTTACAGGAGCAAGAACGGTATCTTTTGTTAATTTCTTTTTTTGCCCAGTTGCGGCAAGTTTGGCTTCTTCTTTTGATAATTGAATCGTTGGTTCATCATCTTTAAATCCTAAAGCCCAAGCTACTGCAAAACCAGCTGCAAGAGCACACACATCCAAAATCATTGCGTAAATCGCAAACGTAACATCGCCATCTGGTGAGATAGAACTTGGATAGCGGAATATTCCTAAGCCGCCCATTTGATAGCCTTGCATCCCTAATGCCATAGCGATAGCACCAGTAACTCCCCCAACAATACAAGATGCCCAGAAAGGTTTTTTTCTAGGTAGAGTGATACCGTAAATAGCCGGTTCAGTTACACCGAAGATACCTGAAATAAAAGCAGGAATTGATAATTCTTTTAATTTCGCATTTTTAGTTTTCAACATGACCGCTAATACCGCACCAGTTTGAGCAAAACTCACACTACCTGATGGTGTTAATAATGATGTTGGGTCACCTTGAGATAACGCAATAATAGCAAATGGAATAAGCGCCCAATGTAGACCGAACATAACAAGAATTTGCCAAGAGAAACCAAGAATAGCACCGAATAAAATGGGACTGAAACTTTGAATAGAAAGCAAGCCATTTCCTAAAGCGTCAGAAACAGTATTCATGATTGGTCCGATAACTAAGAATGTTAATGGAATCGTTACAAGCGCTGTTAAAAATGGCACAATAAACAACTTAATAACGTCAGGAATCACTTTTCTTAATTGCTTTTCTAAAAAGGCAGCAAAAGCCACCGCCGCAATAATCGGCATAACCGTAGAACCATAACCAGCAGGCGGAATAGAGAATGGAATACCAAAGAAATTAAGCCCTCCTGCTTCAGCAAACTGAGCAGTAGCTGCACCTTCTAAAAATCCAGGATAGACTAAACTTGATGCGATCAGCATCCCAAGGAAGGGGGAGCCGCCAAATTTTTTCATTGCTGTGTATCCAATAAAGATTGGCAAGAATTTGAATAATCCATCACCCATCGCATTAAAAACAGCTGATGTTGATGACTCCGCAAAGCCAGATCCTAAAGCGAAAATTAAAATGGCATTAACCCCTTTTAACATACCGGCTGCAGACAGTGGCGCTAAAATCGGTTGGAAAATAGAGGAAATCATATCAACAAATTGATCAAATAGGTTTCCTTTTGGCCCAGACTCAGTTGGAGCTTCTAACACGCCTAAAACAGCATCAACGTCTTTTCTGACATCAGGAACGTGATTACCAATAACAACTTGATATTGTCCTCCAGCTTGCATGACGGTCACAACACCATCCATATTTTTTAAGACTTCGGTGTTTGCTTTGCTTTCATCTTTTAATTTAAAACGAAGGCGTGTGATACAGTTTGTTAAAGAATTGACGTTTTCCTTGCCGCCGACTTCTTTTACAATATTTTTTGCTAGTTCTTCATATTTACCCATTTTTGTTCCTCCAAATGTTTAGTTATTTTTTATTCAGAGGTCTCGCCAACTTAATGTCACGATCCAGGTCCTTTCCACAGGCGATAAGTTTCCTACGCTCCTTTTCGAGATAGTATTTAGATGAAGAGAATTACTCTCTAGCTAACACGTTTTATCGATGATTCGGGCTAAATGTATGGTGATATAGACCTGTTCATCTTTTGACATCGTATAATTACGTCGATTTATTAATAGTTCCGCAACTTTTTTTGTTGCTTCAAAAGCTTCGGGATATTGTTTGGTAACGAGTATAAATAGCTCATTTTCCACCTGTTCTTCAGAACGTGCAGCAGTATTTTCTTGCAATACTCGTTCAGTGAAAAATTTTAAATGTGTGATAAAACGTTGAAAGTAAAGATCATTTTCAACGAAATTGATTCGAAGGGTATATTTTATGACGGTCAACATTTCTTCAATCAACTGTGTCAGACTGATCGCATCTTCGTGATTGCTGTCGAGTTGGGCATTCGTGATATGCAAGGCTAGAAAACCAGCTTCGTCATCAGTCAAATCCACATCTAATTGCTGGTTGACCATTTGGATGGCAGCACGTGCTATTTCTAATTCAACTGGGAAAAAGCGTTTGATATCCCATAATAAAAAATTTTTGACTTGAATATTTTTCTTAGTCCGTTGGATAGAGGAATGCAAGTGATCGGCAATCGCTATAAAAGAGGATTCATTCAATTCTTTATTTAGAGCATCTTTAGCATGAGATATAATTCTATAAGAAATTTCAATGATTTCTTCAGGGATTTCTGCAAAAAGTTGTTCGATTTGCTCAGGCTCCGCTTGGTTTTCAAGTTTAAAAACTTTTTCTATTTTAGCCTCATCAACGTCTGATCCGGCCTTCATCTGAAACCCCAAGCCATTGCCCATAAGGATGACTTCTTCATGATCTTCATTATGAACGATGACCACATTGTTATTTAAAATTTTTAGAATTTCCAAAGAAACCGACCTCCCGTTTTCCTGAATAAAGAGATTGAAAATAGAAAAAAACCCAAACAAAAGCCTAAAAAGGCGTTGTTTAGGTTTAGCTTAACTTAATAATCACTATCCACTTAACAAGGCAAATATACACTACAAGGAAAGCGCTGTCAATGGGTTTTTAAGGAGTTGACTATAGAAGAATAGAAAAAGTATTGGAGATTGTTGTGTAATGAGTAGACTGGACGTACTACAATCAATCTTGTAAAGTAGGTATTTTATACGGAAAAAGCCAGTGTCGATAACACTGACTCGTTAGTTGAGTTTTGACCGATAGTTATGATAGTACGGCTAACTCACTTTATTCGAGAGGATAGTAATCTTTTTTATTTAAACCGTAAATCCTTTGTTAGGCCGAATGGATTTACGGTTTCTTTCTTTTTTATTCGCAAATTACGAAGGAACTTATGAGCATCTGAAACATGTTGATCTAATCGATTGCTGTAATCTTCCAGTCTTTGAAGAAGGCTTCGGTACCGATATCAACGAAGAAACCAACTGCGCCTTTAGCATCAGCACCATGTTTCATATTTTCTACTACTAATGAAGGTTCTTTACTATCGTTCAAATAAAATTCTCCTTTAGCTCCATTGATCACTGCTTTTAAGCTGATCCATTCATCTAGTCCAATATCAGCTGGCCCCTCAAAATCAGTGATGGCAAGATTTCGGAAATAGTCAAAGGTATATTTGGGGTAGGAAAAATATTGCACCCCACGATTTTTTCGGACGGGATCATCGACGCGACCGTTGGTTGGTCTTACATAAAAGGATTCAAATTTTGTATCCTCTTGATTGATTCGAAAGGCAATACCGATAAATCCTCGCGCGAAATCTGGTGCATCTGGCAATAAGCGACTTAACATTTTGACTTCGATTGTTCCATCATGAAAAGTTGAGTCGCTTAGTTTCGCATACGTATTTTCATCAAATTCCATAATTTTATCTTTCTTCACGACTCTTAAAACGGATTCACCATTTAGTGTAGTCTGTTCAACAGCGGTATGAACTGCTTCGATCGGTGTAGATTCAGTATTCATTTAAAACGCCTCCATAATCATTGTTGTGATCTTTCATAAAGTATAGACAATTTTTTTGATAATGTTAAGTAGGCACTAATTTGTAACTATCTATCTAAGCTGCTGCTTATAAAATTGTCCCCACTGTCTCATGGATTCAATAACAGGTAATAAGCTTTCTCCCAAGGAGGTTAATTGATATTCAACATGAGGGGGTACTTTTTGGAAATCGATTCGCTCCACAATACCATCTAGAATCATTGAATTGAGACTTTCTGTCAGGACTTTTTGGGAAATGCCAGTTAACGATCGTTTTAATTCGGCATTTCTTTTTGGACCTGTTATTAGATCGCGGATGATCAATGTTTTCCATTTACTTCCAATCAACTGAACGGTCGTTGCCACGTCGCAAAGCGGCATTTCTTCTTTTTTTATCATTTCAAAATTTCTCCTAACATTTGAAAATGAGTCAGCTTATAGCAGTGACTCTTATATAGAAGAATTGTTGCATGTTTAAGACCGAAAATCAACTTTTCATTGTAAAAGTCAAAATTGGGACGCTACAAATTTCAAAATAGGTTATTGAAATGTTAGCGCTATTATTGTAGACTGAAATGAGTGATATAATTTTTGTCAATTTGTCATGATTTTTATAATGAAAAGCAGAAGAGTAAAAAATGATGAACCTATCGATGAGAAACTATCATGCTTTCTGGGGCACTATTTGGGAGAAATGATTATTTTATGGCCACTAAATATGGAAGCGATATCATTTCCAGGGGGGAATATTTTTTATTGGAATGTATCTAAAAGAAAAGAGGAATAGGAATATGAGCAATGATAACGCAGTACTAGCAAGAAATACGAAAAATGCACCGCAGAATCCACTAGCATCACAAACAGTCGCTTTTTCTCACTACAATAACTTTTCAGCACAATTACCGATCGATCCAGTATCTGGCAAATTGGTAGCAGGAGGCATTAAGGAGCAAGCTGAACAGTGCTTTGAAAATATCAAGGCAATTGCAGAAAGTATTGATCATGCAGTGAGTGATATTGTTCGAATAACTATTTTTGTGAAACAGAGTAAAGATATCGAGGCAGTTGATGAAGTGTACGCTTCGATTTTCACAAGTTATCAGCCTTCAAGAACAGTAGTAGTGGTAGATGACTTACCAATGGACGCTCTAGTACAAATCGAAGCCTTAGTTTCAAATGGTGAAGGGACGATCCCAAATGCACCTCAAGCAGGTGATTTGATCAAACTGACCAACAATACATCAAATGCGCCAACCAGTTCAGTGTCGACGCAAACAGTTTCGTTTTCACATTACAATAATGTATCTGCACAACTACCAATCGACCCTAAAACAGGTAGAGTGGTAGCAGGTTGTATTAAAAAACAGACTGGTCAATGTCTGAAAAATATCAAGGCAATTTTAGAAAGTATCGATGTTCCATTTGATGATATCGTTAAAATTACGATCTTCCTGAAAGATTTGTCGAAGATGGACGCTGTAAACAAAATCTATACAACCTTTTTTCCAGATTCAGCGATTGCGCGAACAGTGGCCTATGTTCCAGCGCGGACAGTGGTTGCAGTAAAAGATCTGCCGATGGGGGCTGCAGTTCAAATTGAAGCAGTCGTTTCGCACGGAGATGGGACACCGCCCCAAGCGATTGAAGACAGACATGGTCTGATCATCGAAGCAAATAATACCGAACAAGCGCCAAAATGTCCATTCTCAACACAAACAGTTGCGTTTTCACATTATAATAATATTTCCGCACAATTACCGATTGATCCAAAGACAAATGAGAGGATTATCGGTGGGATAAAAGAGCAGACTTGTCAGTGCTTAGAGAATATCAAGGCCATCATCGAAAGTGTTGATCATGTGCTGGAGGATGTGGTCAAAGTGAACATCTATGTTAAGAATATCGGAGACATGGACGCAGTAGATGAGGTTTATGCAAGATTCTTCCCAGATGGTGTACCTGCACGAAGAGTGGTTGGTGTATCGGAGTTGCCTAAAGATGCGTTGATCCAAATCGATGCCATTGTTGGGAATGCTGAAGGAACACCTCCAATTGTTACTCAATAACTAAAAAATGCTTGAAGAGATCCTCTTAGAAGGGACTCTTCAAGCATTTTTTTTTATGCAGTAGCCATCGATTATTGACGGATTTTTTTTGTTCAAAACTGGTTTATCCTAATGCATTGCTGTGTATAGAATCAAGTTATTCAAAAAAACTGAGTACCTGATGACCTCGCTGATAGCATCTAACCTACCGTTGTAACGTGGTTTAATCATAAATACGTCATCTGGCAGATCAAATGGTACTGTTAGGTTATTTATATTCATCAATACTTCACGTATTAATGCATCGTTTTTTTTTTTTTTTGCTAGTCACTGTTGAAATTTTGGTAATCAATTATATAAAATATGTTTAAAGATAAAATAGTAACATTCTCTGTCGTAATCAGTAGCAAATAAGTTTATAATAGATGGCAGTATACAAATATCGGAGGGTTCTCACTTGAAAAAACTGGGTTTTGATCCACAAAAGTACATCGAAGAGCAATCAAAATATATTCTTGAAAGAGTCGACCACTATGATAAATTATATTTAGAATTTGGCGGTAAATTAATCGGTGATATGCATGCAAAACGTGTTTTACCGGGCTTTGACGCAGATGCCAAAATTAAACTTTTGCAAAAATTAAAAGAGCAAGCAGAGATCTTGATTTGTGTTTATGCTGGTGATATCGAACGTAACAAAATTCGTGGTGATTATGGAATCACCTATGATATGGATATTTTACGCCAAATCGATGAGTTGCGAGAATACGGCTTAGCAGTCAATAGTGTGGTCATTACACGCTACAGTGGACAGCCTTCTACAAAAATGTTTATCAACAAGTTGGAAAGAAGAAATATCAAAGTCTATAAACATGCAGCAATCGAAGATTATCCTTCAAATCTTGAAAAAATCGTCAGTGAAGAAGGGTTTGGTAAAAATGACTACATCCCGACAACAAAACCAATCGTGGTGGTTACAGCACCAGGACCTGGTAGCGGGAAATTAGCGACTTGTTTGAACCAACTATATCATGAAAGCCGTAATGGTAAGACTGCTGGCTATTCAAAATTTGAAACCTTCCCAGTATGGAATGTTCCATTAAAGCATCCTTTAAATATTGCCTATGAAGCAGCAACCGTTGATTTAAAAGATGTGAATATGATTGATTCATTCCACTTTGATAAATACCAAGAAGTTGTGGTTAATTATAATCGTGATGTTGAGACATTCCCTGTAATCAAACGGATCATCGAAAAAATTACGGGAGAAGAATCTGTCTATCAATCACCAACAGATATGGGCGTTAACCGTGTCGGCTTTGGGATCGTCGATGATGATGTGGTGAAAGAAGCCTCTAAGCAAGAAATCATTCGTCGCTGTTTTGCCACAGAATGTGACTTTAAAAAAGGCTTGATCGATGAGGAAATTGTTAATCGCATTAAATTGATCATGGAAGAAGTGGAACTGAAAAAAGAAGACCGCAAAGCAGTACTTCCTGCCAGACAATATTCAGAGCAATTAAGAGAACAAACCCAAAGTAATGATACCCCTGCCGTTATTGCCTTTGAGTTACAAGATGGTCGAATTGTAACAGGGAGAACCAGCAGCTTAATGGATTCGTGTTCATCAGCTATTTTGAACTCGATTAAGACGTTAGCCAATATTTCAGATGAAATTTTATTATTATCGCCAGTGATTCTTGAAACGATTCAAACCATGAAACAAAAAGAGCTGCACAGTAAGATAACGGCTTTGAAAGCCAATGAAATATTGATTGCTTTAGCAATCAGTGCGGTGACGAACCCGACAGCACAATTAGCATATGATAAATTATCTGAATTGAATGGTGTACAAGCACATTCTACTGTGATGTTGAGTAAGAATGATGAACAAACGTTAAGAGAACTAGGCTTAGATATTACCAGTGATGCAGTTTATCCGTCTGAGAATTTGTATTATATTTAATTTATGAGATGCTGATAATGGTCAATAAACATAAAAGTGGTTAATAAAAAACAGTTGAAAGCTGATGATCAACGTTCAACTGTTTTTTTGTTAGGCTAAGACCATAAGTATGAGTGTATTGAAAATTTTACGAAAGCCAAACCCACAAAAATGAGCTAATTGTAGCAAGTACTCCAGCTACTAATGAAAAGCCAACAACGATTTTTGCTTTATTCCAACGATCCCTTTTTTTATCACGTTTGGCTCTCGCCGTTTCAAGATCGTTCCCATCCATAAAAGCCACAATTTCACTATAGGTTTGCACATCTTTTTCCTTTTTGATTTTCTCGATTTTTAGAGCAGCCACCATAGAAATTGCCCAAAGAACGAGAGGAATACTTAAGCCATACCAATCCCAAAGTAATAGAGCCGGTCCAATGGATAAAACCGCTAGCACAATAAATAAAAGCATAACCCAAGAGAGTCGATTCATTCTTTCTGCTTCAATATCTTGAGTGTTTTTCATAATTTCTACATCTCCTTTGACTAATTCATCTAAGGTGACATCAAAAAGAGTGCTCAGTGCAATCAAATTATGAATATCAGGATAAGTATGATCGTTCTCCCATTTAGAAATTGTTTGCCGTGTAACATAGATTTTTTCTGCAAGTTCCTCTTGAGAATACCCATCTCTTTCACGATAAATTTTTAATTGCTTATTAAAGTTCATTTTGCTGTCTCCTTTGATTATAAGATAATACACAAGGGCTTATTTTGTCTGTCAATAGGCGTGTACGTTAGCAGAAATCTGGGTGTATACAGGTGTTTACATTGGGAGAAACGTTGATATAACTGTTTTTTTAGAATAGGGTTCAATGAAGCGAACGAGTGTCTAGAATAACAATTCCGATACTTATTTTTTATGTATAGTAGAGAATTAAGTAGTCAAGGTTTTGCAAATTTGAGCTTTATGAAGTTACCCTATAAAAATAATTATGACACAAGTGCACACTTGATTACAGTTAAAAAAGAATTTGAAGGGAGGGCTATTATTTAGTCTGTTCCACTTAATTGGCAAGTTCAGTGTTATATTTTACTCCACTTAAGCATTATTTCTAAAATTTAAAAACGACGAATCATCTATCCGTCGTTTTAGCGTGATATTCATTATATAGACACTGTTTAAATCTATTCTTGAGCGTATAACCAATAAAACGATAACTTATTGCCATCTGGATCAGAGAAATCAACGTATCGAATGATACCTGGTACATCCTCTATCGCCTCGTCAACGATTACGCCAAGTGTTTTTAAACGTTCAAATTCTGTGTCTAAATCTTCCACTTCTAAACGTAAAACGTTCTCTGAAACATTGATTTTTTCTTCAAAAAGTTGAATCCAAACCGAACCAATTGGATACTCAATAACGCCTTCAACAGGTATAAGTTTTTCCTCACTCATAAGAAGTTTTTCATACCAACTTGCAGCGTCCTCTAAATTACTTACTGGTAGACCTACAGTGATACTCTTTACATTTAAGCCCATAACTAATTTCCTCCATTCCATCAACTTACGACTAGTTTATCATTTCACGATCAAATAATATTATTCTAGATTGTGTTTTTTAAACGGGAGATCAAAAGTTTCCCCACATTCACTAATATTGGCGGGTCTTCTGGTATCGGTTCTCTCAGCTTGATCGTGTAATGATTGCCAGAACAGTTTGGAAAAGATAACTTTTCATCTTCTTTCCCCCTCAAACTATTTCCTAAGTTAAAGTAAGATAGAACATTAGTGGAACGGCTTATCCCACAAGCTAATAAATAAAAGTCTCCACTTGGAATATTTTTCAATTTATTTTCGATTAAATTTTTAGTCGCTAATCCAGATATAGGCAGATGATTCGGTATAAGTGTACGGAAAAGTCCAATAAATAAGATCCCCATCTCAAATCCATCAGGTACTTCAATCGTTACGGTGCAAAAAGACTGACTCTTTTCTTCAAAATGCGCGATTGACTGATCCTTATCGTTCGTTTCAAAACGTTTCATATCATCAAAAAGCTCACTCATTTTTTTTTTATACGCTCTAGGAGAACTTCCTGTATATTTTTCAAACGTATTCGTGAAACTACCGCTGCTTTCAAAACCTGAACGTTCTTGTAGATCGAGTATACGCTTTTCTTCATCGAGTTCAAAGATCGCCTGTTCAACTTTTAAACTAGAGAGAAATTCAGCAACACTGAATCCATTTATTTCTTTAAATTTCCGACTGAAGTGATGTTTATCATAACCAAAGTGAACGGCAATTTCCTCACTGGTCATTTTTCTACTAACAGCTTCTTCTGAAATGAAAGAAAGAATTTCAGGCATTTTTGATTTCATTTTTGTTCCTCCTTCTCAGAGCGCTAGTTTCTAAAAGACTTGTCAATAAATAAGCTATATCAATTACTTATTTTGCACGAAAAGAAAGAGTTTTTCAATAAAATTTAAACGATTCAATGGTTTATCAAAAAGTTACAAGTACACTGAATAAGTTGATAAAGTCTATAGTTACCAATATGGTATTCTTATCTTACATAATATATTTAAAACTAATGATATGGTTGGGCAAGTTAGCTAAAAAGATAAATATTATGTCGAGGGTAAAATCAACTAATCAATCAAAGGAGACATTCAGATGGCAGATAAAATCAGTACTGATGCAGCAACCGTAAATTCCTTAACAAGTAAATTTACAAGCAGCCTCTCATCCCTATCATTCAAACCAAAACAAGCAAGTAGCATGAGTTTTTCTGAAAGTAGCGCCGCTAGTGCAATGAAAAGCAGTGTTTCTTCGCTTAGTACCATTGTTTCAACGTTTAAAAGCAATGCGTCTAAAGACATTGGAAACTTACAAAAAATACATCAAGCCATCAAACAGGCTGAAAAAAATGCAGTAAAGTAGGTGCTTTATGGAAGAAAAACAACTACAAATGAAAATCGAAGAATATGAAGGTCGAAAAATAGAGTTAAAAAAAAAAGATACCGAAAGTGATTTTCTACTCAATGATCTACAGCGTGTTTACCAACAACAAGCAGCGATATTAGAAGAATTTCTCTATTACAGCAAAGGAACAGAAGCAGAACGTTCAGCCAGGATAGATTTAGAAATGCTAGAAGATGAACGAACAGAAGCGTTCAGAACCTTTGATGCTGGCAAAGAAGAGTTAACAGAATTAGTAAGTGAAACAGAACGTAAAAAAATCCAAGCAGAAGACGACCTCCTATGGCTGCAAAAAAAGAAACAAGCACAAAAGGAGGAAGAAGATGCCTAAATTTAGATATACGGAATGGCAAAACGTTGCCAGTGAAGTCCAAACGCTACGTTTAACAGTATTAGATCAACTAAATTCCTTTAAAGAGGCGCAACAAGCGTTTCAAAGTGCAGGGAAATTATCGGGTACAGGGTGGGATTCGACCAAAAGTTATTTTGATGCCTACTCAGAAGTATCAACGACAGTGGGCAATGCCTTAAATACCCTTGACGATGCGATCACCTCTTATTTTAGCGCCTTTACCTCAGAAGTTGGACCAGCAGAAAATGATTTAGATACCGCAAAAATGGAAGGGCTAAAAGCTGAGTTACGTCGTTTACAAGCAGAAAATGATGTGATCATGGAAGCTTTGGCAAAAGCCTTTGAAGATGTGCCATTTGTGAACCAATTTTTTAATAAACAAAGTATGCTAGGAACCGCAAAGAAAATTGAGATTCTCGAAAAATATAGCGCCTTTGAAGCATCACATGGCAGTGATTTCTCAGACGTGCAGACAGTTATTACTTCGATTGCCGAAGGGTTAGCTTTTCTAGGTAGTGCCGGGAATTTTTCAGGCGGGAAAGATGGTTATAAAACCATTGATTTTAAAAATCAAAAATGGTATAAAGCACTAAAGGACTTTAACAAAGAACAACCCAAAGACCGAATTGATGTGGTCATCAAAGAATTATCGAATGGCGTCGAATACCAGATTTATCGTAATGGGAAATTGGATGTTCAAAGAACCAAAGAATTACATGAACTGTTTCGTGTTCATAATGTTGAATTATTTAAAGAGTATGGACCAGAGATTTTTAAAATCCTTACGAATATTGATGATATTGAGATTCTATTTGGGAAAGATTCTACGACGATGCAGCGGTCATCTTCAGGTGTTTTCTTGTTGTTAGCTATATTGCCAATCGATCGAGTGAAAGATATTTTGAAGTCGGCTAAGTTGCTTAGAAATGGCGATTATACGCTGGATGCAGTTAAGTTGACTGTTAAAGAGTGGGAAGCGTTGAAAGAGTTTGAGAAGTCGGCGGATGTTGTGAAGACTGTTGATAGAGGGAAAGATGTTGGGAAAGCTAGTGGAGTGAATGATTTTAAATTTGGTGAAAATGTAAAGAATCATTTAAAAAATGTGGAAAATATCAACACTAAAAAAGGTATTGTTGGTGGACATAATTTAGATGAGTTTAATAGTGCTTTAAGAAGTCAAGGGGTATCTTTAGACGATTTGATTATATCTAAAAAACCACATCCATCCATTGCGGGCATCTACGAAATTGAATATCGGATACCAAAAAAGGATATAACAGGCGGAATTGCAAAACCAATTTCTTACAAGAATATTGACACACCAAAAACAGTTTATGACCCATCTGTTTTTTCAGAAGCAGAAATCTATAACTTAGGTGTAGAAGCGATGCAAAACGGAAAAATTATAGGTGGAAGAGTTGAAGGTACTGCTTCTAACGGACTGGGCTTTATTGGTTATTTAGATGAAGCAGGAAATGTAAAAAACTTTTTCCCAATTTTAGACTAAGGAGACGGAAAATGAACTATGTGATTTTAGAAGACCAAGCTGATAAAAAAATGATTTTAGATGATATATTTTTTGAAATAGCTCACAGAAAGTTAGGAATTGAAAAAGCTCTTAAAAAATTCTCTCAGCAGGAAGGGTATATTGTCGAAGGTAAGGCAATTTGCTTTAGAGGAGATTTAGATGAGTATGAGTTATCACAATTAGAAATACCTTTAGATGATAAACATATTTTGATTGATGTAGAGGCTGACTATTCAAGCGTAACTCAAAACAGCCAAGCTTATGTTACGTTCAAAGAATTTTACAGCTACTTAGAAACATACCTAAAAAACTATGTACCTTTAGATGATAGAATATGTAACTTGCTTTTAGATGCAAAAAAAGGGTTGGAAATCTAAAAAAATCCCTTGTAGCAGTTCAAAACAATATTTATATATTGGGATAATAAAAAAATAAACATGAAGGTAAGTAAATCTATAAAGGAAATTGTTTGGAAAATACGTAAAATTATGTATGATAAAGTTGAAAAAATAATTAATGAATGGGATCCGATTGATTTATTTCCAATGGCTCCCGAAGATGAATATAGTCAAGAAATAAGAAAAATTATGAATGTTTTAAAGAGAAAAGAACGATTATCGGTAGAAAACTTAGCTAATACATTAAAGACGATTTTTATAGAATCATTTGGCGATGACATATTTTTTAGAAATAACGAACTGGATATTGCTAATAAATTATTAAATCTAGAATAAATAAAAAAATTACTCTATAGAAGGAGAAATAAAATAGAACAGTACAGGCATACTATATCAGGTGAATATAAAGATTGGTGTGAAATTTATAAAAATGATATTCTCATTCACAGTGGCTCATTATTGGGAATTGTAAAAAAGGTAAATAATGAAATTCTCTTGAAAGTGAATTATGGTACTAAACAATATTTTTACTCAGTTTTGAAAAGGTGTAATGATCTTGTAGTAGCAGTACCTCAAGACTCTGATGTCGTTCAAAGTGAATATAACTATCAACCTATATTATTTGATCCCCAAGAGTTTTAAACATTTGTTGACAATATTTATTTTGATGAAAAACTATTAGAAAATCTGTCAAAAGTATCTAAAGAGGATATAATAAATATGTGGTTGTTATCTAATCCCAAGCGCAAAAATTATTCTAATATATCTGAAATGAGGAAAGATGCATTGGATAATATATTATTTTTTTCTGATGATAATTATGATATGACTCATTTAAAAGAAATTATCAATGCTTCAAAATTTTCAATTAATCCAATTTCTAGTGAACATGAATCAATAATAATTTACATGGATAGTGAAGAAGGAGTCTATGAATGGAATTGCTTAATAAAAATAGATAATAAGATATATTTAAAAATAGATAATAAATACTATATAAAGTAACTTTACTATTGAATAAATTCAATTTTCTAGAGCATATACACGTCAAAAAAGTCTAGTGGAAATTCTTCTAGACTTTTTTTAATTAGAAATGGATGCTACTAGATACAAAGAAATTGCTACAGAAAACTAAAGGACTTTAACAAAGAACAACCCAAAGACCGAATTGATATTTATTAAAATAGTAGTTTCTTCACTTTCCTAAAGTATTATCCAATGAATTTCTTTATTTTTCCAGAATATGAAATAAATGATCAGCGTGAAATTCCGTTTGTGGAATATTCATACAAAGATGAACTAATTACAAGAATAAATGAATATGCACGAGAAAAAAATTTAATTGTAGTGGATGTTCAAGACGTGAATGCAATAATGAGGTCTAGAGGAATTTTCTCTAGGCTTTTTTGTTGAAAATGAATTGTGCTAAAACACAAGAAACAAGTAGTTAGATAGCCAACTACTTGTTTAAATCTATCGTTCATTAGTATCAGTTCGGCTAATACTGATGAACTTTAAAATCCTATTTTGCTGCTAGGATTTTAAATTAAAATATTTTTCAGTTTCTCTTTGGTTTTAAGTTTATGTGTTTCTTGAGCTAATGTTTTTAGTATTCGCTCATGTTCATAAAAGAGGTTATCGGGAATAGAATGATTTTGGGTGTTGTTTTTTAGTGAACTGAATGTTTCGTGCCAGTTCTTTAATTGTTGGATTGAATGATTTAGTTTGTGTAGATCTTGATAGGTGATCATTTTTACTGGGTGAGCCATGTTGAACCTCCTGATGATTTCTATTTTTTCATTCATTGTTCTTAAGTCTATTTTAGAGTTTATTGCTCTAAAAGTCAATAGAGTTTATAACTCTATCGTAAAATAATTAAAAAAGGAGACAAGTCATGCAGTATATAAAGCGGATAAGAGAATTACGTGAAGATAATGATTATACACAGAGAGAAGTTGCAGCGCTGTTGAGTGTTGGCCAAAGAACTTATGCTGATTATGAATATGGAAAAACGAGAATACCTCTAGATTCCATAATTGTATTAGCAAAATTTTATGACGTTGACATGAATTATATTTGTGGGATTAGTCATGTGAAGAACTCATTTCCTAAAACGTAGTTAGTTTAAGGAAAAATGATGGATAATTAATTTTAGAGTTTATAACTCTAAATAGTGATTGAGTTTATAACTCTAGGATAGAATAATCAAAAAGAGGGATGGCTATGGATTATATTAAGCGAATAAGGGCATTACGTGAGGATAACGATTATACACAGAGAGAAATTGCCGCGTTGTTAAACGTGGGTCAGAGAACTTATGCTGATTATGAATATGGTAAGACGAGGATCCCTTTAGAATCTATGATTAAACTTGCTAAGTTTTACAATGTTGATATGAATTATATTTGTGGGGTTAGTCATATGAAAGTGCATTTTCCTAATAAGAAGGGGAAATGAAATTGCAAATAAACATGAATAAATTATCTTTATCTTCACAATAAGACAAGATTTTAGACGTCAATGATAGCATTTTAGATATTGAGAAAAACAAAAACAAATAAAGACGATGAGTTGGTAGAAGTTTGCATACGCAAGCTTCTTTTTTTACGTGTTTTACTTTTCTAACCGTATGTCTTTCTATCATATTCCATTCTGCCCGTTCGAGTTCGGACGATGCAATTTAGCAATTTTGTTTGATTGCCTACAAGGAATCAAGGCAAGCCTTCGAATACTTCGTCCTTTCCGTCAATCAAAAAAATTGCTGTGTCAATTGCACCGAAAGCGAAAGAGCAAAATGAACCATTCATTGAAAGTTGATACATAAACTTTGAAAACTAAAAGAGAAGAGAAAATCGTCAGGATTGCATCCTAACAACCTGCGCCTCAGCTCGAAACAAAATGGATGGTCAAAAAGACAAAGAGAGGAAGAACAAGATGGAATTAGTAAAAGTAACGGAAGAAATGATGATGGAGCAAGACGGAAAAAGAGTGGGCGGAGATAGCGATCATTGGATATATCTCACTAATTTGAAAGCTTATAATGAAGGATTTTTGTTAGGTGTGTATTTACACTTTCCATTTGATGAGGAAGACTTGGCACAAGCGTATCAAACGATTTGTGTGGGAAATGAGTTTGTGGATGAATTTGGTTATTCGTATGAAGAGTATTTTATTACTGATTATGATGTGCCATTTTCTGTAGGAGAGTATGATTTTCCTCAATCTTTAGCAGAAAGGTATGATAGTTTGGAAGAGTATATGGGTTATCCAGATGAAGTAGTTCGAGTGATTGCAGAAAATAGAGATGCTGAGGTAACTATTATTGAATTAGATGATACAGGAGTGAGCGATCATGAGAAGTTGGGATATGCTTTGGTAGATTTGGGATATTATGATATTCCTGAGCATTTGGCGAATTATATTGATTATGAAGCTATTGGGAGAGATTATGATTTTGGGACTAGTGGAGAGTTTGTGAATGTTTATTATATAGAGTTCAATTAGTATTGAAGATAGCTTTTGCAGAGCTATCTTTTTTTATACCTAGTAGCATTGGTGTATAAACTCTCAATTAGATGGATTATCAGTATTTGTTTAATAGTAGTTGAAGATTATGTTATAATTAAATTACCAGTTACTTTTTCCTAGGAAAATGCTACGAAGAAATATTTTGTTTGGAGGAACTAGAAATGAACCCATCTCCACTAAGGTATCCCGGTGGTAAGCATAAAATGTATAAATATATAAAAGAGTTGGTATCTGTTAATAATGTCGATACTTATATCGAGCCTTTTTGTGGTGGATCGGGACTTGCTCTAGAGCTTCTATTGAGTAAAGATGTTAAAAAAATCATTATTAATGACTACGACTATAGTATATATTGTTTTTGGAAAAGTGTACTTGATCATACGGAAGATTTAATTGAGAAAATTAATTCAACAGATATTACTATAGATGAATGGTATAGACAAAAAGATATTAGAAAGGACATCTATGATCATTCAATTATTGAAGTTGGTTTTTCAACGTTGTTTCTCAATCGAACTAACAGGTCAGGGATAATTGATAAAGCTGGTCCAATTGGCGGGTATCAACAAACAGGGAATTATCTTATTGATTGTCGATTTAATAAGATTAAATTGAATGAAAAAATACGAAAAATCGCAAAAATGAAAGATAAAATTGAGATTTATAATTTAGAAGCGTTAGATTTTATTGATGATGTAATTAAAAATGAAAAAAAAGGATTCACTTTTTTTGATCCTCCGTATTATCAAAAAGGACAGGGATTGTATACTAATTTTTATAGTACCGGAGATCATCAGACTTTATCTCAAAAGATAGTCAATGATTTAAAAAATAAAAAATGGATTGTCACTTACGATTTAGCACCTGAGATTGGCCAAATGTATAGTACGGTTGATAGTATTAGTTTTACTCTATCTTATACACTGCAAGAAAAAAAGAGAGGTGCTGAATTTTTATTCTTCTCAAAAAAGATTAAACGAATAGAAGATAGTGAATATTTACATTTTCTGGAGGTATAAAATGGGAGTAGAAAGAATTGAAGTTGAAAAAATTGAGAATTATTTTGAAAATCCAAGACATGATATTGGACTAAATGAATTAGATACTTTAAAGAAGTTATTTAATGTTGCTGGTCATCAAAATATGATTAATTTGGCTCAAGACATTTATATTAATGGATTGGTTAATGCAAGCCTTGTTACAGTTGTGAAGCAGAACGATACTGATAAATATACAGTTTACGAGGGCAATAGACGTGTAGCGTGCATTAAGTTAATTTTATATCCAGATCAATTTAGTTTTTTATCTAAAAATCAAATTGATCGTATTAATAAAATGAAAAAAGATTCGCCTTCAAAAATTGATTTGTCTCAAATTGAGTGTTTGGTAACAGATGAGGAAGATGCTTTTTTTATAATGCGACGGTTACATTCTGGGGAAGATAAAGGCAAGGGACCAAAAGCGTGGAATCCTAGAGAACAGGAAACTTTTTTAATTAGGACTAGTCCAAAAGTTAATATCTCTATTGCAAACGTTATTAGTGACAAATATGAAGAGTTTTTTAATGAGGATATTCAAAAGAAAATGGCATACACCAATATCCAAAGATTATTTAATAATTTGGAAGTTAAAGAAGCGCTTGGCATAGAAAAAGGCAACATGGAATCTATTACTATAGAAAAAATGAACTTAATTCGCGGTGTAATTGATGAAGTGAACTACATGGCAGAAACAGAGAATTTTTCAATTTCTCGTAAGTTTAATAAAAGAAAAGTAATTGAGCAGATATTACTACCTATTATAGAAAACTTGAAGAAGAAATCAATTGAAGATAAAGAACGAGATATTGACAATGATATACAAGAAACACAAGCAAGTGATTTACCAAAAACTAACAGTCCGCAAAAAGAAAATTATAATGCAGTACTTCCACTAAATACAGGTGTAGAAGAAGATTCTAACTTGAATCTTGAAACTAAAAGTACAGATGAAGAGGTTTTTGCAACTACTTCAACACCAGAATTACCCTCTAAAATAGGAAGTGGAAATCTCCTTATTGATACAGTCCCATTTACGAATATCTATCGAAACAACTTACGCATTAATACTTTAATAATTGAAGTGAATAAGATTAAATATAAAGATTTCCGCTTAGCAACACAATACTTATTGAGGTCTCTTATGGAAGTTTATGGACATGAATATGTTGATTATTTTGCGAATATAGACCATAAAGATTCTAGAAAGATGAAGTCTATAGCAAAAGAACGTATCAAAAGAACGCAAACAGTAAACCGACTTTATGCAGATTTTATTAGCAACCATATAAAAGAAAATTATCCTATATATGCAGAACAGGCGGAATTAATTGATGTATCATTATCGGAAAATAATAATAGCTCTCTAATGCGAATTTTAAATTTTATGGTTCATTCTCAAAATCATATACCTGATAGTATTGAATTGGTGGAAGCTTGGTGTAAAATTAAATCGATTATTGAGGCTATTGACTCCATATTGTATCAAGTTAAACAGGGAAAATAGTTTACAAATGAAATGATTAGTTTGGTAAAGGTATACTGGTGTTCTAAACACCTGAATCAACTTGTTATAAAGAATTGCAAAGTTTATAACTTAATATATCTTAATATGCCCAATTTTCTAGGCACTTTCAATTTATTTGGAAAGTGCCTATTCATATTACAATATAATGGACAAACTGAAAGTATTACGAATAAATTGTAAAAGAAATAAGCTGTTTTATATTTACTTGAATGAGAAAAGGAGATAGGTAAATGTTTGATTATAATACTTACTTACAAAAAAATGATTCAATGTCTTTCGAAGAAGCATTAGGTATTTACAACTCTATTTTTAATGTACTGGAATGCAAAGATGAATATTTGCATGAGCTATGGAAAGAAGTCATAGATTCAGCTTTAGTCTATTCTAATATGAGAACTAACTGGAATTATTTTTCTAGGGAAGATAAACAGGAAAAGGATAAATTAAGAACTAGCTATCATAATACTTTTATGATCAATTTAAAGGCGTTTCATAAGTTAGCTGAACAATTAGAATTAGATACTGGTTGGAGAGAAAAGCTTGGTTCGTCAGATGATAGAAAACGTTTGGGGGATTTTGCAGGGTATATTCTGTGTTTTGAAAATATTAGAGCTAGATAAATAAAATAATTTGAGGATGCGATAAAAAATACAATTTGCACCTAATCAACAAATTTGTTGATGTTATTCTTGATTACTCCAATATTCAATATGGAATGAAATATCTTCAAAAACAACCTCTATCTGGAATGTAACTAAAGATAACAAAAAATGTTATCTTTACTTGGTTTTAATTACTAAGTAATGGAGGTATACTAACGTTAGGAGTGAGCTATATGAATAAACAAAAGCTTAATATTGCAAATAACATTTTGTACTTGCGAAGAATTAATAACATGTCAGTTGAAAAACTTTCAAATGAACTTAACATTTCAAGGCAAGCGGTTGCCAAATGGGAGCACAATGAAAGTATTCCGGATGTACTTAATTGCATTGCTTTGGCAGAATTATTTGATGTTACAATTGATGAGCTTCTTCACTTTGATGGTTCAAATAGTAATATAAGCATGGCTCCTAAAGGAAAGCATTTTTTTGGAACTACTATTATTGAAAAAGATAGAAAAATCACAATTCCCGAAGAAGCAATCAAAATGCTAAATCTTGAAATAGGCAATGAATTAGTTGTTCTTGGTGATGAAAATCCAGATACTGCAGGAATTGCTTTAGTTTCAAAAAAAGAATTTATGAAAACTACAGAAGAACTTCTAAACAGGCTTTATCCAAAAAATAAAATGGAAAAAGGAGAAATGGAAAATGGAAAGTAAAGAAGAATCAAAATTAATGAAAGAATTTCACAAAGGAATGCCAATTATTACTTATATAAAAAAGAAATACGGATTCCAAAGTGTTGAGGAATTTGAAAAGTATGTTGCAACTTTAAAAGAAAAAGCTCAAAAATATGACGAGTTAAATTTAAAAGATAAACAATAAAAGATTTACAGAAGTTGCTCAAAAATAAACCCCTGTCAAGCGTTATCCTGACAGGGGTTTTTGGTAGGGAAAATGGTAGGGAACCATATCATTTTCAATGAAAATCAAGCATTTTAAAAGTTGAAAAACGTTGATTTATCGGCATTCCCCATCCTTATTATGTTGGCTCTTTATTCCCACTCTATCCACATAGGGGGTATATAAACATTGATATATCAATGTTTATATGGAAGAAACTAATTTTGGTGGGGTAGATGGTGGGGCTCCATCTTTTAATACTTTTGTTATTGACTGATTTCCAATAAATGAAATATTAGATTTATCTGCTGTCTGAATTTTAATATTTCCTGCCATGACTTCTGCAATTGCTTCATCTGCGTTACTCCACATATGAGCATAGTGCTTCAATGTGATATCAGGAGAGCTGTGTCCTAATCGCTTTGAAATAATAAGGACGGAAGCACTAAATTCATTAATAAGATATGAAGTATGGCTATGACGTAGCCCTTTACCTTGTATCTTTTTGACACCTGCTAACTTGGAATATCTTTCAATAATACGGGCAAGGGTGGATTTTATCATAGGTGCGCCATCATAACTAAATATGAAGTCATTTTCTTGACCTAGTCCGATAGACTTTTGTCTTTCTTTCCACTTTTTTAAGATAGAGATAGTATCATTATCGAGTGCAATTGTTCGCTTCCCACTTGCAGTTTTTGTGTATGATTTTCGGGTGTAATTTGTTTTTGATTCAATATCTAACATATGATGAATACTCATGCGTTTCTTATCGAAATCTACATCTTCCCACCACAAAGCCATACCCTCATTTACTCTAACTCCAGTCATATAATAAACCCATAACATAACAAAATTGAGATGTTCATAAAAATCATCAATATAGATTTGTGCAATTACTTGCTCAAATTCTGTTTTTTTCCAATAAGGAACACTGTTTTTCCCTTTTGGAATAGCTTTGATACGTTTAGAAATATTATATTCTAAATATTGCATTTCAACAGCTTTATCTAAACTTTTACGAAACATACCAAAGACTAAACTAGCATAGGATTGTGAATAGCCAGCTCCATTTTCATCTGTTGATGATAATAAATATGTCCTATAATATTGAACATCTTCTGCTGTGATTTGCCGAAGTTCTTTTGTTTCAAAGCGGTCTCGAATTAATTCAAGAGTTTTTTTTCGAACCTTAAATGTGCTTTCTTCAACATCTGTCTTGTAAAATGGAATGTAGACATTATCCATGAATTCTTTGTACGTCATCTTATAGTTAGCATAACTATTAACTTTGTGATACTCTCTTTTAATTCTAGTGAGTTCTTTGTTGGCTTCTGAGGCTGTTAAAAATGGCTTTCCGTTGCTATCTTTCCGAGCTTTTTTCCTAACTCGTTTACCAGTTACTCGGTCAATTCCAAGTTCAGTCTGATAGAAGTAATGACCACTTTTTAAATCTTTGAATACACCTGCATATTTTGTTGTTTGTTGTGTCTTGTTACTCATACTCAACCACGTCACTTTCTTTTGTATAAAGATTGACGCCGATGATTGATTCAACAGTTTTAACAGGGACACGTCCAAGTCGTTTATTATTGTAAAATGGATAACCTTGTTGTACCATAATTGTTTTAGCTTGGCAAATTAAATTTCTAGCTGTATGCTCTTTGTAGCCTAAATTCATTAAATCTTGTTTGCATATTGTTTGCATAATTTTTCTGCTCCGTTCTTTTCTTTTAAGAAAAAGCATGAGATACTAAGGTGTAGGTTTCATATCTATATTGGAATGGAGAATGCTATCAAAAGCTGTTGGAGGCTTGATAACATTCTCTTTTTTGCTTTTACCTAAAGTTTTTAACATCTATTTTTATTTATTGAAGTGTAGCCGGTATTTCGTTTAATATTCTTTTATCAATGGATCTTTGTCATACCAATAGTAAAGAAATATTGTTGTAAAGGTGTCATAACATGTACCAACAACAAATAAGAAATCACTTATAGAAACTCCATAATTCTCGCAATTTGTTATAGAATTTTCAGAAGAATCTACTTTGGAAATCCCATGGTGAACGAATTCTCTTAAATCTTTTTTACCAAATTCATCTACTAAGTCTGTAATATCTTCGAGAGTAAACTCATTTACGAAATGAGCTTCATTTGGTGTTTCATCATATACTATAACTTCATGGTAAACATCCTCATAGAATAGTGTTTGTACGTATAAGTAATATTTACCTATACAACGAATAAATGCTTTTAAAGATAACCCATAATTCTCACATGTCGCAAACGGTACCTTTTCATCTTCATATAATTGTTGTGTACCAAAAATTAGCAACTCTTCTATACTATGAATGGAATAACTACTAATCAAACCCCGTATAATATCCATCACTTCGTACTCTTCTAAACTGTTGAAACAATTCTCATTTTTGATTTTTTCTAAAAAATCACTTCGTGAACCTGTATCACCATATACTTTTTGTCTCATCATAAATATTACCTCTTTCATTTTTTTGTTTTCAATAAATAGTCATTAGTTGTTTGTATTAGTTGACCATTAGAATTCCGTTTAAGTTTATAAATTGCTTTGTCAAGAACATTGTTACCTTCATCATCTGTTCCAACTATTCCAAAATTAGGTGTGAAGTTTTTTAAATCATCAGTTTCTGATGTGAAATATTCGATTTTGGGCTTCTTTAAGCCTTTGCTATTGAAGTAACGTTTCTTTCTAAACATTTCCTTATTTGTCATGAGTTCTTTTGTAATATATTTTGTTAAGTAACTAGCTGTTTTTTCTGAATCGATAATTTTTTCACAGTCAGTAAAACCATATTTCCAGTCATCAAGGTTATATATCTGACGCTCATTTCGTAAAAGTAACTGTCCGTTGCTTGGATGTGTTGCTTCTACAAAATTTGCAGAAATATTTCCTAATAATCCGTGAAAATGAATAGCTCCACTTTTATGAAATTCGGGTATGATTAAATAATCGAATTTTTTGTAAGTATCACGCATAAATCGACACCATTTTAATAGCAATTTTTTTGAATGATTATAATCATAGCTATCATTTTTTTTAGGGTCAATAGTTAATGTTACAAACCATTTAAAATCATTTGCCAACGCATATCCTCGTATTCTTCTTTTAATGGTATAGCTCTGTTTTAGTGTTCTTTCTTGTTGTGCCTCATCACTTATGATGGATTTTTTATTGGCTCCACCTTTGTGATTAAGGCTCCCTAGTAACCTGATTTGTGATTCATTGTAAGCAATGATTTCAATTTTACCATTTCCATAATCAGTTACTTTTCTGTTATAATTATCTACTACTTTTTCGTTATAATTGTTCTTATCAAAGTTCATCAAATACCTCATTCTACATTAATATCTATTAGTTAAAAGTTATCTCGTCGTAACGTCGCCTTTTGTCAAGTAAGGCGACGGAAACTTACTCGAAGCCATGCTCCCAGCGATGCTACCTGCGAGGGGCACCCCTAGACAGCGCTCTGGTATGCGTGCCAGCAGAGCGTGTTCGAGTGGTCTGCCAAGTCCGACCACTCGAACAAAAAACACTGCACGCATGATCAGAGCGCTTTAAGGTGTGCTGTTCGCAGGTTCACATACTGGGAAACAGTATCGAGCATGGCTACTTCGTCCGTTTCCGAAAGCCTGCACTAAAATAATAGTCTTGCGATAATAGAGCCACATAAAGTCCTTGTTGAGCTAATTGTGGCTTATCAACAAAGTAATCTAAGGCAAACCATCGAGCCATTTGACGCTTGTCTGAGTTGATTACACGAATACTACCATCATCAAATTCGGTTACTTGGAAACTTTTAATCACTTTTGTCATCGCTCATACCACTCCTTTGAAAGAGATAAATCAACTGTCGAAAATCATTCGATTTGTATTTCATATAAGGTGCTTCAAAATAGCTGAGACCTAATTTAGGTGTAACAGCGTAACCTTTTCCGACATCACCCAAATAAGAGCTTGCTAAATCTTTTTTATAGGCACCTGTTCCAATATGAAATAATTCTTCGGATACATTCGCACCCATCACATATCGTGTCTGGCATTGTTCCGTAACTGCTTTGGGCAGGTCGGTAGCTAACAGACGTTGAGAAGTCAATACAATGACATAGCCTGCTAAACGTCCTTTTAGAGCCAGCAATTTAAGCAAACGTTCCATTTCAGCTTTTTGCTTCTTATCGCCACTTTCAAGTGCTGAAAGAACTTCATCAAAAATGAGAACGTGAGCAGGCAGGTTCAAATCTGAAAAATTCGTATCTAATCCTACTTGGTCGGTGGAATAGATGGTTTCATAGTCATGCTCCATTTGTTCGACAAGTGACGTCAGTAAACAAAGGATTTCTTCGGCACTTGAAGCAGTATAAATTCCTGTACTACGGAACGTTGCACCGAAAGAACTATTTTTTGCATCAATAATATATAATTCATGCCCACGCTTCAAAAGCATTGCTGATAAATAGCTTAGGAAAATGGTTTTTCCTGCTCCACTTGGAGCAAGTAGCAGTGTGTGACAGGCTTCTGTTGTTAAATCCCAGTCAAGTGAATCATAGATTGGGATAGGTTTATAATTGGTCATTTTCTAGTACCTCTTTTCCATTCAAACGAGCAGGGAACTTTCCAAAGATAAATGTGACGTATTGTGAAGCTTCTTTGTAACTCAATAAGTTTTCAGCAATAAACTCTGACAGCTGACCACCTAATTTTCGTTTGTCATTCACAAGTCCGTTTGAATATAATTGAATGGTTGTTTTTTTGTCTTTTACCTCGTAATGCCATGTGACAGAATGTTTTAACTTGCCATCTTCGGTTTGCTTTGTGAGCTGTTCTGTGAACAAGATTAGCTTCTTCCGAATTTGCAACGATTGAATCGGACTGAACCTTGAAGAAAGGTAAATGATACTAACAGTTGTTAGGAAGAAGGCTAAACCAATGATTGAAATAGTCATAAACAAATCCACTTCTAAATGGAAGATTTCTTTGCCGTTGCTATAAATAAGCATAGGTAGAATTGCTAAAGCTAGTGAGAACATCATTGAAAAAATCTTCAATGACGTCATCACATTGCTAGCAACACGAACGGTTACTGTATGCTTCATATTACTTACCCTCGTTTGTGGCTGGAAGCAGTTTGGTTACGAGCAGTTTTAAACCAGTAGGTGAGTAGCCACCAAAATTACCACCACGCATATTTGCTTCTAATGCAAAGCCATACTCAACGATTTGAAATTCTTTATTAATCGCTTCTGTACCGTCAATGGATTGATTAACCAAAGTGAAATCAACTGCCACCATATCAATGAGTGACGTACCAGCTACTGCCTGCACTTTTTGTGTCGTCTCATTCGTTTCATCATTTTTAAATGGATTGCGAACAGACTTAATAATTACTTTTGTTGGAACTTCTACTGCTTTTTTGATGGCTGTTTGAATCTCTGGATTTGCTACTAATTCTTTAATTTTTACTGCGTTGTATTTTTCTTTTGTCATTACAATGACTCCTTTCGGTATGAACTGACTATCAGCAAATAATCAGTGAGTGAACCAATAAGTGATATCCCATATTGATTAGCAACTATAAAAGAGAGTTTGCTGTTCTCTTTATGTATAAATAATATCAGTTTAAATACGGACAATAAAAGGACTAAAACACTTTACGATACCTATATATAAGGATATAATTAACTTAAATAAGGACACAGGGGGGTATTTTCATGACTGAGGAACAATACACTGTTTTGGAAATAGCAAAAGAGGCTTTAAAAAAGTACAAAGTGGATGAAACTGAAGGAGTGTTACCGGCTTTAAAAAAACAAATTGAAAGAATCATAAAAAAAAATAATTATGAACCTGTATCAGAACAAAAAAAATCTATTTACTCTAAAAGAACAGCAAAAGCATACTCTTTGGAAGTGAAGAATAGGCTTGTAGATGATTTACTGTTTGATTATATGATTATCATGTCGAAAGATGAACTATTGAAAGAAATTGAAAATTCTAACCATTATAAAAGTGCAGTAAATTCTAATGATCGAATTGAACATGAATTTTCAAAATTTTTTAATAAGACTCCAGAAGAGCAAAATGTTATGATTGAAAATCAAAAAAGTGTTACATGTTTTAATGAGAATCATTCATTTATTCGAGAAAAGAAGATGGAAGTCATGTTGGAAGCGTTATTCTCGAAGTACTATACGTTAAAAATTGATGAATTAATTGATGACTCAAATAAGATAAATTCATTAATGAATGACAATCAAGCTTTTTTTGATGGAGCGGAATTACGAGAAATTGCTCGTTTTAATAACTGGGAAAACTATGTCGAAGAGAAGTGATGAGAAGATGATGTTTATTTATTTTCCTGTATCAATCTAGATAAGGATTAAGGTAAAATAGAATGTATAAAAATGAAATGTGATAGAGGAGAATGTACAGTGAAAATTGAGCCAAAGATTTTTGATGAATTAAAAACAGTGTTATCTTCTTTTGGAGATAAGTATTTTGTAGGTGAAGAATTAAATCGTTCCAAATTAAGTGAAGATTTAAGAAATTATGAGGAAGCCTTGCTCGAGAAATTATTTCAAATAGATTTTATTAAACAACATTTTATCAAAGAGGTTGCAGGGCAGAATTTATTTCAAATTGAACAACTGGAAGAAGCTATTCTCTATAATGATTATTGGGATACTAGCTATACAAAATATGAAAATCGTATTGGATTAGCTTCTAATGGGAAATTCTTGGAGGATAGTCAAGATGTAGTACTAGATTTTCCATTCAAAGATGGTGTTCTAACAGCTTCTATGACAAAAGAAGACAATGAAGATGGTTATGATGATGCTTTCTTGAATGAAGTGATTGAAAAAGATGAGATTGATCGATTATTTGATAAGAAAATATTCGTGAACAGCAAGCGATATGATGGAAACGGTGAGTCAGCGGTAACAGATTTCAACGAGGATAAAGATAACTTGATTATTAAAGGAAATAATTTACTTTCTTTACATGCAATTAAGGAGAAATATGCAGGTAAAGTGAAAGTAATCTATATTGACCCACCATATAATACAGGTTCAGATTCGTTTGCTTATAATGATAAGTTTAATCAGTCGACCTGGTTGACGTTTATGAAAAATCGTTTAGAAATTGCACGAGAAATGCTTACAGAGGATGGTTCTATATTTGTTCAGATTGATTCATTTCAAGAATCATACTTGAAAGTTTTAATGGATTCTATATTTGGCAGAGAGAATTTTCGAAATAAAATTACTTGGAAAAGAAGAGGTGGTAGTGCAAATCCATCTAATCAACTAAATAATGTCGCTGAATGGATTTTATGGTATGTGAAGGATAACACTCAGATGGATTACTCTCCCGTATATTCGTTAAATGATGACAATACTCAAAAATATATTAAAGAAAGGTTTGTTAACATTGATGAAAATGGAAGAAAATATATGAAGTCACCAATTCAAAGTCCAAATTATCGTGAAAATTTAATTTATGATTATAAAGGGTACAAAACTCCAAAAAAAGGATACTCAGTATCTAGGAATGTGATGGAAAAATGGGATAAGGAGGGGAGATTGGCTTTCCCAGATTCAAAAGAAAAAAATATAAATAGAAAAATATTTCTAGATGAATATAAAGGGCAACCAATAAACTCACTTTGGACTGATATTTATGTTATTAATCCGATGTCAAATGAACGTGTGGACTTCTCTTCGGGTCAAAAACCTGAGGCTTTAATAAAAAGAATAATTAATATGGTTTCCCAAGAAGATGAATTAGTATTAGATTTCTTTATGGGTTCGGCAACCACTCAAGCAGTCGCAATGAAAATGAATCGTAGATTTATTGGTATTGAACAAATGGATTATATTAATGAGGTATCTGTTCCAAGATTACAAAAAGTGATTGCTGGTGAACAAGGGGGTATTTCTAAAGAGGTTAACTGGCAAGGTGGGAGTTCATTTGTATACACAGAATTAATGTCTAAGAATATGGGATATTTACAAGATATCATTCATTCAAAGACTTTAGATGAATTGAAAGTTGTATACCATCGAATGCTAGAAGGAACAGACAGTATGGAACCAGCTGATATTTCTTTCCGTGCTGACCTAAATAAAATTGATTGGATGGAAGGATTTGTTGAAAATAAACGATTGCTGATTAAATTGTTAGATAAGAATGGACTATACTATAACTATTCAGAAATTGATGATGCAAATGTGCGAGAGCTGATTTCTGATAAGGACTATCTCTTTAATAAGCAGTTCTATGAAGGTGGTGAGTAGGGAATGGTAAAAGTAAAAAAAAATACGGCAAATATCCGTCACTTTCCTCTAGTAGAACAAGCAGAAACAGCAGAGAAAGATTTGTTTGATGCTCATCAAGGGTATACCATTCCTGATTATATTAATTCCAATTTAATTCATACGCTACGGTACTATCAAGATGAAGCATTACGAAACTATCATTATACACAGACACAAATAAAACCAAGTCCACAACACGTCTTATTTAATATGGCAACAGGTTCTGGTAAAACAGACTTGATGGCGGGATTAATTTTGTATCTCTATCAAGAATATAATTATAATAACTTTTTATTTACAGTAAATACGAACTCTGTTTTGATGAAAACAAAAGATAACTTGGTGAACCAGAATAGTGATAAGTATCTTTTTCAAGACAAGATAGAAATTGATGGCAGACAGATTTCTATTTTAGAAGTGGAACGATTCCCTAGAATCCAACAAGAAAATACCATTTACATCAAACTTGCTTCTGTCCAAAAGGTTTCAGATGATTTGTTTGTTTTAAAAGAAAATACAATGGGGTTGTCTGATTATGAACGTCAACCAGTTGTAATTTTAGCGGATGAAGCTCATCATTATTCCGCAAGCACTAAGACTGAAAAAGAGGCAGAAAACACATGGGAATCAGCAATTAACAAAATCCTGAACGCAAGAAACCAACAAGAACAAAAAAATCTACTTTTAGAATTTACGGCAACGATCGATTTTGATAAAGAAGTGATTTATGATAAATATCGTGACAAGGTTGTTTACCGTTATCCACTAAGTAAATTTATGTTTGATGGCTATTCAAAGCAAGTCAAACGAATTGAAACGTCTGCAAGTGATGAAGATAAAATGTTGAATGTTGTCTTACTATCACAGTTTAGGAAATATCGAGCCTATTTAGAAGGAGTCACAACTACATTTAAACCAGTGATTCTATTTAAATCGCCAAAAGTGGCTGTTTCACTAGAAGCAAATAAAATATTCAATCAACTCATTGAAAATTTGAATGTAAGAGAGTTAATTACATTTATTAAGCGCCAACAACTAATGGATAGTAATGCGAGTTCAGCATTAAGTTTAGCCTATGATTTTTATCTCAAAAATGAGGATCAACTTGGAAAAATTATTCGAGAGATAAAACATGATTTTGATACTAGAAATGTATTAAATGCAAACGATACGAGTGGAAATATGCTTGAAAAAGGACAGTACCAAGCATTGAATACGTTGGAAAATCCCAATAATTTGTATCGTGTTGTCTTTGCAGTAGCCAAGCTAACGGAAGGGTGGGATGTTCTTAATCTGTATGATATTGTTCGTATAGAAAAAGAAGCAGGAACGAATAAAAGTGCAACTATGGCTGAAGCTCAACTAATTGGTCGTGGTGCTAGATATTATCCATTTGAAATAGAAGGACAGAAAAGTTATCAAAGAAGATTTGATAACGATTCGTCCAACAAGCAACTCTTTCTTGAAACGTTGCACTATCATACGATGAATGAACCACAATATCTAAAACAATTGGTAGGTTCTTTAAAACAAATGGATTTACCTACAGGAGAAGATAAAAAAAATCCCCCTATTGAAATTAAAGTAAAGCCATCCTTTAAGAAAACAGAAGCCTATAAAAAAGGAAAGATTTATTACAATGAAGTGGTAGATGTAGAAGACGAATGGTTTGATTCTATTGATAAGTATGGTATCAATCACCAAACAGATATATCAAGGAATCTGAATTATGGTAGTCGGGAGGTTTCATATCAAGCAAATGCAGGTGTGAATGAAACAAAAGCAATTAGTATAGGAAAATTTGATGCGAGGTATATAAAAAAAGCGATACAATGTTTAGAGTTTTATCAATTTGACAATTTAAAGAAATACATTCCATTACTGCCATCAATGAAAGAATTTATTTATGGTAAGAATTGGTTAAACGCTAATGAATTAAACTTATTTTTAACTGTACCAAAAGAGTACAAAGCAATTGATGTTACGCCAGATGATATATTGAACGTTGTAATTGAACTCTTAAAAGAATATGAAGTGAAATTTAAATCAGGATATGTCAAACAAAGAGGAACCAATAAATTTATCGGTTATCCAATCAATGAATATTTAACAAATTATAATAAGCGTGTTCCAGAATATGATACAGCTAATCTATTTAATGAAGTGATGCAAAAAATTGCTGTTTATGAAATAGATGATGATTTTTATGTTTATGAGAAAGCTATCGTGAATAAACTAGAATATGAGTTGATAGAACGAGTGAAAGCACATGTCAATGAATTAAAAGAGAAGTATCATAAAGCGGTCTATTTACTTCGAATGGATGAGAATATGCACCGTGAATCTGCGAAAAGTGAGAAATTAAAACTTCACCAATTTGGTTCACGTATGAATCGAGCAGGTGAAATCACGGAAACGCATTTACAAGGCTTTCAGCCTGACTTTATTTTGTTCTTTGAGAATAGTGATTTTTATTTTCAAATTTTTATCGAACCAAAAGGTATGAGTGGGGATCGATTTATTAGTGAATTATGGAAGCAAGATTTACTCTTATATATGACAGATAACCAAGCGGAGATGGAATTTGAAGCTAATGAAGAAAATGTCCGAATTAGCGGATTGAAGTTCTATACTCGAGGTGACGGACAAAAGACAATGGAGCAATTAATGTCAATAATAAAAGATTAAAAAAATGAGAAGGGTGAATACAATATGACGGCAGAAATTACAGAAAATAATGATGGCTCAATAACAATGAAACATTTAACTAGAGAGCAATTACAAGTATTTAATAATCTTTTTGGGGAACCAACCAAATTAGTTAATGAACATAATAAGCAGTATAGGGTTCGACCTATTACAATTAATGGTAAGGACTATAATTACAATGTATTTGATGCACCGAATAATGGTGAGGATGCCTATACAATAGGCATTCAAAAGTTAAGTGATTAATAAAACATTTAGAGTGAAAATAAAAACCCGTTACTTTTGACGGTTTTTTATTATGTATAAACTATACGCAGATGGCTAACTTCCTGTGTGATTTAGTTCATTACACAAGAAAAGTAACATATACTGCATTTAATAGTAGAAAATCTCAACATATTAAACTCATACTAATGTTATATTGATAAGAAAAAAATCACGGAGAGAATTAATCCGTGATTTTTTGCGATATTCTGAAATAGAACTCCAATATGACGTAATCTGTATTTTCTTACTTATTGTTATCCTCCTTTGTATATTTTAATCCTTTACCTACACCACCGAGAACATCAGATGATTCAATCGTAAATGACTTTTTATCTTCTGAGAGTTTAGCTGTCATGTGATAATCGCCTAATTTAATTTCGAGTTGATCATCGGAAATTGAATATGTTCCTTCGTTAGTAACTTCTCCGTCTTGCTTTTCAGTCACTTTATCGCCATTGAACGTTAAAGTATTTGTTGTTTCAGCGAAAATTAAATTGATAGTTGTGGTATATTCTCCTGATAATTTTTTTGAACCACACGCAGACAACATCATGAAACTTATTAAAGCAAATACAAGCAATGTACATTTCTTTTTCATCTTTATCCCTCAATTCCATTCATCATTTTTATTATTTTCAACAAATAAAATCTTGTTGTGCTTTACGGCTTTTCGCCAAGCCTTAATTCCACTGATTGGAGCAATAAGTGCTATCCAAAGTTGAATGACAATATTTTGAAAAATAATTTTCCATACTAGGCTCCAAATAGAACCGAAGTAAATAATGTTTCTAGAAAATGTATCAATTACTCCTCCTTGAAAACGCCAATATGAATAATGCCAAAATAAAAAGGAAATAACAGCCCAAATCAGTGGAAATATGCTTGCTGTATCAATAATACTTGGGCTATCTGTAGACTGCATGTATCTAAGAAATAAAAACACCAATACGCAAGCAATAAATCGTCTGATATTGTATTGTTTGCGATAATTAGGATTCAAATGTTCTTTGATAGATGAATAGATGGTTTTAATTCTTTGTTTATTTTCTTCCATGTGAGTTCTCCAATCTTTTATATAAGTAAAATGTAATTCATACATCTAATACTAGCAAAAAAGAGTAAAAATATCAATATAGAATGTACAAGGTACACTCAAAACTGATACTTTATTTTGTTATCCTTTTAGAGGGTGATAATTTTGGCAATTGATTATTTTGGTGAGAAACTTAAAACTATTCGTAAATCAAGAAATTTGACGCAGTTGGAATTGTCACAAAGATTAGGTGTAAGTAAGGGAACTGTATCTGCATATGAACAAGGTTTATCTTATCCATCTATTGAAACGTTAGTTAAAATCACTAGTATATTAAATATATCTTCCGATTATTTACTTGGAATATCAGACGAATTATCTTTCAAATTAGGCGGATTGAATAAAGAACAAATGCAAACGATACTTCAATTTGTATCTCTTATTGAAAATGCTAATGAAATTATTGAGAACAAGTAAAGAACCACGAAGTCAAATTAATATAATTTGACTTCGTGGTTCTTTATGATTAGACAATTATTTGATTGTATATTTTGGTGGTGGTTTTGGTGGGGAACGTAATAAATATAGCCGTTTTTATACCATTTTACCAATTAATAAACGCTGTTAAATCAACATATCGGCTTTAATTTCACTTGTTAGGCTATTCCCACTCAACAGTAGCAGGTGGCTTACTCGTAATATCATAAACAATCCGATTCACATGATCCACTTCATTCACGATCCTCACAGAAATCTTCTGCAACACATCCCAAGGAATTCTCGCAAAATCAGCCGTCATCCCATCAATCGAAGTCACGGCACGAATCCCAACCGTATAATCATACGTACGGCCATCACCCATCACACCCACACTACGGATGCCAGGTAACACAGTAAAGTACTGCCAAATATCACGATCTAAACCAGCATTGGCAATCTCTTCACGTAAAATCGCATCAGAATCACGCACGATTTCTAATTTTTCTTCAGTAATTTCACCAAGCACACGAATCCCTAAACCAGGACCAGGGAATGGTTGGCGCCAAACTAGCGCTTCTGGCATGCCTAATTCGATTCCTAAAGCACGAACTTCATCTTTAAACAACGTATTCAACGGTTCAATCAATTCAAATTGCATATCTTCTGGCAATCCGCCCACGTTATGGTGAGATTTGATTGTTTGCGCCGTTTCAGTTCCGCTTTCTACGATATCTGTATAAAGGGTACCTTGTGCTAGGAAGTCGATGCCATCAAGTTTTGTCGCTTCATCATCGAAAAGATAAACAAATTCATTTCCAATGATTTTACGTTTTTTCTCTGGATCAGAAACGCCAGCTAATTTATCTAAGAAACGTTCTTTTGCATCTACTTTAATAATGTTTAAGCCAAATTTTCCACCTAAACTATCCATTACTTGTTCTGCTTCACCTTTGCGCAATAAACCATGATCTACAAAGATACACGTCAATTGATCGCCGATGGCTTTTTGTAACAGCACACCAACAACGCTTGAATCCACGCCGCCTGAAAGGCCAAGAAGGACTTTTTTATCGCCGACTTGTTCGCGGATTTTGTTGATTTCCATTTCGATGAAGTTACCCATTGTCCAGTCGCCTTCGCAATGACAAATATCAAAAGTAAAGTGACGTAATAAGTCGTTGCCATATTCAGAATGACGTACTTCTGGATGGAATTGCACACCGTACAGGTTGCGGTCTGTATTTTGAACTGCTGCAAACGGACAATCTGCGCTAGTTGCCACCGTTTCAAAGCTATCAGGGATAGCAGCGACTAGGTCACCATGACTCATCCAAGCGATTTGTTTTTCAGGTGTTCCTTTAAAAATAGGTGAATCAGGAATCAAAAGTGATAGCTCTGACTTACCATATTCACGGTTACCAGCAGGCTCAACTTTTCCGCCTAAATTATGCATCATCAGTTGCATACCGTAACAAATCCCTAGAATTGGAATGCCTAATTCATAAATTTCAGGATCGATACTAAACGCATTTTCATCATAAACACTATTTGGGCCACCAGAGAAAATAATTCCCTTTGGTGCCATTTCGCGAATTTCATCCGCTGTGATTCGGTGGCTCAATAATTCTGAGAACACGCCAAATTCACGAATACGTCGAGTAATCAATTGGTTATATTGACTACCAAAGTCTAAAACAATAATTTTTTCGACAGTTGTCAAATCGGCAACATTGGTCACATTTATTACCCCTATCCATTTAGATTTATCTAATAAAAGGTCAAAAAGAATTTTTTGACCTTTTTAGAATCAAGTTAAGTGATACATATCTATCTTTAGTATTTACGCATGAAAATCTCATCAATAATATGATTTTCAGTCTTATGAAGTATAATATCCGCTCTGCCTCGAGTTGGCAAGATATATTCCTCTAAGTTTTTCAAATTCACCGTTTTCCAAACTTCCTTAGCCATCGCAAAGGCATCGTCACGGTTTCCGATCGCATATTGATAATAGTAATTATCTGGATCAAGAAAAGCTGTATCGAGTAAGGCACCAAAACGTTCAAGGTACCATTTTTCAATCAACTTCGGTTCAGCATCCACAAAGACGGAGAAGTCAAAGAAGTCGCTGACGTAAATTTGTTGATTGGCTGGCAATTGTAGGGTGTTGATTCCTTCAACGATCAGAATATCTGGTTGTTGGATCACTTCATATTCGCCTTCGATAATATCATAGACACTATGAGAATAAAGTGGTGCTTTGATTTCTTCTTGGCTATTTTTGACTTGGTTTAAAAAGTCGATCAACTTTTCCATGTCATAGCTCTCTGGAAATCCTTTCCGATCCATAATGCCCTTTTCTTCCAATACTTTATTCGGATACAAAAAGCCGTCCGTCGTAATCAGTTGGACATTGCGGCGTTTAAAGGTTCTGGATAAAATCAGCTGCAGTAATCGAGCGGTGGTACTTTTCCCAACAGCCACACTACCAGCGATTCCGATGATAAAAGGTGGAACAGGCACATATTCATGCAAAAATAGCCCTTTGCTAACAGTTAAAGACTCAAATTCTTTCATATATAAATGAATCAGATGAGTCAGTGGCACATAAATGTCCTGCACATCCTGCAATGAAATTTGATCATTGAAGCCTTTGATATCTTCTAATTCTTCTTCTGTCAGCGGCGCTTTGCCGTTATGATAGAAGCCCTGCCATTCCTTCCGTGAAATGGGGTAATAATTCATTTTATCGTCCATCGGTTCCTCCACCAAAGCCAACATTTATTTCTGCTCCTATTTTAACACAATTTAGCTAGACCTAACACCAATTCCTGAAATAATTCTTTGCCTCGGCAAAACAGCCTTTTCAATGGTATGATAAATAAAGAAAACGAGTTGAGAAAGGAAAATACGTAATGAAAAAAATTGTTTTATTTGGAGATAGTATCACAGCAGGATACGGCGAAGAAGCCATCACGCCTATTTTACAAAACTTGATTACAGAAGATCTAGCAGCTCAAAATTATGAAGAGGTGATAATCGTAAATGCTGGCATGCCGGGAGATACCACGCAAGCTGCAATGAACCGTTTGGACAAAGAAGTTGTAGCTGAACAAGCGGATATCGTAACGATCTTTTTCGGCGCGAATGATACGAATAGCGACAATCTAGTGCCGTTAGAAAAATACGCAGAAAACATCGAAACAATGATTACTAAAATCGGCAAAGAAAAAGTGATTTTACTCACACCGCCTTATGTAGATTGCGCTAGAAAACCAACACGTGCTGATGATCGGATCCGTGAATATGTCGAACGAGTAAAAGTGATTGGTGCTAAATATGAGATTCCTGTCATCGATTTATACAAAGCAATGGTGGTTTACCTTGGCACAGATGAATTTTTACAAGCAGACGGACTCCATTTTTCTAAAACGGGTTATGACTTACTCGCTGCCTTGATTGTTCGGGAAATAAAAGGTAGACTGATGACAAAAGAAAATAGTTAGGAAGAAGAAAATGAATAATCATTATTATACAGAAAATCCAGATCTAGCGCATGATTTAGAGCAATGGTCGTTTGAATTAAGAGGGAAGACGTTTCAGTTTTTAACTGATAGTGGAGTTTTTTCTAGGAACACCGTCGACTTTGGTTCTCGTGTGTTGATCGATGCCTTCGAATGGGAAGTATTACCGGAAGGAAAGTTACTTGATGTCGGTTGCGGTTACGGTCCAATTGGTTTAACGTTGGCTTCATTCAGTGGTAGAACGGTAGAAATGATCGATGTCAATCAGCGAGCAGTCGCTTTAGCGCAAGAAAACGCGAAGAAAAATCATGTTGAAAATGTCGATATCCATACCTCAAATATTTACGCGGATATTCATGAAAAACAATATGCAGCAATCATCAGTAATCCGCCAATCCGAGCGGGAAAAAAAGTAGTGCATGAAATTCTGAGTGAAGCTCACCCGCTGCTTGTTATAGGTGGTACGTTAACTGTGGTGATTCAGAAGAAGCAGGGCGCTCCCAGTGCAGAGAAAAAAATGAAAGACATTTTTGGGAATGTAGAAATCGTAACGAAAGATAAAGGGTATTATATCTTGAAAAGTATGAAAGAATGACTAATTAACTAAGCCACAGAAGTGGAGGTAGAAGTGTTTAACTCTGAGTAATAAGAAGGAGATGATTCTGCCTGCTAGCCTCATCTATTCGGATTTTAAGTGTCTGAGATGTAACTCGAAGAGTTATGCCTTTGATACTTTTTTTATATCTAAAATAATATTTATTTTATATTAAAATAAAAACAAGTTACTGTTATTTCTTTTTTTTGGTATGATAAAGATAGCTAAAAATTCAGTTGAACTGTATTTTTAGAAAAAAACATTAGGAGGAAAAAATGAAAAAAAGATTTTGGGTAGGAATAGTAGCGATTGGCTTACTTGTAGGAGTAGGTTCGCATGTGTATGCGGAAGAATTGAAGGAGCCGACGATAGCTGATGTTGTAGGTGAAGGTTTGCAGCCTGGTATTCCAGAGAAAAGAAAAAAAGCGCGTACAACGAAGGCAGCCACCGAAGTAGTTTATGTTCCAGCGGAGGAAGTTGAGAAGATCAAAGCTGTTCAACAGAGTTATCAAGATGTGGTTGCTGATGTTAAGCAGACGGATAAGTTTTCAACACTGCCGGTACTGGCAAATGGCACATATACTTTAGGGGAATTTAAAACAGAAGTTGTTGAAAAGGCGGCCGAGCAAGTCAACTTTTACCGTACACTTGCGGGCGTATCACCAATTCCGTTTGCAGCAGAATCGACCGAATACACACAACATGCAGCAATCGGCATGGCTGCTATCCAGAAACAAACGCACTATTTGGATACGTATGAAAAACCAGCGGATATGCCTGAAGAATTTTGGTTGACGGCGAATAAAGCATCAAGGCAGTCTAATATCCATTCAAACCAAAAAGAAGCGTCTTTAAATAGTCATCAGGATGCGTTTGTTGTAGATTGGGGTAAAGGGAATAAAACAGTAGGACATCGTACAGGTATGTTGAGTTTATCAGGTGTAGATATGGGATTTGGTTATGCCAAAGCAAATCAGTCTGCTACTGAAGCGAGCGAAATGAATTATTTTACCTCTACGTATATTAGAGATGATTATAAAGGAATCAGTACACGGTATGAAAATGATACTATCGTTCAGTGGCCAAGTTCTGGGATTTTCCCTTATGAATTATACAATGTGGATAATCCTTATATGGCTAATTCGTATAAAGAAAACATGCCAGACCTCTATGAAAAAAATATGCGCTGGTCAGTACATTTTAATGAAAAAGGCTATAAGCTGACAGATAAAGTAGCTGTGACATTAACAAATCAAGCAACAGGAAAAAGTACTGTTATTAGCAATGATGCGGATGGTGGTGAATTAACACTTGAAAATCCAAAACCTGGCTACTATGCAAGAGGTGGCTATGTAACAGTCGTTTTTAGACCCAATAATAATTATACGATTGAAAAAAATGATGTTTACAAAGTTGAAATTACAGGGATCGAAAAAGCTGGGACAGCCTATACCCATGTTTATGAAACGCGTTTTGCTGGAATGAATGATACCTTTAAAGCTGAAGTAATTCCAGTGAAGGAAATTGTATTCGACTCAAGCGTTGATGAACTAGAAGTTGGAGAAAAAGCGAAAATTGAAGCTAGCGTGCGTCCGGAAAATGCGACGAATAAGACTCTTGTTTGGAAAAGCTCAGATGAAAATATAGCAACAGTAGATCAAGCGGGAGAAGTAAAAGCATTAAAAGCTGGTAAAGTTGTGATCAAGGTCGAAACAGAAGATGGCACTGTTAGGAAAGAACAAATGTTAACCGTCTACAATGAACGAGTGAATATTAATTATGCTGATTATGACGAGTTGCAAAAAATTATTGGATTTGATGAAGATAATGTAAATGACTTTATCTGGGAACGATATAAAGGATTCTTCCATTCGATTGATGACTTATCACGAGTAGAATGGATTGATGCAGCTCTGATAAAAAAAATCAAAGATCAGGGAATTGCTTATGTACCAGCGAAGTTTAATGGCGTTTTTCCAGCAAAAATAGCCAATATTTTCGAAGATCCGTCAATGGGAAATGGAGTGGCTAATTCACTTGGCCTCTCGGTTTATGATACGGTGAATAGAGAAGACTTATTGAGTTTAAACTATTTTGGTGCGAGCTATTTAGAAGTTGTTCATTCGTTTAGCGGGATAGAATATTTAGGGAACCTAAATCGTCTGTTTGTTTATACAGATGTAACTGAATTTTCTTGGACCAAGTTTATACCAGAGTTAGAAGAGCTAAATTTATTTGGTGATGTTGTAGGAGGAAATCCTGTTGATATGGAAAATACTCTTCAAGTTGATGCTACAGGATTGGCGAATTTAAAGAAGTTGAAAAGATTAGAACTTTCTGAATCGTATATTCATGATCTTCGTTTTATAAATGAATTACCGATGTTGGAAAGGCTAGAGGTTTTTCGAATGGTGATTGAACAAATGCCACAGATTGAAACGATGGAATACCTAGAATCAATCTCTATTGGCGATAGCCGTTTCAAAGATATCTCTTGGATGAAAGATTTGAAAGATTTATCGGATTTGACTTTTTGGTTAAGTCATAACGAGCTAACAGATATTTCAGGGTTAGCGAATTTGGAAAAAATTGGGTCCTTGAATCTTTCGAATAACAATATTTCAGATATTAGTTCTTTAGCCAACTTGAAAGAGTTTTACTCCTTAAATTTGAGAAACAATCAGATAGAAAATGTTGATGTTTTCTCACAGTTAGCGATAGTAAATGAAATTGATTTATCAAGGAATAAACTTACAAATATTACTGGTTTTTCTAAGTTAGAACAAGCGAGCACGTTAAACCTATCACATAATCAATTAACAGATATCTCGCCATTACAGAATTTAAAGAAAGCGTCTGTTTTAGATTTATCTAATAACCAGATTACTGATCGCTCACCACTTAATGGTAGTGGAAAATCTTTTTATTATCTGTACTTAAATAATAATCCATTAAAATAGTTGAATGAAGCAATGTTTGCTCTCTCATGAGAAGCAGACATTGTTTTTTTATGGTCCAACTATCTTTTTACAAGCGTTTCCTCTAAAATAAAGATACGAGAAAACAGGACAGGGGTGCCTTAAATGGTAACAATCAAAGATGTAGCAAAAAAAGCTGGTGTATCTGTTGCCAGTGTTTCCAGATATATCAATAAAAATGGCTATGTAAGAAATGAAACTGGGGAAAAAATTGCAGAAGCAATAGATGAGTTAAACTATGTGCCAAACGAAGTAGCACGTTCTTTATTTCAAAAAAAATCAAAAATCATAGGAGTTTTGTTACCCGATATTGCCAATCCCTATTTTCCTTTATTGGCAAAAGGCATTGAAGAAACGTTAATTAAAAATGGCTATATGATGTTGCTAGCAAACACATCGGATTCAAAAGAACAGCTACAACAATACATCACGACCTTCATCCAAAATAATGTAAGTGGAATCATCACAGCGTTACCAATTGAACCTTTAACGGATATTTCAGTTGTTGGCATCGACAGAGTGTACGCTGGTGATTTTAATAAGGTATTACCAGATGATTATTTAGGTGGCAAGATAATCGGGGAAGAAATTCTAAAGACGAACTTTGAAAATATTTTGATCATCACTGGGGATTTAGCCTTTCAGAGTGCGAAGAAGCGATTGAAAGGACTAAAAGATGCTTTAAAAGGACAAACAGATCATTACCAAGTATTTGAAACAAGCTCATTCAACGTCAATGAAGTGGATAAAATTTCAGATACCTTTTTTAAAGAGTACGAAAATGTAGATACGGTGATTGCCTCGAATGACTATCTAGCATTAAAAATTATGCAAAAAGCGCAACAAAAAGGGTTATCGATCCCTAAAGACCTACAAATAATGGGTTATGATGGGATTCCTTTTTCAGAGATGACGTATCCTAAATTGACAACCATTAAGCAACCAGTTTATGAAATAGGGGAAACGGCTGCATCACTCATGATACAGCTTTTAGCAGGAGCAGCAGGGGAAAAACAAGAAAAAATCTTACCGGTCATCTTGCAAAAAGGAGAAAGTTTACGCTGAAAAGGTTTACATTTTCGCCGAATGGTGTTAATGTGTGCTTATAGGTAACCGGTTACACATTGTGAATGGAGATGAAATAATGAAAAAAGTAGCAGTAATTGGCAGCATATCAACAGATTTTGTTGTAACAACTAAAATTATTCCAAATCAAGGAGAAACGTTGGTAGGAGAGAGTTTTCAGACCTTTTTTGGTGGTAAAGGAGCAAATCAAGCAATCGCTTTAAGCCGTTCAGGTTTAGACGTTTCAATGATCGGAGCAGTAGGGAAGGATGTTTTTGGTCAAGCACTGATCGATAATTTAAAAGAAAATGGCATCAACACAGATATGATTCAAACCGTTGATACTGCAGAGAGCGGCTCTGCACATATCCAAGTAATGGATGGTGACAATCGGATCATTATTATTCCAGGAGCCAATGATCGACTATCCATTGATGTTGTGAAACAGTACCAACAACAACTTCAACAAATGGAAATGGTCATTTTACAAAATGAAATTCCGGTAGAAACGATTGAGTATATTATTGATTTTTGTGCAACTCAGCGTATTCAGGTATTATACAATCCTGCGCCAGCCAAAGAAATCTCAGAAGAATATATCGAAAAAGTGACGTATCTAACCCCGAATGAGCATGAAGCAGTATTGCTATTTGGAAATAAAGAACGAGCAGAAGTATTGCGAAACTATCCGAATAAATTGATCATCACCTTGGGCGATCAAGGTGCAACGTTCTTTGATGGTGAAGCAGAAGTGATCGTACCTGCACAAAAAGTAGCAACTGTTATCGATACAACAGGCGCGGGGGATACCTTCAATGGTTATTTTGCAAAGGGAATTTTAGAAGGACTAACAATTGCAGAAAGTCTGAAACTTGGGAATGCGGCATCAGCCATTGCAATTCAAACAAAAGGTGCCCAAAACGGTATTCCGATGTATGAAAAGGTGGTCGCTAGTTTATGAAAAAAAGAGGGATTTTAAATTCTGAGATCGCTAAAATTGTGGATGATCTTAGACATACGGATCGGATTATTATCGGTGATTGTGGCTTGCCTGTTCCAGAAAATGTCAAGCAAATCGATATTTCTTTAAAGCAGGGAACGCCATCATTTTATTCTGTTTTGGAATTGATTTTAGAAGAGGTAGCGGTAGAAAAAGCTGTATTAGCAACCGAAATCAAGGAGAACAATGTTGAATTACATGGACAACTAAAAGAGTTGCTCCCAGAGATTGAGTATGTTTCTCATGATGAGTTTAAACAACTTAGCAAAGAAGTAAAAGCTGTGATTCGAACTGGAGAAGATACACCCTATGCAAATGTGATTTTACAGTCAGCGGTAATTTTTTAGAAAATGAGAGGGGTAATCTCATGGAAGTTAAAATGATAGGAATCAGTAAAAGTTTTGGAACGAATAAAGTGTTAGAAGGTGTTGATTTCGAATTAAGATCAGGAGAAATACATGCGTTGATGGGGGAAAATGGTGCCGGCAAATCAACATTAATGAATATTTTGACAGGCTTGCATAAACGCGATGCTGGAAAAATCTATATTGATGGAACAGAACACTATTTTAAAAATGCCAAAGAAGCAGAAGAATTCGGCGTAACTTTTATTCACCAAGAAATGAATACGTTTTCTAATATGACGGTATTGGAAAATATGTATCTTAATCGAGAATTAAAAACAAAGTTAGGATTATTGGATAACAAGAAAATGGCAGCAGAAGCCAAGAAGATATTCAATGAACTGCATATCTCATTAAACTTGGAAGCGCAAGTTGATACGTTATCTGTAGGGCAACAACAAATGTTGGAAATTGCTAAATCACTGATGACAAATGGAAAAGTGTTGATTATGGATGAACCGACAGCAGCATTGTCAGAAACGGAAATTGATAATTTATTTACAATCATTCGTGGATTAAAGAACAACGGGGTAGCAATTGTTTATATTTCTCATCGGATGGAAGAGATTTTTGCCTTGTGTGATCGGATTACAGTGATGCGTGATGGGATATCAGTCAGCACCCATCAAATTTCTGAAGTCAATGTGAATCAAATAGTACGAGATATGGTAGGGCGTGACATTGGAGACTTTTATCCAGAAAAAACAACCCCGATCGGTGCTATAAAATTTGAAGTAAAAAATCTAACGTCTACCGGTCTATTTGAAAACGTTTCATTTTCAGTTAGAGAAGGAGAAATACTTGGTTTCTCAGGATTAATGGGGTCGGGAAGAACTGAAATTATGAGAGGAATCTTTGGGATTGATCGCTATGACTCTGGCGAAATTCGATTAAATGGAGAGCAAATCACTATTCGTAAGCCCTCTGATGCAATCAAAAAAGGCATTGGTTTTCTAACAGAAAATCGCAAAGATGAGGGATTGATCCTTGATTTTAGTTTGGAAGATAATATTGTGCTTCCTTCAGTGGATGAATTTAGTAAGCGAGGGTTGCTGGGGCAAAAAACAATAGATGAATTTGTGGCGTTATTACTCAAACGTCTCGTAGTGAAGGCAGAAAATAAGGATGTCCCTGCCAGTAGTTTATCAGGTGGTAATCAGCAAAAAGTGGTATTAGCCAAATGGATCGGGATAGGTCCCCAAGTGCTGATTTTAGATGAGCCGACTAGGGGTGTAGATGTTGGTGCAAAGCGCGAAATTTATTTATTGATGAATGAATTAGCACAACGTGGTGTGGCGATCCTCATGATTTCCAGTGATTTACCAGAAGTAATGAGTGTCAGTGATCGTATCATCGTGGTGAGAGAAGGACAACTCGCTGGAGAAGTTTTAAAAAGCGAAGCAACACAAGAAAAAATTATGAACTTAGCTACGGGAGGGAATTGAGCATGGAAAATATAAAAAAGAAAAAGATTGCCTTAGGATCATTAGGCCCATTACTTGCATTGGTCGCTTTAGTGATCGTTGTAACGGTGTTAAACCCTAGCTTTATTACACCCAATAATTTATTAAACCTATTGCGCCAAGTGTCAATTAATGCCTTGATTGCATTTGGGATGAGTTTTGTTATTTTGACGGGCGGTATTGATTTGTCAGTGGGCTCGACATTAGCTTTGTCGGGAGCGTTGACGGCAGGACTGATTGCTAACGGTATTTCTCCGATTTTAGCGATGCTGTTTGGTATGATTTTGGGCGCTTTTTTAGGAATGGTCAATGGACTTTTGATCACGAAAGGGAAAATGGCACCATTTATCGCGACTTTAGCAACAATGACGATTTATCGTGGTGCGACACTGGTTTACACCGATGGTAATCCAATCACAGGAATTGGTAAAAGTTTTATTTTTCAATTTATGGGCAAAGGCTATTTGTTTGGCGTACCGTTTCCGATCATTGTTATGTTGGTATTTTTCTTCTTATTATATATGTTGCTTCATAAAACTGCGTTTGGAAAAAAGACCTACGCGGTCGGTGGAAATTTAAAGGCCGCAGAAATAGCTGGAGTGAAAACAGACCGAATTCAAATTATCATTTATACGATTTCAGGATTGATGGCGTCAATTTCAGGGATCATCCTCACTTCTCGTTTGAATTCGGCGCAACCTACGGCAGGTCAATCTTATGAAATGGATGCAATTGCTGCAGTTGTGTTAGGAGGGACTAGTTTATCAGGTGGAAAAGGGCGTTTATTTGGAACCTTGATAGGTGTGTTGATTATCGGGACAATCAATAATGGCTTGAATTTATTAGGGGTATCCAGTTTCTATCAACAAATCGTCAAAGGATTAGTGATCATTGTCGCAGTATTGCTAGACCGAAAACAAAATAAATAACTAAATAAAGGAGAAGATGACTATGAAAAAATTGTTCATTTCAATGATGGCAGCAAGCTTACTTTTATCAGGGTGCGGTGCAGCAACTTTAGGGAATAATGAGTCTAAAGAAGATAACAAAGTGGAAGAGAAAAAAGCTGGAGAGCTAAAAGTGGGCGTAAGTATTTCTACATTAAATAATCCATTTTTCGTTTCAGTTAAAGACGGGATCACTACGCTAGCAAATGAAAATAAGACAAAGACGATTGTTTCCGATGCGCAAAATGACGCTTCAAAACAAAGTAATGATATTGATGATTTAATTCAACAAAACGTCGATGTCCTGTTGGTTAATCCCGTTGATTCTTCAGCGATCCAGCCAGCAGTGGAAGTTGCTAATGAAGCAAATATTCCAGTGATTACGCTAGACAGAAGCTCGGATGGAGGGGATATTTTAACGTTAGTTGCATCTGATAATGTCAAAGGTGGAGAAATGGCCGCAAGCTTTATCGTGGAAAAAGTTGGCCAAGGCGCAAAAGTGGTTCAACTTGAAGGGACTCCTGGCGCTTCAGCTACTCGTGAGCGTGGAAAAGGCTTTGAAACTATTGCCGAAAAAGAGCTGAACGTGGTACAAAGTCAGTCCGCTGATTTTGATCGCGCTAAAGGATTGAGCGTTATGGAAAATATGTTACAGTCTAATTCTGATATCACGGCTGTGTTTGCTCAAAATGATGAAATGGCACTTGGTGCGGTGGAAGCATTGAAAGCAGCGGGCAAAAAGGATGTACTTGTTATTGGATTTGATGGTAATGAGGATGGCGTAAAAGCAGTAAAAGATGGAACAATGGCCGCAACCGTTGCTCAACAACCTGTTGAGATGGGGAAATTAGCATTACAAGCAGCATATGATCATTTTGAAGGGAAAAAAGTAGAAAGTAAAATAGATTCACCATTGGAATTAATGAAAGCAAATAAATAGTCAATTCTGAGAAAAAAACGCACGCTCTGATTCTGCTAGATAATCTAGTGGGAGAAAGACGTGCGTTTCTTTTTTAGAAAGGTTTGTTCTAACTCTTTGTAATTAAGGTATGTTAAAAATATAGAAAACGTGCGATTAGTTTAATAAGCGTGACTATTTTTCTCTTGATTATTGTGCCGTAAGAAAATGGCGATTGAGTTTGTTTTATTTAGATGAAATCTATATTTTTTATAACAATACCTATATTTTGTTTATTCTTATCCTTTTTTGAAAGCGCTACAATATTAATGTAGACAATTTAATGAAAGGAGTTGGGGAAATGAAGAAAAAGTCAAAGAGCTCGCTTTTTTTTACGAATGTATGGCGATATAAAGCGTTGATCTTAATGGCGATTCCAGCGATGGTTTGGATGATTTTTTTCTTTTACATTCCAGTTTTGACCAATGTGGTAGCTTTTAAGGATTTCCATATTTCACCAGATGGATTTATTGCTAGTTTAAAAGCGAGCCCTTGGGTTGGCTTAGAGAATTTCAAGTTTTTATTTTCTTCTAATGATGCCTTTTTGATTACGAAAAATACAGTGTTGTACAACGTGACTTTTATTATTTTGAACCTTGTCATTTCTGTATTTTTTGCAATCGTGATGAGTGAACTGCGGAATAAGCGTTTGGTAAAAGTCTATCAAACAATGTCTCTTTTGCCGTACTTCTTATCATGGGTTATTATTGGGTATTTTGTGTATGCCTTTTTAAGTCCAGATAAAGGGATTTTCAATCAATGGATTGTAGGTCAGGGCGGTACGCCAATCAATTGGTATAGTGAACCGAAATTTTGGCCGTTTATCTTGATTTTTATCGGAACATGGAAAGGAATTGGGTATAATAGTATCATTTATTTTGCCTCGGTTATGGGAATCGATCCTACTTATTATGAGGCCGCAATGGTCGATGGTGCCAGCAAATGGCAGCAAATCAAGAATGTCACGATTCCTCAATTATTGCCGTTGATGACGATTATGACGATTTTGGCTGTGGGCAATATTTTTAGAGCTGATTTTGGTTTGTTCTATAATGTTCCAAGAAATTCCGGTTCCTTGTATCAGGTCACCTCTGTTTTGGATACGTATATCTTTAACGGATTGACTGCTACAGGAGATATTGGAATGACAGCAGCGGCTGGGTTGTATCAATCAACAGTCGGTTTTGTCTTATTGATGATTACAAACGGAATCGTTCGTCGCTTTGACAATGATTCGGCATTATTCTAAGGAGGGTGAAAACATTGAGGAAAAAGCCAGTTTCAAAAGTAGCAATTCGGTCGTTTAATCGACCTGTCAATTTATTTTTTAATGTGTTGATCGCAGTTTTCGCTCTATCTTGTATTTTGCCGTTTCTATTTGTTGTGGCAATTTCACTTAGTAATGAAACAGCATTAGCCGCTCATGGGTATAGTTTTTGGCCTAAGGAATTTAGTATTTTCGGCTATACTTATTTATTTGATCAGATGCAAGAAAAAATCTTTCAAGCATTATTTGTAACGGTTTTGGTAACAGTCGTTGGAACCTTGATCAATAGTACTGCAACGTCATTGTATGCTTATGTGATTTCAAGATCTAATTTTCCGTTTCGTCGTTTTTTTACGATATTTTGTTTGATTACGATGTTATTTTCTCCAGGGATGGTGGCGAATTACTTAGTGATGACGAATTTACTTCAATTGAAAGATACGATTTGGGCGTTGATTTTGCCAATGGCGGTCAGTCCGTTTAATATTATAGTGATGCGGACCTTTTTCAAACGTTCAGTGTCTGATTCGATCATTGAATCAGCTCGAATCGATGGTGCTTCTGAGATGCGGATTTTTATTCAAATCGTGTTGCCACTAGCCGTTCCAGGGATTGCAACAATCAGTCTATTTGCCGCTTTAGGGTATTGGAATGACTGGTTTAACGCACTTTTATACATTCAAAAGGATAGCTTGGTTCCACTGCAATATTTATTGATGAAGATCCAAAATAATATTCAATATCTGACCCAAAATGCTGGAGCCAGTAGTCAATTATCTGGTGGGATGGCGGCGATACCAGGAGAATCAGCGCGAATGGCGATTGTCGTTATTTCAACATTGCCGATTGCGATCAGTTATCCATTTTTCCAAAAGTATTTTGTCAAAGGGTTAACGATTGGCGGAGTTAAGGAATAAAAAGTTCGCTCATTTAGCTTTTGCTTTAAAACAGAGTGAATAAAATGAGCGGACGTTGAAATTTACAAGCTGAAGAGACGTGGAATGTTGTTACTATTTTAAATTACGAGGAGGAACAGTAATGAAGACGTGGAAAAAAGTAGTCGGTTTAAGTACAGCAGTTGTTCTTTTAGGGGCGTTAACAGCCTGTGGCGGAAGCGGTAAAGAAAAAACGGATGGAAGTAGTAAAAAGACGGATGAGAATACGTTATTGATGTATCAAATTGGAGATAAACCGGACAATTATGATGCATTGATGGAAGTGGCGAATAAGAGAATCGAAGAAAAAACAGGCGTTAAACTAAATATCCAATACATTGGTTGGGGTGATTACGAGAAGAAAATGAGTGTGATTGTCTCTTCGGGTGAAAATTATGATATTGCGTTTGCTGATAATTATGTACCGAATGCGCAAAAAGGTGCCTATGCCGATTTAACAGAATTAGCGCCTAAGTTTGCCAAAGATGCATACGATCAGTTAGATGAAGCGTATATCAAAGGAAATTTAGTAGATGGTAAGTTATATGCATTCCCTGTAAATGGGAATGTTTACTCGCAACAAGTATTGACATTCAATAAACAATATTTGGATAAATACAATTTATCGATCGACAATATCAACTCTTACAAAGATGCTGAAAGTGTCCTAAAAACGTTCCATGAAAAAGAACCGAATATCGCAGCATTTGCGATCGGTCAAGGGTTTAAAGCACAAGGAGACTTTGATTTTCCAATCGGAAATGGCTATCCATTTGCTGTCGACTTGAATGGTGATACTAAAAAAATCGTCAACCAATACGAAAACAAAGACTTTATGGACGTGCTGAAAACAATGCATAAGTGGTATCAAGCGGGGTATATTCCATCAGATGCAGCGACAAGTAATACAGAGTTTCCATTAGAAGGAAATACATGGTTCATTCGTCAAGAAACACAAGGGCCTTACGATTACGGTGATACGATTTTGAGCAATGCTGCGGGACAAGCGTTAGTTTCTAAAGCCTTTACGGTACCATTGAAATCAAGTGACCAAGCTCGAATGGCCAATTTTGTTGTTTCAAATACCTCTAAAAATAAAGAAAAAGCAGTAGAAGTACTAGGACAAATCAATAGTGATCCAGAACTGCTAAATGGTTTGGTCTGGGGCATTGAAGGCGAAGCTTGGGAAAAGATAGACGGTAAAGAAGATAAAATCAAATTGCTAGAGGGGTACAAACCCAATACGCATTTACCAGCTTGGAATACTGGAAACAATAGAATCTTATATACACAAGATACGATTACAGATGAAATGATCAAAGAACGCGATGAATCGATTGCGAACGCTGAAACTTCCCCAATTTTAGGCTTTAACTTTGTGACATCAAATGTGAAAACTGAAATGAGTAATATCGCTAACGTTATGAGCCAATATTTAGATGGCCTAAATACAGGGACTGTTGATCCAGAAGAAACAATTCCTAAACTGAAAGAAGCACTTGCTAATGCCGGTTATGACAAAGTCTTGACTGAAATGCAAACCCAATACGATGACTTTTTGAAAAAATAAAACTCGGATAATAGCTGGAACCAAGTGATTCGATGATTCATCGTCTTTACTTGGTTCTTTTTTGAAAAAAAAAATTCAGCATAAACTGCGTAGTATATTAGAGACAGCAGTTTTTATATTTGGAATATCTTGAAGAGTTATTTATTATAGTAAAGAAGTAGAAAGGAAGAATTAGATGGTTGGAAAAGCGTTAGAAACGTTATTTATTAAAATTTGGGTCATTATAAAATTGAATTTATTCTTTTGGCTATTTAGTTGCTGTGGTTTACTCGTAGCAGGCATAGGACCAGCTTTGAAAACAGTGAATGAACTATTTGTCAGTCATGAATTTGAGTATAAAGATAGTACCTTGAAAGAAGGTTGGGATTGTTTTAAGCGGAATTTTATCAGAGGGAATGTCCTTTTTTATGGAGCTGTTTTGCTGTTAGTGACCTTGGCTTATAATTTGTTTTTATCTGTTCAAATCCAAGGACTGGCCTTTTTGATGATTGATTTTCTTTTGGTTTTTGCAATGGTTTACGCAGTTGTGACGTTTCAGTACACTTTGTTATTAGATAGTTATTATGAGATCGGATTAAAGAATTTGTTGAAGCTAGCTTTTATTTCAACGTTATCTAATTTTACCAATCTCTTGAAGATTGCACTTGGTCTTTGCTTGATTTTATTCATTACCTGGAAGTTCAAAGGACTGATTTTATTCGGAACGTTTTCTATGATTCAAATTTGGAGCTTTACGGCAACAAAATCATGGCGACAAACGATCGATCAACGATTGGAACTCCATGCGTAAACGAAAACCTTCTTTCTTTAATGAAAAAACGCTACTGAACCGATTACTCAAAAATTATGCATTGATCCTCGTTTCCTTGATTTTAGTCGGCATGTTCAGTATTGGGATGAATACCTATTGGCAATCGATGGGAAGAGGGAAAGTCACTGCGCAGGAAGCTGTTGATACAATTAGTCGTTCGATCAATGATAAGAATTTACAAGGAAAAACCATGCTGAATGAGCTGAAAGAAAATCAAGAGAAAATCAATAGCTTAAATCGTTATATGGATACTCCGATTTCAGATTATTTGACTTATTCATACGATCAACAATTAGAAACTGGAAATTATTTATTTTTACCTGGCCAAGTTAAAAATTTTTATACCATGTATGATAACATCGAATCGATCATCATTGTATTGAATAATTATAATGACTACTACCTTTCGACCGCACAAGATAAAAGCGGTAAGAAAATTAATGGAACACCTCGTCTAAATAATAAGTTTTATTTAGCCTATCCGATCACGAACCCAGTGACATTAGAAGTGCTAGGAAGTTTTTATGTTGAGTTTTCTCAAAAAGATATTCTTGATAGTTTGACTCATTTAACGACATTTGATGGATTATCAGCATATGTATTTTCAAGTACAGGAAATCCATTATTGACGTATACGGAAAAAAACAATACGTTAGATCAACAATTGATTCAGCAAAAAATGAAAGAAACCTCTGTCTTACCACTTCAAAAATTAATGGAAAATAATATTTTGGAACATATCCAAACAGCAAGTGAGTTTGAAATTTTAGTGACGATTTCTAAGGAAAAGATTCTGACACATGTTCTTTTTGAACTACGTATTTTGATGCTAGGCGGTTTAGTGCTGATTTTAATACTGTTATACTTACTTTATCGCACATTTACTAAGTATTCTCAGCAAGTTGATATTATTATGGGGGCAATGGCACTCGTTTCTGAAGGAGATTTAAATACCCGAATCAATGAACAGGAGACTCAGTTTGAATTAAAAGAGCTTTCTAAAGGTATCAACACGATGTTGGATAATATAGAACAATATATTTCAGATATTTATAAGTTGGAAATCAAGCAACAAGATGCGCATATGAGAGCATTACAGTCGCAAATCAGCCCCCATTTTTTATATAACACGTTAGAGTATATTCGTATGTATGCGTTAAGTGAAGGAAGCGAGGAGTTAGCGGACGTTGTATATGCATTCTCAACTTTATTACGGAACAATACCGATCAGGCTAAGACCACGACCCTAGAAAAAGAGCTAAGTTTTTGTGAAAAGTATGTATACTTGTATCAAATGAGGTATCCGGATCGAATTGCGTATCACTTTGAGATCGATGAGGCATTAAAGGATCTTGTTTTACCAAAATTCTCGGTTCAGCCCTTGATTGAAAATTATTTTGTTCACGGCATCGATTTTTCTAGAAATGACAATGCTATTAGTGTGAAAGCGCGTTTAGTTGATGGGCAAGTGAAGGTTTTGATTCGTGATAATGGTAAAGGAATCTCTTTGCAAAAGCTAGCGTTGATTCAAAGCAAATTGAAGAGTGAGCAAATCGAACTGCACGATTCGATTGGATTGCAGAATGTAAATGAACGTTTGCGAGCTTATTTCGGCCCTTCATTTTTGATGACGATTACGCCGAATGAAACAAAAGGTATTGCAATTATGCTATCTTTCAATGATCCCCTTTCTTGAAAATAGTTGATTTTAAAAGAAATCATAGAAATGATCACTTCAAATAAGTCCTCATATTTCACAGCAAAATCATGTTGCGACAAGTAGTCATAAAGTAAAGGAGCAATCGAATGAATTACAATGTTTTACTGGTTGATGATGAATATATGATCGTAAATGGATTAAAAAAAATTATTTCTTGGGAAGCAGAAGGCTTTTCCATCAAAGGGACGGCACGAAATGCAAAAGAAGCATTAACAATGATGGAGACAGAGGCTATCGATCTGGTGATCACTGATATTACAATGCCGGAAATGACAGGGTTAGAATTTATTGAAGCTGCCCAAAAAGAGGCTAGAGAGTTTGAGTTTATGATTCTCTCTGGCTATCAAAAATTTGACTTTTTAAAAGGCGGTCTGCAGTTAGGGGCAATCAATTATTTGATGAAGCCTGTTGATAAGGTCGAGCTTTTAAAAAGTGTTAAAAAGGCAAAGAAACGTTTAGATGACCGTAGTCAGCAAGAAACTAGAAATGGTTTGTATAGTGAAATTTTATTATCTCAATGGGTGAATGGTGAAATCGACAAGGACAGTTATGAAGAGTTGGACCGATTGGTCAATACGGCAGAAAAATCAGAGTGGACTGTTTTATTGATAGAGGTTAATCGTGAGAAAAAAATCACCGTTATTGACTGGCTGGAAAACCAGCTGCAATCTTTATTGTTTACTAGAAATTTAGGGGATAAAAGTCTGATTGTACATATATTTAGAGGTGGCAAGTATCAATTGAACCAACTGCTAACGGCAAATCCTTTAAAAGCAAATGAAGACGATAGTTGGTTGATAAGTGTCGGCGAGACGGTTGGTGATTGGGAAGATGTACCGGATAGCTATGAAAAAGCAAATCAGACGTTGCAACGCTATAAATTTTATGAAGCAAGTGGCAATAATGTGTTATATTCTGTTTTTTCAGATGATTTCGATCTTTCAGCAGATATTATTAATTTTAATAAAACGTTGATGGTTGGAGATTTCACTACGATCGAGAGCACGATTGCTGAAATTTTTGCTAAAACGCAAAAAATTGGTGCCCGCCCAGAAGATGTTCGCCATATTACGTTTATGCTGTTTATGGATATCTATCGCCGCTTTAATCATTTGGATGAAGGCGAGTATCAACAAGTTCTAGATGATATCAATCATTCATCGAATGCTGATGAACTGCACGATATTTTATCGACTACAGTGACTCAAATCACACGGGAAAAAATAGCATATGACTATTCAGAAAATGTGCAAAAAGTGATTGATAAAATTCGTTCTGAGTATACAAGTGAATTAACGTTGAAATGTGTAGCTCAATCATTGCATCTTAATGTAATGTACTTGGGGCAATTATTTAAAAAAGAAACTAAGAAGAGTTTCTCTCAATATTTGAACCAATATCGTATGAAAAAAGCACAAAATCTGTTACTCTATACGGACGATAATGTAAATGAAATCGCTGATAAAATCGGTTTTAACAACAGTACTTACTTCTCTCAAATTTTTAAAAAAATGAATGATCTAACCCCTAAAGAATTTCGAGAAAAATATAAACATCATTATGATTCGGTGGGTGAAGAATAATCAAGCAAGCACAAGAACAGAACTCTTGTGCTTGCTTTTTTCGTAAATCAAACGCAATTAAATGCTAAATGGACGTTGCTCTTCTTTGTATTGTCTCGGTCTAGGTACGGTCCCTAAAGTAAAGTCGATCGTACCTCCATTCATCAAGCTAGCATGAGTGAACACTAATCCCTCGTGTAAAGAATCATTGTAATGAATATGGTCCACAAATTGTTGCTGTTCTTGATTTGGACTAGTCGAAATAGTCAAGGTTTCACCAGTAGATAAATGAAGAATAGCTTTATCAAATAAAGGCATCCCGATCACATATTCACCTGAACCAGGACAAACAGGATAAAACCCTAATGAACTAAAAATATACCAACTAGCCATGCTGCCATTATCTTCGTCTCCTGGGAAACCAGTAGGACTATCATTAAATTCTTGGGTCATCAATTGTTTTAGCAATGGCTGAGCAAACTCTGGCTTTCCAATATAGCTAAATAAATAAGGAAAATGGAAGCTAGGCTGATTAGAAATGGCCAATTGACCAAACTCTGTGGCAGCCATTTCACTCATTTCATGAATTTCAAACCCGTATCCATCAGCAGAAAAGACAGGTGCTTGATTACATAAATCGATCAATTTCTCTTGGAATTTGTCTTGGCCGCCGAAAGCAGCAATCAAGCCCTTGAAATCATGATATACAGCAAAACTACTCTGCCAAGCGCTACCTTCAGCATAATCTTCGCCCCAACGATGGCTGTTGAAGGGTTCTTTGAACCTACCGTCTGTGTGTTTCGCCCGCATAAAGCCAGTGTTAGGATCGAAAATAGATAAATAATTCTTGGCTTGTTTTTCATAGTGTTCAGCAGTCGTATGCTCTGCCAAGCTTTTAGCAACTTGGCGAATACAAAAGTCACTGTAACAATAATCTAAGGTATGATTTACTGACTCGTGATAGTTAGCAGGCACATATCCATAGGTTAAATAATCGTTGGTTCCTTGTCTACCGTAGTTTGAATTCTCGCTTTGAATTGTTGCCCCTTTGATCATGGCCTCTAAAAATTCAGGCATCAGATCAGGACGGATATCTTTCACTGCGGCATCAGCTACTACCGCATCAATCAAGGTTCCGGGCATCAAGCCACGTTCATCAGGTGAAAGCCATTTAGGCAAATAGCCGCTTTCTCGATAACTATTTAAAAAACCTTCCAGCATTTCTGCATATTTTTCTTGAGCGATCAATGAATAGAGCGGATAAACAGTCTTATAAGTATCCCAAAAGCCGTTATTTGTATAAAGAAACCCTGGTTTTACTTCTTTAGCCAACGTATCATAATGAATAATTTTCTCGTTAGCATCTTTTTCATAAAAGGTTTGCGGGAATAAAAAAGCACGATATAAATTATGATAAAAAGTCGAGCGACGTTTGGTATTTTTATCTTGGATATCGATTTTACTTAAATAATGCGACCATTGTTCCTCAGAATTTTTGAGATAATCTTCAGGTTTCCAATGAATTTCACGAGATAAGTTCAGCTTGGCTTGATCGCAGCTTATAAAAGAAGTGCCAAATTGAACGGTTTGTTCTTGAATATCGCCAAAAGTAAAAGCAATACAGTCATCTTCTCCATTTTTTTTAATAGGAGTTTCAAAAGTTAATGGTTGCTGAAAGTGAAGCGTAAAATAAAATGAAAAATGAGAATCCTCACAACCTGCGTAGTTTATTATAGAGCCGGAAACTGTCTGGTCATCTTCTACCGTCAGTTGATATTTTCCAGGTAATGAAAGTAACAGATTTGCATTCGGCTGACTATAGCGAACAGTCAACACACCTCCGTACATACTAGGGATTATGCGTGTAGTCAATTGATATCGTTGTTCTTTAATTTCTAAATAGTCAGGTCTGAAAACGCTCTTATTTGGTCGGTAAGAAGATTGGGCATGAAAGAGTGTCTGTTCTTTCAATTGACCGTTAAAAGGTAATAGCACAAAGTAACTGAAATCCCCCATCCAGGGACTCGGCTGATGTGTTAGTCGAAATCCCTGAAAGACGGGGTCTCTGGGGTTGAACCACCAGCTGCCATTCTCTCCATTCGTTTGAGGGGCAAAATAATTCATGCCCCAAGGAACACCTGTATAAGGCAGGCAATTGCCATTGGAAAAAGAGTGCTGATTATCTGTTCCGTGTCTAGTATCGATCAATGTTGGGTTCATCTATTGATTCTCCTTTGTTGAGTGTCGAATGATTTGTTTTACAGGGATTTGCTGGTCAGTCGGGACTTTATGTTTTTCAATCCAGTCGATCAGCATTGTCCCAGCAAGTGTCCCCATGCCTTTAAAATCTTGTGCAATGGTTGTTAGTGATGGGTCGATCAATGAAGCTGCCTGAATGTTGTCGAAGCCGACAACTGACAATTGATTAGGTATATCAATATTCGCTCGTTTTGCCAGATTCATTAAAGAAATTGCCACTAAGTCATTCTCGCAGACCACTCCTGTAATGGCATTTTCGTGTAAATAGTGAATGACATCAGCATTAAAAAAAGATTGTTTATCCGTTAACGCAGTATGGAACGATAAATGTTGTTCTTTTGTTGCATGGATGTAGCCTAAATAGCGTTGACGTACCGATTGCGGCAAGGTAGTTTCACCAAAAATATAAGCAATTCGTTGATGCCCTAGCTCTGCTAAATAAGTTGTTGCCATCACACCACCTGAAAAATTATCCGATTGTACTGTTGGATAAGATAGATCATGAATTTTTTTATCTAAGATAATAACTGGAAACTCCTGAATGGATAGCTCAAACAGTGTGTCTAGAAAGTCTTCTGTATTATGAGCATAATAGATCATTCCGTCAAAGTCTTCGATAATATCAGCTGCTTTTTTATTGATCAAAAATTCGGATGAAGACATGATCACTTCATATTGATGCTTACTTGTGACAGGTGCTAGACCTTCATTGAAGTTGCCAAGTGAAAGGTCATTTACAAAGGGGATTAAAAATAAGATACGAGCTACTTTTTTCTTCATGGGTTTACGCTTTTGGACATAGCTGCCTCTTCCCTGTATACGGTAAATCAAGCCTTGATTCTCTAACTCTGTGAGTGCACGTTTAGAGGTAATACGGCTGACGTTATAGGTTTGAGATAATTCCTTTTCTGTAGGAAGTTGTGCATTTTCCTGCAAATTACCAGTTTCAATAGCATGTAATAAGTCATCGATAATTTTTTTATATAGTGGTTTAGACATAGTTGTTCTCCTAATCGTTAAATGATATATCATTAAAGGTAGTTTAACATAGAAAGAAAAAGAGTTCAATTCAAAAATAGTAGAAAAAACAGTGGACAAAACGCTTTCATTAGCATATACTTTCGTTGTTAAATGATATATCAACTGACAAGGAGGCTATTATGATTTATAACAAAATACCGAACTCTGTACAAGTTTTTATGGATAAGATGACTCAGTTGTGTGGAAAAGAGCATGCAGGTTGGGCTGAGAATTTTAATGCAGCGTTTGCGAATACTCTGACTACTACAGTTAAGAAGCAAGACGATGGAACAACCTTTTTGCTGACAGGAGACATTCCTGCGATGTGGCTGAGAGATTCAACGGCCCAAGTTCGCCCTTATTTAGTGGTTGCCAAAGAAGATGAAGAACTTGCAGAGATGATTTGTGGATTGGTTCAACGACAATTTTTCTATATCACGATTGATCCTTATGCGAATGCCTTTAATGAAATACCGAATAGTGCGGGGCATCAAACGGATCACACTAAGATGAATCCTTGGATCTGGGAGCGAAAGTATGAGATCGATTCACTGTGTTATCCAGTTCAATTAGCCTACTTATTGTTTAAAAATACTGGATACACAAAGCAATTTGATGAAAACTTCGTTGAAGGTGTGAAGCATATTTTGAACGTTTTCAAAACGGAGCAAGAACATAAACATTCCCCTTATACCTTTGAACGTGACACAACTCGATTAGAAGATACATTGCCGAATAAAGGGCGCGGCACTGAAGTTCATCTGACAGGGATGACTTGGTCAGGTTTTCGTCCTAGTGATGATTCGTGTCGCTATGGTTATTTAGTGCCGTCCAATATGTTTGCGGTCGTTATCTTAGGATATATTGAAGAAATCTTTACGGAAGTCTTGTCTGATGCAGAGATAGTGAAACAAGCTGCTATCTTGAAAAGAGAAATCGATGCTGGGATTCAAAGATATGGAAAAACCCACAACCAGCTTGGGGAGTCTGTGTACGCTTATGAAGTAGATGGTCTTGGTAACACGAGTATTATGGATGACAGCAATATCCCTAATCTACTTTCAGCTCCTTATTTAGGATATACAGAAATTACAGATGTAACGTATCAAATGACGCGCAAAACAATTTTAAGCAAGGAGAACCCTTATTTTTACGAAGGGAAATATGCAAAAGGGATCGGCAGCTCTCATACTCCAGAAAATTATATTTGGCCGATTGCATTAGCAATGGAAGGTATGACCACAAATGACAAGTCTGAGAAAGAAAGAATCTTAAATTCCTTAGTTGCAAATGATGGGGGTACTCATTTGATGCATGAGGGATTTGATGTGGATGATCCTTCTAAGTACACACGTGAATGGTTTTCTTGGGCAAATATGATGTTTTGTGAATTAGTGATGGATTATTTTGATATACGAGTTGAGCGATAAAAGAATGAAATGGAGCGTGAAATCATGAAGAAAAAAGTTTATATTATCTCGCATTCTCATTGGGATCGTGAATGGTATCTGCCTTATGAGCAGCATCACATGCGTCTAGTAGAATTAATGGATGATGTCTTAGAGTTGATCGAAACGGATTCTGCTTTTGATAGTTTTCATTTAGACGGGCAAACAATTATTTTAGATGACTATTTACAAGTAAGACCAGAAAAAAAAGCAGCAGTTCAAAAAGCCATTACAGAAGGGAAACTGCGGATTGGTCCGTTTTACATTTTACAAGATGGCTTTCTGATCAGCTCTGAATCGAATGTTCGAAATATGTTGATTGGCAAAAAAGAAAGCGATAGATGGGGAGCCGCTGTCAGATTAGGGTATTTCCCAGATACTTTTGGCAATATGGGTCAGACACCGCAAATGATGAAACAAGCAGGCTTAGATGCTGCTGCTTTTGGTAGAGGGGTAAAACCAGTCGGCTTTAATAACGAGGTGTTGGATGATGAAAACTATACTTCTCAATATTCAGAAATGTGGTGGCAAGGACCGGACGACAGTACAGTTTTAGGATTATTATTTGCAAATTGGTACAGCAACGGCAATGAGATACCAGCAGAAAAGGAAGCGGCGTTAGCCTTTTGGACGCAAAAATTAGCAGAAGTTGAAAAATTTGCATCAACGGATCATTTATTGATGATGAATGGTGTTGATCATCAACCTGTTCAAAAAGATATCACAAAAGCAATAGCTTTAGCAAATGAACTATTTCCAGAATATGAATTTATCCACTCGAATTTTGATACGTATTTAAAACAAATGCAGCAAGATTTATCGGAGAAAGTTGGTACAGTTTATGGTGAGTTGACGAGCCAGGAGACAGACGGCTGGTTTACTTTAGCTAATACAGCTTCGGCAAGAGTTTACCTGAAGCAATGGAATACAGCTGTGGAACGTCAATTAGAAAATAGAACAGAACCTTTGGCAGCAATGGCTTACGAATTGACTGGCAATTATCCTCATGACCAATTAGATTACGCATGGAAACTATTGCTGCAAAATCACCCTCATGATAGTATTTGCGGCTGTTCTGTAGATGAAGTTCATCGTGAAATGATTCCAAGGTTTGAAAAAGCCAATGAAGTTGGGAAATATTTGGCAGAGGAAGCGTTATCTCAATTAGTTATCGCAGTAAATACAGAAGATTTTCCAGAAAAAAGTCATCCATTTGTTGTGTTTAATACTTCTGGCTATCAAAAATCAGAGAGCATAAAAGTACGCATTGAGATTGAAAGAAAACCATTTAAAGAGGGAATTCCTCATGAACTATGGGAAGGGCTAGTTGATAGTGATACTCCTGCATTTGCAGTAATCAATACACAGGGACAACAAATTTCAGCGACTGTTTCAAAACCAGAGACTTGCTTTGGTTATGAGTTGCCAAAAGATCGTTTTAGAGTCCCTTATATGGCTAAATATGTTGAAGTAGAGCTGTTGATAAGTGATATGGCGCCTTTCTCATGGGCTACATTTGCATTACAGCCAACGGAAAACTTAGATGTGGAAATAGATTCTATGATCAAAGATTCAAAGAATTATGTTCTGGAAAATAGCTGTCTAACTGTAACAATCAATGAAGATGGAACCCTTGAAGTATTGGATAAGTCTTCAGAAAAGAGCTATGACAACTTATTGTTGATTGAAGATACAGGAGACATTGGGAATGAATATATCTTTAAACAACCAGAAGGAACAACGCCTATTTTGTCTAAGCATCATCCCGCAGAAATTTCAGTAGTAAAAGATGAATTATTCATAGCGCAAATTAAAATCGTTCAACAAATGTTAATCCCAGAAGCAGCAGAAGATTTACTAGAACAAGAGCAAAAGGCAGTTGTAGATTTCCGTTATCGCAAAGCTGGCCGTTCATCAAAGATGAAAGAATTAACGATTGAAACGCTAGTAACGATGGAAAAAGATTCTTCGCGCTTAAAATTTGAAACGACATTGGATAATCAAATGAAAGATCATCGTCTGCGGATATTGTTTCCTACAGGAATCGAAACACAGACCCATGAAGCTGATAGTATTTATGAAGTGGTTACTCGACCAAATCAAGTAAGCAAAAGCTGGGAAAATCCAACCAATCCCCAACATCAGCATGGGTTTGTTAATATCCATGATGAGGAATCTGGAATAACGGTTTCTAATTTTGGCTTGAATGAATATGAAGTATTACCGGAAAATAATACGATTGCATTGACTCTTTTAAGAGCAGTCGGAGAAATGGGAGATTGGGGGTACTTCCCAACACCAGAAGCACAATGTTTAGGGACACATACGTTCCACTATGGCATTGACTTTCATAGCGAAAAGGAAAGACGGTATGCTACGTATCAACGAGCTTATGCTGCGCAAATTCCCTTTAGTGTGAAACAAACGTCAAGACATGCAGGTTTATTAAACGCGAAGGATGCTTACTTAATGATTAAAGGGGAGACATTCGCAGTAACCGCAGTGAAAAATAGTGCGGATGATGATGCACTTGTTGTCAGAGGCTTCAATATGAGTGGGAACCAAGCTCAGATTGAAATAGAAAAAAATGGGAAAGAGGTGGCACACTTATTGAATTTGCTAGAAGAAAAGCAACATGAAGAAGTGGTGAAACAATTGAAGCCTTACGAAATTCGAACGATTGGTTTTGATCGCTAAGGACAGGAGGAAAGCTAGATGACGTACTATGGATCAATCGAAGCTGGCGGTACAAAATTTGTCTGTGCAGTCGCAGATGAGCAATTAAACATTATTGAACGAATCAACTTACCAACGAGGTCACCGAAAGTAACCTTGGATGAAGTTTTTGCATTTTTTGACGCGTATCCGTTAATAGCACTTGGGATAGGCTCGTTTGGACCTATTGATGTTAATAGTAAGTCTAGTACTTACGGATATATCACCTCTACACCGAAACCAGGCTGGCAAAATATCGATCTTTTAGGGTCCTTAAAAGAGCGCTATCAGGTTCCGGTTGCTTGGACGACGGATGTTAATGCAGCAGCGTATGGCGAAATGCATTTAGGTGCAGGGAAAGATACTGAAAGCTGTATCTACTTGACGGTAGGCACAGGTGTTGGTGGAGGTGCTGTTGTCAATGGAACCGTTCTGCAAGGATTTAGTCATCCAGAGATGGGGCATATCTCTGTTCAACGTTATCCAGGTGATACAGTAGAAAGTGCATGTCCGTACCATGATAATTGTTTAGAGGGATTAGCAGCAGGTCCAGCATTGGAGAAGAGGACCGGAATCAAAGGGCAGTTACTAGAAGCGACGCATGATATTTGGGAAATTGAAGCCTTTTATATTGCACAAGCGTTGATGAATTATACACTAACATTGTCGCCAGAAAAAATTATTTTAGGCGGCGGTGTTATGAAACAGACGCAACTGTTTCCAAAAATCCGCGCATCGTTAGAAAGGCAATTGGGCGGTTATGTAGCGTTGCCTGTGTTAGAGGACTATATCGTAGGGTGTGATTTAGGAGATAACAGCGGGACAATGGGTTGCTTGCTTTTAGCTAAAGAGAAATGTGAAATTAAATCAGATGAATTCGTAAGCTGATGCACAGGGAATTGTCTATATCTTGATTAAGTAAAACGATAGCTGGATTATTGGTCATAATATTCAATAGTCTAGCTGTCTTTTTTTTCTACAAAAAGAACCTATACTTTTTGATACAAATGCTATAGTTTCTCTATTTATAAAAAAGATGGAAAGCGTTATCATTTTCAGGAGGATGAATAATGCTGGAATTTAGGGAAAATGATTAAGGGGGTTCATTCATTGAAAAGAAAAACTTTGAAACATGTGTGTTGTAGTGCAGCTGTTGTGTTCACTCTATTAGGCGGTGCATCGGTATCAAGGGTTTATGCAGAATCGCTAGAATCAAGAAGTAATAAGGAAATAGCTATCCCGTTGTTTGATCAAGTACCAGAAGCGACAGCCTTATTTCCAGATACGTTACTCAGCTGGGATGCTAAAAACGATCCTGACGCACCATTTAATAGTTCTAAAGTTCCTTTAGCGACTCGTGTGCAAGGAAAGAAAATGAATGTAGATCAGAGTACAGAAGCCAAAGTTCTGTCAATCGCAATTGTTAATCGGCATACGAAAGGAACGCCATCACAAGGTGGTACAGATAAAGCGGTCTACAATTTTACAAATTGGCAGTATGTGGATACATTAGTTGCTTGGGCGGGTTCTTCTGGTGAAGGAATCATAGTTCCACCAAGCGGTGATATCACGGATGTAGCCCATAGAAATGGCGTGCCGATTGTTGGAACTGTTTTCTTTCCGCCAGAAGCTTATGGTGGTAAAAGTGAATGGGTAGAGCAATTCGTACAAAAAGATCGCACAGGAAAATTTCCAATGGCAGATAAGTTGTTAGAAATGTCGGCAGCCTATGGTTTTGATGGATGGTTTATCAATCAAGAAACCAATGTTGATGCACAAACAGCGACTGCTATGAAAGAATGTATGAGCTATTTACAAGCTCGTAAACCCAAAAAACAGCAGGTTATTTGGTATGACTCGATGATTCCAACTGGTGCTGTTGATTGGCAAGGTGCCCTAAATGAACAAAATCAAGGATACTTCCAAGAAGGGAAAAAACGTGTTTCGGATAAAATGTTTGTTGATTTCCGCTGGCAGAATCTTGAAACATCAAGAGCAAAGGCGGTTCAGCTGAAGCGTGACCCATATGATTTATTTGCAGGCATCGACGTTCAAGCGAACGGCATAAATAGCCGGCGAAAACCAAGTAGCATTTTAGGGGAAAATGGACAACCACTTCTCTCACTAGGACTGTACTGTCCAGATTGGACACTACGTGATGGCGGTCAGTACGATGTTGATCGTTATTGGGAAAACGAAACATTACTTTGGATAAATTCACAAGGAGATCCTCGCTCGGTAGAAAGTGCTAAAAGTGAGTGGCAGGGCGTTTCTAGATATTACGTGGAGAAAACACCCATTACAAGTGTACCGTTTTTAACAAATTTTAATGTTGGAAATGGGGATGGTTTTTATTTAGATGGTACAAAAGTCAAAGAAGGAAGCTTTAATAATCGTAGTATTCAAGACGTTATGCCTACCTATCGCTGGGTTATTGACAATGAAGCAGGCAATCAACTTGAAGCAACAATCGATTATAAAGATGCATTTAATGGTGGTTCGTCGATCAATTTATCTGGAACGATGACCGCTGACAAACGAACGTTTATTCAATTATATGCTTCTCAATTGAAAGTGAGCGCCTCTGAGACAGCCGCTGTCGTGACAAAAGGAGCAGACAACGTATCTTTAGTTTTAGAACTTAAGGGAAAAGAAAAACCAGTGACGATTCAAGGTGAACAACAAATGTTGGCAAATGGCTGGGTACAAACGACATATTCCTTAAAAGCAGCAAGCGGCAAAGCAATTACGGCTATTGGCTTGGATATCAAGAATAATCAGACAGGTCCGGCTTCAATTCGTTTGGGGCAATTAAGAATTGGAAAAGAAAAAAAAGTATCAATCAGTCCAGTCAGCAAACTTACCTTTTCAGGAAAAACAGTTATTGATGATTTAACAGAAAGTATTCGTATACGTTGGGAGACGAAGGGGAAAAACACTAACTCTTATCGCATTTACCGAAAAGTGGCTGGGACATGGCAGTTTGAAGGAGAAACAGCAAACAACTCCTATACATTATTAAATCAAGAACGAATAGAAGATACTGCGAATTATCGTGTAGTTCCAGTTGATCATTATGGTCGAGAACAGCAAAGTAAAGGGACCACAGCTGTTTATCCATTTGAAGTGCTAAAAAAACCTGAGATAGCGATTAATGCTAGCAGCACATTAGTTTCTGTAGGAGAAACAATCACTCTAGATGCAACGGTTTCTAAATCTACAGAAACCGTGAACTGGGAAGTGGTTGGTGCAACACCAGAAACTGCTTCTGGACAAGAAATGACACTATCCTTTGCCAAAGCAGGTACGTATTCTGTAAGAGCAACGGCAGTTAATGCTTCAGGTGAGACTGAGATCATCAAGGAAAAGTATCTTTACGTTTATGATCAAAATACTGGGATTAAAATAGAGAATCTATCAGTATTACCAACAACTACTGCGGACCAAGGCTCTGGTTATACAAATGAAGGAGAAAGCTATCGCTTTGCTTTAGACGGGAACTTGAAAACGAAATGGTGTGATAATAGCAGTGACAAACCTTGGATGATTGCTGATTTAGGCACAGTAAAAACAATTGCTGGATTTGAATTATTCCATGCTGGCGCAGGTGGCGAAAGTTCAGAATGGAATACGAGGGAGTATGATATTTCAGTAAGTGATGACGGAAGCAATTGGAGAACTGTTGTGCAAAAAAGAGGGAATATCTTAGATCATAGCAAAGATGCAATTGGCTTAGTGGAAGCAAGATATGTCAAGCTAGTTTTAGAAAAGGCAGAAAAAAATGGGAAGACAGCTAGAATTTATGATTGGCAAATCATTGGTGTTGACCAAACAGGTATTGTTAAACCGTAGTATTGGTATTTCATTAACTTAAGAAAAAAATAGGCAGAAGAATTGAGTAGCGGTTCTTTCTGCCTATTTAGGTTAGCTAATAATTGTTCGTCAATTGTTCATGCAAAGTTCTTTTTTCTTCATCAGAGATGAAAGCACCATTGATCGCATTATGATTCAATTGTTCCATGTCCGCGTATGTGATACCGTACCATTCATAAAGCTTCATAAATTCGTCGGTCAATGTTGTATTCGAAACGGTGCGATTATCCGTATTGATACAAACCTTGATTCCTGCATCAAGAAACAAACGGAATGGGTAATCCGCTAATGTAGTAACAGTTTTAGTTTGAAAATTACTTGTGGGACACATTTCGATTAAAATATCTTTTTCTTTTAATAATGGAAAATAGTTCGGAGAATCTTTTACAGCAATCCCGTGTCCAATCCGTTTAGCGCCTAAATAAACAGCATCAGCGACATTTTGACCACATCCACATTCGCCAGCATGTAATGTTAAAGGAATCTTTAATTGCTCAACAAGACCTAATGTCTCTTCGAAGGTATAGGGCGGAAAATCTAATTCGTTGCCTGCCAGATCAAATCCCACGATGCCATCTGTTTTGAACGTATCGGCCAATTGAACGATTTTTGCGATATCAGACAACTCTTCATGGCGCATACCGCATAATAATGCATTACTTTTTACCCCAAATTGTTGTTGACCTTGCTCCAGACCAGCTAATACAGCGGTTATGACCTTAGGTAAAGAGAGACCTTTTTTTGTATGTAAGGAAGGAGCAAACCGAACTTCGATATAATAGATATTCTCTTCAGCGGCTTGACTGATCACGTCAAATGCAGCAGCTTTTAGCGCAGATTCTGTTTGCAGACAGGTCAAAACTAGATCGAAACGCTCTAAATAGTCGCTCAAATTTTGGCAATCTTGAGGAGCAACTAACAGATTTTTCAATTGGTCTTGTTCAGAAGGTAAATAAATGTTATGTTGAAGGGCTATTTTTCGTAAAGTTTCTGGGCGAATTGAGCCGTCTAAATGACAATGCAACTCTATTTTTGGTAGTTTTTTGACGCGTTCACGTTTCACAGTATCATCCTCTCTTTTTTGTTGAAATTTTGTGGTCTTCTTCAATCAGTATTTTGAAGACTTTAACACGCGTTGTACACTCTGTCAATAAGAGTCGTGGTATACTATAAAGACGAGTAGATTTTTCAGAGGATTTAAAGTACAAGGGGTTCTTAAAAACACTCTTTTTTATTATTTAGTTGGAGGGATTTTTTTGTTAGGAGTAGGGCTCTTATTTGTGGCGATTACCTTGATTAGTAATGGATATTGCGGCTTGGTTGGAGTAGATAAAAAATCGACTGGTCTATTAAATTTGCTGACAGGAAGTTTGTCTTTTATTATCAATACCCTTTATTTATCTCGAGGTGCTTATTATGACGCGGGGACTGGTTATTTATTTGCGTTCACTTACTTGATGGTCGGTCTGATTTATGTGTTTGATTTAGATATGCGGATTTATGGAATATTTGCTTTATTTGTTGCGATAAATACGATTCCAGCGGCATACATTTCGTTTACAGTAGATGGCGATTGGCGTTTTGCTTTGATTTGGTTGTCTTGGGGAATTTTATGGATGACAGGCTTTATTGAATATGTTTTGAAAAAGAAAATTGGAAAGCCAGTCTTGTATTTCGCGATTTTTGAAGGAATTGTTACCTGCTGGATTCCTGGTTTATTGATGTTGACGAATAATTGGTGAAAGTTGACTAGAAAATAATTGTTAAAGCGGAGAGGGGAGCAAAGCAACGCTCTCTTCGCAGTTATTTAGAGCAAAGATTGAGGTGTGTAAAAGAAGATAAGCTATTCTATTATATTAAGTTCTGCTAAACTAGAATTATTCGATAAGTAAAATGAAAACGTTGACATTCTTGGTAGGTGTGTCAACAAAGGGAGAATGAGTATGAAGTTGACCATTAAAGAAATTGCAGATATGGCAGGTGTATCAGTTACAACAGTGTCTCAAATCATCAACAATAAAGGTAGCCGCTTTAGTGAAAAAACGAGAAATAAAGTGTTGGCTGTGGTGGAAGAATACGATTATAAGCCAGATTATTTTGCTTCGAACATTATCACACGTCATTCAAAAACAATCGGGATGGTTGTGCCAGATGTAACTGATTTTTTCTTTGCTAAGGTGATCGAAGGGGTAGAAACCTATTTGAATTCTCTTGGTTACATGATTTTATTATGTAATTCAAAACATGATGAAGAAAAGGCGACGCAATATGTCACTGAACTTGTGCACCGTTCGGTAGATGGCATTATTTTTGCTACACCGAATATTTTACCAGCTAATCACATTTTGAGAAATAAAAGTAAACGGAAAGTTCCAGTTATTTTGGTCGATCGAGGAATCAATCCACGAGAAAGCGGCCGCTTGATCGTAAAAGAATATGAAGGTGCGTATCAAGCTGTCAGTTCGTTGATTGAACAAGGGCATCGGCATATCGGGATGTTGAAAGAAAACGACGGCTATTATCAGTTAACTGAAAGAGTGACTGCGTATCAGCATGCATTGAAAGATAACGGTATTTCTATACGGGAAGAATATATGTGCAGCGGGGACCTAAATTTAGGTGGTGGTTATACAGCAGCTAAAAAAGTTTTGAAAAATCAAAAAATTACAGCGATCTTTTGCGGCAATGATGAAATGGCTATGGGCGCTTATCAGGCAATCGAAGAGTGTGGAAAAAAAATTCCAGAAGATATTTCAGTGATTGGTTTTGATGGATTGGAGATCTCTGAATATTTGGTGCCAGGTTTAACGACTGTCTATCAACCAAGCTTTGATATTGGTTTTTATGCGGCGCAATTTTTAGTAGAGTCCATCAATGATTCAAAGAAAAAAATACCCAATAAAATTTTTGATACAACATTTATTTTAAGAAATAGCACGAAATCGATTGACAATTAGCGGGATTTGATTTAATGTTCGTGTTATAAGCGTTTTCAAAATATGAAAGCGTTAGTAAACTGTTTTACTAAAAGGTTTTAACCTGAACAATTTTAGTGTATAATACATCCTTGAGGATTGATTCGGAGGCAAAAAAAGCATGAGAATGGTAGATTTGATCGAAAAAAAACGAGATGGACAGGTCTTAACAGATGAAGAAATTCAATTCATTATTTCTGGTTATACCAAAGGGGATATTCCAGATTATCAGATGAGCGCCTTTTTAATGACTATTTTTTACAAAGATATGACAGATGAAGAAATTACGACCCTGACGTTGGCGATGGCTAACTCAGGTGAAATGATTGATCTTTCATCAATTAAAGGAATCAAAGTAGATAAGCATTCTACCGGTGGTGTAGGTGACACCACAACGCTGATTTTAGCGCCGCTAGTTGCCAGTGTTGGTGCTAGTGTGGCCAAAATGTCTGGGAGAGGTCTTGGTTATACAGGTGGAACATTGGATAAGTTAGAAGCGATACCAGGGTTTCATGTAGAAATACCTGATGCTGAATTTATTCGTTTTGTAAATGAAAGTCACGTAGCAGTAATTGGTCAGTCAGGTGATTTAGCGCCAGCAGATAAAAAATTATATGCATTACGCGATGTTACAGCGACGGTCAATTCGATCCCGCTGATTGCAAGTTCGATCATGAGTAAAAAAATCGCTGCGGGTGCGGATGCAATCGTATTGGATGTAACGACTGGTGAAGGTGCTTTTATGAAAAATATCGATGAAGCCCGCCGCTTAGCAGAAACAATGGTTCGGATCGGACATTTAGCGAATCGCCAGACAATGGCGGTGATTTCTGATATGTCTCAACCGTTAGGTGAAGCAATCGGCAATAGTTTAGAAGTTGTTGAAGCAATCGAGACACTGCAAGGCAAAGGACCAGAAGACTTGTTGGAAATGTGCTATATTTTAGGCAGTCAAATGGTCGTTCTAGCAAAAAAAGCAACTACATTAGACGATGCTCGTGAGATGTTGAAAGAGGCGTTGGAATCAGGTAAAGCATTGGAAAAATTCCGAGAAATGATCCGCAACCAAGGTGGAGATGACACCATCATCGATGCTCCTGAGCGTTTGTTAACAGCTAAATATCAAATAGAATTACCAGCTCAAACATCTGGTGTTGTTCAAAAGCTTGTAGCAAATGAAATCGGTATTGCTGCAATGCTCTTGGGGGCAGGGCGTGCAACGAAAGAAGATGAAGTGGATCATGCAGTAGGAATCAAACTGCATAAAAAAGTAGGGATGGCAGTGAGTTCTGGTGAGTCATTGCTGACTATTTATTCAAATTCAGATTCAATCGACCACGTAAAAGAACTTTTATATAAAAATATCGAAATCGGCAGTTCTGGCACTGAACCTGAGCTGATTCATGATATAATAACAGCATAAAGGATGTGTAAAAAAATAATGGAATTAAATCAAATGATTGACCACACTATTTTAAAAGCAGATGCAAAGGAAGAGGACGTTTTACGAATTATTGAAGAAGCTAAAAAATATGAATTCTTCTCAGTTTGTATTAATCCATGCTGGGTTGCGTTAGCAAAAGAACACTTAGCGGGAACTTCTGTGGCTGTTTGTACAGTAATTGGTTTTCCTTTAGGCGCTAATACATCAGAAGTAAAAGCCTATGAAGCAACAGATGCGATCAACAATGGTGCGACAGAGGTCGATATGGTCATTAACGTTGGTGCTCTTAAATCTAAGCAATACAAAAAAGTCTTGAAGGATATTCAAGCCGTTGTTGATGCAGCGAAGGGGCAAGCCTTAGTCAAGGTAATCATTGAGACAGCCTTACTAACAGATGAAGAAAAAATCAAAGTCTGTGAACTTGCTAAAGAAGCAGGTGCCGACTTTGTTAAAACATCAACTGGTTTTTCAACAGGGGGCGCTACAGTTGCAGATGTTAAATTAATGCGTGAAACAGTAGGACCAGACATGGGTGTCAAAGCGTCGGGTGGTATTCATAATGAAGCACAAGCCAAAGCGATGATCGATGCAGGTGCTACACGCATTGGAACAAGTGCAGGCGTTGCAATCATGGAAGGCTCAACTGGAGCAGGGTATTAAGCTAATGACAGCCAAACAAGAATGGTTAGCGATCGCAGATGATGCGTTAACAAAAGCATATGTACCGTATTCTCATTTTCCAGTGGGTGCATGCCTGATTACCAAAGAAGGTAAAACCTATCAAGGAGTCAATATCGAAAATGCTTCTTATGGATTGACCAATTGTGCAGAACGGACAGCACTATTCAAAGCTGTTTCAGAAGGTGAACGAGAATTTCACCATTTAGTAATTGCGGGAAATACACCAGAGCCAATCTCTCCGTGCGGCGCATGCCGACAAGTGATGGCTGAATTTTGTGCGCCTGATATGCCAGTTACCTTGGTAGGAGAACAAGGTGTTACCAAAGAAATGACCGTAGCTGAGCTTCTACCGTATGCTTTTACGGAAAAAGATCTGTAAGGTATTTTATTCGCTTCTCTTTGACTTTTTGAGAGTTATCTACACACAAGCTAAACCTGTCAACCTTTATCGTGCTATTGAAAAGTTTAAGGTACGCAAAGTACAGAAGTGTTTCATTATTATTTTGGTTCATTCAGTCATCTGACTGTTGAAAATATAAAACTATTTTAGGGGGCTTTACAGAGATGAAAAAAGCAAAATTATTTGGTTTTGGCTTGACTGCACTAGCATTGACTGTTGCATTAGCAGCATGTGGTGGAGGTAAAAAAGATTCAACAGATGGAAAATCAGCAGGCGGGGATGCAGATCACAGCGTTGTTATCGTTACTGATATTGGCGGGGTAGATGACCGTTCATTTAACCAATCAGCGTGGGAAGGTTTACAAGATTGGGGTAAAGAACATGATCTTAAAAAAGGAGCAGACGGATTTGATTACATTCAATCAAACGATGCTTCAGAATACGTAACAAATATTGATACAGCTGTTTCTAACGGATTCAAAACAGTCTTTGGTATTGGCTACTTACTAGCTGATTCAATCGGTACAGCAGCTGATGCAAATCCAGATACTCAATTTGGTATCGTTGATAGTGTTATTGAAGGAAAAGATAACGTAGTATCTGCAACATTCAAAGACCAAGAAGCTTCTTACTTAGCGGGTGTCGCTGCAGCACGCACGACGAAAACAAATACGGTTGGCTTTATTGGTGGTGAAGAAGGCGCGGTTATCGACCGTTTTGAAGCTGGATTCCATCAAGGTGTGATCGATACTGCTAAAGAGTTAGGCAAAGACATTAAAGTTGAAATCGAATATGCAGCATCATTTGGCGATCCTGCTAAAGGGAAAGCATTAGCAGCTTCTATGTATCAAAAAGGCGCAGACATTATCTTCCACGCTTCAGGTGGTACAGGGCAAGGTGTCTTCCAAGAAGCAAAAGATTTAAACGAAACTGGTTCAAAAGACAAAGTCTGGGTAATCGGTGTAGATAGTGACCAAGATAAAGAAGGCAAATACAAAACAAAAGACGGTAAAGAAGATAACTTCACTTTAACATCAACACTTAAAGGTGTTGGTGCTGCTGTACAAGATATTTCTAATCGTGCGTTAGAAGATAAATTCCCTGGTGGGGAGCACTTAGTATATGGATTGAAAGATGGCGGTGTTGATTTAACAGATGGCTATTTAACTGATGATACAAAAGCTGCTGTTGAAAAAGTAAAAGAAGAAATCATCGCTGAAAAAATCACTGTTCCAGAAGTTCCCAAAGATGTAAAAGAGTAATCATTATACTTGATGAGATGATTGTTAGAACAAAAGTTGCTGGACACTTTTGTTCTAACGCCATCAAGGGTTTGTTAAGCCTTTAAAGAAAGAAAATGAAGGGAGATACCACTCATTTTCTTTCTTTAAGAGCCTAAAAGCTACTTTATTTTTTAGAAGTACCGTGTTAATAAATGATATAAGTGATTAAATCGTTAGGATGTGAAAAATGTGGCTCAAGAAAACTATGTAATTGAGATGCGCAATATTACTAAGCAGTTCGGGACGTTTAAGGCTAATGACAATATCAACTTAACTGTCCGCCCTGGAGAAATCCATGCGTTGCTTGGAGAAAATGGTGCTGGGAAATCCACCTTGATGAATATTTTATCTGGTTTGTTAGAACCAACATCAGGTGAAATCTTTATGAATGGGTCAAAAGTATCAATCAATGGACCGACTACTGCAAACCACTTAGGAATCGGAATGGTCCACCAACACTTTATGCTAGTAGATGCATTTACAGTGACAGAAAATATCGTTCTGGGAAGTGAACCGACAAAAGTTGGTATACTAGACCGCAAAAAAGCAACAGCAGAAATCAAACGAGTTTCTGAGCAGTATGGATTGTCAGTAGATCCAGGTGCTTATATTCGGGATATCTCTGTGGGTGCCCAACAACGTGTGGAAATTTTGAAAACGTTGTATCGAGGCGCCGATGTTCTGATTTTCGATGAGCCAACCGCCGTATTGACACCTCAGGAGATCGATGAGTTGATCGACATCATGCGTGGTCTTGTTCAAGAAGGTAAATCAATTATTTTGATTACACATAAATTAGATGAAATCAAAAAAGTTGCAGATCGTTGTACAGTGATTCGCCGTGGTCAAAGTATTGACACGGTAAATGTTCGAGATGTTTCATCACAACAGTTGGCAGATATGATGGTTGGGCGTTCTGTTTCGTTTAAGACAGAAAAGAAAATTGCAGAGCCTAAGGAAGTCGTTCTTTCAATCAAAGATTTAGTTGTGAAAGAAAGTCGTGGGTTAGAAGCTGTGAAAGGTCTTAGCTTGGATGTACGAGCTGGTGAAGTAGTTGGTATTGCAGGAATCGATGGTAACGGTCAAACCGAATTGATTCAAGCATTAACTGGCTTACGTAAAGCAGAGAGCGGGTCAGTTGAACTAAGAGGAGAAGCCATTACAAATAAACACCCTCGTGCAATTACAGAAGCAGGCGTTGGGCATGTTCCAGAAGATCGTCATAAGTATGGCTTAATCTTAGATATGAGCTTGGCAGAAAATATTGCGTTACAAACTTACTATAAAAAGCCGTTAAGTAACACGGGCGTTTTAAACTATAATCAAATCAATTCATACGCACGTAGATTAATAGAAGAATATGATGTACGGACAGTAAATGAGTTGGTCCCAGCGAAGGCTTTATCAGGAGGGAATCAACAAAAAGCGATCATCGCTCGTGAAATCGATCGTGATCCAGATTTATTGATCGTGTCACAACCAACGCGTGGGTTAGATGTTGGTGCTATCGAGTATATCCATAAGCGCCTGATCGAACAACGAGATAAAGAGAAAGCAGTATTAGTTGTTAGCTTTGAATTAGATGAAATTTTGAATGTATCTGATCGAATTGCCGTTATTCACGCAGGTAAAATCGTAGGGATCGTTGATCCGAAAGAAACAACTGAAAATGAATTAGGTTTATTAATGGCAGGTTATTCATTAGAAGAAGCTAGAGCAGAATTAAGGCAAGAGGCAGGTGAGGCAGTTGAATAATCAAACAGAACGAATACGGAATATTTTAGTTCCTGTTTTATCCGTATTGATGGGCTTTATTCTTGGAGCAATTATTATGCTTATTTCGGGTCAGGACCCGATTGCAGGGTATCAAGCAATGCTGCAAACTGCTTTTCAAAGTCCGAAGAGTATCGGAGAAATATTCGTAACAGCGGGGCCGTTGATTTTCACAGCCTTAGGATTTGCAGTAGCAAATTCGGCTGGATTCTTTAACATCGGTCTTTCAGGTCAAGCACTGTGTGGTTGGGTAACAAGTATTTGGGTAGCTTTAACGATGGCAGATGCGCCACGTTTAGTTGTTTTACCCTTAGCTGTACTTGCGGGCGCTTTAGCCGGAGCATTAGCTGCAGCGATTCCTGGACTATTGCGGGCTTTCTTTGGGACAAGTGAAGTCATCGTTACAATCATGTTGAATTATGTTTTTCTTTATACAAGCACACATATTGTAAATAATGTGATGTCAAAAGACTTTATGAGTAACAAAGGTGTGACAAAAGTTATTGGAGAAAACGCAAGCTTACGAACGGGCTTCTTAAAAGAATTGAGTAGTGGCTCTCGTTTAAATATTGGGATTTTTCTAGCACTTATTTTCCTTGTTTTGATTTGGTTCCTGATGAAGAAAACAACTTTAGGCTATGAGATCCGTTCAGTTGGATTGAATCCTTTTGCTTCCGAATATGCTGGAATGAGTAGTAAACGGACGATCGTCATGTCCATGGTCATTTCAGGAACGTTAGCCGGTTTAGGCGGAGTAGTTCTTGGCTTAGGAACATTTGGTAATTTCTTCGTACAAGGCTCTTCATTGAGTATCGGATTTGATGGGATGGCGATTTCCTTGTTAGGTGCGGGCAGCTCTGTAGGGATTTTCCTATCTGCGATTCTCTTCAGTGTGCTGAAGCTTGGCGGACAAGGAATGCCGCTTCGTGCAGGGGTTCCAATCGAATTAGTAGATGTAGTTATTGCTGCAATCATTTTCTTTGTAGCAATCAGTTACTTGATCCGCTTCTTACTAGCTAAAGCTTCAGGCAGCAAAAAAGAAGTAGCAATCGTTGAAGAGTTAGATGGAAAAACAGACCCAACAAGTCAAGAAGGAGGGAAAATCTAATGGAAATTGCATTGATCGCTGCATTAGCGCCGATTATTACACAAACCTTGGTTTATTCTACTCCTTTAGTCTTTACGGCTTTGGGTGGGACATTTTCTGAGCGTAGTGGTATTGTAAACGTAGGACTTGAAGGAATCATGGTGATGGGTGCTTTCAGTTCAGTCGTTTTTAACTTAACTTTTGCCGAAACATATGGGGCAGCAACACCGTGGCTTGCTTGTTTAGTCGGCGGCTTAGTCGGGATGTTGTTCTCACTGCTTCATGCGGTAGCAACAATCAACCTAAGAGCTGATCATATTATTAGCGGGACCGTGGTTAACTTAATGGCACCAGCTTTAGGGATTTTCTTGATCAAGGTCATTTATGGTAAGGGTCAAACAGATACGATCACAGAATCATTTGGGTATTTTACATTTCCTGTTTTAAAGGATATCCCTATTTTAGGCGATTTATTCTTTAAACAAACAACGTTACCAGCTTTTGTGGCAATCTTAGTCGCAATCCTCTCTTGGTTCGTATTGTTCAAAACTCGTTTTGGCTTACGCCTTCGCTCAGTTGGTGAGAACCCTCAAGCAGCAGATACATTAGGGATCAACGTTTATGTAATGCGCTATGCTGGCGTGTTGATTTCTGGATTTTTAGGGGGGATTGGTGGAGCGGTTTTTGCTCAAACAATCGCTGGACGTTTTGCAGTAACGACGATTGCTGGGCAAGGGTTTATTTCAATGGCGGCGATGATTTTTGGTAAATGGAATCCACTTGGTGCGATGGGCGCTGCCTTATTCTTTGGTTTCGCGCAAAATATCAGTATTGCTGGATCGAATTTACCAGTTATTTCATCAATACCAGCGGTTTACTTACAAGCAGCACCTTATGTATTGACTATCATTGTGCTAGTTGTCTTCTTAGGCAAAGCTTCTGGACCAAAAGCAAATGGACAAAACTATATCAAATCAAAATAGAATAATTTAGTATAAAAAAGGGCGGGGCTATGGGACATTTTCTGAAGTCTTGCCCTTTTTATAAATAATTATCAGTCAAGTTTTACAGGATAAATTTCTAAAATAATCTCAAAGAAAGAAGGATGGTTATGTTTAAACGCGTGCATTTAATTGTAATGGATTCAGTCGGAATCGGGGAAGCACCTGATGCCGAAAAGTTTGGTGATGTAGGTAGTGATACATTAGGGCATATCGCAAAAGAAGCTGGGTTGACGATTCCTAACTTAGAAAAGCTTGGTTTAGGAACAATCGCTCCTCTTCATAATGTTGAAGCCGTATCTGACCATAAAGGCTATGCAACGAAATTAGAAGAAGTTTCTGTAGGGAAAGACACAATGACAGGGCACTGGGAAATCATGGGCTTGAATATTCAAAAACCATTCCGCGTATTTCCTGATGGTTTTCCAGAAGAATTGCTAAAACAAATCGAAGAATTTTCAGGACGTAAGATTGTCTGCAACAAACCATACAGCGGTACAGCCGTGATCGATGATTATGGACAACATCAAATGGAAACAGGAGATCTGATTGTTTATACATCTGCTGATCCAGTGTTACAAATAGCGGCTCATGAAGAAATCATTCCTTTGGAAGAATTATATCGGATTTGTCAATATGTTCGTGATATCACCAAAGATGAGCCATACATGATCGGTCGGATCATTGCACGTCCGTATCTTGGTGAACCAGGCAATTTTACTAGAACAAGTAACCGCCATGATTATGCGCTAGATCCATTTGGGCATACTGTTCTTGATTCATTGAAAGAAAATGGGAAAGACGTAATTGCAGTAGGGAAAATCAACGATATTTTCAACGGTCAGGGCATCACAGAATCTGTTCGTACGAAGAGTAATATGGATGGCGTAGACCAATTGCTTAAAGTGATGAAAAAAGAATTTGAAGGACTAAGCTTTACGAATTTAGTAGATTTTGATGCGCTATATGGTCATCGTCGGGATGTAGTCGGTTATGCGCATGCAATTGAAGCATTTGATTTAAGACTTCCTGAAATCATTGAGGCTATGGAAGAAGATGATCTACTGATGATAACCGCAGACCATGGGAATGATCCAACCTTCCCTGGGACAGATCATACAAGAGAATATGTTCCATTGTTGGTTTATAGTAAAAAAATGAATGGACAAGGTAGCTTGCCGCAAGGACATTATGCGGATATTTCAGCGACGGTAGCTGAGAATTTTGCAGTTCCAAAAACAGAAAATGGCGATAGCTTTTTAACTAAACTTGTATAGGAGAGAAACGATGACGAACTTAAGTGGAATGTTAAAAGAGACAACGAGCTTTTTAAAAGAAAAAGGCATTAAAGAAGTAGAATTTGGTTTGATCTTAGGCTCAGGTTTAGGCGAATTAGCAGATGAAATAGAAGATGCAATTGCTATTCCATTTGCTGAAATCCCTCATTTTGCAGTATCTGCTGTTGTGGGGCATGCTGGAAAATTAGTTTATGGGACTCTTTCAGGGCGAAAAGTCTTAGCAATGCAAGGGCGTTTTCACTATTATGAAGGTCATTCGATGCAAACTGTTACCTATCCAGTCCGCATGATGGCAGCGATAGGTGCCCATTCTATTATTGTGACAAATGCTGCAGGTGGCGTGAATGAAAGCTTCACACCTGGGAATTTGATGTTGATTACAGATCATATCAATTTCACAGGAGACAACCCATTGATCGGGGAAAATGATGACGAAATGGGGCCGCGTTTCCCAGATATGAGTCATGCGTACACGCCAGAATATGCTGAAATAGCTAGAAAAGTCGCTAAAGCACAAGATGTTCTATTACAAGAAGGGGTTTACATGGGCTATTCTGGACCTACCTATGAAACGCCTGCTGAAATTCGTATGTCCCGTGTGATGGGAGCTGATGCAGTTGGAATGTCAACCGTATCAGAAGTAATCGTTGCAGCGCATAGTGGGTTAAAAGTTTTGGGAATTTCTTGTATTACAAACTTAGCTGCTGGTATGCAAAGTAGTCTAAATCATGCAGAAGTAGTCGAAACAACTGAGCGTGTGAAGGGCCAATTTAAAGAGCTAGTCAAAGCGACATTAGCTGAATTATAAAAATGTACAGTTAAAGGAGAAAAAAGATGAGTGTTCATATCGAAGCGAAACAAGGCGAGATCGCAGATAAAATTTTGTTGCCTGGAGATCCATTACGCGCAAAATACATTGCTGAAACATTTTTAGAAAATCCGGTGTGTTACAATCAAGTCAGAGGAATGTTAGGCTATACTGGGACGTATAAAGGCGAACGAGTTTCTGTGCAAGGCACAGGAATGGGTATGCCCTCAGCGACGATCTATGCCCATGAATTGATCAATTCTTATGGCGTGAAAAAGCTGATTCGTGTTGGTACTTGCGGTTCGATTTCTGAAAAAGTCAGAGTGCGTGATTTAGTAATTGCTCAAGCAGCCGCGACCCCTTCTTCAATGATCCGTAACGATTTTCCCAAATATGACTTTCCACAAATCGCTGATTTTGATTTATTATTAAAATCATACACCACGGCCAAAGAAAAAGGCTTTGTGACACATGTAGGAAATGTCTTGTCTGACGATGTCTTTTACAAAGACAGCATGGACGGTGTTTTTGAACTAGGGAAATTAGGCGTATTAGCAATTGAAATGGAAGCCGCAGCATTATATTACTTAGCAGCTAAATTTGATGTGCAAGCGTTAGCCATCATGACAGTTAGTGATAGCTTAGTGACCGGCGAAGAAACAACTGCAGAAGAACGCCAAACAACATTCAATGATATGATCGAAGTTGGTTTAGAAACAGCGATCAACAGTTAATAGGAAAAGAGATTGAAATGAAAAACGTTCAATCTCTTTTTATTGCAAATCACAGCGATTGCTTGCAGAGCTGATGATGCGCAATACTTGGCGAGCGAAGCGAGAGAAGTTTCAAAGGATAAAATCACAGCGATTGCTTGCAGAGCTGATGATGCGCAATACTTGGCGAGCAAAGTAAGCGCAGTTTCAAGCTTTTTGGTCTATTATATATGTATATGCATGGCCCTTAACTTGAATGGAGGAAGAAAAATGGACAATTTTAAATTTTATGTACCAACAGATATTCGCTTTGGCAAGGATCGCTTGGCGGATGAGCTGCCGGAAGCATTGAATGTTTACGGTAAAAATGTACTGCTAGTTTATGGTGGCGGTAGTATCAAGAAAAATGGATTATATAATCAAGTAATCGATTTGCTTGGAAAAAATCAAAATATAGTGGTAGAGCTTAGTGGAGTAGAACCAAATCCTCGGATTGAGACTGTTCGTCGCGGTGTATCCTTATGTCGTGAGCATCAGGTAGATGTAATTTTAGCTGTAGGCGGAGGTTCAACGATTGATTGTGCGAAAGTAGTTGCAGCAGGTTTTTACAGTGAAGAAGATCCTTGGGCTATTATTTTAGGAAGGAAAGGCTATCAAGGTGAAGCATTACCAATCGTCACAATTTTAACTTTAGCTGCGACAGGTAGTGAAATGAATGCAGGGGCTGTGATTTCGAATCTGGCGACAAACCAAAAACTAGGTGTTGGTGGTCCATCGATGATTCCTAAGGTCTCTTTCCTCGATCCAGCTAATACGTTTACTGTTCCAACTTATCAAACAGCAGCTGGTTCTGCCGATATTTTGAGTCATCTATTTGAAAGTTATTTTAATGTAACGCCAGGAACGGATGTACAAGATTTTGTCTCAGAAGGCTTGATGCGTGCCGTTATCAAGAATTGTCCGATTGCGCTAAAATCGCCAGATAATTACGATGCGCGTGCGAACTTGATGTGGGCAAGCAGTTTAGCATTAAACGGTTTAACTCGAAATGGAAAACATGGTGTTTGGTCGTGTCATGCTATGGAACATGAATTAAGTGCTTTTTATGATATTACGCATGGAATTGGTTTAGCTATTTTAACGCCACGTTGGATGGAATATGTACTTTCTGAACAAACGGTCACTAAATTTGCTCAGTTTGCTCATAATGTTTGGGGAATCAAGGAAGAAGAGCCAATAATCGCTGCAAAAAAAGGAATTCAAGCAACCTATGATTTCTTCAAAACATGTGGCATTCCGATGACTTTGCCAGAAGTTGGTATTGATGATGAACGATTTGCGGAGATGGCCAAACAAGCGGTGGCACATAGCACAATCAAGGCAGATGCCTATGTACCTTTAGCTGAAGCAGATGTTGAAGCGATTTATCGTGAATGTTTGACTGAATCTAATTTTGTATAAGTGGCCGTAGCTATTTATTAAAGAAAGGTATGGTTGGGCGAGCTCTTCGGATAGAGTATGTTTTGTGATATAACAAGATAGGCTCAAGCATCAACAAGAAGTTTAGAGAAATAGAAAACCCCTGCAAGTTTCAGCCTATCAAAAGGAGAAACTTGCGGGGGTTAATTATCTTATAAGTAGTATTTTTTAGCTACAGTCAGGTCATCGTTTAATTCATAAACAAGTGGTTGACCAGTCGGGATTTCAAGATCCATGATATCTTCATCTGAAATTCCTTCGATATGTTTTGCTAAAGCACGTAAAGAGTTACCATGAGCTGCTACTAAGACTGTTTTGTTGTCTAATAAAGCAGGTGCGATTTGATCTTGCCAGAATGGTAAAGCACGTTCCAGCGTCACTTTTAAGTTTTCGCCGCCAGGAACATCGCGTTGGTCCAACATTGCATAACGACGATCGTTTGCAGCAGAACCTTCATCATTAGCGTCCATCAATGGAGGAAGCGTATCGTAAGAACGACGCCAAATGTGTACTTGGTCATCTCCATATTTTTCAGCAGTTTCTTTTTTGTTCAAGCCTTGTAATTTACCATAATGACGTTCGTTTAAACGCCAAGATTTGATTTGAGGAACCCATAATTGATCAGAATGTTCTAAAAGTAAGTTACAAGTTTTGATGGCACGAGTCAATACAGAAGTATAGGCTACATCAAATTCAATTCCAGCTTCTTTGATTTTGCGACCGCCTTCGATTGCTTCTTCAACACCTTGTGGTGCTAAATCTACGTCAGCCCAACCGGTAAATTGATTTAATGCATTCCATTCACTAAGTCCATGACGAGAAAATACTAATTTTGGCATGTATAGCTCTCCTTTGAGTTGTAGTTTCTGAAACTTTCATTTCCTTTTCTATTGTACACCGTTTTAAAATAGATTTCCATTGTAAATTAGTGGGAAATACTGAAACGAATGATTCGGTAGGTGGGCACCTTGGAGAAAATTGATAAACGCGAAATAGGTACAGTAGTTTAGCTGCAGTCTATTTCGCGTTTATCATTGAATAGAACGTTACCCCTGAGCGAGTTTAGTAACATCTGTGTCAGATAGATTGATATACTTATAACAAGTTCCCACAGAAACATTGCATTTTGAAGAGATGAATTGGATCGTTTCTTTTTTCTCATGATATAAATGACGGATTTTTTGAACAGTTCGTACATCTATTTTAGGGCGGCCGCCGATTTTCCCTTTTTTCCGAGCGTTATTCAAACCAACTAATGTTCGTTCTTGGATCAGGTCACACTCCATGGCAGCGAGTCCATTCATTAATTTGAAATAGATTTCTCCCATTGGATGACGAGTATCTATTTCTTCATCTAGACTAACTAAATGAATACCGGAACCTTTGAATGTCTGTGTCAATTCGGTTAGCTGACGAGTTGATCGACCAAGACGGTTCAATCGGCAGATTACTAAAGTATCACCAGCCCTTAAGCTAGTAAGAACTGTCTCAAGCTCAGAAATGAGGTGTTGGTCGTGGGTCACATCAAAAGACTCATGATAAACCTCATCACAGCCATAGTCAGACAATACTTTGATTTGTGTGTCTAAATCATCATCGATTATTGTTGTACGGGCATAGCCAATTATTTTCATCGTTCGTCCTTTCTAGTAAAAAAGTAAATAAGATACTAAAAATGTAGCATAAAAGCAGACGGAATGAAAGTTGTTTTTTTATCTTTTTTTAATGTTGCTCTTTGTTTTCCCATCGTATTCAAATAATTAGTTATTTTGGTACATGAATAGTTTTAGGTCCATTCTCGCCGCCGATGATCACCGTTGAAACGATGTTAAGGAATAAGCCATGTTCTACTACACCGACTAACTGATCCAAATAAGAACCTAAAGCAATTGGGTCAGCGATTTCATCTAAATGAAGATCGATGATATAGTGCCCACCATCCGTAACTAAAGTTTCTCCAGTTGCTGTTCTACGTAAAACTGGGGCAAAGTCTTTTTCTTTGAATAAACGAACTAACTGTTGGCTGCCGTATGGAACAACTTCAATTGGTAGTGGGAATTTGCCCAGTTTTTTTACAAGCTTAGATTCATCCACGATCCAAATACATTTTTTTGAATAAGTAGCAACGATTTTTTCGAACAATAAAGCCGCACCGCCGCCTTTGATCCCTTGGAAATCTTCACTAATTTCATCAGCTCCGTCAATTGTTAGATCGACAAATGGAACCTCATCGATCCCTTTTAAAGGAATCCCTAAGGCAAGAGCTTGGCGCTCTGTCTCTTTAGAAGTTGTTACGCCAGTGACAGATAACCCTTCCTCTTTTACACGTCGTCCGATTTCATCCACCATAAATTTTGCTGTCGATCCTGTCCCTAAACCGACGATCATACCGTCTTTTACATATTTTGCTGCTTCGATTCCTGCCATTTGTTTAAGATTCATTACACGTATCCTCTCCTTTTCAAGTCTCACCAAATATAATACATGCCTGCAATTAAAAAAGATAGCGGATCAAGTAGATTTGGATTGAATTTTAATTCTAAACTTATTTAATAGTAAACTTCTTTATAAAAGAATCTATAAAGTTATTTCCTTCATTTTTAAACAAAAAAGTCTATAGAACCAGTTGACAAATAAATCATGAGATGATATGCTATCAAAGGTGCTTTATCTACAGGTCTCTCGTTGGAGACGTGCTGACTGTCTATCGAAGCATATTTGATAATGAGTGCAGAGATTGCATTATTTTTTATCGCAAAAAAAGAACCACCTGGATGTGTGGAACTAGATGCGAAATGAGGAAGGAGGAAACAAGGAATGCCTACAATTAATCAATTAGTACGTAAACCTCGTAAATCAAAGGTGGAGAAATCTAATTCACCAGCGTTGAACAAAGGATATAATAGTTTTAAGAAAGCCCAAACGAACGTAAACTCACCACAAAAGCGTGGGGTTTGTACTCGTGTGGGAACAATGACACCTAAAAAACCTAACTCGGCTCTACGTAAATATGCCCGTGTTCGTTTGTCTAACTTAATCGAAGTAACAGCTTATATCCCAGGGATTGGTCATAACTTACAAGAACATAGCGTGGTACTATTACGCGGTGGACGTGTAAAAGATTTACCAGGGGTACGTTATCATATCGTACGTGGTGCGCTTGATACAGCCGGTGTTACAGATCGTAAACAAAGCCGCTCTAAATATGGTACTAAAATGCCTAAAGTAGCTAAATAATTTGACAATCACTAAGGTATTATACAATAAAGAATTTTCGGAAGGAGGAGTTACGGATGCCACGTAAAGGTCCTGTTACAAAACGCGATGTTTTACCAGATCCAATTTATAACTCAAAATTAGTAACTCGCTTGATCAACCGTGTAATGGTTGATGGAAAACGCGGGATTGCTGCTAATATTATCTATAATTCATTTGATATCATCAAAGAATCTACAGGTAACGATCCATTGGAAGTTTTCGAACAAGCAATGAAAAACGTTATGCCTGTCTTAGAAGTAAAAGCTCGCCGTGTTGGGGGTTCTAACTATCAAGTACCAGTTGAAGTTCGTCCAGAACGTCGTACAACTTTAGGTCTACGTTGGGTTGTTAACTATGCTCGCCTACGCGGTGAACATACAATGGAACAACGTCTAGCGAAAGAAATCATGGATGCTGCCAATAATACTGGTGCTTCTGTTAAGAAACGCGAAGACACACATAAAATGGCTGACGCTAACCGTGCGTTTGCACATTATCGTTGGTAAAATCCTCTCTGTATGTAAGTTAACACTACGACAGACAGTCACTTTACAATCGATTTAAATAAAGAGAGGAGAACACCCTAGAATGGCAAGAGAATTTTCGTTAGAAAACACTCGTAATATCGGTATTATGGCTCACGTTGATGCGGGTAAAACAACAACAACAGAGCGTATCCTTTACTACACTGGTAAAATCCATAAAATTGGTGAAACGCACGAAGGTGCATCACAAATGGACTGGATGGAACAAGAACAAGAACGTGGGATTACCATCACTTCTGCTGCAACAACTGCTGAGTGGAAAGGTTACCGTGTAAATATCATCGATACTCCTGGACACGTGGATTTCACTATTGAAGTTCAACGTTCATTACGTGTATTAGATGGTGCTGTAACCGTTCTTGATTCACAATCAGGTGTTGAACCTCAAACTGAAACAGTTTGGCGTCAAGCAACTGATTATAAAGTTCCACGTATTGTTTTCTGTAATAAAATGGATAAAATCGGTGCGGATTTCTTATACTCTGTAAACTCATTACATGATCGTTTACAAGCGAATGCTCATCCAATCCAATTACCAATTGGTTCAGAAGATAACTTCACAGGGATCATCGATTTAATTACGATGAAAGCTGAAATCTATACAAATGATTTAGGTACTGACATTCAAGAAACTGAAATTCCAGAAGAATATATGGAACAAGCAGTTGAATGGCGTGAAAAATTAGTTGAAGCTGTTGCTGAAACGGATGAAGACCTAATGATGAAATATCTTGACGGTGAAGAAATTACTATCGAAGAATTAAAAGCGGGTATCCGCCAAGCAACGATCAACGTTGAATTCTTCCCAGTAATGTGTGGATCTGCCTTTAAAAATAAAGGTGTTCAAATAATGCTTGATGCAGTACTTGATTACTTACCATCACCACTTGATATTGAAGCAATCAAGGGGATCGACGTTAAGACAGACGAAGAAACAACTCGTCCTGCTGATGACGAAGCACCTTTTGCTTCACTAGCATTTAAAGTAATGACTGACCCGTTTGTTGGTCGTCTAACTTTCTTCCGTGTCTATTCTGGTGTCCTTGAAAGTGGTTCATATGTATTGAACGCTTCTAAAGACAAAAAAGAACGTATCGGTCGTATTCTACAAATGCATGCAAATACACGTAAAGAAATCGATAAAGTCTACTCAGGCGATATCGCTGCAGCTGTTGGATTGAAAGATACAACAACTGGTGATACTTTATGTGCGATGGATGCACCAGTTATTCTTGAATCAATCGAGTTCCCAGAACCGGTTATCCAAGTAGCTGTTGAACCTAAATCAAAAGCCGACCAAGATAAAATGGGGATTGCTTTGCAAAAACTTGCAGAAGAAGATCCATCATTCCGCGTTGAAACAAACGTTGAAACTGGTGAAACAGTTATCTCTGGTATGGGTGAATTGCACTTAGACGTATTAGTAGACCGTATGAAACGTGAGTTCAAGGTTGAAGCCAACGTTGGTGCGCCACAAGTATCATACCGTGAAACTTTCCGTGCTCCTGTAACTCAGGCAGAAGGTAAGTTTGTACGTCAGTCTGGTGGTAAAGGTCAATACGGACATGTCTGGGTTGAATTTACACCAAACGAAGAAGGTAAAGGCTTCGAATTTGAAAATGCTATCGTCGGTGGTGTGGTTCCTCGTGAATACATTCCAGCAGTTGAAAAAGGCTTGGCAGAATCAATGAACAACGGTGTTCTTGCTGGTTATCCATTAGTGGATATCAAAGCAAAACTTTACGACGGTTCATACCATGATGTCGATTCAAATGAAACAGCCTTCCGTGTAGCTGCTTCTATGGCGCTACGTGCGGCTGCTAAAAAAGCAATGCCTGTAATTTTAGAACCAATGATGAAAGTAACGATCACTGTGCCAGAAGATTACTTAGGTGATATCATGGGACACGTTACAAGTCGTCGTGGACGTGTTGAAGGTATGGAAGCACACGGTAACTCACAAATCGTTAACGCGATGGTGCCTCTAGCTGAAATGTTTGGTTACGCTACAACATTACGTTCAGCAACACAAGGTCGCGGTACATTTATGATGGTCTTTGACCACTATGAAGACGTACCAAAATCTGTACAAGAAGAAATCATCAAGAAAAATGGCGGAAACAACGCATAATAGTTAAGAAATAAGTACAGGCTTATTTATGACTAGGATTTTCTATTGATTTCAGTTAGAATAATAAAAGATGATCAGGTAGCTGTAAAACTATCTATCAAATAAAAATAAAATTCATATATTTTAGGAGGAACATTTAAAATGGCTAAAGAAAAATTTGACCGTTCTAAACCCCATGTAAACATTGGTACTATTGGACACGTTGACCATGGTAAAACTACATTAACTGCTGCAATCGCAACTGTGTTATCTAAACACGGTGACGGTGAAGCTCAAAACTATGCTGATATCGATAACGCTCCAGAAGAAAAAGAACGTGGTATCACAATCAACACTTCTCACATCGAGTATGAAACTGATGCTCGTCACTATGCCCACGTGGATTGCCCAGGACACGCGGATTACGTTAAAAACATGATCACTGGTGCTGCACAAATGGATGGAGCTATCTTAGTAGTATCTGCTGCTGATGGTCCTATGCCTCAAACTCGTGAGCACATCTTGTTATCACGTAACGTTGGTGTACCATACATCGTTGTTTTCTTAAACAAAATGGATATGGTAGATGACGAAGAACTATTAGAATTAGTAGAAATGGAAGTTCGTGATTTATTATCTGAATATGACTTCCCAGGTGACGACACTCCTGTTATCGCTGGTTCTGCTTTGAAAGCTTTAGAAGGCGACGCTTCATACGAAGAAAAAATCTTAGAATTAATGGCTGCAGTTGACGAGTATATCCCAACTCCAACTCGTGACACTGACAAACCATTCATGATGCCAGTCGAAGACGTATTCTCAATCACTGGACGTGGTACAGTAGCTACTGGCCGTGTTGAACGTGGAGAAGTTCGCGTTGGTGATGAAATCGAAATCGTTGGTATCGCTGAAGATACTAAGAAAACAACTGTAACTGGTGTTGAAATGTTCCGTAAATTGTTAGACTACGCTGAAGCTGGCGATAACATCGGTGCTTTATTACGTGGTGTAGCCCGTGAAGATATCGAACGTGGACAAGTATTAGCAAAACCTGCTACTATCACTCCTCATACAAAATTTAAAGCTGAAGTTTATGTTTTATCAAAAGAAGAAGGCGGACGTCACACTCCATTCTTCACTAACTACCGTCCTCAGTTCTACTTCCGTACAACTGACGTAACTGGTGTAGTTGAATTACCAGAAGGTATCGAAATGGTAATGCCTGGTGATAACGTTGCAATGGACGTTGAATTAATCCACCCAATCGCTATCGAAGAAGGAACTCGTTTCTCTATTCGTGAAGGCGGACGTACTGTTGGTTCAGGCGTTGTTTCTGAAATTACTAAATAATTACAGCTCAATATAAAGCAATAAAACCGACGTGAAAAATCGGAGTACTCGGACGTAAGTCGAAGGGATTTCCCTTCGGCTTTTTTTGTGTTTTGAATTTTCGCTAGATTAATTTGAAACCTGCTCAAAAAAATTCAAAATGTTCTTGACATATATCGAGGTTCGATATAATATAGTGTTACGATGTATCGCACCTCGATATATAGATGGAGGAGTTGAATAATAAATGGAAGATAAGCTAAAAAGAATATACATACCAATGACAGAAACAGGTTTCTATATTTTATTTGCACTTAGAGAAGAACGTCATGGCTACAGTATTATTCAATACGTTAAAGAAATGACGAACCAAGAAATTATCATTAGTGCAGGTACGATGTATGGCAGTCTCAGTAAAATGGAAAAGGACGGATTAATTCAAGCGACAAAAGAAGAAAATAGACGGAAAAGCTATTTGATCACAGAGTTAGGAGAGGAAATATTAGTACATGAAATAAATCGAATTAAACGACTCTATAAAAATAGTATTGGGGAGACAATAAATGGAAAATAAAAAAATAAAGAAATACTTTGGGTTGGCAGATTATCTAGAAGAAGAACAATTTTTACAAGAACAACATAAGAATGGATGGAAAATGGTAGAGTTAAAATTACCTTTTAGCACATACACTTTTGAAAGATGTGAACCAGAAGAGTATATATACCAACTAGATTTCAAACAACAAGAGAATGACCTAGGAGAATATCTACAATTATTTGAAGATTGTGGGTGGGAGTACTTTTATAAATATGGGAACTGGTACTATTTTAGAAAGCTAAAATCTGAAATAGAAGAAGAAAATACTATTTTTAGTGATGCTCCGTCTCGTGCGGAAATGGCAAGAAAAGTGGTGAAGTTTCAAGGAATGATTGCACTAGTTGCATTATTTCCACTGAGTTATTTAATACCTGTATTACTAAATAGAAACGAAGGAAAAAATTATGTTTTACTTGTCTTACTCGGGCTAATTATAGGGATCACAGTTATTTTATTAGGTGTTCACTTAAGAAATTTTTGGAAACTTACTGAGATTCTTAAAAATGAAGAGCAAATTTGAAAATAATATTAGATTCTAGAATTTTATTTTACTCGTTAAATGTGTTCCTTTTTTTGCTGATATGAATTTCAGTTGATATCCACGAAATGATTAAATTTAAGAAACAAGTATAATAAGATTGTAGCAACAGCCGTTTAGGATCGGGCAATTACTGAAAACCGCACAATGCGCTTTATGGCATTGTGCGGTTTTCAGTAATTGCCAAAGAGCCTGACTTTTTCACACCGTTTACTCGGATTCACGGTGATGTTAATAAAACTTAAAGTGTTTTGTCTCAATTGCTTTACCTTAAAGTTTTCCGGTCATAAACTGCGCTTCCCCGAAACCAAAGCTCCAATCAGCATCATTATTGATGATGAAAGAAATAAGTAAGTTCTCAGGTGCGATCCCACATAACTCGTCCAACTGTTGTGCAAGTAGCTGATAAAATATTTCTTTTTGATCGGTTGTTCGTTCTCTGCTAATAACGGTTAGTGAAATCATTTTAGCAGGATCTCTTTTAAAACCTAGCCCTGTATCTTCTAGTACCATTTCAAAAGGTTGGTGCTGCGTAACAATCTGATATCTATCACCTGTTGGAACATCAAAAGATGCTAAGACTGCGGAATGGGCAATATCGAGTATCGTTTGTATTTCTTCCTGGCTGCGTCCTTCGACCAAATCAAATTTTAGTAGTGGCAAGTTGAGTCCTCCTTTTTTTATTTAGTTGCTATATAGAAGTTCGACTGTATGTAAGTCGCAAAACTCTACGTATTTTTCAGGTATCTCTCTTGTTGTGACAATTCCTTTAATGCTTTCTAAAGGAGCGTACGTGAGTAAAGTAGAATGATCGAATTTTGAACTATCTGCCAGTAGGTAAATATCTTTGCTTCTTTGGACGATCATTTTTTTTATCCGATATTCCATTAAATCTGAATTAGTCAAACCACTCGTGATTGAGACGCCAGTTGCTGCCATAAAGGCTTTACTTATATTATATCTTGTCACAACAGCTTCATCTTCAATTCCTACAAAAGAACGCGTTTTTCTTTTATAACTATTACCAATAAGAATAAGTTGAACATTTTTCATTGCCGCAGCAAGGTTGATAATATCAAGATTGTTTGTTAATAAGGTAAATGGTAAGTCTGGATCAATGTGATTTAAAATTTGACTAGTAGTTGTTCCGGAATCGATATAGATTAAATCATCCTCTTTAATCAATGTAGCAGCTCTTTTACCAATTTGCTCTTTCTCTATTTGATTATGGATAGTGCGATTTTCAAAAGAAACTAAGCTATTCTCTACATAAACAACACCACCATAGACTTTCTTCAAAGTTCCTCTTTTTTCCAATTCATTGATATCTCGACGGATCGTATTTTTAGAGACGTTGAAAACACGGCATAATTCGTCGAGAGAAATACTGCCTTGTTGTTGTATGTAATTTTCAATTTGCTGAATTCGTTGTAATTTCATATTCTGTAACCTTTCTACTTCGTGTGATTAGATTCACTATAACACATGACCTTAATGTGTTCAACATATAACCAATTGTTTGCGGATTTAGCACTTTTTGAATCAATGAATTTTGTTTTTTTATAAAGAGTTTGGCAAGATATGATCAAAAAAGAAAATATTTCACCAAAAATGGGTTGACTATCGGAAATTGGAATTGTACAATGTAATCAAAAGTTAACCAAAGAACATCAAGATATAACCATCGTGTTGATTTTTAATAGAGAACAAGGAGGACGTTATAGATGGTAGAGGTACGAAAGTTAAAAAATTACATTGGTGGCAAATGGGTATCTAGTCGTACAGAAACGTATGAAGCAGTTTATAATCCGGCTACGAAAGAAATGTTGTGTGAAGTACCACTTTCTACAAAAGAAGATTTGGAAGAAGCGGTCACGATTGCTAGAGAAGCTTTTGAAACATGGAAAGAGATGGCAGTACCGAGACGTGCAAGGATTCTCTTTAACTATCAACAACTTTTAATCAAACATAAAGCGGAATTAGCTCGTCTAATCACACTTGAGAATGGGAAAAATCTCAACGAGGCTTTAGGTGAAGTACAACGAGGCGTTGAAAATGTAGAATTTGCTGCAGGAGCTCCAACGTTAATGATGGGAGATTCATTATCTTCGATTGCAACAGATGTAGAAGTTGCTAACTATCGTTACCCGATTGGGGTGGTCGCGGGAATTTCGCCTTTTAACTTTCCGATGATGGTTCCTTGCTGGATGTTTCCGATGGCAATCGCTTGTGGAAATAGTTTCGTTTTAAAACCGTCGGAAAGAACGCCTTTGCTAACTGAACGATTGGCTGAATTATTTACAGAGGCCGGGTTACCAGCTGGCGTATTTAATATTGTATATGGCGCACATGATGTTGTGAATGGGATTTTAGAACATCCAGAAGTGAAAGCGATTTCCTTTGTTGGCTCGAAACCAGTTGGTGAGTATGTTTACACTCAAGGGAGTAAGCACTTGAAACGAGTGCAAGCATTGACCGGTGCTAAAAACCATTCCATTGTCCTAAAAGATGCGGACCTAGATGATGCTGTGACCAATATTGTATCAGCCGCTTTTGGTTCCGCTGGTGAGCGCTGTATGGCGTGTGCAGTTGTAACGGTTGAAAATGAAATAGCAGATGCGTTTATCAATAAATTACAAGAAAAAGCATCAGGTATCAAAGTCGGAAATGGCTTGGATGACGGTGTCTTTTTAGGACCAGTTATTCGCGAAGAAAATCAAAAAAGAACACTAGCTTATATTGAAAAAGGAATCGAAGAAGGAGCCCGTTTGATTGCAGATGGTAGGGAGAATATTCCAGACAATGGTTATTTTGTTGGTCCAACTATTTTTGATGGTGTGACAACGGATATGACGATTTGGCGGGATGAAATTTTCGCTCCAGTATTGTCGATCATCAGAGTAGAAAACTTGCAAGAAGCCGTTACGACAGCTAATCAATCTGAATTCGCAAATGGAGCTTGTCTGTTCACTAATAATGCCTCTGCGATTCGTTATTTTAGAGAAAATATTGATGCAGGCATGCTAGGGATTAATTTAGGCGTACCCGCGCCGATGGCATTCTTTCCGTTTTCAGGTTGGAAGTCCTCGTTTTACGGGACGCTTCATGCAAATGGCAAAGACAGTGTAGATTTCTACACGCGTAAAAAAGTAGTGACAGCACGGTATCCTAAGACAAATATTTAATGGGAAAGAAGGTGTAAGGATGGTTCATTTAAAGTATAAACCTGTCCCGCAAGAGTTAGCGCAAGGCATCACGTTACTTCAACATATCAATAAAAATAATGCAGCTTTACAGTACATTGAATTGAAAGTCATAAAAATGACGAGTGGAAGTAAATTTCAAGAATCATTAGGAAAGCAAGAAGTGTGTATCGTTGCCCTAACAGGGAAAATTACAGTAACGGATGGAGAACAAACCTTTAAGACAATCGGCACGCGAAAAAATGTCTTTGAAAAAATCCCAACGGATAGTGTCTATATCTCGATAGAGCAAATGTTTGATATTACAGCGATAACCGAAGCCACGGTGATTCTATGTTACTCACCATCTGATAAGAAAAAGACAACTACTCTGATTAAAGCCTCAGATAATACCATTGAACGCAGAGGGAAATATCAGAATAAACGTTTGGTGCATAATATTTTACCAGATACAAGTCCAATTGCTGATCGTTTGTTAGTTGTTGAAGTGTTTACTGATGGTGGTAACTGGTCTAGTTATCCACCTCATAAGCACGATCAAGATAATTTACCTCTAGAATCGAAATTAGAAGAAACGTATTATCACGAAATGAATCCCAGACAAGGGTTTGTTTTTCAGCGAGTGTATACAGATGATCGCTTACTGGATGAAACGATGGCTATAGAAAATGGTGATGTCGTCGTTGTTCCAAAAGGCTATCACCCAGTAGGTGTACCGGATGGTTACGATTCTTATTACTTGAACGTAATGGCAGGTCCAACTAGAAAGTGGCAGTTTCATAATGATCCTGACCACGAATGGATTTTAAACAGAGAATAGAAGGAGTGACAAGGATGACGAAAACATTTGATATGATCGCCCTTGGTCGAGCATGTATTGATTTGAATGCAGTGGAATATGATCGACCGATGGAAGAAACGATGACCTTTAAAAAATATGTAGGTGGTTCACCAGCAAATATCGCAATTGGCAGTGCAAAGTTAGGTGTAAAAGTTGGTTTTATTGGGAAAATTTCAGATGACCAGCATGGGCGTTTCATTAAAGAATACATGAGCGAAGCTGGAATCGATACGAGCCAACTGTTCACTGATCAAAAAGGACACAAAACAGGATTGGCATTTACGGAGATCAAAAGCCCAGAAGAATGCAGCATTTTGATGTATCGAGATCAAGTGGCAGACTTGTACCTAGCGCCGGAAGAAATCGATGAAGAATACATCAAACAAACAGATCTCTTGTTGGTATCTGGAACGGCACTTGCGCAAAGTCCTTCCAGAGAGGCGGTATTAAAAGCAATTGCTTATGCTAGAAAAAATCAGGTGAAAGTTGCGTTTGAACTAGATTATCGTCCGTACACATGGCAATCACCAGAAGACGTTTCCGTTTATTATTCAATCGTTGCTGAAAATGCTGATATCGTGATCGGTACAAGAGATGAATATGATGAACTAGAAGGCAAAAAAGGTGGAACAAATCAAGCGACCACAGACTATCTATTTCTGCATCGCCCTGAGTTGATTGTGATCAAGCATGGCGTAAAAGGTTCGTATGCCTATACCAAAAAGGGGGAAACCTATCAAGCGGGTTCGTATAAGACCAAAGTCTTGAAAACGTTCGGTGCAGGTGATTCTTATGCAGCAGCCTTTTTATATGCATTAAATACAGGGAAAGACATTGAAACCGCATTGAAATATGGAAGTGCATCGGCGGCTATTGTTGTTAGTAAACATAGTTCATCCGAAGCAATGCCAACAGCCAAAGAAATCGAACAATTAATTGCAGATCAATCTTGATTAAAGTAAGGCGGGAAAGTAATGGCTAAAAAAATTCGATTAACCACAGCACAAGCACTGATTAAATTTTTGAATCAACAATATATTCAAGTTGATGGTGAAGAATGCCCTTTTGTTGAAGGTATTTTTAATGTCTTTGGCCATGGGAATGTCTTAGGAATCGGTCAAGCACTTGAAGAAAATCCAGGGCATTTGAAGGTAATTCAAGGGAAAAATGAACAAGGGATGACACATGCAGCAGTAGCCTATAGTCGGCAGAAATTAAGACAGAAAATTTTTGCTGTTACAGCTTCAGCTGGTCCAGGATCTGCCAACATGCTCACAGCGGCGGCAACTGCGTTTGCCAACAACATTCCAGTGCTGATCTTACCGGCAGATACGTTTGCTACACGTCAGCCTGATCCAGTTTTACAACAATTAGAACACGAAACCAGTGCGGCAATCACAACGAATGATGCCTTTAAAGCGGTCTCTAAATATTGGGATCGTGTTCAACGGCCAGAACAATTGATGAGTAGTCTGCTACGAGCGTTTGAAGTCATGACGAATCCAGCGAGCTGTGGTCCGGCAACGATTTGTATTGCTCAAGATACTGAAGCAGAAGCGTATGATTACGATGAAGAATTTTTTAAAAAGAGGGTGCATTACGTTGATCGGCAAGTTCCTACAGAGCGTGAACTAAATGGTGCCGTAGAAAGAATCACGACAAGTAAGAAACCAGTCATTATCGTTGGAGGTGGAGCAAAGTTTTCCCAGGCACGGGAAGCATTGATTCATTTGTCTACACAATGTGGGATTCCGTTAGTTGAAACACCTGCAGGTAAATCAACTGTAGAAGCAGACTTTAAAAATAACTTAGGAGGTACGGGTGTTTTAGGAACTTTGGCTGCTAATAAGGCAATTCGACAAGCTGATTTGGTTATTGGAATCGGTACAAGGTATACGGATTTCACCACGTCTTCTAAAACCGCTTTTAATTATGACCAAACGAAATTTTTGAATATCAATGTCAATCGCATGCAGGCCTATAAGTTTGATGCGTTCCAGCTTATCGGCGATGCAAAAGAGACAGTAGAGAATCTGATCCCGATGTTGGCAGACTATCAAACGTCATTTGGTGAAATTATCAAGGATCTGAAAGAAGAATGGGCTGTTGAAAGGAAGCGTCTAGGTGATATTTCTTTTTCGAGGGAGAACTTTTCTCCAGAGATTAAAGACCAATTCACGCAAGAAATTCTAAATGAATATTCGGATATGCTACAGACTGAATTGGCTCAAACTAGTGCATTTCTTACAGTTAATAATAACGTAGCTAAAGACAGTATTGTCATTGCATCAGCTGGCTCTTTACCTGGTGATATGCAGCGTTTATGGAATCCACTCGTGCCGAATACGTATCATCTTGAATATGGTTATTCTTGTATGGGGTATGAAATCAGTGGTGCTTTAGGTGTGAAATTAGCCAGTCCAACACAAGAAGTCTATGCCATGGTAGGTGACGGGAGTTTCTTGATGCTTCATTCAGAACTAATCACGGCATTGCAATATGGGCAAAAGATCAATATTTTGTTATTCGATAATTCTGGATTTGGCTGTATCAATAATTTACAAATGGGTAATGGTAGCAGTAGCTATAAGTGTGAATTTAGAGATCATCGTGAGCAAATCATGAATATAGATTATGCGAAAGTTGCGGAAGGGTATGGCGCCAAAAGTTATCGTGCTAATACAAAAGAAGAACTGATTGCAGCGCTAGAAGATGCTAAAAAACAAGAAAAATCTACTCTGATTGAAATGAAGGTTTTACCAAAAACAATGTCAGATGGGTATGACAGTTGGTGGCACGTTGGGGTTGCAGAAGTTTCAAAAAGTCTGGCAGTTCAAGAGTCGTATGAGCGTAGTCAAAAAATGTTGGAAAAAGCCAAAGAGTATTAGCATGACAATAGGTTGGATCGGGAGCGTTTCACTTCACGAAATAAGAAGGAGTTGTTTCTGATCTTACCGTGTATTCAAATTCTAGGTCTATAGGCTATGGCTTAACGAGTTATAGTCCATATGCAAATAAGCATTTTTTGAAAGCGCATACGTTACAGTGTGGCTAAGGAAGTTGTCCAGCAGGTTTGTAAAAAAGAAAATGGAGGCAAAACAATGGATTTAAAAGTTGGCGTCATTGGGACAGGTGCAATCGGCATCGAACATATTAAACGAATCAATGAAAAAGTGCAAGGCGCGTACGTGACTGCGGTATCAGATATAAACGTAGAACAAGCTCAGCGTTTAGCAAATCAGATTGATGCTGTCTTTTTTGAAACAGGAGAAGAATTGATTGCTTCACCTGATGTGGCTATTGTTGTGGTAACTTCTTGGGATCCAACCCATGAAAAATATGTTTTAGAAGCAATTAAACATGGAAAATATGTTTTCTGTGAAAAACCTTTAGCGACAGATAGCGCAGGTTGTAAACGAATCGTTGATGCTGAAGTAAAAGCAGGAAAGAAACTAGTTCAAGTCGGCTTTATGAGACGATACGATCGAGGTTATATTGAATTGAAAGAAGCCATCGAAACCAAAAAATTCGGGGAGCCTTTGATGCTTCATTGCGCCCATAGAAACCCAACGGCAGATGAAAACTATTTAACGCCAATGGCGATCATTAACACAGGGATCCATGAAATCGATGCTTTGCGTTGGTTGCTTCAAGAAGATTATGTTTCAGCTCAAATGATTTTGCCTAAACAAACGAGTTTCACACATGAAAAACTGCATGATCCACAGATGTTGATCTTGGAAACAGTTTCCGGTGTCCATATCGATTTAGAGATTTTCGTTAATTGTCAGTTTGGTTATGATATCAAATGCGATGTTGTCTGTGAAACGGGAGAGATTGGGCTAGAAGATCCAGCCTACACACATGTGAAGGCAAAAGGAAAAAACTACACAAAGATAGCACCAGATTGGCAAACTCGTTTTGTTGAAGCGTATGACTATGAATTTGAATTATGGGTTCGTTCGATTCAAACGGGTAATCTAACTGGACCGACTGCTTGGGATGGTTATGCGGCGGCCGTTACGATGGATGCTTGTGGTAAGGCAAGAGATACAGGTGAGCGAACATTGATTCAATTACCTGAATGTCCAGCATTATATAAATGAAGCAACTTTATTAAATAAATCAACATTTAACTTTTAATTATAGGAGGAAGTAAAGAGTGGAAAAAATCAAGGTTGGAATTGTTGGCTTAGGCCGTTTAGGGAAAGTTCATGCAAAAAATTTAGCTGAAAATGTTCAAGGGTGTCAATTAATTGCCGCTTGTAGTTTTGTAAAAGAAGAATTGGATTATGCAGTCAGGGAATTAGGGGTAGAAGAAACCTATCAAGACTATGAAGAAATGGTCAAAAGTCCAACAATTGATGCGGTGTTTATCGTTTCCCCTTCTGGGTTTCATTGCGAGCAGATTCAATTGGCGATGGAACATGGTAAACACGTCTTCAGTGAAAAACCGATTGGCTTGGATTTAGCTGAAATCAAAGCGACAGAGCGGGTAATTCAAAGTCGTTCGGAACAAGTATTTATGTTGGGATTCATGCGTCGTTATGACGATTCGTACCGCTATGCCAAACAATTAGTAGAAGATGGGAAATTAGGGGAACTGACTCTGATGCGCTGTTATAGTATCGATCCTAGTTCAGGTATGGAAAGCTTTGTAAAATTTGCGGGCGCCAGTGATAGTGGAGGGATTTTCATGGATATGTCAATTCACGATATCGATTTAGTCCGTTGGTTTACAGAAAAAGAAGTAAGCAAAGTATGGGCGTTAGGGAAAAATGCTGCTTATCCTGAATTGGATAAAGTAGGAGAATTGGAAACAGGAGCGGCCATGATGCAATTGGAAAACCAAGCGATGGCGATCTTAGTTGCAGGTCGTAATTGTCATCATGGGTATCATGTAGAAACTGAGCTGATTGGAACGAAAGGGATGCTTAGAGTAGCAGCGGCGCCAGAGAAAAATCTTGTTACGATCATGGATGAAAAAGGCGTTGTACGAGCTTGCTCACAAGATTTTCCAGAACGCTTTCGTGAAGCTTTCGTTAATGAAGCGAAAGAGTTTATTGCATGTATCAAAGAAAAACGTCAACCGCAAGTTTCAGCTTATGATGGGCTGCAGTCAACTAAAATCGCACTAGCGTGTAAACAATCATTTGAAACAAATGAATTGATCACAATTGAAAATCTATAGATAGCAGTCCTTTGAAAGGGGAGAAAAATAAAATGAATGAGTCAAAAATCCGTTTGGGCATTGCGCCGATTGCTTGGACAAATGATGATATGCCAGAGTTAGGGAAAGAAAATACGTTTGAGCAGTGTATTAGTGAGATGGCTTTGTCCGGCTATGTAGGGACTGAAATTGGGAATAAGTACCCGAAAGATCCAGATGTCTTACGACCGTATCTTGATATTCGAGGGTTGTCAGTCGCAAGTGCTTGGTTTAGTGCCTTTTTAACAACGAAACCGTATGAAGAGACAGAGCAAGCGTTTATTGAACATATGAATTTTCTCCATGCTATGGGGGCCAAAGTGATTGTTGTGTCGGAACAAGGACATAGCATTCAGGGTCAGATGGATCTAGCAATTTTCAAAGAAAAGCCGGTGTTTTCTGCGTCAGATTGGCAAGCATTAGCAACTGGTTTGGAACGCTTGGGTGCGTTGGCAAATGCGAAAGGAATGACGATTGTTTATCATCATCATATGGGGACAGGTGTGCAAACGACAGAAGAAATCACTCGTTTGATGGACTTGACAGATCCTGAAAAAGTTTCTTTGCTATTTGATACCGGACATTTGGTCTTTTCTGGCGAAGACCCAATTGAAATTTATCAAAAATATCAAGAGCGTATCAAACACATTCATTTTAAAGATATACGAGAGCAGATAGCAAGACAAGTCAGCACAACGGAGCAAAGTTTTTTAAATGCAGTTAAGTCAGGAGTATTTACTGTTCCAGGAGACGGGATGATCGATTTTGCACCGATTTGGGAAGTTATCAAGAGTAGTGATTACGAAGGGTGGATTGTTGTTGAAGCCGAACAAGATCCGGCGCAGGCTAATCCTTTTGAATACGCAGTGAAAGCGAGAGACTACATTCACGAAATCACGAGTATTTAAAAACAAAAAAAGGAGCGGAATTCTATGAATCTATTTTCTCTTATTAGTTTTGTCGTAATCGTGGCTTGTGTTTGGATTTTTGCGTACAGTCGTGCGAAAGGTGTAGATACTTCTGGATCAGAAGGGTTCTTTATGGGAGGGAGAAGCCTGACCGCTTTGCCGATTGCAGGTTCTATTATCATGACGAATTTATCCACTGAACAAATCGTTGGTCAGAACGGGCAAAGTTATCACGCTGGTATGGAAGTTATGGCGTGGGAAGTAACGGCTGCGATTGCAATTGTTGCCTTAGCCGTCATCTTTTTACCGAAATATTTTAAGTATGGTATCAATACCGTTTCAGATTTTATTGAAATTCGCTATGATACAGTAACGAAACGAATTATTTCGATTCTATTTATCGTGACGTATATGATTTCATTTTTACCGGTTGTTTTATACTCAGGTTCACTCGTTTTTAATAAAATTTTTCATATAGATGAATTGTTAGGTGTTCGTCCGATTGTCGCAATTATTTTAGTTGCCTTGATCATCGGCGTGATCGGAATTCTCTATTTATTGATTGGTGGATTATCATTAAGTGCCAATAGTGATACCGTATATGGTGTTGGGTTGTTGATTTGTGGTTTATTGATTCCGATTTTAGGCGTAATGAAACTAGGTGATGGAAACTTTATTGGTGGAGTAGATTATATTGTCGACCATACGCCGTGGCTGCTAAACTCTGTTGGTGCAATTGATTCAGCGATTGTCCCTTGGCCAACGTTGATCACGGGAATGTTGTTCAATAATTTATATTTCTGGTGTACGAATCAAATGATCGTGCAAAAAGCGTTATCTGGGAAGAATCTAGCAGAAGCGCAAAAGGGGACCTTTATTGTAGGGCTTTTCAAAGTATTTGGCGCATTGTTCTTAGTATTTCCAGGTATTGTTGCACGTAATATTTTTGGGGATGCACTGATGAGCAATCCCGACAATGCATATCCATATCTCGTGACAGAGGTTTTACCTCAAGCGTTGTTTGGTGTATTTGCAGCTGTGATTTTTGGGGCGATCCTGTCTTCTTTTGCCGGGGCTTTGAATGCGACAGCGACTCTGTTTTCGTTAGATTTCTACAAACCTGTGATTAATAAACAAGCGGATGATAAGCAAATTGCTCGGGCTGGGAAAATCGTTACTATAATAGTTGGTGTAATATCTGTGGTTGTTGCACCGTTCATTTCTTTCGCTCCAGCAGGGTTGTATCAATTTGTTCAAGAGTTCAACGGATTATACAATATGCCGTTATTGGTCATTATCCTGTTTGCTTTCTATTCGAAAAAAGCGACAGCTATCGCAGCGAAGTCAACAATTGCGATTCATATTGTGTTATATGCATTATCAAAAGTCTTTTTGAAAGATATTCATTTCTTGTATGTGTTGAGTCTGCTATTTTTCTTAGATATTTTGATCATGTTGGCGATTTCTAAGTGGAAACCAGATGGAAATTTTGTGTTGGAGTCCTTCGATACGAAAGTAGACATCAAACCTTGGCGCTATACTAAAGTTGTTTCGGTTGTGTTGGTGGTCATTGTCATTTTGACTTATGTTGCTTTTTCTCCAATAGGTTTAGCGAGCTTGCAATAAGGTGAGTTTAGTGTCTGGGGAAAGGAATATCGATTAACAGGAGGGTTGATATGGAAAAAACAATTTTGATTATCTGTGAATCTGGAATTAGTGCTTCATTATTAGTTTCAAAAATTCTAGGGTCACTCAGGGAAAAAAAGTTAGAATACGCAATCGATTATGCACCTGTAAGTCGTGTTCAAGAGAAACTTACGTTTAAAAATTATGATGTATTACTTTTAACACCTCAAGTTGCAAGATATGAGGATAAAATACAGGCAATCGTTGACCAGGAAAAATGCACATCTAAAATCATATTCATCAAACCAGAAGATTTTCAGTATATGAATGTTGAACGAATGATTGGCCAATTGTAAAGAAGTCTTTAATATGAAAAAAAGATAGAGTGAAACGAAAATGTTTTACTCTATTTTTTTTGACCCACATAAAACGATTCTTGCATTGGCAGACAAAGTCAGTTTTTCTTCTATTATATAGTTCTCAAATAGATAATTTGATTGGTAACACATAAGAAAATGAAAGGTGAGAAAATCCTTGCAATAAAAAACTGACTTTTTTCTGAAAAAATCCTTGCTATTACTATGTTTCTATAATATAATTACAAAGGTGCTGTTTACAGAAGTGTAAAAGCATTGGTAAATCAAGCTTTTGATCTACCGGCTAAGAAACGAGAGGTTGCGACACGCCCGGACGCTTTGCCACGAACGAGCGTGACGGAAAAATTTTCGTGGAGCTATGTCTACTTTCAAAATAGGCGAAGGAGGGAACAAGATGGCAAAACAAAAAATTCGTATCCGTTTAAAAGCGTATGAACACCGTATTTTAGATCAATCAGCGGATAAAATTGTGGAAACAGCAAAAAGAACTGGAGCTGACGTGTCAGGACCAATTCCATTACCAACAGAACGCTCGCTTTACACAGTTATTCGTGCGACTCATAAATACAAAGATTCACGCGAACAATTCGAAATGCGTACGCACAAACGTCTAATCGACATTGTGAACCCAACACCAAAAACAGTTGATGCTTTAATGAAGCTTGACTTACCATCTGGTGTGAATATTGAAATCAAACTATAAAATCAAGATGATGGAGGTGTACTCATGACCAAAGGAATCTTAGGAAAAAAAGTGGGAATGACACAAATCTTTACTGAGTCTGGTGAATTAATTCCAGTAACAGTAGTTGAAGCTACGCCAAACGTAGTTTTACAAGTAAAAACTGTTGAGACTGACGGATACGAAGCTATCCAAATCGGTTACCAAGACAAACGTGAAGTATTAGCGAACAAACCTGCGAAAGGTCATGTTGCAAAAGCAAACACGGCTCCTAAGCGCTTCATTAAGGAATTCAAAAATGTTGAGCTAGGAGAATATGAAGTAGGTAAAGAAATTAAGGTAGATGTTTTCCAAGCAGGAGACATTATTGATGTTACAGGAACTTCGAAAGGTAAAGGATTCCAAGGCGTTATCAAACGTCACGGACAAAGCCGCGGACCAATGAGTCACGGATCTCGTTACCACCGTCGTCCTGGGTCAATGGGTCCAGTTGCACCTAACCGTGTATTTAAAAATAAAAAACTTGCCGGCCGTATGGGTGGTAACCGCGTAACAATTCAAAACCTTGAAATTGTTAAAGTGGACGCTGAAAGAAATGTAATCATGATCAAAGGGAACATTCCTGGAGCGAAAAAATCATTAATCACAATCAAATCAGCTGTGAAAGCTAAATAAGCGTAGGGAAAGGAGGAACTAAGGAATGCCGAATGTAGCATTATTTAAACAAGATGGAACTCAAAATGGTGAAATCACTTTAAACGAAGAGATTTTCGGAATCGAACCAAATGAAACTGTTATCTACGATGCAATCATCATGCAACGTGCTTCATTAAGACAAGGTACACACTCAGTAAAACACCGCGGAGAAGTTCGTGGCGGTGGCCGTAAACCATGGCGTCAAAAAGGAACTGGTCGTGCTCGTCAAGGTTCAATTCGTTCACCACAATGGCGTGGAGGTGGCGTAGTCTTCGGACCAACACCACGTTCTTACAGCTACAAACTTCCTAAAAAAGTTCGTCGTTTAGCAATGAAATCTGTATTATCAGATAAAGTTGCTGAAAACAACTTGGTAGCCGTTGAAGCTTTAGGCTTTGATGCACCAAAAACAAAAGAATTCAAACAAGTTCTAACAAACTTATCTATTGATGCGAAAGTATTAGTTGTTTTAGAAACAGGAAATGATTTTGCAGCATTGTCTGCACGTAATCTACCAAACGTTTCTGTAGTAACTTCTGATAACGTAAGTGTTTTAGATATCGTTTCTAATACTAAAGTATTGGCAACACAAACTGCTCTTACTCAAATTGAGGAGGTGCTTGCATAATGAACTTACTAGACGTAATCAAACGCCCAGTGATCACTGAAAAATCCATGCTAGCTATGGACGAAAAGAAATACACTTTCGAAGTGGACACTCGCGCAAATAAAACTTTAGTAAAACAAGCTGTTGTAGCAGCATTTGATGTTAAAGTTAAAAACGTAAACATCATTAACGTGCGCCCTAAATTTAAACGTATGGGCAAACACGCTGGCTACACAAAAAAACGTCGCAAAGCTGTTGTGACATTAACAGATGATTCAAAAGAAATTCAAATTTTCGATGCTGCTGAATAAGCAGTCCATGTTAACTATTAAATGGGAGGGAAAAAGACGTGGCGATTAAAAAGTATAAACCTACCACAAATGGCCGTCGTAATATGACAGCATCTGATTTTGCTGAAATCACGACATCAACACCTGAAAAATCGTTGTTGGCGCCATTAAAAAACCATGCCGGTCGTAACAACAACGGTCGTATTACAGTTCGTCATCAAGGTGGCGGTCACAAACGTCAATACCGTATGATCGACTTCAAACGTAATAAAGATAACGTTGTAGCGGTTGTCAAAACTATCGAGTATGATCCAAACCGTTCTGCTAACATCGCGTTAGTACATTACGAAGATGGAATCAAAGCATACATTCTAGCACCAAAAGGATTGGAAGTAGGCATGCGCCTTGTTTCCGGTACAGATGCAGATATTAAAGTAGGGAACGCATTACCATTGGAAAACATTCCAGTCGGTACTGTTGTCCACAACATTGAAATGAAACCTGGTAAAGGCGGTCAATTGATCCGTTCTGCTGGAACAAGTGCTCAAGTACTTGGTAAAGAAGGCAAATACGTATTAATCCGTTTGAACTCTGGTGAAGTTCGTATGATCTTAGCAACTTGCCGTGCAACTATCGGTTCTGTTGGTAACGAACAACACGAATTAATCAACATTGGTAAAGCAGGCCGCTCTCGTTGGATGCGTAAACGCCCAACAGTTCGTGGTAGCGTAATGAACCCGAACGATCACCCACACGGTGGTGGTGAAGGGAAACAACCGATTGGACGTAAAGCTCCTGTATCACCTTGGGGTCAACCAGCTATCGGCTTGAAAACTCGTAATAAAAGAGCTAAATCCGACAAATTTATCGTTCGTCGTCGTACTAAATAATTTTTTTGACCATGTGTCGTACATTTTGAGAGGAGGTTCACCATGGGTCGTAGTTTGAAAAAAGGACCTTTCGCTGATGAGCATTTAATGAAAAAAGTTGAAGCTCAACAAGGTGCCGAAAAGAAGAAAGTAATTAAAACTTGGTCTCGCCGTTCTACAATTTTTCCAACATTCGTTGGATTTACAATTGCCGTATATGATGGACGTAAACACGTTCCAGTATATATCCAAGAAGATATGGTAGGACATAAATTAGGTGAATTTGCACCAACTAGAACTTATCGTGGCCACGGAGCCGACGATAAGAAAACTAGACGTTAATTTTGAGGGGAGGAAATGCAAATGTCAGAACAAATTACATCAGCTAAGGCAACTGCTAAAACAGTTCGCACTTCACCTCGTAAAGCCCGTTTAGTAATCGATCTTATCAGAGGTAAAAGCGTTGCGGATGCAATTTCTATCTTGAAATTCATGCCAAACAAATCTGCTGGAATCATTGAAAAAGTTTTAATGTCAGCAGTTGCTAACGCAGAAAATAACTTTGACTTAGACGTTGAAAACTTAGTAGTATCTGAAGCATTTGTCAACGAAGGACCAACAATGAAACGCTTCCGTCCACGTGCAAAAGGTTCAGCATCACCAATTAACAAACGTACAAGTCATCTTACAGTAGTAGTATCAGAAAAATAATCTGTTTTAAACAGATGTCACTTGATAAGAGGAGGACCATTATTCTTAATGCTTTAGCATTTTGAAATAGTGGCTGCCGAACCTTAAAAGATTAAGAGGAGGACCATTATTTTTAGTGCTTTAGCACTTAGAGTTAATGGATACCGGACCTCAAGATGAAACCTATTTATTTTAATAAATAGGTGTCAAAAGATAAGAGGAGGGACAATCAGTGGGTCAAAAAGTACATCCAATTGGAATGCGTGTAGGCATCATCCGCGACTGGGATGCAAAATGGTATGCTGAAAAAGAGTATGCTGAGTTCTTACACGAAGATTTAAGAATCCGTAAATTTATCGCGACAAAACTTGCTGATGCCGCTGTGTCTACAATTGAGATCGAGCGCGCTGCAAATCGTGTGAATATTTCAATCCACACAGCTAAACCAGGTATGGTTATCGGTAAAGGCGGATCTGAAGTCGAAAACCTAAGAAAATCATTGAATTCACTAACTGGTAAAAGAGTTCATATCAACATCATTGAAATCAAAAAACCAGATTTAGATGCAAAATTAGTAGGCGAAGGAATTGCACGTCAATTAGAAAACCGTGTTGCTTTCCGTCGTGCTCAAAAACAAGCGATCCAACGCACTATGCGTTCAGGCGCTAAAGGAATCAAAACACAAGTATCAGGTCGTTTAAACGGTGCTGATATCGCTCGTTCAGAAGGTTACTCTGAAGGTACAGTTCCACTTCACACTTTGCGTGCTGATATTGATTACGCATGGGAAGAAGCAGACACAACTTACGGAAAATTAGGAGTTAAAGTGTGGATTTACCGTGGAGAAATTCTTCCAACGAAAAAAAACACTGAGAAAGGAGGGAAATAATCATGTTAGTACCTAAACGTGTAAAACACCGTCGTGAATTTAGAGGTAAAATGCGTGGTGAAGCCAAAGGCGGAAAAGAAGTAGCATTTGGTGAATGGGGTTTACAAGCAACTGAATCTCACTGGATTACTAACCGTCAAATCGAAGCTGCCCGTATTGCTATGACTCGTTATATGAAACGTGGCGGGAAAGTATGGATTAAAATTTTCCCTCATAAATCATATACAAGTAAAGCTATCGGTGTTCGTATGGGTAAAGGTAAAGGGGCACCTGAAGGCTGGGTATCACCAGTTAAACGTGGTAAAATCATGTTTGAAATCGCAGGCGTACCTGAAGAAGTAGCTCGTGAAGCACTTCGCCTTGCATCCCACAAATTACCGGTGAAAACCAAAATTGTAAAACGTGAGGAAATGGGTGGTGAATCGAATGAAGGTTAAAGAAATCAGAGAATTAACCACTGCCGAAATGCTTGAAAAAGAAAAGCAATTCAAAGAAGAATTATTTAATCTTAGATTCCAACTAGCAACAGGTCAATTAGAAAACACTGCACGTATTCAAGAAGTACGTCAATCGATTGCACGCATCAAAACAGTATTGCGTGAACAAGCTAACTAATAGTGGAAGGAGGCCAAACGCGTATGACTGAAGAAAGAAATCAACGCAAAGTTTACCAAGGTCGTGTTGTTTCAGATAAGATGGATAAAACTATCACTGTTGTCGTAGAAACAAAGAAAAACCATCCTATTTATGGTAAACGTATGAAATATTCTAAGAAATACAAAGCTCATGATGAAAACAACACTGCAAAAGTTGGAGACATCGTAAGAATCATGGAAACTCGTCCATTATCAGCTACAAAACGTTTCCGTTTACTAGAGGTAGTCGAAGAAGCAGTTATTATCTAATAAAAACGAGATTTTCCTATATAGATTGAAACATAAAATCTGAAAGGGGGATACACATCGTGATCCAACAAGAAAGCCGATTAAAAGTCGCAGATAACTCAGGTGCTCGTGAAATCTTAACGATTAAAGTACTAGGTGGTTCTGGACGTAAAACTGCTAATATTGGTGACGTGATTGTTGCTACGGTTAAACATGCAACGCCAGGTGGGGTTGTCAAAAAAGGTGAAGTCGTAAAAGCCGTTATCGTTCGTACTAAATCAGGAGCTCGTCGTACAGACGGTTCATACATTAAATTTGATGAAAATGCTGCTGTAATTATTCGTGATGATAAGAGCCCGCGTGGAACTCGTATCTTCGGTCCTGTTGCACGTGAATTACGTGAAAACAACTTCATGAAGATCGTTTCTCTAGCACCAGAAGTATTATAATCAGGACACGTATCAAAGGAGGTGCGAAACAGTAATGTTTGTTAAAAAAGGCGATAAAGTGAAAATTATCACTGGCAAAGACAAAAATAAAGAAGGCGTTGTATTAGCAGCGTTTCCTAAAAAAGACAAAGTCATCGTTGAAGGTGTTAACATCATGAAAAAACACCAAAAACCAAATCAAGCAGCGCCGCAAGGCGGAATCCTAGAAGTCGAAGCGCCGATTCATGTTTCTAATGTAATGGTGATTGACGGAACAGGTGTAGCTGGTCGTGTAGGTTACAAAGAAGTCGATGGTAAAAAAGTCCGTGTTTCTAAAAAAACCGGTGAAGTCTTAGATAAATAGATTAAAAGGAAGGAGGGGCTTACTAAATGAACCGCCTGAAAGAAAAATATATTAAAGAAATTACTCCAGCATTAGTGGAAAAATTTAATTATAATTCAGTTATGCAAACACCAAAAGTTGATAAGATCGTTATTAACATGGGTGTGGGTGACGCTGTATCTAACGCAAAAAACTTAGATAAAGCAGTTGAAGAATTAGCATTGATCACAGGTCAAAAACCTCTAATCACTAAAGCTAAGAAATCAATCGCTGGTTTCCGTTTACGTGAAGGCATGCCAATCGGTGCGAAAGTTACTTTACGCGGAGAAAAAATGTACGAATTTTTAGATAAATTAGTATCTGTTTCTCTACCTCGTGTACGTGACTTCCACGGAGTAAGCAAAAAAGCTTTTGACGGACGTGGTAACTATACTTTAGGTGTTAAAGAACAATTAATCTTCCCAGAAGTTGATTATGATTTAGTAGATAAAGTACGCGGTATGGACATCGTTATTGTAACAACAGCAAACACAGATGAAGAATCTCGTGAATTGTTAACACAATTAGGTATGCCATTCCAAAAATAATAAAAGGAGGCGAACTACGTGGCTAAAAAATCAATGATTGCTAAAAACAAACGCCCTGCAAAACATTCAACACAAGCGTATACTCGTTGTGAACGTTGCGGACGTCCACATTCAGTTTATCGTAAATTTCATCTTTGCCGTATTTGCTTCCGCGAACTTGCCTATAAAGGTCAAATTCCCGGCGTGAAGAAAGCTAGCTGGTAAACAAGTAAACTCGCATAAAGGAGGTAAATAGTTCAATGGTCATGACAGATCCAATTGCAGATTTTCTAACGCGCATTCGTAATGCAAACATGGTTAAACATGAAAGCTTGGAAGTGCCTGCGTCAAAAATCAAACGTGATATCGCTGAAATCTTGAAACGTGAAGGTTTCGTACGCGATGTAGAATATATCGAAGATGACAAACAAGGCGTGATCCGTGTTTTCCTTAAATACGGTAAAAACGAAGAACGTGTTATCACAAACTTAAAACGTATCTCTAAACCAGGTTTACGTGCTTATGTCAAATCTGACGAAGTACCTAAAGTATTAAATGGTCTAGGAATCGCGATTATCTCTACTTCTGAAGGTGTTGTAACTGATAAAGAAGCAAGAGCTAAAAACATCGGCGGCGAAGTAATCGCCTACGTATGGTAATTTAAAAAAACACACAAGGAGGTGTCTCTAAGTGAGCCGTATTGGTAATAAAATCGTTGTACTTCCTGCTGGCGTCGAAGTTAAGCAAGAAGGAAACAACATTACTGTAAAAGGACCTAAAGGTGAATTAACACGTGAATTTTCTGCTGATATCAAAATGAATATCGAAGGAAATGAAGTAACATTCACTCGTCCAAATGATAGCAAAGACATGAAAACAATCCACGGAACAACTCGTGCGAACTTCAATAACATGGTTGTAGGAGTAAGTACAGGCTTTGAAAAAGGTCTTGAACTTATCGGGGTTGGGTACCGTGCTCAAATGCAAGGGACTACATTAGTTCTTAACGTTGGGTATTCTCATCCAGTAGAAATCACACCACCAGCTGGTGTAACTGTAGAAGTACCTTCGAATACACAAGTAGTTGTAAAAGGCGCTAACAAAGAACATGTTGGTGAATTAGCAGCAAATATTCGTGGTACTCGTCCTCCAGAACCTTATAAAGGCAAAGGAATCCGTTATGTTGGCGAATTCGTACGCCGTAAAGAAGGTAAAACTGGTAAATAATAGCAGCTTGAGAGTTATTTTTCAACTCTGTTTGAAAAATAACGATCCGTTGTCTATCGCAGCTTAATAGCTAGCAAATATAAAGAGGTGACAATTGTGATTACAAAACCAGATAAAAACAAAACACGCCAAAAGAGACATCGCCGTGTACGTAACAAAATCTCTGGTACTGCTGAGTGCCCACGCTTGAACGTATTCCGTTCTAACAAAAACATCTACGCGCAAATCATTGATGACGTAGCGGGTGTAACGCTAGCAAGTGCCTCTGCCTTAGATAAAGAAATTTCAGGTGGAAACAAAACAGAAACAGCCGCAGCTGTTGGTAAATTAATCGCTGAACGTGCCGCTGAAAAAGGCGTTAAAGTAGTAGTCTTTGACCGTGGTGGATACCTTTACCATGGCCGCGTGCAAGCTTTAGCTGAAGCAGCGCGTGAAAATGGACTAGAATTTTAGGAGAAGGAGGAACACCATTCATGGTTTATATTGATCCAAAACACTTGGAATTAGAAGACCGCGTGGTTTCTATCAACCGTGTAACGAAAGTTGTTAAAGGTGGACGTCGTCTACGCTTTGCAGCATTAGTTGTTGTGGGAGATAAAAACGGTCACGTTGGCTTTGGGACTGGTAAAGCACAAGAAGTGCCAGAAGCAATCCGTAAAGCAATCGAAGACGCGAAGAAAAACTTAGTGGAAGTACCTATGGTTGGTTCTAGTATCCCTCACGAAGTGATTGGGGTATTCGGTGGTGGCCGTATCCTTATGAAACCTGCAGTAGAAGGTTCTGGGGTAGCCGCTGGTGGACCAGTTCGTGCCGTATTGGAATTAGCTGGTGTAGCAGATATTACATCAAAATCATTAGGTTCAAACACACCAATCAACGTTGTTCGCGCAACAGTTGAAGGGTTAAAACAATTAAAACGTGCCGAAGAAGTGGCAGCACTTCGCGGTAAATCTGTAGAAGAAATTTTAGGATAAGGAGGACAAAATAATGGCTGAATTAAAAGTTACATTAAAACGCAGCGTTATCGGACGTCCTCAAAACCAAAAAGATACAGTTAAAGCATTAGGTTTAGGTAAACTAAACAGCTCTGTTGTGAAACCTGCGAACGAAGCAATCAAAGGTATGATCAACACTGTGTCACATTTAGTGGACGTTGAAGAAGTTTAATTTACAATAGTACATTGTTAAGGAGGTGCCAAACCAATGAAACTTCATGAATTGAAACCTGCTGAAGGTTCACGCCAAGTACGTAACCGTGTTGGACGTGGTACTTCATCTGGTAATGGTAAAACTGCCGGCCGTGGACAAAAAGGGCAAAAAGCTCGTTCAGGCGGTGGTGTAAGACTTGGATTTGAAGGGGGTCAAACTCCATTATTCCGTCGTTTACCAAAACGCGGCTTCACGAACATCAACCGTAAAGATTATGCAGTCATCAACTTAGATGTCTTAAATCGTTTCGAAGATGGAACTGAAGTTACACCTGCTGGATTGATCGAAGCTGGAATCGTGAAAAACGAAAAAGCTGGAATCAAAGTTCTTGCTAATGGTGAATTAACAACTAAAAAATTAACTGTGAAAGCAGCTAAATTCTCTAAAGCAGCAGAAGAAGCAATTGTTGCAGCTGGTGGATCAATCGAGGTGATCTAATGTTTAAACTGTTAAAAGACGCTTTTAAAGTCAAAGACATTAGATCAAAAATTTTGTTTACTGTATTCATTCTTTTTGTATTTCGTTTAGGTGCGCATATAACTGTACCTGGCGTAAATGCAAAAGGATTGCAAGACTTAAGCAATTTACCATTTTTAAATATGTTGAATATGGTCAGTGGTAGTGCAATGCAAAACTTCTCTATCTTCTCGATGGGGGTTTCACCTTACATTACAGCATCGATCATCATCCAATTATTACAAATGGATATCGTTCCAAAGTTTGTAGAATGGTCTAAGCAAGGTGAAGTTGGACGTAAGAAATTGAATCAAGCAACAAGATATCTAACGATTGTCTTGGGTATTGCTCAATCTATTGGGATTACTGCTGGATTTCAACAATTAAGTTCAGTTGGGATCGTAAAAAATCCGAATATCAGCACTTTTGTGATGATCTCTGTCATTTTAACTGGCGGAACAATGTTTGTTACTTGGTTAGGAGAACAGATTACTGAAAAAGGGATCGGTAATGGGGTTTCAATGATTATCTTCGCGGGGATTATTTCTCGTTTACCTGAAGGAATCAAAGAAATCATTGACGATTACTTTATCAACATCGAATCTTCTAGAATTTGGCAATCTGTCATTTTTATTGTAATCTTGATTATTGCAATTTTAGCTGTTGTTACTTTGGTAACTTTTTTCCAGCAAGCAGAACGAAAAATTCCGATCCAATATACAAAACGTGTTTCAGGAGCGCCAACTAGTAGTTATTTACCATTAAAAGTAAATGCTGCCGGTGTTATCCCAGTTATTTTTGCCAGCTCGTTGATTGCAACGCCGAATGCTGTTTTACAGGCCTTTTCTAAGAGTTATGCTGGTGAAGGTTGGTATGATGTAATGACACAAATTTTTAGTTACAATACCGTTCCAGGTGCGATTATTTATACTGTGCTGATCGTCGCTTTCACTTTCTTCTATGCGTTTGTTCAAGTTAACCCTGAGAAATTAGCGGAAAACTTACAAAAGCAAGGAAGCTATATTCCAAGTGTACGACCAGGTAAAGGAACAGAAGAATATATTTCTGGAATGTTAATGAGACTAAGTGTTGTCGGTTCTATATTCCTAGGTTTAGTGGCATTACTGCCGATCATTGCACAAATGATTTGGAAGTTACCGCAATCTATTGGTCTAGGAGGAACGAGCTTACTGATTGTGATTGGTGTTGCTTTAGAAACAGCGAAACAATTAGAAGGTTTAATGTTGAAACGTCAATATGTTGGCTTTATCAATAAGTAGGAGTCGTGTGTTGAGGATCATCCTCAGCACCATTCTTATTGGGCTAGCTTCAAAAGCCAGCCTTTAAAATTAGGAGGAAATGAAATGAACCTCATTTTAATGGGATTGCCTGGGGCAGGCAAAGGTACTCAAGCAGAACAGATCGTGGATACTTATGGTATTCCGCATATTTCTACAGGAGATATGTTCCGTGCTGCGATGAAAAACGAAACTGCTCTTGGCTTAGAAGCGAAATCTTATATCGATAAAGGTGCTTTGGTTCCTGACGATGTAACAAATGGAATCGTCAAAGAACGTTTGGCAGAACCAGATACTGATAAAGGTTTTTTATTAGATGGTTTTCCACGGACTTTGGATCAAGCAGAAGCTTTAGATAAAATGTTAACAGAGTTAAATAAAAAAATTGATGCTGTCATCGACATCCATGTCGAAGAAGAAATTTTGGTTGAACGCTTAGCTGGTCGGTTTATCTGCCGAACGTGCGGAGCTACCTATCACAAAATCTTTAATCCTCCTACCGTAGAAGGAACATGCGATCGTTGCGGCGGACATGAATTTTATCAAAGAGAAGATGATAAGCCCGAAACGGTCAAAAACCGTCTGGCTGTCAACATCAAAAGTAGTGCACCAATTTTAGACTTTTACAAGGCTAAAAACGTATTGCATACAATAGATGGGAATCGCGAGATCGATACTGTTTTTTCTGAAGTGAAAGAAATCATTGAAAAAAAATAGTTGTTTGAATTGCCGCAAGCTTACCATTTGTGTTTGATTCAGATTCTCTTGCCAAATAGAAAAATTTATGATAGAATGTATCAGTCCGACTTCTACCTTTTTGTGGAAGTTTAATTGAAAATTCTAGGTGGGGGCTGAAGTTTCCGCCATTTTATCGTGTGAAAATGCGAAACAAGTACAAGGAGGTACTGTGCGTGGCTAAAGAAGATATGATTGAAGTCGAAGGTACAGTCGTCGAAACTTTGCCGAATGCAATGTTTAAAGTTGAACTAGAAAATGGACACCAAGTTCTTGCTACTGTTTCCGGTAAGATCCGTATGCACTATATTCGAATTTTACCTGGGGATAAAGTGACTGTAGAGTTATCTCCATATGATTTAACTCGTGGTCGAATCACTTATCGCTTTAAATAATTGTACTCCGTAAAATTCAGGGAGGTATTATCATGAAAGTAAGACCATCAGTAAAACCAATGTGTGAACATTGTAAAGTAATTCGCCGTAAAGGACGTGTTATGGTCATTTGCCCAGCAAATCCAAAACATAAACAACGTCAAGGATAATAGGAGGTGTAACGTAGAATGGCTCGTATTGCAGGAGTAGACATCCCTCGTGATAAACGTGTAGTGATTTCCCTTACTTATATTTTTGGTATTGGTAACACTACTGCTAAAAAAGTTTTAGCAAACGTTGGTGTATCTGAAGATATTCGTGTTCGTGACTTAACAAACGAACAAACAGATGCTATCCGTGCGGAAATCGATAAGTTAAAAATTGAAGGTGATCTTCGTCGTGAAGTGAACTTAAACATCAAACGTTTGATGGAAATCGGTTCATACCGTGGTATCCGTCACCGTCGTGGATTACCAACTCGTGGACAAAACACGAAAAATAATGCACGTACTCGTAAAGGCCCAGCTCGTACTGTAGCAGGCAAGAAAAAATAATTCCTAAGTGAAGGAGGTTAGATCCTCATGGCAGCAAAAAAAGTTAGTCGTAAACGCCGTGTGAAAAAGAATATAGAAACTGGGATTGCACATATCCATTCTACATTCAATAATACAATTGTAATGATCACTGACAGTCATGGTAATGCATTAGCATGGTCATCTGCAGGTTCATTAGGTTTTAAAGGAAGCAAAAAATCAACACCGTTTGCAGCTCAAATGGCCGCAGAAGCTGCAACTAAAGCAGCACAAGAACACGGACTTAAAACTGTTGATGTAACAGTTAAAGGACCTGGTTCTGGACGTGAAGCAGCGATTCGTTCATTGCAAGCAACAGGTTTAGAAGTGACTGCAATTCGTGACGTGACTCCAGTTCCTCATAATGGATGCCGCCCTCCAAAACGCCGTCGTGTTTAATGAGTGCCACTCATTCTGAGTTTGAATTAAGAACGTCATTGAACAAGACACTTTTCGTTTTGAAAGGGGTATAGATAAGAATGATTGAATTTGAAAAACCAAGAATCGAAAAAATTGATGAGAATAGAGATTATGGCAAGTTCGTCGTTGAACCACTGGAAAGAGGTTACGGGACTACTTTAGGCAATTCTCTACGTCGTATTTTATTATCTTCTCTACCAGGAGCTGCTATTACCAATATTCAAATCGATGGTGTGTTGCATGAATTCTCTACCATTAAAGGTGTAAGAGAAGACGTAACTCAAATTATTTTGAATATTAAAGGCTTAGCATTAAAGCTTTATGCAGAAGAAGAAAAAACCCTTGAGATCGATATTACAGGACCTGCTACAGTAACTGCTGGCGATATCATCGTCGACAGCGATGTTGAGATCTTGAATAAAGATTTAATTATCTGTAGTGTCTCTGAAGGAGCTACTTTCCATGCTCGCTTAACAGTGAAACCTGGTCGTGGCTATGTTCAAGCAGACGAAAACAAAAAGGAAGATATGCCAATTGGTGTTCTCCCAGTTGATTCCATCTATACGCCAGTTCGCCGTGTGAACTACCAAGTAGAAAACACTCGTGTTGGTCGTCGTGATGACTTCGACAAATTAACAATGGAAATATGGACTGATGGTTCAATCATTCCTCAAGAAGCCCTTAGCTTAGCTGCTAAGATTATGACGGAGCATTTAGACATCTTTGTTAACCTTACTGATGAAGCGAAAAACGCTGAAATCATGGTTGAAAAAGAAGAAACACAAAAAGAAAAAATGCTAGAAATGACCATCGAAGAACTAGACTTGTCTGTTCGTTCATATAACTGTTTAAAACGTGCAGGTATTAATACTGTACAGGAACTTACAAATAAATCTGAACCAGAAATGATCAAAGTACGTAATTTAGGTCGTAAATCTCTTGAAGAGGTTAAACTAAAACTACATGATTTAGGTTTAGGCTTACGTAAAGACGATTAATACTTTTTACGAAGGAGGAAAACCAACGTGGGTTATCGTAAATTAGGACGCACATCAAGCCAACGTAAGGCAATGCTGCGTGACTTAACTACTGATTTAATTATCAATGAACGTATCGTTACGACTGAGTCTCGTGCGAAAGAAATTCGTTCAACTACAGAAAAAATGATTACTTTAGGCAAACGTGGCGATCTTCATGCTCGTCGTCAAGCAGCTACTTTTGTACGCAATGAAGTTGCTAGCGTTCGTGAAGAAGACGAAAAAATCGTTGTTGAATCAGCTTTACAAAAGTTATTCAATGACCTTGCACCTCGTTATGCTGAACGCCAAGGTGGTTACACTCGTATCTTGAAGACAGAACCAAGACGCGGAGATGCAGCACCAATGGTAATTATTGAATTTGTTAAATAATCAAACTATACCGTCACTTTATAGATGATTCTTTTAGAGTGTTATGATGTTGGAGGCGACTCCTAGTCTAGCTCAACGCTTTCCCTGTCGAACTTGGTTTGACAGGGAAGCACTCATCATAGTATAAGGTGTATTTTTTTGTCCTGAGAATTTTTCTCAGGTTTTTTTGTGTTTAAACGATAGATTTTTTATTTTTGTTATTTTATTGCATCCCGATGCAAAGTTTAGTATACTTTCATTAGTCGGAATTTTCTGACAAAACACTAGGAGTTTCAAAAGGGGGAGTAATATGGCACAAATGACCGCGTTCACGTTATTGGTGGGCATCTTGTATATTGGAGATGTTGTTTCAAGTAAAACAAAAGCATGGATTTCATCTGTTTTTGTTTGTGCAGTATTATTTGTTATTGGTTACTGGACTTTTTTTCCAGAAAATATTGTTGAAATCGCTGGAATACCACCAGTCGTCGCTACTTTATTGATGTATTTACTGATTACGAATATGGGAACTTTATTATCTGTTAAAGAGCTAGTAAACCAATGGAAAACCATTGTGATCACACTTTCAGGAATTTTAGGCATCGTTGTTTTATTATTAACCGCAGGTTCAGTTGTTTTTGATTTTAAAACAGTTTTAGTAGCCGTTCCTCCACTAGTAGGAGGCGTTGTTTCATCTTTGATTATGTCAGAAGCAGCCAAAACTGCCGGCTTGACATCGTTATCAGTATTGGCTATTTTGATTTATGTAATGCAAGGCTTTGCCGGGTATCCTTTAACGTCCATCATGTTGAAGAAAGAAGGCAAGCGAATGCTTGAAAAATACCGTAGTGGTGAATGGGTTCCAACGCATGAACAAGAAACAAGCGAGAGCTCAGAGAGTGATGAAGATCTTCCCAAATTGTTTAAAGGCATTCCCAAAAAATATCATACGGATTATTCACGAATCTTTCGTTTAGCAATTGTGGCTACATTGGCTTATTATGTCTCAGTGTGGTGTGCGCCCTTTCTATCAATCAGTCCGTTTGTATTATGTTTATTTTTCGGTGTTGTCGCCTCATCGTTAGGTTTTTTAGAAAAGCAACCGTTGAAAAAAGCGAATAGTTTTGGTTTTGCAATTTTAGGATTAATGTTATTTATCTTTGATGGATTAAAAAAAGCGACACCAGAGATGCTAGAAGAATTATTCTTACCCATGGTCGGGATCATCATTATTGGGGTGATCGGCATGTATATCTTTTCAGCAATCGTAGGAAAATTGTTAGGTGTTAGTAAAGAAATGGCATTTGCTGTGTCATTGACAGCCTTATATGGTTTTCCTGCAGATTATATTATTACCAATGAAGTCATTCAGTCATTAACTGAAGATGAAAAGGAAAAAGAAGCACTGACCAGTCATATGATGCCGCCAATGTTAGTTGCAGGATTTATAACCGTTACGATCGTGTCAGTTGTCCTTGCCGGGATCTTTTCAAGTATTTTATTGAGTTTATAGAAATGAGGGAATAAAATGAACGAATTAAAAGCGTTGGTTCAAAAGTATAAAGAAGAAATGATCGATTTTAGAAGAGATTTACATCAACATCCAGAATTGCAATTTGAAGAATTTAGAACAACTGAAAAAGTTGCTGAAACATTAGATAAAATTGGAATTCCCTATCGTAAGACTGAACCTACAGGAATTATTGCAGAACTAGTTGGCGGTCAACCTGGAAAAACAGTGGCTTTGCGAGCAGATATGGATGCTTTACCTGTACAAGAATTGTCAGAAGGAATTTCTTACAAATCCTTAGAAGATGGCAAAATGCATGCCTGTGGTCACGATGCACATACGGCAATGCTTTTGACTGCAGCGAAAGCATTAAAAGAAGTGCAGCCAAAAATCAAAGGAACAGTTCGGTTTATTTTTCAGCCTTCAGAGGAAAATGCCCTAGGAGCTAAAGCTATGGTCGCTCAAGGAGCAGTGGAAGGTGTGGACGATGTTTTTGGGATGCATATCTGGTCACAAATGCTTTCTGGAACAGCTTCTTGTGTTGTCGGCTCATCATTTGCTTCAGCGGATATTTTTTCAATTGATTTCAAAGGACGCGGTGGACATGGCGCAATGCCGGATGCTTGTATAGATGCTGCTGTAATGGCTTCTTCTTTTGTGATGAATGTACAGACAGTGGTTTCCAGAGAAACTAATCCGCTAGATCCTGTTGTCGTAACAGTAGGAAAAATGGATGTAGGGACTCGTTTTAATGTAATTGCTGAAAATGCTCGTTTAGAGGGGACTGTACGTTGTTTTAGCATTGAGACGCGTGATCGTGTGGAAAAAGCACTAAAACGCTATGCAGAGCAAACTGCGGCGATGTACGGAGGCACAGCTGTCATTGATTATGATCATGGAACGATTCCAGTGGTCAATGATGAAGAAGATGCATTATTTGCTCAAAGTATTATCGCCGAAAACTTTGGTGAAGCTGCACTAATCCAAGAACCACCGACTACTGGTGGAGAGGATTTTAGTTACTTCACTGAAAATACACCAGGATGTTTTGCCTTAGTTGGTTGTGGAAATCCAGAAAAAGACACCCAATGGGCCCATCATCATGGTCGTTTTAATGTTGATGAAGATGCGATGGAGATTGGCGCAGAATTGTATGCGCAATATGCTTTTGAATATTTAAATAAATAGTCAATGAGTTGACGTACAAGGATAGAAAAGACTGATTTTTAGTTTTTCTATCCTTATTTGTTTAGTTGCACAAAAAATAATCGTTAAAAAAATACTGTCTTGACAGATATGAATTCACATATTAGCCCTTAATTTGTTATAATAGAAAATAGTGCAAAGAAAAGATGATTGAAAAAACACTGATTTTTTGTTAGTGTTAGTAAGACTAAATAATTGAGGGAGTACGCGATGCAACCGATAATTGAATTAAAAAATATCGATTTTAACTATCAACCTGAAGATGCTTCTCCCGCTTTGAAAGATGTATCTTTTTCCATCCAACAAGGTGAGTGGATTGCGATTATTGGGCACAATGGGTCAGGAAAATCAACATTGGCAAAAACAATCAATGGGCTATTATTACCTGCTTCTGGCACAATTAACGTCGGTGGTAAAGAATTAAATGAAACGAATGTCTGGGATATTCGCAAAATGGTCGGAATGGTCTTTCAAAATCCAGATAACCAATTTGTCGGCTCAACAGTAGAAGATGATGTTGCCTTTGGCTTAGAAAATCAAGGAATTCCTCGTGAAGAAATGGTTTTAAGAGTCAAAGATGCTTTAGAAAAAGTACGCATGGCCTCTTTTGCGACACGTGAACCTGCTAGGTTATCAGGAGGACAAAAGCAACGTGTAGCAATTGCAGGTGTAGTTGCTTTACGTCCTGATATTATTATTCTAGATGAAGCGACTAGTATGTTGGATCCTGAAGGTCGTGATGAAGTGATAGCGACGATCAAAAAAATCAAAGAAGAAAGTAATTTGACTGTGATTTCAATTACGCATGATATTGATGAAGCAGCTAATGCTAATCGAATTTTAGTAATGAAACAAGGAAAGTTAGTCAGCGAAGGGACACCTGAGAAGATTTTCTCTGCTGGAACTGAATTGATCCAGATGGGCTTAGACCTACCATTTCCAGAAAAATTAAAAATTGCCTTAAAGCAACGTGGAGTCGATGTACCAAACGAATACTTGACTGAAGAAAGGATGGTGGATTGGTTATGGACATCCGTTTTGAACAAGTAGATTTTACCTACCAACCTAACACACCCTTCGAACAGCGAGCATTATTCGATTTAAATTTAACAATAGAAGACGGTTCTTATACTGCAATCGTAGGGCATACTGGTAGTGGAAAATCAACCTTACTACAGCATTTAAATGCCTTGGTAAAACCGACAAAAGGGACTGTGACGATCGGTGATCGAACGATTGTACCTGAGACAAATAATAAAAATTTAAAACCGATACGTAAAAAAGTCGGTATTGTTTTTCAGTTTCCAGAAGCTCAATTATTCGAAGAAACAGTGGCGAAAGATATCGCTTTTGGGCCTAAGAATTTTGGTGTGGCAGGAGAAGAAGCTGCAAGATTAGCGGCTGAAATGCTTGATTTAGTTGGACTGGACGCTAGTTTTTTAGACCGTTCTCCTTTTGAACTTTCTGGTGGTCAGATGCGACGTGTGGCAATTGCTGGTGTTTTAGCGATGGAGCCAGAAGTACTCGTTTTGGATGAACCGACAGCTGGACTTGATCCGCAAGGACGTAAAGAAATGATGGAGATGTTTCAGCGTTTGCATGAAGAACGTGGCATGACAATCGTTTTAGTGACGCATTTAATGGATGATGTAGCTAACTACGCAGACCATGTCTTAGTATTAGAAAAAGGCAGAATCGTGAAGGCAGGTGCACCTCAAGAGGTCTTTCAAGATATCGACTGGTTGAAAGAAAAACAATTAGGCGTACCAACAGCTGCAACTTTTGCAGAGAAATTAATTGCCAAAGGGCTCTCTTTTGAAGACTTACCTCTGACGGCAGAAACACTGGCTGATGATTTATTAAAGGGCATGAAAAAGGCTGGTGAAGACGGATGATGAATAAATTGATTTTTGGTCGCTATATTCCAGGAGATTCTTTTATTCATAGGATGGACCCACGCGCAAAATTGATTGCTAGCTTTTATTTTATTGGGATCATCTTTTTGGCGAACAATTGGCAGACATACGGTATTTTAGCTATTTTTACATTATTTGCAATTTTTCTATCCAAAGTGAATATCCGTTTCTTTATTCGAGGAATCAAACCGCTGATTTGGTTGATTCTGTTCACGGTTGCGTTACAGATGTTGTTTACCCAAGGCGGAGAAGTTTACTTTAAGTGGGGAATTTTTACAATCACTGAATTTGGTGTGACCAACGGATTATTTATTTTCTGTCGGTTTGTGTTGATTATCTTTATGTCTACATTACTTACATTGACAACACCGCCTCTGGACCTCTCAGATGCAATCGAATATTTATTGCGTCCATTAAAGGTAGTTCGTTTTCCTGTGCATGAAGTGTCATTGATGTTATCGATCGCGTTGCGTTTTGTGCCAACTTTGATGGATGAAACAGAGAAGATCATGAATGCACAACGGGCTCGTGGAGTGGATTTTGGCGAAGGGAACCTGATTCAAAAAATGAAAGCTGTGGTACCGCTGTTGATTCCGTTATTTGTGAGTAGTTTTAATCGAGCAGAAGATTTAGCAACTGCGATGGAAGCACGTGGCTACCAAGGTGGGGACGGCCGGACAAAATATCGGATTCTTCATTGGCAGGTAACAGATACAGCTGTTATGTTGGTATTTGCAGTCTTAACTGTAATGCTGATTTTTATGAGAAGTTAGAAGTAAAGGTGGAAAAGAAATGCCACGCTATAAAGCAATAATTGCGTATGACGGAACAAATTTTAATGGTTTTCAAGCTCAACCAAATGGACGTACTGTCCAAGAAGAGCTTGAAAAGACATTGAGAAAAATGAATAACGGCAAAACGATCACGATTTTTGGTTCTGGTCGGACAGATGCAGGGGTTCACGCCGCTGGACAAGTGATTCATTTTGATTATCCACAGACGAGAGATTTGGAAAAAATGCGTTATGCTCTAGATACTCAAACACCTGAAGATATCGCTGTTAAAAGTGTAGAAATCGTACCAGATGATTTCCATGCTCGTTATCATGTTGTTGAGAAGATCTATCAATTTCGGGTAGATATCGGGAAACCAAGAAGTCCGTTTAAACGATTCTACGCTAGCTACTTTCCTTATGAAGTGGATATTAAAAAGATTCGAAGAGCATTGACTGATTTAGTTGGAACGCATGATTTTACGTCATTTTGTGCTTCTGGTACCGAGATTGAGGACAAAGTTCGAACGATTCATGAAGCAAGACTTGAGATCAATGAAGCGGGAGACGAACTGGTTTTTACATTTCGTGGAGATGGTTTTTTGTATAAGATGATCCGAATATTGGTAGGAACACTTCTTAAAATGGGAAATGGTCGAATGGATGAAACAAGAATTCCTGAAATCATTGCCGCTAAAGATCGGAATTTAGCTGGACCAACTGCACATCCAGAAGGGCTGTATTTGGTTGAAGTAAAATATGAATGAATAAGTTTTTTATGAGTAAAATAACCAAACGTTTTATAAAAAAGTAGAGTAGCTATAACTCAAGAAGTTGTAGCAACTCTACTTTTTTATTTTATATTAATTCTTAAAAAAATTTAAAAACGTGAAAAATATTTGTATATTTCAGTATACAGGAGTAAGATATAATTCATAAAATCGATTGGGAATGAATGATCGATGGAGCAGAATAATTCCCTTTTTTTAGGGCTAAATGCTTGTGTACCAAGCTAGTTTAATTTTTGTAGAATATAATAAATCGTTATAAAGTTATTTTTAAGTCAGCAAATTTAGTTGGGGTTTATCGGAAAATTACTTATTTTGATAGATTACTCATTTCAAAGCTTCCATAAAACAATCTTTTATACGTATATTGTATAGAAATAGTATATAAATTAATAAATAACGTATTTGAATGAAGATAGGAGGATAAAAATGCTTGGTGTTATTTTATTGTATGTAGGAATGGTGTTAATAAGCAATGGTCTTTACCGATTACAAGGGACACAAGATAAATCAGTCGTGGTGATGAATCTATTTACAGGTGGATTAAGTTTACTTTTAAACCTGGTAGCTCTTTCTTACGGGATAGTAGCGAATAAAGATTCATCGTGGTTTTATGCCAGTGCGACTGGTTTATTATTTGCGTTTACGTATCTCTATACAGCAATTAATTCAATGTTTGATTTAGATCAGAAGCTTTATGGCTGGTTCAGTTTATTTGTAGCAATCAACGCGATTCCAGCAGGAATATTATGTTTTTATGGGTATGGCGGAAATACGTTATACGGAATAATTTGGTTTCTCTGGGGAATTCTTTGGTTTACAGGATTTCTTGAAAATACACTCGGAAAAAATCTGGGGAAATTTGTGGGTTATCTATCGGTAGGGGAAGGAATCATTACTGCTTGGATTCCTGGATTCTTAATGCTACTTGATTTATGGCCAAAATAAAATGAGAAGGGAGCATTTATTATGCAATTAACAACAAGAGAACAAGAAAAAATGATGATCAGCTTGGCAGCAATGATTGCCCAACGCAGAAAAGACAAAAAAATAAAGTTGAATCATCCAGAAAGTGTCGCTTTGATTACGGATTTGATTTTAGAAGGCGCACGTGAAGGAAAAACAGTTTCTGAATTAATGAACGAGGGTAGAAATCTTTTAACAAAAGAAGATGTCATGGAAGGTATTTCAGAAATGATTCCAATGATTCAAGTAGAAGCAACATTTCCAGATGGAACAAAGTTAGTTACCGTTCATGATCCAATCCAATAAATTCATTTTAATGATTCGATGAAGGAGGAAAAGTTATGATTCCAGGAGAATATAAGTTAGCAAAAGAGCCAGTTGTATGTAATGAAGGGTATGATGCCATCACTTTAGAGGTGAAAAATGTTGGTGATCGAGCTGTTCAGGTGGGGTCACATTTTCACTTCTATGAAGCAAACGAAGAAGGCTTGAAATTTGATCGTGAAAAAGCAAGAGGCAAACGTCTAGATATACCTGCAGGTACTGCAATCCGCTTTGAACCAGGTGAAACCCGTAAAGTGAATTTGATTGACGTAGGTGGAAAACGCCGTATTTATGGTTTCAATGATAAAATAAATGGTTTTTTAGATGATGACCGCACAAAATAGCTGAAAAGAGGGAAAAATATGAGCTTTAAAATGGATAGAAGTAAATACGCGCAAATGTTTGGCCCAATAGTCGGGGATAGTGTTCGATTAGGAGATACGGATTTATTTGCAGCAATTGAAAAGGATTATACGATTCACGGTGAAGAAAGCAAGTTTGGTGGAGGAAAAGTTTTGAGAGATGGCATGGGGCAAAGCGCTACAGAAACCCGTGCAGCAAATCCACTGGTTGTAGATACAATTATCACCAATGCAACAATCATTGACTATACAGGAATTATTAAAGCGGATATAGGGATCCGCGATGGTAAGATCATCGCCATTGGTAAAGGCGGAAATCCAGATAATATGGATGACATAGACTTTGTCGTTGGTGCTAGTACGGAAGCAATTTCTGCTGAGGGTCTAATCGTAACAGCGGGTGGATTGGATATTCATGTTCATTTTATTTCACCAGGTTTAGCACAAGCGGGACTTGATAATGGCATTACAACATTATTCGGTGGGGGAACAGGTCCAGCTGATGGAACAAATTCAGCGACTACATCACCTGGTAAATGGCATATCGAACGAATGCTTCAGTCAGCCGAAAACTTACCGATCAACATTGGTGTTATGGCAAAAGGTGCGGGTGCTGTACCTGAAACGATTGCAGAACAAATTGAAGCGGGTGCCATGGCGATAAAAAACCATGAAGATTGGGGCGCAACTGCTGCTGGAATTGATAATTCACTGAAAGCTGCTGATCAATACGATGTTCAATTTGCGGTTCATACTGATTCGCTTAATGAAGGGGGATTCGTTCAAAATACGTTAGATGCTTTTCAAGGACGAACAGTGCATACATTCCATACTGAAGGTGCAGGTGGTGGACACGCACCAGATATCATGGTAGTAGCGGGGCACGATAATGTGTTGCCTTCATCAACGAATCCAACAAATCCTTATACGATCAATGAAATCAGTGAACTATTTGATATGGTCATGGTTTGTCATAACTTGGATCCGAAATTACCAGAAGACGTGTCATTTGCAGAATCTCGTGTACGTAAACAAACGATTGCAGCAGAAGATGTTTTACATGATATGGGTGCACTAAGTATTATGACTTCTGATGCAATGGCTATGGGACGTGTTGGTGAAGTTGCAATGCGTTGTTGGCAGTTGGCAGATAAAATGAAAAAACAACGTGGACCTTTAGATGGTGATAGTGAATTTAACGATAATAATCGGATCAAACGATATATTGCGAAATACACAATAAATCCAGCCATCACAAACGGTGTATCAGATTATATCGGATCCGTTGAAGTAGGCAAATATGCTGATTTAGTCATTTGGGAACCAGCGAAGTTTGGAGCAAAACCCAAAATGGTTTTAAAAATGGGCATGATTAGTTATGGTGTGATGGGAGATGCAAGTTCAAGTCTACCTACACCACAACCTCGTCTAATGAGAGATCTCTTTGGGGCATGCGGCAAGGCTGTGACTGCCACAAATATTACATTCGTTTCACAGTTTGCATACGATCATGGAATCAAGGAAAACATTGGACTTGAAAAAGTAGTTTTACCTGTTCATAATACAAGAAACTTAACCAAGCGAGACATGAAATTAAATAATTTCAGTCCAAAAACGATTACCGTTGACCCTCATACATTTGATGTGAAGATTGATGACGAATTGATTACTTGTGATCCCGTCGACACTGTGGCGTTAAGCCAAAGATATTACCTATTCTAAACAGAAAAATGCTGGGACAAAAGTGGCAAGCTATCAAAAATTCTTTTAAAAAAATGATATCTATATACATTTAGAAGAAATTTTAAGGAAGCTAATGCCACTTTTGTTCTGTTAAATTATCAATATGTTATTACAGGAGGAAGAATATGATTTTGACAGCTATTGATTCAAATCTTGATGAAATCGATGATATTACGAAATATCATGTTGAAACTGTTAGATTAAACAGTGATGATTTAAACAAAAGAATTTTAAGGGTAACCACAGATCATGGCAACGATTATGGTATTCGATTAACAAGTGAAAGTGAAGCGTTGCGTAATGGTTCTATCTTTTTTGTCGATGACCATAACATTTTAGTCATTGCGGTACGCTCTGAAGAAATGATTATCATTAAACCGTCAACGATGGATGAAATGGGTGAAATTGCTCACTTACTTGGAAATACACATAAACCTGTTGTTGTAGAAGACGGGAAAATTGTTTTAGAAGTAGATCCAACTGTAGTTGATCTTTTAAATAAAAAGGACATAGACTACGAGATTAAAAAAATCAAGTTGAAAAAAGCTTTGAAACATGTGGACTTGTCGCATGAACATTAATGAAAAAAGGTTTGAAAATTTTTTAGATGTTGTACAAGTCTGCGATTCCACTTTTCCTATTGGGACATTCAATCATTCCTTTGGTATGGAAAATTATTTGAGAACAGATAAAATAACGAATGCAGATGATTTTGAAATTTGGTTAGATACGTATCTAAAAACACAATTTAAATACGGTGAAGGGTTACTTATAAATCTTTGTTTTAAAGCTTTGGAAGAAGAAAAAATAGAAGTAATTTGGGAATACGATAAAATCATTACATGTTCCTCACAAGCAGCTGAAACAAGAAATGGGACAAAAATGATTGCGAAGCAAATGATTGACCTAGTTCAAACTTTACATGATATTCCATTACTAGATGATTATAAGCAACAAATCAAAAAGGCTACTGTTTATGGAAATCCAGCGATTGTTTTTGCTATTTTTGCTCATTATAAAGGACTGGACGCAGATGAAGCAATCTTACTTTATGGCTATAGTATAAATTCTACGATGATTCAAAATGCTGTCAGAGCAGTCCCTCTAGGGCAAAAAAGCGGACAATTAATTCTACAAAGAACAATCCCACTTCTAGAAGAGATAGTAGCAGAAATGAAGCAATTGGACGCATCTTATTTAGGAGCCAATGTACCTGGAATCGAATTGTCACAAATTAACCATGAAACACAAGTATTCAGACTTTTTATGTCATAGGGAGGAAATAACAGATGAAAAAAACAGTAATAATTGGTGTCGGTGGACCCGTTGGATCAGGGAAAACATTACTTATTGAACGTTTAGTTAGACAAATGAATGAGGATTTGAACGTTGCAGTAATAACCAATGATATCTATACAAAAGAAGATGCAAAATTCTTATGTGATAACTCTGTTTTAAGTGAAGATCGTATTATCGGTGTAGAAACTGGAGGATGTCCACATACAGCAATTCGTGAAGATGCATCAATGAATTTTGCAGCTATTGAACAATTAGAAGAACGATTTGAAGATTTAGATGTAATTTTTTTGGAAAGTGGTGGGGATAATTTAGCCGCAACGTTTAGTCCAGAATTAGTCGATTCCTCTATTTATATTATTGATGTGGCTCAAGGAGAAAAAATTCCTAGAAAAGCAGGTCAAGGAATGATCAAGAGTGATTTATTTATCATCAATAAAATCGATTTGGCTCCGTATGTTGGTGCTGATTTAGATGTCATGAAAAAAGACACCGAAGTTTTTCGAGAAGATAATACTTTTTTATTTACTAACTTAAAGGATCAAGAAGGGGTAGCAGCCGTAAATGAATGGATCCGTAAAAATGTTTTACTAGAAGGATTATAATATGAGGCAAGATACAGACGGACTTATTGAAATGGCATTTACCAATCGTAATAACCGAACCATTGCGTCTAGAATTTATCATGAGGGCAATTCTCGCGTGTCCTCGAATATTCCATTAGCGAATGAGAAAACACCATATTACTTCTTTATTAGTACGGGTGGGGGTTTCCTTGAGGGAGAGAAATATGAACTGGATGTTACGGTAGCCAAAGAAGCGCATGCTATCGTGACAACTCAAGCACCAACTTACGTATACAAATGTGATAATAAAATACAAACAACACAAAAAACACAGCTGGTTTTAGAAGAAAATAGCACATTTGAATATTTAACAGATGAAGTAATTCCTTATAAAAATTCAATTTACAAACAAGAAACAATCGTTCAGATGAAAGAAAATGCAACGCTAATTTTAATGGATGGTGTAACAGCGGGCTGGTCTGCTGATGAGCAACCGTTTCAATACGCTGAATTACAGATGAAAACAAGTATATATATGGATGAAGAATTAATCTACAATGACCATTTACTATCAGAGCCATTGAAAAATGATATGTCTGCACTAGGTTATTTTGAAGACGGCTTGAATTACAATACGTTGATAATTATCAGTCCTTCTTGTACAAAAGAGGTTATTGAAACAATTAGAAAGAAATTAAATGAAATTGAAACAACTGTCAATTTTGGCATTTCAAGTTTAGAAAAACCTGGTTTTGTGCTTCGAGCGCTGGGGAAAAGTGGAGAAGAAAATCGCTATATCCTGATGCAAGCACTCAATCATTTTCGAATAGAACAGCTTCATTATCCTGAATTGATTCTTAGTAAAAATGACAACTACATCCAGAATTAATGGACAAGATGAAGATTTTTTACGAACTTTTTAGTAAGAAATGGCGAGGCATTGTTCTGTTATGTAGTAAAAAGGGGAAATTAGTGTGGAAATGGCTAAGAAGACATTTAAAAATGAAATTATTGATTACTGGTCAAAGAGATCTGAAACCTATGGACAACAGCATCATGAAGAATTACTGGGAGAACCAAAAGCATTATGGCAGAATGTCATCCTTAGTGCTTTTAATGCAAACGAAAACCCAGTTAAAAAAATTCTTGATATAGGTACTGGTCCTGGTTTTCTCTCCATATTGCTTGCTGAAAAAGGCTTTGAAGTGACGTCAATCGATATGACAGAAGAAATGTTGATTCAAGCAAAGTTGAATGCGGGTGATCTCGTTGAAAAAATCGAATGGACATTGATGGATGCCCATAAGTTGACATTTGATACAGCACACTTCGATGCAATTGTCACAAGAAATGTCACTTGGAATCTAGAAAATCCAAAGGAAGCATATAAAGAATGGTATCGAGTATTAAAACCAGGAGGAATCTTACTAAATTTTGATTCAAATTGGTACAAATATCTTTACGATGAAACGCTTCGGGAGAAATATGAAAAAAATCGAGAATTGACGCAAGAGATGGCTGTTAAAGATTATTATGAAGGGACAGACATTGATTGGATGGAAGACTTAGCTAAAGAAATGCCTTTATCAAAAATTACCCGTCCTATATGGGATAAGAAGGTATTGAAAGAGTGTGGATTCCAATCTATTACAATTCATGAGAATATGAATGATCAATTACTAAGTGATATTCAAAAAATTAATTTCTTGTTTTCCCCTATATTCCTAATAGAAGCAACAAAATAAATAGCAAAGGAGATGAGTTGTTGGCAAAGAAAAGAAAATGGATGCCAGTCTTCTTTTTTACTATCTCTATGATGCTACTAATTTTAGCAGGCTGTAATTCATCAAAAAAAGAGAGCCGATCTTCTAATCAAATAAATTATGGTAGTACAAAAGATATACGAGATATTAATCCGCATTTATATAACGGAGAAATGGCTGCGCAAAATATGGTTTTCGAAGGATTGACCAAAAATGAAGAGGGAAAAGTCAAACCTGCGTTAGCAAAAAGCTGGGCTATTTCTGATGATGGTAAAGAATATACCTTTTCTTTACAAACTAATGTGAAATTTACGGATGGTACGGCATTCAATGCAGATGCTGTGAAGCAAAATTTTGATGCAGTTTTGGCTAATAAGGAACGTCATGCTTGGTTAGATATGGTGAATGAAATCGAGTCGACACAAGTAGTAGATGATGAGACTTTCAAATTAACCTTAAAACATCCCTATTACCCAACCTTGATTGAACTCGGGTTGACTAGGCCATTTCGTTTTATCTCGCCTAAAAGTTTTATTGAGGGGGGATCTAAAACGGGTGTGTCAAGCTATGTGGGAACTGGGCCGTATAAACTGGAAACGCACAAGGACAATCAATATGCGCACTTTGTAGTGAATGAAGATTATTGGGGTGAAAAACCAAAAGTTTCAGAAGTGGATTGGAAAGTAATTCCAGATTCACAAGCATTATTACTTGCTCTAAAAAAAGGAGAAATTGATCTTATTTATGGTGCAGATGGCGACCAATTAAATATGGATGCCTATAACGCAATGAAAGCTGACAAGGCTGCTTTTACAGCCGTATCTAGCCAACCAGTAGCCTCTCGTGCAATACTATTAAATAGTAAACGAGAAAATCTGAGTTCATTAAAGGTTAGACAAGCGTTAACTTACGCAGTCAACAAAGAGAATATTATTAAAGGTGTACTAAACAATTCAGAAGACAAAGCGGATACGCTATTACCAAAAACGGCTCCTTATTGTGATATTGAATTAAAAAGCTATAATCACAACGTGGAAAAAGCAAATCAATTACTAGATGAAGCAGGATGGAAAGTAGGGGAAAATGGAATACGGATGAAGGATGATAAACCTTTAGCACTAACTTTTTCCTATAATTCACAAAATGCACAAGAAGGAACAATCGCTCAATCGATTCAAGCGGATCTTAAAGAGGTGGGAGTGGACTTAGCCATTATTTCTGAGGAAAAACAGAATTTTCTTGATCGTCAAAAAGATGGAGAGTTCGATTTACAGTATTCGTTGTCGTGGGGAACGCCTTACGATCCGCAATCTTATCTTTCTTCTTGGCGAATACCGGCACATGGAGATTATCAAGCACAATTAGGCTTGGATAAAAAAGCATGGTTGGATGATAAAATCACACAAGTGATGATTGAGCCAGATGAAAAACAGAGACAAACAGATTATAGCGAAATTTTGACTTACATCAACGATCAATGTATATATATCCCAATTTCGTATTCGAAAACGAAAGCAATTGGTAAAGCTAACCTTAAAAATATCACGTTTAATGATTCGCAATATGAAATACCATTTGAAAAAATGTTCTTTGAATAAGGATAGAAAGTTGGGTGACAATGATTAAATCTATTATTAAAAATTGTGGAAAAATCCTACTTCTTCTTTTTTTAATAACGTTTATTCCTTTTTTCCTATTGACGTATCTATCCAATGATCCAGCTGAAGTAGCACTAAGAGTCCAGGCAATCACACCAACTGAACAAAATGTGCGTCAGATGCGTTCAGAATTGGGGTTAGATCAACCTTTTTTTGCAAGATATATTGATTGGGTTCAACAGGCTCTAAAAGGGGATTTAGGTAAAAGCTATGCTACTGGTAAATCGATTGCTGGTATGATCAGTGAGGCTTTTCCATATACAGTATTTTTGACTCTAGTGACACTGATCATCATTATTGTAACCTGTTTAGTACTGGGAATTTTGGCTGCTAATTATCAAAATCATTGGACTGAAAAAGTCTTAAGATTGATTACCTTTGTCTTAAATGCAATTCCATCATTTTGGCTAGGGTTGTTACTGATCTTTTTGTTCTCTATCAAGCTAAATTGGTTACCAACGGGAGGGGCCGAAAGCCTATTATCAGTTTTCTTGCCGGCATTGACACTTTCTTTGGCCTACTCTAGTTCGTATATTCGGTTGATTCGCAATGATTTATTGCAAAATAAACAGTTGCCATATGTCGACTATTATTTTACAAGAGGATTTTCAAAAAAATCGATCACGAAACATTTATTGAAAAATTCTTTGCGTTCTTCTGTTGTTTCGATTGGCGTGAGTATTCCCAAACTGATTGCTGGTAGCATCATTATAGAAAGTGTTTTTGCATGGCCTGGTATGGGGCTTCTCTGTATTAATGCAATCAGAAACCGCGATTTACCTGTTTTGCAAGCCTATATTGTGATTATGTCATTGTTCTTTATTAGCAGTAGTTTGTTGATTGATTCCTTAAACAAAAGGATTGATCCCAGACTAAGAGAGCGAGGCAGCTGATGGATGTAATGAAAAAAATAGTCAAGGATAGAATAGTTCTTGTTTCTATTCTCTTTTTAAGTCTTTTAATTTTAGGTATTATTTTTGCGAATGTCTTGTCACCGTATGATCCAAACAAACAAGATATTATGAATAAATTGGCTCATCCAAGTAGTGAACATTTTTTTGGAACAGACATGTTAGGTCGAGATATCTTTTCGAGGATATTATATGGCGGTAGAGTGACGTTACTTCTCTCCTTTTTAATTGTTTTCTTGATTCTTTTGATCGGGCTCATTTTTGGTGGAATTTCTGGGATGTTTGGTGGTTGGATCGATGCCTCAATGATGCGATTTTGTGACCTGATGCTTTCTTTACCGAATGAAATGATGTCTTTATGTATTATTGGGATTTTAGGCCCTAGTTTACTGACGATTATTTTAGCACTGACAATAGTACGATTTCCGTGGTACGTTAAAATGATCAGGACAGAAGTCCTTAATTATAAAACAAAAAATTATGTTGTCTTCTCCCTAAGTTCTGGAAAGTCTAAAGGATGGGTATTTAAAGAACACATTTTTCCCCCGATTATTCGGGCAATCATTGTTTACTCTACATTAGATATTAGTGCAGTGATTATGAGTATTAGTGCGCTATCTTTTCTCGGGGTTGGGATTCAGCCACCAACAGCTGAGTGGGGTAGAATGTTAAACGAATCCAGAGAAATCGCTGTAGTTGAGCCTTGGCAGATGATTCCTGCTGGGATCACACTATTTCTTGTGATAGCGATGCTCAATTATATCGGAGACGCAGTTGCGGAAGGAATCAACGAAGCGAATAGCGAGTAACGAGGGAGAAAGTAATGGAAAATACACTAATTTTGGTAGTGGAAGAGTTGAGCGTAAATGAACTCAAAACAAATAAAAGAGTCCTTGATAACCTAACTTTTCAAGTAGAAAGAAATGAGTTTTTAGGTATTCTGGCACCAAGTGGAAGTGGGAAAACAACACTTCTTAAAACGATTATGAGAATCTGTCCAAAATCACTTCATTCAAGTGGATTAATTACCTATTTTCCGGATACTAAAAATAAAATCGTTATTCAGGAGAAAACCAATGTTCATTCTTCGGCGGTATTAAGTCGCGAATTAACATACATCCCTCAAAATGCTTCAGAAGCATTTGATCCTATTGAAAAAATGGGTGTGCAATTGAAAGAAACATTGACAGAAAATCGATTTTCTGTAAGTGAAAGAACAAATATGATTCAAGAGTTATTGGAAAGTATGGACTTACCAGAAAGTATCTTAAACAAATACCCCTTTCAATTATCTGGTGGAACGTTACAGCGCTGTGCAATTGGGTTAGCACTTATTTTGAAATCCAAAGTGATTATTGCAGATGAGCCGACGAGTGCATTGGACACGATAAATAGAAAGAGAATTCTAGATAGTTTCTTGCAGCTAAAAAAACGAAATGAGACGACTCTACTTTTGGCGACACATGATATTGCTATTGTAGATTACTTATGCGATACGGCGCTTGTTTTAGAAGCAGGTAGAAAAATTGAACACAAAAAAATAGATAAAATGGACACTGATTCAACCTCATATTTGGTAAAAATGCGTAGAATAAAAAATAAAATAGGTTCGACATTTTGGAGATTAAAAGATGGAAAATTGGTTAGTTCTTGAGCAATTATCAAAGACGTATTACAAAGAGCGGTTATTCATGCCAAGAGAAAAAATGGACGGTGGACTAAAGCCATTTTCACTTTGTATTTCAGAAGAGATTATTGGTATTTTAGGAGAAAGTGGTAGTGGGAAAACAACATTAGCTAAACTAATAGCTGGTATTGAAAAACCAGATAAAGGGTCAGGGGAAATCATATTTAGACTAAATGAGCCACTCAAACAAAAGAACCCAGTGAGCATGATATTTCAAGAGTACACCTCTGCAATCAATCCGGACTTTACTGTAGAAAAAGCATTAGTAGAATCAGTTAGTAAAAACAATAAAACACAAGAAACAAAAGAAAAAATAATTACTGTTTTAAATAAAGTGGGATTATCTGAAGAACTCTTAGACAAGAAACCAAGAAACTTAAGTGGTGGCCAGATTCAGCGTGTTTGTATTGCGAGAAGCATCTTAACGGAAGCAAAGGTATTGATTTTGGATGAAGCCTTTAGTTCGTTAGACTTATTTAATGTGGAGCGTATGCTTGAGTTGTTACTTGCTTTAAAAAAAGAATTTAACTTGTATTATATAGTCGTTACTCATAATTTAGAATTGGCTACCTATTTTTGTGACAAACTTATTTTTTTAAAAGAGGGACATTTAGAAGAAGTGATAGAAACGAGTCAATTGATGCATGCGAAATCTGCTTATGTCCAAGCTTTGATTGATGCTCAAATTTGAGCGCCAAATAGTATAATTTGCTAGTAGTGTAGCAAAATGAATTACTATATTGAAATAGATTCAAAGAAAGGAATGGAATTCATGTCAAATTCAATTAATACAGGCGATACAGCATTTATGATTTTATGTACAGCAATGGTGTGTTTAATGACACCAGGTTTAGCTTTTTTCTATGGAGGTTTGGCACGTAAAAATAATATATTAATCATTATGGGACAATCATTTGTTTCAGTTGGAGTCACAACGTTAATGTGGATTTTTGGAGGGTTTGGGCTAGCATTTGGTACAGATTTTCATGGTATTATCGGAAATCCAGCTGATTTCTTCTTGATGAAAAATGTAGGCACATTAGCGAACCTTTTACATGGGGCAACGATTCCCTTTTTAATGTTTTTTGCTTTTCAATTGATGTTTTGTGTGATCACCGTCCCTCTTATGACAGGGGCTTTTGCGGATCGTTTGACGATGAAAGGGTATATTTTACTGTTGATTGGCTGGAATTTATTGATTTATTTCCCTGTCTGCCATTGGGTTTGGGGTGGTGGATTCTTAAGTAATTTCAACTTTAAAGACTTTGCTGGCGGTACAGTTATTCATACGACAGCCGGATTTGGTTCTCTAGCAACGATCTTGTACTTAGGACAAAGAAAGTTGACGGAACAACAAAAAAGCCAACACAATAATTTGATGATTGCTGCAATCGGAACTGGACTTTTATGGTTTGGTTGGTTTGGGTTTAATTCTGGTGGTGCATTACGTGCAGATATTCAAGCAGTGAATGCATTTGTTTCAACGTTTGTTGCACTTGCTACATCTTTAACTGTATGGATTTTATTTGCCAAATTTAAGAAGGGGTACTATGATTTTGTGGATATTTTGACTGGGTCAGTTGCAGGATTAGCAACGATAACCCCTTGCGCAGGATATGTAAAACCAACAGAAGCAATTGCTATTGGTGCCATCGCAGCAATTATTTGTAACCTTGCTGTTGATTTTCGTAAGAAAAAAGGTTGGGATGATGCATTGGATGTATGGGGTGTCCATGGCATTGGTGGATTCACTGGAACTATTTTAATTGGTATCTTCGGAACAGGTGCTTCATTAGTAACTGCTAGCGGCTTAAATGCACTGCTCGTTCAAATTTTAGGTGTCTGCTTCGTCGCAGCGTATGCATTCATCATAACAAGACTTATTCTAGTTGTTTCATCAAAAATAACAAGAATAGAGACAACAGAAGAAGAACAAGAAAAAGGATTAGATATGGAATTTTTCCATCAGTCTACTTATGATGAATAACTTTCATCTAATTAAATTGGCCAAAGTGAAAGAGTCAAGAGCGAAGACTGCCAAATCTTCACTCTTGACTCTTTCGTTTTTTAAATATTAATAAAATTACAAGTCAAGTTCATGTTCAACTTTTAACGAGTATCCGTGCTATAAACTAGCTTATTAGCCAGGCTTTTTTTGGGGGAGAATCAGTAAAACTATTTTCAGGACATTGTACATAGTAACGGGTTTAATAAGTCTTACCTTCGTTCATGAAATCTTACTTTAATTATTCTTGAATAATATTCTTCTTCTCAAAAAGCTGTTGCACTGTTCGATACAAATCAGCTAATTCTTCCTCGTCATAAGATAAATCCCAAAAATAAAGGGGTAATTCTGGATACTTTTTCCTCGGCAATAAAGAAGAACTGATCACTAAATCATATTGTTCATTCAAATCCTCCTGATAAGGTGCAGAATCTACAAAACCTAGATCATTTAAAAATTGGTAAATTCTTCTAACTAAAAGGAAATTATGCTCAAAAGCAACACCAATCATTAAATGTTCAGAATGCTTTGGCTTATCATAAGCCGGCAGTAAGACACTTTTGATAGCATTGACCAAGGGCTTTTTGATTGTATAAATAAACTTATATTCCTTTTCTTTCGCCTTTGTATCAAAAAAAGCTTGAATCTTTGTTTCAAGAAGTTCATCAGCTTTTTTCTTTTTACGTGGTAATTCTACTAACTTTTGAAGGTTAGGAAATGGTTGGCGTAACACATAAAAGGTAAACGTAATATTTAATAGATTTCCAATGATCATTGGTTTAGCAACAACATCAGGTTCCTTTTTGAAAATATTGATTTTAGCATAGGCAAGAAATTCTTGAACTAATTCATACACAGGATTTGGCCGCGACGAAAAATCATGCAATGTTTGAAATAGTGAAGGGTCATCATCTAGAGTATAAAAAGGAGCGTAATGAGCTAAGAAAAAAATAAAACTGCTTTCTCCCTTGCTGTGCTTAGGTGGTAGTGCTTGAATCGGTCCAAGTTCCTGGTTGAGACGCTCAAAATCATAGTACGGATTGTCCATCATTAAAAAATCATACCGGTCGTCATAACAAACAAAAATTTTCTTTCGCATTCGACAGAGAAAAATCGCTGCAAAATAGGTCAATTCTTTGGCACCTAAGTAAGTTCTAGATAAGGGGAAATATTCAGAAAATGCAACAACAAGCCTTTCAGCATCTTCAAAGGCAACACTTTTAAATGGCCAAACCGTCCCACGGGTTCCAAGCCACAATACATCAAAAAGTGCTACTCGAACAGCACGTTCATCCCCAGTCAAATTTGCTTCAGTATATGTAAATCGCAGATTAAATTGCTTTACGTGTTTTTTCAAAGGCAGCATCTTTCTAGAGACTGTCGAACGACTCACGTAATAGCGTTGACAAAAATCATCTATGTTAGGAAAATCTTGGTTTAAAAAATAAAGAATAAATTGAAAAGGCACCGATTTTTTCAAGAGAAAATAACGGTATTCATCAATGGTCACGAGTAACTTGGTACTATCGATTTTTCCTGCTTTTTGTAAAATGGATGGATGGTTGGAAATCACTTTAACTAAATCATGATTGATTTCATTTAAGATAATAAATGTCTGTTGATAATTCAACAATAGCTCATCAGATAATTGAGTAATTGAGATCTCTGATTGATTGATTTGTGTGATTCGTTTGAAAAGTTTAAACTTTGTCAGCATTCCGGAATCCATCATCAATTCTTCATATAGCATGCTAATCACTTCCTTGCCCCTATTCTACTGTATTATATAGGCACTTGTCAGCTAAGACGATAAGCTGTAGACAGCTAGTGACACATCCTTAACAAAAAGGCAAGATTTCGCTCGAAATAAAAAATAACCTCCAATAATTGTATTTTCCACGTACAACTTTTGGGGGTCACATCATAACTCTACGAGTTATCTCTCAGACTCAAGGAATTCGTATAAACGGTGCGAGCAGAAGCAATCCCTTCGGAAATAAGCTGAAATTCACAAAAATTTGAAGAGCAATTTTCGTGAATCCCTTCTTATTTCTCGGGATTAAACACTCCTGTCCCAACCTCTTTTTTTTATTTAAGATCAGTGTCTTTTTTCAGATTGATCCAAACCAAGCCGAGTATAAAACCAAGAACAGATGGAACGACCCAACCCATACCAATCGTAAATAATGGTAAGTAGTTCTCAGCAGTAGTCAAAATAGTTGTAACGCCTGAATTGCTCTTAATAAATTCAGGAGCATTATTCAAAGCATCAAGTAAAGCTGCCACAAGAGTGACATAAGTTGTTGTACGATAGACTTCTTTACGATGACCAAATAACGGACTGATAATCACTAGAATCATTAAAGTCATAGCCAAAGGATAAAGAAACATCAATACAGGAATAGAAAATTGAATAATATTCGTCAAGCCAACATTTGCAAATAAACAAGGTAAAATACTAGCTGCGGCAATGTAAAAAGCATAAGACCCTTTTGGAAATAGCTCACTGAATGTTTCAGAACAGGCAGTAATTAAACCAATGGCTGTTTTTAAGCACGCTAGAATGACGATAAAGGCTAATAAAACACTTCCTAAGCTACCCAAATAATGATTGGCAATCTGAGCTAAGGCAATTCCACCATTTTCACTGAGAGGGAATTTCCCCACACTCATTGTACCCATGTAAGACAATAATGTATAAATAATCCCCATCAAAACAACACTGATTGCACCAGATTTTATGGTATCCTTTGCAATGTCATTTGGTTTTTCTACTCCCATACCTCGAATCGTCGACACAATAATGATCCCAAAAGCTAAAGAAGCAAGAGCATCTAGTGTATTATAGCCTTCAGTAAACCCTTTAAAAAATGGATTTGCAACATATGACTCTGCAATAGGCGCTGAAGTGATCGAACCCAAGGGTGTAATAAAAGCAAATAAAATTAAAATAGCTAATAAAAATAAAAATAATGGATTCAAAAACTTTCCTACATAACCTAGTAGCTTAGATGGTTTACGTGAAAATGCCCAAGCAATAAAAAAGAATAGGGCTGAAAATAGTGCTAAAACTAATTTATGCTGATCACTTGGCAAAAAAGGGGCCAAACCAATCTCAAAAGATGTCGTAGCGAGACGAGGCAATGCGAAGAATGGACCAATCGTCAAGTATAGTAATACTGTAAAAGCAACAGCATAGCGCCGATTAACACGAGTTGCTAAATCAAAGACCCCATTACTTTTTGAAATACCAATAGCAATCACACCTAAAAAGGGTAACCCGATCCCTGTAATCAAAAAGCCTAAGTTTGCTAAAAAAATACTTGCTCCAGCTTCTTGCCCCATATGAACAGGAAAAATCAAATTTCCAGCTCCAAAAAATAAGCCAAATAGCATAGAACCTACATAAAGGTAGTCACGCCATGATAATTTTTTTGTCACACATCAACACTCCTTAAACGTTATTCTTAACTAAAATAACAGAATAAAGAGACCACAGCAAGCGAATTTCAGAAAGAGATACAGGTTTTTCTGAAAACATTAAAACCTGCTGAGATTAGCTTGTGAAATAAGCAAATTGATAATCATCACAAAACTGACCATTGATAAAAAATTCATCTTTAAATAAAGCTTCTTGTATAAACCCATTTTTTCGATAAAATTGAATGGCTTTAGTATTAGACCCCATAACGCGTAAAGAAATTTTATGAATCCCTTCTTTAGTAGCGACCTCCTTTAAATAATCCAATAATTGCCGACCAATCCCAAAAGATTGGCTGTCTGGATGAACACCGATCCCAAACATCCATTGCTTTTGATGGGCGTTCAAAGGCGTGGGATGATGAACGTCTATAAAACCATGAACTTTGTCAGCCTCAACAGCAACAAAAATAATGCGTCCAGCTGTTTTTTCCTTATACTCGTCAACGGAATGATAATAATGTAGGACAGGAGAATTTTCATTCGTCCAAATCGTATTTTCTATCTCAAATAGCTGTTGGAAATCGAGCTCTTCCACTGGTCGAATGGTGATCTGCTTGTTCATTTAATGCCTTCTTTCTGATTGTCGATCTCATTAAAGCGTTCTTCTAACTTTTGCTTATGGGTGCTTAAAATATCTTCGAAACGAATATCGTATTTATCAGCTAGGATAAAAATATTATCTAGCACGTCACCGAGTTCTTCAGTCAAGTCTTGAACTAAATGTTCTGGGGCTTTTGATTTTTCATCTGGACGGTCACGCCCAATTTCTAAAGCACGCACCGCACGCGCAACTTCTCCTGTCTCTTCAGCTAAAAAACTGACGCGGATAAAAGAGTTGAGCGCATACCAACCTCTTTTTTTATAAAAATGACTGATCCATTGTTGATACTGTTGAAGCTCCAAACAAATCCCTCCATTCTTCTTACTATGTTAGCATATAGAATAGAAAAAATAAAAATGAGTGTCATTTATTCAAAAGAGGATAGTCGCTATTTTTAACAAAGCAAAAATAGTCTATTTGTAGTATCATAATCAAGAGGAAGGCACAGTCAAAAATGGAGGGAAAAGAGATGACCACATTTTATTTTGTGAGACATGGAAAAACAGAACTGAATTTGAGTTTGAGATTTCAAGGAGGAAAAATCGATTCGCCGTTGTTACCGATCGGTATCGAACAAGCAATCCAAGCGGGACGTTATCTTTGCGATACATCATTTGATGCAGTTGCTGTCAGTACTCAAAAAAGAGCGATGGATACGGCGAATTACCTTCTTAAAGAAAATAATTATTTAGATGGATTAACCGTGAATTATTATGACAGCCTAAGAGAAATCAAATTTGGTAAACGTGAAGGCATTGAAATCGATCATACAGATGAGCAAACAAAGAACTTACGTCAACGACCAGACCTGTATGATCCCACAGCTTTTGGTGGTGAAACGATCGACTCTTTAGTAAAACGATCTACTGAAACAATAGAACAAATCAGTAAAAAATACCCAGATGGAAAAGTACTAATTGTAGCACATGGTGTGCTGTTGATTACGTTGATCAATTCCTTGATCGGAAAAGAAAAATCACAATGGCGTGAAGGTGGTCCCTTAGCGAATACGAGTATTACAATTTTAGAAAAAGAAAATGATTTACAGAATTACACGCTAAAAACATTTAATGATGTTTCTTATCAATCACAGAATGAAGAAGCATAAAAATCAAATCAAATGACAATCTGTTAGTCAGTTAGAATAGGTGGGAATTAGTTGAAGAGAATGGCCGTTTATTGCGGGGCAAGTGTAGGAAATAAAGCAATTTATCAGGAACAAACAAAAGTGTTAGGCCAATGGATGACCAATAATAAGTATGACCTTGTCTATGGGGGAGGCAATGTTGGTTTGATGGGAATTCTTGCCGATACAGTTATTGACAATGGTGGCAAAGCAATCGGAGTGATGCCAAAATTTCTAATGGAGCGTGAATTAGCACATCAAGCGATTACTGAAATGCATATTGTTACTGACATGCATGAGCGTAAACGTAAAATGATCGATTTGGCAGATTGCTATTTAGCTCTGCCTGGTGGACCTGGAACGTTGGAAGAAATATCAGAAGTTGTTTCTTGGGGAAGGGTTGGTGAACATCAAAATCCCTGTGTCTTTTTTAATGTAGAGGGCTATTATGATTTATTAGCCGAATTTTTTGATAAAATGGTTCGCGATGGATTTTTAACGGAAGCAGACCGAGCAAAGATTTTCTTTTCTGAAGATTTAGATGCGATTCAAGCATTTATCGCTACCTTTACACCACCAACGATTAGACAATATAAATAAATCAACACTCGTTTGAACAGTGACTGCTCAAGCGAGTGTTGATTTATTTTTTAAGGTTTTGATAAAATTCGATGTAAAAACTCTTTCGTCCGTTCTTCTTTTGGATGAACAAAGATATCGTCAGAAGTTCCTTCTTCTGCAATCACACCTTTATCCATAAAAATCACACGGTCAGAAACTTCTTTAGCAAATTCCATTTCATGAGTGACGATGATCATCGTTAATCCTGTATGGGCTAAATCCTTCATAGTCTTCAGTACTTCTCCGACCATTTCAGGATCAAGAGCTGAAGTTGGTTCATCGAATAACATCACATCAGGATTCATCGATAAGGCACGAGCGATGGCGACACGCTGTTTTTGTCCACCGGAAAGTTGGGCTGGTTTTGCATCAATAAAGCGTTCCATACCAACTTTTTCAAGATTTTCTAACGCAATTTTCTTTGCTTCTTCTTTATTACGCTTTAAAACAGTAAGCTGTCCTGAGGTACAATTTTCTAAAACATTCATATTATTAAATAGGTTAAATGATTGGAACACCATCCCTAAATGAGTACGGTATTTTGGCAGATTGTACCCACGCTCTAAGACATTTTCACCATTATAAATGATTTTGCCTCCAGTTGGTTTTTCGAGTAAGTTGATACAACGTAACAGGGTTGATTTACCTGAACCAGAAGAGCCAATGATCGTGACAACTTCTCCTTTCGTGACGTTTACATTGATATCTTTTAACACTTCGTTATCACCAAAGCTTTTTCTTAAATGTTCGACTTCAATAATTGCGCTCATATTATTTCCTCCTAAATTTGAAAGCTCTTTAGCTTTCTTTTACGTTTTCTAGTTCTTCAACTTTGACATAAGCAGAAGGGCCGTCCATTTTCTTCTCGACTACACGTAAAACTCGTGTGATAGCATAGGTCATGATCAAGTACATGATCCCTACGATCGTAAATGTTTGGAAGAACTGGAAGTTTGCACCAGAGGCAGAATTTCCTTGGAAAAATAGATCAGCAACACCGATAACACTTAAAACGGCTGTATCTTTGATATTGATTACAAATTCATTCCCAGTAGCGGGTAAAATATTACGTAAAACTTGCGGCACAATGACTTTACGCATAGTTTGCCCATGTGTCATTCCAATGGCTTGTGCTGCTTCAAATTGTCCAGAATCAACAGCAAAAATCCCACCACGAACGATTTCCGACATGTAAGCTCCTGTATTGATGGAAACAATGAATAATGCCGCAACCGTTCGGTCTAAAGAAATGCCAAAAGCTAAAGCTAGACCATAGAAAATGACCATTGCCTGCACCATCATAGGTGTTCCGCGGAACACCTCAATATAAATTGAAAGCAAACCATTGCCTAATTTTTGGAAGAACCGTTTCACTTTGTTATCGGATTCTGGAATCGTACGAACGACTCCAATCAATAAACCTAAAGCTGTTCCGACAAAGGTACCAATCAATGCGATAAACAAGGTTAAACCTGCACCGCGTAAGAACATGCCGCCGTATTGATCCCAGATATTTTTAAAATCAGCTAGAACGCTAGTTTTTTCACTATCACTTGTTTCAGCCGCGGGTTGATCTTTCACTGCTTGATCCATGATTTTTGTGCGTTCTTCTGAAGAAATACCGGATAAAATTTGATTCACTTTAGCAATGGTTGGGTCTGCTTTACGCATACCAACTGCGATTTGAACATCTTCAGCATTGGTTTGGAAGCCATTTTCTTTAGAGAATTCGAGCATTTCCAACTCTTTATTCACACTTGTAGCGGTCACACCTTCAGGCCGTTCACTCACATAGCCATCGATCATACCAGAAGCCAAGGCCGTTCTCATTGCTGAAAAGTTATCCATTGCTTGTTGTTTATTCACACCTGGAATTTGATCGATCACGCTATAATGGAAGGTATTTAACTGTGCTGTAACTTTAGCACCAGATAGATCCTTTAAGTTTTTAGCATCTGCAAATTTGCTTTTCTTCTGAACAACTACAACTAATTGCGATTCATAATAAGGATCAGTAAAATCAATTTCTTTGCGTCGTTCAGCCGTTGGGCTCATACCAGCAATAATCGCATCGATTTTTCCAGATTGCAGAGCAGGGGCTAGACCATCCCATTTTGTTTGAATGATCACGAGTTTTTTATCTAAGCCGGCAGCAATTTTTTTAGCGATTTGTACATCGTAGCCCCCTGCATAAGAAGAATTTCCTTGAATTGGTACAGCACCGTGTGCATCTGTTTTTTGGGACCAGTTAAACGGGGCGTAACCAGCCTCCATTCCAACACGGAATTCTCCGTTAGCCTCTGTTCCTTCTGCTTGACTAAAGACTGGAGCACAGAAAATAACTAAAATAAATGCAAATAACAAGCCAAGTGAAAATGATTTTTTGTTCATAATTGTCTTCCTTTCTTATACATCCTTGAATTTGTTTTACTATAATTCAGTTTAAAGAGTTTTGAAGAATACATTGAAACAGCTTCTTCTTTCACACAAAAAAACAACTATGCAAAATGCATAGTTGCCTATATCGTCAGGTACTCTCAACAAAAACATAGCGCAACTTAGCATCACTACTAAGACAGTCCGCAAGTTGTTCGCTTACGTCCCAACACATAACAGGGAGGCTGTTATGCATTTCGGCGATTTTTCCTAGACTTGTTTCGACGTGTCCTCTCACTCCACAAGCTTAATAAAAAACGCAACCTCTACCTCGATTTGAGGTACTATTTAATTATTCGATTCGAGTATAAAGTGTACGTTATTTACTTGGAAAAGTCAATTGCTTGTTTACCTAAGATTTGTTTGGAAATAATGGATTTCATGTCAATTGATTATAAAAAAACTTGGATAAACACAATTGTGGTAATCAGCGTTGTTTGTATTGTAGCTGTACTAGACATAAAGAATACAGAAGACCGTAGAACGGCTCGAGATGTTTTTTTAGGGTAATAGTCCATTTGTTTCTAGTAGCTCAAAACAGAGTGTGAAAGATAAAATGATCGTGGTCATCCTAATTAATCAAAGAACAAGAAAAAAGCACTGAAAAGGAATACCTTTTCAGTACTTTTTGACAGTCAAAAAATATAATTAAGCTTTTGCTGCTTCTTTTGGTTCGCGGCCTAAAATAGCTTGTAAGACAGTTAAGACACCATATGAAGCTAAGATTGTGTAAATCAAGCTTGAATAAGTTGTAATATCGAAATCCCACGTTTTGTAAATCACTAAAACAATAGCCAAAATAATACCAGCAAGAACGTTAAAGAATGCAAACGCCCACAGATTTCCGTTTTCTTTGCGTGAAAGATAATAGATCGAAAACCATAAACTTAGAACACCCCAAGCAATGCAGACTAAAATAGCTGCCCAATAAATAATAAATGCTACCACGAAGTTTCACCTCACTTTTATACATTAAGTATTCTATCACGTTCTCTTTTGTTTGTCATGAAAAGACAGTGATAAAGCGGACATAATTAAAAGCTTTTCACCTGTTTTTAACGTGCAAAATTCGTGTCCTAATTAGCAAATATGAACGCAATTCTTTTTTATTTCTACGAATATGTTTTCTCTCTCTTCCGTCTTTACGTTATAATGAAACTATTAGGAGATGAGACAATGCAAACAATTAATGAAACGAAAGCGATAAACCTGATCCAGCAAGCTAATCGTATTACTTTCTTAACAGGCGCGGGTGTGTCAACAGCCTCAGGCATCCCAGATTATCGCTCATTGTCTGGCATTTATCAAGGAATCGAACGACCTGAATATCTGTTAAGCCAGACTTGTATGATTGAGGAACCAGAAAAATTTTATTCATTTGTGCAAACATTATATCATCCTAATGCCAAACCAAATATCATCCATATGAAAATAGCAGAACTACAAAAAACTAAGAATGCATGGGTCGTTTCCCAAAATATAGACGGCCTCCATGCCAAAGCGAAAATGCAGCAGCTTGTTGATTTTCATGGAAACTTATATGATTGTTATTGTAGAAAATGTGGTCAAGCAGTTTCAGCAAAAGCTTATCTAACTTCTGCAAGGCATGAGCAATGTGGTGGCCAAATTCGACCGAATATTGTTCTATATGAAGAAGGATTAGATGAAAAAGCAATAGCGGTATCGATCGAAGCTATAGCAAAAGCTGATCTGATCGTGATCGTTGGGACTAGCTTTCAAGTGCATCCGTTTTGTGATTTGATTCATTATGCAAATGACGCAGCTACACTTTTAGTGATTAATCAAACACCGATTCAATTAAATAGGGATGCTTATTTTTTAAAAGAAGATGCAGTGAAGGTCTTTGAAAATATAGGATAAGGAGCTTTAAAATGGAAGAAATTAAATCAGAACGACAAAAAATGATCGAGGGCGAACTTTATTTTGCTGGTGATCCAGAACTGGCAACAGCTCGCAAATTTGCAAGAGAACAGATGAAATTGATCAATAAAGAAGAAGACAGCCAAATCCGCCGCCAATTAGTGGAAGAAACCTTTGGAACAACTGGAACAGGTAGTTACATTGAACCATCAATTAGTTTTGATTATGGGTTTAATATTCATGTTGGTAAAAATTTTTATGCCAATTTTAATAGTATTTTCTTAGATATTTGTCCAATTACGATTGGGGACAATTGCATGTTTGGACCGAACGCTCAACTATATGCAGCCACACATCCTCTACATCCAGTCAAAAGAAATAGTGGGTTGGAATTTGGAAAACCCATCACGATTGGGGATAATGTTTGGCTTGGCGGTGGTGTTATCATCACTCCAGGTGTAACGCTAGGTAATAATGTGGTTGTAGCAGCAGGGGCTGTCGTGACCAAATCTTTTCCAGATAATTGTGTAATTGGCGGTAATCCTGCAAAAATCATCAAAGAAATTGAACTGGATGAGCCGAATCAGCCTCCTTTAACAATCCAACGCGATAAAATTGATACACTAGACAAAAAAATAGTTGCATTATTAGAAGAACGTATGGATGTAGTAGAAGCAATTGTTGCTATCAAAAAAACTGCTGACAAGCAGATATTAGATACCTCAAGAGAACAAGAAGTTTTAGAAAAAATCAATACGTATATCCAAAATGATGCGTACAAAGAAGTGATCAAAGAAACTTACCAAGGAATTATGGACGCATCAAAACATTTTCAGCAAAAACAGCTGGATTAAAAGAGCCAGGAGGGAATTGAATGGATGGTGTAAAAAGACGGGAAGCGATCTTACTTGAATTAGAATCAGCAGAAAAGCCTGTGAGTGCCAGTCGTTTTGCAAAAGAGTTCAAAGTCAGCCGCCAAATTGTGGTTGGAGATGTAGCCCTTTTAAGAGCTGCAGGTCATGATATTATCGCAACAGCTAGAGGATATCTGCTGGAAAAAGAAGAAAATAAACAAGGTATCATTCGGAAAATTGCCTGTCAGCACTCTCCCGAACAAACGGAAGAGGAATTACGAACAATTGTCTTTTTAGGTGGTGAGTTGCTTGATGTTGTGGTAGAGCATCCGATTTATGGTGAATTAACAGGAGGTTTGCATATCCGCACAGAAAAAGAGGTGAAAGCGTTCATCAAAGCATATCAAAAAAGTAGTGCGTCGCTATTATCCGAGTTGACCGGTGGTATCCATCTACATACGATACGTTGTGAAAGTGAAGACGCACTTAGCCGAATAAAAGAAGGGTTAGCCGAAAAAGGAATTTTGTATCAGGGCTAATAAAAAGCTCTATCAGAAATCATCTCGATTTCTGATAGAGCTTTTACTAATTATTTTCAGCTTCAAATTTTTCAAACGCTGACTTGATTACATCTTTCAAAGCGTTAGCAGAAGCGTTCATGCGATCTTTTTCTGAATCTGTCAACGGAATTTCGATCACTTGTTTGACTCCTTGGCGGTTGATCACAGCTGGTGCACCAATATAAATATCATTTTGTCCGTATTCACCATCTAAATAAACAGATAGGGGGAAGACAGAATCTTCATCATCTAGAATCGCTTTTGTAATTCGTGCTAAGGCAGCTGCGATTCCGTAGAAGGTTGCACCTTTTTTCTCAATGATTGAATAAGCCGCATCTCGTACATTGAAGAATAAGTTGACCATCGCTTCTTCATCGACGTCTGGATTATTTTTGACCCATTCGTAAATTTGCAACCCAGCTACATTGGCATGTGACCAAACTGGAAATTCAGTATCACCATGTTCTCCCAAAATATACGCATGGACATTACGGGCATCCACATCAACTAATTCAGCGATTGCTTGACGGAAACGAGCAGAATCTAGAGATGTTCCTGAACCGATAACGCGTTCTTTTGGAAATCCTGAGAATTTCCATGTAGAATAAGTTAAAATATCCACTGGATTGGCAGCGACTAAGAAGATGCCACTAAATCCAGAATCAACGATTGCAGTGACGATTTGTTTGTTGATCTTTAAATTTTTATGCACTAAATCGATTCGTGTTTCACCTGGTTTTTGTGCGGCACCTGCTGTTAAGACAACAAGGTCAGCATCGTGACAATCGTCATAAGTAGCGGCATAAATCTTTTTAGGAGAAGTAAAAGCTAATGCGTGAGATAAATCAGCGGCATCTCCTTCAGTTTTCTTTGTATCTATATCAATAATACCAACTTCTTGAGCAATATTTTGAGTGACTAAGGCAAAAGCATAACTAGATCCGACAGCGCCATCTCCAACTAAAATTACCTTTTGGTGGTCTTTGTTCCCAACTGCTGCAGTCATGTGTATCATTCCTTTCAGATAATTGTTTTATCACACTGATAATACCATCGTTTGTGAGGTTTGTCACGTTTTTTGTTTAGAAAAATAATACAGTTTTTAAAGGTGTTTCATAAGAAAACTCTTTCATGTGCGGTGTTTCACTATTTCTGTTTTTACCTATTTAGTTTGATTGGGAGAAAAGACAATTAAATTTTATGGCTTTTTTAACAACTTAAAAGATTCGGCAATCGATTGTTTTATGGTATAATTATAAAAAAACTGGGCAGAGGATTTTCCTGCCTGGGTATTTTGTGTTGGACAATGAATAAACAAGAAGGCAAAGAAGATTCTGTATTTTTTTTCTGAGAAGATTCCGTTTGCCGCAATGTTTTTATAAGGAGAATTATAGATGAAGATGATCGTTGGGTTAGGTAACCCAGGAAGTAAATACCAAGAAACAAAACATAATATTGGTTTTATTACGGTAGATGAAATTGCGCATCGTTATAATGCGACCTTCAATAAAAGTCAGTTTGAAGCAGATATTGCAGAATTTTTCATTGGAACTGAGAAAATCATGCTAGTCAAACCACTAACATTCATGAATGAGTCTGGCCGCTCTGTGGGTCCTTTAATGACTTATTATGGTGTAGAAGATGATGAGTTGATCGTGATCTATGACGACTTAGATTTAGAAACAGGGAAGATTCGTTTACGAGAGAAAGGCGGAGCAGGTGGGCACAATGGCATGAAAAGTTTGATTGCACACCTAGGTACAAACATATTTCCGAGAATCAAGATCGGTATTGGTCGTCCAATTGGGAGCAATACGGTTGTTCATCATGTATTGACAGGGTTTCCTAAAGACAAATATGAAGAGATTTTACTAGCGGTGAAAAGCGCAGCAGATGCGGCAATCTATGCTTGTGAAGGCCATACGTTTGTTGACACGATGAATCAATTTAATGGGAAATAAGTGAAATAGGAAGTTTTATCTAGCTTTGCAGGCTAGTCTTTCAGAAAAAAGATAAAATCTGATTGTGGCAAAAGACGCCACCCTCATATTTTTCTATTTTTCAATCAAGACTGGAAGAGCCTGTTCAGCTTTTATAGTTATCTAGCTTTGCAGGCTAGTCTTTCAGAAAAAAGATAAAATCTGATTGTGGCAAAAGACGCCACCCTCATATTTTTCAATTTTTCAATCAAGACTGGGAGAGCCTGTTCAGCTTTTATAGTTATCTAGCTTTGCAGGCTAGTCTTTCAGAAAAAAGATAAAATCTGATTGTGGCAAGAGACGCCACCCTCATACTTTTCTATTTTTCAATCAAGACTGGGAGAGCCTGTTCAGCTTTTAAATTTTAGGAGGAGTCTGACGTGAACATCATTGAACGAATTGGTGCAAGTGAACTAGCCCGAGATTGGCAAAAGCAATTAACAGGGAATACCCGCCAGTTGATTACAGGGTTAGCCGGCTCTGCAAAAACATTAGTCATGACCAGTGGCTTTAAAGAGAAGAATAAAAAAATCGTTGTTGCCGTTCCAAATCTTTACTATGGAAACCAATTAGTCGAAGATTTTCGTAATATTTTGTCAGATGAAGAAGTCTATATCTTTCCTGTTGATGAGGTGTTATCAGCTGAAATGGCCTTTTCTTCACCAGAAGCCAGAGCTGAAAGAGTGGCGGCACTTGATTTTCTTTTGACCGATCAAGCAGGGATTATCGTTGTTCCAGTAGCCGGGTTAAGGAAATATTTACCAAGTAAACAAACTTGGGAAAAGGCTCAGCTTCATTGGGAGCTTGGTGGCGAAATCGAGTTAGATACATTAGCGCAGCAATTAGTTTTGATGGGCTATGAGCGCCAATCCTTAGTAGGAAAACCAGGGGATTTTAGTATTCGCGGTAGTATTGTCGATGTTTATCCATTGAATTCAGAATATCCAGTAAGAGCGGAATTGTTTGATATTGAGATCGATTCGCTCCGTTACTTTGAAGCAGATACACAACGTTCGGTCGGGCCTACTGAATCTGTCACACTTTCACCAATGACAGACTTGGTTTTTTCTAAAGACGATTTGATCCATGGGGAAAAAGAGCTGACGAAAGCATTGGAGAAACGAGTAGCAATTGCTAAAGATGCGTCTGAAAAAGGGTTTCTAGAAGACTATTTTGGACAGTTGGCAACTTTTTGGAGTCAAGGGATTCCCACAGATACAGCTCATTACTATACGGATTTATTGTACGAAAACAAAACGACCTTACTTGATTATTTAACAGAAGATAGTTTGGTTTTTATTGATGACTATGCGCGTATTTTAGAAGCAGAACGTGAAATTATTCGGGAAGAAAATGAATGGCAAGTGCTTAAACTAGAAGAAATGCGTATTTTTCCTGAGCAGACTTTTGGTGTAGAGTTTCACGAGCAAGTACGCAAAATGACGTTCTCAACAACTTTCTTTTCACTATTTCAAAAGGGTATGGGCAATCTGCGTTTCCAAGCGGTTCATAATTTTCAATATCGTTCGATGCAGCAATTCTTTGGTCAAATGCCCCTACTAAAAACGGAAATGGACCGTTGGCAAAAACAGGATCAGACGGTTATTGTTTTTGTTCCGACAAAAGAACGTAGTCAAAAAGTGGAAGAATTGTTTCGTGATTTTGCTATTTCAAGTGTGACCGCCTCAGCTGATAAATTAATAGAAGGTAAAATTCAAATCGTTGAAGGGGCGCTGCAATCTGGGTTTGAGTTGCCAATAGAAAAAATTGTTGCGATCACTGAAAAAGAAATTTTCCACACAACGACGAAAAAAAGAGCAAGGCGTCAAACTGTTTCGAATGCAGAACGCTTGAAAAGCTATAGCGATCTGAAAACAGGAGATTATGTGGTTCATGCCAATCATGGGATCGGAAAATATATTGGGATGCAGACGTTGGAAGTGGATGGTGTCCATCAAGACTACATCACGATTTTATACCAAAACGATGATAAACTATTCATTCCAGTTACGCAGTTGAACCTGATTCAAAAGTTTGTAGCTTCTGAAGCGAAATCACCAAAAGTTAATAAATTGGGTGGTAGCGAATGGAGTAAAACAAAACGCAAAGTTACATCTAAAATTGAAGATATAGCAGACGATTTGATTCAACTTTATGCGTCAAGAGAGTCTGAGAAAGGCTATGCTTTTCCACCAGATGATGCTTATCAAAAAGAATTTGAAGATGCTTTTCCCTATAGCGAAACAGATGATCAGCTAAGAAGTACGGCCGAAATCAAACACGACATGGAAAAAACGCGCCCGATGGATCGTCTATTGGTTGGCGATGTTGGCTACGGTAAGACAGAAGTCGCTTTACGTGCCGCATTTAAAGCAATCAACAATAATAAACAAGTGGCCTTTTTGGTTCCAACAACAATTTTAGCTCAGCAACATTACGAAACAATGTTGGATCGATTTGAAGGTTTCCCGGTAGAAGTCGGTTTATTGAGCCGCTTTAGAACGAAAAAACAACAAAATGAAACGATTGAAAAAATCAAACATGGTCAAGTCGATATTGTCGTAGGAACTCACCGCCTGCTTTCTCAAGATGTGAATTTTAGTGATTTAGGCTTGCTGGTGATCGATGAGGAACAGCGTTTTGGTGTGAAGCATAAAGAGCGATTGAAACAATTAAGGGCGCAAGTCGATGTTTTAACACTGACTGCAACACCGATACCTAGAACACTGCATATGTCGATGCTCGGCGTACGTGATCTATCTGTTATCGAGACGCCGCCTGAAAATCGTTATCCGATCCAAACGTACGTCATGGAAAATAATCCAGGAGCAATTAGAGAGGCAATCGAAAGAGAAATGGCTCGTGATGGGCAAGTTTTTTATCTATACAATCGAGTAGATACGATCGAGCAAAAGGTTGAAGAAATTCAAGCATTGGTTCCAGAAGCGAGGATTGCTTATGCACATGGTCAGATGACGGAAGTGCAATTAGAGAACACCTTATTCGATTTTATTGAACGGCAATATGATGTATTAGTGACAACGACAATCATTGAAACGGGTGTAGACATTCCTAATGCCAATACTTTATTTGTAGAAAATGCTGATTACATGGGGCTGTCCACCTTGTATCAATTACGAGGTAGGGTTGGTCGAAGTAATCGGGTAGCGTATGCCTATTTTATGTACGAACAACAAAAGATTTTAAATGAAGTGAGTGAAAAACGTTTAGAAGCGATCAAGGATTTCACCGAGTTAGGTTCAGGGTTTAAAATTGCGATGCGCGATTTATCAATACGTGGTGCAGGGAATCTATTAGGTGCACAGCAACATGGCTTTATTGATTCTGTTGGGTTTGATATGTACTCTCAAATGCTTTCAGAAGCAGTTGCTCGCAAACAAGGGAAAAATATCCAAGATCAAAAAACATCAGTTGAGATCGATTTGGGGATCGATGCCTACTTACCGACAAGCTATATCGATGATGAACGTCAAAAAATTGAAATTTACAAACGGATCCGTCAATTGGAAAATATGGATATGTATGATGAACTAGAAGCAGATCTACTGGATCGCTTTGGCGAATACCCAGACGAAGTTGCTCATTTATTGACGACAGGACGAATTAAAATGGATGGGGATCGAGCATTAATAGAAACGATCCGTAAACGACAACAAGAAATCATCTTTACACTAAGTAAGATTGGCACTAAAACATATAATGTAGAACAAATTTTTGAAGCCTTGTCCAACACACAATTAAAAGCAGATCTTGCAGTAGATAATGAAAAAATGTCTATTCGCTTGAAAGTGCCTAAAGATATGAAGGAAGCCGCTTGGCTGCAAGAAGTGGCGTTGTTTACTACAGCTTTGAGACAGGAAAAATATAAAACTGTGGCTGTTGAAGAATCATAGAAAAAGACAAGATGGATAGTTTAGTGCTTTGAAAAAAAGGGAACATCTGATTGTGATAAAAAAGCTTCACACTCACATTCATCTATTTTTAAGTGAAGCAAAATAAGCTCATTCAGCCTTTAGATTGGAGGTCAACTATGGCACATAAGGAAATGCGGACGATGATGCAAGGCGCGGTTGTTTTAACGGTAGCATCATTTATCGCCAAAGTGTTGAGTGCAGTTTATCGGGTACCGTTTCAAAATTTAGTTGGGGATGAAGGGTTTTACGTCTATCAACAAGTTTATCCGATTTATGGTATAGCAATGACTTTAGCATTATCAGGACTGCCGCAATTTATTTCTAAAATCGTAGCAGAACAACCAGAAATCAGTGAGCAGAAAAAAGTATTGCAACAACTTTTTCCTTTTGTTTTTATTTTGGCGGGTTTATGTTGGGCCTTCTTCTTTTTCGGTAGCTATGAAATTGCGTATATGATGGGAGACTTGAAATTGTCCTCTTTGATCCAAGTTGTCTCATTTACCTTTTTGCTAGTTCCAGTATTGTCATTTTATCGTGGAAATTTCCAAGGACATTTAAGGATGATTCCAAGTGCCGTTTCACAAGTGGTAGAACAGCTCGTTCGAGTTGGTGTGATTTTAGTTGCGGCGTACTCATTTTCTAAGTTTGGCTGGTCAGTTTATCAGACTGGAACCATTGCAATGGCTGGTGCGCTTTTAGGCGGCGTAGTTGCTGCAGGAATTTTGTGGTATTATGATCGAAAGATTCGGATAGGCAGTTCTGCTTATCTGACTCAATGGAGATGGTCAAGGAATTCAGGGAGCTTGTTTAGACGTTTGCTAGTAGAAGGCGGTATTGTTTCTTTGTATAGTGCCTTTTTAATTCTTTTTCAGTTGGTCGATTCATTTGTTGTAAAGAATACACTGGTTATTTCTGGGATAAGTGATTCTGCAGCAAAGATTGATAAAGGTGTGTATGATCGTGGTCAGCCGCTCGTTCAATTAGGCTTGGTTGTTGCATTGGCGTTGAGCTCCAGTTTTTTACCGACGCTAACAAAATATTTTGTTAGTCAAGAGCAAGGACGCTTTTTGCAAGCGGCTAAAGTCTTTTTACGTTTGACAACGACCGTTGCAGCTGCTGCTTCATTAGGTTTAGTATTACTGCTCCCATACATGAATTTTGCTTTGTTTAAGGACTATCATGGCAATGGGGTCTTAGGCATCTATGTTTGGTCCATTGCATTTATGGCAGTGATTCAAGCCTATCAAAGTATTTTACAGAGCCGTAATCAGTTTGTGACAGCAATAGTTGCTGCATGTGCGGGTCTTTTGGTAAAACTTATTTCCACAAGTCCACTGACATATTCATGGGGGACAGTAGGTGCAAGTCTTTCTACGATTGCAGGATTGATTACTACGCTCATTTTCTTGATGCTTTTTTCTAAAAACGAGATTAACCGTTTTGTTATAGAACATCGCTTTTTCAAAAAACTAATGATCAGTTTAGCGACAATGGGTATTGTATTGATCTGTTATCAAGGTGTGATTGCGTTGTTTCTTGGAACGGTCGACCACCGAGGTCAAGCGTTGATCTTTACATTAGTGGGCGTTTTAATTGGTGCAGGAACATTTATTTACAGTATCATCAAAATAAAGTTATTTACTGTACGGGAATGGCTGACATTACCGTTTGGAGCAAAAATATTAAGAATGAAGAGGAAATAATTATGCGTTTAGATAAATTTTTAAAAGTTTCACGTATTATTAAAAGAAGACCTGTAGCAAAAGAAGTTGCTGATAAAGGGCGGATTCAAATCAATGGCATCTTGGCGAAATCATCGAGTAATGTAAAAATTGGGGATCAAGTTCGAATCCAATTTGGCAATAAAATCTTAGAAATCGAAGTACTCGAGCTTCGTGATTCAACGAAAAAAGAAGATGCAGAAAAGATGTATCAGATTATTTCAGAGAAAAGAGTCGAAAATAGTGAGAATTTAGATTAGACAAGCTTCTTAGATGTTGGTATAATAAACTGGACAAACCAAAAACGAGTGGAGCGGAAAACATGGGAAAAAAGAAAAAAGACATGGAGAAAGTTGCTGCATTAGATAATGAGTATACTAAAGAACAGTATGCTGAATTTCAAAAACAGCAAAAGCAGTTGATTTTCAGACGCCGACGTTTGGCAGTTGTTTTTCTCGTGGCGTTTGTGATTTTTATCGTTTCAGGGATGCAGCTAATGAAGGATTATCAACAATTGAGTGCTTTCAAAAAGCAGCACACAGAAGCGGTTGCTGAATCCGCAGAAGCTGATAAGAAGTTAAATCGTTTGGAACAAGACGTGGCCCTTTTAAGAGATGATGATTACGTAGCGAAGTTGGCTCGTAGCCGTTTTTATGTTTCAAAAGAAGGCGAACAAATCTATAACATTCCAGAGTTAGGCGGAACGACTAGCTCCAGCAATGAACAAAAAGAATCATCACAAGAGAGTCAATCACAGTCTCATTCAACTGAAAAACAATCAGGCGAATAACTGCAGATATAATAGGGTAAATAATAGGAGGAACATTTTTTTTATGTCAATTGAAGTAGGAGCGAAGTTGCCAGGAAAAGTGTCTGGTATCACTAATTTTGGTGCCTTCATCGATCTAGGTGAAGGAAAAACAGGGTTGGTTCACATTAGTGAAGTATCAAATGGATTTGTAAAAGATATCCATGATGTGTTGACCGTAGGAGATGAAGTAACTGTAAAAGTTACCTCAGTCGGTGATGACGGTAAAGTAGGCTTATCGATTCGTAAAGCTCAAGAACAAGCAGCAGAACCAAAACGTGAATATCAACGTCGTGATAACAATGAGCATCAAGGCAATCGTGATCGGAATCAACGTCCAGCACCTAAAAAACAATTTACAAGAGCACAACCAATGAATAATTCAAAACAAGATTTTGATTCATTGATGAGCTCATTTTTGAAAGATAGTGATGATCGTTTAACTTCACTGAAACGGAATACTGAAGGCAAACGTGGCGGACGCGGTGGACGTCGTAATTAATGAATAGATAATTGAAGCTGAGCGAAAGCTCGGCTTTTATGTTTGGTGCAGTTTTTGTGGAAGTCTATAAACTAAGGAACGAAGAGGTGAGTAGATGTTTCGAGAATTTTATGATCATTGTAAAAACAATGCGTACTGGCAACCAAACCAAAAATTACTATTAGCAATTTCTGGTGGAGTTGATTCGATGGTATTATTAGAACTCATGCGAAAGGCGGCGCAAAAAGACTGCTTAAAATTGATTGTCGCCCATGTCGATCACCGCTTACGATTAGAATCAGTAGAAGAAGCATTATACTTGAGTGAGTACTGCCAACAAAAAGGGATTTCATACTATAGTAAAGTGTGGGAAGAAGTTGACAAGTCAAAAAATACAGAGGCTCGTGCCCGCAATTTTCGCTATACTTTTTTTTCTGAAATTATGGAACAAGAAAATATTTCTACGCTTTTGACTGCTCACCATAGCGATGATCAAGCTGAAACGATTTTGATGAAATTGGTAAGAGGAAGTGCACTATCAAATTTAGTTGGGATCAGAGCGAGACGACCCTTTGGTGGTGGTGAATTGATTCGACCTTTCTTAATTTTTTCCAAAGAACAGTTGGAACAGTTTGCTAAACAATCAGGAATTGTGTATTTTGAAGATCGTTCTAATCAAAGCGATACCTATCTGCGTAATCGTATGAGGCATCAGGTTATCCCTATTTTAAAACAGGAAAATCCAAATTTCTTACAGCATATCACTGATTTTAGTGAGCAACTTACTTTAGCTGACGAGCTTATTCAGTCTGTTATTGAACCAAAGTATGAGCGTTGGGTAAAAAAAACAGCAGAAGGTTGGTCATGTCAATTATCAGAACTAAGGCGGGAAGAAAGAAGTGTTCAACTGTTTTTCTTAATGTTTTTTTTCCAACGAACAATTGTTTCACAAGGTGTGCTAATCAGTCAAGCGCAGCTTCAACAACTACTAAAACTGCTCAATCAGCCAGCCCCCCAATTGATGATGGATATCGAACAAGGTTGGCAAATAGTAAAAGAATACAATGTTGTCCATCTAAAGAAAAATCAGCTGAATTATAAAGAAGGCCCCTTTTTTTTATGTGAAAATGAGCAAGTTTTTCTTTCTGAAAATGAATGGCTAGGATTGGAAACGACAGAAGAAAAAATACAGCAGCCAGAAACAATAAAAAATTGGTCAGAGCATTCGTTACTCATAAGCGGGCAAACGAAACTACCATTAACGATCCGTCATCGTAAAAATGGCGACAGAATATCGATGACGCCTGACTTAACGAAAAGAGTGAATCGGATATTTATTGATCAAAAAGTTCCAAATTTGCTCAGAGATCAAGCTTGGATCATTCTTTCGGCGCAAGATCAGATTATTTGGGTTCCTCTTTTTGCAAATTCCTATTTGAGTATTCCGAAAGAAACTGATAAAATACTCTACAGACTCCTTTATAAAATAAAAGAGTAAGGAATAGAAAATGCTTTTATTCAAAGCAACAAAATAATATAAAAATCATGAATAATGATCTCACAGGAAAAGGAGAGCACTATGTTAGAGAAAGATATTGAACGAGTTTTGATTAGCAAAGAACAAATTCTTGAAAAATCAATTGAACTTGGAAAACAACTAACAGAAGACTACAAGGATAAAAATCCATTAGTGATCGGTATTTTAAAGGGAGCAATTCCTTTTATGGCGGACATCACACGTACAATTGATACGTACTTAGAAATGGACTTTATGGATGTATCCAGCTATGGCAATGCAACCGTGTCTTCTGGTGAAGTAAAAATCGTTAAAGATTTAGACACAAATGTTGAAGGTCGTGATATTCTGATTGTAGAAGATATCATTGACAGCGGACGTACGTTAGCCTATCTAGTTGATCTCTTTAAGTATAGAAAAGCAGCATCCGTAAAAATTGTAACATTGTTAGATAAACCGGAAGGCCGTGTGGTCGATATCGTTGCGGATTACGTTGGTTTTGACGTACCCAATGAGTTTGTTGTAGGTTACGGCTTAGATTATGCTGAACGCTATCGAAATCTTCCGTATGTAGGGGTATTAAAACCTGAAATCTACGAATCAAATTAATATCTCTCTTAGATTTAGTTATGTTACAATGTAAAGGTCAGGATTGATAAAAATAAACCGTAAAATTAAATTACGAACAGTAATCAAAGGAGGACAGGCATGAATAAAAAAAATAGCGGCATGAAAAATGGCCTTTATTATGTATTGCTGATTTTGGCGATGGTCATGGTTGTTTATTTCATTTTTGGAAATAACAATCCTCAGTCACCAGATATCGAATACTCAACCTTCAGTACCCAATTAGAAGAAGGTAAAGTGAAAGAACTGACGATCCAACCAACCAATGGTGTGTATAAGATCACAGGTCAGTACAAAGAAAAACAAGAAATCAAAAATACTGGTGGTCTTTCTTTATGGGGATCTACAGAAGTTTCAACTAAAGCATTTACTACCATTGTCTTACCAAGTGATATCACCTTATCAGGAATCCAAGATATGGCGAAAGATAATAATGTAAAACTTACAGTGAAAGAACAATCATCTAGTGGTGCTTGGCTTTCTATCTTATTTAGTTTCTTACCAATCGTATTGTTTATCTTCTTATTCTACATGATGATGGGACAACAAGGCGGCGGTGGCGGTGGGGGCGGCCGTGTCATGAACTTTGGTAAATCAAAAGCCAAAGAAGCAGACAAAAAAGCCAACCGCGTACGCTTCTCTGACGTAGCAGGAGCGGAAGAAGAAAAACAAGAATTAGTTGAAGTGGTCGAATTCTTAAAAGACCCTCGCCGTTTCGTTGAATTAGGTGCCCGCATCCCAGCAGGTGTTCTATTAGAAGGACCTCCGGGGACTGGTAAAACCTTACTTGCTAAAGCCGTTGCCGGTGAAGCAGGTGTACCGTTCTACTCTATCTCAGGTTCAGACTTCGTTGAAATGTTCGTCGGTGTCGGTGCAAGCCGTGTCCGTGACTTATTTGAAACAGCGAAGAAAAATGCACCAGCAATCATCTTCATCGATGAAATCGATGCCGTTGGTCGTCAACGTGGTGCTGGTATGGGCGGCGGACACGATGAACGTGAACAAACCCTAAACCAATTGCTTGTTGAAATGGATGGATTTGATGGCAACGAAGGCGTAATCGTCGTAGCTGCAACAAACCGTTCAGATGTATTGGATCCGGCATTATTACGTCCAGGCCGTTTTGACCGTCAAATTTTAGTTGGTCGTCCTGATGTAAAAGGCCGTGAAGCGATTCTTAAAGTTCATGCTCGTAACAAACCATTAGCTGACGATGTTGATTTGAAAGTCGTAGCACAACAAACACCAGGTTTTGCTGGTGCTGATTTAGAAAACGTCTTAAACGAAGCGGCTCTAGTTGCTGCTCGTCGTAATAAAAAGAAAATTGATGCATCCGATGTGGACGAAGCAGAAGACCGCGTAATTGCAGGTCCTGCGAAGAGAGATCGTGTGATCAATAAAAAAGAACGCGAAATGGTTGCTTACCATGAAGCAGGACATACCATTGTTGGTTTAGTCTTAAGCCGTGCCCGTATCGTTCATAAAGTAACGATCATTCCTCGTGGACGCGCTGGCGGTTATATGATCGCTTTACCAAAAGAAGATCAATTCTTAATGACCAAAGAAGACATGTTTGAACAAATCGTTGGATTACTTGGTGGACGTACAGCAGAAGAAATTATTTTCGATGTACAATCAACAGGTGCTTCTAATGACTTCGAACAAGCAACAGGGATTGCCCGTAGCATGGTAACTGAATATGGAATGAGTGACAAATTAGGTCCTGTTCAATATGAAGGAAACCACCAAGTCTTTGTTGGACGTGACTATGGTCAAACAAAAGCTTACTCAGAACAGGTAGCATTCGAAATCGATCAAGAAGTACGTCGTATCTTGATGGAAGCACACGATAAAGCGCGTGAAATCATTGAAACGCACCGTGCGCAACATAAACTAATTGCTGAAAAACTATTAGAGTATGAAACATTAGATGCTCGTAGTATCAAATCATTGTTTGAAGAAGGCGTTATGCCACAGGATGTTATCGATAGCCAATTCCCTAGTGAAAAGGCTCAAACATTCGAGGAAGCCAAACGTGCATTAGAAGAAAAAGATGCACAAAGACAAGCCGAAGAAAAACAAGACTTTGAGGAAGCGAAAAAAGAGTTACATGACGAAACGGAAGAAGTAAAAGCGGACAGTGAAAAAACAGAAGAAAAAGTTCAATCAGAAGTAAAATCTGATGAAGAACACAAAAATGATTCTGAATATGACCGTAACAACTTTGACGATCGTTACAAATAAGCACATGAAAGTCTCCGTTACACTCGTTCAGTGAGTGTAACGGAGACATTTTTAATAGTTGCGTGCGCAACCCATGGCATTGCTGTATTTTATAAGTAGCAGTTACAGCTTTTTATGTAGTATTGATTTGTACAACCTTACTGTATTTTGGTTTAAGAATTTATTTTCCTTTGAACCAATCGGCTAATAAATAAAAATACGTTTCATTGCCTATGGTCTATTACTCTAAAAAAAGCAAGTAGCACTTATCAGTTCCAATTGTTGGTCGCAACTTTTTTTTTCTTTAGCTTAAAATGATTTAGTTGAAAAAATAGCCAAACACTAGTATTATCTGATAATGAGTTAGAAAAAGAAGCAAGTGAGAAGAGGAAAATAAAAATGGAAGATTACTTAGTTAAAGCATTATGCTATGAAGGATCAATTCGCGCTTATGCAGTTTGCGCAACCAATACAATCTCAGAAGCACAAAAACGTCATGATACATGGAGTTCTTCGACAGCAGCGTTAGGCAGAACGATGGTCGGAGCTTTGCTTTTAGGCGCAACTCTGAAAGGCGAAGACAAATTAACCGTAAAAGTTCAAGGAAACGGACCAGCTGGCGCGATAGTTGTTGATAGCGATGGGGATGGGAATACAAAAGGTTACATTAAAAATCCGCATGTTAGTTTAACGTTAAATGAAAATGGTAAAATCGATGTTCGCGGTGCAGTTGGAACTGAAGGGATTTTTACAGTAATCAAAGATTTAGGCCTGAAAGAAACTTTTTCGGGGCAAACACCAATCGTTTCTGGCGAAATAGGAGAGGACTTTACTTATTTCATGGCAGTCTCTGAGCAAATCCCATCGGCAATCGGCTTAAGTGTTCTGGTTGATACCGATGAAAGTGTCAAGGCTGCAGGTGGATTTATGATTCAAGTAATGCCAGGTGCGGATGAAAAAACAATTGATTTTATTGAAAAACGGCTACAAGAAGTTCCGATGATTTCCCGTTTGATTGACGAAGGTGAATCGCCAGAAGGAATACTAGAGCGGTTGCTTGGAAAAGATGAAATCGAAATCTTAGAAAAAATGCCAGTGCAATTTAAATGTAACTGCTCAAAAGAAAAATTTGGCACGGCGATCATTGCAGTAGGATTAGATGAAATCAATGCTATGATTGAGGAAGATCATGGAGCTGAAGCTGTTTGTCAATTTTGCGGCAATAAATACCACTATAGCGAAGCTGATTTGATAGAACTAAGAGACGAAGCAACCAAAAATACTCGTGAAAAATAACAGGAGGTCCATATGTGGAAAATAGGAGATATCGAAATTCCTAACCGTGTCGTTGTAGCACCTATGGCGGGTATTAGTAATGCAGCTTTTCGTGTAACAGTCAAAGAGTTTGGTGCAGGACTAGTTGTCTGTGAAATGATTAGTGATAAGGGAATACAGCAAAGAAATAAAAAAACGCTAGATATGCTTTATATAGATGAGAAAGAATATCCATTAAGCGTACAAATTTTCGGTGGAGACAAAGAGAACTTAGTCGAAGCAGCTAAATTTGTAGAAGAAAATACGAAAGCGGCGATCATTGATATCAATATGGGATGCCCTGTAAATAAAGTCATTAAAGCAGAAGCTGGGGCAAAATGGCTATTAGACCCAAACAAAGTCTACGAAATGGTAGACGCTGTTTCCTCCGCTATAGATTTGCCAGTCACAGTTAAAATGAGAACTGGTTGGGATGAAGATCACTTATTTGCGGTTGAAAATGCGTTAGCTGCTGAAAAAGCAGGAGCCTCTGCCATTGCCATGCATGGTCGTACAAGAGTTCAAATGTATGAAGGTCAAGCAAATTGGGATATTTTAAAAGAAGTCAAACGACATCTGACGATTCCTTTTATGGGAAATGGGGATGTACGTACACCTGAAGATGCTAAACGTATGCTAGAATATGTGGGGGCTGACGGTGTGATGATCGGTAGAGCTGCCTTGGGGAATCCATGGATGATCCAACGTACGAAGCAATATCTTGAAACTGGAGAACTACTACCAGAGCCAACCCCCTTTGAAAAAATTGAAACAGCTAAAGTACACTTGCAACGTTTAACCGATTTAAAAGGTGAAAAAATTGCTACTAGAGAATTCAGGCAACACGCTGCTTATTATTTAAAGGGAATCCCGCGTGCGGCTAAAGTAAAAGTTGCAATCAATCAAGCGGAAAGTCAACAAGAGATGGTCGATTTAATGGAAGCCTTCCTAGAAAAAACAGAAAAACAGGCAGAAAATGAAGCAATCGAAACAATCTAACAAAAAAAGCCGGCTGAAACAAAAATTCGGCTTGCTTTTTTTTGTTTTAATGTGGCATTATAGGGGTATGTGATTTCAGAATGGAGGAAGTACAGTGGCAGATGAACAACAAACGCATGTAGAAGATCTAAATGATCAAATGCTTGTGCGTCGTGAAAAAATGGAAAATCTACGTGAAGAAGGGATCGACCCTTTCGGGAAGCGTTTTGAACGTACACATAATTCAAAAGAATTACATGAACAATTTGATCAACATTCAAAAGAAGAATTAAACGAAATGGATTTATCAACAAGTGTAGCTGGACGAATGATGACTAAACGAGGCAAAGGTAAAGCGGGTTTTGCGCATTTACAAGATCGTGATGGTCAAATCCAAATTTATGTACGGAAAGATCAAGTTGGTGATGAAGCGTATCAACTATTTAAACAAGCAGATCTAGGCGATTTCTTTGGTGTGACAGGGCAAATCATGAAGACAGATACTGGGGAAGTGACGGTTAAAGCGAAGACGATTGTCTTATTGACTAAGGCTTTACGCCCTTTACCAGATAAATACCATGGACTGACAAATATCGAGCAACGCTATCGTCAACGCTATTTAGATTTGATCAGTAATAAAGATAGCTTTGATCGCTTTATGAAACGTAGTCAAATCATCAGCGAAATTCGTCGTTATCTTGATGGTAATGGCTATGTAGAAGTTGAGACACCTGTCTTGCACAATGATGCTGGCGGTGCGGCAGCACGACCGTTTATTACCCATCATAATGCTTTAGATATGGAGTTATACCTGCGAATTGCCTTGGAGCTACATTTGAAACGCTTAATCGTCGGTGGTATGGAGAAAGTCTATGAAATCGGCCGAGTGTTCCGAAATGAAGGAACTGATACAACGCACAATCCAGAATTCACAATGTTAGAAGCCTATACTGCATATACAGATTATCAAGATGTGATGGATTTGACAGAAGGAATCATCCGTAATGCTGCAGAAAAAGTCTTAGGAACAACTGCAATCACTTACGATGGGCAAGAAGTCGATTTAGGCTCTGAGTTCAGAAGAGTGCATATGGTAGATGCAATCAAGGAACAAACAGGCGTAGATTTCTGGCAAGAAATGACGGTTGAAGAAGCACGCTCACTAGCAAAAGAACATAATGTAGAAATCAAAGATAGTATGGCAGTGGGACATATTCTAAACGAATTCTTTGAAACATTTGTTGAAGAAACTTTGCAACAACCAACATTTGTTTATGGTCATCCAGTGGAAGTTTCCCCCCTAGCGAAGAAAAATCCAGAAGATGCTCGATTTACAGATCGGTTTGAACTATTTATAGTAGGAAAAGAATTTGCAAATGCATTTACTGAATTGAATGACCCAATTGATCAACGTGAACGTTTTGAAGAGCAAGAAAAAGAACGTGAACAAGGAAATGATGAAGCGCATGGCGTGGATGAAGATTTTATTGAATCTTTAGAATATGGATTACCACCAACTGGCGGTCTAGGTATCGGTATCGATCGTCTAGTTATGCTTTTAACTGATGCCCAATCAATACGAGATGTCTTGTTATTTCCAACGATGAGATAAAAAATAAAAGAGTAGATTATTGACCGACAATTGAAGTGAGCCCCCTAAGTTAGACCAGAAAATCTAACTTAGGGGGCTTTTTATAGTGGCTAAATATGATTATGACTTTAAAAAATCAGTAGTTGAAGCGTATCAGAGGGGAGAAGGTGGGTATGTGGCTCTAGCTCGCCGATACGGTATTCCAGCGGATTCAACAGTAAGAAAATGGGTAAAGATTGTAGAAAAATTGGACTTTAATGCCTTAAACCGACGTAAAAATAAACAAACTTATTCTTCCCAATTCAAGCAAGATGTCATACACTATTATTTGACTAGCGGTGACTCTTACCTTAATGTCGCATTGAAATATGGATTGCCATCTGGAAATCTACTCCAACATTGGCACCAACTATTTCTGCGTGAAGGCATTGAAGGTCTCTTACCGAAACTGAAAGGAAGGCCTTCAATGACTAAGAAAAAGAAGAAACAAATACCAAAAAGGCCGTTAACGCGTGAACAAGAACTGGAACGAGAAAATGAACTGCTTCATGCAGAACTGGCCTTCGTAAAAAAGCTCCGAGCTTTAGGGATGAATATCCCAGATCGACTCAAGAACGAGATGCACGAATCATCCACGAACTCCGAAAGGAGTTCCGATTAACGATTCTTCTTGAAGCGACAAAATTTCCTAAAGCGACATACATGTATTGGCAAAAGCGATTGAATCGTGGGAATCCAGATGCCAAGCTAGAGGAAACCATTCAAGAAATCTTCGAAGAAAACGATGGGAACTATGGGTATCGTCGGATTCAAATCGCCCTGAACGAACAGGGAGTAAAGGTAAATCAAAAGAAAATCCGTCGAATCATGCGTAAGCTTGGGCTGAAGAGCGTAAAGTTTACACGCAAATCACGTAAGTACAATTCCTACAAAGGGACTGTTGGACGAGTGGCAAAGAATCGGATTCACAGACGATTTGTTACCTCGGTTCCTCATCAAAAGATTACAACTGATACTTCTGAATTTAAGTATTATGAACAAGATACGAACGGAAAACCTGTCATCAAGAAGCTGTATTTAGACCCATTCCTAGATCTGTTTAACGGGGAAATTCTGTCCTATCGAATATCAGAAAAACCAAATGCAAAGGCCGTTCTTGATGCTCAAAAAGAAGCCATAGAACAAACCGCGGACTGCCCCTATCGTCGGACTTTCCATTCTGACCAAGGCTGGGCTTACCAGATGAATGTTTATAGAAAGCCTTTAGCGGAGAAAAAAATATTCCAGAGCATGTCCCGAAAAGGGAATTGTCTTGACAATTCACCGATGGAAAGCTTCTTTGGTCTATTAAAGCAAGAAATTTATTATGGTGTGATTTATACAAGCTTTAAAAGGTTGAAGAGGGCAATTAAAGAGTGGATTAATTACTATAAACATCACCGAATCAAAACAAGGCTCGGCTGCAGTCCCGTTCAATATCGCAAACGGATGACCGCATAAAAACCCGACCAAATTTCTTCGGTCGGGTTATGGTCTAACTATTGGGTCTCACTTCAAATCTACTCTTTTTTATTTTCTTAGAAATAGCAGGAAAAACAATCGATTTCACTATTCTATCTGCAAAAAACGAACAATAAAGAACAAAAGTAATAGAATAATCGGTAACGA
>NZ_JBMHEZ010000002.1:0-963248 GCF_050499005.1 Enterococcus sp. AZ101 | reverse complement strand
CTTCAAAAGTTTCAAAGTCTTTTCTGCTTGATGTTATCGAATGTTTCGCCGACAACTTCATTAGTTTATCAGGTTTGTTGTTATTTGTCAACAAGTATTTTCCTGATTTCTCAAGATATTTTAGCTGTTTTGAATTAACAACTTTGTTATTCTATCATGATTGCAATACATTCGTCAAGAAGAAAAATAAGATATTTTTTTGTTAGTTCATTTCACCAAAAAACAATCATCAGAACATTTATAAATATAACAATACTTATCATAAAATGCAACTATAAAATAACTAATTTTGATTCTTTTTTTTCATTGCGAACAAATTACTTATACTTCATTTTAGTATTCGTTTTTTCTATATCATTTTTCGCTATAGCAAACAGATTATTCGTTTAAATATCAAAAAAAGAATAGGAGTCTTTTGCTCCTACTCTACTATTTCATTTTTTTCTACTATTGGGATATAAATTCTAAAAATCGTCCCCTGATGAACAACACTTTCAGCATCTATTCTTCCTTTATAGTTTTCTACTAATTGTTTAGCAATCGATAACCCTAAACCATTTCCGCCTTTATTGCGGGCACGTGCTTTATCTACTCGATAAAAACGATTAAAAATTTTATCTAAATCTTCTTCTGGAATTCCTTCACCGAAGTCTTGAATAGCAATTTCAAATTCATTTAATGTTTTTGAAATAGAAATATGAACTTCTTTTCGACTGGTTGAATATTTTACTGCATTATCTAAGATAACGATCAATAGTTGCTCAAAGTGATTGCGATAAATTCCAAGCGTTACTTCATGTAAAAGATCATCATCTAATGTAATAACAAAATCTGGATATAAGATTTTAAAGTTATTAAATACTTGATAAACAACTTGCTTCGCATTTGTTGTATGATTTGAATATTGAACATCTACCTGTTCTGCTCGAGAGAGGTCCAGCATTTCTTGAACAAGGCTCTTCATACGTACAATCTCTTGTAAACTTGCTTCCAAAGATTCATCTAGTACTTCTGGATCTTCTTTCCCCCAGCGATTCAGCAAGTTCAAGTGTCCTTCTATAATCGCAACTGGCGTACGAAGTTCATGAGAAACATCTTCCACAAATTGCTCTTGCTGCTCAATATATCGTCTCATCCGATCCAACATTTCATTAAAGATTTCCGCAAGATCTGCTAACTCATCATTAGAATGAATATTCGGCATATGAATGTCGGACTGCGGATCTTTTCTAATCGTATCCATTGTATCACGTAAAACTTTTAATGGTTTTAAAAAGTATGATGACAAAATAAAGCCTAATATACTACTTAAGATCAATGAAATGACCTCTAAAACAATTAGTGTGAGTAAAAGTCGATTTCTAATTTCATAAAATGATGACAATTCATAAAAGCCTTGTATATATCCGACCTTTTCTCTATTTTCTTTCGAGTAGACCGGTTGAATAATCAAAAAACCTGTCTTATCATCAAGTGTTCTGATTTCAGCATCTTGCTTTTCCTTTTTTATTAGTTGACTTTGTACCCTTTGCGTCTCGAAGATCAACGTTCCTTTTGTATCATAAATGGATAAAAATAAAGCCGGCTGTCCTAATTCAGAAATCATACTATCCATTTCCATCAACGAACCTTCTACAGTAAGTTTTTTACTGTTCAAATCATTTTCGTCCACACTAGGTGATTTCAATTTGTCATAGACATCTGAAACTGTTAAATTCTCTTTTGCATTAGCTAAACGATTACCAACTTCAGCAACGGTTCGTTCTGCATTCTCACGTTCTTTTTCAACAATAAGATTAACGGAGGATTTATATGTAATCACTGCAAAAATTGTGAATACCACAAATATGAAGAAAGAACTTGCAGAGGCCCACTTGATTGTCAAGGAAGGCCCCTTCAGTTCTTTTTGTGCTACTTTTTTCATTTTTATTGTTTTCACGAGCGCATCACATAACCTGTTCCACGAACAGTTTGGATGTAGCTCTCTTCACCTGGAACATCGATTTTATTACGTAAGTAGCGGATATAAACATCAACAACGTTGGTTTCAACTTCTGTCTCATAACCCCAAACTTTATTAAGTAACACATCACGAGCCAACACAACATTTACATTTTCCATTAACGTTAATAATAATTCATATTCACGTTTCGTTAGTTCAATCATCTCAGAATTACGACGAACAACTCGATTTTCTTTCTCAATCGTTAAATCACGATATGTAATAGTTGTTTGTTTCGCTACATTTTTATCCCCTTCGATATCAATTCGACGAAGTAATGCACGCAAACGTGCTAGTAACTCTTCTATTGCAAATGGTTTAACAATATAATCGTCTGCCCCATGATCCAAGCCAGAAACTCGATCGATCACAGAATCACGTGCAGTCATCATAATGATTGGTGTGTTTTTCACTTGACGTACACGTCGACAAACTTCAAGCCCATTCAACTCAGGCAACATCAAATCTAAAAGGATAGCATCCCAATCATTATTTAAAGCCGCTTCCAAACCAGTGCGTCCGTTGTAGTGAACTTCCGTAGTATAGCCCTCATGTTTCAGTTCCAGTTCTACAAAACGCGCTAAGTTTTTTTCATCTTCAATAATTAGAATATTACTCATTGGTTATTTGTCCTTTCTCTTTAAAAGCTATCTTAAAGCTTACCTATTATACCCACTTTCACTCCAAAAAGCTAGTAACAACCTATATTTCACAATAGCAGAGAGAAAACCATGAGAATTTATTTGAATCTCATGGTTTTCCAACATATTATTCTTCGTTATACCAACTATAGTGGTAAGTTCCTTCTTTATCAACACGTTGATATGTGTGGGCGCCAAAGTAATCTCTTTGAGCCTGAATTAGATTTGCTGGCAAACGCTCTGAACGGTATGAATCATAATAAGCAATCGCTGAAGCAAATGTTGGAACTGGAACACCTGCTTGAACAGCAATGGATACAACATCACGGACAGATTGTTGATATTTTTTTGTAATATCAATGAAGTACTCATCTAATAGTAAGTTCTCGATGGTTGGATTTTTATCGTATGCGTCTGTGATTTTTTGTAAGAACTGAGCACGAATGATACAACCTGCACGCCAAATTTTAGCGATTTGACCAAACGGTAAGTCCCACTCATAATCTTCTGAAGCGACACGTAGTTGAGCGAATCCTTGCGCATAACTCATGATTTTACTGAAGTAAAGGGCTTCTCGAATTTTTTCGATCAATTCTTTTTTATCCCCTTGATAGGCTGGTGCTTCAGGTTTCGCTAAAACTTTGCTTGCTTTCACACGTTCATCTTTATACGCAGAAATAAAACGAGCAAATACAGATTCTGTGATCAATGGTAATGGTACACCTAAATCCAAAGCACTTTGACTTGTCCATTTACCTGTTCCTTTATTACCAGCAGCGTCCATAATAACATCAACGATGGGTTTCCCCGTTCCTTCATCATCTTTACGAGTTAAGATATCCGCTGTAATTTCTACAAGATAACTATCAAGTTCGCCATGATTCCATTCTTTGAAAATTTCAGCCATTTCATCAACTGAAACGCCTAGAATATTTTTCATTAAGTCATACGACTCAGCAATTAGTTGCATGTCTCCATATTCGATTCCATTATGCACCATTTTAACATAGTGACCCGCACCATTTGGACCAATATAGGTAACACAAGATTCGCCATCCTCAGCCTTAGCTGAAATTTTCTCTAAAATTGGCGCAACTAATTCATAGGCTTCTTTTTGACCACCAGGCATGATTGAAGGTCCTTTTAATGCGCCTTCTTCACCACCGGAAACACCTGTTCCAATAAAGTTGATGCCTGAGTTAGCTAACTCTTCATTTCTACGAATCGTATCTTTAAAGAAAGTATTCCCACCATCGATCAAGATATCTCCTTTATCTAAATGAGGCAATAACTCTTGAATCGTTGCATCTGTAGCAAAACCAGCTTGAACCATCAGCATAATGCGGCGTGGTTTTTCAATAGAGGCTACAAACTCTTCAATTGTATAAGTCGCTTTAAAATTTTTATTTGGATGTTCTTCAACAACATCCGTTGTTTTTGAACCCGTACGATTGAATAAAGCTACTGTGTACCCTCTGCTTTCGATATTTAAGGCTAAATTTTTTCCCATTACGGCCATTCCGACTACGCCAAATTGTTGTTTTGTCATCTTGTATCCTCCCACTAACTTTGAAAAGAAGTTCATTAGAAATTCCTTATAATCTACATCATTATAACGTAGAATGCTTGATATGAAAACAAAATAGTTCCATTAATTTTATTTATTCTTGTTTATTTGATTGAATTTAGACAATTGCAGATAGTTGTCACTCTAATTAGAGAATCCTAACAAAAAATAAATCCCCTAGGCTCCATGGTTAGCCTAGGGGATTTTAACATTTTCAAAAAATGTTTTATGCTTCTTTAGAGATTACGTCTTTTCCATCGTAATGTCCACATGCTGGACATACGTGATGGCTCTTTCTCATTTCACCACAATTTGAACATGCATTCAAACCTTTGATTGTTAATTTGTAATGAGTACGGCGTTTGCCCTTTTTAGCTTTTGAAGTTCTTCTAGCTGGTACTGCCATTGGTGTTCCACCTCCTTGTAAAGATGTGTGCATAAAATGCACGATATATTCCAATCTTACTGCTTATCTTCCTCTTCAGTCGTTTCACCGAATAATTCAGATAGTTTAGCAAGACGAGGATCCATTGTTTGTTGTGCTTCTATTTGTCTTTTCTGTTCGTATTCTTCTTCTGATAAAACTTCCCAATCATGCCCTTTTGGCATATCTTGATTGGCTTGTTCTTCGTCTGACAGTACTTGGATCGGAATTGACAAAAGAATGTTATCTTCGACTGACTCATCTAAATCAATTGTTGGTTTTTCCAACAAGATGATCTCTTCATCCGCCAAACGTCCATCTTTTTGCTGATACTGTTCAGGAGTCATGAAAACTTCATCAACATCAATCATTAGCTTTAATGGAACAGGTGTTAAGGAACGTGAAGATGGGACTGTTACAATAACATCAATTCTATAATGAAGCAAATACTCTTCTTTACCAACTGTTAAAATCCCTGTTGCTTTTACAGGACTAACATCTAGAATCAGATTATCTCTTTTAATCAAGGACGCTTTTAAATCCAGTGTCTCTGAAAATTCACATGGTTCATCTTTGTATTTGTTTAACTCTAGTAAAGACCATTTCATATTCATCACCTCATAACGTAACAAAAGCAATTATACAAGGCTTTGAAAGCTTTGTCAATGAAATTTTCTTGACAGTGTTTTCTTCTTTCATTTTTTTAAGCCTCACTATTCTATTCTTGTTTATTAATGGTAAAATAAAGCAAAGGAGGAGTTAGTATGAAAGCTTTTGAATTTAATAATGTTTCTTTTATTCGAGATAAAAAAAGCCTGTTAAATAACGTAAGTTGGACAGTAGAATCTTCTGAAAACTGGGCAATTCTTGGATTAAATGGTGCTGGGAAAACATTACTTTTACAATTGATTTGTGGCTATCTTTGGCCATCGAAAGGTCGTTTGGCAGTTTTAGACCAAGTGTTTGGTCAGGCTTCTATTCCAGAGTTGCAAAAACGAATCGGTTGGGTCAGTACTGCTTTACAGTACCGTATGAAAAATTGGGAATCGGCAGAAAAAATTGTTCTTTCAGGAAAATTTGCAAGTATCGGCATCTATCAACACTATACCCAAGAAGAACTAGATCAAGCCAAAGCAATTCTAAAAAATGCTGGCGGCGAATCCTTGATCGGTAAAAAATATGAAGTTTTATCTCAAGGGGAACGTCAATTGGTTTTGATTTCTAGAGCTTTGATGGCGAATCCAGAACTATTAATTTTAGATGAACCTTGCAACGGTTTGGATTTATTTGCTAGAGAAAAATTATTGACTCAAATCCAGCAGATTGCCGAACAAGACAATCACCCAACATTGCTTTATGTTACTCATCATACTGAGGAAATTCTGCCGTGTTTCAATCATTTGATGCTGCTAAAAGAGGGTGAAATTTTCGCGAAAGGAACACAGTCTGAACTTTTTAACGAAGAGACATTTGCAGATTTTTATGCTGAACCAATTCAAATCATCCCATTGAAGGATGGACGTTTTGCCGTTTATCCTAAATAAAGTAATCCTGACAAAAGTACCTTGCTTCGAGAATTTTAGGCTTATTCCAAAGTAACTGCTTTATCACTACCATTTATTCGGATTTAAGGGGCTGGGATATAACTCTTTGAGTTATATCCCAGCCCCTTAAATCCATCTGTATTGAATACCTTCTAAGTAATAGCCTTTTTTTCTTCTTCATTGTATTCAAATTTTTCAATGGCTGCTAAGAATTTTTCACCATACTTATCTAATTTGTTTTGTCCGACACCTTTCACTTGTAATAATTGAATAGAATTTTTCGGAAGTTTTTCACACATTTCCTTTAAAGTACTATCTGAGAAGATCAAGTATGGCGGTACACCTGCTTCTTGAGCTAAGTCCATTCGTAGTTCTCGCAATGTTTCAAAAAGAATATCATTGACAACAACTTTACGAACTCGTTGATCTTCTTTTCTAAATACCGTCTGTTTCCCTAATAACACTTGAACACCCGTGGGCGAAACAGATAACAATGGATATTGTCCATCTGAAGGATTTAAATATCTTTCAGCCGTTAGGTAATCAATCAATTGATTGACTTCCTTTTGTGTGCGATCTTTCATCAAGCCGTAGGTCGGCAAGCGATGGAAATGCCATTGATCAATCTTTTGATCTTTTGAACCTGTTAATACTTTACCAACTAAGCCTTTACCAAATTTTTCTCCCATCCGTTTGACACACGATAAAACTTTCTGAACATCTACTGTGATATCTACCAGTTCCCGCTCATCTAAACAATTAGAACATCGTCCACACTCAGAACCGTTTTCACCAAAATAGCGCAAAATAAATTTTTGTAAACACATTTGGGCACTTGCATATTGTGACATTTCTCTTAATTTCATATATTCTTTTTGCTTGTAATCAATCGTCATTTCTGACTGATCAATAAAAAATTGTTGAATTTGAAGATCTTGAGGTGCATATAGTAAAACAGCATCACTTGGCAGTCCATCTCGTCCCGCACGTCCTGCTTCTTGATAATACGACTCAATATTCCCAGGAATCTGTGCATGGATAACAAATCGAACATTACTTTTATTAATGCCCATGCCAAATGCATTGGTCGCAACCATTACTTGAAGCTTATCGAATAAAAACTCTTCTTGATTATGATTGCGATCCTTCTCATTCATGCCGCCATGATACATACCGACATTGATTTTTTTACTCTGTAATAAATGATAAATCCGCTCAACTTCTTTTCTAGTACTGGCATAAACAATACCAGATTGTCCTTGATTCAACTTTAAATACTCTAGAAGGAAAACATCTCGATTTTGGTCTTTAACAACTTGAAAAGACAAATTCTCCCGAGCAAAACCAGTCTGTACTTGATTTTCTTTTGGGATATGCAACTGTTTCAGGATGTCTTCTGCTACTTGTGGAGTCGCAGTGGCTGTAAGCGCAATAACTGAAGGCTGCTGATGAAAGTGTTCAATAATCTCAGCTAAACGTAAATAACTTGGGCGAAAATCGTGCCCCCATTGAGAAATACAGTGGGCTTCATCAACTGCTAATAAATCAATCGGTACATGTAATAGCAATTGCTGAAAATCAAAAGATTCCAAGCGTTCTGGTGCAATGTACAGTAGCTTTACCTCACGATTAACAGCCATTTGAACACGTTTATTCATTTCTAATTGTGAAATTGTACTATTGATGAATGTAGCTGGAATCCCCATCATATTAAGTGCATCAACCTGATCTTTCATTAAAGAAATCAAAGGAGAAATCACTAAAGTCAGATTTTCTAACAGAAGGGCTGGTAACTGATAACAAATCGACTTACCTCCACCTGTCGGCATGATACCTAAAACATTTTCTTTATGTAAAACATGATTGATAATTTCTTCTTGTCCTTGACGAAATTCATCGTATCCAAATTTTTCTTTTAGTAAACCTTTGATGTCAATCATGAAATTCTCTCCGTTCTTTGTGTATGCTTGTTATTTTAGCATGCGTCATAGGGCAATTCAAGGGAGGATTTTTTCCTGCCCGTGAAACAATTTGATTTATGTGAAACATACAACTCTTTATATTAATAATTAAAAACTCTATTTACCAAGGTTTCTATAATAAGATACGCATTTTTTTAACAGATTCTGCAAAAGTTATCCACATTAAATAAAAAAACTGGCACATAACTCTGTGAGTTACATCCCAGTTTAATTGTTTATTCGGCTACTTTTCTCTTTTTACTTGCTTTTTCACGTTCGTTTTTATTAAGAATTTGCTTTCTTAAACGAATGCTTTCCGGTGTTACTTCACAATATTCATCATCATTCAAGAATTCTAAGGATTCTTCTAATGTAAGGATTTTTGCTTTTTTGATTACTGAAGTTTGATCTTTGTTAGCAGAACGAACGTTAGTCATTTGTTTTGCTCTTGTGATATTTACAGTTAAATCATTATCTCGGTTATTTTCACCGATGATCATGCCTTCATAAACGTCAGTTGTAGGTTCTACAAAGACAGTTCCACGTTCTTCAATACTCATGATACTGTAAGTTGTGGCTTTACCTGTATCGATTGAAACCAACGCACCTTGATGACGTCCGCCGATTGTTCCTTGGATCATTGGTAGATATTGGTCAAAGGTATGGTGCATGATACCATATCCGCGAGTCATTGATAAGAATTCAGTTGTATAACCGATCAAACCACGAGCGGGTGCTAAGAAGATCAAACGGATTTGACCATTACCAGTGTGGATCATATCTTGCATTTCACCTTTGCGCAAGCTTAATGATTCGATCACGCTACCCATATATTCTTCTGGCGTATCAATTTGAACACGTTCAAACGGTTCACATTTTACACCTTCTATCTCACGTTCGATAACTTCAGGACGAGAAACTTGTAATTCGTACCCTTCACGACGCATATTTTCAATCAAGATTGATAAATGTAATTCGCCACGACCAGATACCGTCCAAGAATCCGGACCAATTGGTTCAACCCGTAAGGAGACATCGGTTTGTAATTCAGACATCAAACGCTCTTCGATTTTACGAGAAGTGACATATTTCCCTTCACGACCAGCAAATGGAGAGTTATTTACTAAAAATGTCATTTGTAATGTTGGTTCATCGATGTGCAAAATCGGCAAAGCTTCTTGGTTTGCCACGTCAGCAACAGTTTCACCAACGAAGATATCTTCCATACCGGAAACAGCAATCAAATCGCCTGCTTTTGCTTCATTGATTTCAACACGTTGTAAGCCAAAGAAACCAAAGATTTTCGTGACACGGAAATTCTTCACGCTGCCATCTAATTTCATTAAGGCAACTTGGTCGCCGACTTTCATTGTTCCGCGGAACACACGGCCAATACCAATACGGCCAACGTAATCATTGTAATCTAACAATGATACTTGGAATTGTAATGGTTCGTCTGAGTTATCAACTGGTGCTGGTACATGTTCAATGATTTGATCAAAAATAGGTGCCATTGTTGGTTCTTGATCTTCAGGGTTATCTGAATCACTTGACGTTCCGTTTAATGCTGATGCATAAATAACTGGGAAGTCTAATTGATCATCATCTGCACCTAATTCGATAAATAATTCTAATACTTCATCAACAACGTGCTCAGGACGTGCTGATGGTTTATCAATTTTATTTACAACAACAATCGGTGTTACTTTTTGTTCCAATGCTTTTTTCAGTACGAAACGTGTTTGAGGCATTGTTCCTTCATACGCATCCACAACTAAAACGACACCGTCTACCATTTTCATGATACGCTCAACTTCACCACCGAAATCGGCATGTCCAGGTGTATCTAAAATATTGATACGAGTGCCCTTGTAATCAACTGCTGTATTTTTAGCTAAGATCGTGATTCCACGTTCGCTTTCAATCGCATTTGAATCCATCGCACGTTCTTGTAATTGTGTGTGGCCATCTAAAGTATCTGATTGTTTTAAAAGTTCATCTACTAATGTTGTTTTACCGTGATCGACGTGGGCGATGATTGCCACGTTTCTAATATCTTCTCTGTATTTCAATGTAATTGCTCCTTATCCTTTTGCCTTACGTCACTTGTTCATTAAATCCGACTTTTTATTATAACAAATTTTTTTCATGAAATATAGTCTAAAGCTTTCAAAAGTTGTGAAAACTTCATATTTTATTGCCTTTTTTTGAAAAAATAACATATTTACAGAAAAAAAGCAATGGTTTCTTTTAGCCATTGTTCATTTTATTAGGTAAATTTTAGCTTCCTACACTACTATAAAGAACCACTACTTGCTGTTTTGGATAAAATGTTCTTGAATTTCAGTATATGCTTTTGGCGTGGCTGCTAAAAAATATTCGCGCTTGGAAAATGCTAAGGGTTTTCCTTCTATATTAGAATATCTAAAACCAAACTCATCCATTAAGACTAAGCCTGCGGCGTAGTCCCAAGGACTTAAATTCGAAATATAGCCAATATGATTGCCTTTGAGCATCGCAATTAGTTCTACCCCGGCACAGCCGCTCACTCTAATCCCCATACTGGCGTGACCAATTTCTCCTGCAGAATGAATATTTTTTCCGTACATATAAGCATTCATTCCTAGTAACCCTTCAGATAAAGAAGCATCTTTTGGCCGCACCATCGGTTGATCATTAAGAAAAACACCCCGATTTTTACCGCCCCAATATAACTCCTCTTTCATTACATCATAAATAAAGCCAAGTTGACCGATTCCATCTTCAAAAACAGCTAGCATAATACAAAAATTCTCTTGCTCAAGTACAAAATTCATCGTACCGTCGATTGGGTCAATGATCCAGACCCGGCCATTTAAAGACTCAATCTTGTCAAAGCCTCTTTCTTCTGCTAAAATTCGATCATCTGGATAGTGTTGCTTAATTTTTTTAACAAGAAATGATTGCGTTTCTTCATCGATATTTGTGACTAAATCAGTTCGGCCTGACTTTTGTGAAACTCTAAGTTTCTGCGTTAGGCTTACTTGTATAAATCCAGCGGCTTCTTTAAGCCATTCTTTGATTTCAATAATCATTTTTTCTGAAGTCATTTTAGACAACTCCTAGTTTTAATTTACCTGAGCCTTGTTTTTTGGCTTGCTGAACAGTGCGGTATAGTGAATAACCTGACGCCTTTTCGAACTCATTTCCTAAACGTTTTTCTTCCCCAATACTTTTCACTACCGTTTTAAACTCTTTATGGGTATTTAAAAAACGTACGGTATCGATTCCTGATTCGTATGCTTCTTCAACGGCAGACCACATATCGGTAACGATCACCATTTCATCTGTTGTCCAATCTAAATCCAACGGATACTGATACTCTTTCATGTCTTCACCTCATTTAATTAGTTTATCATAGGTTAAGAATATTGTTCTATAAAACGTTATTCCTTATGTTCTTTTTGCCACTTATTCCAAATCGGTAAAAATAACACCCCTTTTTCTATCTCTACTTTTTGAGCAGAATAAATACCAGCATTTCCCGAGCACATATAGCTGATCAAACAAATCATAAAGAAAAATAAAGCTGCTTCACTACCAAATAATTCGATGCCCATAATGAAGCAGGCAATCGGTGTATTCGTCGCACCAGAAAATACACCAATAAAGCCTAATCCAGCTAAAAACGGAACAGACAGCTGAAGAATCACGGCTAAACTACTTCCCAGCGTTGCACCAATTTCAAATAGAGGCGTTACTTCCCCACCTTGAAAGCCTGCGCCTAATGATAACACCGTAAAAAAAAGTTTTCCAATAAAATCAAACCTATAGCTATCGCCATTAAAGGCATCCTTTAATAGCGACAGGCTTAAGCCTAAATAACGTTGTGTTTGCAAAATAAATACGGCAGCTACTACAACTACTCCACCAATAAAATTACGTAAGACAACATTTTCAAACCAACGCGCATATATTTTCTTAAGCAACACAATTGAACGACTAAAAAGCCAGCCAACTAAACCAAAACAAATGCCAGCCAACAGTAATTTAGCAAATAATGACAGGCTCCAATTTGGGATGGACCCCATATTATAATGTGTATGTGTCACACCAAGTAACTCCGTTACACTATTAGCAAAAAAAGCGGCAAAGAAACTTGGAAAAAGCCCCTCTGATCTTAGTCGACCGACTATAAGCACTTCCAATCCGAAAATCGTACCTGCCAAAGGTGTGCCAAAAACAGAACTAAACCCAGCACTGATTCCACTAATGATCACGATTTCTCGTTCGATTTTGTCTAATCGGAAGAGGCGACCAATTGCATTTGCAACTGTTCCACCCATCTGAACCGCTGTTCCTTCACGACCAACTGAACCACCGAACAAATGTGTCGTGATAGTCCCAAACAAGGTCAACGGAATCAAACGTAATGGAATATTTTCCTGCTCTCCATTGGCCTGCTCGATCACAAGATTATTACCTCGGATTGCGTTCTTCCCATATTTTTTATATAAAAAAGCAAAAACAGCTCCACTAATCGGTAATAAAAAGAGCAACCATGAGTGTTCCAATCTAATTCGTGTCACTGCGTCCAAACTTTTTAGAAAAAAAGCAGAGAGCACTCCCATGACTAATCCAATCAATGAAGTAATCAACAGCCATTTGATCATATAAATGCTGATTTTCACTGGCCTATTTAGTTTACTCTCCATTTAGTCAACTCCTTATAAACATCTCAACTATTCCATAATACCACTTCTCAAAACCATGTTGCTCCATTATATCAATTTTTCCTAAAAGAAACGAGAAATAAAAATAATTCTATCGTAGTAAAGCACTTGCAAAACCCTAATAATGTGCTACTATAAATAGGAAATTTTTATTATAATTGCTCTATTTATTCCATTTGACGTTAAATTTTAGAGAAAATCTGCCTATCGATTATTCTCTCCTAATGAAAGGATGTTTTCATTGAAAGAATTAACACATGGCAATCCCGCAAAATTGATTTTTTTCTTTACGATCCCTTTATTAATCGGCAATATTTTTCAACAATTTTATAATATGGCTGATATGATCATCGTTGGACAAACTTTAGGAAAGGATGCACTAGCAGCTGTTGGTTCTACTGGAAGTATTACCTTTTTAATCATTGGTTTTGCTCAAGGTTTGACGGCTGGTCTTTCGATTCTAACATCCCAACGCTTTGGTGGACAAGATTATCGTGGTGTCAAGAAAAGTTTTGCGACAGGCATTCTCATCAGTGGTGGTGTGACGATTATCTTAACGGCCGTAAGCTTATTATTTGTTCGTCCGATGTTGAAACTTATGCAAACACCACCAGAAATCATTGACGATGCTCAGACGTTTATCTCAATTATCTTTATCGGTATTTTTGCAGCTATGGCTTTTAATCTGTTATCCAATGTCATCCGCGCACTAGGAGATAGTCGGACGCCTTTGTTGTTTTTGATCATTGCAAGTATTATCAATGTTGTACTTGATTTAATTTTGATCATCAACTTTCATATGGGGGTTGCCGGAGCTGGTATTGCGACTGTTACAGCGCAAATCGTATCCAGTCTATTGTGTGTGATATACATTCGCTTAAAGATTCCTAATCTTCAATTGCGTAAAAAAGATTTTTTAATTGATAAAGATGAATTTCGTGTCCATCTTAATATCGCACTGCCCATGGCCTTTCAATCGTCAATTATTGCAATTGGTGCGATTATCTTACAAGCGGCTTTAAATAGTTTGGGAACGGATGTTGTTGCGGCGCAAGCGGCTTCTGGAAAAATTGAACAGTTTGCAACACAACCTATGATGTCCTTTGGGATTGCTATGGCAACTTTTACTGCTCAAAATTATGGGGCAAAAAAATACAAACGAATTCTTCAAGGTGTAAATCAATGTCTTGGGATGAGCATTGGTTTTAGCTTATTAGCCGGAGGAATCGTGATTCTTTTTGGTCAGAATCTGGTTACTCTTTTCGTTAGTGGAAAAGAAACGGAAGTGCTTAATTTGTCTCAAACTTACTTTAATGTGAACGGTAGTATGTACTGGTTATTAGCAATCTTATTTATTTTGCGTTATACCTTGCAAGGTCTTGGTCAAAGTATGATTCCAACACTCGCTGGAATCATGGAATTGATCATGCGTTCATTTGCGGCAATTATTTTGACCGCTTCTTTAGGATTTGTCGGTGCTGCATTGGCTTCACCACTTGCTTGGGCTGGTTCTGTTATCGTTTTATTGGCTTCTTATTTTAAATCAATCAAGCGATTGAAAAAATTAGAGCACGAACAGATAATTGAAACACAACAACTTTCCCATTAACTTAAATACAAAAAAACGACCGATTTTCTTTTTGAAAATCGGTCGTTTTTTTATACAGATTGTTTTCTTGGAAAATATTGACGCCATTTTGCTTTCACCGAATTCGTCATCGGTTCAGATGCTTCTTTAACGGCACAATATTTGTCAACCATTGTCACAATATAGCTTTCTTTGTATTTGGGCGGAGCAATTGTTGCACCCCACATATGTTTAATGATAATATCACGTTCTAAGTCTGAAAGTTCTGTTAGTTTTTCAGCATTTTTCACAGCAATTCTCGGATGCATATACGCATGCGACCCTTCATCGAATTTCGTTGTCCGCCAATCGTAATAGAATAAATCATGTAAAAGCCCAGCACGAGCCGTTGCTCTAGCATCACCATTCCACTTTTTAGCTAACTTATAACTAAAGTAAGAAACGCTGATTGAATGATCTAAACGAGTTGAGTGAACATGCTGTGTATAGTTACCTAAACGCTGTACTTCTTCGGTTTCCAACAAATCTTCCACATAAGACATATATTCTTGATCTTCACGCCATTTTTCAGTCATTAATTCTGGTTCCACCTTTTTAGAGACTTAATGTTTGTTAGTGTTTATTTTGAGAAAAGTCTTTTTTTGAACTTGATGAAAGTATAGCACCTTGATTTTATAAATACTAGGATTTTTAAATTCCGTAACTAAACTTTAATATTTGCTTTATAAATGACGAATAGACTGTTCCGTTCTTCATTGCTATTTTTCATTTTGATGCTTAGCAAATTCTGCTTTAATCTCTATGAATGTTTGAAATACTTGTAAAAACTGAAATAACTGTGCTCGATTTTCAAACTCATCTCTTGTTTTGGGTAATTCTTTGTTGCGATAAATTTCATACACTTGTGTGATTTTATCTAAGATATCTTTGCCATCGTTATTTTCAGCAAATGTTTCAGCAGTATATTGCAATAGTTCTTGAATATTGCCTACTTGTTCTGGTTCAACGGTAATATTTTCTAAAATTCGCAGCATATCTTTTAAACGATTGCTTTGTAGCCGTCTCATGGTAAAGTATTCAATATAATAGTGATTAGATGCAATCAATTGGTTTTCCGCATGATTTTTTGCCCAATTTTCTCCTGTTTGAATAAACGCTTTTAAATCATCACATTTTTCAAACAGATTGCGCTCTTTACCATGCTGATTTAGATAGGCAGCCATATTGTTTAAAATTTTACGAAACATGGTTTCAATGACTTCTTGATCTTCTTTTAAACGCTTTTCAGTATCTGGCATATAAAGATTCATCAATAAAGCAAAACCAACTCCGATCGCCATCAATAAAAACTCATTGCCAATGATTGACCAAGATAAATCCTTTTCTACTAAATACTGGGACACTAAAACTGAACTTACAACGATCCCGTCTGAAAGCTTGAAGTAAACGGCTCCAGGGATAAATAACAGTAAGTAAACCCCAAATGCAATCGCATTAAAACCTAAAATCGAAAAACAAAGAAACGCAATAATTGTAGCCAAAGCTAAAGAAAGCAGACGATAAAATCCTGTTAATAAAGAAGTTTTTTTTGTATTTGTCACACTCAATACAGAAATGATTCCCGCTGAAGCAGGGTATAATAACCCCAAGCTACTTGCCACGATCATGGACAACGTCGCACTTACCGCGGTTTTTACTGTTCGTAATCCAATTTTCATTTGTTTGCTCCTCATAAAATGTTTAATTCTTTGTATTAATACTAGTAATTTTACCTCTATTTCGGTTATCATGAAATAGAAAACTGATTAAATCTTGATTATAGGAGAGAAAGCTCATGGAAGTCGGTCCTTTTCGTTTGGGTATGCGGACATTGAAAACGGCATTAGCTGTTATGATATGTATTATTTTATTTAAAGTATTGGATAGAGGGGCACCGATGATTGCAGCTCTAGCCGCTGTTTTTTCGCTTCGGCAAGATTTAACAACTAGTCTGACTTTTGGTAAATCCAGGATTCTAGGAAATACCCTAGGTGGCGGTTTAGCTATTGTGTATTTTTTAGTGAAGGATCTTTTTTCTAATGATTTTATGGTAGAATTATTTTTTCTGCCTTTTTTGGTGATAATCGTGATCGTCGTCTCTGATGGTATGAACAATAATTCTGGAATCATTTCTGCGATTGCAACATTGTTATTGATTTCTTTAAGTATACCACAGGGTGAGTCCTTTTATTTTGCTCTATCTAGAGTAATCGATACGTTCATTGGTACGTTTATTGGTATTGGCCTAAATTTCTTTTTCAAACCAAAACCAATCGAAGAAAAACATGAAATCGAGGAAGATCTTGCTGAGCTGGCAAAGAAGGAAAAAGAATTAGAAGAGCTTAAAAAGAAAGTCCAGGAACGTGTTAAAGTCGAAAAAAAAACTGATGAAAATAAAAAATAGAAAAAGCGAGTCTGGGACATAACTCTACGAGTTATCTCTCAGACTCAAGGAATTCGTATAAACGGTGGGAGCAGAAGCAATCACTACGCTTCGATCACATCAAATTCTAAGTGCTAAAGCACTAAGATTTGAAGGCTTCGGAAATAAGCCGAAATTCACAAAAATTTGAAGAGCAGTTTTCGTGAATTCCTTCTTATTTCTCGGGATTAAACACTCCTGTCCCAGCCTCGCTTTTTATTATTCTTTTTCGCTAGATGAATCTTCGCCATAGAAATTCACATTGCTGTTCGTTCCTTTTTTAGAGAAGTTTTCAATCAATTCTTTCACATCTAAGCCGGTTGTTTCTTTTAAAGTTTCTTGTGTTCCCGCTAATAAATTCGTTGCGTAATTGGTAATGCGGTTCGCTCCTGCATTTTCACCGCCGCCTCCTGTATCGACAACAGAGATTTTATCAATGTTGCTAAGTGGTTGGGCAGCTTCTTTCATCAATTGCGGTAACATTTCCATCACCATGCTTAAGACAGCCGCTTCGCCATATTCCTTGAAGGCGTCCGCAATTTTTTGTTTCGCTTCCGCTTCTGCTGCACCGCGAGCTAAAATTGATTCAGCTTCGGCTTGACCTGCTAGTCGAGTTTGGTTTGCTTCCGCTTCTGCTAAGGATTCCACACGGAAACGTTCGGCTTCGGCTTCGGCTACTTCGCGAGCTTTTTGTGCTAACGCTTCTTGTTCTTTCGCATAACGATCAGCATCGGCTTTTTTCTTCACTTCCGAATCGTATTGTTTCTCACGACGAACGATTTCTTTTTCTTCTAATTCAATTTGTTTTTGACGCTCGATGACTTTAACTTCCATCTCTTGGGCAATAACTTCTTGTTGGGCTTTAGCCGTTTCTAGATTGTAAGCTTGGTCGGCTTTGGCTTTAGCGATATCTTGCGCTTCTTTATACGTAGCCAACTTCAATTCTTTTTCTTTAGACGCTTCAGCAATTTCTGTTTGACGTTGTAATTCAGCTTGTTGCGATTCTTTTTCTGCTTCGGCTTTCTTGATACGTGTTTCCTTCCAAGCCTCGGCTTCAGCAATATCTGCATCACGTTTTACTTGTGCAATTCTAGGTTTACCTAAAGAATCCAAATAACCATTTTTATCGCGAACTTCTTTGATAGTGAACGATACGATGATCAAACCCATTTTCGCTAAATCTACACTAGCAACTTCTTGGACGCTTTGGCTAAATTTATCACGATTTTGATAAATTTCTTCTACAGTCATTGAACCTAAGATCGAACGTAAATGCCCCTCTAGTACTTCGCGGGCCTCATTCTCCAATTCTTCACGTGTTTTACCTAAGAATTGTTCTGCAGCTGTTGCTATTTCTTCTACTGAAGAACCGATTTTAATGATCGATGTTCCATCACACATTACAGGAACCCCTTGTTCTGTGTACACCTCGGGAGTTGATACATCCAGCTTACTTGATAGTAGGCTGATCCGGTTTGATCGCTGGAAAACAGGAAGTACAAAAGCTCCTCCACCACGAACAATCTTGATTTTATTACCACTCTCATCTGCATGAACATTTTTACTGCCTAAGTAACTCCCACTAATAATCAATGCTTCATCTGGTTTAGCTGTTTGATATTTTGAAATAAAAACGATCAATAACATCAATAAGATAAATACAACCAGAGCAATTGGTCCCAAAATTCCTAACTCCATTCTCTTCTACCCCTTCTTTTTTATAATTGTAAACTTCCCTTGTAAGGAACCACATAACACACACGCTCTCTGATTTCGATGATCAGCACTTGTTCCCCTTGTTCAATCGGTTGATCTTGAGCCGAATAGAAAGCCGCTGGTCGACTTATCGAACCTGTGACACTCTTTAATTGAATCTCACCCATTCCACCAACTGGAATCGGAGTGATAACAGTTGCTGTATTGCCTTCCATATCTTTTTCAGAAATCGAAATTGTTGCTTCGGCATTTTTCATCGGCATCAGCACATAAAAATTCAAGAAAAAAACTAGTATTGAAGCAATCACACCACTTGCTAAAAATAATAGCAAATGATCCCACTCAAACAATCGTTCTCCTAGATAACCAAATAGCGAAGTAAAAGCCAACCAAGGAATCAACAACATAGGATCGATTGGTCCATCAAAATCAAATATATCTCCAAAAATGACAAGTAAAACAGCAATTACAGCACAAACAATCAAAACATAAAGATAAATCGTTTCAATTGGAATACCTTGGATCATGTTCTCACTTCCTTTCACTTATAGGTCCGTCCTTCAACTCTTAGTGCTTTAGCACTTAGAATTTGTTACGATCGAAACATTCGTGTAGCGTTCGCTATTTCTACATCACTTTGTATCTAGATTTAGTGTCACTTCCCAACTTATTCCACTATCTCCCGAATTTTTTTTGAACGTACTTATATTTTACCAATACTTTGTACAAAATGACAGCAAATCTTAAAATATTAACCGAATGATAGCTCTGTTCTCGCAAAAAAATAAAACGAAACAGCCACAAAGTAAAAGGCTTGTTCGTTTTATTTTTCAAACTATTTATTCATTGGATTTCAACGCTTCGATCATATCAACCTTCATCAGTTTTCGATGCATAAAGATCATCACCAGCAAAGTAAAGAACAATGTGATCAAAGCTGAATAAAGATAACTTAGCCAATGGATCGTTGGTGAAAACATCAGCATATCTACTTCCACTGTTGTTAGCACATAGCTGTGAACAATTTTTCCAAAGAAACAACCAAAAAAGATACCAATTATTGTCAAAATTATATTTTCACGATACACATACATTGTAACCTCTTTATCATAAAAGCCTAAAACTTTGATTGTTGAAAGTTCTCTGATCCGTTCTGAAATATTGATATTTGTTAAATTATATAACACAATAAAAGCCAATAAACCAGAAACCGTGATCAAGACCCACACCACAATATTCAAACTATGAATCGTGTCATCTAAAGCATCACTCGATAGAGATAGAAACGAAACATTTAAAACGTTTTGGTTTTCCATCAATTCTTTTCCAATTTTGTTTTCTACTTTTTCACTAGGCGCTTTGTCAAAAAGTAAAAAGTCTGTATTGTAGCTAGGGGCTTTTTTAAAGATTTTTTCATAATAATCCGGAGACATGTACGCAAAGTGTCCTGTATAATTTTCAGCAATAGCATTGATTTTAAGCTTGTATTCCTGATTTTCACTATTTTTCAAAACAAGTGTGTCACCCGTTTTATAGTGGAATAGATTCGCTAATTTTTCGTTAATGATCACACCATCATTGGTTAGCTGGTACTTTTCACCTGATTGTCGATCATTGAATAAAATAAATTGGTCGATTTCTTTTGGCTTTTCAGGTACATAGATAGAAACATCTTGTTTAGCATTAGACTTTTTCGTAGTTTTTAAAGATTCAGTGTATAACGGCATCGTCTCTTTCAAACCATCGACTTTATCCAATACAGCTTGGTAGTTTTGCTCATTTTTTTCGGATTTATCTTCTTTAAACGTCACGATTGCCTGATAGTGCCAAATTTTATTAAATTGGACATCTACGATATCTGAAATAGAATCTTTTAAACCAAAACCTGTGATGATCAAAGCCATACAGCCTGCTATACCTAAAACGGTCATTAACATTCGTTGTTTATAACGGAACAAATTTCGTGCCGTAACTTTTTGTATAAAACTTAATCGATTCCATATCGGTTTAATCCGCTCCAGCCAGATTCTTTGTCCGGCTTTAGGTGCCTTAGGACGGAGTAAGATCGCAGGTGTACTGAATAAGTCAATTCGTAAAACCACCATCGCAGCGCCTGCCGTACAGATAACCGACACGACTATTCCGATCAGACTATAACTTAAATACCATGGCGTAACAAAATCTGGCACATTGTATAATTGTCCGTACGCATCAAAGATGATCGTTGGGAATAAATAATAGCCAACGAATAATCCTAAAACGGCACCACATAGACTTGCGAATGCTGCATAAACTAAAAATTTAAACGCAATTTCTCCATTTCTATACCCTAATGCTTTGAGGCTACCGATTTCCATCCGTTTTTCCTCAACCATTCGCGTCATTGTTGTTAAACTCACTAATGCTGCAATCAAGAAAAAGAAAATTGGGAAAACAGTTGATAAGGAAGAAATTCGATTGGCATTATCTTCATATTCAGAATAACCAGGATTGTCATCTCTTGTAAAATAATAATAATCAGCCGCTTTTAGGTCTGCTAATTCTTTTTGTTTTTTTTCTAATTCTGTTTTTGCGTCATTTAGTTTTGTTGACGTTTCTGCCTTTTTCTTTTGAAACTCTGCCAACCCTTCTTCGTAGGCTTTTTGCCCTTCATCTATTTTTGCTTGCGCCTCGTTTAATTTTGCTTGACCGTCAATTTTGGACTGTTCCAATTGCGCCCGCCCAGCTGCTAGTTGTTCTTTCCCAGAAGTTAACTGCGCTTCGGCTTGATTGATTTGCGTTTCAGCCACTGCAAGTTGTTGTTGCCCTTCTGTATATTGTGCAATCGATTGATTGATCGTATTGATATTTTGATCAAGGGTTTGTAGACCTTGAGCAACCTGAGCTTGTTGCGACGCTAGATTGGCTAAAGCACCATTGATTGTTCCCATAACAACAGCAATATTGGCTCTTTCAGGTTGAGAGATTAACTGATTAGTCGCGGCAGTGATCTCTCCTGGCGATCCTAAAGCTTGTACAGCTGCTTGTATTTGTGGTGCTGCATCTGCAATACTTTCTGCTAATGTATCATCTGGTACTCGATCTAAAAGAGCAACAGTGGCGGCTAAACTTTGGTAACCATTGACTAACTGATTTAATGATTCGCTCGATCCTGCTAACTCATTCCGTTGTTGTTGTAATCCTGGTAAAGCATTTTGACCTTGCGCAACTTGAGTTTGGGCTTGCGTTAATTCATTTTGCTTTTGTTCAAGTACACTTTTTTGTGTAGCAAGTTCATTTTCACCCGTTATGATTGTTGCTTGATTTGCTACGAGTTCGTTCTCTGCCGCTGCGATTTGTTCCGTGTAGGTCGCTTGTGCTTGTGTTAGTTCTTGCTTGCCTGCTGCTAATTCCTGTTCGCTCGTGTTAAGGTTATTTTCAGCATCTTTCAGCGCGTTTTCCCCATCTGAAATCTCTTTTTGCGCTTTTTCAAATGACGCTTTTGATTCTTGACGAATTTCTTCTGCTCGTTGCTCTGGACGATTTTTTAGTGTTTGTTTGACTGACGTGAGTGCTTTTTGTCGTTTGTCTTTGTACTCTTTGGAATAGCTGTCTAAATCATTTAGACCTTTAAACGATAAAAGAATCTCTGTATAAGCGGAAAGAGCCATATCTTCTTTAGGCACTACAGCAAAAAAATCTAGTGATCCTTTGCCAATTGTCGTATTTCCTCGAGAGGTATTCTCGATATATTCCGGTGATTGCACAAAGCCAACGATTTTAAAGGTTTGTTTTTTTAGTGACTTGTCTTTGTCATCTTCCTTTGAAAGGGTCAGTGTTTCACCTAGTTTATAGTGTCCTCGCGATTGAGCTAAATCATCTAGAACGATTTCGCCACTCTTTTTAGGCATCCGACCTTCAATCACTCGATAATCAATCATTGGCTGCTTTTCATCTAAGTCATAACTAACAAATTTTACTGCTACATTTCGCTCACTGATGGCAATATCCTTTGTGTATCTAGGAAAAACGGTCGCCACATCTTTATCCTGTTTAGCTTGTTCAACATCTTTTTCCGTTAAACCCTGTGTAGAGACAATTCGTGCATCCGGTAGTTTTTGGTTTTGATAATAGTTTGATGCAGTTTGGGTCATGTCCGGTCCTGTTGCTTTTAGTCCGACAAAAACCATGACACCAAGAAAAATGATCCCCATAATTGATATAAACCGGGTTTTTGATTGTTTGATTTCACGAAAACTTGTTTTAAGTAACGCTGTTTTTTTCAATGTAGCCACCTACCATTCTATCTCAGATACAGGTTTTGGTTCATCGTTGATCGTCACACTTCGAACTTTGGCATCATTGATACGGATTACGCGGTCAGCCATTGGGGCAATGGCTGAATTATGTGTGATTATGATGACAGTTGTTCCTGTTTTACGAGCAGTATCTTGTAAGATCGTTAGGATTTGTTTCCCTGTTTCATAGTCTAATGCTCCCGTAGGTTCATCACACAATAATAATTTAGGTCGTTTAGCAATCGCTCTAGCAATCGTTACTCGTTGCTGTTCACCTCCAGATAATTGTGCTGGAAAGTTATCTAGTCGAGCTCCTAAACCAACTGATTGCAGTACTTCTTCTGGATTCAAGGCATTAGAAACGATTTGAGATGCTAGTTCAACATTTTCTTTAGTCGTTAGATTAGGTACTAAGTTGTAGAATTGAAAAACAAAGCCAACGTCATTTCTACGATAGGTAGTCAATTGTTTTTCGTTGAATTTTGCAATATCAGTTCCATCGATTACGATTTGTCCTTCGTCACAAGAATCCATTCCACCTAAAATATTCAACACAGTGGATTTCCCTGCACCACTTGGTCCTAGAATAACAGCAACTTCGCCTTTTTCTACTGAAAAACTGATCCCATCATTTGCAGCGATTGTGGTATCTCCCATATGATATCGTTTATATTCATTTATTACATCTATATAAGCCATTTTTTTCAATCCCCTCTCAAAAGAATTTTATCATAAGAAGACAAACAAGTCCTCTTACAAGTCAAAAGCGTTTTGATTTTTGCTTTTTTTTTCGTATAATAGAGAAATGAGCGTAATCTTAAAGAGGCGCAAAATAAATACTAAATTGTTTTGATTAAATTGATTCCTCTACCATAGTTACTAGTTAGGAGAAAAAATATGGCAAGAAAAAAACAAAAACCGCCTTTTAGTCCGGCAATTATGCTTGTGGCAGTTTTACTTATTTTAGTTTTAGGTGTATTTGGTGTTCAAGTTCCAGACACTATTCAAGAAATGTTTGGTGTTCATACCCAACAGCAATCAAAACCGACCACAACAACGTCTGTCTCTTCAACGAATCCAGGTCCAAAAGAATTGGGACCAGCTACTTTTTCAACAAATGAATTGACAGATAGCAAATCAGGCTGGATTGACTACCACTCTCTAGACTCACTTGGCCGAGCAACAGGCGCTGAAGCTCTATTAAAACCCGCAATGGTGAATACTGGTACCTCTGCAAATAAGGATATTCGGCCACCTGGTTTTATTTCCGGCTTAGATCCGACGAACCATTCTCGAGGACATTTGATTGGACGCCAATTAGGTGGTTCAGGTGATGATGCCAGAAATCTTACCACCCTCTATCAAACACCGGTCAATACACCTTTCATGACAAAATATGAAAATCAAGTTCGTCAAGCTCTCGACAAAGGTGAAACAATTCGTTATCGCGTTACACCGGTTTATGAGGGAACAGAATTGTTATGTAAGCAAATTGATATAGAAGCAAAGGGTTTGAACAAAAATACAACAGTTGATTTTCGCGTGACAATTTTAAATGAAAAATAGCAATTGGCTATGAAGGAGGCAAAATGATGGATTTTCAAAAAGTGAAAAATCAACTAACTATGTATACTCCGCAAAAGTTTTTAACAGCCGTGTTAACGAATGAGCAAGATGAAGATAGTTCAATAATTTTCAGTCAACAATTAGAAAAACAGTTTGAGCAAAATATTCAATACCTTGCCTCTGAAGAAACAATTTCTTCAGAGGATGTCGCTACTTGGAAAAAATCCGAATTCTTAGTCATAGCACAAACAATCGATGGTGATTATATTGCAGGAACTATTCACCAAACATTAGTCATCCCGGCGTCCCTTTATAAAACGGATATAGAAGTTTTCGATTTAAAATTGCCTGATTTTTTCATTGAATACACTAATAATACGTTGAAATCGGCACTGTTACCAAAATAAGCAGAATAAAAAAGATTTCAGCAAAGTTTGCTGAAATCTTTTTTATTAAACACGATAACGTTCTACGCCATCTAAATAAGTTGCTTCTAAGTCCATATTTGGATTCAATACGATAAAATCAGCATCTCGTCCATTCGCTATCAGCCCACACTTATCATCGATTTTACAGCTAATAGCAGGAACCAAAGTTGCCATCATGATTGCTTGTTCAGGTGTCGCAATTTCCCAATCCACAACATTTTTGATAGCTTCTTTTAATTTTAGAATACTACCAGCTAGATTGCCAGACTCTAAGCGAGCAGTCCCATCTTTTACGACCACCGGAAATTCACCCAAGTTATAATCACCGTCTGGCATACCACCAGCCATCATACAATCAGTGATCAATGCTACATGATCATGGCCTGCTTTTTCCATTAAAATATCTGCTGCGTTTGGATGAACATGATGACCATCACAAATCAATTCAGAAAAAACATGCTTTAATGACATCAAAGCACCAACCATGCCCGGCTCACGATGATTTAATCCGCGCATTCCATTGTAAGCATGAACAAAGACACTAGCTCCTGCTTCAACAGCATCCGTTGCTTGCTCTAAAGTTGCATCACTATGTCCTAAAGCAACAACAACGCCTTCATCTGTGACAGCTTTTACAAATTCTTTTACTCCATTACGTTCTGGCGCTAAGGCTATTTTTTTGATCAAGCCGCCGGATGCTTCTTGCCATTCGTTAAAAGTCGCCAAATCTGGATCACCAAAATAACTTGGATTTTGTGCACCTTTATGCTCTTCTGTAAAAAATGGTCCTTCAAAATAAATTCCTTGGACTTTTGCTCCTGGAACTTCTTGATACACACCACCAATGGTCTTAGCAACATCCTTCAAACGTTCCTTACTTGAAGTTAGAGTCGTAGGTAAAAATGAGGTAACACCACAAGAGAGCAGCCCTTCAGACATAACTTTTAATCCGTCTGCATCACTGTCCATCACATCATGATTCATATAACCATGAATATGCGTATCTACTAAACCAGGTGCGATCCATTTTCCTTCTTCTTTAATTATTTTAGCCTCATTGTCGGGAACCTCTTTATAAAAATCCCCAAATAGACCATCTGTGATTTCTAAATAGCCAGGTCCTTTTACATCACTTTTTAAAAAGAACTTTTCAGCAAAGATAAACGTTCTCATCTTCATCCTTCTTTCTTTAATTTTCTACTTTAAACGTACTCTTAAAATCAGTCAAAGTCAAGAATGGTGTAGACCTTTTCTAAAAAAATTTACTTAACTTTCTTTAGATTCTAATCGTCTCAATGCGACGGATTTGTTCGGATAAAGTTTGGTATTCTTCTGCTTTTTCTGTACTTCCTTTAACATGCATCAACTGACTTTTCAGCTGAAATAACTCACTTAAATAGTAGTAACTATTTTTATGCCTCGACCAAACAATTCCTTGATCGATATAAATTTGCGCTTCTTCTAAACGATTTTGATCAGTTAGAAATTTGGAATAGTTATAAAATATCTTTGTCAATTCAGCTGTTACGCGTCCGTTAGGTAATTTATGAAAATAATGAATGCTCAATTTTAAGTATTTTTCTGCTTCGGTGATTTTCCCAATACTGCTATAGGTACTTCCAATACAGCTAATCACTTGAATTTCAAAATCTGATAAATTAACTTTATTGGCTTGATAAGTATAAGAAAGTCCTTTTTTCAAGTCGATGATTGCCTGCTCATAATCATTACAAAGATAAAATTTGCAGCTACCTAAATAATAATAGTAGCGTTGCCAATCTGTATCTAAATGTAATCGCTCTTCGATTTGAGTGTCTTTCATATACGTCATGATTTTTTTATATTCTTTATGGCGAAAATAATCAGCTATCTTTTCAAATATCTGCGTGATCAATCGAACTTCATCCGATTTGAACTGCATAATTTGATCCATCGTCACACCTAAGCGCTGACAAATCTGCTGCATCACTACTACATTTGGTAACTCTTCATTATTTTCGATTCTGCTCAATACACTTTGTGAACAAATGTCTTCTGATAACATTTTTTGTGTTAATTTTCTATTCTTACGAATTTCCTTAATAACTGCTCCAAAAGAATCCATGCCTTCACTCCTAAACCGATTTCATTTATCTTTCAATAGTAAAAAGTCGTGTTCTATGAAAAAATCAAAATATGCGAATTCGCATTATGCATTTATTGTACTTTAATGCATAATATACTGCAAGAACATTACCTACTACTAGACCGAAACGATTTAAAATAATTTTACTTTACAAATAAGGGGTGTTACTCATGACACAGGAGAAACGAATTAGCTTTAGTTGGGATAAAAATAGTTACATGGGCTATGTCGAAAAAGAATATGAAAATGCTTATTTGGTTGTTGTTTCGGACCCCAGTCCGGATATGGAAGAAAAATATACAAATCGTATGGTAATTAGTAAAAAAGATTGTCAAACGACAGAATAATCTAATTTTTTAGACTTATTTTGATTATTGCATTCTTACAAAAAGAGTGACTCAAATGTAGTGACCCCAAAAAGTTAGACTTTTTTCGGAGTAGAGAAATCTACTCCGTTTTTTATTCGTTATTAAGCTGCTTTACTTTCGGCTATTCGAAACTGTACAGGACTTTTCCAGTTCAGTTTCTTTTTCATTCGTTCGTTGTTGTAATAATAGATATAGTTATCAATTGCCATTTTTAGTTCTTCAAAACCAGAATAGGTTTTCCCGTGATAAATTTCTTGTTTTAAAAGACTAAAGAAGTTCTCCATGATTGAGTTATCTAGACAATTGCCTTTTCGAGACATACTTTGAAAAATGTTCTGTTTCTTCAGTTTATAGCTGTAAGCTTTCATTTGATACGCCCAACCTTGATCTGAGTGAAAGGTGCGACGATAAGGACAATCATTCGTCAGTCTGATTGCTTCTTCTAATCCTTCCATTATTGCCAGTGCATTTGGTTTTTCTGAGATACGATAAGAAAGAATTTCACTATTATACATATCCATAAAAGGATCTAAGTATAACTTTCTTTGACGAATGATTCCTTTGGGATCACAATCAAAATACTTTAATTCTGTTGTATCTGTCGTTATTTTTTGATGACAAACACTCGTGTAAAAGCGACGTTGGATTCGGTTCTTGGCAATCGTTCCAACTTTTCCACGATACGAGCTATAGCGACGGGATTTCCGTGTATAAGAGCGGACTTCAATCCTTAGCTTTCGAATTAAGCGTTGAACTTTCTTTTTATTCACGTGGAATCCTCGGCTCCTTAGTTCGTTCGTCATTCGTAAACAGCCGTAATCTTTATGCTTTTGACGAATATGAAGCATCTCTGTTTCAATTTCCTGATTTGGATTTTTTCGGTCAAATCGTTTTTGCCAATATATAAAGGTTGATTTAGAAAAATTCAATGCTTCAAGAAGCTCAACTAATTTGAACTGTCCTCGGAGGCTTGCGATGATTCGCGCGATTGATTCACTCGTCGTTGTTGAGCTTCCTGTTTTCGCAGCTTCCTCAGTTCTTTTAAAAAGGCATTTTCAATTTGAAGAGTACGAACCTGCTTTTCTAATTCTTTGATGCGATTCTGTTCTTCTAGCGTTTCTTTCATTAAATGCTTCTTTGTCTGTTCTTCTTTTTTTTGCACGGTAGATAGACGCCCTTTCTCTTTTGAGAGCCCATCGATTCCTTCTTTTCGGAATTTTCGCATCCAGTTGGCAATAAGAGTTGGATTATTCATTTCAAGAATATTGGCAACTTCACGATAGGAGAGCTCACTTGTTTGATATAACTCTATCGCATTTAGCTTGAATTGAACAGAATAATTCTGATTTTGACGTTTTCGTAAAAGACCTTCTTCACCAAATTCTTGATAAGCATTGATCCACCTATGGACTTGTTCCGCCGCTTTAACCCCATGCTTATTTGCTAAAGCTTGTATTCCTCCTTTCCCTACCAGATATTCTTGAACAATTTTTAGTTTAAGTTCAAAGCTATATTTAGACATAAAAATACCGACCTCCAAAAAATTAGATTTTTGGTCTAACTTTTTGGGGTCGGTTCAAAAGCTTTCCAGTTTTGAGTCACTCTTTTTCTATTCAAATGTCATCCGTTTTATTTTTGCTTATACGTACTTAAAAACTCTCGCATTTTTTTCGTTGTAAATTTCAAGTCTTCCATTTTTGGTAAATAGACGATTCTAAAATGATCTGGCTGTGTCCAGTTAAATCCACCACCATGTACCAGCAAGATATGATGCTCATGAAGAAAATCTAAAACAAATTTTTCGTCGTCATAGATATTAAATCGAGCGGTATCGATTTTAGGAAATATATAAAAAGCGGCTTTTGGTTTTACAGCTGAAAGTCCTGGAATATCATTGATCGCATTGTAGATATACTCCCGTTGCTCATAAATCCTTCCACCTGGCAGTAATAGATCATCGACACTTTGGTAACCGCCTAAAGCTGTTTGAATAATTTGTTGTGACAATACATTAGAGCATAAACGCATCGAAGCTAACATATTCAATCCTTCGATATATCCTTTGACATGTTTCTTATTGCCGCTCATTACCATCCAACCACAACGGAACCCAGCAACTCTATGTGATTTAGATAACCCATTTAGTGTAACTACAAACAAATCAGGAGCGAGTGTAGCAATTGGAATATGTGTTAAGCCATCCATCACTAAACGATCATAAATTTCATCTGAGAAGATGATCAAATCATTTTGTCTTGCCACTTCAACGATTTGTTCCAAGATTTCTTTCGGATACAATGCTCCTGTTGGATTATTTGGATTAATCAAAACAATTGCTTTTGTATTAGTTGTCACTTTCTCTTTGATATCTGCGATATCTGGATACCATTCTGATTGTTCATCACAAATATAATGAACAGGATTTCCACCAGCTAATGAAACCGAAGCCGTCCATAAAGGGTAATCTGGCATTGGTACTAGCACTTCATCCCCATTGTTCAACAGTCCTTGCATGCACATTGAAATTAGTTCACTTACGCCGTTGCCTGTATAAATATCATTGATTGTCACATTAGGAAATCCTTTGACTTGGCAATACTGCTCAATTGCTTTACGGGCCGAGAAAATTCCTTTTGAATCCGAATACCCTTCTGAATTACGAACATTCATGATCATATCGCGGACTACTTCATTTGGTGCATCAAAACCAAACGGAGCGGGATTACCGGTATTAAGTTTCAAAATACGAATGCCCTCTTCATGCATTCTGTCCGCTTCTTCTAAAACCGGACCACGCACATCATAACTGACACCATCAAGTTTATTAGATTTCTCAAAATTTCTCATACAGTATCCCTCATTTTCAAAATTTATATCTTTAAAGTTACGCTACGTACAAAAAAAAAGCAATGAAAAATTAGCAATTTTCTAAAAATTTTTTCCCATTTTCTTTCAGCTCGATTTTTCAACTGAAATTTATGCTATGATAAATAGGAAAAAGTTATTAAAGGAGCGTACTATGAAAGAAGAATTTGTTGTGTATCGAAGTAAAGGAAAACAGTTTTTATTGGTTATGTTAGCGATTATGATGACTATTGTATCTATTTTCTTGATTTTTACTAAGGATTTTGAAATCGATTTTTTAGGCTCAAGTTCTACTTATATTATTACGTTGATTGGCATAATCGGCGTTACTTTATTTGGTTTTTTTTCTATCTATTCTATAAAGCAATTATTTTCGGAAAAGCCAGTTGTCGTCTTAACAAAACAAGGTTTTTATGATTATTCTAGTGCTATGGCTACAAAAGATCATTTGATTCCTTGGGACGACGTCTCTGATATCGGTATTTTTACTATTTCTGGTCAAAATTTCATCACGATTAGACTTAAAAATAGAGAAGCATTCTTAGCGTCGTTAAGTCCAATCGCACGAAAAGCCACCCAAGCAAACTTAAAGTTAGGTTCATATGAAATCAACATCACAATGCAAAGTGCTAAGGACGTTTCTTTAGAGGAATTACTTGAACGAATGTTTACGTTTCTTGAAGCAACTGAATAAAAGCGAGTGTAAAACAAAAATAAAATTCACTTTTGTTTTACACTCGCTTTTTATTTGTGTTTATATACCCTTGCTTCATATGGAGCAAACATTGTGTGTTGGTGAATCGGATGATCATCTAAATTACACAATTGCAGCACCCAGTCTTCAATCTGAACATTGTCTGGTAAATCAGCCGAAGCAAATTCATTGGATAAATTGATGATGACAACATATCGTTCATCAGCTAAATAACGACCATACACAAAAAGCTGAGGGTGGTCAGGCAAATATAATGTATATCCACCATAAATTAATGCGTCGCTATGATTTCTCAGCTGAATTACTTCTTTATAAAAATTTATAACAGATGCTGGATCTGTTAATTCATCCAACACATTGATCACTTGCTTATTTGGGTTGATCACCATCCATGGCTCTCTTTTTGAGAAACCAGCGTATTCTTCTGCTGTCCACTGCATGGGTGTTCTTGCATTATCTCTAGCCGTTTTACGAATCACATTCATCGCTTTTTGCGGTGTAACCCCAGCTTGAATCATTTCATGATAAAAGTTTTTAGTATCAACTGCATCGATATCATCGATCGAAGCAAATGGCATATTGGTCATTCCAATTTCTTGCCCTTGATAAATAAACGGGGTTCCCTGCAACAAAAGAAACGTTAAAGCTAACGCTTTAGCAGACGCTTGCCAGAAAACGGCCTCCTCACTGCCAAAACTAGATACTGAGCGTGGAATATCATGATTTTCCATATAAAGAGCGTTCCAGCCTTTTCCATCTGCTAAGGCATTTTGCCAAGCAGTGAGCGCTTGTTTAAACTGGATAACATCTAAGCCTTCTTGTTCCTCTTTGTTCCAGAGAGAAATGTGGTCAAATTCAAAAAGCATATTGAAATACCCTTCTGACTCGCCTACCCAGTTATGCGCTTCAGCCGCACTTACGCCATTGGCTTCTCCTACTGTTAGAATGTCCCTTTTTTTAAAAATATTCCTTAACTCTTCTAAATGTGTTTCAATTCCTGGAACATTTTTAAATACCGCAAAAGGATCTTCCGTTAAGCTTGTTGTAAATGGCGCCTTTTTAATATGAGAAATAGCATCGACACGAAATCCATCGATTCCTTTATCTAACCACCAATTGACCATAGTAAATAAATCTCTTTTGACACGAGGATTTTCCCAATTCAGATCGGGCTGTTCCTTGGCAAAAACATGGAGATAATACTGCTTAGTTGTTTCATCATATTCCCAAGCAGATCCTCCAAAAATAGATAACCAATCATTTGGCGGTCCATCTATTGTACCATCTGCCCAAATATAGTAGTCTCGATAATCATCTTTTACAGAAGATCTTGATTCAATAAACCAAGAGTGTTGATTAGAAGTATGATTAATCACTAAATCCATGATTACCTTGATTCCATATTCGTGGGCTTCTGATAACAATAAATCAAATTCTTCCATTTTACCAAATAGTCCCATAATGTTTTGATAGTCACTGATATCATAGCCATTGTCCACATTAGGAGATTCGTAAATAGGGGTAATCCAGATAAAACCAATGCCCAAATCCTTGAGATAATCTAGTTTTGAACGAATCCCATTTAAATCACCGATCCCATCGTTATTTGTATCCATAAAACTAGCCGGATAGATCTGATATCCAACAGCTTCCTTCCACCATGTTCGTTTGATTACCATATCATACCCTCCTAACTATATTTTCTTCATTATATAAGATGTATAGAAAAAACGTATCTGAAATGCACACAACGGCAATGCCTTTAGATAAATTTATAGTTCACTCTTTTAAAGAAAAAACTTGAGTCTGGGAAATAACTCTACGAGTTATCTCTCAGACTCAAGGAATCCGAATAACCGGTGGGAGCAGGAAGCAACTCCTTCGGAAATATGTTGATATTGTACAGTACTTACTTGGTCACAAAAATTTGAAGAACAACAATTAGGAATCAGCTCGCATCGAAATTGAAAATTCCGTGTTCTTGTCATTTTCGTAAATTTCCTCTTATTTCTTGGAGTTAAACACTTCTGTCTAAGCCTCAAGTTACAATTGAATAAAATCTAATGATTAAGCTAAAATCCCACCATCTGCTATAAATTCACTGCCTGTTGAATAGGAAGAATCATCCGAAGCTAAAAATAAAACTAATTTTGAAATTTCCTTTGGCTCTGCCATTCTTTTCATAGGAATTGTTTGTTCGAATTGTTCAATAGCTTTTTTTTGTTCTCCAGTCGCTTGGGTCACCATTGGTGTGATAACGCCGCCTGGATGAACAGAATTTACTCGAATATTCTTATCTGCAAATTCTAACGCAGCACATTTTGTTAGTCCCCTAACTGCAAATTTCGAACTGACGTAACCGTAACCGCCAATACTCCCTTCAAATCCTTCAATCGAAGATATATCAATAATCGAAGCAGAACGACTTTTTTCCATAAGTGATACAGCTGTCTTCATTCCTAAAAAGACAGATAATTGATTAATCTCTATCGTTCTCATAAATTCTTCTTGACTGGTATTGATCAATTCATTAAATACACTAATTCCTGCATTATTAACAAGAATATCTAAAACACCTTTTTCTTTTTCAATTTGCTCTATTGCAGCTTGCCATTGCTCTTCTTTGGTAACATCTAAATGCAGAAAATGGGCCTTGTCTCCTAACGCAGCAGCGGTCTTACTTCCTTTTTCGTCATCAATGTCTGCAATATAAACGGTCGCACCTTCCTTGCTGAATAAGGTAGCATGTTCTTTCCCCATCCCCATTGAAGCACCAGTGATCAACGCAATTTTGCCTTCTAATCTCATTAAATAATCCTCCAATCCTAAAATAGAATAAAACTAAAAATGTCAAAAAACATTTACACTCATTATAACGCTAAATATACTTTTGTAAATGGTTCTTAGCTACTATTAGACAAAATAAAAAATACTCTTTAGCCAAGACTATTTTAATCTGTAATCATTTTAATTGGAATGACATACTGTGTAATCTTTCTACTATATAAAAAAGAGTATAATGTAATTAATTGATGAAAAATATTTAGTTTTTTAACTATACGTCGTATTTGGAGGATCAGAAATGTATCACTTACTCTACTCTATTGAAAATGCTATAAAAAATTTAGTTCGAACAAAAGAATTACTTTTTACTATACTTATCATTTTTTTAATTGGTTCTTTTACTTTTACAAGTTACTACTTATTCAGTCTTTTTAATTCTTGGAAAAACATGCTGATGAATGAAGATAATTTTATTACATTGATTCCTGTTAATATTTTTCATTTTTTAATTGCTATTATCTTTTTTACGTCATTTCTTTTTTTGATTTTCTATACCAGAAATGCTTTTCGTTCATTTTTCTTCATGCAAAAAGATGATATTCGCACTATGAGTTTTATTGGGCTTCCTTTTTCTATCCTGAGTTTTGAATTTGCCATTCAACCTGTCATTTGTTTAAGTATACTTTTACCACTATCTGCTGTTGTTGGAAAAATAATCGTTAATCAATTTATTTCAGATTTTATGAGTACTCTTGAGTTAAATTTAACTCAATTAAATGATTTGTTTTTTATTATTTTACTAATCTTCTTCTCTTGTGTGGTTATATTTTTTTCAACATTCTTCTTTATTCGACGAATGATAGAGCAGGTGTAGTATTAGTTGTAGCACACTATGTTACCTTGTCTTATTTCTTAATGGATAAAAAAGAACCTTGATCTTGATTATCTGGTTGTTGCGTATTACATCACACTCTTTTCTAAACGATACAAAAAAATGATGAACTTTTAGAAGCTCATCGTTTTCCTTCTTCTGTGATAGTTGTTAGTTTTTTTGAGGTATTTTCAAACGTTGTCTTTACTTTTGTTACCCACGCCCCTTTAGCTGAGGATTGAAAGTTTGAAATATAGTTTGCACTACTATTTTTTAATCGTTCTACTCTAGCTTGTCCCATGCTTTTAACTAGTTGCTTTTTCGTTTCTGCCGTTTGAACACATGGCGGAGCAACCATGCCACGTATCAGTGCTTTTTCCAATTCTTTTCTTAATCTTTTTAACTCCATTTTCATTTTTTCACTACTCATTTTCTTTTTTTCTCTCCTTCTCTTTTAAAAGAGTAAGTTCATCTTCTATTAATCGGGTTTGTTTCTTATAATGAATCGTATTTTCTTCTTGTTTATCTTCTAATTCTTTCATTGTTTGATTAACAACCCTATCCCCATCATCTTTGCATTGTTCTAACAGATGGTATACTCTACTCATATTTACTGGTTCACTATATTCTGCTTGCTGATAATGATAGCAATAATTTTCTGAAAGATTTTCTAACTCACGACCAAACTTTTGTTTTTCATAGAACACTTCTTCTAACTCATCTTCAATCTTTCTTTGGCTCTTTTCATACTCTGATTCTAAATCTGCTAGTTGATTTATATATGTTCTTTCCATAAATATTTATCCCCTTATTTGTTGGGCTAACTCTTGGTCTGTTTCTACTTGTTTGTTGATAGATGTTTGTATTTGCCCGATTAATTCATGATATTCTTGTTGAATTGCAGTGAGTTCTGAAATCTTTTGTTCAAATTCTTCTTTTGGTTCTATTCGGACAAATGGTTCTGTTGCTCCACCTGCATTTAAAGAATCAACTACTTCGCCTTGAACTAATGTGGCCCCCACAGAATCTCCCATTTTGACTGTATTCGTCCATAACTTATCAAAATCTTTCTTTGCTTCTTGATACATTTTTTTGATATCATCTATCTCAATTTGCAGTGTATCTCTCATTCCTTTAGTTAAAATCAATGCTTCAGATGCATCTAAATAAATTTCCTCTGAGGCAGATAATCCTCCTCCACTTTTCAAGAATTTTAAACGTAAATTTACTAGGTCATTCAATTGTTTGCTTGTATTATCATGAACTTTTTTTATAGCAATATTGATTTTGTTTAAGTTTGGTGTATGTTGACGAATAAATTCTTGTTCTTTTTTTGTCAAAAATCCCGTAATATCATGCGGTTTTCCGTTTTTTAACACGTAAATTTTCCCAGGATACAAACTTGAGTTTCCTATCCCAGCAATGTTATTTAAAATATCTTTTTCTGAAACAAAATAGATAACTTCTCCTTTATATCCTTTTAATAAATTTTCTAGCTCATTTACATTGGCTAGCGCCCTCGGTGTAGGTATTCCTACTAACATATTCATTAGAGGTGCAGAGTTATAAAGGACAATATGGGGTACTCCATGAGACATTCCCATAATTGCTCCATTTCGACCGCCCAGAGAATGACCTGTAACTGTTCCTACATCATACCCAGCTGCCTTTAAGTCATTCATAAATGTATGACTTGCGTTAAAATATGAAGAAGAGGGGCCATCCCCTTCTAAAGCAATATTAACCCACTGCGCTCTATCTTTGTTTTCATCTTGTTTTCCATTTTCCCCATTTGTTCCTGCAAAACCTACAACTACCTTTCCAGTATTGTTATCTAGAAAAGCTACACCACTTGAACTTGTTTTAGGGTCGTAGAATGAGTCTACATAGTCTAAATTTGATGGAAATTTCCCCTTCTTTTTTAAATTTTTAATTTGCGTTTTAATTTTTTTAGGTGGCACTTTATGGAAGTGTGCATTCTCAACTTCATAAGCTATCGTGGATATCGCACTAGTATTTTCACTATTACTATTTAACTTTTCTATTTTATCCTTATTAAATTCATAACTATCCATTTATGATGTCCTCCTGTGATAGCGGTTGAAAATCAATTGAATCACTAAAAAATATATCAATTTTCTTATCAAAAGTGAACTCTATTTCCTTATATCCTACAGAACTTCCATCTAAATCTCCTCTTCCCTTTAATAATAGAGTTGGAGCTTTTTCTGTTGAAATATCATATCTTTCTCGTAATGATTCAACATTTTTATCAGTATTTGTTAATTGATATTCTAATTCGTACATTGGTACTTCTGAATTATACATTTTCCGCAGATTTTTATAAGTATCTAACTTAGAAAAATTTCCATATTGAACAAAGAATTGAAAATTATAGATTTTTTCTTTCAAATTGGCATCATTAGTATCTTTTACTAGATGGAAACCTCGTCCATCATACATAACTGGATATCTTTTTTCTTCTGTATTTTTACTTAACTCATTCCATGTTGTATCGGTATAATAATATCCCTTCGCTGTTTTAGTATTGCGATTCATTCGTAAAACCATTCCTTCTGTAACTAATCCTGAATCTTCCGATTCACTAATAGACATACTGGAATGCAGTAACCAAACGCCCATATCATCCTTAGCGAATTCATCATCTCGATAGCCTTCCATATCATAAAAACTCTCTAAATTCGGTGTTGGATACATTGCTAATACTTTATCAAAACTTTGTTCAATTTCTGCTTTATTTTTTGTTTCACATCCAGTTAATCCACTCATTATAATTAGTCCTCCTATAAATAAATATAATTTTTTCAAAATATTTTCTCCTCCTTGACAGGATGAAATTTATTTACACCTTAATCAATATTTATTTTACCAAAACTAGACTGTAATAGATAGTTATATATTACATTTTCGTTATTTAATTTTAAATAATGTTACTGATTTATGGATAAAAAAGAGAAAGTTTGTTTTGCAACTGATTATCTCCTATATTAATATTTTGATATTATACTAACTTATTAACTACTTCTTGCACTGCAATAGTGCATTATCAATAGCCAACTGATTAGCATATACTAAATTATAGACTTCTAGCAGTTAGCTTTTATTTACTGTTGCAATTTCTGCTACTTGCTCTTCAACTTCTTGTTTTGTTTCAGTATCAAAGGTTATTGACATACCTACATTTTCGGCAAATGAATTTGAATTTATAATCACTCATTTATGATATCCTCCTGCGAGACAGGTTGGAAATCTATAGAATCTGTGAAAAATATGCTTAACTTCTTATCAAATCTAAATTCTAACTGTTTATAGCCAATTGAATTACCTTCTAAGTCCCCAGTTCCTTTCAGCAATAAAGTAGGAGATTTATCCGTAACAATATCGTACTTACTTCTCAATGCTTGAACATTTGAATCTTCATTCATTAATTGATATTCTAATTCATAAAATGGAACTTCTGGATTATACATTTTTTTTATATTTTTATATTTATCTAATTTATCAAAGTTTCCATACTGAACAAAGAACTTGAATTTTTCAACCTTCTTTTTAGTTTCTTCTCCTTGGACATCTCCTAATAAATGAAAACCACTATCATCATATATAACTGGATACTTTTCTTTCTCAATAGGCTTACTTAAATCATTAGAAGTTTTTCTAGTATAATAAAATCCTTTTGCTTTTCTTGTATTTCTATTGATTCTTAGTAACATGCCTTCTGTGAATAAACCTCCTTCTTCTGTTTTACTCAATGAAAAGTCAGAATTTAACACCCAAACTCCCTTATCAACTTTATCAAATTCATCATCTCGGTACCCTTCCATATCGTAGAAACTTTCCAGATTTGGTGTTGGATATATTGCTAATATTTTATCAAAACTTTGTTCAATTTCCGCTTTATTTTTTGTTTCACAACCAGTTAATCCACTCATTATAATTAGTTCTCCTAAAAATAAATATAATTTTTTCAAAATATTATCTCCTTCTGAACAGGATGAAACTTATTTAAACCTTAATCAATATTTATTTTACCAAAAGCAGATATATATAGATAGTTATATATGATATTTTCGTTATTTAATTTTATATAATGTTACTGATTTATGAATAAAAAAGAGATAGTATGCTTTTAAACTTACTATCTCTTACATCAATATTATACTAGCTTATTAATTGCTTATTTTCAGGCGATAATGACATTATTAATAGCCTACTGATTAACATATACTAAATTATAGACTTCTAGCAGTTGGCTTCTATTTACTTGCTACTTACTCCTCAACTTCTTATTTTGTTTCAGTATCAAAGGTTATTGACATACCTATATTTTCTATAAATCATTGTTTCACTAGGTGCATCAGAACTTTTATACAGTTGTAAAAAAAGTGGTAAACCTTATTATAACAAGGTTTACCACTGAACTATGCGGCCAAGAAGACTCGAACTTCCACGGGGTTGCCCCCACCAGCCCCTCAAGCTGGCGCGTCTGCCATTCCGCCATGACCGCATAAGATACTTCATAATAGCTATCTTAATCTATGATAAAATAGGTCCTTCATTTTGTCAATATTTCAATAAGGAGATGATGCTTTTTCTTTTAAATGACTGCTTAATAAGCTTTGATCGCCTATCTCTGATATTCATAATCATAAACTTGACATAATTTTTCGTAGGACTGATTGACGCTTTCTGGGATTTCAATTGCATCAATATAGTTAGCCCCGTTAGGTCCATAACCAAATTCGTCATTTCTTAGTCGAGGAATCTCACCTAAAACTAAAGACAGAAAATACTCTTTACTCCACAATCCGTTCAGCTGATCGTCTTCGAATAGAAGCGGATCAGAAAATGATTGAATGAATGGTACGATCGGCACATAATTGGTAAAGAGCGTATCAGTGTTTTGCCATTCTTTTTCAAAAGTTGCTTTGATTCTTCTTTGTAATAATGGATCTTGCAACAGCAAAACCTTCTTAGGATTTAAACCAGCAGCTTTTATTATATTTAGTGAAAAAACAGCATTTTCACCTGAATTGGTTGATGTCTGCTCTGTTAAAAATAACATCTTATCTAAACCGTACTTTAACTTAAAGTATTCTAAGTACATCTCAGTTTCACTAGCAGCCGCTAACTTAATTCCCTTACGTTGGAAATTGTGACGCAAAAATGGCGTAGCATGACCAATGCCTCCAACTAACATAACAGCAGACACCATTTCTTGTTTATATAAATGGATCAGCTCATCTGCTAAATAAGGTAAACTATTTCCAGCTAGAATGGCCAAATCATATTTCCCAGTTACTTTTTCTTTAGCTGACAGAAAGTTGATAACCGTATTCCAATGTGTGATCATCTCAATTCCCTACCTTTTTTACTTGTTTCTATAGTAATACCGCCTTATCTGCTAAAAGAAAAGACGGTATAGTCTAGCTACATTTTCTAATTCAATTCCACTAATTTTCCGCTACATTTTCCGCAAACATAACGTTGCGTGTTGATTCTTCTTTTGCGTAAAATCAATGTTTGACATTTTTTACACTGATATTGATGATACGATTGCGCTTTTTGGTCTACCAAAGGGCGAACATAACGACTACCACCTGTTTTTTTTAACAGCGATTTAAACTCTGCATCTTTATGTTGGTACCCTTTACCTTCTAAGTGAAGGTGATAGTGACACAATTCGTGTTTGATAACATTGATCAATTCGATTTCACCATAACGTTCAAACACTTTCGGATTAAAATCAATGTTATGGGATCCTAAATGATAACGTCCTCCAGTTGTTCTCAGACGTCGGTTAAAAAAAGCTTTGTGCTGAAACTTTTTCCTGAAAAAGCTCAATGAAATTTCTTCTACCAATACTTGTAATTGATCATCTGTCAACACTTGTTTGGTTGGTTTTTCTTCTTTAGAAAAACTGCTCAAGACTATTCTTTCCTTTCAGCTTGTGGCAGCATCGTTAAACTGATGCGCCCTTTCTTCGTATCAAGATCTTCCACCCAAACGGTCACAACGTCTCCTACCGCAACAATGTCTGTCGGATGTTTCACAAATTTTGTGCTAAGTTTTGAGATATGCACTAAACCATCTTGCTTCACACCGATATCAACAAACGCGCCAAAATCGATTACATTACGTACGGTTCCTTGTAGCTCCATACCCGATTTAAGGTCTTCCATAGATAAAACATCTTTTCTTAAAAGAGGTGCAGGCATTTCATCACGCATATCTCTTCCTGGTTGCACTAGCGCGGCAATAATATCTTTTAGTGTTTCACGACCGACGGCAAACTCAGTTTCTAACTCGGTTAAGGGTAATGCCTTCATCTTTTGGATTGCTTCATTTGTTCCAAGCTCTGCTAATTGAACGTTTGCTTTTTCTAAAATTCCTTTTGCTACGTCATAACTTTCAGGGTGAATACCGGTATTGTCCAAAATATTCTTTCCATTTGGAATTCGTAAGAAACCAATCGCTTGCTCATAGGCTTTTGGTCCTAAACGCGGTACTTTTTTTACTTGATTACGAGCAGTAAAAGCGCCATTTTCATCACGATAAGCCATTAAATTTTGGGCTGTCGTTTTGTTTAACCCAGAGATGTGTTGCAATAATTGTGGGCTAGCGGTATTTACGTTGACGCCAACTTGGTTAACCGCCGTTTCTACAACGAAATCTAATTGTTCTGCTAAACGTTTTTGTGACACATCATGTTGATATTGACCTACACCAACGGCTTTAGGATCGATTTTTACTAATTCAGCTAGAGGATCTTGCAAACGACGAGCGATGCTGACGGCACTTCTTTCTTCGACTTGTAGTTCTGGAAATTCAGCTCTTGCTACATCACTTGCCGAATAAACAGAAGCTCCGGCTTCATTGACGATCACATAAAAAACTTCTCGTTTGATTTGTTTAAGCTGTTCAGCAACAAATAATTCTGATTCACGACTAGCGGTTCCATTTCCGATTGCTACCATTTCAACTTGATGCTCTTCGATCAATTTATTGAAAGCAGGTCCTGCTGCGGCACGTTTTTCTCCAGATGCTGGTTTATGCGGATAAATCACTTGAATGGCTAAAACTTTTCCAGTCGCATCGACGATTGCTAATTTACAGCCTGTACGATAGGCTGGGTCAAATCCTAAAACCACTTTGCCTTTCAATGGTGGTTGCAGTAATAGATTACGTAAGTTTTCTCCAAAAATATTGATGGCTTGTTCATCTGCTTTTTCAGTTAATTCATTACGAATTTCGCGTTCGATGGCTGGACCGATAAAGCGTTTATAGCTATCTAAATAGGCAGCTTCAACATAAGGAACAGTAGTCGATTGTTTATTGTTCCCAATCAATTGACGTTCCAAATAAGAGCTGATTTTTTCCTCGTCGACTAAAATTGCTACCTTTAAAATATCTTCTTTTTCACCGCGATTTGTGGCCAATACTCTGTGGGAAACCATTTTGCTGACCGGTTCGGAAAAATCATAATACATTTCATAAACTGATTTTTCATCTTTTTCTTCATTTTTTACTGTGCTGATGTATTGTCCTTGTTTGAACGTAAAATCACGAATCCAACTTCTAAATTTAGGCTCATCGCTCACACGCTCAGCGATGATTTCATGTGCCCCTTGGAGTGCAGCCTCAGCGGAAGCGACTTCTTTTTCCAAATCGATATATTTTTCCGCTTCTAACAAAACATCTGCTTCTACAGGAAAACTTTGTAGCCAATCTGCCAAAGGTTCAAGTCCTTTTTCTTTTGCAATGGTTGCTTTGGTCCGGCGTTTTTGTTTGTAAGGACGATATAAATCTTCTACTTGCTGCATTTTTGTGGCTTTTTGAATAGATTTGGCTAAGTCTTCTGTTAGTTTATCTTGTTCTTCGATCAAACGTAAAACTTCTTCTTTACGTTTTTCTAGATTGCCTAAATACGTATACCGTTCTTCGATTTCACGAATTTGTACCTCATCTAAACTACCTGTCATTTCTTTACGATAACGTGCAATAAAAGGAACAGTGTTTCCTTCATTTAATAAAGTCAGCACTGTCGTTAGTTGTTTTGAACGATATTCCGTCAATTCTTTTTGAAGTAAATCAACTACTTCTTGACTATAAGCTTCTGCCATATATAGATACCTCTTTTCATTAACATACCTTTTCATTTTAGCATATTTTTGACTTGAAATATAGGACGAGGAAAAGCTTAAACAAGGTTTTACATTCCTGTGATACAAATAAAATTCACATCAGTTTAAAAATCTGGCTGCCATGGCCCAGTTAAATTTTGATATTCAATATCCTGTACAATACCATTTTGATCAAAAATCACGCCATGAACAGAGCCACCAAACACGGCACCGCCATCAATCCCAATTTTATTATCTGAAAGCCACAGATTAGTTGTCTCCATATCACCATGAAGCATCGGTGTGATCGTATGACCAAAAACGATTGTTTTGCCTGTATTATTTTTTTCTTGATGAAATGCTTCTCTAATCCAAATAAAATCATGAGGACTTGTTTGATGCCAATCCTTCTTGGTTAAATCCACTCCAGCATGAACAAATACGTATTTCCCCCATTCAAAATACAATGGACGTTCGACTAAAAAATCAATCAACTCTTTGTATCGACTACGGATCATCATGCTCATTTCAGTAGGGGAATACTCCTCTAATGCCCCCTTATGTAATAAACTTTCAAGCGTTTCTTTCCCTCCATTACGAATATAACTAGGAAACCAATCTTCTGGACTTTGCAAAAATCGCAGAAAGTATTCTTCATGATTTCCTCTTAAATACACAGCACCATATTTTTCAGTCAGCTCTTTCCCTAATAGAAAACACTCTTTCGTTTTTGGTCCGCGGTCATTAAGATCACCGATCAATACCAATTGATGCAGCGCTGGATCATAATATCGCGTCAACGCTTGGAACAGATCATATTCCCCATGAATATCACTGATTGCATAGACATAGTCTTTCATTATCAGCTCTCCTTACAGTCTTTTTTTCTTTATTATAACGCAAATAGTAAAGACTGTTAAAAAAGACCAGTTATTCGTTTTTTTCGATAATGCTTATAAAAAATTGAAATAAATCTTAGACTTTTCATAAAAAAAAGGGTAAGCTTACATAAATGACATCTTGTCAGAAAATTAATAGAAAAGAGTTGACACTCATGAAGAAAAAAACAATTTTTAGTATCATTGCACTTCTTGCTGTTGTGATCATTATTCTCTTGTTCGTTCAAGGAAATTCTGGAAAAACGAATGCAAGTAAAGTCCGAACTGGTGAAGTCAAAACAGAAACCATTGTCGAGACCCTTTCTACAACTGGCACCTTGATTCCGAATCAAACCCAATCTTTAATGGGGACGGGCAACGTTATCGAAGTCAGCGTATCTGTTGGTGATCATGTGGACAAAGATAAAGTTTTAGCAACGTATGATAACGGATTGCAATTAACGGCGGCTTTTAGCGGGACCATTACCCAAGTTAATATTGTCGCAAAACAGGCGGATACAAATGCCCAACAAGGGAAACCCTCTATTCAATTAGATGACCTTTCTACTTTAAAGGTTCAATTATCCTTAACAAATTCTGAAGCTTCTGCTGTAACGATCGATCAGAAAGCGAACATTATAAGCGGCAATCAAACATTTTCAGGGAAAGTTGCTGAGAAAGATCCTGTAGCACTAAGCACTCAGTCAACTGCAGGAACCTCTACTAGCCTAGGTGCAATTGTGACATTTGATCAAGCACCTGAAAATCTGTTTTCGGGATTCGATGTTGATGTTGATATCACGACAAACACCGCAGAGAATGTACTTGCTTTACCAATTGAGGCACTAACTTACAATAGTAAAAATGATCCCATAGTCTATCTTATTAAGGATGGAAAAGCCAAAGAAACAAAAATCACTATTGGAATTCAATCGGATAAATTGATTGAAATCAAAAGTGGTCTAAAAGAAGGCGAAACAGTTATCCTCTCTCCTAGCTCTGATATCAAAAACAATACTGCAGTAACCAAAGAATAGAAGGTGAAACAATGATTGATTTAAAAAATGTAGTAAAAATTTACCAGACTGGTGGCGAAGAGTTGATCGCTTTAAAAAATATTTCTTTACATATTGCCCAAGGAGAATTTACTTCTATTATGGGTCCTAGCGGTTCTGGTAAATCAACAATGATGAATATTCTTGGTTTATTGGATCGTTTCGATGAAGGGACTTATTTTTTAAATGGAAAAGACGTCACTAACCTTTCTAGTAATGAAAGTGCTCATGTCAGAAATAAAGAAATAGGTTTTGTTTTTCAATCGTTCAACTTAATGCCGCGGATGTCTCTTTTAGATAATGTTGCGTTGCCTATGGTTTATTCTGGTATCTCAGCAAAAGATCGGAAAGAGCGAGCTTTAGAAGCCTTAAAAAAAGTTGGCTTGGCTGATCGTGTCACCCATCGCCCAAACGCTATTTCGGGCGGACAAAAACAACGTGTGGCCATTGCTCGCGCCATAGTGAATGATCCTGCTGTTTTGATGGCAGATGAACCTACTGGTAATTTAGATTCAAAAACAACCTTGGAGATCATGAAAATCTTCCAAGATTTAAATGATGCAGGCACAACTGTTGTAATGGTTACTCACGAACCAGATGTGGCGCAATATACAAAACGAATCGTGTCTTTTAAAGATGGTGAGATCATTAATGATCAGCCTGTAACTGACCGAAAAACAGTCTAGAAAGGAGCCTTCTTATGGGCATTATTGAAAGTTTCAAAATGGCGATCGATAGTATTTTAGCCAATAAAATGCGTTCATTTCTAACCATGCTGGGAATCATTATCGGAATTGCCGCCGTTATTGCTATTTTAGCTGTGGGGAATGGTGCAACGAGCCAAATTACTGGTACTTTTAGTGATTTAGGGGCTTCCACGATTTCCGTTTCAACCAGTCGAGATGCAACAGATAGCCAAAAAATCACGAGTCAAGATATCAAAGCTTTAAAAGATGGTATCCCGCAAATTGATCATCTTTCACCTGTTGTTTCGATTCAAGCTGTTGGCGCAGCCAATGAAAAATCCAAAGCAACTTTGATCATGGCTGGAACCCCAGATTTGCAATATACGAATCAAACAATGGATAAAGCGATCGTTTATGGGCGCTATTTTAATACAACTGAATATTCAGAAGGCAGTAAAGTCGCTGTCATCAGTGCTGATACAGCGCGTTATTTTTTTAATGGACGTGAAAATGTGGTTGGCGAGAAGATAAATTTACGTGGGCAAAAAGGGCAAATCAGCGTAAGAATCATCGGTGTTACCAAAAGTACTGTAGAAAAAATGGTCGGCTCCTTTGACGAAGAGGAAATGATGGGGTATATCTCGATTCCACTCACAACAGCGAACAATCTAAATCCGGATGCAACTAAAATCACTAGTTTGACCGTCATTGCTAAATCAAAAGATGATATCGACTCTGTTTCTAAGCAAATCGTCAATATTCTTTCTGTACGTCATAACGCTGTTGGTGAAAAAGTTTATACCGCAACAAACTTCTTACAAGCACTTGATCAAGTAAATAATGTTTTAGGCTTATTTATCAACTTCATAGCTGCTGTTGCCGCAATTGCGCTACTCGTAGGGGGAATAGGCGTGATGAACATTATGCTCGTTTCAGTTACAGAACGAACAAGGGAAATCGGCACAAGAAAGGCCTTGGGCGCAACAGACAGCAATATTTTATTCCAATTCCTAACAGAATCTGTGATTTTATGTTTGATCGGCGGCTTGATTGGTCTGACATTGGGTGCACTCTTGGCCCTAGGTGTTGCTAGTGCGTTAGATATTTCCGCTCAATTTACATTAAGTTCGATTTTAGCTGTTCTCTTATTTTCTAGTGCTATTGGGATATTCTTTGGTGTTTATCCCGCACGAAAAGCGGCTAAACTTGATCCTATTGAAGCATTACGTTACGAGTAATTAGTCAAATTAGGGTACGAAAAAATCAGGACAAAGAACATTTCTTCTAGTCCTGATTTTTTATTTAATCTGATTGTTTCATACTGGAAGCAATAAATTCAAACAACTCTTTTGGAATTTGAAAATGACCAAATCTTAAACGGGATCGATACTTCTGCCACAAGGGAAACTCTGATACAATACGTAATGGAACCGATCTGATATTTTTTAAAAAAGCTATGTCTTTTCTAAAAGGGACAAAACCTGGTGCCATTTCAAATGAATACGTATCTCCTGGTAAAACCTGACCGATTGCAATGAATTCCTGGCATGCTTCTCTTGTTTGTAAACTCAGCTTTGGCGCATAATAAATTAGCCAATCTCCTGCTTTCATTTTATTCAAAGGTGCCGATTTACCATGACATAACTGACAAAAGCCTCCAGCTACTCCAAGCTCTACATGATCTTTAGATGCAACACCAATCCAATAATTCATATTAACCTCTCCTTTTCAACAGTATAATTCGAGCGTTTCTTTACTATTCATACCTAAAATCACAATCACTTTTGAAAAATGAATTTCGTATAGCTCAAGCATTGGACCTGCTTGTCTAATATTTTCCTCATAACTTGGAATTTTTTTAATCCATTGTTCTGCAACGTCATATACAGTGAGGTCACTCTTTTTGACTTTGGCATAGTGAACACGAACATGATTCGTATTATCAGTTGGAATCGTTGTAAATGAGACGTTTGAATTCTTTTGAAACTCAATGATTTTGTCGTTTCCTTTAAATGTTGAGAAAAATAGACATTTCTTGGCTTCATCGTAAATAAAGTTAACGATTCGGACATTGGGCATTTCCTCTACACTTGTTGCTAAGGCAATTTCTGTTTGTTCATTCATGATTTGCTTAAATGCTTCTGTTGTTTTCATCATTGTCTGCTCCTTTATTTTTCAATTATTTATCTGACAAATTCATTCTAACAAACAAACCCTGACAACTGATTGTCAGGGTTTGTTTCATTCGTTTATATTTTATTCAATGTCCAAGTAACAGTATCGCCATTTTTCAGAAAATATTCGACCGCACCTACATCTGGTTGTTTACCATTAACATCATACAGCCAATATTTACTGTCTTTAGCATCTTGCAAGTGACCATCAATACCACTGATAAAATCTTTCTCCATTTCAATTGTATAGTTTGTCTCCATGACCGTTTGAAGTGACTCAGATTTTTTTATGTCCAATTCTTTTTTATCAAATTCTTTGTCATCTTCTTTTAAAATAATCATCACCTTAATTGATTCTTCACTTGTGTTCGTTGTATTTTTTTTATCCGTTATTTTACCACAAGCGCCTAAGAAAAAGAGTAGTATTACTATCAGCGATGCTTTTATCATTTTTTTCATTAATAGTTCCACCTTTAATTTGAATTATTTTATATCATACTTAATTAAAATCCGTTGAAGTTTTGTTTGGATAGATCGAAAAAGTAAACATGAGAAAAAAGCATTTGAAAAACAATAAGAAATTGTATAGGGCGCAGCACTTAATAGGAGTGCCAGATACCTTTGCCAGGAAAAAAAACGATCGATGGAAAAGACCGTCCATAGATCCATGAAAAAGGAAAAGAAAAAACCGGCTGCTATTCCATAAAGGACTAAAAACAAATAACTTTTTTTTAGTATGGTTTGCATCCAAGGCAATCCAGCCACCAGACCAATTAGTCCCCAAGAAAACATTTGAAATGGTGTCCACGGACCTTGACCAAATAACATATTTGAGGTGATTGCTGACAATGAACCTACTAAAAAACCGACTTCAGCACCTAAACAAATACCTGAAATTATGATAATCGCTGTCATTGGGGTGACTGCCGGAATCATATAAAATAAAAACCTACCTAGCACAGCAAGCGCTGTTAATATAGCGATCAAGACTAATTCTTTAATATTGATCTGCTTTCTTTCATATCGGTAATAAATTGGCAAACAAGCAGCTATCACTAACAGCATAGAAATTATCTGGTATTGACTCGCTTGAAATAGCACAAGACCAATAATCAACAAGAACAGCATAGTCGCTATTCTAAACACAACTCGTTTAATCTCTTCTTGGTTCATCTGAAGCTCCTTTGACTAGCCTACATGCCTTGATAACTTGCTCAGTCGTGACTAAGCCCTCAAAATTATCCCGTGATATGCGACTAGCTGCCGTTGTGTAAAATGTATGATGACTAAAAAATGCTGTTGGTTCGGCTGTCGTCACTAACTTATTTTGGAACAATAACCCGCAGCGGTCTGATAATTCTGCAGCAAAATCTAAATCGTGGGTTACGACTAAAATAGTTTTCCCTTGTTTTGATAGCTCCTTTAATAATTTTATCAGTTGCTTCTTCTCAAAATTATCGATGCCTTTTGTTGGTTCATCTAATAATAAAATTTTTGAATCAGTTAAAAATAATTTCCCTAATGCTGCCCTTTGACACTCCCCTCCACTTAAATCTAGTGGATGTTGCGTTAAAATCTTCGTTAAATCAAGTAGCGTTGTAACGTTTTTAATGCGTATTTTTTGGTCTTCCTCAGCCACATTTTGGTTCTGTAAATACATTTTGTACTCTTCAATTACCGAGTCTTTCAGAAAAAGCATTTGAGACTCTTGCGGTAAATACCCTACTACTCCCTTATTCTTTTTAATCGATTGCTCAAAAAGTGAGAGTTTCCCGTGGTAACAGTCCAAAATACCAGCGATTACTTTCAACAATGTCGTCTTCCCTGACCCATTACCTCCAACTAAAGAAAAAATTTCTCCTGTATACACCTCAAAATCAATGCCAGCTAAAATATCTCGACTCTTTTTTTCATAACGGAACCAGCAGTTTTTTAACTGAATACTTTTTACCATTTTCTTTTTGGTTAAGGTTTCTTTCTGCAAAAATGATCTGAATGGAAAATAACGCGCCAAAAATCGTTTCCCTTCAACCACAGTTAGCGGGCAGTCATCATCTACACTACTATTGAGATATATTTGGACAGCACTGGGTAGACTATAAACAAAACGGTCAACGTTTTTGTTCTTCTTCATTCCATTAGAAATAGACCTTGGCTCACCCGCAAAAATCACTTGTCCATCATCCAAAATAATGACTTGATCAGCCAAAGCAAATACTGATTCTAAGCTATGTTCAACTAATAAAATTGTGAGACCCATTTCTCGATTTAATCGTACTATTAGATCGATAAATTTTTGTGAAGTTATCGGATCAAGCTGTGTTGTCGGTTCATCCAAAATCAAGATATCTGGTTTCATGAGCAAAACTGAAGTTAGATTTAATAACTGCATTTGACCACCAGATAATTCACTCGTTTGATGTTCTAGCAGTTCCTCAATACCTAGAAAATTAACCATTTCTGCAATCCGACTCTTGATTTCTGAAGGAGGAGTGCCTAGATTTTCTAGCCCAAAAGCTAATTCCTGCCAAACACTTTCCGTCACGATCTGGTTTTCAGGATTTTGCATGACATAGCCGATTTTACCAGTCGAAAAGTCTGCTGGCAGTGCGTCGATTGATTCATTATTTAGATAAATTGTCCCAGTCTGCTTCCCGTTTGGTGCCAATTGTGGCTTTAATAATTTCAATAACGTGGACTTTCCACTACCAGAAGTGCCGCAAATCAAAATAAATTCACCTTGAGTGATTGATAACGACAGGTTGTCCAAAACCAAGTTATTGCTTCCGGCATATTGAAATGTTAGATCTTTGATTTCAAGATATTCCATACTATTACCTCCTTTAAGCGCTTCAATAAGGGGAGCCATGCTACTCCAAAAAGAAATAAGTAACTCAACCAATTTTTTTGCATCAGTCTATAAACGTTATCGTGATAAGGATAATAATTAAACTGATAAAATCCTTTTATCATACTAACCATAAAAAAAAGGCATGCTAGGACAATCGCTGTCAAAAATAAGGTATCTTTTTTCTGCCAACGATAGGTTAAACAACTGCTTCTAGTAGAAACACCATATCCGCGTGCTCTCATCGAATCGGCTGTGTCCATCGCATTTTCCAACGACCATGAAAATAAATGACCAAATAAATCTAACCCATACCTAGCGCGCTCAAAAAAATGCCGCCTATGTGTTTGCTGAAAATTTTTTTGTATCTGATTCAACTCTTGATGGTATTTTTGTAGTAAGGGGAGCAAGCGCAAAACCAATACTAAAATCAACCCAGATTTTGGAAATCGTTTACCAAAAAGATAGAAAAACTGTTCTGAGTCAACAGCCTTTTGAAAATTTTGAAATAAATAAATCACTGTAGCAATCGTCATTCCCATAAAAAAACCATAAATAAAAGCTTCCACAGTAATCGGCTTATTCAGAAAAAAGAAAATAACTGTGGCTCCTCTATGAACAAATAGTGGATTCGTCACAGTGATCATTCCTATAAAAAACAACGGATACAACATCGACTTTTTCGATTTACCATTTAAGTCAAGTAGCCGAAGTAATACATTACTCAAAAAAAAGCAAGTAATGATCACAGGGTTTGTTGTACTCATAACGATCAATAATGCCGCTATATAATAACTGGACGTAGCAAACGGATGAGTTTGTCTAAAAAAAGATGGATGCATATTAGACTTCCTTTCTCAACTAAATTTTTACATTAGATTAATAAAAATAGTTGCTATCATCATTTGCCAATTTTAAATATTAGTACAAACTCTCAATTAATTAGCACGTTTTTACGCAACAGTAACATTATATAAACCAAAATTACTAAAGTCAATCATTCAAAAATTTGGAATTTTACAACATTATTCAACATAATTTTTGTTCATTTTCACAAAGCGATCCCATTTTTCGTTATAATAAGATAATTAACTCCCAATGAAAATCAAAGAAGGTGCTTTTATGAAAACAGAACGACTACTTGCAATCATCATGATATTATTAGATCGAAAACAAATTAGCGCTTCAAGATTAGCCAACATACTAGAGGTCTCTGTTCGGACTATTTATCGAGACATTAACTCATTAAGCGAAGCGGGAATACCCGTAACTTCATCTCCTGGTGTCAATGGTGGCATCCAAATCATGGATAATTATAAAATAGATAAACAATTTTTTACTTCATCTGATATTACTGCTTTGTTGATTGCATTAGAAAGTTTGTCTAACACCATCTCTCCGATTCAGATTAGCCAAACAGTTGAAAAAATAAAAACTCTTGTTCCAACTCAATTTTCAGAAGAGATTCAGTTTAAAACAAATCAAATTGTAATTGATTTAACACCTTGGACTAGTAATCATACCTTGCAGCCATTTTTGGAAATCATCAAGACAGCTATGGATCAACAACGATTACTTTATTTCGAGTATGAAGACAATCTGGGACGAAAGACTAAACGGTATGTAGAACCGTATCGTCTTGTTTTAAAAGAGATCAGTTGGTATTTACAAGCCTACTGTTTAAACAAAAATGATTTCAGAATATTTAAGATTTCTAGAATAGTTGATTTGCAGTTATCGACTGAAGCGTTTATTCCTAGAGCCTTCCAAGCAAAACCATTAGGGAAAGAGCCGTTTTTCGGTAGTGACTTTACACTTACAACTTTAAAAGTGACGCATAAAGTCAAAGAACAATTAATAGACAAATTTGGGCAGCTGACCTTTTCTCCTTCAAATGATCCTGATAAACAAATCGTTCACTTTCCTTTTATGGAAGATGAGTTTGGGTACAATTTACTTTTAGGCTTTGGCAACCAGTGTGAGTGTCTTGCCCCGATTCATGTTAGAGCAGAACTGAAAAGGCGGATTGAAAAGTTACTGGAGCAGTATCAAGCATAATCATTATAAGCAAAAAGGCTTCTCAACCTATACTACTCTGTAGTGACCCCAAAAAGTTAGACTTTTTATAGAGTGGATTTTTCTACTCTATTTTTTATGCAGTTTTTTGATCGAACTGTCGAAACTCTACTGGACTTTTCCAGTTAAGTTTTTCTTTGATTCGATGATTATTATAATAATAAATATAGTTTTCAATTGCTCGTCTTAACTCATTTTGACTCCGATAGACTTTGCCATAATACAATTCTTGCTTTAGAATACTGAAGAAATTCTCCATAGGAGAATTATCTAAACAGGTTCCTTTCCGAGACATACTTTGAAAGATACGGTTGTCCTTTAATGTCTGTACATAGGTATTCATTTGATAAGCCCAGCCTTGATCAGAGTGGAAGGTGCGGCGATAAGGACAATCATTTGTTTGAGAAATTGCTTCTGCTAACCCTGCCATAACTGTTTTACCGTTTGGTTGAGTAGAAAGGCTGTAGCTTAGAATTTCACTGTTATACATATCCATAAACGGATCTAAATATAGTTTTTTCAGTCGAAGAATGCCCGCGTCATCTGTTTCATAGTATTTAAATTCAGTTGTATCCGTCGTGATTTTTTGATGAGAGACCGAAGTGTTGAATCTTCGATGAATCAAGTTTTTAGCTACTTTCCCAACGGTTCCCTTATATGAATTATATTTCCTAGATTTCTTGGTAAATGCGTTGACTTGTAACTGTAGCTTTTGAATTAATCGCTGTACTTTCTTTTTATTTACTTGGTATCCACGTCGTTTTAATTCTTGTGTCATTCTTCTATAGCCATAATGTTGATGTTCTTTACGAATTGCTTGAATTTCTTCTTCAATCATTTGTGTTGAAGTTGTTCTGTCGAGGCGTTTTTGCCAGTACATGTAAGTGGATTTTGGAAACCTTAGGGTTTCCAGAATATCTTTTAATCGAAAGTATCCTCGGAGGCTGTGAATGATTCGCGCGATTCGTTCATTTTTTGTTCGTCCTCTATACGCAGCCTCCTCAATTCTTTTAAATAGGCATTCTCAATTTTTAACATTCTATTTTCTTTTTCTAGTTTATCTAATTGAGATTGTTCACTTGGTAATGGTTGGATTTCATTTCGTTTCTTCTTAAACATTGTAGGTGGACGTCCTTTCTGTTTAGAGAGTCCATCTATACCAATCTTACGATAGGTTTTAAGCCAATTCGCAATCAATGATGGATTGTTCATTTTGAGAAGATTGGCTACTTCTTGGTAGGACAACTCTGTAGTTAAATACAACTCTATCGCATCTAACTTAAATTGAACAGAGTAATTCCTACATTTCCGACTACGAAGTAGTCCTTCTTCGCCTAATTCATTATACGCATGGATCCACTTTCTTATTTGAGTGTTAGAATTAAATCCATATTTTTTTGCTAAGCAATTTATTCCTCTTTTTTCTTCAAGATGCTCTTGAACAATTTTTAATTTGAATTCTAAACGATATTTTGCCATACAAAAAGACCTCCAAAAGTTAGATTTTTGGGTCTAACTTTTGGGGGTCGGCTCACTCTAGTACAAGTTGAGAAGTCTTTTATTTTATTTTTTTTTCTTTCCGCCAAAGGCATCTTTCATTTTATCAAAGAAACCTTCTTCTTGCTGCTCACTTACAGTTTGACCGCCAGCTTTAGCAAATGTGCGTAAGGCTTCTTTTTGTTCCTCATTTAAGTTTTTCGGCGTAATGATTTTAACCTTGACATGCTGGTCACCATTAGCTCCGCCACGTAAGCGCGGTGCCCCTTTACCGCGTAAACGGAAATTCGTTTCTGTTTGAGTACCAGCAGGGATTTTTAATTTTACATCTCCGTGAACAGTTGGTACTTTGATTTCATCACCAAGTGCTGCTTGAACAAAGCTTAATGGTAAATCATAGTAAATCTCTGAGCCTTCACGGTCAAAAATGTTGCTATCTTCTACGCTGAATACAACATAAAGATCCCCGTAAGGTCCGCCATTTACACCAGCTTCTCCTTGATTAGCTAAACGCATTTGTTGTCCATCTTCTACTCCAGCTGGAACATTAACTTTGACTTTATGCGCTTTTTTCTCATGTCCCGTTCCGTGACAGGTTGGGCAAGGATCTTTGATTTCTTTTCCAGTACCATGACACACATCACAGGTTTGACGACTCATCACTCGGCCAAGTGGAGTTTGACGTTCCACATTGATCGAGCCAGAACCATGACACTTGTGGCAAGTTTCAGGATGAGTTCCTGGTTTGGCACCATTTCCTCCACAGGTTTCACAGTTATCTTCACGGTTATATTTGATTTCTTTTTCAACACCAAATATCGCTTCTTCAAACTTAAGGTTGACAGTATATTGTAAATCAGCCCCTTGTCTTGGTGCAGTTGGATCGACACTACGTGAGCCGCCGCCAAAGAAAGAATCGAAGATATCTTCAAAACCACCAAAACCACCGCCACCACTGAATCCGCCGCCGCCAAAACCACCGAAACCACCAGCGCCACCGCCATAATTGGGATCAGTGCCTGCATGTCCATATTGATCGTAGGCTGATTTTTTTTGTGGATCACTTAATACTTCATAGGCTTCTGAAACTTCTTTGAATTTTTCTTCTGCATCTGCTTCTTTATTGATATCTGGGTGATATTGTTTTGAAAGCTTACGATACGCTTTTTTTATTTCATCATCTGAAGCGCCTTTGGCAAGGCCAAGCACTTCATAATAATCTCTTTTCGTAGCCATTAGTTCCCCTCCAACTATTATTCCATTTATTCTAAAATAGGATCGACGCCAACTTATTTGTATAAAAACATCGTTGTAATCATACCACAAATTAAGTAAAAGCAAAATAGCTTCCCTTGATTTGCCTATCTTTATCTAGAAATAAAGATAGGCAAAGACCAAAGCGATGACTTTGGTCTTTGCCAGCTTGTTAACGATCAAGGATTATTTGTCGTCGCCTTCTACTTCTTCAAAGTCAGCATCTACAACATCGTCTGCTCCACCTTGTGCAGCTTCTGGATTTTCTTCTGCTTGTTGTTGCGCTGCTTGTTCATAAAGTTTTACAGTTAAGTTTTGAACGATCTCGTTTAATGAATCACGTTTTTCTTTCATTTGTTCGATATCGTTTGCTTCAACAGCTGCTTTTAACTCATCACGAGCATCTTCTGCTTTTTTCACTTCGTCTGCGTCTACTTTACCTTCTAATTCTTTCAATGTTTTATCAACAGTGAATAATAAAGCGTCAACGTCGTTACGTAAATCAACTTCTTCTTTACGTGCTTTATCAGCTTCAGCATTTGATTCAGCATCTTTCACCATACGTTCGATTTCATCGTCTGATAAACCTGAAGAAGATTTGATTGTGATTGTTTGCTCTTTTTGCGTTCCTAAATCTTTTGCACGTACGTTTACGATACCATTTTTATCGATATCAAAACTTACTTCGATTTGAGGCACACCACGAGGAGCCGCTGGAATATCTGTCAATTGGAAACGACCTAATGTTTTATTGTCCGCAGCCATTGGACGTTCACCTTGTAATACATGAATATCTACAGCTGGTTGATTGTCCGCTGCTGTTGAAAATACTTGTGATTTACTTGTTGGGATCGTTGTATTACGATCGATCAACTTAGTAAATACGCCACCCATTGTTTCGATACCTAATGATAATGGTGTTACGTCTAATAATACAACGTCTTTCACATCACCTGTAATAACCCCACCTTGGATCGCAGCTCCCATTGCAACTACTTCATCTGGGTTTACTGATTTGTTTGGTTCTTTGTTTGTTTCTTTACGTACAGCTTCTACAACAGCCGGGATACGTGTAGATCCACCAACCAAGATTACTTCGTCAATTTCAGATGGGTTCAAACCAGCATCTTTCAACGCTTGGCGTACTGGAGTTTTTGTACGTTCTACTAAATCACTTGTTAATTCATCGAATTTCGCACGAGTTAAGTTCATTTCTAAGTGCAATGGACCAGCATCTCCTGCTGTGATAAATGGTAAGCTGATTTGTGTTGATGTTACACCTGATAAATCTTTTTTCGCTTTTTCAGCAGCATCTTTCAAACGTTGAACAGCCATTTTATCTTTAGATAAGTCAACACCGTTTTCTTTTTTGAATTCTGCTACCATATAGTCGATGATTTTGTTGTCAAAGTCATCTCCACCTAATTCATTATCTCCGGCAGTTGATAATACGTCGAATACGCCATCCCCTAATTCAAGGATCGATACGTCAAATGTACCACCACCAAGGTCAAATACTAATACTTTTTCGTCTTTATCTGTTTTGTCTAAACCATATGCTAATGCAGCAGCTGTTGGTTCGTTTACGATACGTTCTACTTCTAGACCAGCGATTTTACCAGCGTCTTTTGTTGCTTGACGTTGTGCATCGTTGAAGTAAGCTGGAACTGTGATAACGGCTTTATCCACTTTTTCACCAAGATAATCTTCTGCGAACCCTTTTAAATATTGCAAGATCATTGCAGAAATTTCTTGCGGTGTATAAGATTTGCCATCAGCTTCTACCTTATAGCCAGCTTCGCCCATATGACGTTTGATTGAGGCAATTGTATGTGGATTTGTCACGGCTTGACGTTTTGCGACTTCACCAACTTGGATTTCACCATTTTTGAATGATACGACTGAAGGTGTCGTACGATTTCCTTCTGGATTTGCAATGATTTTTGCTTCTCCGCCTTCTAATACTGCAACTGCTGAGTTTGTTGTTCCTAAGTCAATACCAATAATTTTACTCATAATTAATGATCTCCTATCTTCATTTTAATTTTTGATTTTTCAATTTATATAATACAAGCATTTTATCTTGTTGTTTACTGCGCAACAATTACCATGCTTGCTCGTAAAACGCGGTCATGTAATTTGTAGCCTTTTTGTAAGACTTCAACGATTGTATCAGCTGGTGTTTCATCACTCGCTGGAATCGTTTGAACTGCCTGATGTAAATTAGGATCGAAAACTTCACCCATCGTTGGAATTTCTTCGATGCCTTCTTCTTTCAAAGCAGCCTGTACACTTTCTAAAACCATCGAGATGCCTTTTTTCAGGCTTGCACCTTGTTCATCATCAACTTCGATTGCCATCGCACGTTCTAAATTATCAAGTGAAGGTAATAATTTTTTACCTAAATCTTGTGAACGATAGCGAACTAAAAGTTCACGCTCATTTTTGAAACGATTGCTCATATTAGCAATTTCGGCACGCGCTCTTAAGAATTTATCTTCCATTTCAGAAAATTCTGCTTTGGCATTCTCTAACTCTGTCATTTCGGCTTCTACCTCTGAAACACCGGAATCATCGATTGCTTCCATGTGTTCTTCCTGTAATTCCTCATTCGTTTCTTCTTTATTACTCACTCTGGCAACTTCCCTTCTCAATTTCGTAGAATTAATTAGAATTCTATATTTTCAACTTATGGCTATTCATCAAGGAAACGATAATAAGCACCAAGTTTTGAAGCTAGCTCATCGCGGAATACATCCACTAAACTAAACATTTTTGAATATGGCATACTTGTTGGACCTAATAGAGCAATCGTTCCTTTACCGTGTCCAGATACTTCATATGTCGCCGTGATCATACTCATGTTATCCAGTAAATCATTTCCGATTTCCGATCCGATTCGAATAGCAATCGCTGAATCCTCTTGATCTTCAGTCGTTAACAAATGTGTAAGCGCATCTGTATTTTTCATAAATGAGTAAACTGACTTTAATTGATTGATGTCTTCTTTTAAACCAAAATCTAGCACGTTCATGCGTCCGCTAACAAATACTTTTTCTTCAAATGCATGACCTAACATTGCATCGAATAAACGCATCATGCCGTCTGGTGTTTGAAAATAACGATGTAAAATCATCGGGATTTCCGTTCGCAAACGATGATATACGGTCAGTAAAGGCTGACCAACAAGCTTATCATTGATAATTTGCGTCATTTTTTCCAAATCTTGACTGGAGACTGATGCTGGAATTGCAAATACTTGGCTTTCAACATTGCCTTTATCTGTGACAATCACCGCAATGATTTGCCGCTCATTCAGCGGAACAATTCGAAAACCTGTTAGCTTTCGTTCTTTCACTTCTGGTCCTAAAGAAAAAGCGGTATAACTAGTCAAATTAGAAAGAATTTCAGCAGATTGCTCAATGATATCATTGATCTCATGAAACTCTCTTCCAAAAGAATGACGAATCGTTTCTAATTCATCATGCTCAACTTCTGTCGGACTTAGTAGATGATCCACATAGTAGCGATAACCATCCATTGAAGGTATTCTACCTGAAGAAGAATGTGTCTTTAATAGCAACCCATGTTCTTCCAAGGCTTTCATGTCATTGCGGATCGTTGCAGAACTTGACTTGATTCCTTCTTCCATCAACTTCTTTGATCCTACAGGTGTCCCTGTATTCGTGTATTCTTGGATGATAAGTCGCAAAATATTCTTTTGTCTATCTGTTATCATAGTTACCACCCTTCATTAGCACTCATGTTATTCAAGTGCTAATACAATTATTAATATAGCAAGTTCTGTTAGAATTGTCAAGAGAAAAACACATTTTTTAGCACTCTTTGTATACGAGTGCTAAAAACCGTAAAAAGAACGAAACTAAAGCAGACTAATGCTTAGTTTCGTTCTTAAACATACAGCTTAAGCTTATTCTTCTTTATCAATAAGAAATGCTTCAAATACGTCATTCCCTATGAAAAGCCCTTGTTCAGTCAATTTTATATGTCCGTCACTTTCCAGCAACAAACCTTTTTGAACCAAGTCAGGAATCGTCTTTTTGTAGACTTGATTTAACGCTCGTCCAAATTTTTCTTCGAATTTTCTCTTTGACACACCATTCATTTTTCGCAAACCCAAGAACAGCTCTTCTTCCATTTGATTATTCAATGTCAGGATTTCTGTTTCAACAGTGGGTAGCTGGTTTGCTTTTAATGGTTTTAAATAATGCTGAATCGGTCCATGATTTCGATAACGAGTATGACCTAAGTAGCCGCTTGCTCCTGCGCCAAAACCATAGTAGTGATCATTATTCCAATAAACTAAATTATGCTGACTTTCCTGGCCTTTCAAAGCAAAATTGCTTACTTCATATTGATGACGTCCGGCCTTTTCCATTGCAATAATTGTTTCTTCAAACATTTGGGCTTCCACATCTTGATCTGGCAACTGTAGGCGACCTTGGCGAACCCAATTCATAAACATTGTTTTATTTTCCAAAATCAAAGAGTAAAGTGAATAGTGTGGTAAGTCAAGTTCGATTGCCCGCTTCAAGGTATCTTGAAAACCTTTTAGCGTTTGACCAGGTAAGGCATAGATCAAATCAATACTCACATTTAAAAAATTTTCTTTTTCTAAAAATTTCATAGTCTCATAGACATCTTCTGCAGTATGTTTGCGTCCAATTTTTTTCAACAGCTGATTATCAAAAGTTTGAACCCCCATGGATAACCGATTTACCCCATATTCTTTCATCACTTGTAGCTTTTCTTGGGTTAGATCACCTGGATTAGCTTCTATAGTAAATTCATTTGCTGGGTCGATCGGCAGTAATTCACGAACACCTTTTAATAATACATCTAACTGTTTAGCTGATAAAGAAGTTGGCGTACCGCCTCCTATGTAAATCGTTTCGGTCGTCTTGCTGGGATATTGCTCTTTGGTCAGACGAATCTCTTTCAAAAGGCTTTGGATATATTCATCAACTGGTTGACCTTCCAGAAAAACTTTATTAAAATCGCAGTAGAAACAGATATGTTCACAAAACGGGATATGTATATAAGCTGAAATCTTTGTATTTTTGTTTTTCAATTTTTATTCCTCCAATTTACAAGTCCTCTAATTTATAGACTATTCTATAGAAGACGCCTCTTATCTTAACATATTCAGCCATAAAATAGTTTAAATTGAGTCAATAATCACTCATTACCCATTAGAGACAAACAAAATGGCAATTTAATTCTTTAAAGAGCTCAAAATGCCATTCATTCGTTATACTATTTTGCAAATAAACATTATTTTTTCTATAACAATTCTCGATATTTTTTCATATAGATTTTTTTGACCAATCTGACTAAAAATAAATACGTTACGATATCAAAAATCGAACTTGTCCGGCCAAAGCATCTTATGAATGAACCCATCGATTTAGCTTCCCATTTTTTAGTTTTTTCTACATACTCAGCACCCGCGATATCCCACGAGCCACACATGTCTGACGTATCATGAACCAAATTTAAAAAGAGTGATTGGATTGATGCTACTGGTAGAAACGGTAAAAAGATACTTGCTGGAATAACAAAAAACACATTACCAAAATTAGAACTTGCGGTTATTTTGATATATTTCATTGTATTGCTGAAGACTCGTCGACCTGATATAATACCTTTTTCTAAAACCATCAAGTCTTTTTGTAATACAATAACATCTGACACTTTCATCGCTCCAGCATCGTTGATTCCGTCTCCCATAAAGCCAACTGTTTGTTCATTCTTTTTCAACGCTTTAACGATTTTTGTTTTTGATCAGGGGTTACTTTTGTAAAGCCTCCCACTTCGAGTCATGTCTATTTATTCCTAAAATACGTATATGTCTTCTCATTTACAGAAAATTCTATCATCACTAACTAAACTCTCTTGTCAACGAACAAAACAAAAAGAAACAAGTTCTACATTGTTCCGCTCATTATCACTAATGTAAACTAAAAGACTAAATAGTTAGCCTTGAAAATCGGCTGACTATTTAGTCTTTTTATTTAAAACTGGTAAATATTAAACCAGTCTCTAAAAGCTTATAAAAAATAATTTGCTGCATCTTGTTCATCTTGTTTCAGCTGTACAATCAAACTTTCTGCTCCATCAAATTTAACCTGATCGCGTAAATAATGAGTCCACCTAACAGTGACCTGTTCCCCATATATATCTTGATGAAAATCTAAAATATATACTTCAACTGTGAGATCACGACCATCACCAAACGTGTCATTATGCCCAATCGATCCCATACCAACATACCATTTATTGCCTATTTGAATTTGCACAGCATAAACACCGATTCGCGGCAGGCGCACAGTACTTTTCACCTTGATATTTGCAGTAGGAAATCCTAATAAACGACCTCTAGCATCACCGTGAACAACCGTTCCGTCTGTTTCATAGACGTAACCTAATAACTCAGTGACCTCCTCCATCTTGCCAGCTTCCATTAATTCACGAATCCGTGTCGAACTAATTTTTGCACCGTCAAGCTCTTCTTTGCTCACAGTAACAATCTCAAAACGCTCTTTAGCATAATCTGGTAAGTGAGCAACATCGGCAATCTCTTTAGGACCGTATGTATAATCAAAACCAGATACTGCCACTTTGGCATGTAAGCCGACAATGTATTGATCCACAAATTCTTGTGGCGCTAAATGAGCAAATGCGGAAGTGAATTCAATTACATATAAAATATCTACACCCTTACTTGCCATCAATCGTTCTTTTTGTTCTAAGCTGTTTAAATATTTCATATTTTCAGGCAAGACTTTTTGAAAAACGATAGACGGATGCTGATTAAAGGTCATTACAGCTAATTTCAGGCCTTTTTCTTGCGCGATTTGTTTTCCTGTTTCAATCACTTTTTGATGTCCACGATGAACACCATCAAAAAAACCTAAGACCATTACGACTTCATCCGTTGGAATTTGGTCTATAGTGTACGGATGTCTAATTGGAATGATTTGCATGATAAAACTTCTTTCTATTAATTATTTCTTAGCACCTTGCTAGGTTTTAATACATTGGGTTTCGTTGGATGGGCCATATACAAGCTTACCACTTGCTCTTGATAAAATAATGCTACTAAATCGCGTGGCATTTCTTTTAAGCCGAGTTCATCAGGGGTAAAACGGACCCCATTTTTCACTTTTTGATAAAGTTTTTCAGATAAATCAATTCTTGGAAAACGCTCGATTGCTATTTCGATTGGAAGCAATGTCTCATCGATCGTCTCTTTTTCCACAATTTCTGCCACTTGCGCTAACGTTAAACTTTGCTCTGCTGTTAAGCCGCCACTTGCAGTTCGAGTTAAGTCAGACATATGTGCGGGCACTCCTAAAATAAGTCCTGTATCCACAGACAAGGTTCGAACATAGGTCCCTTTACCACAGACCACTTTAAATCGCCAGCTTTGAGTTCCTTTTATGGCATCGAATTCAGGTTCATTTAGACGTTCAAAAGAATAAATCATCGCTTTTCTGGTTGGGCGTTCAACCTCTTCACCATTTCTAGCATACTCATAAAGACGCTTACCATTAACTTTGACTGCAGAAAACATAGGTGGAATTTGCGTAATCGTACCAGTCATATTTTTCATTGCGGCGTCGATTTCTTCGTTTGAAAAAGGTTGGGCAAGTGTCTCTTGTTCAACGATTTCTCCACTTGCATCCTCCGTTGTCGTAGAAAAACCTAATGTAATCTCGCCTTCATATGTTTTCCCAGAATCCACCATATATTCGATTACCTTCGTTCCTTTGCCGATACAAATAGGTAGCACTCCAGATACATCTGGATCTAATGTACCGCCGTGACCGATTTTTTTCGTATGTAAAATTTTTCTTAGTTTAAAAACACAGTCATGACTTGTCATGCCAGCTTCTTTCCATAAAGGTAAAATACCGTCCATTGTTTTCCTCCATTAGATTATTAACTTATTTATTATAGCACAGAAGAACTCAGAAATTCATTTTTTAAAAGTAAGTTCTAGTTAAAGCATGACTGTTTTTGTCCATTGAATAGTCTATTTTTTCTAAAACTAAAAAAGCATAAAATAAAACTAAGTAATAGTCTTATCTTACGCTCCGATCGTGTGTTTTTTGCTTGAATTCATTTGTAGTAAAGAGTAAGGACTAAGCAGAATGTCCCACAATTACATCTCCTACATAACCAAATCCAACTCGTGTCATATTAGGATTCATTTCCCAGTCTCTGTGACCTGTTCCTGATGGTGATGACATATTCGTTTCATTATACCAAGCCATGATCACAGAATTTCCTGGGGCGAACATGAACGCAATCACTTCGTCTCCTCTATTCCAGTGATCTGAAGGCACTTGATAGTTTTGCATGATTGCCGCTCGACTAGTCGCTGCAGCTGCAAGTCCTGCATCCCAACTAACTGGATTTAATCCGTTAGCTGTACGTAAGGCATTTAATGCTTGGAATGTTGCGTCACCAGAAGTAACAGGTGGTACCACTGGCTGCTTAGGTGTTTCGGAAGGTTTTGTCACTTCTTGATTGTTTGAATTACTTCCACTTGAATTGGTATCTCCTGTATTATTTGTGTCTGTTGTATTGTTAGTAGTTGTTGTCGTCTGCTCATCTGTTACTTGACTTTGAGCAGCTTGTTTTTCAGGTTGACTAGATGCTGTTGCTTTTTTCTCCGTCTTCTTTTTTGCTTCACTTTCAAGTTGCGCTTTTAGTGCTTCTTGTTGTTGTTTCAGCAAGGTATTTTTTGAGCTTTCCGCTCCGGATGTTTCTGAATCTACCTCTGCCTTCAATACATTCAAATCTGCTTGCTTTGCCACAAGATTTTCTTTTTCTTTTTCAAGCTGAACCGTTGCTTCTTCAATATCAGCTAAGTTTTTTTGAATATCTGATTTTTTAGTTTCAACAAGTGTTTTGTCTTCTTTTTGTTGTTTCACTAAGTCATTATTCGCTGTTAAAATTGATGAAATCGCTTGGACGCGACCAACTGCGTCTGAAATTGATTCAGCGTTTAAAAGCATATCAAGAATTTGTGTACCTTGTCCATTTACTTGAACATTTCTACCTTGTTTTTGAATTGCTTCGGTACGTTTGTTAATACGTATATCTAATGCTTCAATATCTTTTTTTAGTTGTTCAGATTCTTCGGTTAAAGCTGTTTTTTGTTTATTTAGAGCAATTCCATCATCAAAAATCGAAGAAATTTCATTTTCTAAGGTTGTAATTTGTGCTGCTACACCTTTTTGTTTTTCTTTTAAAGCAGAAATTTCTTTATCTTGCTGTTCTATTTTTTTATCAGTCGTCTCAGCTAATGAACTGATTGGCGCTATTGTGCCTCCAACTGTAACCAAACTAACAATTAATAATGACAAGCTTTTTTTCTTCACTATTGCCCCTCCATTTTCTTCAACAATTTCTTAACGATACTCGTATTCTAATATGATAGCACAAATACGTCTTATTTAATTGTTAAATTTGTTACATTTTCTTTCAGTTTAATTACAAAAAATAAGTCTATTACAAGAAAATCTTACTCTCTTGCTATTCTTTTTAGAAATAGACTAAAAAAGCTGAAGAGGATCATCCTCTCCAGCTCTAGTGATACACAATTTCACTGCGTTTTTTATTCTCCTTGATTCAATTTACGAATCAATTCATCAATATGATTACCATATTGAACAGACTCATCCTTTTCAAAAATCAGTTCCGGCGTTTTATACAATGTTAAATGCTGTCCTAATTCTTTACGGATCAATCCTTTGGCTTTATCTAATCCTTGTTGCGCTTTTTGGTGATCAGAAGCTAGATCAGATAACAAACTGTAATAAATCGTCGCTTGTTGCAGATCGCCAGTTACTCGAACATCGGTAATTGTAATATCTTGCACACGTGGGTCTCTGACACGTTTTCTCAATATATCATTGATTTCACGCATGATTTCTTGACCTACTCGGCGGTCACGATAATTTGCCATACTGTTTCTCCTTCTTTCTTACTTTATTTGGTGTTATTGTTTGATTTCTTCCATAACAAAGCCTTCAATTACATCGTCAACTTTAAGATCATTGAAGTTTTCAACCATCGCACCACATTCAAAGCCAAGTTTCACTTCTTTGGCATCATCTTTGAAGCGTTTCAAGCTAGAAAGTTTGCCTTCAAAGATAACGATTCCGTCACGAATCACACGAACACCACTATCACGACGGATAGAACCTTCTGTGACATAACAACCAGCAATCGTTCCAACTTTAGATACTTTGTAAAGTTCACGAACCGTCATTTGACCAGTAATTTTTTCCTCAAATTCAGGATCAAGCATCCCTTTCATCGCTGTTTCGATTTCTTCGATTGCTTTATAGATGATACGGTGTAGACGAATATCAACTTCTTCTTGATCTGCTTGTTGTTTTGCTTGCGGTGTAGGACGAACGTTAAACCCAATAATGATCGCATTACTTGCTGCAGCAAGTGTCACGTCACTTTCATTGATTGCACCAACAGCCGAGTGAACGATTTTCACACGAACACCAGCAACTTCGATTTTTTGTAAGCTTGCTGCAAGAGCTTCAGCCGTCCCTTGTACATCTGCTTTGATAATCACGTTAACGTCTTTCAATTCGCCTTCTTTTAGACTTTCAAACAAGTTATCTAATGTTACACGATTATTTGATGAACGTTGTTCAAGTTGTGCACGTTTGCCACGTTCTTCACCTGCTTGACGAGCTGTTTTTTCATCTTCAAAGACTACGAAACGATCGCCTGCTTGCGGCACATCATTCAAACCAGTGATTTCGACTGGTGTTGCAGGTCCTACTGCTTTATCACGACGGCCGATATCATTAGTCATCACACGGACACGTCCGAATGTATTTCCGACAACAATCGGATCACCAACGCGTAATGAACCTTGCTGAACAAGTAATGTCGCAACAGGTCCTTTTCCTTTATCCAAACGAGCTTCGATTACTGTACCAATCGCACGTTGGGTTGGATCAGCTTTCAAGTCTTCTACTTCAGCAATTAATAGAATATTTTCTAGTAACTCGTCAATATTTTGATTGAATTTAGCTGAAATGTTTACGAAGATCGTATCTCCGCCCCATTCTTCTGGAATCAAGCCGTGTTCACTTAATTCTTGTTTTACGTGATCAGGGTTAGCACCTGGTTTATCCACTTTATTGACTGCCACAATAATTGGCACTTCTGCCGCTTTCGCATGGTTGATCGCTTCGACAGTTTGTGGCATAACACCATCATCTGCTGCAACGACTAAAATCGTAATATCTGTGATACCAGCTCCACGAGCACGCATACTTGTAAACGCAGCATGTCCTGGTGTATCTAGGAATGTAATTGGTTTACCGTCGATATCGATTTGGTAGGCACCAATATGTTGCGTGATCCCACCTGCTTCGCCTGAGGTTACACGTGAATTACGTAATGTATCAAGCAATGTTGTTTTACCATGGTCAACGTGACCCATGATGGTTACAACGGGTGGACGTGTTACAAGATTTTCTTCAACTAACGCTTCTGGCTCGAAGAATTTGTCGATATCAGCGACATCAACTTGAACTTTTTCTTGTGGTTCCATGCCATAATCTACGGCTAATAGTTCAATTGTTTCTTTATCTAGTGATTGGTTTTGGTTGACCATAACGCCCATCATAAATAACTTTTTGATAATTTCAGCTGGCTCGCGGTGAATTTTCTTTGCGATATCAGCTACGTTCATTCCTTCTGTATATTCTAATACATCTGGCAATTCACGGAATTTACGAGCAGGAACTGCTGGTTTTGTTGATTCTTGGTATTTCCCTTTTTTGCCTTTTTTATTGAATCTGTTGCGGTTTTGGTTATTGTAGCCGTTACGGTTACGATTTTGACCACCGCCTCCTCCGCCAAAACTATTGTTGCGGTTTCCAGAGTTTGTATTATTACGGTTTTGATTTCCTTGTGCATTAGTGTTGCCTTGTCCTTGTTGCGGACGGTTTTGTTGTCCTGTTTGTGCAGGACGATTTTGAGTTGTACTTTGGTTTGGACGATTTTGGTTCGTATTTTGCGTATTGCTTTGCGCTGGACGATTTTGATTATTGTTACGGTTTTGATTATTTTGTTGTCCTGTTTGAGCTGGACGGTTTTGATTGTTTTGCTGCGGACGATTTTGTTGTCCTTGGTTTGAACGGTTTTGAGTCATATTTTGGCTGCTTCCTTGCATGTTACGATTTTGGTTGTTACGGTTTTGATTGTTTTGTTGTCCTTGTTGCGCTGGACGGTTTTGATTGTTTTGCTGCGGACGATTTTGTTGTCCGTTTTGATGTTGCGGTCTTTGTTGAGTTTGGTTTGGTCTATTTCCATTTTGGTTAGCTGGTTTTGGATTTGCTGGTTTTGTTTGTCCTTGACCACTTTGTGCTGCTTGTGGTTTTGCTGCTGTTTTTTGTTGTGTTGGTGCAGGCTTGTTTCCTCCAAATGAGTTGCGAAGTTTTGATTCGTCCTCAGAAGAAATTGCGCCCATGTGATTTTTCACATCCATACCTAAAGCATGTGCTTTTTCAACAACATCTTTACTCGATTGATTGATTTCTTTTGCTAATTCATAAATTCTTTTTTTCCCCATGCAATCACCTTCCTAACCTTTGATTAGTTCCTTGAACTTGGTCGCAAAGCCTTGATCATTGATGCCGATCACCATACGCGTTCTACCGATTGCGTGACTTAATTCTGCATGTAAAAGCGACTCATTGTATGGAACATTGTAATAAGAACATTTATCCTTAATTTTCTTTCTTGTATTTTCACTAGCATCTGAGGCAACAAAAACAAATTTTGCTTTATTACTACGGATATCACCGATTGTCAATTCTTCACCGGTCACTAGTTTTCCAGCTCTCATAGCCAAACCTAATAAATTTAATATTTTTTCTTTATTCATTGCCAAACAGCTCTTTACGTGCTTTTTGGTGTTCAACATAGTCTAATAATTCTTGGTAAAAAACATCCGTTAATGTTGTCTCCAACACACGATCTAAAATTCGTTTGTCCCATGCAGCTTGGACTTCTTTAGGTTCAAGTGAAACATAAGCACCTCGACCCGGCATTTTACCTGTGGGATCGATTGCAACTTCACCTTCTTTAGAGCGTGTGATTCGAACTAATTCTTTTTTCGGTTTCATTTCACCTGAAACAACAGATTTACGCATCGGGACTTTTCTTTTTTTCATTTCATTCCCTCCAAATCGTTAAACTTGTTCTTCGTCTTCTACTGTTTCTTCTTCAAATGCCACATTTTCATAATCATCTGCAGTCATGTCAGATGCCACGATTGCCTCGTCAAATGCATCTTCTTCAACGGTTGCTTGATTTTCTGCTTGTTCAGCATAATAAGTTTCCATTTCAGATTCAGGTTTGATATCGATCTTAAAGCCAGTTAATTTTGCTGCTAGACGTGCATTTTGACCTCTTTTACCGATAGCAAGTGATAACTGATAGTCAGGAACCACAACTGTACAAGCTTTGCTGTTGTTTGGATCAAAGATAACATCGACTACTTGGGCCGGATTCAGTGCGTTGCTGATGAAAACAGCTGGGTCTTCACTCCATTCAACGATATCCATATTCTCCCCTTTTAATTCGTTCACGATAGCTTGAACACGTTGTCCTTTTGGTCCTACACACGTTCCAACAGGGTCAATATTGGAATCAGTTGAACGGACAGAAACTTTAGAACGGTCACCCGCTTCACGAGCAATACTGACGATCTCTACTATTCCATCATACACTTCTGGGATTTCTTGTTCAAATAATCGCTTCAATAAATCAGGATGACTACGGCTAACGAAAACTTGCGGACCTTTTGAGGTATTTTCAACTTTTGAAACGTACACTTTGATACGATCATGTGGTTGATAAAATTCATTTGGCATTTGATCTTGTTTAGATAACACTGCTTCGATCTTGCCTAAGTTTACATAAATATAACGACGGTCTTGTCTTTCGACGATTCCTTGCATAATGTCATTTTCATATGCACTGAATTCGTTGTAGATAATGTTTCTTTCTGCTTCACGAACGCGTTGTAAAATAACTTGTTTTGCTGTTTGCGCTGCAATGCGGCCAAAATCTTTGGGTGTTACTTCAAACCGAATTTTGTCACCCATTTCATACGCTTTATTGACTTCCATTGCTTCTTTCAACGATACTTCAAGCTGTGAGTCAAATACTTCTTCTGTTACTTCTTTAACGGCATAAACATGGATGTTTCCTTTTTTTCCATCAAATTCGACTTCAACGTTTTGTGCTTGTCCATAATGTCTTTTATATGCGGAAACTAAGGCTGCTTCCAATGCGTCAATCACAATCTCTTTAGAAATACCTTTTTCAGCTTCTAATGCATCCAGTGCATTTAACATTTCTTTGCTCATTTTTTTATCATTTCCTCCTACTGTCTAAATGAAAGGTGAACGGAGCGGATCAACTTCTTATGAGTCGATTCTTGCATCCTGTGATAAGCAAAAACTGGAACGTTCTGCTTTTTATTTTTACTGATTAAAACTGAATTGCCAAACGAGCTTTTGCAATGTTTTTTCGTTCAAATGTATAATCTTTGACTCTTGTTTTGATTTTGACTGTCAAGGTCAACTGATCTTTATCAACTGATTTTAAGACACCTTCAAATTGTTTTTCACCATCAATTGTTTGATAAAGTGAAACATGAATGTATTCTCCAACTGCTTGTTCATAGTCGCTTTCCTTCTTCAACGGACGTTCAGCTCCCGGAGAGGACACTTCCAGAAAGTACGCTTGAGGAATCGGATCTGGATCCATAGCATCAAGCTTTTCATCTAGCTGCTCACTGACAAGTGCGCAATCTAAGATATCAATACCGCCTTCTTTATCAATAAAGACACGGAGAAACCAGTCTCTTCCTTCCTTGACAAACTCGACTTCTACAAGTTCAAAATTTTGTTTTTCTAAGATTGGTGTGACTAACTCGGTAACAGTTTCCACAACACTACTCAAAATTTTCGCCTCCTTCGAGATTTATGTAACGTACTAGTTTTTAGAAAAGAAGAATGAATCGTGCCGAGGTGTTGCTTAAAAACGGCTTCATACAACTAGACAATAGAAAAGCGGAGTATATATTGCAGCTCTAATAAAAAACAGGTATTTTGACTTTCGACATTTCTTTGTCGAGTGCTCTATTACTCTGATTGAAAAGGGCTGATTCACATAACTGAATATTGAAAAGTGAACTAAATCAACGTTTCAACAACTATTATTTTATGTTACTCCATTAAAAAGAGTGAGCAGAAATCCGCTCACTCAAACTAGTATCATTACTTATAATGTATTCTATCATAGATTGACTGAAAACTCAAATCTAGGTTATTAAACTGGCTTTTCTCTTCATTTACTTTTTCAAATTATCAAAGAATCTTACTTCACTTTTCTATTTTTTTGTTTTACTATGAATAGGAAGATTTGAAAGGAGTACCTCCATGTCACAAACACAGGTAATTAAAGTTACGAAAGATACGATAAAAAAAATGCACGCCTTTTATAAAAATAATCTACTAAATAAAACTGTTCCTTATACTGATTTTGTAGCAAAAGTCGGAAGCACCACTATTACCGCCTACACCTCAGGTAAAATCGTTTTTCAAGGACCTGATGCTGAAAAAGCTGCCGCTAGATGGGGAAACGCTGTGCCCGGTAAAAAAGCGCATAACGCCTCTTCAAAAAAGACAACGATATTGCCTGCCAACTTTAGTCAGCTTTCTGTCTTAGGTAGCGACGAAGTTGGTAACGGTAGTTATTTTGGACCTGTCACAGTCTGTGCTGCTTATGTAGATAAAACAATGGTTACAAAGTTAAAAGCACTTGGTGTTAGAGATTCAAAAGAGTTGACTGATCCACAGATCGTAAAGCTTTCTGCAGTTATTAAAGAGCTGATCCCACACAGATTGCTAATTGTTGAACCAGAAAAATATAATCAAATCCAGCCTAAATACAATGCAGTCCATATGAAAGTCGCTCTTCATAATCAGGCTATTTATTTATTATTGAAAGAGATTGCCCCTATAAAACCAGAAGCCATCTTGATCGATCAATTTACACCAGAAACCAATTATAAAAAGTATGTTCGCAGTGAACAAAATCAGGTCACTGAAAAGCTGTACTTTATTACCAAAGGCGAACAATACCATGTCGCAGTTGCAGCTGCGTCGATTATTAGCCGAGCAGCCTTCTTAGAAGAACTAGACAAAGAATCAAAAGAATTAGGAATGAACGTTCCTTCTGGAGCTGGCGCCACTTCGGATAAAGTTGCAGCTGCCATATTAGCCAAAGGCGGAATCGAATTACTAAGTAAATATGCCAAACTTCATTTTGCGAATACTGAAAAAGCGAAAAAAATCGCTGCCAAATAAAACTTGCCTAAGACGGTTTGACCAACTGTCTTAGGCAAGTTTTACTCTGCTTCTTGAATTTCCTTATCCAAATCAGCATAATCGATTTCAGTATGAATAAATGTCTCATCATTTTTGGGAAAATGCTGCAATAAAGAATCCATTGATTCGATTTCAATTGTTCCAGATTCCAATTCAAAATCCATCAAATGACCACCAAACGTCTCCTCATCGTCAATAAAGTGCAAATGAAAATCCGCTGCCGCAACGCCTTGAAACAATTCAGGAGTAAAGAAGCCAATGATCGTACCAGAAACATCTCTTTTAACAAACTCAGGTTGTTCTTTAGACACTTCAACTAATCGTTTATATGGTTTTTCTTGCTTAGGCATTGCTCGTATACGTACTTCTTTAAATTTCCCATGAATTTTGATTGCGTGAAAAAGGTTTTCACTCTTTAATTGTTCACGAATCAACGTATTGATTTGCAGGTTATTTGCAGAGTGTTCAATGGGAAACTTGATTGTCGGCTTAAAGTTCGTTACTGCTGCATAAGGGGTCTTTTGTTCTTCATTAATGGCGATCAAAGCACCATCTTCTCTCCCTTGATACGCTTTTCCATCTAGAATAATCAGTTCTCCATCTAGGCCAGCTAAAGTGCCAATCCCAAAATCACCTTTTTCCAAAATATTAGCAATTGTTTCCGTACCATCCATTAAACCAGCCATTAATGCACCTAGCGTCCCATGCTGGTATAAAATTGCTTCTTTTGTCATTGCTATCACCTTTCTAATAAAACTGATCCGGCAAAATCGTTTCACCAAGTTTTTCGTTGTCTTGGTAATCAATTGGAATATCGATCACGACTGGACCTTCTGTTTTGATACCAGTTAAAATTGCCTCTCTTAGTTCATCACTATTTTCTGCTCTTATGCCTTTTGCACCAAAAGCTTCAGCGTATTTCACAAAATCGACTGGTCCAAAGTCTACACCCGAAATCCGATGGTATTTTAGCTGTTCTTGAAATTCAACCATATTATAGCGCCCATCATTCCAAATCAAATGGATGATTTTCAATTTTTTACGAACTGCTGTTTCAAGATCTTGGGCAGAAAATAAGAAACCCCCGTCTCCTGACACAGAGATGATTTGTGTATTCGGACGAACTAACGCAGCAGAAATCGCCCATGGAAGTGCCACACCTAGTGTTTGCATACCATTACTAAAAAGTAAATGTCTCGGTTCATAGCTTCTAAAATGACGAGCCATCCAAATATAATGACTGCCTACATCCACCGTAACCGTCATCTCGTCCGTCACAATAGTTTGTAACGTTTCAATAACCTCCAAAGGATGAATCAAGCCATTCGTCGCTCGTTCTTTGATATCATCTCGTTTAACTAATTTCTCATGTAAGACATTCAAATAGTCTCTTGTTTTCTTTGACAACGTTTTAGCCTCGATATTTGGTAAAAGAACCGTTAATGTTTGTGCAATATCGCCAATCAATTCTCTTTCTGGTTGGAAATATTGATCGATTTCAGCTGGTGTATCATCAATTACTATAATTTTAGATTCCCCTTCTGCGTTCCAATTTCTAGCCTCATACTCAATCGGATCGTACCCAACCGCAATGACTAAATCACTACGTTTTAATAGCATATCGCCAGGTTGATTACGGAACAAGCCGATTCGTCCAAAGAAATGATCTTCTAATTGTCTAGAAATCACACCTGCTGCTTGGAATGTTTCCACCACTGGAATTTTGGTTTTGGCAACAATGTCACGAATTGCTTTTGCTTCTTTTGCAGTTGATGCTCTCATGCCAACTAATAAAACAGGTAACTCAGCTCCTTGAATTAATTCAGACAGATACTGAATGTCTTCAGGTGAAGCTGATCCAATTTTTGGATCACTTAGCGGCTTGATACTAGCTGATTCAACTGAACTATCCACTACATCTTGAGGAATACTGATAAAACTGGCTCCCCTTTTTGACGATTTCGCCAACCGATAAGCATTTGCTAACACTTCAGAAATAGTTTCTGGATCTTGAATTTCTGCACTATATTTTGTAATTGGCTCAAATAAGGCAGCGTTGTTCATACTTTGATGCGTTAATTTTAACAAGTCACGCCGTTTCACTTGACCGCCAATCGCCAATACAGGATCACCTTCTGCTGTTGCTGTGACTAAACCTGTTGCAAGATTACTGGCACCTGGACCACTTGTTGCAACTACTACGCCAGGATGTCCGGTCAAGCGTCCAACCGCTGCCGCCATAAATGCAGCATTTTGCTCGTGCCGCGTTACGATTAATTCTGGGCCGTCATCAACTAATGCATTAAACAAGCCGTCGATCTTTGCTCCTGGAATCCCAAAGACATAATCAACTTGATGATTTTTTAAACTTTCTACAATCACTTCAGCACCATTTCTGCTTTTATCCGCCACGTGTTACACTCCCTATTCAATAGTGTTTCATTACATATAAATAACCTTAAGAAAGAATTTTTCATTGAATAAAATCACTAAATACAAAATTTTATAATACAGTTTTAAAACCTGTATCATTTTTTATGATTATAGCATGGAAGCTTCTTTTTGTTTAACGATTTGTTTGGCAAAAAGGAAAAGTGACTGAGACATAACTCTGCGAGTTACACCTCAGTCACCTAGAATGCGAATAAACGGTGGGAGCAAAAGCAACCTCTCAACCATTTCAGTTTCGATAATTCAAGCGCTTGTCTTTAATTTGATGCTCAAAATCCATGCCGTAACCAAAATCATATACATGACCTAGTTCATCTTTGTAGCAAATCATGTCAAATGGAACATCTTCTTGTTGTTGTTCAACCGTTTCCATATTTGCAGGCATCTGAAACGGCAATAATCCGGAAGGCGTAGCCTCACCACTCAAAACACTCAATATCGCTTGTGTTTGGACACCAAAATCTGCGATAATTCCATCCACAAGCTGCTCGAATTCTTTCACTATTGCGGGATTTTTCATCATGAGAGAAACGACAATCGGTAAGTCTGGAAAATCTTTTCTTATTGTCATAATCGTTTCAATATCTTGATTGTTAGCTGCTATATTGCTTTTATCAAAATAGGAACGGTCTTCACCAGCCAAACTTTCTTTCCGAGCGTATTTAGCAGTATAAGGTAAATATTGTAAGCTAATCGGCAAATAGCCATTTCCCTCAGCATCACTAGCATAACCAACTGTTTTCGGTGAGTCTAAGAAAACAAGCACAACATCCGCTCTATCTGGAGATTCTACTACTTGAAAATACTTTTCTATGATAGCAGGATTAACCGGTTTTTTTTCACAAGCAGGCTGAACATTACCAAACCAATCTGAGGATTCACCAATTTTTTGTTTAGGAATATACACTTTTGTTTGTTTTTTTAACGGCAACAAGTGATGTTTATTTTTTAGTAAAACTAAAGATTTTTGCTGTGCCTTGTAGCCACGTTCCATAAATTCAGGATTACCTACTATTTCTTCTGATTGCTTCGGTATCAAATAGGGATTTTCAAATAGACCTGTTTGAAAAACATTTTTCAATATTCGACGAGCTGAGATACGAAATCTTTCTTTCATCACTTGCTCGCTATGTTCAGCGATACCTAATTCATAAGCAGCCAAAACCGGCGCTATCTCATTATTTCCACCGAACTGATCAACACCTGCTGCCAGTGCTTTATAATGACGTTCTTCCACCGTTAAGCTTTCTACGCCCCAGCTTTTTCCACCAATAAATTGATCTAATTTGACCGCGTCTGCTGTAATCGACCAATCTGTACAAACAACTCCGTCATAGGCATACTTTTTACGCAATAAATCATTGATGATATATTCACTAAATCCATTTCCGACATCTTCGTGATTTTTTTGATCTTGATCATAAGAAATTGTGTAATAAGGCATCACAGCAGAAGCTTTTTTGGTTCCTGCTTCTAGATCAAATGCACCATGAAGAAATGGTTTTAAATGTTCACTAAAATTATTACCAGGATAAACTGCATATTTACCATAACCATAATGACCATCACGACCAGCTTCACCGCTTCCGCCACCAGGCCAGTGCTTGACCATTGCATTGACGCTTTCACTGCCCCAGCCATCCGTTTCATATTCAGTTGTTTGAAAACCATCACAATAAGCTTTAGCCAAATCGGTGACTAATTTGACCCCTTCTCCAAATGTTCCAGAAAAACGCATCCAGCGTGGCTCTGTCGCTAAATCAATTTGCGGAGATAAGGCAGTTGTGATGCCAAGTGCCCTGTATTCTTGACTTGCGACTTCACCAAATTGCTTTACCAAGCCAGGATCGAATGTTGCAGCTAAGCCCAATTGCTCTGGCCATTTTGAAATATCCCCACCAGCACCTGCATTAAATTCTGTATCATCACTAGTGCTATGTCTTGGATCTGAGCTGACGTTTACTGGAATACCCAAATCTAACCTTTCAGCCATTGCTTGTAAATTATTCGACCACTCAGCAGCAATTTGAGGAGCATCCACCAGAGTTAATAAGACATGACAAATATGATCTTTTTCTAAAAATTCTTTTTGCTGATCCGTTAAATTCGCAATAGATCCGCTATAATGATCTAGCGATTTTCCGTCATACGTTCCTGAGAACATTTCCACAAAATGATTCTGACTTTTAGAAACCGTTTGATGCCTACTATACAACATTAATCCAGCAATCTGATCGATCGTCAATTTTGCAGTTAAATCTTCAATTCTCTCCTCAAGCGGCAAGCGCCAATCTTCATAAGGATCTAAAAGTCCATTCTTATTTAAATCTTTAAAAGCAAAACCATCTTCTTCTATCAAAGTAACACCTGAAGCCGTTGAATAACCCAGAGTTGCACCATTTTCATTCTCGACCAGTATCCAATTTCCTTGAGAAGTCTTTTTGTAGCCCATTTTTTTTCCCCAATTCATTATGCCGTAAACGCATTCTTTCACTTCTTTCTATCTTACAATAAATGTTAACCCGATGCGATGTCTATTTGGGATTTTATTTGCTTCTGTTTTACAAACGTGTGTATTTTGTCTTTATATGTTTAAGAAAATGTAAAGAAATGACCATTAAACTTTTCCAAATCAAAATCATATAAAAGTAGAACCTTATCAGATAAGTGAAAACCGTGCCCTTAATGGTTAAAGTGCTATTTTAGTTGAGATAAAATAACACCTGTCAGTATATTTCACAACGTTTTATTATAAAAAATTTAATATTCACTTTATTGACTTTAGTCAAGATCTTCACTATATTTAAGGCGATCTGAATAACTTGTTAGGTGAGGCTCCTATGAAAACACAGGCTACTGCTCAAAAATGTCGAAAGACAGGCATGGGTAGGACAGGAATTGTCGAATTAAGGCTTTTCACAAAGTAGCTAAAAGCTCAGCTTTTTACGTTTCATAGTGCTAAAACTCAACGATGAGAATGATGAAAAGCTCTATTTGTGCTGCAATCAATCCACCTTCGCTGAGTTAGTTAAGCGAAGGTTTTTTGTTTTAATAAATAAGGTATTTCTCAGCTTTTTAATTAGCAGGAGGTGAATAAGCAGAGATATCAACGTTTTTTTGATATAAAGCTGTTAATACCTTTTATATGTAGCACAACTATCTTTTTATACCGACATCTAAGTCGATTTCCTAATGCACACTTTATTTGATGATCAATTAAAATGATTAGCGAGGAATAAAAAATGAAACTAGTGAACAAAATCGTAATTTGTACGCTGCTTTGTATTGTTCTCCTTTTTGCAGCAATCGGCAGTTACACTGTAATCAGCTTCCATAATGGAAAAAAAGCAGCACAATCTCAAGTAAATCCTACGAAAAACAAAGATTTTTCCGGTGATCAACAAACAAATATGAAAGAAATCACCATTATGCTGATTGGTGATGATGGTCGTGAAGATGATGAAGATGGCGGTCGAGCAGATACGCTGATGGTCGCTCATTATAATAGCGAGACCAAACAACCAAAACTTGTTTCGATCATGAGGGATTCTTATGTCAAAATCCCAGAATATGGTTTAGAGAAAATCAATGCCGCTTATGCGTTTGGTGGAGCAGAGTTAACTAGAAAAGTCCTTAACGATTCTTTCGGCTTACCGATCAATTATTACATTTCAGCCGACTTTAATAATTTTATCCGTTTGATCAATGAGCTTTATCCTAAAGGAATCGAAATTGACGCAGAAAAAGATATTAATTTAGACAATGTTGATATCAAAAAAGGTATCCAAGTCATGGATGGCAATACGTTGTTACAGTATGCTCGTTTTAGAATGGATGAAGAAGGAGATTTTGGTCGAGTGAGGAGGCAGCAGCAAGTGATGGATGCATTAGCAAAGCAGTCTAAAAATGCCGTTTCGTTCTTACAATTACCTAAAATTGCTGGTGAAGCTGTTGGCTACTTGGATACAAACATTCCAGCAGATGTCCTTGTCGATTTAGCAAAAGATTTTCTAACTGGTAAAGTCAAAAATCTAGAGACCCTTTCCATCCCAGTCTCAGGTAGCTGGGCGTTTAATGATTATACCGAAGCTGGCAGTGTCTTGGAAATTGACGAGGAACAAAATCAACTTGCCATTCACGATTTTTTGAATGATGGAGCAAAAAGATGAAACGGCTTAGCAGACCATCCAAACTACAGTATCTAGATTTTTATATTTTACTTCCGTATCTGATTCTTTGTATCATCGGCATTTTAATGGTTTACAGTTCTAGCTCTTATCACTTGTTAGACAGTGAGTTAGGCACTGCTAGTAAAGCCATCAAGCAAACCATGTATTTCCTTTTTAGTTTACTTTGCATGAGTATTGTTTATCGGATTCACTTAAATGTACTGCGCAAACCTAAACTATTATTCATGTTACTTTTTCTCACCTTTCTTTCAATCGCTGCTTTGCCATTGATTGGAACTACTGTAGGTGGAGCAAAACGGTGGATCAATTTAGGTGTCCTTTTATTTCAACCCTCTGAATTAGTCCCGTTGATCCTAGTTCTTTATCTAGCAGCAAACTTAGCCAAAGATAATGTTTTACGTCCTTTCACAATCAAAAATCACAAACGATCCCTTATGGTGTCGCTTTTCTTTATGTGTTTTGTTGCGATTCAACCCAATATAGCTGGGGCATCAATGATTTTCATTCTGGTTTTAACCTTATTTTTATCCAGCGGGCTATCCCCACTATTTATGTCATTGGCTTTGATTAGTTTTATGGCACTCAAACGTTTGGGAACTGTTCTTTTATTAGCCATACCAAAAAACTGGATGCCGCAAAAGTTTAGTTATCTCGTCACACGTTTTGAAGTGATGCAAAACCCTTTCATCGATCCTACAGGTAAAGGGTTTCAAACGTCAAATGCTTATTACGCTATACACAACGGCGGATTTTTCGGGCGTGGTTTAGGTAATAGTATTCAGAAAAAAGGCTTTTTACCTGCAGCAGATACAGATTTTATCTTTGCTATTTGTATTGAAGAATTGGGCCTGATTGTTTCTTTAGGTATTTTATTTTTGGTTTTCTTTATTGTGGGTCGTTTATTTTTGTTAGCAATAAAGTCAAAAACACTTTATTATTCTTATCTTTATATTGGCTGCGGTACGCTGCTTTGTCTGCAAGTTTCTGTGAATGTCGGTAGTCTTTTAGGCTACATTCCAATGACCGGTCTGACCTTCCCTTTTATTAGTTACGGCGGCTCTAGTTTGCTGATATTAAGCGTGACACTCGGACTAGCTTTAAATGCACGCGCCACAGAAATCAGAGAGACATTCCAAGCACAAGGAGGGACAACATGAAACGAGCCTTGCCTTCTAAAAGGGAACCTGTAAATTATGCATTACTTTTACCTGTTTTTCTTCTAATCTTAGTTGGGTTTATTGCACAATACGGTGCATTTCAAGCTGACCCAACGGTGGATTCTGTATTTCCTTTATTGAAAAAACAACTTTTATGGACAGTATTGGGCATTTTTTCAATGTTTGCCACAATGTTTATTCCAATCAACTATTTATGGAAATTGACCCCTGTCTTTTACAGTCTCTCTTTGCTTTTAATGAGCTTACTGATAAAATTTCATGATCCCGTTATGGCCGCTGCTACAGGTACCAAGCGTTGGATTCGTTTAGGTCCTTTTTCATTTCAACCATCAGAATTCATGAAACTTGGCTATATTTTAATGCTAGCATACATTATTACCAAAAAAAGACAACAAACACAAACGTCCTCTATTCTAAAAGATGATTTTCGTTTATTAGGCGCAATGAGTCTGGTTAGTTTACCAATATTGGCATTAATGTTTTATCAAAAAGATTTTGGAACAAGTTTAGTCTTTGTCTCCATTTTTTTAGGCATGGTTGTCGTTTCTGGCTGTTCGTGGAAAATTTTAACAGTTGGATTCGCTGGGCTAAGCATCGTCGGGATTAGCGGAATTCTACTGGTTTTAACTGAACAAGGTCAAAAACTACTTTCTTATCTCCATTTTAAACCTTATCAATTTAATCGAATCCACGCTTGGCTTAATCCCTTTGAATACGCTGATTCTATTTCTTTTCAGCAAGCGCGCGGACTGACAGCGATCGGTTCTGGTGAATTAGTCGGAAAAGGACTGACAAATTTGCAAGTTTATGTACCAGTTAGGGAATCGGATATGATTTTTACAGTGATTGGAGAAGCTTACGGCTTTCTTGGAACTTGTTTATTGATTTTACTTTTCTTCTATTTGATTTATCAAATGCTGATATGTACGTTACACGCTAAGCGAGAGTTTTATGCTTATATTACAACAGGAGTGATCATGTATTTCTTGTTCCATATTCTTGAAAATATTGGCTCTAATATTGGTTTGCTGCCCTTAACTGGTATTCCACTGCCTTTTATCAGCCAAGGCGGAACTGCTTATTTAGCTAATTTCATTGGAATTGGGTTGATTCTTTCTATGTATTATCAAAAAGAAAAAAATGAAATCGAGACTTGATTATTATGCAGAAAAGAGCTGAAACTCGATACCGAATTTCAGCTCTTTGTTTTAGAGAAAAAACAACTCAACCATTTAATTATGATTTACTTGGTTATTTTTCAATGTCTCAATCAATTCCCTTGCCTCTTTAAGTGTTGTTGCTCTAGGATCTGTTGAGGGATTGTCTTCCCGAATTGTATTGCCGCTTTCATCTTTAACAACCGCTGCGGATTCTCCGTTATCAGGACCACTAATAAAACTATACCCATCACTTTCTTGAATTGCTAATACTTTAAAATCATCATCATCAAAATCTAAATCCTTTTTGAACATCTCAAAATCCCCAGTTTTTTCTACTTCTTCTTTGATAGCTTGTAAAGTAAAATTAGCTGCTCCTTTATTGTTTTTTGGCTTTTCGTCCGTAGTATCTTTTACTTTCTTATATGCCATCGGTTTACTTTCCCCTGTCATTTCAGCATTAGTTGTGCCTCGGTTAAGGATTATCGTTCCGTCTGCTTTTAAATCAATCATATAGGCCGTTTCATCATTTTTGTTTTCAAATCTGAAATAGCTGCTATTTTTTTCTGATTTTTTTTCGATAAATTCTGTCACGGTCTCCTCTTCACCAGCATATTGAATCGTTAATCCATCATCGTTTTGTTTGATAGATACTTGATCACCAATTGCTGCTTCATCTAAACACGCCCACAGTCCAACAAGTGACGTGTAATCCTTTTGGGAAATACTTACTTGTTCTTTTTCAGAAGTAGTCCGTGTATCATTGGAAGAATCGATAGATGGATTCGTTTTTTTATCCAAAGAACAACCTGTCAGTGTAATTATTAAGAACGTACTGAATAAGATAATCATTTTTTTCATAGTGAAACTCCTTTTTTTATCTGGGTAATGTAGTGACCCCAAAAAGTTAGACTTTTTATAGAGTGGATTTTTCTACTCTATTTTTTATGCAGTTTTTTGATCGAACTGTCGAAACTCTACTGGACTTTTCCAGTTAAGTTTTTCTTTGATTCGATGATTATTATAATAATAAATATAGTTTTCAATTGCTCGTCTTAACTCATTTTGACTCCGATAGACTTTGCCATAATACAATTCTTGCTTTAGAATACTGAAGAAATTCTCCATAGGAGAATTATCTAAACAGGTTCCTTTCCGAGACATACTTTGAAAGATACGGTTGTCCTTTAATGTCTGTACATAGGTATTCATTTGATAAGCCCAGCCTTGATCAGAGTGGAAGGTGCGGCGATAAGGACAATCATTTGTTTGAGAAATTGCTTCTGCTAACCCTGCCATAACTGTTTTACCGTTTGGTTGAGTAGAAAGGCTGTAGCTTAGAATTTCACTGTTATACATATCCATAAACGGATCTAAATATAGTTTTTTCAGTCGAAGAATGCCCGCGTCATCTGTTTCATAGTATTTAAATTCAGTTGTATCCGTCGTGATTTTTTGATGAGAGACCGAAGTGTTGAATCTTCGATGAATCAAGTTTTTAGCTACTTTCCCAACGGTTCCCTTATATGAATTATATTTCCTAGATTTCTTGGTAAATGCGTTGACTTGTAACTGTAGCTTTTGAATTAATCGCTGTACTTTCTTTTTATTTACTTGGTATCCACGTCGTTTTAATTCTTGTGTCATTCTTCTATAGCCATAATGTTGATGTTCTTTACGAATTGCTTGAATTTCTTCTTCAATCATTTGTGTTGAAGTTGTTCTGTCGAGGCGTTTTTGCCAGTACATGTAAGTGGATTTTGGAAACCTTAGGGTTTCCAGAATATCTTTTAATCGAAAGTATCCTCGGAGGCTGTGAATGATTCGCGCGATTCGTTCATTTTTTGTTCGTCCTCTATACGCAGCCTCCTCAATTCTTTTAAATAGGCATTCTCAATTTTTAACATTCTATTTTCTTTTTCTAGTTTATCTAATTGAGATTGTTCACTTGGTAATGGTTGGATTTCATTTCGTTTCTTCTTAAACATTGTAGGTGGACGTCCTTTCTGTTTAGAGAGTCCATCTATACCAATCTTACGATAGGTTTTAAGCCAATTCGCAATCAATGATGGATTGTTCATTTTGAGAAGATTGGCTACTTCTTGGTAGGACAACTCTGTAGTTAAATACAACTCTATCGCATCTAACTTAAATTGAACAGAGTAATTCCTACATTTCCGACTACGAAGTAGTCCTTCTTCGCCTAATTCATTATACGCATGGATCCACTTTCTTATTTGAGTGTTAGAATTAAATCCATATTTTTTTGCTAAGCAATTTATTCCTCTTTTTTCTTCAAGATGCTCTTGAACAATTTTTAATTTGAATTCTAAACGATATTTTGCCATACAAAAAGACCTCCAAAAGTTAGATTTTTGGGTCTAACTTTTGGGGGTCGGCTCATAACCCTCATTAGGATAGAGCCTTTTTTGATTTTATCATCCTTCACTTAGCCGTAATAATATCGACTCGTTCAGCTAGAATCCAGCCATTTAATCCATAAGAGGACGTGAGTACATGATAATGTAAGGAAGAATTTTTTATCTGTACTTCTAACTCTTGTAATGAATCGTACATTATTGGCCATGCATATCTTTGCCCTTGGATTAGCAACTCCTTATTCTCGCTAAAGAAATTTTCTATTGGTCTTTTCTCCAAATCAAAGAAGATACTATACGGCATTTCTTCGTAAAATCTATAGCAAAAAACATCATAAAATATGAGCTGTTTTTTGTCTTGATTATAAGATATATCCAATATTATTGTATTCTTTTTGAAATCAACACGGTAGCTCTCTATTTCATAGTCATGAATTGAACGTATTTATTTCTTCACCATCTACTTTTAGGTTTTATATTATTTATAAATATTTACAATAAAATCATGTGTAACTATCCTTGCTTAATTGAATCTATTGAATCTATTGATTCACAGTCCTTTGAATCAGATTTTAAGAATTTATTTCTATCTTCTGTTTTTTTATATTTTCTTATTCAGTTTAACATATACCGAATAAAATATGAATATGAGGAAATGATTAAAGGAAACTATGAATATATGTAGAATTACTTTTGAATTGTTTTTCTTTAGATTCGTTGGTAAAATAAAAAAGCTGAACCCCTATGTCTCAAGGGTTCAGCTCACTTTTTAGCTTTATTCTTCTTCTTCCGCCATGAATGTATTGAAAACTTCTTCAATCATATCCCATTCAGCGTCTGTTTCGATTTGTTGTAATTCGCCTTCTGTTCCTTCGTTGTTTTCGATGTAAGCATATGCTTGTAATTCAACATCTTCTTCCTCTGGAACGCCAGCTGGATATAGCAGTACGTAATTTTTACCAAATTCTTCTTGCCCATCAACGGTTAAAAGAATTTCGTATAGTGTTTCGTTGCCTTGTTCATCAACTAGTGTAATGTGTTCATGCCCTTCATGATCGTGGTTATGCTCTTCTGTCATTGTTATGCTCTCCTTTTATCTGACACTTGTTTTTCAACAAGTCGTTTAAATTTTATTGCTAGCACCATCTAGATAATTTTGTAAAATCATGACAGCTGCTACTTTATCGATTACTTTTTTTCTTTTCGCTCTTGAGGTGTTCGCTTGTTCAACTAACATGCGTTCTGCCTGAACTGTCGTCAAACGTTCATCTTGATACGTAACAGGAATGTGAAACATGTCTTCGATTTTTTTGCCGTAAGCTATTGATGCTTCCGCTCTTGGGCCGATCGAATTATTCATATTCTTGGGTAAACCCACCACAAAGCGCGTTACCTCATATTCTTTCACTAATTCTGCTAACCGTTCAAAACCAAATTCTTCCTGAACTTCATTGATCCGAATGATTTCCACACCTTGTGCTGTCCAGCCAAAGGGATCACTAACAGCAATTCCTACCGTTTTTGACCCTACATCAAGTCCCATTACTCTCATCGAATAGTGATCCCATGATCAGATAAGTAATATTTAACTAGCTCTTCCATGATTTCATCTCGTTCGTGACGACGAATCAAATTTCGAGCGTCTTGATAACGAGGAATGTAGGCCGGGTCTCCAGAAAGCAAATAGCCCACAATCTGATTGATCGGATTATATCCTTTTTCCTCTAAAGCCTTGTATACAGTAGCCAGAGTTTCACTTACTTCCTTCTTACGGCTGTCATCAAAATCAAAACGTACAGTTTCATCTGTAAAACCCATTTATCTACACCTCACTTTTATTCTATTCATACAGTTCCATTCTACTAAAAACAAGGCAAAACTACAAACAAAACTTAATATTTCCTGCCATATATTAAAGATTTCCTTTAATTTTGACAGAATTGACGTAATAGTAAGAGGATAATTCGATTTTAGGCGTAATTATAATGGATATTGATCATTCTTTTTTCTGAAAGCTGTTTTTTTATTGTATACTATTTGAAAGAGTAAAAGATAAAACAAAGGAGTTTTTTGATGTTTATTTTGGGACTAGTCATCGTTATGTTAGTATTGATTTTTCTGTTTTGGTTTTTATTAAGTCAATCAAAAAAACCTACTGGTTTGATTGGAATTTTAATGATGCGTCTTTGGAATGGTGTTTATCTGCCTTTAGTTGAGTGGGCAATAAACAACGTTAATTTAAATGATTATTCCGCTATTTTGGATATAGGCGTCGGCAATGGGGCTTCAAGCGCCTATCTTTTACAACGAAAAAATTCCCTATCCATTACAGGCATTGATCTTTCTGAAGCTGCTATTTCGCAAGCTTACAAAAAATACCCAGACAATAAAATTAACTTTGAATCAATGGATGTTCATCATCTTACTTTTACCGCTGAAACTTTTGATTTAGTGACGGCTTTTCAAACGCATTTCCACTGGAGTGATTTAGACCAAGCTTTACGAGAAATTTATCGAGTACTTAAACCAAATGGTGTTGTCATCTTTGCCTGTGAGACTGCTAAAATCAATTACTTTTTACCTAAATTAAAAAACTCTGCAGATTTCCAAAGATATTTATCTACATTTGATTTTTCCTTGATCAATCAGCAGACCACAAGTCAATGGACTATGTATACCTGTAAAAAAAATAAAATGACACTTTAACGAAAATCGTTCAGTGTCATTTCAACTTCTATAGATTAGCCATCACTTTGACTAGTAAGGCTTTTTGTGCATGGAGACGATTAGCTGCTTCTTGATAAATTGCTGAATGGGTTCCATCGATAATATCTGCCGTTACCTCTTCCCCTCGGTGAGCTGGAAGGCAATGCAAGAATAGATAATCTTTCTTTGCTTGGACAGCCAATCGATTGTTGACTTGGAATGATTTAAAAATTTTTGCCCGTTCTTTCTGCTCGGCTTCATCTCCCATACTTGCCCAGACATCAGTCACTAGAACATCTGCATTCTTTACAGCTTGAGTCGGATCATTTAAAATTTCGATCTTACTGCCGCTTGTTTCTGCATTTTTTTGAGCCTGTTCAACGAATTCAGATCGGGGTTCATATCCTTTAGGTGTTGCAATACTTATGTCCATACCCACTAAACTTCCGCCTAGCAAAAAGGAATGAGCCATGTTATTGCCATCACCAATATAGGCTAATTTAAGGCCCTCAAGTTTCCCCTTTTGTTCATAAATGGTTTGAAAGTCCGCCAAAATTTGGCAGGGATGATGATCATCTGTCAAGCCATTGATAATTGGGATAGAGGCTTCTTTTGCTAATTCTTCGACCATCTGATCTGAATAGGTTCGGATCATGATTGCATCTACGTAACTAGACAGCACGTTTGCTGTATCTTTGATTGGTTCCCCGCGCCCCATTTGTGTGCTTTTAGAGTCTAAAACAATCGCCTGTCCACCTAATTGAATAATTCCTGCTTCAAAAGAGACCCGTGTACGTGTACTATTTTTTTCAAAAATCATCGCTAAAATCTTTCCAGCTAAAACACCACGATAAGCCTCTGGATTCGTTTTTATCGCTACAGCTAATTCAATGATTGCTAGAAATTCTTCTTTTGTTAACTCTGTCAGATTTAAAATGCTTTTACCATACAAGGAATTAATCATCTACTTTTCTCACTTTCAATTTTTATCTTTTTTCTGTGCTGTTAGGTTGTCTATTACTTTTTCTACTATCAGCAATGCTTGATTGATCTCCTCATAGGTGATTGTTAATGGGGGTAAGAGACGTAAAACGGTTTGACCTGCTTTCAAGGTGAGTAGGCCTTCTGCTTCTAATTGTTCCATAGCTTGTTTCAATACTTCTTGATCTGAAAACACTAGCCCCAACATCAATCCTTTACCGCGGACAGCTTCAATCAGCAGATTATTTTTTGCGATTTCATTTAAACCAATCAGTAACGCTTCTCCCTTTGCTTGAACCTCTTCTAAAAAATCAGGCTGGTTGATTCGATCGATTACTTTGCTCGCCACACTCATTGCTAACTTATTCCCGCCGAAAGTCGACCCATGACTACCTGGTCCAAAAAAACTAGCTAATTCAGTCTTACCAACCATCGCTCCAACTGGTATCCCATTCCCTAACCCTTTTGCTAATGTGAAAATATCCGGTTCGATTTGATACTGTTCATATGCATAAAAAGTACCAGTACGTCCGATTCCTGTTTGAATTTCATCAATGATCAGTAAAGCGCCATATTCCTGGCAAAGAGCCTGAACAGATTGAATCCATATTAAATCTGCTGGCAACACGCCTCCTTCTCCTTGAATCAGCTCTAGCATGACTGCAGCTGTTTGATGATCTATTGCACTTTCTAAAGGAGTTAATTGATTAAAAGGGACATAAATAAAATCCGGAACTAAAGGCGTAAAGCCTGTATGAATACTTGCTTGGCCAGTTGCACTCATTGCTCCATAGGTTCGACCATGAAAAGAATTAGTGAACGTTATGATTTTACTTTTACCTGTAGCTTTACGAGCTAATTTTATTGCCGCTTCATTGGCTTCAGCTCCACTGTTACAAAAATAGCTGATATACTCTTTTCCATTCGCCAATTTCTTCGCCGTGATTTCTTGTAAATGATTTTCATATAGATTTGGCGTGTGCCATATAAGATTCGCTTGATCAGATAACGCTTGATTCAATTCAGGATCATTGTAACCTAAATTCATCACCCCGATCCCACTCGTGAAATCAAGATAATTTTTCCCCTCCTTATCAGTCAGTGTATTACCTGCTCCTTTGAGCAATTCTATGGCTTTTCTTTGGTAGTTAGGAAATAAGTAGCTCATGCATAAACCCCCTTTGATTTGATGATCGTTCCTGCATATTGAAGTCGGTTTGTGATATGAACTTCTTTTACCCCACCTTTGATTGCGGAAACGGCACTTTCTAATTTTGGCAACATCCCACCTTTGATGATGTTTGCCATTTTTAGTTTTGAGACTTCACTGGTATAAATTTCTTTTAACCACTGATCTTCCTTCTTTACTCCTGGAACATCTGTCAATAGGTATAGTTTTTCAGCTTTTAATTCCTCCGCTACTTTACAAGCGACATGATCCGCATTAATATTCAACCACTCACCTGTTTTAGTTAAACCTAGAGGCGCAATGATCGGAATGTGTTTGGTTTCAAGTAAATGCTCCAGTAATTCAGTATCCACTTGCTGAACTTCACCAACAGCACCTAGAGTATTTTTATCTAGAAAAGTTCCCGTGATGATTTGGCCACATGATGCATTTAGTCCAACGACCGAAAAACCTTCTTGCTGAAAATGAGTTGTGATCATTGGTTGAACTTGACCAATCAAAACCATTTGCGTGATCTTTAACGTTTCTTCTGTTGTTACCCGCAAACCATCTTGAATCATTACCGGCACATCTAAACGCTGCATCATCTCGGAAATATAGTGTCCACCGCCATGAATAATCACAACTTTTTTGCCTTCTTTTTGCCACTGATCAATTTGATCAAAAAATGATTTTGTTAGGTTGTCACTGGCTACTCCGCCCATTTTTATAACAATAACCTTCTTCATGTTTGCCGCTCCCTTTGTATTTAAAACTTTCTATTTGTTATTTCGTCATTATTTATGGATAAATCGGTAATTGATCCAATCCGCATCGCTCATCGTAGCCTGCAAAAATATTCAAATTCTGAACAGCTTGTCCAGCTGCCCCTTTCCCTAAATTATCAATCACACATACAATCGTGATGCAATTCGTTTTGGGATTGTAAGCAAGCCCCATATCACAATAATTAGAGCCTATTACTTGCTTGAGTGCAGGGTAATGTCCAGCCTCTTGAATGCGAATAAATGAATTTTTTTCAAAATGATTTTGATAAAGTTGGACTAATTTCTCGTCAGAAATCGGTTCCGTCGATTTTGCATAAGCGGTTAAAAAAATACCTCTAGTGACTGGGATCAATGATGTTGAAAACTGAATCGCTGAAAGATTAGGCTGCCATTTGTTCAACTGCTCCATGATTTCTGGAATGTGTTGATGACTATTCATTTTATAAAGTGTCATATTATCATGTGCCTCTGAAAAATGGGTTGTTTGCGAGAGGCTTTTACCAGCGCCAGAAATTCCCGATTTAGCATCGATAATAATTGAATCTAATTCAATTTTTCCATCTTTCAATAATGGTGCTAATGACAACTCTGCTGCTGTTGCATAACAACCTGGATTTGCGATCCATTTTGACTTAGGATTTTCTCTATATTCTGCTAATCCATAATCAAATTTTTTGACACTTTCCATTGGTGGAGCTGTCGATCCATACCATTTTTCATAGCTACCTGGATTCTTTAAACGAAAGTCACCTGATAAATCGATCACCGGAAAATCTGCTTCAATGAAAGGTAAGGCTAACTCTTTGGCTACTCCAGATGGTGTTGCTAATAAAACTAGCTCACTTTTTTGCATGATTTTTTTAGGATCAATCACTTCTAGAGGTAAAGAAATCAGCTGCTTCAAATGCGGATTGATTACCTCTAATGATTTTTTATTCATTGAATGACTATGAATCGATACAATCTCAACGAATGGATGTTGCCGGAGATATCTTAAAAGTTCTAACCCACTATATCCAGTCACACCAATAATCGAAACCTTCATCCACTTCACTTCTTTTCTGCTTATTTTTTATTAAACACTTGTTATTGATCCTAGTATAAGTTTTTTCTTTTTACAAGTCAACGGTTTTTTATTAATTTATTCAACAAAAATAAATATTTATACATAATATACATAAAAAAAGAGTCTGGGACATAACTCTACGAGTTATCTCTCAGACTCAAGGAATCCGTATAAACGGTGGGAGCAGAAGCAATCCCTTCGGGTTTAAACACTCCTGTCCCAACCTCATTTTCTAAATCGGTTAAATTTTTTATCTACAGTATAGCTGATTTCAAACAGAAAGATAAATCATAATTGAACCATCTTCTTGGTAATGTTCTATGTCTGACAAATAAGTACGTCTTTTTTCTAAAGCTTCATCTTTCCAAATTTTCTGCCAAGCGGCTCCCACACCTTCGGGACTAGCAACTTCAACTTTAATTGCGACATACTCTCCGCCTTTGATTTGTGACTGGTCAGGATAATCCGCCTGTTCATTACCAATCAACAAATCATATTCTCCTTTAAAATTACTTTTATAGTTTGAATACACAGCAAAAAACTCTCCTTTAAGTTGCATTGTTGGCACTTGATTCCATAAAGCGATAATCTCATCTATACGATTATTATTCGTACGGATTTTCTTTCCTCTGATATTTTTTTCGATTAATTGAATCGTCATTTAGACCACTCCTTTGATTTGTTAAATTGACTTTATCATATTAATAATGACAACAGTGTGTCACAATTTATCCTCATTTTTACTTAAAAGTAAAATAATACTGTTACGATGAGGATCAAAATAGGAATGCCTGGCAGATAGTTAGACACTCTGATTTTGGTGATTCCCATAATATTCAGCCCAATCCCTAATATCATCAACCCACCGATTGCACTTAATTCCTCCATTAACACGTCCAAGAGTTCTTTAGGAATATAACGCATCAAAATACTAGCAGCTACGGCGATGATTCCTTGATACAGAAAAACAGGCACCGCTGAAAACAGGACACCGACGCCTAAAGTTGCGGTTAACATGATCGACATAAACCCATCCATGACGGCTTTTGTAAATAGCGTTTGATGATTATTCGCCACACCGCTTTCGATTGCGCCAATGATCCCCATTGAGCCAATCAGAAAGATCAAGGCGGCAGTTATAAACCCCTCAGCAAAATTACTACCTGGTTTAGCATATCGCTTTTCTAATTCCAAGCCAAAAACGTTCATTTTATCTTCAATTCCCACCCCTTCGCCGACCATTGCCCCAACACATAAACTAATCAAGATCACAATAAAAGAGGAAGTTTTAAATGCCATTTGAACCCCTAAGACCAAGACACCTAAGCCAATTCCCTTCGTGACTGTTTCTTTCATTTGTTCTGAAATATTTCGCAAAACTGCTCCTAGTAAACTTCCTAATACAATGGCTAACCCGTTGATCAAAGACCCCAGTAAGATCATTTTTTATCATCCCAATCCTCTTATAGTTTCATACTTTTTTATTATTATACGCTAAGAAGTTCTAAAGCGATATCAAATTATCGAAACATTCTTACAATTGAGAATATATCATAGAACACCAATCGTTTTGATCTTTGTGCATAATGTTGAGGGATATTTATATTTTTACTGTTCCGTGCTATTTTTTCAGGCTATAATCAACTATACTAATCTTAGATAAGTAGGATAGAACGGTAAAGTGAGGAAAATAAATGGCAACGTTAGATATAGAAAAAGTCTTAGAAACATGTTTATTAGCAGGCAAGCTCATGCTAGAAAGTGATGCCGAAATGTATCGTGTGGAAGATACAATGAGCCGTATTGCTTTGGCGTCCGGCGATTATCGCTTAGTCAGTTACGTCACCCAGACAGGGCTTTTTGTAGGGCTTGACGGGACTTCCACAATTCGCATGGTGCAAATTTTGAATCGTTCGATCAACTTAGAAAAAGTCTCTAGGATCAACCAGCTTTCTAGAGAATATGTAACTGGTATTTTTACCCTTGATGAATTATTAGAGCAATTAAAAATAGTAGAACAAGAACGAAAATTCTTTCCTTTATGGTTGAGATTTGTCAGTGCGGCGGTCGTCAGTGGTACGATCATGATTTTATTCGGCGGTGTTTGGGCAGATTTATTTTTGACCTGTTTGATTGGAGGCGTGGGCTATATGCTTTATTATTCCAGTTTAAAAATCTTGCGTATTAAATTTCTCTCTGAGTTTTTAGCAGCCCTTTTTATTGGCTGTGCAGCGCTTTTAAGTAGTCAAAGCGGATTAGGTATCAATCAAGATATGATCATTATTGGTTGTGTGATGCCCCTTGTTCCCGGTGTTCAGATGACTAATGCCCTGAGAGATTTGCTTGCAGGTCATTATCTTTCAGGTGTTTCAAGAGGAACAGAAGCGATGATGACCGCTTCTATGATTGGTTTTGCAATTGCTTTTGTTTTTCAATTATTTTATTAAACTGTCGCTGTAGCGTTTGTTCCATATAGTAAGAAGAATTTGGAGGGTTTAAAATGTTTGATCTATTCGTTCAATTTATCTTTAGTTTCCTAGCCTCTGCTGCATATGCGATCATCACCAATGTTCCTAGACGCTCTCTTATCGCTTGCGGCTTATCGGGTGCATCAGGTTGGATGATTTATTGGTTTGCCGTTCAATTTGGTGCTAATGCAGCTTTAGGCTCCTTATTGGGTGCTTTGAGTGTAGCGGCAGTAAGTTTTATCTGTTCAAGAGCGCTCAAATTACCTGTTACGATTTTTAATATTCCTGGGATGGTTCCTTTAGTCCCTGGAGGGCTTGCTTATCAAGCTGTCAGAAACTTGGTCATCGGCAATTATGAAACGGCGATCAATTCTGCTGTTCAAGCGATCATGATCGCAGGTGCGATTGCTTTAGGTTTGGTTTTATCTGAGGTGTTAAATCACAATATACGTAACTTTAGAGAAAAACGAGAGATTTTGAGTTTAATCAGAAAAAATGAAGAGAAATAACAAGGCTTTTTTATACTATCAATGTAAGGGGTGAATAAATGAGTGCACTAGCGATTCTTTCATACGTTCAAAAAGAAAGGATAAACAATCATGATCAAAAAAATCGATCATCTAACGGTCTCAGAGTTAGAGACTATTTTAGGCATTTGGCTGACAGCCAACTGTGAAGCCCATCCCTTTATTCCAAAGTCTTATTGGCAAAAGAATCTTAGTTCTGTAAAAGAACAACTACCTCAAGCTGATCTTTATACTTATAGTGAGAGCGATCAAATTAGTGCATTTTTAGGGATGACTGGCACATATATTGCTGGAATTTTTGTAAAAAATGACTACCGCGGTCAAGGAATCGGTTCAAAACTTTTAACTGAAGCAAAATGTTCGACTACTTCATTAAGTCTTTGCGTTTATGCAAAAAACAAGCAAGCCCTTCATTTCTATCAAAGGCAAGGCTTCCAAAAGGTGCATGAACAATTTGACAGCACTGGTGAGCTAGAATATCAGTTGGTCTGGGAAAAATAAGAAAGGTGGGAGAGAGAAAACGATGCATTCGTTTTCTCTCTCCCACTAAAATTAATTGATTACTTCGTTTTTTAAAACGAACGATAAACATATTGATTTTTGGGTTCTTCTATTGATGTCACCTTTGTCACATCCACCATTGGGATTTCTCGCTTAAACGGTGCATAATAGCCAGAATGAATGGTTCCTGTTAGCTCCAACCACTCGTTATTTTCGAAAGTCTGACCATCGGGCATTTTTGTTAATAATCCAAATACACCGGAATCCGCCACACAATGAATGATCCCAAAACGAAAAACAAATAAATCAGACTGCTCTTTTTGTGCTGCATTAAAAGCAAAGCCTTTGTAAGTAATTGTTTTTCCAATAAATTCACTCGGATAATTATAAATCAGCTCCATCACTTCTAAATAATTTTCCTCCGTTACTTTCACATGATCGTCTTTGATATAATGAGATAATGCTTGTTTCATCTGTTTATCATAATCTGTTTTATCAAAATAAATGCTCGTATCTGGCTTTAAATACTGCGTTTCTACATCTGGGTCCCCTACTGATTCTTTACTTAATGGAAAATTAAAACCCTTTGCTTCCACGATAGACGTATCCAGGCTAACTGTCGGAAACAAAAAACCAACCATTAACGGCAAAGCTAACAAAAGATAAGCTATTCCTCTTTGATACGGTTTATCCAACCCGTGATCATGCTCATCATGGTGATGGTGCTCTGTGGATTCTTTATCTTCCTCCTTATTCCAAAGGATCAACTGAACGATTGCTAAGATAAAAGAAAGAGCCATCGAAATAATCGCCAAGTAACGATAATGAACATTTATATATTGATTCAACCTACCCGATACTTGCAAAAACATCATCAATGTCGTGTAGCCAATCAAGATTAAAAATCGAATCATCTACTCTTTCCTCCTTAAATCGCTAATGCATAGAGACTGACGACAACCGTGACAATTCCTACAAATTTCAACATAAATGACGTTTTAAAATAACGCTTCATCATCAAAAGATTCTTGATATCTACCATCGGCCCAAAAACAAGAAAACCAACAACTGGTCCATTGCCAAACAAGCTCAATAACGAGGACCCAATAAATGCATCTGCCTCAGAACATAACGACAACGTCGCAGCTAAAACCAACATAACTAAAATTGCTAAAATTTTGGTATGACCTAATTGCAACATTGCACCAGTTGGTAAATAGGTTTGCATTGCAGCAGCCATCAAAGAACCGAAAATCAAGTAACGACCCGTATCGAAAAACTCATCAATTCCATGAGTTAAAACAGACCAGCACTTATGCCAAAAGGTTTCTTTTTCATGTGTATGCTCAGTTTCTTCAAGAGTGCAATCCGCCTCAAAAGTTGTTTGTTGTAAAATGTTTTCCTTATTGATATACGCTAACCAAACACCAACAACTAGCGCTACCAACATACTGCCGACAACACGCCAAACAACAAATTTTATCGAATTTCCAAATGCAATATAGGTTGAGAAAAGAACGATCGGGTTAATGATCGGTGCTGTTATCATAAAAGCGAATGCTGTATAGGTCGGAACATCTTTTTTGACAAACTGATGAACGATTGGAACAATCCCACACTCACAAGAAGGGAAAAAGAACCCTAAAAGACTCCCAACAATAATCGATAACACTTTATTTTTCGGTAATAATTTTTTGACCCGCTCAGGTGTTAGAAAAACGTGTAACGCACCCGATATCACACAACCAAGCATAACAAACGGTAATGCTTCAATCACGATCGATAAAAAAATAGTGCCCATTTGCAATACTGAATGAGGTAAAAATTGAAACATCAAATTCCTCCCACTGCTAAAAATAACACCAGCAATTCTATACCAGTATCTGTTTTTTTAACATTCAAAAATATAGTTAACTATACTGCACCCCTTGCAAAAATTCAAGAGCTGCCAAAATTTATTAAAACAACTATAAGATATTCATCGAATCCTAAAAAAAATGAGACAAAAACTGAGCAACAGTTCTGCCTCACTCTTATTTAAATTGAAAATAATTCTGATGCTGATTCTGGATCTGTATCATAGACATTAAAATCAAAATTGACACCTAAGCCTTTTTCAGCCAAAATCGATTCCATAGCCATCCTAGCATGTTCTTTGGTATTATTTTCCTTACTTAAATGTCCTAAATAGATACGTTTAGTATGGTCACCAATTACATCCACCATTGTTAGAGCACCATCATCATTCGACAAATGACCTTTATCCCCTAAAATGCGTTGTTTCAAACTCCATGGATAAGGGCCCATGCGTAAAATCTCTAATTCATGATTGCTCTCAATTAAATATGCATCCGCATCCTTGATTGTACCACGAACATGATCACTACAATAGCCTGTATCTGTCAACATAACAAACGAACGGTTATCTTTGAAGAAACGATAAAACTGAGGAGCTGCTGCATCATGAGAGACACCGAAACTCTCAATATCCATATCACCAAACGTTAAAACCTTTCCCATATCAAAAATATGCTTTTGCTCAACAGCAACATTTCCGATCAAAGGATCCATCGCGGCCCAAGTTTTTTCATTTGCATAAACATCTAATTTATATTTTCTAGCTAAGACCCCCACACCATGAATATGATCCCGATGCTCATGTGTTACTAAGATAGCATCTAAATCTTCTGGTTTTCGATCGACCTCTGCCAGCAATGAAGTGATTTTTTTCCCACTTAATCCTGCATCAATAAGCAACTTTTTGTTCTCAGTTTCAATAAAAAGGGAATTGCCTGTGCTGCCGCTGGCAAGAATGCTAATGTTAAATGCCTTATCTTGACTCATTTTTTCTATCCGCTTCCCTTCTAGTCTACAGCTCCTTATTATACAACCATCCCTGCTAATTTTCTACCTTTGGCACAATATTATTTGTAATGATTGTATTGCTCATCGCATTAACTTGTTCAATCTGCAGATTACTGCCGCTAGATTTGATTCCCACAAACCAGACTGGTACATAAACATTCTTCTCACGAATTTTGTAAATTCTAGTATATGCTAATTCTATAAAAGTAATTTTCGCATTACTAGGAATCTTGTTATTGATATATAAGGTTTCGACTGCATCACGTTCAGAAAATAGATCACTCTTATCCCGCAACTCTTCAATTCCTTGAATATGAGTTTGAGTATACTTGTAAATCTTGTGTATACTAGCAGATTCATCTGATTTTTCTAGCTTTAATGAAATTTGCGCTGTATCATCTTTAAAAGGAATATTCTTATAATTTTGAGACACAACGACTTCCGGAAATTCACCATCTAATGAAGAAAAATCAGGTAAATATTGATATTGACTACCAAATAATACACTATCTTTATCCTTTAAGAATGCTTCTAAAGATTTTTCAACGTTTTTCTCATCGATAAAGTAGCTAGTTTGAGCATAATTCATCTGCGGATATACCGTTAATGAATAATCCACTAACTCAGTGCCATTCTTAAAAAAATTACGATCTCTTGTTTCACGTTCAGTTTGGATGGCATCATAAAAATTCGTTTGTTCTCCACTTAAATAATAACCCTCTCTTTTCTCATTAGAAAGCGTTCCTTTATATGTGATTCCATCTTTGTCGAGTCTTTTTTCGATACTATCCGTTTGATCAGAAAAGGAGACATTATTTTCTTCTTTAAGTCCTTCTTGATAGATTCCAAACAAAAACATGTTCAAGCCTAAAAAAACCAAAAAGAAAATCCACTCGATTCGTTTGAAGTCCATTATTCCACCTCCAAATTCGCTAATTTTTCCAGTAATTCACGTTCTGGATACCATTTACTATCATAGCGAATATACCACTCTGGAGTGAGATCGACCACTTGTGTCACTTCTTCAATTTTGTGCCAAGTATACCCAATAACCATTGAATTGATTTTCGACAAATCAGCACCATTGAGTGTTAGTTGCTCTAACAAACTTTCAGTACTTTTCAAAACAATTTCTTCTTCTGATGGAATAGGAACTTGAATTGTATCTACACTGGTTTGGATCGCTACACTTGATTGTTCAACTTGATCATTACCGATCGTGATCCGAACCTGACCTTTATCATTTTCACTAAAAACAGGAAATCCTTCTACAAAGGTCCGATAATTCATCTCAGCATTTGTCCGATCAAAATAACGGATATTCCCCATACTAGTGCCTAATTTTTTTATATAACTAAAACTGTCCGAATAAATATTGTCTTTAGCACCTCTAGCACTTAATTCTCCAGTAAAGTGGATCGTGCCTAGTTTTTCATCCGCTGTCAATCGTTCACTACCGCTAGTATAAGACAAATCTTGACTATCTTCATTGGTTTGAACATTCTCAACATTGGAGAAAAAAGCGTTTCGAAACTTAGTCACAGGCTGAGACGCTAAAATGTAACTGTACTTTTTCATTTTTAAATCTTCTGATAGATAATAATGCTTGCCCGCAACAACTTGTTGTTCTGAGATTGGGTTGTATTGCACACCAACCTTATTCATTAAGCTCAAGACTTTTTCACGATCGATCGTGATCTGAGCTTCATAAACATCTTTGCGACTAAAATCCAAGAAACGAATCTTACTTTGATCTAAATCAACTTGGATACAGGTAAAGAAAATTTCATCTGCATTGAGTTCTGTCGTTTTAAGATCTAAATCATAAACAGAGAGATATTCACTCAGTAAAAATGGACCTTCATACAGCAATTCAAATCCTTGATTGATTAATAGATGTTTGTCAAACTGCTCGCCGTCTCCTTGCACAGTCTGGGTCAAGAGACCAAATGTACTATGTTTAATTTCATTTTGAACATTAGTAATCAAATTTTCACTATTATTCATTTCTGATGTTCCATTCTGCATACGCACTAAACGTAACGGTAAAAATACATCTGTATCCATTCGTTCATTCACAACAGCTGTTGTCGTTTGTGCATCCGTTTTAACCGACTGATCTTTTTTGGAAGAGCTGGTCCAAATGCTGACTGAAAAGTACATGCTAAGCAATACTAAAAAAATCAAGCCGATCCGTACAATTCTTTCTGCTATTTTCATTCCCACCAATCCTCCTCATATGGCTCATAAGGTAAGGATATATAAAACGTTGACCCTTGACCTTCCTGACTTTCCACCCAAATCGCGCCATTATGTGCTTTGACAACTTCTCTTGAAATTGCAAGCCCAAGTCCGGTGCCACCTTGTTCTCTAGCACGCGCTTTATCCACACGATAAAAACGTTCAAAGACTTTATTGATATCCTTTTTAGGAATTCCTAAGCCTTGATCCGTTACACTAAAGACCACATTGTTATGAGTTTCAAGTAAACGGCAAGTAATTTTCCCACCGTCAGGAGAGTATTTGATTGCATTGTTTAAAATATTATCTAAGACTTGGATTACTTTGTCGGTGTCTAACTCTACCCACAAATCACGTTTCGTAAATTCACGGTGAATCGTATAATTTTTGTCATTTGCTTCAACCATCATATCAAATCGATCTAAAACAAAATTGATCAATTCATTGAAATTAACGTATTCTAACTGCAACTGTCCATTACCAGAATCCATTCTTGAAAGATTCAGCAAATCATTGATCATACGAATCATGCGATCGGTCTCTTCTAAAGTCACTTTTAAAAAGTTAGGAGCAATTTCAGGGTTTTCCCACGCACCTTCACTCAACGCCTCTATATAGCTTCGCATACTCGTTAAGGGTGTCCGCAATTCATGAGAAACGTTCGAAACAAATTCTCGGCGTTCACGTTCATTTTTCTCTTGTTCTGTTACGTCATGAAGTACGCAAACAAGACCTGTAATAAAACCAGATTCTCGACGAATCATTGCAAAATCAACACGAATGATCATTTGGTCTTCTTCCATTGAAGATAAAGAACGGTCGATCAATATTTCTTCAGGTTCTTCTAATAGCTTACGTAGCGTATAGTCTGTCTCAATATCTAGTAGTTCCAATAAAGAAATCCCAATCACATCTTCATCTTTGACATTTAACAAGGACAAAGCCATTTCATTGATTGTAATTACTTTTCCTCGCCTATCGGTCGCAATCACACCATCAGTCATATGAGCAAGGACACTGTCTAACCGATTTCGTTCGGCCTCCATAGTTTCCTGCGCTTCTTCAATTCGTTCTGATAGTTGATTAAAGGTTTCAGCCAGTTGTCCTAATTCATCTTTACCATAGACTTTGACCTTTCCACTATAATCTCCTTTAGCAATCCGTAACGCTTGTTCACGCATCTCACCAATCGGCTGTGTGATTGATCTAGCAATCAAGAGCGTGACAATGATCGAGATTGCACCAGCGATGATCGATGCTGTAAAAAATATTCGTGCAGTATCGGTAATTTCTTTGTATTTGCCTTCGATATTACTCTTAACATAAAGAACCCCGATGACTGTATCGCCAGTCGGGGATTGGATAGGCTGAACATTAATATATACGCGCTTATCTTTATCCATCGCTGAATATTTTTTCGCACTAAAATCATTCAAATCACGATAATCATTTTTCTTCCCAACGATTCCCTGCTGATTCAAATCACTTGTCGCTCTTACGATTCCTTTATCATCAACTATACGGGCCTCTATCGTTTCAGACGCTGAGAAGTCACTTAAAGTTTTCTTGAGATCCGCATCGATTTCGGTACGATCTCGGTCTTTTTCGCCTAGTTTAGGACTTAACGTACTTGCTAGTTGGAGGACTTGGGAATCAACATTTTTTTTATAGTCTTTGATTGTGGTCGACTCTAGTTCTCGAATAAAGTAGCCACCAATGATTTGAATCGCAATCAATAATAACAAAATAAATGACAAGGCGATCTTAAAGTTTACTGATTGAAAAAAGTGAACCTTTTTTTTCATAAAGTACTACTCCTGTTCAGGATTTCGAAGATAATACCCAACACCGCGACGAGTCACTAAGTACGTCGGATGGCTTGGACTATCTTCGATTTTCTCTCTTAAACGACGGACAGTCACATCTACCGTACGAACGTCTCCAAAATAATCATAGCCCCAAACAGTCTGTAATAGATGTTCACGCGTCATCACTTGTCCAATATGTTTTGCTAAATAAAATAGCAATTCAAATTCACGATGAGTCAATTCGATCTTACCGCCACGTTTTGATACCATATAAGCATCTGGGTGAATGGTTAAGTCTCCAATTGTCAATTCTGATTGAGTGGTTGATTCTGCTTCTTTCGCACTTGATGCACCACGGCGTAGATTTGCTTTAACGCGTGCTACAAGTTCACGATTTGAAAATGGTTTTGTTACATAGTCATCGGCACCCAGCTCTAATCCTAAAACTTTATCGATTTCAGAATCTTTAGCTGTCACCATAATGATCGGCATATCGTAAGTTTTGCGAACTTCTCTAGCAACTTCTAGTCCGTCCATTTTCGGTAGCATCAGATCAAGGATAATTAAATCTGGTTCAACCTCCTTGACCTTCTCAACCGCTTCTTCCCCATCATACGCTGTAAAAACTTCATATCCTTCTTTAGTAAGATTGTATTTCACAATTTCTGAAATCGGCTTTTCATCATCCACAACTAATATTTTTTTCATATAAGAGGCACCTCTTTTTTCTTTCATCTTTAGATTATTTAATCTTATTCTCTCCCATTATACCTTATTTTGTCCACCGTTTCACCTTTGACATTAAGAGGGCTTACTCTTTCTCATCTATACCTTGCAAAAATCAAGGTTTTCTGACTATAATTAGAAATAAGTTTTTTAAAGGAAGCGATAAAAATGAAAGCACCTCGATTACAAGTAGGTGATGAAATCCGAGTCATTGCGCCATCTAGCAGTTTCTTGCGCTTAACAGATTTAGGCGTTCAGGTAGCTGTTCAAAAATTAACTGATTTAGGATTCAACATCACTTTTTCTAAACATACGGATGAGCAAGATATCTTGGGTTCTTCTTCGATTATGAGTCGGGTAAAAGATTTACACGAAGCCTTTTCAGATGAAAATGTCAAAGGAATCTTAACGGCCATTGGCGGATTTAATAGTAATGAATTATTGCCCTATCTTGACTTTGAATTAATTAAAAGACATCCTAAAATTTTTTGCGGTTACAGTGATATCACTGCTTTATGCAATGCTATTACCACTAAAACAAAACTACTTACTTATGTTGGCCCACACTTCTCTAGTTTTCAAATGGATGAACTGCAACCCTATCAAACAGAAGCTTTTTTACAAGCTACGGCAACCCATGCCGCTTTTGACGTTTCAGCCTCCAAGTCGTGGAGCCAAGATGAATGGTACTTACCTGAACCAACTCGTCATTTATTTGCGAATGAATGGAAAATCTATAGTCACGCAAAACCTGTCACAGGTACTTGTTATGGGGGAAATTTAGGAACTTTCCAACTACTTTTCGGGACTCGTTTTTTACCTGATCTTGAACAAGCTATTCTATTTGTGGAAAATGCCGAAGAAGATGACTACCACGATTTTGCCCGAGGCTTAGCCGCGTTATTGCAAGTAGTGCATCATCCAAAAGCGTTATTGATCGGCCGTTTCCCTAAAGAAACTGAAATGACCGAGGAACGCCTTTTGGCTATTTTGTCGAAGTATCCTCTGTTACGGGAAATCCCTGTTATTTATGATATGAATTTTGGGCATACACAGCCGATTTTTACAATTCCCATTGGGGATAAAGCAACCGTTGATACCGCACAAAAGAAAATCACCTTTTTCTAAGTAAACAATCCCTAGTCGAGGTTTTGCTGACACATAGCGCCTCTCCTTAAGGGATTTTTATTTTTTAAGTGCTGCTTCCATTTGCTCATACAAACTAATTTTATTATCTAACAATTCAAGATGACTTTTGACTTTTTCATATTCAGCCATGATCTGTATGCGATGGTTCAGCAATAACTGTTTGCGCTCGGGAATCGTGGTATCACCAATTTTTCTTAACTGAGTATACTTTTTGATCTCTTTCAAAGAAATGCCCGTATTTTTTAGTTTAATCACAAAATTAGCCCAATCCAGATCCTCTTCTCCATAAACACGATAATTATATTCATTTCTGACAGGTTCAATCAACCTTTCTTTTTCATAATATCTTAATGTATAAACACTAATCCCAATCTTCTCAGCAAATTCACTAATCGTATACATTGTTTTCACATCCTTTTTTTGCTTGCTTTAGAGATGGCTCGAACCCCTATACTATGAGTGTAACATCAATTTTACTTTTCAGGAGGAAGAAATCATGAAGTATACAGTTATCACAGGTGCTAGTTCAGGTATTGGCTGGGAAACAGCAAAAGCATTTAGTAAGCAGGGAAAAAATTTAATTTTGATTGCACGAAGAACAGAGCTACTTAAGCATTTAAAAGAAGAAATACTTGTCGACTTCCCTACACTTGACATCGTTCTTCAAACAGTTGACTTATCTCAAGAAAAAAATATTTTTACTTTGTACAATGACTTGAAATCATATGATATTGAAACTTGGATCAATAATGCTGGATTTGGTTATTATCATGGTGTATCAGATCAAAGTTTAAATACGGTTAGTCAAATGCTACGTTTAAATATTGAAGCTGTGACTTTATTATCCACGCTTTATGTCACCGATTATGAAAATGTAGCTGGTGCTCAATTAATCAATATTTCTTCGGCAGGTGGTTATAAAAATGTCCCTAACGCTGTCACTTATTGCGCAACAAAGTTTTATGTCAGTGCTTTTACAGAAGGAATCGCGTTAGAACTACAAGCTAAAGGCGCACCTCTCAAAGCAAAAGTTTTAGCTCCTGCAGCAACAGAAACAGAATTTGCACAAATAGCGAATGGCTCAAAATCTTATGATTATACTAAAGGCTTCACAACCTTTCATACAGCGAGAGAAATAGCAGAATTTCTTATCAAGCTGTACCAAAGCCAAGAAGTCGTAGGTCTCGTTGATCGAAACACATTTAACTTTCACTTATCCGGACCGCTCTTTGATCATTATCAAACAGGAATAAAAAATATATAAAAAGAAGGAGTCTGTATAAACGGTGGAGCAGAAGCAATCACTACGCTTCGCTTCGATCATATCAAATTCTAAGTGCTAAAGCACTAACATTTGAAGGCTTCAGAAATAAGCTGAAATTGTTGTAAAACACCGTGAACGTTATGAACTGATGTTACACAATACCTACTTGGTCACAAAAATTTGAAGAGTACCAATTAGGAAGCATTCAACATCTTAATTAAACATTCCGTGTTTCTTGTCATTTTCGTGAATTTCTTCTTATTGCTGTAAAACACAACGAAGTATGAGTTTATGTTGCTCAGTACCTACGTGGTTCTCGGGATTAAACACTCCTGTCCAAACCACCTTCTATATAATAGCGTAAATCCAGTGAGTAATCTCTCAATTTTTTGATAAAAAGCAAATGAAAAAATTACCAGCAAAGTCATTTGATTAAATGCCTTTTGCTGGTAGTTAACTTTAATCTAAAAGTTGAATGCCGATCCCTAATAGTCCCGGTCCTGTATGAACAACTAAAGCTGGACTGATCGTTCCAAAATAAATTTTTTCTGCTTGAGGAAATTGTTCTTTTAATTTAGCATAGAATGCTTCGGCCTCTTCAACCGCTTGTCCTTGGGCAACTGCTAAAACAAATTTTTTATGATCGCCAATAAAAGCCTTCACTAAATCAAACGTCTTTTCTAAGCTTTTCTTCCTACCGCGAGCTTTGGCGACCGTATGATAAACTCCCTCTCCGTTACAAGAAATGATCGGGTTCAATTTTAACGCATTTCCTAAGATGGAAGCAACCAACCCAATGCGTCCGCCTTTTTGAAGATATTCAAGAGTAGCAACGTTAAAATAAACTTTTGCTTTTCCTACATTAGCAGTCAACGTTGTTTTGATTTCGTTCCACGAATGACCTGCCTCTATTAACTTTGCGGCTTCAATTGCTTGGAGACCACTGCCGATCCCAATGTTTTTTGTGTCTAAAACGTATGTTTCTAATCCTTCAAATTCTTCTGCAATTAAGCGAACAACATTATATGTCCCACTCAATCCACTAGAAATCGTAACAGCCAATACTTTTTCATAACCATCTGTTTTGATTTTTTCAAAAATATTGGTAATGGTTTCGCCATCAGGTAACGAGGTACTAGGAATTTCAACAGCTAAACCCTCGTATACTTCTTCAGGTGTAATGTCTACTTTATCTGTATAAATACGATCTTTATAAATAATTTGTAAAGGGATCATATACATTCCATATTGTTCCACTAATTCTTGCGGAACATCTGTCCCTGAATCCACTAATAGAGCAATCTTTTCTTTATTCATTCTCATATTCTCCATTTTCTTCTATGTTTTTTTGTGCTAACTCAATAACTTTTTCAGTGAACAACTTTGTTGCAAATGACAAGGTAGCCCCTTTGACGATCATAAATTCTACTGGAATCGATTGATCGAAAGCTGCGACGGGTTCATTCCCCAAAGCTTGGGCAACAACTACTGCTATAGCTGCTTCTTGCTCATCGCAAAATAGATCATATGCTTCACGAATACCAACCGCTGCTCCTTGATATAAAATACCTTGTTTGATTTCTGGTATTGTTAGTACTTGTTTTAATAAAGTAATCGCAATCAAAAAAGCTAAGTGCTTTTGATTATAGCGTTTTTTATTAGGTGGTGGAATCAGCCCTAATTTCACATAATTATTGACCATCGAAGAGGTCAATAATGTGTGTTTTTCTTTTAATATAACTGGCGATAGGTAACGCTCAACCAATGTGATCACTTGATCCATATACAATTCCAGCTCGGGTAATTCATGCCATCTTGGCAAATGAACATCTACCAACGCTTTGCCCCATACTTGTAAAGAGGATTTTATTTCATTCATAAGATCCCTCCTTCTATTTACTAAAACAGTTTAACATTATTTCGAAAAACATTCAATCTAGTTTTAAAAACTAGATTGAATTTAATAAAAAACAAGCTTTCTTTAAAAGAAAACTTGTTTAACGTCAAATATTGTAATTTCTTAAAAATCATCAAAGCCCTCTTCTTCATCCGTTTGTTTGAACGGGTCAAAAGCAAATTTTCTGCTTTTTTGAAAACCTACTGCACCAAAAAGGTTGCGCGGATCAAAATCTGGGGCCATTTTTCCATGTGCATCACTAAATCCTCTTGCGCGCCCTCCATGTCTACCACTCATATGCGGTCCTCTAAAATCACGCTCTGCTTCAGGAATTTCAGCTTCTAAAGCTTCAAGTAATTTGCTCATGATGCTTTTAAATTCTTCTTGTTCTGATTCAGATAACACATCAAAGATCGTTTCTTCATCTTGTTTGCTATTTTCAGCAGCCGCTCTCCCAGCTTCAGTTAATCGGATCACCATCACACGGCGATCACTTTCGAGCGGCTCTCGGCTGATATAACCATTCTTTTCTAACTTGACTAATAACTCACCTAAAGATTGAGGGCGCATATCTAAAAGATAAGACAATTCTTTTTGAGTCGTTTCAGGTTTAAGTTTCAACAAATTCAATACTCTGCCTTGTCCCCTATGTGGATTACCAAAAGGTCCATGTTCTCTACGACGTTTCATAAAATAGCGTTGCATCATTGCTTGTAAGCTTAGAAACTGTTCCATTAATGTTTGTTCTTCCATCGGTGATTCCTCCATTAAACAGAATATAAATCAGGTACCTGTCTTATATTGTAAAGGTACCTACATTAAATGTCAACAATTAAATATAAACGTTACTATTTCATTTCATTTTTTTTAAGAAGCTACCTGATCAAAAAAAGGTTACGAGAAATATACTCTATGAGTTATTTCTCGTAACCTAACCTTCTTTATAACATTTTTAGTTCTCGTTTTCCAAAAATAATACCGATCAAGAAAAACAATTCCAACAAAATAAAAAATAAAATAAAGCTATGCATAAAAAATACTTCCGGTAAAGCATTGATAATTGGATCTGTAGCCGGATCAAATAACCAATCATCATTATTAAAAAATACACCATGAAACGCCACAAAAAACTGATCAAAGCCAATCGCCATCAACACTGCAAAAAATACTGGTATGATCATTCCCCATTGAAATGGACGAATCAAGCGCCACACTCTTTTTTCCTTAATCAAGCGGAAAACAAAAAGACCACTTGGAATCACCGTAATGACCAACACTGCATAACAAAGTAAAAACAGACGCTTTACTTCATAAAAATGAAAGGCTCCACTTTTTGAAACAGGGAAATCTGATAGTTGTAATATATGATTAAAAGGATTATTCAAATATCCCATCAATTGTCCATAGTTTTTTAGTAATGTTGGTTTATCAATTGAAACATAGTCTAAAATAGCCAAAGAATCAATATCGCTACTATACAATGGTCGAAAATTGATTGTTATGGTAATACTCAACGCAATAATCGTTAGAATCAAACACGCGATCCCTAAACGTTCAACCCAGATCCAGTTGCTCTTTGCCCTTTTCATCTCAAAAAACCCATTCGTCTAAAGAATCAACAACATATGTTGGCTGTTCAGCTAAATGTGGAACTGCAGATTTTGCTGTAAATCCAGATAGGACTAGTAAACTATCGATATTATTTTGAAGTCCCGATTGAATGTCCGTTTCATAATTATCACCGACCATGATTACATCATCTTTGTTTAAGCCCATCACTTTTAAAGCTTCATCCATAATGATTGCATTTGGTTTTCCAATCATGACAGGATCTGTTTGCGAAGAGGTTTGAATCAACGAAATAAATGAACCTGCACCTGGTAACAATCCACGTTCAGTTGGAATACTTTTGTCAGGATTCGTTCCGATGAACAGAGCGCCATTTCTGATACAAAGAGAAGCAACGGCAAGCTTTTCATAATTGATCTCAGTATCCAAGCCAACGACAACATAGTCTGGTGACTCTTCATCCCAGACAAATCCAGCAGACAAAATCAAATCCACTAGCCCTGATTCTCCAATCACATAAACGCGCTTCCCTTTGCCTTGTTCTTTCATATAGTCAATAGTTGCCAAGCTCGCTGTATAAATCGTCTTAGCGGGAACCTGAATATCAAACTCTTCACTAAGTCGTTTAGCAACCGCTATTGGAGTCTTTGTCGTATTATTCGTCACAAAAAGGAAAGGGATGTTCAATTCTTGCAATTGTTCAACAAATCTTTTTCCTGCTGGAATCACTTCTTTGCCTAAATAAATTGTACCGTCTAGATCGATCAAATATCCTTGATAATGTTTTTTCACAGATGATTACTCCTCACGTTGACGAATTGTAAATGAACGTCCTTTACCGACGCTTTTCTCTTGATTGCCAATGATTGCTTTTTTAGGTTGGTTTTCTTTGCGATTTTTAATTACTGGTTTTGTTTTATTTGATACAGGTATACGTTTTTCCTCTGTATGTGCTTGGTTTTGATAAGCTGGTTTTTTAGTTGTTTTTTTACGTCGTGTTTGTTGCTTTTCTCTTTTGCCGCCAACGCGCTCAATGACAAAATAGGCACAACCAAAATTACAATATTCATATAAATAGTCTTCCAACGTATCAATTCTCTGCTCAGGTGCCGCTTTACGATTCGTCTCATTGAAAAACCCTTTTAAACGAAGTTGATCATATCCCCAATCACCAACGATATAATCATATCTTGAAAGAACATCACTAAAACGTTCGCCCAATCTTTCAGCATCAAATGCTTCTCGATGATTTTTTACTAAAAGGTACTGACGTTCGCCGATCGTTACATGTTTCTCATCAATAAGCGAAACGATCTCACCTTTTTTCTTTTCTTTGACAGGTTCTTCTTTGATTTCTTCAAGAACAGCTGTGATTTCTTCCGTTAAGGTTGCTGCTGGTTCTTCTTTATGTTTAACTGGTTTGGTTGATTTATATGTTTTTTTTACTTTATCTGTCATTTTTTCACCGCCTAAATTTTATTATACCTTGTTTTTAAAGGATTGGGTAGTGCGTCTTCAAGTAGTTTCCTAATACGGTTCGCAAAAATTCTGGAAAAATAAAGTCAACAGATCCAGCTAATTCGATTGTTGGAAAAAAAGGAATAAACATGAAATGGTCGATTGTTGTAAACGTGTAGTTACTTTCTAGTTCAATGGGTCGATGATTCCATAAAACTTCTTCCTTTTGCTTATTGTAAGCAAGACCATCATAATAAAGCTCCCCAAAAACCTTGCCGCGAAAACCCATTCCCATGATCGGAAACTTACGCAAATAATCACGATTTTTTTCCATTTCTTTGACCATACGAACCAAGTCGTGACCTGATAACGTCACACGGATCAGATGCATCGGATGTGGTAAAGCTTCATGCAGTTGATCAGCATTTACGATTCCCTTTGGTATATCTGTTAAAAATAAGCCATTATTTAAAATTGCGACTTCGGTTTGCCCTTTTTCTTTTAACGCTTTTAATGCCGTGACCATTAAAGGGTGTTCTGCATTCAAATCACTCAACAATGAATGAGGAATTTTAGCAATTTTTTTTGTTTTCAGTAAATGATGCCCTAAAGTTAGATAATCATCGATTTCCTTTTGATCTTGCACTAATGTAGGTAATTCAGCCGTTGCAATCGCTTTTGCTCCACTCTGAATAATTTGCCCTTTGTCCACTGATAACTGTACTTCACCTATATAATTACCAAATTTGCCTGCAGCAGAAAGCTGTGTCCCATTAATTTTTTCACCATACTTAAACAAATGATGTGTGTGTGAACCTAGCAACACATTGATCTCTGGGAATGCATTTGCAATTTTAAGGTCTTCATCAATTCCTAAGTGACTCATTAAAACTAAGATATCACACTTCGGCTGAACTTCTCTAATCAATTGCGGCAATACTTCTTTAATCGAGCGAATCTCCCAACCATTTGGTGCATAGGTTAAAGGAAATGGCGCAGTCAACGCAATCAAGCCGATTTTTGTCTGCTCTTTTGTTTCGATGATTTTATATGAACTCGTCCAAGCTGGCGCTTGATGTGTCGTTAAATCAAACAAGTTACCTAATAAAACCGGAAAATCCGCATGATCATACAACTGATTCAACTGCTCTTTTGAGTTACCGACCCCTTCATTATTCCCAATCGTCGCTGCATCATAGTCGACTTCATTCATCAATGCTATATTTGCTTGACCATCTGTCGCTTCTGTCAAAGGATGCCAACGATCAATAAAATCACCTAAATCAACAGTCAAAACAGTCTTTCCTGCCTCGGTATATTTTTTCTTTTGAAGAGTCAAATAGCGTCTGATTTTAGGCCAATTCTCTAAATGGGAATGTAAATCATTTGTATGAAAGATGATGATATCTTCCATTGTATCGCCCCCAATTTCAATCTATAAAAATATAGTACCACACTTCAAGATGGAGTATAATAAAGTAACGATTTAAATAAAGGAGAAAACTATGAAAATAACTGTACCTTTTGGTTCGCTTTGGTTAGATGCTGATGATAAAGGCCTCACAACTGTCGCTTTTTTTGAACTTGCTGACCATCAGACGAACCAGTATACAGAACTTGCAGCAAAAGAACTTGCAGAATATTTCTCAGGTAAACGAAAAGTATTTTCAGTTCCCTTATCGATCAATACCGGGACCGATTTTCAAAGAGCTGTCTGGGATGCACTTGCTCAGATTCCCTTTGGTGAAACACGCAGTTATCAAGCTATTGCACAGGCTATCGCGTCACCAAAAGCTGTGCGAGCTATTGGACAAGCAAATAGTAAAAATCCGCTACCGATCATTGTACCTTGCCATCGAGTAATCGGTAAAAACGGTAAACTAACAGGCTATTTAGGTAGTATCGAGCATGACGGTCTTAGTATAAAAGAATTTTTGTTACAATTAGAGCATGTAACACGCTAAAAAGAATAAGGGTGAAGCAAGACTTTTTCTAGTTTTGCTTCACCCTTTAAACGAAAGTAAATACTTTATCAATTGATTGTTGCTTTATATAGAATGAAAATTCGTTCAAAAAATATTAATTACGATCGGTATTTTGATCGCTATCTTTACCGCGATATTTCTCCAAGTATTGTTCTTTAGTCATGACATCATCTACATTCATATTAAATTCTACAAGATCTAAACCTGTCATATGATGAATAGATTCTTTTACTTTTTCAACTGTTTGATCAAATACTTGTGCAATATTTACATCATATTTGCAGATTACTGCTACATCAACAGCTACCTGCTTCGTACCAACTTCAACACTGACTCCTTTTGTAATGTCCTCATTCTCTCTAAAACGATCAGCAAAATCACTGAATAGATTGCCGCTCAACCCTAGAATACCATCAATATCTGAAATAACGACACCAACGATTTTTTTAATCACAACATCTTCAAATGTTAATTTTGCTTTTAACTCCCCTGAATTTCTTTCTACTGCGTCTACCATTTGCATCGACTCCTTCTAAATAATTTTTTAAATCCCTATCATAGACCTAACTGAATCTATCAAGGAATAAATATCCAAGTCTTCATCACGCATTTTCCCGATAACATATCCGACCCCTGCAAAAATCACGAGGACAAGTGTTTTCCAGAACCCGATCAATAATAACAATAAGGCTAATAGCAGAAATACCATTGTCCAAATGATCCGAAAGCGGTAAGGTTTAAGCAATTTTTCCCAACGGTCTTTCTTTTCTTGGTCCATCATTTTCCCCTCCTAAACCACTCGTGATTGTTTTTTACTAAAAGCTGAGGACTCTGTAGGCTCTTTTTCTCTTAAGTAAACCGTTACTCGACTATCAATCGATTCAAGTGTCTCAGCTAATGTATTTTGTAGCTGTTGGGTGATTTCTTCGGCCATTGGCTTAAAGCGTTCTTTACTTCGAACATCGATCCTTACTTTCACCGCTACTTTTTCTTTTCCTTTGATTTTAACCATCATCTTCGTTTTATCTGGATGAATGATCGTACCATATGATTCTTGTACGATTTGTTCGATCGTGCTTTTTGGGATCTCAATTTGATTTTTGCCTTCTTTTATCACCAGACGTCTTCTACTTCCAGAAACGGATAACACAACCAGCAAGCCCAAAACCAACAGTCCTCCTAATATAAGTAATGTTCCTTCAAAAACCATGAACAATTTAGGATACTGATAAATAAGCGCTTCTACTTCATAAGATAACCAAGGAATAGTGATCAATTGGCTAAGTATAGTCAACGTGCCAATAAATAAAAGAAGAATCACGAATCCAATAATAATTTTCAGTAATCGTTTCATCTATTACCCTCCCCTATCATTCATTATTTTGTTCATATCTAAATTGTAACGCCTAAAAAAAAGTATTACAAAAGATACGAATTATCATTTTCCACGAAGTGGGAGTTTAACGCTAATACAACAAGTAAAAAAAGAGTAATTGATTATAAGTCCCAACAAAAAATTGCTCTTTTAGTCAAAATCAATTACTCTTTTTCTAATTATTCATCTAAATACTCTTCTTTAGAAAATTCAGTATCTTCATATTCACCACTGTCACCATAGAAATGATTATATCGTTGTTTGAACTTACGAAAAACATAAGTCACAAAGACTTTAGCAATCGCATAAATTGGAATCCCAAAAATCAATCCGAACATCCCTAACAAATCACCCATCACCAATAAAACAATCACGATTGTTAATGGATGCACAACTAGACGTTTCCCCATTACTTGTGGTGCAATCAAATGACCATTCAGCATTTGAACAAGCATCCAGACTAAGCTCATCTTAATAAACATTCCAAACGAAACCATCAAAGCAACGATTGCCGCTGGTATAAATGCTATCACTGGTCCAATATAAGGAATCACGGCTGTAATCCCCACAATGATCGACAAGGTTCCTGAATAAGGTACTTTGATTAACCAAAAACCAATGAAGGTCAAGATACCAATTGCGATTGAGACTAGTATCTGCCCTTTTAAATAGGCACCCACTTGACTACTCATTGTTGTACCGATTTCTTTGGCATCACTTCTAAAGCGTGGTGGTATAATATTTAAAACAAAGGAAAAAAACTTTTGATCATCTTTCAATAAGAAAAAGGTAATGATCGGTGCTGTCACCATCACAAGTGCAAAACCCGTTAAGGTTGAAAATACCGTAGACGCCCCTTCAACAGCTTTGCTAAAATAACTTCCAATCCCATCTGAAACATTATCAAACCAACGCTGAATTCCATCTAAGGCATTGGCTAATGGTTTTTCTAATGCAGAATTGTGGAAAAAATCAGTGACCATTTTGTTTAAGTCATTCATATACTGCGGAAAACTTTCGATCAATCCCTCTACTTGCTTTTGTAGGAGTGGTACAACTAAGATGATCCCGATCACAATCAACGCAATCAAGACAATAAAAATAGCTGAAACACCATAAACTCGTTTTATTTTATGTCTCTCTAACCAGTTGACCACTGGATTGAACAAATAATATAAAATCAATGCTAAAATCGTTGGCCCAATAATTGTTTTAAAGACAACTCCAATTGGTCCAAAAATAAACCCCACTTCATGAAAAACAAAAATCACAGCACCCAGTAATAATAAGGCTACTAATGTGAATAATAAATTTTTACCCCCAAGAAACTTGATCCAGCGGGTTTCTTGCTTCTTTTCCATTGTTATCACTCCTCAAAATCGACGTCTACAGGACTTAATTAACTTTCAAAAAGATAAACAAGTGACATTTCAACTACCGTCAGCGCTTTTCCTAAAAACTTAGCCCATAGAACTCGTTATTTCCATTCTTTATTGTATCGAAAAAAATGATATCTGTAAAAAAATAATTGCTTTGTTTTTTACTATCAGAAATAAAAATCACTCAGCCACCGTAAACTGACTGAGTGAATGATTTCTTTAATTGGTAGCTTTGCGCCCTTTACGTTGAGTTGCTTCCATGATCACAGGAAGAATCACTGGACGTCTTTTCGTTTGTTCAAACAAGTAACGGCTTAATTGCTCGCGAATATCTTGTTTTAGTTTACTCCATTCAAAATCGCTGCTTTCAAGATGCTTTTCAACGATCTCCGTCACAATATGACTGCTTTCCTTCATCAAGTCTTTGCTAGTTTTCACATAAACAAACCCTCTTGAGGTAATCTTTGCAGGTGATACGATTCGTTTTTCACGACGATTGATCGTAACTACAGCGACAAAAATACCATCTTCTGATAAAATTCTACGGTCACGCAGGACAATATTTCCAATATCACCAACGCCAATACCATCGATCATGATATTATCAGCAGTTGTACTGCCAGCGACATTCATTTTTTGCTTGCTATATTCAAGGATATCTCCTCGACCAGTAATGAAAATATTTTTGTATGGAATCCCTAATTCATGAGCTAAATCAGCATGTGCTGCTAATTGACGGTACTCTCCTTGAATAGGAACAAAATATTTAGGTTTGATCAAATTTAACATCAATTGTAGATCATTAGGATTAGCGTGACCTGAGACACGCATGTTATCTGATATTTGTTTGACCACGCCACCAGCACGGTAAACGATATCTTCGGTTTTAGCCACAGCAGTTTCCATAGCCGTTGTCGGCGTCGTTGTAATGTATACCAAATCGCCTTCTTGAATTTTGACCACACGATGTGTCCCATTAGCCATTTTTTGTAATGACTTGATTGGTTCTCCCATTGTGCCAGTTTCTAAAATAACTAGCTGCTCTGCTTGATATTTTTTCATATCCTTCACAGTAATAATCAAATCTTCACTTGGTAATTTTAATTTATCCAGTTTAATCGCAGTATTGATGATCCGTTGAAAATCTTGACCTGTCAATACGATTTTACGATCTGAACGGTGTGCCGCATCTAACACTTGTTGGACACGCTGCAAATTACTAGCTACACAGGCTACGATAATACGACCTTCCCAATACCGGATCGTATCAAAAACTTCATCCGCAATTTGTAGCTCTGAAACAACTTGAGCCGGATTTTCAGCATTAGAAGAGTCACTCAGTAAAGCCAAAACACCTTCTCTGCCAATCTCTGCTACACGGCCAAAATCTGTTTGATACATCGGAATCGCACTCTGATCAAACTTGAAATCTCCTGTGTAAACAATGTTACCTTCTTTTGTCTTTAAATTGATTCCGATCGAATCAGGAATCGTATGTGTTGTGCGGAAAAAACTGATGGTAGCATGCTCAAAGTCAATTTCTGTATGAGCATCGACTACGTGAAAATCATTAAAGTCTTTAGAATCTGCCTGATCTCCTACGTTTAATTTTGCTAACTCGATCGTTAATTCTGTCCCAAATACTGGTACATGAACTTTCGATAAAAGATACGGTAACGCCCCGATTGCATCGGCGTGACCATGCGTTAAGAAAATTCCTGCAACACGGTCGATGTTTTCCACTAAATACGTAAAATCGGGAATCACCACATCAATTCCTAATAGCTCATTTTCTGGATATTTTAATCCACAATCCAGTACAAAAATTTCATCTTCCACTTCTGCGATGTACATATTTTTTCCATTTTCACGAACGCCGCCTAAAGGAACGATTTTTATTGTACTCACTTACTTCACCTCTCTATATTCTCATACTGAATCAAATATCCAGTATGCTTAAAATTTTCGCTTTTTCTTCAGAAGTACAGGATACAAGAGGTAAACGTAGGTCACCAACAGAGATGCCCATGTGATTTAGAACTGCTTTCACAGGTGCCGGTGAAGGAGCTGAAAACAAGGCATCCATCTTCGGCAATAATTGCCGTTGAATACTTGCAGCTTGCTTGATTTCTCCATGATCCAACGCTTGAAACATCTCATACATTTCAGTGCCAAACACATGACTAGCAACTGATATTACCCCTTGTCCACCCAAAGCTTTATTGGAAAATGCTAAGGAGTCTTCTCCAGTATACACTAAAAAGTCTTTTGGTGCCTTTTCTATCAACTCAGTCAACGCATCTAGCCCGAAACATTCTTTGATCGCGATAATATTATCTAATTCGGCTAAACGCAAACTCGTTGCTACATCAAGGTTTGCGACCGTTCTGCCAGGTACATTATATAAAATGATCGGTAAATCACTCGCTTCAGCAATTGCTTTGAAATGCTGATACAAGCCTTCTTGATTTGGTTTATTGTAATAAGGGACTACAGCCAAACCAGCATCGATCCCTCTGATTGCTGAAATCTCCTGCACAAATTCAACAGAGTCCCTTGTATCATTGGTTCCCACACCACAGATGATCGGTACTCGTCCATCAACCAAACGAATCACTTCGTTGAATAAATCGATTTCTTCATCATGAGTCAACGTTGGCGATTCCCCTGTTGTTCCTGCTAAAATAATTCCTTCTGTATGATGATCAAGCAAGTGTTTCACTAATTGGGGCAGCTTCGCAAAATCGATTGCGCCGCTTTCATCAAAAGGTGTGACCATTGCTGTAATTATCGTTGCATTTTCTAAATTCATACTTACTACCTCCTATTTTAAGTAGCGTAACAGGCTCAATCGACCTTATAGAAAAAAAGGGAAATAACGTTGCGACGCTTTTTATCACAAACATAGTTTATTCTTTCTCTATGATTTTAGCCTGCATCGCTAAATGACATTTAAACCCTTACCAAATCCATCTCATGTAATGTTTCCGCAATTTGAACTGAATTCCAAGCAGCGCCTTTTAATAAGTTATCAGAAACAACCCACATATGGTAGCCTTTATCAATATCGATATCTTGACGAATTCTTCCAACAAATGTTTCTTTGCGGTCAATGCTCGTTAAAGCTTGCGGATAAAGTTGTTGACTTGGATCATCTTGTAAAACGGCTCCCGGTGCTTTTGCAATCAACTCTTTGATTTTGGCAACATCAGAACCCTCTTCTTTAACCTCAATGTAAATTGATTCAGAATGGCCAGATAGTACAGGAATACGGACACACGTCGCAACAACTTTGATGCTGTCATCTTCCATGATTTTCTTCGTTTCGTTAATCATTTTCCATTCTTCATACGTATAATCAGCGTCTGCAAAAACATCGATCTGTGGTAATGCATTGAATGCGATTGGATAATGCTTTTTATCACCACCACACGGCAAAATCGTTGCCGTCAATTGATCTGCAGGTGTTCCGTTGATATATGCTGTCGCTTGTGATTTTAACTCGTCCATCGCGTTGATCCCTGCGCCACTAACTGCTTGATAGGTTGAAACGATCACACGATCTAAACCATATGCTTGACGAATTGGTTCAAGTGCTACCATCATTTGAATCGTCGAACAATTTGGATTTGCGATGATTCCTTTATGTCTTTTTAGTGCCTCAGGATTGACTTCTGGTACAACCAAAGGAACATCCGCGTTCATTCTGAAATGACTTGTATTATCCACCACGACTGCTCCACGTTTGACCGCTTCAGGGGCAAATTGTTTAGAAATCGTTCCACCGGCGCTAAATAAAGCAATATCCACATCCGTAAATGAGTCAGGTATTAGCTCTTCGATGACAAGTGTCTGCCCTTTAAACGTTACTTCTTTTCCCGCTGAACGTTTTGACGCTAATAATTTCACCTGATTGATTGGTAAAGATGTTTCTGCTAACATTTCGATCATTTTTGTGCCAACAGCACCCGTTGCGCCTACCACGGCAACATTATACATTTTTTTCATACTTAATTGATCTCCTCTCAAATTCCTGAAGAAAGTTGCTTTTTCTATTTTAACATAATATCGGCTTTTACTACATAGGAAGTAAAATGATTTTGCTATCTTTTCAGAAAAAGATAAATAATCTCTTTCAAATTCAACTTTAATAGCTTTCTTATTATTCGAGCAGGATAGTCGACTAAACGATTTTGCAGTTTTATACTTGCTTTGAAACTAGGGGCACGAATAAAAATAGTAGGATGTTCGCTTCACGTCCTAGCATTTTGGGAAAAAGATGGAAGTTAAATGAGGGAAAAATATCTTAGGTAGTTTTTCCTCTTTTCCTGTCAAAGTGAGATGAGCCCGCTACGCTTTTAAATTTAGGAGGATGATTAGATGTACACTGTAGCAGATTATTTACTAGACCGCTTAAAGGAACTCGGTATTGATGAGATTTTTGGGGTCCCAGGAGATTATAATTTACAGTTCTTAGACCATATTACTGCAAGAAAAGATTTTAAATGGGTTGGTACTGCTAATGAGTTGAATGCTGCCTATATGGCTGACGGCTACGCTCGCACTAAAGGAATCGCAGCTTTTGTTACTACGTTTGGTGTAGGAGAATTGAGTGCGGTCAATGGCTTAGCTGGCAGTTTTGCCGAAAATGTTCCAGTGGTCGAGATCGTAGGCTCGCCCACTACTAGCATCCAAGAAGCAAAAAAATTAGTTCATCATACCTTAGGAGACGGAAACTTTCTTCGTTTTGAAAAAATGCACGAAGAAGTGACCTCTGCGATTGCTCATTTAACTGCTGAAAATGCTTTAACTGAGATCGATCGCGTTCTTACGATTGCCCTAACCAGCAAACGTCCAGTCTATATCAATTTGCCAATTGATATTGCTGACGTTCATGCCACCAAGCCTCAAGCACCCTTAAATCAATTAACAAGTAAACTGACGGATGTAGAAGTAGCTATTTTAAGTAAAATCGAAGACGCATTACAGCAGGCTGAAAATCCGGTTATCATTGCTGGTCATGAGATATTAAGTTATCATATCGAACAACAATTAGATGAATTTATCCAAAAATTTAATCTGCCGATCACTACTTTACCCCTTGGAAAAAGTGCATTCAATGAAGAAGATGCTCATTATCTAGGAACCTACACAGGCTCAACTACTGCAGAACCTTTAAGAAGCCGTGTCGATACAGCAGATTTAGTGTTACTTTTAGGTGTAAAACTAACAGATTCTGCAACATCCGGCTTTAGTTTTGGTTTTACAGAAAAACAAATCATCTCAATTGGAAGTACAGAAGTTTTACTTTATGGAGAAAAACACCAAAAAGTCCAGCTAGACCGCTTTGTTGCTGCGCTCGCAACATTATCTTTTTCTAGATTTACAGGCGATATTCTTCCAGTAAAACGGCAGTCAGATCTAGAAATCAAAGATAATAAGATTACTCAAAAATATTTTTGGAAGAGAGTGGAAGCATTTCTTGTAAAAGGAGATACAGTAGTCAGCGAACAAGGGACTTCCTTTTTTGGTATGACGAACGTACCGCTAAAAAAAGAAATGCGTTTTATTGGTCAGCCATTGTGGGGATCGATTGGGTATACATTCCCTTCTCTTTTAGGAAGTCAAATTGCCAATAAAACCAGCCGTCATTTATTGTTTATCGGAGACGGTTCACTGCAATTAACGGTGCAAGAATTAGGAACTGCTTTAAGAGAAAAACTAACACCAATTATTTTTGTGATCAATAATAATGGCTATACTGTGGAGCGAGAAATTCATGGTGCTACGGAGCAATACAACGATATTCCAATGTGGGATTATCAGAACCTTCCGTTTGTTTTCGGCGGAACAACTAACAATGTCACCGTCTATAAAGTCACCACTGAAAAGGAACTTAACAAAGCCATGACAGCGGCCAGACAAGATAATACCCGTCTCCAATGGATCGAAGTTATAATGGATCAAGATGATGCACCTGTTTTATTAAAAAAATTAGCCAAAATATTTGCCCAACAAAATTCTTAACAGAATCCACAGATAAAGCGAAATCTATTGACTTTCTAAAGTGTTTTGTTATAGTTAAAAGCGACATTTACTTAATTTGAAGGAGTGAATAACATGGCACGTGTTGAAAGTTTTGAATTAGACCATAATACAGTAAAAGCCCCTTATGTTCGTTTAGCGGGTACTGAAAAAAATGGTGAGGCGTTGATTGAAAAATACGATTTACGTTTCTTACAACCGAATGAAGACGAATTACCGACTGCTGCAGTTCACACATTAGAACACCTATTAGCTGTAAACTTACGTGATCACCTGGAAGGTATCATCGATATCTCGCCAATGGGTTGTCGCACTGGTTTTTACATGATCATGTGGAATGAACATTCACCAAAAGAAATTCGTGATGCATTGGTTAAAGTCTTGACCTTTATCGCAGAAACAGATTTTGTTCCTGCAGTTTCTGCTAAAGAATGCGGTAACTATAAAGATCATTCTTTATTTTCCGCACAAGAATATGCAAAGATCGTTTTAGAAAAAGGAATTAGTTTGGATCCGTTTGAACGCGTGATGTAAAACTTTATTTGACTAAAGAAAACGAGTAAGCAGGAAATGGTATTTCCTGCTTACTCGTTTTTTATTATATGCTATAATTTGTCTCTTCATTCCCACAACCTTTTATTGCTTATTTTCTCATCCCGATACATTCTAAAACTAGACTATATTTCTAAATCAATTAAAGAAAATCATCCCAAAGCTACATCTAAAATCATCATAATAATAAACCCTAACATCACACCAAATACTGCAAAATGACGCTTACTAGTCACGGTTTGTTGTGCTTCTGGAATTAATTCTTCTACTACAACGTAAATCATCGCTCCCGCTGCAAATGCTAAGGCATACGGCAACAGCAATGTTACTTTAGTTACTAAAACAGCCCCGATGATTCCTGCTATTGGTTCAACAATTCCTGATGCTTGTCCGTAAAGAAAAGCTTTTTTACGACTTAAATTTTCTTGTCGCAATGGAATTGAAACAGCAGCACCTTCTGGAAAGTTTTGGATACCGATCCCTAACGCTACAGAAATAGCTGCCAATACTGCTTTTTTAGGATCATCAGCGGAACTCGCTGCGCCAAATGCAACGCCCACAGCTAAACCTTCTGGAATATTGTGTAACGTAATTGAAAAAACCAATAAAATCGTCCGTTTTAAATGACTTGGCAATCCTTCTTTTTCATGATTCGGCCCAAAATGCATATGTGGCAAAGTCTTGTCTGCAATATAAAGAAACAACCCACCTAACCCAAAGCCAAAACTAACGACCAGCCAAGCAATACTCCCATTTTCTTCCGCCTGCTTGATTGCCGGATCTAGTAATGACCAAAAACTTGCTGCAATCATCACACCAGCCGCAAATCCGAGCATCATATTCAGAATTTCTTTTTTAATATCCTTAAAAAAGAAGACCAAGCCAGCTCCTAAAGCCGTCATAAAATAAGTAAAACCTGTCCCCACCAATGCTTGCTGCCAAGCTTCCAAAGATAACAGCCAATCAATAATTATAAACACCCCATCTTCCCCAAATTCTTTTCTTCCCTTAACTTTATCATATCAGTGATTTTATAACCACGCATAATGCAAAAAAGGCTTTCGTTTGGTACAAAAATCTAGAACGAGTATACTTTAGATAGAAAGAAAATTAAGAAATGGAGTGAGTAAAATGGTCGAAACAATCAATGCTGCTGTTGCGATGATCAACGTTTTAGAAAGTTGGGGCATCGATCACATTTATGGCATACCAGGTGGTTCCTTCAACTCCACGATGGATGCCTTATATCAAGAAAAAAACAGCATCAACTTTATCCAAGTCCGTCACGAAGAAGTTGGCGCGCTAGCTGCTGCCGCTGATGCTAAACTAACCGGAAAAATTGGTGTAGCTTTTGGCTCTGCTGGACCTGGTGCGACTCATTTAATCAATGGTTTGTATGATGCTAAAATGGATCATGTTCCTGTCCTAGCTCTTTTGGGGCAAGTTGCGAGCGATTCAATGAATTACAACTCCTTTCAAGAATTAAATGAAAACCCTATGTTTGCTGACGTGAGTGTCTACAATCGAACCGTTATGACCCCAGAAAGTTTACCTCATGTCGTGGATGAAGCAATCAAAACGGCTTATAACTATAACGGTGTTGCTGTTGTAACGATTCCAGTTGATTTTGGAACAAAAGAAATCCCAGCACACAATAGTTCAACAGCTGAAAATCACCGAAAAGGTTTGGTCATGCCAAATTATCATGATCTAAAAAAAGCAATGCCTTTGATCAATGCTGCTGAAAAACCCCTTCTTTACATTGGACAAGGCTGTCGTAATGCCTGGCCAGAAATCAAAGCATTTTCAGAGCACTTTTCAATGCCTGTGGTCTCTGCTGTCCTAGGCAAAGGAATTGTCCCTGATGCTTATGAAAATTTTCTTGGCTTTGCCGCTCGAGTTGCAACTAAACCCGCAAATGAAGCCTTAGTAGAAACTGATTTGATTGTCTTTGTCGGTAGTGATTTTCCATTTGCGGCCAATTTCTTTAATCCGAGTGCAAAATTTATTCAAGTCGATACTGATTCTACTAAATTAGGTCGCCGTCATAAAACAGATGTCGCTATTTTAGGAGATGCTAAAGAGTCTCTAAAACGCATGGTGGAATTAGGTGAATCACGCCCATTTGATCGCTGGCTAAAAGCCAATCAAAAAAATAAAGTAAACTGGGTCAGTTGGTTAAGAAGTTTTGAAAATCAAGAGGATAAACCCCTTCGGGTAGAACCTGTTTTTAAAGAAATTCGTCGAATTGCTGATAAAGAAGCCATCTTTGTAACAGATGTTGGGAACACCACAATCCATGCTATTCGACTGCTTGAGATGAATGGTAAACAAAAATTTACTACATCAGGCTGGTTTGCTACGATGGGCAATGGTATCCCAGGAGGAATCGCTGCCCAATTGAGCTATCCAGATCGACAAGTCTTCACCTTGAGTGGAGATGGCGCATTTGCAATGGTCATGCAAGATATCATCACTCAGGTAAAATACAAACTGCCAATTATCAATATCGTTTTTTCAAATGAGTCTTTCGGCTTTATCGAGGCAGAACAAGAAGATAGTGAACAGAAGAAATTTGGTGTTTCATTAGAAGGAGCCGATTTTGGTAAAGTTGGCGAAGCACTCGGGGCACAGGGCTTTACAATAACAGACTATACGCAATTAGAGCCTGCCTTTACAGCTGCTAAAAAAAGCGAGCGTCCGGTTGTCATTGATATAAAAATCAGAAATACACGTCCTTTACCTGTTGAAGCATTGGTTTTAGATCCCGAAACTTTCAGTGAAGAAGAAATTGATGCTTTTAAAAAGCAATATGAAGTCCATGATTTACCTATTTTGAAAGAATTATTAAAAAGCTAATTAATAATAAACGTGCTTAACTCCCCCCTGCCCAATACGCTCTCTATGCATTGGGCAGGGGGGAGTCTATTTGTATGAGCCTAAGGTGGGATTTCGTTACAGTTGCTTTGCTTTAAGCTATTTTTTTATTCCGCTTTTTTCTTTTGTAGAAACTTTCCGAAGAAAGCCAATACTAAACTTAATAAACCCATCGTCATGACATCCGTATTATTAGTTTCGCCTGTATTTGGCAGTTTGTTCTTAGTTTGAGTACTTGATGTATTGCTGGTATTACTTGGTTTAGTTGTTGTTTCTGGTACTTTATTAGATAATGGTGTCACTTTGCCCGTCCCTGGATCTGACAATGTACCCGTTAGAGGATCTAGCGTAACTGCTGTTAATTTATCGCCTTTTCTCAGTTCTATTCCTTCTGGAACAGCTGTTTTCCATTTTCCATCTTTAGCGACATCTACAGTTACCGTAGTGCCATCAGGAAATGTTACGATTACTTTAGAATTAGGCATCCCATTACCAGTAACTTCTTTTGCTCCTTCTACTGCATCATCAACGGTTGGTGCTTCAATTTTTTTATAGATATACGTGACTTCTGTCGGATCGACATCATATTTACCAGAAGCATTTCTCGGTACTGCCATTAAAATATAGCCTGAAATTGGCTTAGGTGTCGTATTATATGGATCATCAAAAAATCCATCAAGTAAACCGCTCTCTGCGAGTGGTTTTCCCTTTTCATCGACATAATGAACCGTTACTTTTGTTGGTTTCTTTTTATAAACGTATTTAACCGTTTGGTCTTTGTCTGTATAGGTGCCCTCATTATTCACAGGAACCGTCACTATCTCATATCCTGGAATGTCTTTTGCTGTGGTCTTATAGTCATCTCCATATTCTCCTTGGACTAGTTCATTAGGTGAAATCGAGTTACCCTTTTCGTCAACATATTCCACATTGATATTGCTTTTGATTTTTGTATAAACGTACGTTACATCAGTTGGATCAACGGTATGATTCCCTTGTGCATTTGACGGAATCGTTTTGACAGTATATCCTTCGATTTCTTTAGAGGCTGTATTATAAGGATCATCGAAAAACCCGTCGATCAAGTCACTATCCGCAAGTGGGTTGCCCTTTTCATCGACATAATGAACGTTTACTTTTGTTGCTTTCTTTTTATAGACATAGCTGACTGTTTGATCTTTGTCTGTGTGGTTGCCTGTTGCATTATTTGGTGTTGTCACTAACTCATATCCTTGAATATCTTTTGCGGTGGTTTTGTAAGGATCTTCATACTCACCAAGAATTATATCTCCTGTTGAAAGTGGTTCGCCTTTTTCGTTCACATATTCAATGTTGATATTGGTTTTGACTTTTTTATAGTAATATTTAACCGTTTGATCTGCTTTGGTATAGGTTCCGTTTTGGTTAGCTGGCATTTTTTCTACAACTAGTTCGTATCCAGTAATCTCTATTGGTGTTGTTGCGTAACCCAGCCCAATTTTACCGGAATAACTAGTATCATCTGTACTATAGATTTTCACTTGATTGCCATCTGAATCAACTAAAATATGTTCAACGATAACTTTTCCTGCTGTAATTTTGAACTTACCAGAAGTTGTGTCAGTAATTGGTGCTGTCGAAACATAACCAGCTGGCGGCGTTTCTGTTACAATATTTGTGATTGTATATTCACCAGTAGCTAATTGATCGATATCTGGTTGTTCACCAGTTTCACCAAATTGAACAACATCACCACTTGCATCTTTAATTACCCAGGAATAGCTATAGTCACCATAAGTATCCGCGACATCTCTTCCTACTATAATCGAAGATGGATCTTCAACAACTGTTTCTGATTGATTAATTACGCCATCAATGTTTATTGAGGAGGCCGTTCTTTGAATATTGTTTGCAAAATAACCTGTATCTGAACCTCCTCTGGCATCTAAACCTTGCAGACGAAATTCATAAATCCCCTCTGGACCAGTTAAATAAGCAGTCATATCGACATTATTACCACTCTGAATTCCGCCGCCAGAAAGAAATTCATATTGATAACTTTTGGCAAAAGGATTATCAGGATCCTTACGTACAAAATTTATATGTACTGCATTTGTGTATTGATAGTCAATCTCTTGTACTGGAAGAACAACACCATCAACAGTTATGATAAAGTCCCCTATATTTCGAGGCATAACTTGATTCATTCCCTCAGATTTATTCTCCTGAGCTAAAGCTATTTGCGAATGCCCAACAACTTCATTTGACTTAGCACCTTCCTCCATTATCTCAGTTGAAGTGGTTACTTCTGACATTACTTGTTTTGAATCACTTGTAGTTTGCTTAACTGAGGTCTTAAGACTCTCACCTTCAAACTCCCTAGCTGTCTCTCCTGATGCTTCGGTCATTTCTTGCTTCTCTATTTCTTCTGCAATTGCTTGAACCGAAGAATTCATTGTACCATATGGTACTGTACCCAAAACTAATGTTGAAACTAATAGTGTGTGTGTCCATTTTTTCATATTTGCTCTTCCTTTTTATGGTTTTTAAATACATATATATTTTCAATATTAATTATATCGCATTTAAAAGTATTGTTTTCTCTTCTTTTTCGACAATAATCGAAAAAAAAGATAATTTCCTTCAAGTAAAAAATATAAATAGATTAGTTTGTACTTTCCTCCAAAATGAAAAACAGTTCCAAAGTCTATCGGTATCTGCTATGTTTTCTTTTATTATAAATTTCCTTCTATTTCTAAATAAAAAAAAGAGGAGCGAGATAGAATTCTACCTCACTCCTCTATAAATTTAAATCGACAAAATCGATTATTATTTATCGTCGTGTTTATGGAATTTTTCTTTGATATCTTCAAAGCCTTCTTTGATTTTGTCGCCTAATTTTTCAGCGCCATCTTTCATATCATCACCGGCATCGCGAGCTTTATCTTTTACATCGCCAAAAGCTGATTGTGCTTTACCTTCAATTTCTTTACCTTTATCGTCTGTTACTTTACCTTGAACTTCTTTAGCTGTTCCTTCAACTTTGTCTTTTGCATCATTTACGCGTCCATTTAAATCTGCCATGTGAAAATCCCCCCTAGTTAATTTATATTACATAACTAGCATAGCATCATTTTTAACTTGCTACAAACGATTCGCTTTGTTTTTATAACTATACTGTTTCGCGCTCACTTAACCACCGTTTTGCCTGATTGATTTCATCCATTGTTATTTGATGCCCTGCATTTGTTGAAGCAATAGTAACAGCCGCCTGTCTCTTTTCCAATTGTTGGACCAATTGGTCTGACGCTACTTTAGGCACGATAGGATCATTTTCACCCACTGATAACCAGATTTTTTTATCGGATAACTTAAATTTCTGCATATCCACCCCTAAAGACATTGGGTGAAATAAAATAGCCTGCTTAACAGCAAAGTGACGTTCTAATAAAATATGTGCCGCGATATTCGCTCCGTTTGAATAACCAACAATGGTCCATTCTTCTAACGATATACCTTTTTCTTTACTGACAGAACTAATTTCTTGAATAAGTTTATCACTTTCTTCTTCTAAGCTGATCAAGTCAAATTGATTCAAGCCATTCCTCTTAAAAAAACGGTTCATTCCAGACTCTTGAACAGTTCCACGAAAAGAAAGCAATGTAGCCTCTTCATCTAAGAAACGAGCAATATCTAGTAACGACGTTTCATCGCCACCAGTTCCATGAAGTAATAATAAATTTTTCCCGTGAAGACTCCCTTTATCAAATATGTACTGCATGTTTAACTCATCTCCCTACATTATGCTTAAAGGCAAATTAATTACCACTAATAAACTTACTTTTAGTAAGCTTAAAAATCAGTTTAACACGTTCGATTGTATTTGTCACTTTGTCAGCACTTTTTGAAGCGTTTTTTGGTAAGTGTTTTAGCTTACTCTGAACAATTTTCCAATGAAAATGAAGCAAGTAGTTAGCACTAAATTTCGTTTTATTCTCATGATATTTTCAAAACGCAGGTTGTTGCAGGAAAACGAATTTTTTCAATAATTTTGAGTTGATCATTGCCGACACCGCAAACAAATTTTGTACCGCATGCTTCAATACTGCCTAAAAATTTTTTCGTTATTTTTTACCACTTCTAAACATATTTTTTTCATCAAGGAGGTTCAGTTATCATCTATTACATTGATTTTATAAATTGTCCGACTTTGGTAGGGTGTTTCTGGGTATAAGATAATAGTACCAAACTCTTCAAATTCACAGGCTCCAGGACTGACTTGGGTTTCCAAAGTAAGAGCGCCATGATGACACATTTTTTCCCCTCGAACTTCTGGTCCTTCATCACCAAACTGGGCAGTAAAAATCACAACTGCTGGACGATCCGTATACATCTCTATTGAAAGATCCTTTTCTGGAGCACTAATGATCGCTTGGGACTTATCAAAACCTGACTGATTCAAGATAAACGGATGATCTAATCCATTTACTAAACGATTTTGTTCATAATTCGTCTGAAACACTTGAATCATCTTTTTAGGTCTTCTAAAATCAAAAGGCGTATTGACCACAGTACGTAGTTCACCTGTAACAGTAGTATCCTCGGCTACTACTGCAAACTTATCAGCATCAACAAACACTTCATGTTCGTCAACAGCTTGCGATGGTTTGCCTGTCAAATTGAAATACACATGATTTGTTGGATTATACAATGTGGGTTGATTGGTAGATGCTTGATAATCTATGATCCATTCATTTTCGTTTGTTAACGAATAGGTTACACTAGCTTTTAATTCTCCTGGAAAACCATTTTCTCCTGCTGGGCTTAGATAGGAAAATAAGACAGAAACTCGTTCACTCGTTTGCTCTGTTGCAGCGCTCCATAATTTTGTCTCAAAACTTTCTAAGCCACCATGTAGCGTATGACCACTTTTGGGATCAACAGGCAATTGATAATTTTGCTGATCGATTGAAAATGTACCATGCTTAATTCTACCTGCAACACGACCGATCGTTGCGCCAAAATACTTATCTTTCTCCCTATATTCTTCCGCAGAATCAAAGCCTAAAACAATATTTCGTTTTTTTCCATTAACAGGTACGATCAAATCAACAATTCTTGCACCTAAATCAGTCACATTCATCGTAATTCCTGAATCATTCGTAAGCGAATATAAAAGAGCTGTTTCGCCAAATTTTCTTTTGCTAACTTTCAAGTATCCCATTCCCTTCTAATCTCTCAACTAAAACTATTTTATCATTTCTTAATTCATTTTAATCTTCATTTTATATTTTAAACTACTTTTGTTTGATTTTACAATAATTCTATCAAGTTACACTTGAAGAAAAAAAATAAGACCTCGCTCATAAATGAGTGGGGTCTTATAACCATTGCTGTTTGAATTAAGCTTCTGGATTGGCGTTGGCATCTTTGATACCATACTTTTTGTTGAAACGATCCACACGTCCGTCTGCTTGTGTAAATTTTTGACGTCCAGTGTAAAATGGATGAGAGTCAGATGTAACTTCGACACGGATTACAGGGTAAGTGTTTCCGTCTTCCCATTCAACTGTTTCATCAGAGTGCTTAGTAGAACCTGATAAAAATTTAAAACCAGTTGTTGAGTCCATAAAAATAACTGGATGATATTCTGGATGGATATCTTGTTTCATAGTCTTTTCGCTCCTTTGCCCTGATCCATTTGCTGCATCAGAGTTTATTTGTCGGTATACAACAGTACTATAATAGCATGATTCGTTTATCGATGCAATTATCTTTTAATATTTTTTTTCGCTTGTCTGCCAAAAGAGACATCGTGGAATTCCTCGAAGAATTTCTGATTGTTTTTCGTTTTACGTAAAAATTTAACGAATTGCTCCGTGTATTCTAAAGAATCGCCTGTCATATGATTACGCAGCTTCCATATTTCCTCTAACTGCTCGCTTGACATTAACAAGTCTTCTTTACGTGTTCCAGATTTCTTGATATCAATGGCTGGGAAAATACGTCGATCAGCTAAATCACGAGATAAGTGCAGTTCCATATTTCCAGTTCCTTTGAATTCTTCAAAGATAACATCATCCATGCGACTACCAGTATCCACTAAAGCTGTAGCAAGAATCGTCAAACTACCGCCTTCTTCAATATTTCGAGCAGCACCAAAAAATCGCTTAGGTTTATAAAAAGCTGCTGGGTCGATCCCGCCACTCAATGTACGACCGCTAGCTGGAATCACTAAGTTATACGCACGAGCTAAACGTGTAATACTATCCATCAAGATAACCACATCTCGTTTGTCTTCAACTAAGCGCATCGCTCGTTCTAATACTAATTCGGAAACGCGAGTATGATTTTGCGGTTGTTGATCGAATGTTGAAGAAACAACGTCCCCTTTAACACTACGCTCTAAATCAGTCACTTCTTCTGGTCGTTCATCGATCAATAATAAAATTAATTCTACCTCTGGATAATTTTCTAAGATACCGTTGGCAATTTCTTTTAGCACACTAGTCTTACCAGCTTTTGGCGGTGCAACAATCAGGCCACGTTGACCAAATCCAACAGGCGAAAAGATATCAATCATACGTGTCGATAATCTACCAGAAGTTGTTTCTAGTTTGATTTGTTTTTCGGGGTAAAGCGGTGTTAAGGCTGGGAAATGCGGACGTTCTTTAGCTTCTTCTGGGTCTTTCCCATTGACACTTTCAACATGCATCAAGCCATAATAACGTTCTGATTCTTTTGGAGGACGTGCTTTTCCAGCAACTTTGTCACCATTGCGTAAACCAAATCGGCGAATTTGTGAAGATGAGATATAAATATCTTCTGCACTTGGTCCATAATTGATTGGACGCAAAAAACCATAGCCATCTTGAGATACAATATCTAAAATTCCTTCCATGAAGAAAAATCCTTGTTTCTCAGCTTGCGCTCGAATAACTGCCAGAGATAACTCTTTTTTATTCATTTGACTATAATATGGGATCTTGAATTCTTTCGCATAAGAATAAATATCTTTTAACGTACTATTTTCAAGTTCCGCCATCGTTAAATAGTCACTCATTTAGCCACCTCGATTTCTTCTTCTGTTTCGATCATTTGGATATCAGCACCCAGTGCTGTTAATTTTTCAATAATATGGTCATAACCACGTAAAATATATTCGACATTATGAATCGTTGTAGTCCCTGTAGCCATCAAGCCCGCTATCACTAAACAAGCACCAGCTCGAAGGTCTGAGGCAACAACTTCTGCCCCATGTAATTGTGCAGGACCATTGATCACAATCATATTGCCTTCGATCGCTGCATCTGCCCCCATGCGTACTAGCTCCGGAATATGCTTTGTCCGTTGTGCATAGATACTATCAATAACTTCACCCGTTCCTTTAGCCTTTAACATCAATGGCGTGATCGGTTGTTGTAGGTCTGTTGCAAAACCTGGATATGGATAGGTTTTAACTGTCGTCATTTTTAAATCATGAGAAGGATGGACTTCGATCATATCTTCTTCGATCGTCATCTTAACGCCCATTTCTTGTAATTTTGCAATAAAGCTTTCTAGATGTTCGTAAATTACGTTACGAACTTTTACCCCTTCACCCATTGCAGCCGCTAAAGCTAAATAAGTCCCTGCTTCGATACGATCAGGAATGATTGAATGACGGCAGCCGTGTAATGTTTCAACGCCCTCGATTCTAATAATATCTGTTCCAGCACCTTTGATATTTGCCCCCATATTGTTCAATAATGTAGCCACATCGATGATTTCAGGTTCACGAGCAGCATTCTCAATAATGGTTTTTCCTTCGGCTTTCACAGCAGCTAACATCACATTGATCGTCGCGCCAATCGAAACCATATCCATAAAGATTCTCGTTCCATGCAGTCCACCATTGGTTCTTAAATACATCGCACCATGCTCGTTGGTCACATCAGCGCCCAATGCTTCAAAGCCTTTGATGTGTAAATCGATCGGACGAGGTCCTAAATAACAGCCACCAGGTAACCCAACAACCCCTTCACCAAACTTTCCTAATAATGACCCCATAAAGTAATAGGAAGCACGCAAACTATTGATTTTGCCTTTAGGCATTGGAACAGACACAATTTCTGTTGGATCGATGACTAAGGTATTATCTGTAAAGGTTGTTTTAGCACCCATGATTTCTAAAATTTCAATTAATGAATGAACATCTTGAATATCAGGTACACCATCTAACGTTACTGGTGAATCAGCTAAGATAGCTGCGGGAATCAATGCCACTGCACTGTTTTTTGCGCCGCTGATACATACTTCTCCGGTTAATGGACGATTGCCATTGATTACGATTTTTTTCATTTATATTCTCACCTATCTATGTAAAACAAATAGTTTTATTTTTTTGTAATATACCCAAACTATTCTAACACATTCAGGGACAATAAAAAAGCCAACAGCCATTCGCTTTTGATTGTTTTTCATCAATTGTTTGTTTTTCTATCATTTTCACATAAAATCTAGAGAAACTGGGTAGATAAATCGGCAGGCTAGAGACAATTTTTAAATTGGACATTCATTTTTTCGTCAAAAAAACTGAAACAACAGTTTATCCGTTGTTCCAGTTTTTATAACTAGTATAGAAATTAATTATGCTTTGTTAGCAGAACCGAACCATTCGATACGTTGTTCTACTAATTCAGTCACAGCTTTTGTTCCTGGTGCTAATAATTTACGAGGGTCAAAGCCTTTACCTTCAAGATCTTTGCCTTCTTCGATGTATTTGCGCGTTGCTGCAGCAAATACTTCTTGACACTCAGTATTCACGTTGATTTTAGAAACGCCCATAGAGATTGCTTTTTGAACTTGCTCTAAAGGAATACCTGATCCACCGTGTAATACTAATGGAATGTCACCAACAGCGTCAGCGATTTCTTGTAAGTGGTCAAATGCTAATCCAGTCCAGTTGTCTGGGTATGAACCGTGGATGTTACCGATTCCGCATGCTAGGTAATCAATACCTGTAGCAACCATTTGTACACATTCTTGTACGTCAGCTAATTCGCCAGAACCGATGATTCCGTCTTCTTCTCCGCCGATTGAACCCACTTCACATTCTACAGAAACGCCTTTAGCGTGTGCTTTGGCAACAACATCTTTTGCTTTTTCGATGTTTTCTTCGAATGGTAAGTGTGAACCATCAAACATAACTGAAGTGTAGCCGATTTCGATACATTCTAATGCATCTTCATATTCACCGTGGTCTAAGTGAAGAGCTACTGGTACAGTAATGCCCATTGAATCGATTAAGTCTTTTACTAAATCGTAACATACTTGGTAACCGCCCATGTATTTAGCAGCACCCATAGAAGTTTGGATCAAAACTGGCGCTTTTTTAGCTTCTGCAGCTTCAAGAATTGCTTTTGTCCATTCTAGGTTGTTTGTGTTGAATCCTCCGACACCGTAGCCGCCTTTGCGTGCTGCTTTAAGAAATTCTGTTCCTGATACTAATGGCATAATAAAATTCCTCCTAAGTTTTAAAAAAACTTTATTTGTTAAGGATATCCTTAACCAACAGTTATATTTTAGCAGACTTTTTAGTACTTTTCTACTAAAATTGCCTTTTTCAGAAAATTTTTGTCCAGACTTTCACATAACTAAAGACACTACTCGCTTTTTGTCTAAAAATCGAGTACCCCAACCAATGAATTCTGGCGTCAGTTCGTCAAAGATTATAATGAAATACGAATCAACAAGACGATCACTGTGACACATCCGACAAATGTCATGACACCATATACTATCCATTGTTCAGATTTTGGCAAAATAAGCTCGTCTTTGGTCGGCAGCAAGCTACGATAGACTAAAATACACAAGATGATTCCAATGATATTTAATGAGCAAAGTTGTTGAATCATACTAAATTTCAAAAAATTACCAAGTAATGAAGCACGGTAGTCGCTAGAATCAATCAGTTTATACAACGCGAATAATTGAAAAAATAATAACAAGACGATGATCGTCGTCAATGTCAAACTTGGAATTGTTGCAAAAATGATACTAACCGTTGTCTGTTGAACCGCCGCTAAAGTAAACAGATAGACCACGTATAAACACGGTACGAGCAACCAATAACCAAATAATAGGCGTTTCATTTTAATAGGTTCTAACAACAGTCTAGTCATCTGCTTTCCTCCTCATAACTTTTGTTTAAATACGTAACATATTTTCTGAAAATCAAATCCACCAACACACTTAGTCCAACTAAAGATTGGGCAATATGATTTTTTCCAGAAACAGCAAAAGGCGTTGAATAATAAAAATAAGCGTATTGTGCATGTTCTGCAAAAAAATTATGTGAAAATGCTGTGATTGCAGCAACAGGTATTTTTCTAGCATTCAAAGAAAGAATATTCTCTTTGATGTCATCTGTTTCTCCACTTAAAGAAACAAATAAAACAAGATCTTCTTTTGTGATCATCGACATACTGATATCTAGTTCGGTTTTTACAGGAATTACAATTGATCGTTTATCACAGATCATCAACATTTTTGACAGCTCTTCAACCACTTTACGCTGTGAATAGCCTGTAGCATAGCAATAGACTGTATTGGCATTTTGAAGCGCTTGACTAAATGAGGTGAAATCTGTCTGTTGAGCTAATTTGACTGTGTTTTCAATATCTTTCGCTTGTATACCAACTAGATCAGCGCTAATAGTCCCAATTTCAGCTTTTTGAGATTGTCGCATAAAATATTTAAATTCTGAATAACCAGAAAAACCCAGTTTTTTGGTTAAGCGTAAAATGGATGATTTGGAACTATGAACTTTTTTGCCCAGCTCAACAATACTCAACTGGAAAATTTCCTGCTCATTTTCTAAAATGTAGCCTAAGATTGCCCAATCCATTTCACTGAGATTCTTTTGATGTTTTTGCATTAACGATTCTAGATTCATCTTCACCCTTCTTACCTCACTTATTTTTCCTCATTATAATGGATAACGTCCAAAACGGAAACTAGGTAGATATATAAGGGAATAGGCAGGAGAAAATAGTATCTACCTATATCTCCTGCCTCAGTGATTAACGCAGCTCAGGCCAAAATTCTTTGTTTACTTCTATTAAATCATCTAAAATTTCTTGGGCAATACGAGCATTGGGAACAATGCGTGATAAGGTCAATGCCTGCCATAATTTTTGATACGAACCTTCCGTCCAAGCCTCAACAACCAACTTTTCAACAGCAACTTGTTGTTCCATCAAGCCTTTTTGAAAACGAGGAATTTTTCCTTGTACAATCGGTTCTGGCCCATTACTTCCCACAATACATGGCACTTCCACCATCGCAGTTTCTTCAAAGTTTACAACTGCTCCTTGGTTTTCAACGATCAATAACATTCTTTCATGAGTATTATAGGCAATTGCTCTGGCAAGATCGACTATATAAGAAGCATGTTCATCTACTTCTAACGTTGTTCCTTGTGCTGTACCAGCCTTTGTGATCCGATTACATTCACCAAACACATGTTTTTCACGTCCAGCCATTACTTCATTTGCCCGCGTATATTCTGGATTTGCATGAGCTACTTCATCTTGCGGATAAAAATAATATTTCAAATACGTATTTGGTAATGTCGTTGGATCGACCGCATATACTTCTTTCGCTTTGGCAAACGTGTGCATCCAACTAGCGTCCATATGCTGTGATTCTTCGATTTCTTCTTTTAATGAATAGCCATACTCTTTTACATGTGCTTTGATTTTCGGCATTAAATCATTGCCTTCTTGATCACGAATATCTGTCCACCAGCCAAAATGATTCAAGCCATAGTAACGTACGACCATCTCTTTTCTAGAGCTTAGCCCGACAGCTTTAGCCATCCGTTCTTCGATCCCCACTGGCATATCACAAATATTGATGATCTTCGATTCTGGGCGTAATTTTCTAGTTGCTTCGGCTACGATTGCCGCTGGATTAGAGTAATTTAACATCCAAGCTTCTGGTGAGTATTTTTCCATATAATCAATCAATTCTAAAACACCGCCGATTGAACGCATACCGTAAGCAATGCCTCCTGGTCCACAAGTTTCTTGACCAATCACCCCGTATTTTAAAGGGATTTTTTCATCTTTTTCCCGCATCGCATATAAACCGACGCGAATGTGAGCCATAACAAAATCAACATCTGTAAAGGCCGTTTTAGGGTCTGTTGTTGCTAAAAATTCAATATCGGGGGCTTGTTCTTTAATAATGATTTCGCAAGCATCTGCAATTTGCTTTTGTCTTTGTGGATCATTATCATAAAATTTGATTTGTCGAATTGGAAATTTATCTAAGTTGTCCAGTAACATTAATACGATTCCGGGAGTAAATGTACTTCCTCCACCTGCAATTACGATTGAAAATTTTTTCATTTTTTGTCCAGCTCCTTTAGCTTTATTCATTTACTTGATTGTCATTTCCTAATGCTAATAAATTCTCAAATTGCTCTCTCACTTGAGGGACATCTAAGCCGACGATTACTTGAAAGGCTGTCCCATTTCTAACAACACCGTGTGCACCACCTTCTTTAAAGACACTATCTGGGGCAACGATTCCTTCCTCTTTCACCGTAATTCTCAAACGAGTCGCACAATTATTGACCTTTTCGATGTTATCACTACCACCAAAAGCTTCTAAATAGACCGCTGCTTGCTCTGTATACTGATTCGCTCCAGCAATCGCTACATCTCCTATAGTTCCAGCTTTTTTTGCCTCCTTATACTCTTTTTTACTATACAATTTAACTTCTTGGTCTTCTTCTCTTCCAGGTGTTGCAAAGTTAAACTTCAAAATCAATGCACGAAAAACGACGAAATAGATCAGTGTGAAGGATAGACCAATAATCAATTGCGTGAAAATCATTCCTTTATGATTTGCAAATAGTGGAATCCAGTTTTTCGCCAATAAATCGATGAAGCCACCACCCATATCCCCTACGACACCAAAGAAATACATCGTCGCAGCCATCGTTGCTGCTAACACAGCATGTAATACAAATAGCGGTGGTGCAACAAATAAAAACGTAAATTCCAACGGTTCCGTAATGCCAGCTAAAACAGCCGTTAAAGTTACAGGAATCAAAATTGCTAAGACCTTTTTCCGCTTATCGGGTTTTGCAGTAAAATAAAATGCCGCTGCAATACCCGGTGAAGCAAAGATCTTTGAATTCCCGTGTAAAGCAAAACCGCCTTGTGGGAATAATTGTTTGATTGGCGTCGTTGTCTGCGCATATTCATTTAAGTGTGCCATCCAGTATTTAGTGATACCATTTTCAACAACTGCCGGACCAAAGACAAACGGTGTGTAAATAAAATGATGTAATCCTGTAGGAATCAAAATTCTTTCTAAGAACGTATACAACCAAACACCAAATGTTCCAGCACTTGCTAAGAAAGTCTGCATCGAACCAATCCCCATTTGAATTTTCGGCCAAATCAGACAAATTAGAAAAGCGATTGGTAACATAGCGAAGAAACCTAAAATCGCAATCAAAGATGATCCCTGAAAGATTCCTAAAAAATCTGGCAATTTAGTATCAAAGTAACGATTATGCAGCCAAACCACAATTGCTGAAATAAAAATAGCACCGATAATACCAGTATCCAGCGTTTTGATCCCCGCAATCATCTTCATTCCACTATCGCCCCCGACTTCTTGGGCAAAATCAACCCCAAAGAACACACCGAAATATTCCAACATACTGCTGATAAAATAATTGCAAGTCAGATAAATCACAAAAGCTTCCATGGCTGCTCGAGCATTGGCCTTTTTAGCTAATCCAATCGGTAAACCAATCACAAACAGCAACTCCATCTGATTAAAAACAGTCCAAGCCCCACTTTCCAAAACAGACCAGACACCATACCAAACGCTTCCTTCATTGGCAATACTTCCAACGATCATTGGATTTTTAAATATAATAGCAAGCGCTACCATAATTCCTGAAAACGAGAATAACAAGACCGGGGTAAACATTGCTCCTCCAAACCGCTGCACTTTCTCCATCACTAGTGAAACACCCTCCTTCTATTTGCTTGTTTTACAAATTAGTTATACCACCGTATGAATACGCTATCAATACTTCAAAGAAGTTCTGGGAAGTCAGTTGTTTGATAGAGAAAAAGTGTCAATGTTTGGGAAATTTACCACATCAATCCTTGACACGCTAAAAAAGTTCATCAAAAATCTGCTTTCAATCAGATTTTTGATGAACTTGAAAGAGTAACGCTATTTCTGTTTTGTTTTATGTTTCTTCATTTCTGGGAAACTTCCAGTACTTTTAAAAATCCGCTGTTCATCTTCATTTGCAAATCGTCCTAGCACAGAATGCGTAGGAATAATATTCATAAACGCATTCTCATCTACTTCATAAACGATTTGTTCCAAATCATACAACTCATAACGCGTAATCACCATCATGATCATCCGTCCTTCAACACCAGAATAACCACCCATCGATGGGAGCAACGTCATCCCTCGAATCATCTGTTTTGAAATGGCTTGTGTTACAACTTCTGGTTGAACGGTTACAATCATCGCGGTGATTTTTTGATGGCTAGTATGGATTGTATCGACTACTTGGGTCATACAATAAATCGAAATAATCGTATACAATGCACTTTCCCAATCAAAAACAAAACCAGCAATTGCCACAATGATTCCGTTGAGCATAAACATATAATTACCAACTGTTTTCCCCGTTGTCTTTGATAGCACCAATGAAATAACATCCATACCGCCAGTTGTAAACCCCATTTTCAAGGACAAACCAGCCCCGATTCCAATCAATACACCACCAGCAATCGCATTCATCAATGGATTCGTCGTTACAACTTCAATTGGGATCAAAATCGTTGTTAAAGAAACCCAGGCAACATTCAAAAAACTATAAATCGTTGACTCTTTACCTAATTTTAAGAATCCTAAAAGAAAAATTGGAATATTCAATAATAAAATAAATAATCCTGTGTCGATTGTAATACCAAGATGTGTATACAATAATGTTGCAATAATTTGCGCGACTCCATTCATTCCCGCCGAAAAAACTTTAGCAGGGATCAAAAAAAAGTTCAAGCTGATCGCTACTAAAATACCGGTAACAAAAATAACTGCAAACTTTTTTACTGTCTCACTTTGTTTATATGTGATGACCCATTTACTCATCTAGAACCTCCCCGTCCTTTATGAAACTGCTCACCCATAGAGCAGTATCTTTATTTCTTAAGAAAAATCCCTCGAATCAGGATAACAGGTTGCTCAAAAAAAGAAAAGAAAAAAAGTAGAAAATGAGGATTATTTTATTCTCTTATTTTAATTAGACACTGGCTTTTCACACCTTTTGTTACTCCAGCTCTCAAAAAAAGATTTAGACTTGTTTCTTCTCTATTTAATGGTACTATAAAAGTAAGAAATAATGAGAGGAGCTTTTCAAATGGCCGCAAAAGAAGCAAGTTTTGATGTAACATCTGAAATAAATATGGAAGAAGTCAAAAACTCGATCCAAATCGCACTGAAAGAAATCAAGAATCGATTTGATTTCAAAGGGTCGATTGCAGATATAAAGTTAGAAAACAATAAACTAGTCGTCATGGCTGAAGATGATTATAAAGTCGAACAAGTGAAAGATGTTTTATTTAGCAAATTAGTGAAACGCGCAGTACCCATTAAAAATATTCACTTCTCAACAAGTGAAAAAGCGCTTGGTGGCGCTGCCCGTCAATATGGTGAGTTGATTAGTGGCATCGATAAAGAGAATGCCAAAAAAATCAACGTGGCAATCAAAAATTCTGGCATCAAAGTGAAATCTCAAATTCAAGAAGACCAAATCAGAGTGACAGGAAAAAGCCGTGATGATTTGCAAAAAGTGATTGCCTTACTTCGTAATTTAGAATTACCTGTAGAGTTACAATTTACTAATTTCCGTTAAAAAAAATGTATAACTAGCTACTATTTTTTAGCTAGTTATACATTTTTTTATTCACTTAAAAACTCAGATAATTCCTGTCTATTTTTATTACTATTTAGACCAACAATCAAGCGAATTCGAGCTTTTGGCCCATTTAATCCTCTAGAAAAGATAATACCCATTTTCTTCAAATTAACACCACCGCCATCATAATCATAAATGTCTTCAGCAATACCATTAGAACAACGAGAAACTAAGACGATCGGAATATTTCTAGCTAAAAGTCTTTCCAAGGCAGGTAATGTTTCAGGAGGGAGATTACCTGCCCCTAAAGCTTCTATTACGATGCCATCGGTTTGATCGTTGTTCACTAAATCAAACAAGCTGCCATCCATTCCAGCATATGCTTTAATCACATAGACTTCACCAGTGACGCTTTGGACATCACAGACTGATTGCCGACGCACTTCACTAGCGAAAAAAGTTCGTTCCTTCGCAATCATCCCGATGGGGCCGAATGTTGGAGTTCGAAAAGTGGCTACATTTGTTGTATGTGTTTTTGTTACATAACGGGCCGTATGGATTTCATCATTCATTACAACAAGGACCCCTTTATCAAAAGACTCATCTGAACAAGCCGTCCAAACAGCGCTGATAAAATTATATAATCCATCTGTACCAATTTCATTACTGGAACGCATCGCACCTGTTAAGACGATCGGCATTTTATTTTCTAGTGTACTATCTAAAAAATAAGCTGTCTCTTCTAAAGTATCTGTACCATGCGTAATGACTACTCCATCGATCGCTTCAGTATACGCCTTTTGAATCCGTTGCTTTAACTCCAACATTCGTTCTAAGGTCATCTGTGGTGAAGGAATATTGAAAATTGGTTCTACAATCAGGTTTACTTTTCCTGCTAATAATTCTTCTTGGTCTAGCAATGGATTCATGGAATTAGTGGTTACATTTCCATCTGCTTCTTTTGACATTGAAATCGTGCCGCCTGTATGTAATACAAGGATATTTTTCATCTTTCGTCTCCTTATGCTTCGTTAGTTTAGAGGTATTGTAAGCTTTTTCTCAAAAAAGAGCCGATAAACTAAACCTCGGCTGCTTTTATTGCTATACTTTCTTAAAAATAAATACTACTTTCATCAGTCAGTACTTATGTTAGTATACCAGTAAGTGATTGTTTTTCCCATTCTCACTCGATCAGTCTAATGACCAAAATTGTTGCAAGAGTTGTTTTGTCTGTTCTGAAGAATTGGAAGTCTGAACCTGATGCCAATGAGGTGGGAAAAAGCGTTGGACAGCATTTGTTTGAAAACGTTGATCCAACAATAGAACTACACCGCGATCATCTGTATCCCTAATGACTCTGCCAGCAGCCTGCAACACTTTATTCATCCCAGGAATTTGATAAGCAAATTGAAAGCCTTGATTTTTTTCTTGATCATAATAGCCCTTGATTAATTCTTGTTCATGGTTGATCTGAGGTAACCCAACACCCACAATTGCTGTACCAATCAAACGACTCCCTTTTAAATCGATCCCTTCTGAAAAAATACCTCCTAAGACACAAAAACCAAGTAGAGTTTCTGCTGGTTCTGCCACAAAATCGGCTAAAAAGGCCTCCCGCTCCACTTCCGTCATCATGCTTGCTTGAATCTTGGTCTTCACATAAGGATTTTTTTGTCGGAAGAGTTCATAAATGATATCCATATAAGAATAGGAAGGGAAAAATACAAAATAATTTCCTTCTTTTTGCTGGATCATATTCGTCAGACTGTCAACAATTTTCCCATAGCTATGCGCACGTTCTCTGTAAGTCGTTTGGATGTAGCTTTCAACTACTAACAATTGATTTTCTTTTGGAAAAGGACTAGGAATACGATACCGAAGACTGTCCTTCCCTCCACCTAAAACTTCTTGATAATAATCCAACGGCGTTAAACTTGCAGAAAATAAAATACTAGACTTTCCTTTGTCTAGTTTTTGCTGTAATAAGTAGCTAGGATCAATACAAAACTGCTTGACCATGATCTCATGATTCTGGCAATTGACATAGGTACAATAATGGTCATCATACCCTTCACTGATCTTCGTATAATTCAGCAAATCAAAATAAACAGAGAGCATTTGATTGATTTCGGTATGATCTTGATTTTCAGGTAACCACTCCTTGATCGTTTCAGCAAGCGAATAGGCTACTTTGACTAGACTATCGATTGGTGCTTGCTGCTGTATAAAGTCTTTCCCTTCCTCCTTACAGACTTGTTTTATCTTATCAAATTCGTTTTCGATTTTTTTCAGTGCTCGAATCACTTTTATTTGTCTTTTTTCAAGTGTGTTTTTTAAAGTAGAAAACATACTCTTAGACAATACAGCTGAATACATTTCCCGTGAACGATTGACTAGATTATGGACTTCATCTACTAAAAACAAGTTTTCTTTCTCTTCTGCCTGCTCTTCAAAAAAGCGCCTTAGGTAAACAACAGGATCAAATAAATAATTGTAATCACAAATCACTAAATCACACCATAAGCTAACATCCAAAGAAAGTTCAAATGGACACAGTGTGTGCTTACGAGCATAGCGTTCAATAACATCACGAGTAAACTGATCTTCATGATTTAGTAAATCCCACAATCCCTCATTCAAACGATCATAATAACCATTAGCAAATGGACAGGCTTCTGGAATACAATTTCTTTCTGTTAAAAAACAAATTTTATCTTTTGCTGTTACTGTCACACTTTTTAACCGCATTTCCTTTTGCTTCATCGCTTCCACAGCATCTTCTGCAACTTGACGTGTAATTGTTTTAGCCGTTAGATAAAATGCTCTTTCCGCTTGCTCTTCACCGATTGCTTTTAAAGTCGGAAACAAGGTCGATATCGTCTTGCCTGTTCCAGTTGGTGCTTCAACAAACAGTTTTTGGTCGCTTAAGATTGTTTTGTACACAGCAACTGCAAGTTCTCTTTGGCCAGATCGATAATCTCCGTATGGAAAAGGCAACTGCTGTAAAGAATGATTACGTGTCATACGCCAATTCGCTTTAAAAATCAGCCACTGCTCATATTTTTGTGTCAGATCTTCAAAAAAAGTATTCAATTCTTCTTTAGTAAATTCTTTTGTTTGCCTAGTGATTTCTTCTGTCGTTGTTTGATAATAAGTTAATTGTAAAGTAATCACTTCTAAGTCTTCTTGTTGGCAATAGATATGTCCGTAACACATCACTTGATACCAATACATCTCCACTTGTTCTTTCAACAATTCCGAAAAGGCTGGTTCCGATGTCTTGATTTCATCGATCACGGTTCGTTTTTGTTCATCCAGAAAAATGCCATCAGCTCGGCCTTCAATTATGTATGTTTGTTGATTTAATTCTATGTTGATCGCAAGTTTGATTTCCTTTTGATAGTTCTCGCCAGCAGATTTTTGCAGTTTCCGATGGATTTTGGCTCCTTCTAATGCCGTATGCTCACTTGTGTGTCTAGCATCAATACTGCCTTTACGTAAAATAAATTCCACTAATCTGCGAACTGCGATTCTTTGCGTATTTAGCATAGTTCTCCCCACCTATCATCTCCTTATTATAGAACATACATTCGTAAAATAAAAGGGAAAGAATAAGACAAGTTTCGTTTTATCTGCAAGAAAAACGAAAAAATCAGATTGGCTATCTCTCATCACAATCTGATCTTTTTGCGGTTGCTTCAAGTCGAATAATCGCTATTTATTTTAACATAATCATAACTTAAATCACAGCCGATCACTTGAAAACTTTCGGTTCCTTGATGGAGATCGATCGTTAAATAAATCTCATCATTTTGTTCAATATAGGTTGTGATATTGTTACTATTTTGTTGCTCCTCCTTATTATTTGAAAAAATCGGATACTTGCCATAATAGATTTCTACTTTATTTTGGTCAAATAGCAATCCTTCTGTTTTACCAAGAGCCATTGCAATTCGTCCCCAATTAGGATCATTGCCAAACAATGCTGTTTTTACTAATGGCGAATTAATGATCGACTTTCCTGCATTTTTTGCTTGTTCTTGACTTTGCGCATTTTTCACAGTGACAAACATTGTCTTAGTAGCCCCTTCAGCGTCTTTTACAACGGCTAACGCTAATTCCTTACTGATCTGATTTAAGCCAGCTTGTAGCGCTGTTTGTTCAACATCATAATGTCCGCTGGCCAAAAATGCTACGGTATCACTAGTACTTGTATCAGAATCAATACTGATCGTATTAAAAGATTGATCGGCAGCCGCCTTCAGCATCGGATAGATCACCTCTTTGTCCACCTTAGCATCTGTCAAAATATACGCTAGCATTGTTGCCATGTTCGGCTCGATCATACCTGAGCCTTTAACGATCCCTAAAATTGTCGCATCACCGACCTTTAAGCTATGAACCTTGATCCGTTGATCCGTTGTTAAAATAGCGTGAGCAAAATTTTCATAGTTTTGCTCCAATTCAAGCACTTCTTGCGTCAAAAATTCTTCAATCTGTTTAATCGGCAATTGAGGACCGATCACGCCTGTGGACGAAGGTAAAATATTTTCTTGATCGATGGTTAATTTTTCTGCTAGTTTCTCCATGATTTTATATTCATTTGCTCTACCTGTCTTGCCGGTTGCAACATTCGCAATACCGCTGGTCACTACGACCGCTTGTAATTTTCCATCTTTTACATTCTCTTTCCCGATTGGAATACATTCGCCGCAAAATGTATTCTTTGTAAAAACGGCGGCAGCATGACAAAGTTCATCGGCTACAATCAATCCAAAATCTTTTCTTTTTTTCTTAATCCCGACATGCGTCCCATAAAACTTAAACCCTTTTGGTATTTTTTCATACTTTTCCATTTTTTACACCATCCCGTATCATAATCAGCTATATTTTTCTAATTTTATAAAAGTATAAATCAAAGGGCTAAGATAGTCAATGTATTTTATACCAAAATTAACCATAAAAATGTATTTTAATACAATATAAAACCAAAATTAGTGGTAATTTTGAATATAAAAACAAAAAAAGAGGATGAGACATAACTCTATGAGTTACATCCCATCCTCAAGGAATCCCAATAAACAGTGGGAGCAGAAGCAACTCCTTCGGAAATAAACTGAAATTCACGAAAATTTGAAAAACAATTTTCGTGAATTCCTTCTTATTTCTCGGAGTTAAACTCTTCTATCCCAACCTCATTCATCCGTATTTTAATTATTTTTACCGAAAATACGTAAAAATGCTAAGAATAGGTTGATGAAATCAAGATAAAGTTGTAAAGCGAAAAATACAGCTAAGCCAGTTCCAGCTTGACCAGCAGTTTCATTATACACTTGACGAATTCTTTGATTGTCATAAGCTGTAATTCCAGCGAAAATCAACACCATCAAAATTGAAATGAAAAAAGAAACGGCGTTGCTACGTAAGAAGAAGAAATTGATAACCATTGCAATGATAATTCCGATCAAGGCACTATAAGCCGCATGTCCCATTGCTGATAGATCTTTCTTCGTAAACATTCCAACTAATGACATTGCACCAAATGTTGCAGCAGCACTAACAAAAGCGCTAACCACTGTTGCTTGAGCGTACATTAGTAACGTCGCAGAGATTGTTATCCCGTTTAATACCGAATAAACTAAGAAACCGCTAATCGCTAAACTCGGATTTTTTTGTGCTCTAACGCCCAAAAATAACACTAAGCCAATTTGAAGGAGCCATAATCCTATAAATAAAGGTGTGGACTTCAAAAGTGTGACTAAAACAATTGGATAAACGGTCAAAATCAGATACGATACTAATGCGCTGACCCCGATTCCCATTGCTAAAAATGCATATATTTTTGAATAAAATTTATTCAAGCCGACATTTGCTACTGCTCCGTTATTCATTTATATCTCCTTCTTTCTCTTCTAAATCCTCTATTGTCACTTGAGGGGGTTGAACCATTACGACCGCATCAAGTACTCGATCTTCTTCTTCATTGACGACCTCGATCGAAATCGTTACAACGTCTTTCATCTTATCAACCTTGATCACTTCAAACTGGAATGTCAACGTTTCATAATGAAAAACAGGTTCCACAAAGTTGACTGAAAAATTGACCACATGAGAGCCTGGTCCTGGTAAATGTTTTGAAATTGCACTAGTAATGATTCCCATCAGCATGATCGATGGTACGATTGGTTTGCCATATTCTGTTTTTTGGGCATAATCATGTTGGATATATAAGGGATTGGCATCGTTTGTTAAGCCCAAATAAAGAAGTAACTCTTTATCTTCGATCGATTCGGTTAAAGATAGCGAATCGCCTTCCTCAATATCTTCGATGGTTTTGCCTAATTTTCTCGGTTTTCCGATATTCAAATTAGTACACCTCCACTAATGATAAGATAATTGTACCAAAATGACGACAAAAGGCAAGTTAAAAAGAAAGAGTCAGTAGAATCACCCTATGATTCTCCTACTGACTCTTGGAAGTTCAAGCTAAAGGCTCTCTATTATAAAACACTTCTCGTTGTATTACTCAATAATGTTTCATAAGCTTGTTCAAATTTCTGAACATCTCCTGCTCCCATAAAGACCATTACAGCATTTTCATGGTCCAAAAGTGGTGATACATTCTCTTCTTTGATCACTTGTCCGCCTTTTTGGATTTTGTTTCCTAAATCCTCGATTTTGACATCTCCTTGTTGCTCTCTAGCCGAACCAAAAATATCACAAAGATAAACGGCATCCGCTAAATCCAGGGCCTCCGCAAACTCATCCATCAATGCGATCGTCCGAGTAAATGTGTGCGGTTGAAAGACTGCGATGATTTCTTTTTCTGGGTATTTTTGACGTGCTCCATCGATTGTAGCTATAATCTCTGTTGGGTGATGGGCATAATCATCCACGATGATCATATCAGAAACCTTTTTCTCAGTAAAACGGCGTTTTACCCCTTCAAAAGTTAACATTTCCTCAGCCACTTTATTCATATCTAGCTTTTCAAAGTAGGCAACAGCAATCACTCCTAAAGCATTCATGATATTGTGCTGACCGAAAGCCGGTAATACAAAGTGCCCAATCAATTGTTCTTTATGGTAAACGTCAAAAGAAGAACCTTGAGTTGTTCGCTCAATATTTCTAGCTTGGATATCATCTTCGTTTGTTAAGCCATAGTAATAAATCGGAATATCCGTTTCCAACTTGCGTAAATATTTATCGTCACCATAAGCAAAAATTGCTTTTTTAACTTGTTTTGCCATTATTTGAAAGGCAGAAAACACATCTTCAATGCTCTTAAAATAATCAGGATGATCAAAGTCGATATTCGTCATGATTGCATAATCTGGAGAATAGGCTAGAAAATGACGACGATACTCACACGCTTCAAAAGCAAAAAATTCAGCGTTTGGATCGCCATGTCCAGTTCCATCTCCAATTAAATAGCTAGTTGGTGCAATACCAGTCAATACATGGGATAGTAACCCTGTCGTACTTGTCTTCCCATGAGAACCCGTAACGGCAACGCTTGTGTATGGCTGAATGAAACGCCCAATAAAATCATGATAACGAATAATTTCAGCACCTAATTCTTTGGCACGACTTAATTCTTCGTGTGTATCAGGAAATGCATTTCCTGCGATAACAACCATATCTTTTGTAATATTATCCGCATTGAACGGCAAAATCGAAATACCAGCTTTTTCTAAATCACGTTGTGTGAAAAAATACTCGTCAACATCTGATCCTTGCACATGGTACCCTTTTTCAAATAACACAAGTGCCAATGAACTCATTCCTGAACCTTTGATCCCAACAAAATGATGTAATTTATTTTCTTGATTGCTCATTCTAATCCTCTTCTCTTAATATCTATATAAAACGTAGGTTTTTTAAACACTTCTCAAACGTATGCAACCCATTATCGTATAAATTTATGAAATAATCAACTAAAAAATGATCCGTTTATTGCTTGCTCTGTTCAAATTATCTCTCAAAAAAGCACCTATAAAGCTGACAGTAAAAAGCTGAGACAAAACCAACTTTCGTTTTGTCTCAGATAGTGATTTAATTAAAATACTTGCTATTTTCCATCTCCATACTTGAATCTTCAATAATACCACTCAATGATTTATCCAATATGCCCCGTTTTTTTTCATGCTCTGCTTCAGCTACTTTTTGTCCGTATGCTGTTTGACTTTTCGCCTTTTCTTTCGCTGTCTTTAGTTCTTTACGAGAGCGGGGTAATGTATGGCTAATATCGCCTTCTTTGCCAAAGCGTTCCATATCAGGTTTGATTTGTTGATATTGACGTCTTGTGACTGGAATTTCTGGTGATCCTTTTGGGATATTAAATTTTTGAACAGTTGGATCTTCATTGCCTTTTACTTGGAACGCTGCTGGCTCCTCATCAAAAAGTAAATAAGAACTTTGATCTTTTTTCATCGCATCAGTTAATTCTTGCTCTGTTACTACTGGTGTCTGCTCTTCTGGAATCACAGAAGCTGGAATGTATTTCGGCACAAAATAAGAGCGCGTATCGTACGTAAAATCTTTTGAAAATGCCGCTTTATTTTTTTTAGGTGTTTGCTGTGAGCCAAAACCATATGAACTTCTCTTTGGCATCGAACCAAATAAATTCGGCTTTTGCGTTTTTGTGGTTGTTTTATTATGGGTCATCATATAGTTAGGCAGATTAGATTTATGTCGAGCTAGCTCTGCTACTTGTTCTTGACTATGTGAGACATGTTGTTTGTTTGTTTGTGTTGGTTGTTTTGGCATCACTGGCTGCACTGTTACTGGATCGATTACAGGCGCATTTTTTTGTGTTTGCGTTGTTGTTTTAGTAAGCATTGGTTCTTCTTGAAACAATGTACGTTTATTTTCAGAAACTAATTTCACGCCTAAGTCATCATCATAAGCTGGAAAACGAAAATGTTTTCTTTTGATTTGTGTTGGGTTTTCCATTCAAGTCATTCCTTTATTCTACTTTCTGTCAATTCTACCATAAAAAAGGGGAATTCTAAACAATTTACCTTACTTTTTCTAGATTCTTATCTCTAATTTGATCTAGTGAAACATTTTTCTAAAAAAATTAGCCGAAGAAAGAAAATATAACGCTTCTTTCATCGACTAACGATAACAGTTTTATGGATAAATACGGTTTAACAAACGTGGAAATGGGCTTGCTTCACGTACATGTTCGATTCCTGCCAACCAAGTGACCGTACGTTCTAAGCCTAAACCAAATCCTGAATGCGGTACTGAACCATAACGACGTAAATCTAAATACCAAGAATATTCTTTTTCATCTAGATTGTGCTTACGAATTTGTTCTAATAAGTAATCATGATCGATCGCTCTTTCAGAACCACCTATAATTTCTCCGTAACCCTCAGGTGCAATCATATCCGCACAAATCACGACATCATCCCGAGTTGGATGTGGTTTCATATAAAAAGCTTTGATTGCTTTTGGATAGTTTAAAATAAAGACTGGACGGTCAAATGAATTTGCGATAAATGTTTCGTGTGGTGAGCCAAAATCATCGCCCCACTCAATATCGTCAAAACCATTTTTCTTCAATAACTCAACTGCTTCATCATAAGAAATACGTGGAAATGGTAATTGTGTATATTTCTTCAAGACTTCTCTATCACGTTCCAACACATCTAAAGCCTGGTCACAATTGTCCAATACACTTTGCACTAAGAAAGCAACGTATTGTTCTTGCACTTCTAAACTTTCTTCTTGATGCATAAAAGCCATTTCTGGTTCGATCATCCAGAACTCGATCAAGTGACGACGCGTTTTTGATTTTTCCGCTCTAAACGTTGGGCCAAATGAAAACACTTTACCAAAAGCTAAGGCTGCTGCTTCCATATATAGTTGTCCACTTTGAGATAAATATGCTTTTTGATCAAAATAGTTTGTTTCAAATAAATCAGTTGTTCCTTCGGCTGTACTTGCAGTTAGGATCGGCGGATCGATTTTAACAAAATTATTGTTGTTAAAAAACTCGTATGTTGCACGAATAATTTCGTTACGGATTTGCATGATTGCATGTTGTCTCGAAGAACGCAACCATAAATGACGATGATCCATCAAAAAGTCTGTTCCGTGTTCTTTTGGTGTAATTGGGTAATCATGGCTTTCACCGATCACTTCAATACCTGTTACACCGATCTCATAACCGAATTTTGAACGGCTGTCTTCTCTGATTTCACCTGTGATCCAAACTGAAGTCTCTTGAGTTAGTCCTTTTGCCAGTTGAAACACTTCTTCTGGTACTTCGCTTTTGACAACGATTCCTTGAAAATAAGCTGTTCCATCACGTAATTGTAGAAAAGCAATTTTTCCACTTGAACGCTTATTCGCAATCCAAGCACCTATTTTTACTGTTTCTCCCACATGATTCTTTGAATCGATAATTTGAATTTGTTCCACGATCGTCTCTCCATCCATTTAGTTTTTACCTATCCCGAATTAAGTCGTTTTATTTTGTTGATTTCTTTTCTATAAAAGCATTAATACGTTTAACAGCTTCTTTTAATGTCTCTAAATCAGTTGCATAACTAATCCGAACATTTTCAGGAGCACCAAAACCCGCACCTGTAACAAGCGCAACTTGAGCCTCTGCTAATAGATCATCGACCCATTTAGTGACATCCGTATAGCCGCACACCGTTAAGGTTTCTTTGATATTTGGAAATAGATAAAACGCACCATGCGGTTTTTCCATTTTAAATCCAGGTAACGCAGCAAACAATGGGTAAATCTCATTCAGACGTGCTTCAAAAGCTTGTCTCATGGTTTCCACGGTATCTTGCTTACCAATCAGTGCTTCAATCGCTGCATATTGACTAACGGCAGTTGGATTGCTTGTTGATTGCGAAGCGATATCATTCATTGCTGAAATAATGGTTGCATCCCCAACCGCGTAGCCAATCCGCCAACCTGTCATCGCATAGCTTTTAGAGACGCCATTGATAATGATCGTCTGTTTTTGAATTGCTTCAGATAAAGTTGCTATTGGGGTGAAAGTGGCTCCATTATAAACTAGTCTGCCATAGATATCATCTGATACGATCAAGATATCATTCAATACAGCCCACTCACCAATTTTACGTAGCTCAGCTTCAGAGTAAATCATTCCAGTTGGATTAGAAGGAGAATTTAAAATCAGTAATTTTGTCTTATTCGTTCTAGCTGCTTCTAGCTGTTCTACGGTTACTTTAAATTCTTTTTCTTGCGCACAGGAGATAAATACGGGAACTCCTTCTGCTAATTTAACTTGTTCACCATAACTTACCCAATATGGAACGGGAATGATCACTTCGTCATTTGGATTCAATACTGCTTGAAATAAAAGATATAATGCAAATTTAGCACCATCTGTGACAATGACATTATTTGCTTCATAACTCAGTTGATAGTAGGTTTCAATGTGCTTGACCACCGCTTCTCGTAATTCCTTGATACCTGCAGAAGGTGTATAGTAACTGGCTTTTCCGCTTTCAATTGCGCAAATAGCTGCTTGTTGAATATTTTTTGGTGTCGTAAAATCTGGTTCGCCAACAGTTAAACTTAGAACATCTTTACCTGCCGCCTTTAATGCATTGGCTTTGGCTGCTGCGGCTAGCGTAACAGAGGGTTCTAATTTCTGTGCACGTTTTGATATGTCCATATGATCGCTCCATTCATTTTTTATCAGAACCTTGGACGAAGTCTCTACTGTCGTCGTCAATCTCTTCTTGTTTCATTTAAAATAACTCAATCAAATTGTCTCGTCAGACATTTTTAATAACCATAATTTCTTCCGCTTTTTCGAATGATAATAAATAATAACTTAGTAATCCATCATCGTTTTTTGTCACGACTTCCCATGTTGGTTTATCATTATACATGCCTAAACTGACTTTTTGGATACTCTTTTCTTTATAGTCAGTCTCAATGATCTGACGGACTTGCTGTTCGTCTACTCCATCTTTTTGATTCAGTACCGTGATCTTCTCACCTGCTTTGGGTATGATCACTGCAATGGCTTCTCCTTTATCGTCTTTCCCAGTAACACTAAAATAAGTCTCTTTTCTGGTAAACCAATAAAAGTTATCGACTGATTCCAAATGGGCAGATTCTTTTGCAATTTTGGTTGCTTCTCGCTTCGCTTGTGTTCTTGGATGTGTGGAGCGAACATAAAAAATAGCCATCGTCACAATAATCACTAATAAAACTGCGACTATGCTCAAAAGAATCTTGTTTTTTCTTGCTTCATTTCGTTCTTCTTGTTCCTGCAATCGACTCGCCCTTTCCAAACTTACTGGCTACCATTATAGCAGAAAATCAGTACGATTTAATAGATAGCAGCTAAATTTATTTATTTAAGAATTCTTTTAGTTCTGATACTATTTCAGCTAGTGTTTCTTCTTTCATCGGTAGATTCTTTGGTAGAGCTTTTAACATGCGTTTTCCGTATTTAGCCGTTACCAAACGACGATCCAAAACAATCAACGCTCCTTTATCACTATCTGAACGTATCAAGCGTCCTAATGCTTGCCGTAAGCGCAGTGCGGCTTTGGGCAAACTTTCATGCGTAAAGGCTTGAATTCCTTTTTCTTCAAGATAATCATAGCGCGCTTTCACAAAAGGTCGCTTTGGATTTTCAAAAGGCAGACGTGTCACAATCAGAATCGACAATGCCTCTCCTGGCAAATCCACCCCTTCCCAGAAACTATCAGCACCTAGTAAGATACTATTTTTCGACTGTGAAAACCGCTTTAAAATTTTCTCGCGGCTACCACTGATTCCTTGCGCTAAAAGTTCTCTACCTGCATTTAAAAATTGCGGATGTAACCGATAATACACACTACTCAAAATTTCATGTGATGTGAATAATACCAACATAGAACGATCTTGCTGTTGGGCTAGCTCTTGAATCACTGAAGCAATGTATGCCGCAAACTCGGTTCCATTGGCCTGGCTGATTGCAATTGCTTCTTTTGGGATATACAAACGAGCATTTGCTTCATAATCATAAGGATCAGGGAGTGTTTTAAACAAAACATTGGTTAAGCCTAATTTATTAGGGAGATATTTTTTATCATTACCAAATTTTAACGTTCCCCCAGTATACAAAATTCGTTGATATCGATCATACCAAGTTGTTTCTGGTAAAATGCTGGCTTCCAGATCATTGATTGCAAACATGCCATAGCCTTGAGGCGTCACACTATATTCTTTGATCCAACGTGGCTGCCATTCATTGACATACAGATCAAAACTTTCGAATAAAAATTCGATCCGTTCAAAAAATTGTAGCAAACTAACAAAGATAATCCGTTGAGAAGCTGTGTACTTTTCAAGTTGCTCAATAATTGAGCGTCGCAATCTATGTTGAATTTCCTGCATTTCAGTTAAAAGAATTTCGATTTTTTGGATTGAAAGTTCCCCATCCAACGATAATTGATCAAATATAGCCTTAGTTAACAAATTAGGCACAAGAGCTTGCTGATCATTTTTCGGAAATAGTTGATTTATTTCATAAAATAAATCACTAAATTCTTCCACTAAATCACTCAACGCTTTAGCGTAGATACGGAGCAGTCGCTGTTCTTGACTTTCATTTTCAAAAATTTGGTTTACTTGGTCAATTAATTGGTCTTCTTCTAAATAGATAGCTGCCTGCTTTTTAAACGAAATAAAATTAAATTGACGATTCGCAATTTTCCCAGCAATATCAGGCAAGTGATGAGCTTCATCAAGAATTAGATAAGAGCTTTTTGGCAGTATCGGGACTTCTCTTAAGGTTTCTTGCGCTAAAAAGGCATGATTAACGATCAACACATTGCTTTGTTTGACCTTTTTGTAAAGAAAGCGCACAAAATCTTCTTGATACAACGGATCTTGATCTGATAAAAAATCAACACCACGATGCGCAACATCTCTCCAAAAAGCATGATTCAGATTGATCAACTGCAATTCATCTAAGTCCCCTGTTTGTGTTTCCAATAACCAAACCAAGACACCCATTTGATACAAGGCATATTGTTTTTGCTGCACCGGTTTTTTTAATGTGGCTTTAAACCGTTGCAGATCGAGATAATGTCGATGGCTTTTGATGATTGTAGCTTGCAACGGTTTGGGACAAATTTGATTTGCTAACGGAATGTCTTTTTCGATTAATTGATTTTGCAAGACGATTGAGACGGTACTAATAATCACTGGATCCTCAGGTGTTGCTAGATAACTTAGCGGAAATAGATACCCCAACGTTTTTCCTGTGCCAGTTGCAGCTTCAATAAATAAATTCTTATTTTCCTCGTTGGTAAAGTGTTCATAAACTAAATTCATCATTCGGCTTTGCTCTGCTCGATAGCCAATTAGATTTGCAAAAAGTTTTTCTTTAGCCTTTTTCTTTTGTGGGAAGATTGGGTTTCCATATAATTTTTCTTCAAATAATGGAACGGTTTTATTTCTCAAAGCAATTCCTGAAACAACGTGCTGTTGTTTTGAAAGCGGCTGAATATCTTTTTTCATTTCACGATATATTTGGTGAATATAAGCACTAGTATCCATCCCTGTTTGCTGACTCAATGACGCAATAGCTTCCATCGTGATCAAAGGCAATTGACGCATTTTACGTTCGATCAATAATAACAGTTCTGCCGTCACTTGGGCATCACTATCTGCTTGGTGCGGATTATCATGGATCAAGCCTAAACGTTCAGATAAGTCCCCCAAGCGAAAACTCTTTTCTGTCGGTAAAAAGATTTGAGCTAATTCAACTGTATCAATCCCTGGAATTTTTAATTTGGGCGTACCGCATCTGGTTAGCTCCTGTGCTAGAAAAGGATAATCAAAATAAATATTGTGTGCAACAAAAACAGTATCCGCTAATAAATTGTAGATCGTTAACGCAACATCTTCAAAATATGGTGCTTTTTGCACACGTGCATTACTAATACCTGTAAGTTGCTGAATTTGCTTGGAAATGGCCTGATTGGGATTGATATCTGTAGCAAAACGGGAAACGATAACTCCTTCTTGAATCAATACACAGCCGAATTGAATGATCCGATCGACCTTTGGATCGGTACCGGTTGTTTCTATATCAACTACCGCATAGGTCTGTTTGCTTTTCACTGGCTTTTCCCGCCTTTCCTCTATCCTTGAAAATTATACTACAAAATCAAAGTTTTTTTTAGTCTTAGTTTGAATCCTTTTGTTGCAAAGAGATTTTAGTCGTTGATTGAGTAAGTTACGGTTTAGTTATTCTTCAAATATGGCTTTTTTCTATTCAATAAAAGCAGATGACTGGAACGACTTAAACAATTTTTTTAGAATCAAAAAAACTGAGACATGACTCGTAGAGTTATGCTTCAGTCACTTGAAATTTGAATAGCTAGTATAAGCCAAGGCAAAACATTCATGTGTTCCTTCTTCTCCTTGAGACGTTAAAATCATTGGACCTTCTTTTGTAATCACTATGCCATACTCATATTGACAGCTCAAACTACCATCACGTGTTTTAGCACTCCAACCATTTGACTGCAATTCCATTCTCCTAGAACCACTGTTCGCCAAAGTAAGCATCAATTCTTAAAATTAAAATAACTCACTAGCAAATTGCCAACATCAATAATGATTAGAAGAAAGAGAACTGGAAAAAATGGTGCAAAACGTGTTTTTTTAGCATAACATTACTGATACCCATAATGATTTTTGCATCGATGGACAATACTAAAAAACTCGTAGCTTTTTTAAATTCATCTTTATCTCAAATAACCGCCATTGTTTAAATCAAAGGTAGCGCCCGTAAAATGGCTACTCTCATCTGATAAAAGAAAATGTACCGTGTTAGCAACGTCTTTAGCCGTTATCGGCTCTTTGATCAAGTGATGTGCCTGATACTCTTCTTTTCGCCATTCTGGAATTTTTTCCATCATTTTTGTTTCGATCATCGTTGGTGCAATAGCATTAACCAAAACAGTGGGAGAAAAACGTAACGCCAGACTTTTAGTGAGTCCGATAATTGCAGCTTTTGACAGTCCATATAGGGCATCTGAGCTTCCTTCTTGCCCTGAAATAGAAGAAATATTGATGATTTTTCCCTTACGATTATTTGCTTGTAAATGTTGAATGAAGAACTTTGAACAAATCGTGGGACCTTTGATATTGACATTCAATAGAGTATCCATCATTTCCTCATCATACTCGAGAAGACTTAGCGCATTATAAATCCCTGCGTTATTCACCAATGCTACGATAGACTCATCCTCTTTTAACTGCGTAAAAAAACTTTGTACTTCGTTATAATTGCTAATATCAAGAATTTTAGTTTCAATATCAGGCAAATGGTCAAGTGACTTTAATGAATCCGCATTAATATCTATTGCAATAATACCAAACCCTTCCTTTGCGCTTCTTTCGCAAATAGCCGTTCCGAGCCCTCCACCAGCACCCGTTACAATTATCTTTTTCAATTTTATTTCCCTCCCTTTATACGTGTTTACCTTATCTCTTACTGGATACCTTTACAAGCTTCTTTTCAATAAACTAAATCAGTATTGGACTAGATTATTTTACTCAACCATCACTTATGTCCACATTCTATTTTGACTTTTTACTAGAATTTTGCACAGCATTAAATAACGTTTTAAATTGTCCTTTAAAGGTCATTGTTTGTTCGAAGATATCCTCTCCGTCGTTCAACATTTTCACAGTCACCCATCCCAATGTTTCTGTGATTGTACTTGCAACCGTAGCGTTGATTGCAGCGCCTGCGACCGTACCTACTGCGGGAATAAGCTTTATTATATTGCCAACTGCACTTTTGCCCAAACCTACGACTACGATTTCTTTTCCTAAACTTTTGCCCATACTTTCAGACCAAGATTGTCCAAATATTTTATGCAAACGAGCCATCATTGTTAATTGGATAGGAACAAGCAACAATGCATCAGAAAAGGGAATCGGTGAACACCCCACGATTGCAGCTGTTAAAGAGGCTGCATGGATTGTTTTGTGACATTTTTTACGTGTATCATCATCCACTCCTTCTAAAAATTCATCAAAAATGCGATCAAATTGGCTTGTACTTTTTGACACTATATTTTCAGCACGTTTTTTTGATTTCCCATAACTATTTAAAATAATTGATGCTGTTTTTTGAGGGAATTTTTTTATTACTTCAGAAAAAAAAGAGTCAAATTCTTTTTCATCTGCATCTACAGATTTCTGTTCTTTTTCAGAAAGACGTTTTGCCGCTTTTTTTAAGTCTGAATTTTTGTCATCAGTTGTTTTTTTCTTAAAGATTTTCTTCATCCCAATTACCTCCGTTATGATGGTTTATCCTTTTTTTTATATACTAATCATACATTAGAAATCTTATTTTACCAAAGCTCAGCACTTTTGATTCGATAGTTTGCTCGTTATAAAAAAAGGGAAAGATAAACACAGCGACATCGCTACGATCACAACGGTTCAATCTATTTATTTTATATATTTCTTTCATGTAACTCTTTACTATAATATAATCATGTGTACACTAATTTAGCAGATTACTCATTAAAAATAGTAGCTTAAATAGCGCACAGATGATAAATTATCGAGTAAATTACCCGTTAAAATAAGTTCCCCTCCCCACTGTCATATTCTGTGATGGAGATACATCAGAAAGAGTGTTATTATTCAAGACAAAATGATTTATTACAATCAATTTAGATAATGGCGTTATATTCCTTATTTAGTTATAAGAAATATTTCTCTTCTATCCATTTTTTAATTGGAGTATAATCACCCATGGATACAACACTTCGTATTAATAAGTCTTTAAACTTAGGAAAATAGTCTAACCCACTTAAATTTTCCAGTGGAGTTCTATCTGTTACACCGTTTTCTCCTACCGAGTTACCTAAACTTTCAGTCACGGATTGATCAAAAAAGCGAATCATTACTAACAAAATTCATTTTATAACGTACCAACTTTTTATGTCGATTCTCCTTATCATCAGGTTCAGATACCATGCCGGTCGCTTGAAAAAAATGTATTTATACCACTTAACAGCACCTATAATCAATCTTCCAAGCCTGCCAATTTGATCTAATTTCATTAAATGGTTTCTACAAAAAAATAGATAAAGTAGAAACTTAACCTGTTCCTACTTCATCTATTTAAACTTATTTTTCAACTGGCACCATGCTTAGATTTTGCATGTACTGATCCATTAAAATATACCCTTCTAAACGCCGTAGTAAATCAACGGAACAACGAACTTTCTTACCGAATAGAGAACGGCTATAAGCAATTTCTCGCATTTCCTGTAAAAATTCATCTAAAGACGAAACTAATCCACCACAACTTAAACGTCCACAAATCATGACATCTTCTTTGCGTTGTCTTAGAACTTGCCCCCACGAATAATTTAAATATTCTGCTTGATTGATTTGTGCAAGTAAGTCTGAGCGTAAAATACTTTTCTTCTGAGCGGCATTTTTCTTTGTTCCTAAACGCATTCGCTTGTTCATAAAACACAAGTAAATTTCATCTTCTAAATTCTCCATTTCACTTTTGGAAAAATTGGGAATTTTTGCTGGTGCTATTAGCCCTTTACTTGCTTTTAGTTGTTTCGAAAAACGCGGCCAATTACTTGGTGTTGCTTTTTGCGTCTTTTTCTTTTTAAAAACGAGCAAACTAAGATCTAACGGTTGATTTTTCACAACGTTTGCCGCAGAGGTCTTTGCTTCCGCTGATTGGATTACTTGTTCTTTTTCTAACTGTTCACGTTTCAACTTGATTGAATGACGTCCTTTTTTCATAGGAGAAGCTTGTTTGGTCTGTTTCTCATTTTCTGGTTCTTTGATTGGAAAAACTGTAGGATCTTCTTCGGCTTGGAAATCTTCTTGAACTGGTTTTTTCGCCAATTCGTTCTCCAACTTTTTTTCCGGTTCTTCTCCTACTACTTCCTTTGGCTCACCTGTTGTTTCTGTCACTGGTGTAATTGTAACAGATGTTTCATGAGTGTCTTTATCAACCAATTGCGCAGCTACATCTATCACTTCATCGACATCGGCTGTCACAACTTTAGCATCTTCCGTTTTACTTTCTTCAATTACTAACGGTTGTGCCCGTTTAAGATGGATCGTTTGAATACTTCGAGAGATGATGGGATCACTTTTACTTGCATGCAATTCGATTTTCCCCTGATTGATTGTATCAGTTAAATCAGTGATCATTTTGCGTAGACGGAAAATCTCATTTGAAGTCTCAAGCATTTGCTTCATCATACCTTGCACTTCTCCAGAATTTATCCCAGTTTCTCCTTTATAAATCAGAGAACGTTCTTGTTTTTCTAAGCTAATCTCTTCGAACCATTTTTTCAAGTTCATACGAAGTTCTCTTCGTGTTGGTTCAAAACTTCCCATATGCAAGGTATAGTACATCATTTCAGTTTCAACATACATATAGATTTTTTTAACGACTAACTCTTCAAATTCTTCTGTTTCGTCCCAGCTATCGCAAATTGCGTCAAAAAAAGCTTCACCTTCGGCTAAATTTTGATAGTCTTTCGCTAGGTTTAACTTTCGAACTAAATAAAATGAGTAGGGCGTATCTACATTATCGGCATAAATTTCACGACCTAAATAATCTGGATCAACTTCTTTACAAAGATAGGTTGTTTTTTCTTCTTTTTCTGTTTGACGTTGTCGCTTACTAATCGTTCTCACTTCCTCATATTTTTTCCTTTATAAATCGTATCATTTTTTTAGAAAAAAGAACAGACTTCCCTTCTATTATACCGATAAAAAGGGAAAAATGTTCTCATTTTTTTCTAAAAATGCGTAATTAAAAGAAAAACAGGATATTTAAATTCGAATTTAAACACCTTAATATAATTTTAGCAAATGATTTATTTAGCGATTTTAGTCTTTTTTCTCGTAAAACGAATTGATTATTTGTCGCACTAAAAAAAGAGAGAAGAAACTCCTATCGAGTCTTTTCTCTCTTTAAACTAGTTGATTTGAGCTTTCTTTTTATCACGACGAGCTAAAGCTGGCAGGATCATTCCTAATAAAATCAACACAACAGGTGTTATCACATTAGACGCTAATTGAAAGAACCACGCTTTAGGATCAGCCGCAAAATCAATTTTTGGTACCATACCTAAAATACAAGCAAACGCTGTAAATAAGAAACACCATAACCCAAAACCAAAGGCAATTTTCGGATTTTTAATAAACTTATATTCTGATGTGTAGTTTTTATATGCCTTATTCAACATCATATAAGCAAAGAATACCCATAAATAACGCATTGGCATCACAACAGAGTTTAAGTTCGTTAACCATTTGACTAACTCTTTAATATTATCAATCCCAAACATCGGCAAGACGATAATGATACTAACTAAAATACCCGTCAGTAAATATCCGTTTACCAATGTCCCTTTTTTGCTTCTCTTACGTAAAGAAGCTGGTACGAAGTCAGGATCTGCATCTGCTAAAAGAATTTGTAAAGGTGCATCGATTGAGAATGCTAAAGCAGAAATTTGACCAATACCATTGGTAATGGCGTAAATGATCATCAATAAATTCCCCACACCATAATATTCTCCCAATAATTGAAACGCTGTATAAGCACCGTTAGCCATTAAATCTTCTGGGATATTATTACTTGCAAACAACATGCCCATCGCAAACGAACCTAAAACAGCGGACACTCCAACCATGGCAGCTAGAAAAATCATTCCTTTAGGAAATTCTTTCGCTGGATTTCTCATGGAATTGACATAAGGTGAAATTTTTTCAGCTCCGCCAACCGCAAATACCAGCATGGAAACCGTGGTAAAATAACTAAAATCGAATTTTGGAATATACGTGCTGATCTTGTTCATATGAGGTGTTGCAAATTCAACAGTAGAATTCATCATTGGTGCTCCGACTGCTAGCAAAATAAACAGCATAGACATGACGAAAATCGCGGTTCCCGCCATCCCGCCAATTACTTTTAGTGTCATCAACCCTTTTGTCGATAGGAGTAAGAACACTAGAAAAATAGCTAATGAAATCAAGGTAATCCCCACAACAGAAAAATTATTGACAATATTACCATTTCCTTGGATCGCCCAACCAAATGCAATCAGAACTAATTGAGGTTTCTGTGCCAAATAGGGGATATGCACCACCCAATACGTCCACGCAGCATAATAGGCTAATCGTTTTGTACTTGTATTTTGAACCCAAGAACTAACTCCGCCGCTGCTATCTTTAAACGTTGAGCCCAGTTGACCTACGATCAATGCATAGGGAATAAAATATAAGACCAAAATCAAGACCCAAGATGTCACAACAGAAATCCCTTGTTGTGCATAGTTATTCACGACATTCCCTAAGCCCCAAACCATGTTGAAAGCGATCAGACCAACAGTGAACCATCTTAATTGCTTTTGTTCCATTAAACCACTCCTTATCATAATTAAGTATAAAATTTCTTTCTAATCATAATCATTTTTAAGGGTTTAAACAAGCATTCACATGTATAAATATCGATTTTATCAGTAATTTATTAGATAAAAAAAGAAACTTTCTATTTTCTCTAATAAAAAAATTTACACTCTTCAAAAAAAAAGAACTAAAACCTTGATTACACAAAGTTTCAGCCATTTTTTCACGATCTAATGAATAACCATATTCTCATTTAACATGAGAATATGGTTATTCAACGGGATAAACAATTAATTTAACGAAACATCTCTTTTCTTGAACAGCTGCTGCATTGCTAAATAAATAAGTACACTATACACGCAAATTCCGCCAGCCATCTGCCAAAAATTCAAGTATGCCGGAGAATTGATTTCCGATCCCATTTTTTCCATAATTGTGTTCTTGATACTGAGCATATTGAAGGGATTCCATCTCAGCCACTGGTATTTTGCCATCACAACATTTAAAAAAGAATTGATGATGCTACTGCCAAATAGAACACCTAACCCCACACCTACTGCTAAACTTTGAGAACGAATCGCCGCTGATATAAATAAAGTAATTGTAACATACAAAAGAATAAGCAAGAGATTTGCCCCTGCATAAGCACCTGCAACAGTCAACGCATTCCAACCATGATATCCCTTAACAACAGTAAAAGGAGACTGACTATTTAACAACAGGTTAGCGGATACTAAACTGGTCATATACAAAATCACAGTTCCGATCAGCGCATAAATCAAACAGACAACAAATTTTGAAAAAAGAATTTGACTTCTCGTGAAAGGACGGATTAGTAAAAATTTAATCGTTCCCCGACTAAATTCTTCCGCAACGATTGATGCGGCAACAACAACAATAAATAAATTCAGAAATGACGTCATTTCAGTCAAACTTGCAAATAAATCGTTGGCTTTCATCATCACTTCGCCACTTTCAGATTTCGCCGTTGTTCTCACTAAGAATGTGAGCGCAAACGTCATAGCAACTAATAGCAGCCACATGATCCAGGCTGATTTTTTTTTGATCAATTTTGTCCATTCATTTTTTATCAAGATGCTCATGTCATAATCCTCCATCTTCTGTCCAGCGTAAAAAGTTCTCTTCTAGAGAATCTACATGGACTTTTAACTCTTTGATGCCAATACCAGCGTCAACTAATTGTTTGACAAGCGTTGTTCTAGTATCTTCGTTCAATTCGATTTTAAGATAGCTACCTGCTACAGTTACATTATAATGGTCTGCTAGTAAGATCGTCTGTGCTTGCTCTTGTTTATCTGTCTCCAATAAGACAATGAGCTTACTTTCTTCTTCTGGATTGTCCATTGGCCCCACGTATGTGATTTCACCTTTTTGTACAATTACTAAATTATCGCATAATAACTCCATATCACTTAATTGATGACTTGAAATCAGAACGCCTACACCATGGTTTTTCAGATTTTGAATCATCTCACGAAACTCACGCATTCCCTTTGGGTCCAATCCATTCATCGGCTCATCCAAAAGCAGCAAATCCGGCTGATGTAATATAGCTTGTGCTACACCTAATCTTTGACGCATTCCTAAAGAATAGGTTTTCACTTTTTGATCTATATTGTTTTCCAAATGAACACTCCGAATCACCTGATTTAACTTGTCATCTGTGATTGTTTTTGGCGCCATCCTCGCATATTGTTTTAAATTCTCCATCCCTGTCATGTAATTATAAAACTCTGGATTTTCAACAATTGCCCCAACATGTGTCATCGCTTCTTTAAAGTTCGTTGATAAAACTTGACTATCAATCCTAATTGACCCTTCATCATGACTCATCAATCCGACCAACATACGAATAATAGTGGTTTTACCAGCGCCGTTAGGTCCTAACAAGCCAGTGACTTTTCCACGTTCAACTGTAAATGAAGCATCATTGATAATCATTTTTTTCCCTACGCGTTTTGAAATATTTTTCACTTCTAATACTTGTTGTTTTTCCATCATTTACCTTCTTTCCGCTTCAATATATTTTTTTAAGATAAAAATACTAAGCACAATACATATACCGACGAACACAAAATCAAACACTAAATCATCAAGATACAACGGAATATATCCTAACGTGATTTTAAACTGATGGCTCTTGATAAAGGCTAACTTCCTATAGCCGCTCAATAGTTGCTCACTAACCGTCATCTCTCCCCCTATCAACAGGACAAAGAGAACATACTTCGATCCTTTTTGTAATTTGTTTGGCGCATTCATACTGATCCCACTACTTAATAAATAAACCAGCTGAATATAAACCGATGCAGATAAGAAAAAATAACTAACAATTAAAAGGTGTTTCCAATACTCTTGAAAATGCGACATTTGTACTTGGTGATCTAAAAGAAACACCAAGCCAACTAAGCAGCAATAATAGCTAAACAGAAAAATCGTACTTGTAAGCCAGCTAAATAGGATATTACTGAAATAAAATTTGGTTTCACTAATGGGCAGTAAACGATACTGACTATTTTTCCAACTCTTGATTTGCCTATACATTTCCCAAATAAACTGTGCAAAAAAGAAGAAAAAAACGGCCACTAAAACAACTTGAGAGATGCCTTGTATATGGATTTGCTTGATTCCTAGTTTGTAAATCATATACCCACTTAAAAATAAGAAACCAGCCATACTAAAAAACCAAAATTGACGACTTTCTTTACTATATTCCTTCCACAACTGATACATTTAGCGATCACCTGCTTCCATATATCGATCGATCACCCAAATACTAAGGTTAAAGTAAATACACGCTGAAATCAGCTGAACAATCACTTTAGAATAGACATTATCTTTTAATCCGAAGTAATGCAACATGTTTCCTTCTAATAGATCAAACCCAAAACTTAAAAGCCACTCGAATAAAATCCAAAACACAATAAATAGGACAATTTCCAAAATCCACCGATATCTTTTTTGAACAAAATACTTAGCTGTTGATGATAGATAAACGAGAAATTGAACAATTAAAAACAACACGAAAATATCAATAGCAGCAACGATTATACCACTCCACGTGATCCCAATTTGAAACGGGATGTTTATAATTGTATAGTTCATAATCACACTTACCAAAAACGTTCCTATAAAAAAAACAATTCCGACGATCCCACTAAATAATAAATTGCAACGATACAACTTCCTGGTACTAATAGGTAGTAACCGAAAATCCGATGTTCGAAAAAACTGATAGATACGGTTTGATTCCAACACAAAAAATAGAATAAAATAAAGGATAATTGAAAATAGAAAGAGTGCGAAACTTAAATCAACGGACTGCTGTCTACCACTATAAACATTGGCCAAACCCATTAAAAAACTAATGAATAAAGACACTCCGTAAGCTAAGAACAGTGTCTTTGAATAAAATAATCGAAATAAATGGGTCATATTTCGTACACCTCACGATATAATGCTTCTAAATCCTTATGTTTGACTTCTTTCATCGTTTCTAAGGATTCATGAAGAATGATTTTGCCATCGCGCAAAAACAGGACTTCATCAATAATATTTTCGATTTCTCTTAACTGATGCGTGGTAATAATGATCGAACTGTCTTCTTCAAACCACTGCAATAAAGATTGAATAATTTTTTCTCTTGATAACAGATCAACACCACTTAACGGTTCATCCAGTAAATATAACTTTGCTCTTCTTGCTAAGGTCATACTTAAAGCAAACTTTTCCGCATTCCCTTTTGACAAATTGCCGATTTTTTCTGATTCACTTAGGTTCATAAAGCGCAATAATTCATAGGCTCTTCGCTTATCAAAGTCTGTATAAAAACGATCATAAAATGAAATAATTTCTTCTAACCGCTGATTAGGTTGATAATTATTTTTATCTTCTAAATAAGCCACAAAAGATTTTGTTTTTGTTCCAACAACACAGCCATCAATCAAAATCTGACCTTTCCAATTCAATGCTAAACCTGCTAGTAATCGCATGATTGTGGTTTTTCCAGAACCATTTTCACCAATCAAGGCGATAATTTTCCCTGATTGAATAGAAAAATCCAATGCATTAAAAATTTGCTTCATTCCTTTACGATAACTTAATTGCTCTACTTTCACTAAATCATTCATAAATCGTTCTCCCTTTCGACATACTCCTGTAGTAGATCTTTCGCTTGTTCTTGTGTCCAACCAAATTTTTTCATCTCAGCAAAAAAAGTTTCAATCACTTGTCCTACTGCCTGATCTTGTAAATGGCTGATTTTTTCAGTATCTTTTGTTACAAAACGCCCCAATCCGCGTTTAGAAAATAAAATACCCTCACGCTCTAATTCTTGTAAAGCTCGCTGGACAGTATTTGGATTTGTTGCTAATGCAACAGCTAGTTCTCTGACAGCTTTCACTTTTGCTCCAGGCTCTAATTTTCCTGAAATAATTTGCTGCGTGATAAAGTCCATTATCTGTAAATAAATCGGTCGGTCTGTAAGAAAATCCATGACTTTACCTCCAATTCCCTTCACTCTCCACTAGTGTTCTAGTTAGATAGTACACCAATACTTAAAAAAAAACAATCTTTTTTTTGATACGTAGAAAAAGATTGAGTAAAACCAACTGCTCTAATATTTATCTAAAGAACGCTATAACTTTTCTGATCCACAAAAAAAGGCACTAGACATTGCTTTAAAGCTCTTGTCCAATACCTTTTTCTCTTAGAGTAAACTCAAATTCATAGAACAGTCTAAATTTTGTCAAATTTGCTATTCTTCTAATGTTTTTTGTTTTTCCTCCCTAACTGCATGAAGGTCTGATTTTATATCTTTTCTTTTTTGAATCACGACGAAAACAAAACCAATCAGAAAAGGTAAGACAAAACTCCCAAAACGATACAAAAGTAAAGATGAGACTGCATCAACCGTTCCAACTAAAGGTTTGAATAACAAGAGATAGACAAATTCAAATGGTCCAATACCAGCAGGCGTTGGAAATACGCCCGATAAAATAACTGCAAAACTGGTAAAAGAGACGACTAATAGAAAATCGATCGTTGGATGATTCTCAACTAATACGACATAAGGAATCACATACCAAAAAATAAGCTTTGCAACATTCCAGCTAAAAATCCGAAGCATAGCAGAACGATCTTTCGTAATTGTCTGAACTGTTTCTCTCAAAGAGTAGATTTGCAGATTGCATTTGTCTACCCAATCGCGTAGTTTTTTTCGTTTAAAGTATTTGTTTGTCCATTTGATTAGAAAAACTTGGAGATTAATGCTGCTTGAAAGAACAAGCAATGAAAAAATGATGACAAAGGTCAAGACGACACCTATTAAAATAAAAGGGATCATTTTAGGTGCACGCTCATAAAATAAGGAAAACTGGAAAATCAAGCCAAGGACTGATAAGAAAATCACAGCAACCTTATACATAATCATATGCAAAGCGGTCACACCAACGCCTTGAGAAACAGCCAAGCCTTTTTTCTTATAGAAATAAATTTCTGAAAGAAGCGTTCCTGTTCCAAAGGAGATCACACGATAAAATGCAACATAACAAGATGTAAAAAAGCCATCTTTTGTTGTAAAATCCTTCTGAAAATAAGACGCGATTTCTTTGATCGAGCGGCCTTCGACAATTTGGTAGATGACGCCTAATAAAATGACTAAACCGACAACGATCCAGCTTGTTTTCATTAATTGAGCAAATATATCACTGAGGGAATTATCCATCACATAAATGATCACGCCGATCATAATCGCCAACAAGCCAATATTCAAGAAAATTTTTGCTTTAGAATTACTTTTCATGGTTTCTCCCCACTAAAAATGTATTCGCGGTTCTCTTTTATAACTAAAATAAATAATTGCAATAGTCACAAGTGTACCAAAAATAAAGATAAAATAAAAGCGAAATTTTCTCGTTTTATGATGAAAGAGCTGTTGCGCCAGCAAGCCACCAATTCCTCCTCCAATCAGTCCTATAAAAAGAAGATCGAATTCAGGTATACGCCATTTTTTTTGTTTCGCTCTTTGTTTATCAAAATACATTGCAAAAAATTCAAATCCATTTACGATGACTAAATAGATCCATGGTAAATGCTTCAACAACCCACTCATCCTTTTTCCTCCTGAATTAAACTCCTTATAGGATACCTTGAAAGAGTATGCAATGTAAAGTTAATTCAACAAAAAATCAATTGTTTTTAGAAGCTGGCACAAACACAGTCAACCCCTGTTTAATCATTTTCATCTGAATAGGTAAATTCTCACTAGGATCTCCATCTACACGTGTACCGACTTTCTTTTCAGAAATGCTTTTAATTGATATCTCTGATGCAGTTATATACTTTAACCCAGGAATTTCATAGATTTTACCTAAAATGATTTTTGGTAAATAAAAAGCCAACTTAAAAAAATTCAATTTGGGTAAAATTGTTAAATGAAACAAACCATCATCAGGCGATGCAGAAGCATCAAAATTTGTGTACCCTCCAACTGAATTGGTCATCGTGACGGTAACCAACTGCGTTTTCCCCTGCCACTGTTCGTTTTCCGTTTTGATATCTAAACGATAACGCTTCTTTTTGGCCAATAATTTAAAAAAATTCTTTACAAAAATAAGTTTGCCATATTTTTGTTTCTCTTTCTGACTGATGCGGGCAGCAGTATCAGCTAAAAGTCCGATTGTCATTGTACTAATAATGACTTTTTGGTTGATCATACCATAGTCGATTTTTCTAGTTGCCCCCTCTAAAATAACAGCAGCCGCCTCTTCAAATTTTACTGGTATTCCTAAAACCCTAGCCATATTATTCACTGTGCCACCAGGTAGTAACCCAACTTTTAGATGGGGTAATTCGTCTTTAAAATCTGCCACATTGTGATTGATTGTCCCATCGCCGCCGATGAATACCAATGTATCAATATTTTCAGACTTCGCTTTTTCAACTGTTTTGCGACTGTCACAATCCGGCCCCACTTGTTCTAATAGAAAATGAGTCTCCGCATGTCCATGATTTTTCGCATAATCGACAAACTGATTCGCTAATTCTTTCCCTTTATCTTTACCAGATGTTTCATTAAAAAGAATCATTACATTTTCCATCTAAGTTCCTCCTTATATAAATGGTAACAATGTTTCACTTTGTATTTCTCAACATCATTTTATTCACTATGCTGTATTTCAAAGCAAAAGTGAACTGGACTCGTTCAACCTCGACAGAAAAACAGGAAGTAAGTCACTACCTGTAACTTTACTCCCTCTTTTCAATTTTTACTATTATTATCACTAGTTACACTTTTTACTTAGCATTAGATTCTGCAATTTTAACGATGACATCCGTCGCTTTTTCCATCGCTTGTAATGAAACAAACTCAAAACGCCCATGCATATTTTCACCACCAGCAAAAACATTCGGTGTTGGAATCCCTAAATACGAAATCTTTGAGCCATCTGTTCCACCACGAACAGGTTCGATCAACGGTTCAATATTGAGTTCGATCATAGCATTTTTAGCTAATTCAATAATACTCATATCTTTTTCAATTACTTCGCCCATATTGTAATATTGATCAAAAAGATCGATTTGAACACGTTCTTGACCGAATGGTTGGTTGATGATCTCTTGAATTTTAAGAATCAAGGCTTTGCGTGCTTCAAATTTTTCACGATCATGATCACGAATAATGTATGTCATTTGTGCTTCTTCCGGAGTACCGCTCATTTGCGCTAAATGAAAGAATCCTTCATAGCCATCTGTTTTTTCTGGCACTTCATTTTGCGGTAATTGGTTATGGAAATCAATCGCTAATTGTAAGGCATTGATCATCGTATCTTTTGCCGTTCCAGGATGGACATTTTTTCCTTGAATCGTTACTTCTGCTTGCGCTGCGTTGAAGGTTTCATATTGTAATTCGCCCACTGGACCGCCATCCATCGTATAAGCAAAATCAACGTTAAATTGTTCTACGTCGAATTTATCCGCCCCAACACCAATTTCTTCGTCAGGACCAAATGCGACACGTATCGTCCCATGTTTGATAGATGGATTGTTGATCAAAATTTCCATTGCAGTCATGATTTCAGCGATCCCTGATTTATCATCAGCTCCTAAGAGCGTTGTACCATCTGTTGTAATCAAGGTTTGATTCGTATAATTTTTTAGATTAGGAAAGTCGGTAGTATTTAATGTAAATTTCCCTTCGCTATCTAGTTTGATCGTTGATTCACCGTCATAATTTTCAATAATTTGCGGATTGACATTAACAGCATTGAAATCAGCCGTATCCATATGAGCGATAAATCCGATTGAACGAACTTCTTTGTCTACATTACTGGGTAAAGTAGCGATCACAAAACCATTTTTTTCATTATATAAAACATCGCTCATCCCGATCTCTTCCAATTCTTTTTTCAACGTTTGTGCAAAAGCGACTTGCGTTTGCGTTGACGGGGTTGTTTGACTTTTTGGATTAGAACGTGTTTCTGTTTTTACATAGCGTAAAAAACGCGGTAATAAATTCTCATACATGAGTAGATTCCTTCTTTCCACATTATCTAAATTTAAACGGATTCGTATTGACCTCTGATTCGATAAAGGTTACATCCCAATTATAATCTTTTTTCCACTGATTGAATAGTTCGACCAACTTTGGTTTACATAATTGTTCGATATAATGTCCAGGATCGATCACAGATAAGCCTTCTGTCAACATATCATGTCCCGTATGATAATAGACATCGCCTGTGATATAAACATCTGCTTGTTTTTTGATGGCATCGCGGAAAAATTTTTCACCACTGCCCCCGCAAATTGCAACACGCTGAATCATTTTTGTCTCGTCTTTTGCTACAATTCGTAATCCCTCTAAGTCAAAAACTTCTTTGATCGTAGAGACAAACTCCTTTAATGGAACTGCCTTTTTTAATTGTCCCACTCGTCCTAAACCGTACTCTTTGGTAATATTTTCTATTTGATACACATCATAAGCTGGTTCTTCATAAGGATGTGCGGCTAACATGGCTTTGATGACCTGTGTTTCGATTGTTTCTGGAAAGATCACTTCAATTTTTGCTTCTTGTACAGCCTCTTCTTGACCGATCGTACCAAGTGTTGGATTAGCGCCCATAACCGGTGTAAATCTGCCTGTTCCGATCAATGAATAGCTTGTATTTGTATAATCCCCTTGAAGACCTGCCCCTGCTTGCCCTAACACTTTGCGCATCTTCGCTGCATCGTCTATAGGAACAAAAACAGCTAATTTTTTATAGCCAACAGTATGGGTTTTAGTTAAATAGGTCGTATCTTCAATCCCTAAAAGTTCACAAAACCAATCATTTAATCCATTGTCAATAATATCCATATTGGTATGTGCTGCAAAAACAGCGATATCATGCTTTAGTAAATCCGCATACATTTTCGTTTGTAAATCATCTGTATCTAAGCGTCTCACTGGTCTAAAGATAGGTGGGTGTTTTGCAATGATCAAGTCAACTTGCTTTTCGATAGCTTCTGCAACGACTTCTGGACGAACATCCAATGTTACTAAAACTCGATTTAGTTTTTTATTCAATGTACCGATGTGTAACCCTACAGGATCTCCTGCTTCAGCGAGCCACTGGGGACAATACGCTTCAAACCGTTCAATAAATACATTTCCATCAAGACTCATTTGATAAAACCTCCTTGATCTCAGTGATTTCTTTTTCTATTTGTTGGATTCTAGCTTGCTGATCACCAGAAGCTTTGGCTAGTTGCGCTAAAATAGTTTCACGTTGTTTTACTTCACCTTGCCATTTTCTTTGAAAAATAGAAGACCGTTTTTTTAGTAAAATGGGCCCGAAAAGGCGCTCTTTTTCAGAATAAGCAACTCTCACTTCTTGTCTACAAGCTACGATGATTTCATAGATTTTATTATTTTCTTCCAGAATATCTTCATCGATGATTGTATAGCCATGGACTGTCAACCAATCACGTAATGGCTTCTCCCCAATATTTGGTTGTAAAACTAGGCGCTCATTGCCTTGCAGCCGTTGATTCTTCCAACCTGCTTCTAAAATGTCACGAATCAACACACCACCCATGCCGCAAATCGTGACAGCCGTGATTTTATCTGTCTCTTCAACAGCATCTATACCATCTGCTAAGCGAACAGTGATTTGATCATTCAGACCATTTTTTTTCACTTGTTTTTTGGCTGCTTCAAAAGGACCCTTAACAACTTCCCCAGCTACCGCAAAATTAATTTTTTTTTGTAAAACTAATGCAACAGGTAAATACGCATGATCCGATCCAATATCTGCTAAACGGCTTTGTTCAGGGACTAATTCCCCCACGCGTGCCAAACGTTTTGATAATTGATTTTCATTCATTCGTCAATTTCCTCCGTCGCTATTATACCATTGTAAAATGAGGTTGAAAACTTTGAAAGCAGGTATTTTCGCTTTTATCAAAAGATGGAACGCTACTGTACTAAAATAGCTCCTACTCTGCTAGCCTCTCTTTATCAATAAGAAAAACTTATTCTTCCTTTTTTCCTTGTCTTTCCTGCATTTCTTTTCTTAATTGTTTATGCGCTTTTTTTGATCCACGTTCTAAGTCTCTGATTTTTTTGCGATCATGAAAGTCTTCAAACAACGTTTCCAAATCATAATTTGGCGGATAAAGATCTTTGGCACTTTGCTCTAGTTTTAGCTGACGTTTATGGACTCTGATTTTTTCATCTTCTATAAAAATGACTATCTCATCGCTCATCTCAATTGTTTCGTAGACTAAAGCACTTTTCTTTTTATCTGTCCAACATACGCGATCACCTTTTTCATATGTGGGAAATTTCGTTCGCTCTTTTGGTCTTCTGATTTTGTGATGGAACGGCTCTTTTTTTGTTGAATAATTGCGGTCATGTAAATAATTTTGTGCTTGTTTGACCACTTGTTTGTCTAAATTCATTTTATTCGCGATCCAAAAGGCATTACTTTCTCCTATTTGGCCTAAAATCAGTTGATATTTTGGTGTTAAATTTTCCGAATCGAATGCCATTGCAGCTGTTAGAAAGTCTTCATGTTGCTCGGAAAAGCGTTTGATTTCTCCATAATGAGTGGTTGTAATAATGATACTCCCTTTTTTATAGAAAGCTTCCATAATTGCGATTGCTAAGGCAGCTCCTTCATTTGGCTCTGTTCCACTCCCAATTTCGTCTAATAAAATCAAGCTATTTTGCTTTGCTTTCGCCAAGATTACAGAAATATTGTGCATATGGCCTGAGAATGTACTAAGTGCATTTTCAATACTCTGCTGATCCCCAATATCGACAAAAATTTGATCAAAAATCGCAATATTCGTTCCTGGTTCTGCAATAATTTGGACACCAATCATCGTTTGCAATGAGATCAAACCAATCGTTTTCAATACAACTGTTTTTCCGCCAGCGTTAGGTCCAGTAATTGTTAAACCGCGGTATTCTTTCCCTAGCGAAACATTCAGAGGGACTGCTGCTTCACCTAATAAAGTGTGTTTTACATTGACAAATTCGATAATTCCGTCTTGATTGACAGTAGGTTCGATACCATTTATTTCTCGACTGTATTTGGCTCTTGCAAAAATCATATCATATTGCGCAACGACTTCTAGATTTGACTGGATCGACGACATTTTTTCTGCAATCAACCCTGTGAGTCCAAATAAAATTTGATAGACTTCTGTTGCTTCCTCCATTTTCAACTGATACAATTTGTCGTTTAGCTTGGCTACTGATAAAGGTTCAATAAAGACTGTTGTACCTTTTGCTGAAGTATCTACCACATTCCCTGATATTTGGTTTTTATAACTTGCTTTGATTGGTACTGTGTACCGTTCATTTTTCCTTACAATCATTGCTTCTTGAATTTTTGGTTTATTTTGACTATTTCGAAGAAAGGCATGTAACTTTGACTCAATTTCCTTTTCACACTCCTGAATCGCTCTACGAATTTTACGCAGCGTACGACTCGCATCATTTTCCACTTGATTATTGCGGATAACCTGATAAATTTGATTTTCTATATCCGAAAATAACTGCAACGAACCGCTATATCTAGCTAAAAGCGGCGCAATAAATTGATTTTTTTGCATAAACGCTTGAATTAATCGACTGCTTCTAAGAAAGTCAGCGTAATTGACTAACTCGTTTGGCTCTAATATAAATCCTTTTTCGACTTGATTCGTCAAGTGTTCAATATTATTTAACCCCATAAATGGAACATGTAAATTCGCCATAAGCAACGCTTTCGCTTCAGCTGTTTCCTGCAGACGCTTTTTTACAACCTCTATGCGAGTGCTAGGTTGTAGCGCGCAGATTCGTTTTTTGCCATAGTAACTGATGGCATAAGTGATTAGCTTTTCTTTGATTTGATTAAATTGTGTTTTTGTATAAGTTTCTTGATTCACGTGTATCTCTCCTTCTTTAATTGATAGATACCCATCTTTTTGAATAAGACAAAGATTTTACTTGTTCACTGCATTGCTTTTATTAATTTAAAAAAATAAAAAAAGAGACGAAGTGTGCCCTTCATCCCTCAATAATCAATCAATAAAAGATAGCTATATTACAGTCTATCAAGCATTTTTTATGAGTTAAGATAGGTATCAACTTAGGTATACTAAAGAAGCCATCTAAAAATGGTTGTTTCTTCAGTTATTCATTTCCTTAAGTTAGATACTTACACTCACAAAAACACCTCATAATTTTCTTTGACTATTCATTTCTCGCTAAAAGTATACCTTGGTTTTACAGACTCGTCAATCATAAACTTCCATTATGCAATCATAAGTTAGGATAGTTGAAGTAACTTTCGATAGACCTCTAAGTATAATTGACCAGACTTTTCCCAACTGAAATCTTTTCTCATTGCAGCATTCATCAGTTGCTGCCAGGTTTCTTGATCGTGCTGATATAAATCGATTGCAAGATTAGTACTAGACAGCAAGTCCTCAAAACGAACAGCAGAAAAACCAAAACCTGTTCCTTCCTTCGTGATTGGGTTGAAAGGAATCACCGTATCTTTTAAACCGCCAACCTCATGTACAATAGGAAGTGTGCCGTAGCGCATGGCAATCATTTGTGAAAGGCCACAAGGTTCTGTTAAAGACGGCATCATAAATAAATCAGAGCCGGCGTAAATCAATTGGGCCAAGGCTACATCAAAAGTGATGACCGCTTTGAACTTATCTGGATAACGTTTTGAAAACGCTGTAAGAGAATGTTCAATTTCAGCGTCACCTGTTCCTAGAATAACGAACTGGATCTCTTTGTCTAGCAATTTCGTTAAACTATCTACGACTAATTGAAACCCTTTTTGATTAGTCAATCGACTGACGATTCCAATCAACGGCACATTTTCATGCGCAGAAAGTCCCAGTTTTTTTTGCAAAACTTGTTTGTTGGCCTTTTTTCCAGCTAAATCTTCTATTGAAAATTTAGCTGGAATCGTTTGATCGGACTTTGGATCATTCAGTTCATAATCAATTCCATTCAAAATGCCACTTAGCTTTGCTTGTTCTAAACGTAAAACTTCATCTAAGCCAAACCCGTACTCAGGCGTTTTTATTTCTTCTGCGTATGAGGGGCTGACTGTATTCACGCGATCAGCATAAAGTATCCCAGCTTTCAAATAATTGAGCGACTCATTAAATTCATTTTTATAAAGAACAGGATCCATTCCAAAATAATCAGATAACAACTCTCGACTGTACGCTCCTTGAAATTCAATATTATGGATGGTTAAAATGCTTTTGATTGGCTGATAAGTTTTAACGGATTGATATTTTTCCTTCAATAAAAAAGGGATCATCGCTGTATGAAAATCATTTACATGAATAATATCTGGGATGCTTTCCAGTTTGTTTAACATTTCAATGATCGCCAAAGAAAAAAAGGCAAAGCGCTCTCCATCATCCTCATAACCATATAACGTCTCACGATCAAAATAATAAGCATTTTCGATAAAGTAATAGGTGATATCATTCATGATCAAACGCTTCACGCTACATACTTGATGGCGCCAACCAACCTCAACATAAAAATCGGCAAATGTTTCACATCGTGCTTTAAATGTTTCAGGCATTTTAGTAAAATAGGGCAAAACAACCGCAAGTTTTGCCCCTTTTTTAGCCAGTTCTTTCGGTAAAGCAAACGCTACATCCCCTAATCCGCCTGTTTTAAAAAAAGGCGCACACTCAGCCGATGTAAATAGGATATTCATAACTCCAGTCCTCCAATAACGTCATTTTCAACCACTTGATTTTTGGGGATTACCACAGGATTTTGTGCGCTTCCAATAATTCTAACACCTGGTTTTACTGTCACATATTTATCCAATATGGCATAGCTGATCTCTGCATCTTCTTCGATCTGAGCATTTGACATAATGATCGCTTGTTTGATTTTAGCGCCCTTTTTAATGATTGCTCTTCTTGAAATGAGACTGCTTTCTAAGCTGCCTTCAATAATACACCCTGTGGCACACTGACTATTGGTTACTTTGGAAGCTTCTGAATAATAGGTTGGTACTTCATTTTTACGTTTCGTATATATTTTTTGTCCTTTGTACATCAAGTCGTTGAATTTTTTTTCAGTCAACATATCTAGGTTCGCCTGATAATAGGAAGGAACATCCTGAATATTACTTAAATAGCCTGTATATTCATACGCTGACGCTTGAATAGGAACTACTTTTTCTGCCAAAAGTCCATGAAGAGTGGTCGTTCCATCCTGTTTTTGTTCGATTCTCAGTTGGTCCATCAGCCATTTAGTTTGGACAATGTAGGTATTCATCGACAGATTTAAACGCTCCTCTTTTTCAAACGTTTGTGCAAAAGTTTTTACCTGTGCAACATTTCCCGCAGAATCGACATCAAGAATTTGATCCTCTGCGAATAGTTTTGTAGGGTCCATTTTTTTATATACAACGGTCATTTTATTTTTGTGTGCGCGATGATAGGTCAAGACCGCCCGAAGATCGATCGAACTCAGCATATTACTTCCCATAAAAACAGTATATTCTGCTTCTGATTTTGCTAGATAGTCAATCACTGAAGCATAATAAGGCAAGCCTTGCGCTTTTTGTTTTAATAAATCCTGATAAAAATAAACAAAATAACTATTTTGCAGTGAATCGAGATTCCACTCTTTCCCACCACCGATATGATCAAATACAGACCGTGTCTCACCTTCATTGAATATCATAAAAATCGAGTTGATATTTGCATTTGCAATGCTAGAAAGAGGAAAGTCGATCAGTCGATATTTACAATCAAAAGGCAGTGTGTCTAAAGGACGATTTTCAGTTAATGGCGATAATCCTTCAAACGTTGAGACATTCCCTAAAATAGTACACATTTTTTTAGTCTTCATCACTTTGCACTCCAATCACTTCAGAATAACCGATCACTTCAATTTCATTTTCATTGTAAACAACTGAATTATCACCAATAATTGCGTTCTCACCAATGATTGCATTCTTGATTTGGACATTTTTACCAATAACTGCTCCTGGCATGATCACGCTGTTTTCAATAGTTGATCCGCTCTTTACTTTTACGCCAGTTGAAAGAATACTATCTGTGATCGTTCCTGAAATAAAACAGCCATCAACAATCAACGAAGTTTTGACTGAAGCTGTTTTAGTAATAAAATGTGGTGGTGAGATATTATTTTTAGAGTAGATACGCCAGTTTTTATCCCTCATATTCAACGCATTCTCTAAACCAATAAATTCCATATTCGCTTCCCACAAAGAATCGATCGTTCCAACATCTTTCCAATACCCGTCAAAATGATAGGCGTACACATTTTCGTCAGCTTCTAAATACGAAGGAATCACATGTTTTCCAAAATCCAGCATTTGTCCATCTTTAGAATAGCTATCTAGCAATACATTGCGTAACCGGCCCCAGTTAAAGATATAAATCCCCATAGAAGCCAAATTACTTTTCGGTTCCGCAGGTTTTTCATCAAATTCAATGATTCGCTGATTGTCATCTGTGTTCATGATGCCAAAACGTGACGCTTCTTTCAAAGGAACCTCAATCACTGCTACCGTTAATGAAGCGTTATTGGCAATGTGTTCTTCCAGCATTGCTTCATAATTCATTTTGTAAATATGATCCCCAGATAAAATCAAGACATATTGAGGGTCCATCTGGTCAATAAACGCAATATTTTGATAAATAGCATGGGCCGTACCTTCAAACCATTTCTCACCGTCCGAACTTGAAAACGGTTGTAAAATCGTCACACCAGAATCAATGCCGTCCAACCCCCAGCTAGAACCATTCCCAATATGATTATTTAACGCTAAGGGCTGATATTGAGTCACGATACCGACATTTTTGATGCCTGAATTGACACAGTTACTTAAGGTAAAATCAATAATACGATATCTACCGCCAAAAGGCACAGCTGGTTTGGCTATATTCTTGGTTAACTTTCCTAGACGAGTTCCTTGTCCTCCTGCTAAAATCATTCCAAGCATTTCTGTTTTCATTTTGTTTCGGGTGACGTTGCACCCTGCCCCCTTTCAAAAGTGATTTTCTGTGTACAGGTCAAACAGCCTCTTTGTTTTGATTTTTCTTTGAAAAAATCCATTATGCTTTTAACTTCTCCTGTCGATCTTTTGAGGTTTTAGGATGATTGCCCCCAATGAAGGGACGATTGTTTGGATTTGATAAGAAAATTTTTTAAACGATTGCTTCGTTGTGTAACTTGTTTGATTTCCTTTAGTCCATGTACCGCCATATTCTTTTAACTCTGTGTTAAGTACTTCTTCATATGTGCCAGAAAACGGGACACCAATCGCGAAATTTTGTCTTTCAACTGGAGCAAAATTTAACACAATAATCAAAAAACCAGTGTCCTTTTTTCCTTGACGAATAAAACTTAGAATTGTCTCTTCACTATTATCAGCATCAATGATTTCAATAGATTGCGGCAGATGATCCAATTCCCATAAGGCTTTTTCTTTTTTATAAAACAGATTCAGCTGTTTGGTGAACTGCTGCATACTAGCATTCATTTCATCCGCAAGATCTGTCCATTCTAAACGTTGATCATATCTCCATTCCAAAAACTGCCCCCATTCACTACCCATGAATAATAATTTTTTCCCGGGATACGTCATCAGGTAGACATATAAATTACGTAGTTGAGCAAATTGTTTATACCGATCCCCCCACATTTTATGCATCAAGCTTCTTTTCCCATGAACCACTTCATCATGAGAGAATGGTAAAATATACTGTTCATTCATCATGTACATAAATGAAAAGGTAAGGAGTTGAAAATTAGATTTACGGAAGGCAGCATCCATTTCATAAAAACGCAAGGTATCATTCATCCATCCTAAATTCCATTTGTAATCAAAACCTAAAGCACCACTTTCCAGCATTCCAGTGATTTTCGTTTCCGCTGAGCTTTCTTCGGCGATCATCATCACATTGGGATGGATCGATTTGACTACAGCATTTAATTTTTGTAAAAAATAGAAACCAGCCCAGTTACGATTGTTCCCGTCAGCATTCAAGTTAGTAGAACCCTCATCATAGTCTAAATACAACATATTCGAAACAGCATCTACTCGAATCCCGTCAATATGAAATAGCTCGATCCAATATAGTGCACTAGAAATCAGAAAGCTCTGGACTTGTGGCTTTCCTAAATCGAAATTAAGTGCGCCCCAACGAATGTTTTCCGCCTGAGTCGGATCGGTGTATTCAAATTGAGGAGTTCCGTCAAAATAAGCCAAGCTATCATCGTTAACACAAAAATGCCCTGGCACCCAATCAACCAAAACACCAAGATTATTTAAATGACACGCCTCCACGAACTCTTGAAACTCACTTATCGTTCCATAATGTGCACATAGTGCGAAGTACCCGGTCAACTGATAGCCCCAAGATTCGCCTAAAGGATGCTCCATCAACGGCATAAACTCAATATGAGTAAAGCCCATTTCTTTAACATAAGGAATCAAGATTTCTTTTAATTGTCCAAACGTATACGGTGTTCCATCTGTTTCACGTTGCCAAGAACTTGCATGTACTTCATAGATAGCCAAGGGTTGGTCAAAATGTGTTCCTTGACTGTTTTGACTTTGCCAAACCTCATCATGCCATTGCTTCTCAGGTAATCTCTGGATCACTGCTGCATTATTCGGACGTTTTTCGAAAGCGATAGCAAATGGATCTATTTTATATACTTCTCGCCCATCTGCCTGCTTCACTAAATATTTATAAAAATCACCCTCGTTTGGCTTTATAGTAAAAATTTCCCAGACACCGACCTGTACTACTTTCTTCAATAATAATGAGCGATCCCAGCCGTTAAAATCGCCAACTAACCAGACATTCTGAGCATTGGGCGCCCAAACTCTAAAAATACACCCTTTTTGCTTGTCTTGCTCTGTTTGATGACAGCCAAAGAAATTTTGACTATAAAAATTTTCACCTGTTTCAAATAATTCGATTGAACTTTTTTTATCAGACATCGGCAGCCCTCGCTTTTTCAAACTGTGAATCGAGTTAACGTTCATTCGCTCAACATTATCTTGTAGCCAAAAACGATTTATTAAATAATTCTGAGTGTCACTATCTTAAATCTAACAACAAAATAAAAAAAAAGAAAGAAATAGACCTCTGGAACATCAAAATAAATAGAACCCCAAGTAAAACTAAATTTAGTTTTACTTGGGGTTCTAACTTTTTTTTAGTAGCTAATAAGACTAGGCAAAACTAGCTGTATGCTCACTATTTATTCTATGATTGAGACAACCAATTTGCGACTTCCGTTAAGGCATCGTTGATCCCATCTGGATTTTTCCCACCTGCTTGAGCCATATCCGGACGACCGCCGCCACCGCCGCCAATTTTTGGTGCAATTGTTTTGATTAAATCACCAGCTTTTAGCCCTTTTTCATTGGCTCCTTTAGATATAGCTGCTAACAAGCTTACTTTATCCTCTTGTGCTGTTGCTAAAACCAATACGTCAGAAAGTTCTTTTTGCTTCCATTGATCCGCTAATTGACGTAATTGATTCATATCTTTAACATTTACTTTTGCAGCAATATATGTCGTGCCATTGATTTCTTTGATATCTTTGAAAATGTCTCCTGCTTGTTGGTTCGCTAATTTTCCAGCAAGTTGTTCATTTTCTTTTTGTAGATCACGTAATTGTTGTTGTAATTGTTCTGTTTTTGAGACAACTTCTTTTAATTGAGGTGATTTAACGATCCCTGCAATGGCTTTTAATTGTTTTTCTTCTTCATTCATTAACTCATACGCTTCTTTACTTGTAACAGCTTCGATACGACGAACGCCTGCACCGATTCCTGATTCAGAAACGATTTTGAAAATACCGATATCTTCTGTGTTTGTGACATGTGTCCCTCCACAAAGCTCGATTGAATAGCCACCTATATTGACAACACGGACTTCTTTCCCGTATTTTTCACCAAATAAAGCCATAGCACCCATATTTTTCGCTGTGTCGATATCTGTTTCGACTGTTTCAACAGGAATTGCCTCCCAAATTTTTTCGTTCACGATTGCTTCCATTTGAACTAACTCTTCAGCTGTCACTTGACCAAAATGAGTGAAGTCAAAACGTAAATGTCCTGGAGCAACTAATGAACCAGCTTGATTGGCATGATCCCCTAAAATATCTTTCAAGGCACGATGCAATAGGTGTGTTGCTGTATGATTTTTCAAAATACGATTACGCATTTTTTCATCAACGTGTAGTTCATACGTTGCACCTTCAGTTAATTTTCCTGTTACTTGAACCGTGTGTAAAAATTGGCCATTTGGTGCTTTTAAGACATTTTCTACGTGAGCTACAATGGTGCCGTTTTGATCTTTGATTGTTCCGTGATCGGCAACTTGTCCTCCCATTTCCGCATAGAAAGGCGTTTCAGCAAAGATCAGTTGAGCTGTCCCTTCTGAAAGCTCGCTAATAATTTCTTCCTCTTTTAAAATAATTAAAAGTTTGCTTGTCGCTTCTAAATGACTATACCCGACAAATTTACTCTCAACTTTAATATCCGTTAGAACAGCCGATTGAACACCCATTGATGTTGCTTTACTTCTAGCAGAACGAGCCCGTGCTCTTTGAGCTTCCATTTCTTTTTCAAATCCAGCATGATCTACTTTCAAGCCTGAATCTTCTGCAACTTCTTCTGTTAATTCCACAGGGAAACCATACGTATCGTACAATTTGAAGATATCTTTTCCATTTAACGTATCTTCACTAGTCGCTTTTACTTTTTCAATTAACTCATTTAAAATATCTAATCCTTCATTGATTGTTTCATGGAAACGTTCTTCTTCTGTGCGCACTACTTTTTCGATGAATTCTTTTTGTTGTAGTACTTCTGGATAATAACTTACCATTACTTCGCCAACTACCGGAACTAGTTTGTACAAGAAAGCTTCGTTAACTCCTAATTTTTTACCATGCATAACCGCACGACGTAATAAACGACGCAAGACATAGCCACGACCTTCATTTGATGGTAACGCTCCATCACCGATTGCAAACGATAAGGCACGGATATGGTCAGCAATGACTTTAAATGAAATATCCGTTTGCGGTGATTGGCCATAGGTTACTTGTCCGCTTAATTTTTCTACTGCGTGTATGATCGGCATAAATAAATCTGTTTCAAAGTTCGTCGGTGCATTTTGAACAATGGAAACCATGCGCTCTAAGCCCATGCCCGTATCAATATTTTTATGCGGTAACGGCTCGTAAGTATCATCTGCTTGGTGGTTAAACTCAGAAAATACTAAGTTCCAAATTTCTAAATAACGTTCATTTTCACCACCAGGATAATTTTCTGGATCATCTTCTGCAACATCGTTAAACGACTCCCCACGATCATAGAAAATTTCTGAATCTGGACCACAAGGCCCCGCACCGATATCCCAAAAATTATCTTCAATATCAATGATATGATCCATTGATAACCCAACTTCTTCATGCCAAATCCGTTTTGCTTCCGTATCTTTTGGGTAAACTGTGACATATAATTTTTCAGGATCAAAGGCCATCCATTCAGGAGACGTTAAAAATTCCCATGCCCAATGGATCGCTTCTGTTTTAAAATAATCACCGATCGAGAAGTTCCCTAACATTTCAAACATGGTATGGTGACGCGCTGTTTTCCCAACGTTTTCAATATCATTGGTCCGAATCGATTTTTGCGCATTCGTGATTCTTGGATTTTCTGGAACGACTGAGCCATCAAAATATTTCTTCAACGTTGCAACACCTGAATTGATCCATAATAAGGTTGGATCATTGACAGGCACTAAAGACGCACTTGGCTCCACAGAATGTCCTTTTGATTTGAAAAAGTCTAAATACATTTGACGAACTTGACTACTTGATAATTGTTTCATTGTTCGATTCCTACTTTCTAAAATAAGTGATTGGTATTTTATAAAACAAAACATTATTCTACTTTAATTTAATTCAAACTGTTCTAAAATTTGATCAGCCGCTTGCTGGGCCGTCAGCTTTGTAACATCTAGTCGATAATAATATTTTTCATCAATTTCACCTGGAAACGAGTTCAATCGATGCTGTTCATTAGCTAATAAAAGTTCTTTTTCCGAATGAGCGACATTCTGCTTTGAAGCTTTTTTACTCAAACGATATTCTGTTTTGTTTCTGTACACTCGTTCTTCTAGTTCAGCTTCTAGTTCGATAAAATAAATGTCGATTCCTTTATCAGAAAAAATTGCCTTATATTGATTAAATTCTTCAATGTCCTCTTTTAAATCAAACCCCAAAACAAAAGTAAAGACTAAACCATTTCCAATTGACTCTTTTGCAATCTTACTAAAGATGGCTTCACGAAATTCTCTTGAAAGACTGAAAGTCGCAGGAGTCCAGCCAAATAAGGGTTGAAGCAACTCCAAAGTCATATGATTATGAAGTAATGGAAGCCTTAATTTATCTGCAATAATTTCTCCAATAGTCATTTTCCCAACAGCCTGAGGACCAAAAATGAAAAATACTTTCAAAGAACTACTCCTTTCTCTAGATAATGATTTCATGCTCCAGCCGTCTCTTTTTATACTGTTCTGCCAAACTAGTATAAAACGCGCAAAAACATCATTGCAGTCAAGGACGAATGCTCGCGGTACCACCTTGATTGCAATGATGTTTATCATTACCTCTTAATCTCCATAACGCAGAGTCTCGTTGATATTTCTATCAAAACTTATGTAAAGGGAGCAATTACATTTCCGTGCTATTCTTCTTTCAGCACTGAAGAACTTTCTGTAAACACTAAAAAACGAATCATATCCTTTAGATTCCCTACAAATTATAAGGAAAGAACAAAAAAAAGTCAATGCTTTCTATTTTAATTTTCAATTAGAATCGCTTTTCGATACAAATAGTCGGTTGGGCCTAATTTTTGTTCAGGTAAAATAACATGATCTGAAGTAAAATAAGTCGATAACGGCAGCATCTCTTCAATCAAGCTACTCTGATTCGATCCTTTTTGAGTCAACTTTATAGCGGTCGGATTAGACGTCAATTCATAACGATCCCTTTGCGTATCGATCACTAAACCGAACATATTCGCACCATCCATTTTACTTTTAATATGGCGGCCGGATTCATTTTCTTGAATGAGCAATTCATTGCCCCAACGGAATAAGCGTCTGGTTCCCGCACCTACAGCAAATTCCCATTGATCTTCTGATAATAAACCAAATCCCTCTCGTTTAAGCGATAATTTTAATTCCGCATGAGTACAATCTGAATGGCTATAAACAAAATAATAATCAGACTCAGGTAAAAATTCTAAATAAAATTTGTCTTTCTCCAAAAGTGTTTTTGGAAATGACCAACTAAGACTTTCAGCAGCTGATAGCCTTGGAAATAATTTTTCGCAAATCTGCTTTTCATGGGGGAAAAATTGTTCTATTTCTCCTTCAAACGTTCCTGTGACGGTATCAAAAATCCCCAAAAATTCTGTTCCTGCCGGTAATGCGTATTTTTGAACAAACATAGCAGGAATTTTAACTTTTCTTAAATCGGTCGTATGCTCATTTATGTAATCAGAAATCCCTTCTAAGGAAGTTAAATCATAGCTCATTTCTGCTTCATTCCACTCAGCGGCAGAATCAATTGCTTCGTTCGTCAATGTTGTTTTAAATGTATTCTTTGCTAAATGCTCTACATCAAACCCTAACAATTCATGTGCTCTTAAGCCTTCTGCCCCTAAATTCCAGCCAAGGATCGCTTCGTTATTGCCTGGAATGAAAACAAATAGTTCACCGTTTAATTCCAATTCAAAGGTGCGGCATTTAATGCCATATAGTTCAAAATTTACTAATTCAATTGTATTAACTTCTATTGTTGGCGGAACAAAATACATCAATAGTTGGTGTAAAAGTATTTCTTTTTCAGCATCTTTTAAGTTCTTCCAATTTGCCCACTCAATTTGTTCAAATAGGTCCAAGTTAAACCCTCCTCGTATTTTAAAAGCAGAGCTAGCAAGTATTGCTAGATGACATCAAATCTATCTGTTATGATTAAGTATACCATTGAATGAATCTTTCACTAAGAAAATTATCTGGAGGGCTTATATGCACACTCACTTTGGCTGTGAACGCTGGCATCAGGCGGCAGCATTTGCTTTGCGTTATGATGTTTTTGTTTTAGAACAAGGCATTTCATTACAAGATGAATTTGATGAACTAGATACACCAGAGCGAAATTATTTTGTTGTTTATGACCACTCACTAGCAGTCGCAACCATTCGTTATCAGAAAAAAGATGGGGACACAATTCAACCAGACCGTTTTTGTGTAAGAAAAGAGCATCGCAACAAGGGAATTGGTCGAACATTACTTCGACTATTAGAAGATAAAGCTACGAAAGAAGGCTTTATATTCAGTATTTTATCTGCAGAAAAAACCGCTGTATCTTTTTACCAATCGTTGAACTACGAAGTAAACTCTGATGAGTACATAGAAGACGGCCTTGTTTGTGTAGAAATGATCAAAAAAATCAGCAGCTAAGATGACTTGCTCATCTTGCTGCTGATTTTTATTTATAACTATTTTTTTTAGACTTTTTCGCTGTTCTAGTTTGTTGACGGCGTTCAACTTTACGCTTTTGCTTATTGCTAGCTGAAATTGCCCATTCAATTTTCTTTTTATACCCTGGTTTGATTTTTTTCTTTTTCTTTTTGACCAAACCAATCAATGTTGGGTCTTCTAAGGCATCTTTAGACTTTTCACGTTTTGTTCGACGATTACGATCATACGTATCAATAATCTCGCCATTTTTGATTTCTTTTGGTTGGAACTTGATACCCAAGTCCTCAACCTCAGAAATTGCTTCTTCATCAGCTGGTGAATACAACGTAATGGCGGTTCCGTCTAATCCGTTACGCCCAGTTCTACCTACTCGATGAATAAAGAAATCCAAATCACTTGGAACTTCTGCATTGATCACGTGAGAAACACCTTCAATGTCAATTCCACGCGCAGCTAAATCCGTCGCAACGACATATTGAAATTCTAGATCTTGAACTTGGCGCATCACACGTTTACGTTCTCTAGGAGAAATATCCCCATGAATTTTTGCGACTTTCAAGCCTTGATCTTTTAAGTAATCAGTAATTTCATCCACACGTTGTTTCGTATTCGCAAATATAATCACTAAATACGGATGACCAATCGTTAATAATTGATAAATCAAACGATTTTTATCTTTTCCTTTTGTAGAAATCAGCCAATTATCAATCGTTTCGGAAATGATATTTTTAGGTTTAATATGCTCGATAACAGGGTTTTCCATATATTTTTTTAAGAAGGGTTTTAACTTTTCAGGAATCGTTGCGGAGAAAACCAGCATTTGTAATTTGTCTGGTAAACGCCCAGCAATCTGATCGACCTCTTCTAAAAAGCCCATATCTAACGTCATGTCCGCTTCATCGACAACGAAAGCAAATGCCGTATGTGCTTTTAACGCTTGTTCATTCATCAAATCTAAAATACGTCCAGGCGTTCCAATCACCACATGGGGTTGTTGTTTTTTCAGCTTCGCAACTTGTCGTTGTTTGTCCGTTCCACCCACAAAATTTGTCACACGCATTTCTGGTTGACTGAATTTAGCGATTTGAATTGCTTCTTGATAAATTTGATTCGCTAACTCTCGGCTAGGGGCCGTGATTAGAATTTGTACTTCATCCAATTGAGGATTTACTTTATTCATCAATGGTAATAAAAAGGTGTGGGTCTTACCGCTTCCGGTTTGTGATTGACCAATCACACTCTTACCTTTTTTAATGACAGGGATCAATTTTTCTTGTACTTCTGTTGGTTGCTCAAACCCTTTATCTGCTAGTGCTTCCATGATAAAATCGTTGAACTGAAATTGTTTAAATGAACTCATTTACCTCACCTCTTTCAAACTTGTTGTGTAAGTCCTCATGCATTATACCACAAAAAGGGTAAATTCTTATTGATTTTCTGTATTTTCCTCTCTTTTTATTGTACTGACCGTATAAGTATGACTTGCTTTTTCATAGAACAAACGACGTTTTCTTCTGACCAATACGTAAATAATATTAACGATAAACAGCAATAATAAAAATGAACAAAATAGAAATAACATAAAACTTACCAGCTGCAACATCCGATTACTAGAATTGAGCAAATCAGCTGAACTAGTCATGTAAGAACTGATCAAACCATACACAACATACAAATAACCATAACGGATAAATAAAGCTCTAAAACGAATTTTTTCATGTCCTTCCTCTACTACTTGAATTCGGACAACCTTTTTACCAAGTGTTTCTCCATTGGTAAGCTTTGGTAATACCATAAAGACTAAAAAGACCATAATAAAGAACCAAAGACGTTGTTCTAATGCAGGATATCCTATAAACCATTGTCTGTATTCTGGGATTAAATTGAGCATAAGCAGCCCGATCGCTTGCACGATCGAAATCACAAACCAATCAATCAAAAAAGCCACAAAACGCCGAAATAGACTAACAGACTGCCCTTTTTCATAGGCGGCTTCATCCAACTCGTCTCTTGTTGGAAATAAAAAGGTCAACATCGGTGTGATCGCATAACCAACCATCCCACCAAATGTATTATTGATCAAATCATTTACATCCGCTAACCGATAAGGTCTAGGATAAATAAAATACAACCCACTCAACTGCGTTAACTCAAAAAACAACGACAAGAGAAAACTGGCCAGCACTACTTTTTTGAATGATAACTTGTAATAATAACGTAAATAGACCCCAAATGGCACGAGCAACAAGACATTGAACACAGGCTCTAACACAACACTTTGTCTAAGTGCTGGGATAAACGTACTTGGATCATGGCTATTCAATACCGTATCTTGTAAAAAGCGACTGACAAAATAAAATGGCCGCAATTCTAAAACTTGGCTCGTATATTGCGCTACCTCAGCTCGAGGCGGCAATGGTAAAATAACCAAAAAATACGCACAGAGTAAATAGAAAATAAATGAATATAAAATAAGCGCCCGTCTAAATAAAAAAGTACCGTATTTCCGATATTCACGAATAACAAGAATAAATGAAATGGCAAAAGCTAAAAATGGAAATACAATCAAGGCTGTTTTGATTGGTGCAGCATAAGCTGACATAAAACACTCCCCCTTCTACTTTAGTTTAGTAAAAAATAAGCACTTTGTCATTTAAGATAGCCACTCCTTTAGCAAAAAATATATTTTGCAAATCAGAAAAATTGCAGTATGATTGAATTGTAGCGCTTCAACAACCAAATTCCCTAATAATCACGCAGCAACTTTTAAATACGGAGGTTTTATTATGTTAAATCCATACTTTGCTTTTGGCGTTCCCATTTTTCTACTCTTTTTATATATCGTATTTGCGCTTATTCGAAGAAAAAGCAGTCTTCATTATATCGGTTTCGTCCTTTTATTGATTGCTACATTTATGATGACTTTTAGTTTTCAAGTATTACAGGGGCTATGGACTTTGGAAGAGAGTCATGCTACTGCACAACTAGAAAAATTAGGCTATGCGCCAGAAATACTATGGATTCCACTTATTTTAGGTGCAGTGTTGGCAATTCTCAACCTTTGGAGAGGGGTAAAGAGAGTGAAGTCTTTTCGGGAAGAATCCAATTAAAGAATAGATAGAGAGTATGTGGCTGGAATGAAGATATATCTTCATTTCAGCATTTTTTATTATAAACCTTCACTGTCTGTTATAGTAACCCCTTGCTATAATTAAGACTATTACTAAGCAACGGAGGTAAATTTATGGATATCTGGGAACCCTTGTATGAAAAAGCGAAAAAAATATTATCCCACAGAAGTCACACCATTTATTTATACGCACCATGTAGTCAGTGCTTTAGAAAGTGAAAACGGTGAAATTTACACTGGTTTTTGTATTGAAAGTTGCAGTGGCGTGCTGGATTTATGTGCTGAGCGGATCGCCGTATTGAATATGTTTATAAATAGTGATCAAACTGTTATAAAACGTATCATCACCTTTCGCAGTGAAGCACCTGAAGGACTGGGTGGAATGCCCTGTGGCGCTTGTAGAGAATTATTGCTACAGTTTTCTCCGAAGAATAAAGAGACAGAAATCATGGTTGATTATCAGAAACGAGAAACGATTACGCTTGAAGAACTCGTTCCAAATTGGTGGGGTTGGATGAGGTATGAATAGATAACTGTTTAGACCATTATTGAAAATAGTCGATTCCAAATAGAAAAAATAATCTAATCTGGTTACTGTCTTAAACGGCTCTGTCGAAAAGGATAGATTAGCGCATATCCTCTTTACGAATTTATTCTAGCATAGAAATGAATCAGTTTATGGTTAGATTTTCTCTATTTTTTATTATCCTACAGTATTAAGGACAGATAGTAAATTACCCATTATTTGTAATTTGGTATCCTTTTTCATAAATTGAGGCACATTACTTTTCTGTATCAAACAATACACGGATCAATTCATCTAACTTCCTAGGCTTATCATTACTGCCGTAAATCGACTTCGTCTTCCCTTCTTTGTATGTAACCGTTAACGACCATTGCTCGCCATCCATGATATTCTTATTATCATATCTATCTTTCCAATGAAGAATATTTGCTTTATTCATTTCTTTCATCAACGTTTCAACATCGTTGATATCATAAACGTCAAACTCCTTCTCTGGAATCTCACTCATTTCTCTTGGCGCTCCTCCTTTAGTATAATCATCATTTATAAATATTTTTTTAGTCCGTTCCTCTGTATTGACTGTAATTGCCTTCAATATAATCCCAAAGCCCGAAGTTGTATACGAAATTTCTTTGATTTCCTCTCTTTTAGTACAGCCTGATAGTAAGATAACTCCTACAATCATGAATATATATCTACATTTTTTCATTCTATCACCCTTTCTGATCATTTTTTGGGGAATTTTTTGTCTCGCTACAATTGTTCTAAACTAAATTTTTCATCATTGAACGTGATATATGTTGGATTCTCATTTGGCAGAAAAATGATTCTTTCATCGATTTTTTCCGCTTTTAAGACAACATTTTCATCTTCATCCAAAAAAGAATTTAGCCTAAATTTATACTGAATATCATATCGTTTAAAGCAGTATAAAAATAACTGTTCACCTTCCAAAGCAACTTCTAATTCTTTATGAATCGAATGTGTAGAATCGTAGTAGTGATAGCTATTCGTTAGTTTTAATAAAATTTCTTTTGAAATACTTACTTTTTTTAAGGGTGTTATTAAAAAAGGATGGCCTAATAGATGTGCCACAGCTCTTTTAGTAATATTCGTGACTGGGATAATTTCTTGATTAGAAAGAAAAACGACTACTATCTCTTCTTCACGACAAATTTTGATACTTGTAGCAAAACCATCTAAGTCCCCTTGATGTTGTATAACTTCCTTTTGTTCAATGGTCGTCACGTCCCAGCCACATGCATAGCTTGCTTTATAAGCAGTCTCATAAATTTGATAGAGCGCTTCTGGGATTAACCGTTTGTCAATAATAGCTCTTCCCCATTTCGACAGGTCATTGGTTGTGGAATACATACCTGCCGCTCCTGTTGGAAACGACATATCTGTTTTTGCAGCTTGAATGTCCTCAACCCAAAATCCATAACTGTCAACCAGATTAGGCACAACATCAACATTATTCATACAACCTGTATCCTTCAACTCTAAAGGAATTAAAATATATTTTTTAAGTGCCTCATCATAACTTAATTTTGTTACGCTCTCAATAATTTTTGTGATAATTAAATACCCTGTTGAAGAATACTCATAAGCAGTACCAGGAGTAAAATTCAACTCATCTTGATAAATTTCTTCAATAACATTACTTATATCTTGTGGTATCCTCATGTTTTTATCCCAATAATCAGACTTACTTGCAAAATCTGGAATTCCAGAGGAACAAGTTAGGCAATGATATAGTGTAACCGATTTATACTTTTCCAAAAGAGGAAGATATTTCTTTACTGAGTCATAGATATTTAATAAACCTTTATCATGTAAACAAAACACTAGCATTGCGGTAAAAGCTTTTGTTAAAGAAGCAATCTTAAAGCGTTTTCTATCATCATGAGGTACATTCATTTCTATATTTGCTGATCCATAGCTGCTATTATGTATAATGTTACCCTTATGCCAAATTAATAGATTTCCTTGTAAATAATTGTTTTTTTCATAATAGTCAATAAATGCATGAAAGTGTTCATGGCTCAATTTTGTCCCCTCCATTTCGTTCTTTTTTGATAGGTTGTTTCAAAAAAATCTTTATCATTTAAAGAAATTTAATATGTTTAGAAAAAAAGAAACCTTATGAGAGGCTCCTGTCTCTTTATCTTTATAACGCTTTGGCAGTAATTTTTAAAGGGAGATTCTTTTTGCTTCTTTCGTTTATCTACTAGCACTTCAAGGTTTTGTTCAGACATAAAATAAAAAAGAATGTTAGTAAATTATCTTCACTTCATTCAACAAAACGTCTGACGAACATACTACCATCTAAAAAAAGTGCCAGAAATATAATTCCGACACTTTATAAAAATGAGCAACTTGCATTAACTTCGCGTATCTTTTAATTCTTTTTCACAAACTCAGATTTTAACTTCATCGGACCAAACCCATCGACTTTACAATCGATATTATGTCCATCTGCCGCATCAACCACTAAACGAATGCCTTTAACCTTGGTTCCTTGTTTGATCGCACCACTTGCCCCTTTGACTTTTAAGTCTTTGATAACTGTCACGTTATCACCATCCGCTAACACATTGCCATTTGAATCTTTGATGACAGCCGTTGTGTCCTCTGTAGCATCTGTTGGTGACCATTCGTGTCCGCACTCAGGACAAATCATCATGCCGCGATCCTCGTAAGTGTATGTTGAGCCACATTCAGGGCAACTTGGTAAATTTTCCATTTAGCTTAAACTCTCCTTCATTATCGTTCTCTTTTAAAGTGTTATCACTTCATTTTATCCTACTTCTAAACGAAAGAAAAGAATTATTATATTTACAAATAGTAAGGTAAGTCAGCGCTATTTACTTTCTTTCCCTTGTTCTACATAAGAAAGATCATTTACGCTATCGATTGTGTATTTCCCATCTTTATACGTTACTTTTGAGACACTCGCATTTTTCAATCCGCCATCTGGTAGGTCTGCATTTGCATCTAATTCACCTAACAAGGTAATAATACTCATTCCGTGAGACACGACCAAGACATTATTTGCACCTTCTTTTTCAGCATCCTTCACAATATCATCTAATCCAGCTGTTAAACGAGCGACGATTGTTTTACTATCTTCTGCTGGCCAGTTGACGCCTTCTTCAACATTTTTCTTATCTAAGTCAGATAATACATCAGCAAATTCAATGATTCCTTTATAGAAACCAACTTCTTTCATCCATTCATTATATTCTTCATAGGTCTTGCCTTGTTCTTTTGCTACTGCTGTCAGCATCTCTTCATTCATCAGGCCTTCATAGGTGCCAAAATTATACTCTCTTAAACGTTTGTCTTTTGTCATTTCCTTTGTTAACTTTTCTTGTCCATTATTTTTCAAGACTAATTCAGCCGTTTCAATTGCTCTGCCACTGTCACTCGTCACTACTTTATCAAATTTAACATCCGACAGCCCTTTACCTAATTGTTCAGCTACTTCAACGCCAGCTGGTGTCAGCGGTGCATCGATCCATCCTTGAGAACGGTCGACAGTATTCAACATCGTTTTACCATGACGAGCAAGGTAGATCACTACTTCTGAATTATCCTTTTCTTTTGTGTCAGCTTTCTTTTCTTCATTGGCGGCATTATTGCTGCACCCAATTAAAGACATCGATAACATTGCTACACCAACAACTATCTTTTTCAATTTCATAACACTTTCTCCTCCACACTATTCCTTATTTTTAGTTAAATAATATTGGGATCATTTGATTAACAGAAAAAAGAAAAAACCTAACTATACCAAATAAAACTAGTTGGTATAATCAGGTTTAGCTTGTCTAAGACAATCACTATCCACTATTTAACTGATTTTAGTATAACGGATGTCATTCTAAATGTAAATGCTTTCAGTTGTTATTTTTTATATTCTTTGCATAACAGTTGAATTTCATTGTAGATTTCATCGACTTCTGTTTGATTTTTAGCATTAGCACCACTAGCCAGAGGATGTCCGCCCCCATGATGTTTTTTTGCTAACTCATTGATCACTGGTCCTTTTGAACGTAAACGAACACGATAATACCCTTCTGGTTGCTCTACAAAAATCCCCCATGCTAAAACCTCGTCGATCACTCCAGGTAAAGAAACGATCGCAGCTGTTTCTGAATCTACGATGCCATATTCAGTAAGTAAAGATTGCGGCAACATCACCATAGCAGCGCCATGCTCATCTACTTCAATATTTTGATATACATATCCAGCTAATTTGGCAACACTCATTGGGATTTGTTCTAATTCACGATTCAGTTCAGCTGCGTTAAATTCATATGTCATCAGTTTGGCTGCTATCTCTAAAGTATGAGGCGTGGTTGACGGGTATAAAAATCTACCCGTGTCACCAATAATTCCAGCATACAGCAAACGAGCTGCATTATTATTCATGCTCAATTCCTCTTGATAAAGATGATAAAAATCAGCTATGATTTCACTACAGCTACTTGCTTTTGGATTGACCCAGACTAAATCTCCATAGGGATCATCGTTAGGATGATGATCAATTTTAATCAATTCAGCACCTAATTGGTAACGATTATCACTGATTCTAGGTGAATTCGCAGTATCCGTGACAATAACTAACGCATTTTGATACATTTCATCCGATACATCATCCATCTCTGCTAAAAACTCTAACCCTTCAACAGGTCCTCCAGCTTGATATACTTGCTTGTCAGGAAAACTTGCTCTCAAAATTTCTGCCAGTCCAACTTGTGATCCAATTGCATCTGGATCTGGTCGTTGATGGCGATGAATGATGATTGTTTGGTAGGCTTTGATTTTTTCTAAAATGTCTTTTACGACGTCCATGTTATTTCCTCCTAAGTCCGTTCCATTACTTGGCAAACGACGATTGCTTTGGCAACCAACGCATTTTCCAAATAAATTTCAATATCTAGTTTGGCCGAGCGACGACCGATTTCTAAAACTCTTGGCCGGATATCTAATTCACTTTCCAATTGAATCAAACGCAAGTAATGCAAACTCATTTGCTCAATCAGTACATTTCTTCTTTGATTGGTGATCATCGTACGTTGGGTCACATTGGCGATAATCTCACTTAATACACCAAAAGAAATGGTTCCTACGCTATTGACCATTTGCGGCGTAACCGAAAACTTAAATTGTGAGCCATCTGCTTTACCATTCTCTTCTATTGGCATCACTTCACCTGAGATTTGGTCAGAAATTGTATCTGCAATCTGTGGCTGACGTTGAACCAGTTGCATTGCCTTCATTACATCTTGTCTAGATACAAAACCAACTAAAGATAAATCATCTTCGACCACCGGCATCACTTCTAAACCATCCCAAATCATTTGATGGCTGACGCTAGCCACACTCATCATTTTTTTGACAACAATTGGATCTTTTGTCATCACTTTATCCATCGTTAAGGTTTCACTTTTCCCTAAAACATCTTTGGCCGTGACGATCCCAACTAAACGCAAGTTCTTATTCACTACTGGAAAACGTGAATGATGCGTCTTTTCAGAAAGTTTTTGGTAATCAGTAATTGTATTCGTTGAAAATAGATAATTGGTTTTTTCCAAGGTCGTATAAATATCGCTAACCAACATGATATCCTTTTTGATCAATTGATCACTCAATGCCCGATTGATCATGGTTGCGACCGTAAATGTATCGTATGTTGTTCTTAAAACCGGCATTTCCAGTTCATCAGCTAAATCAGCTATTTCGCTTTCTGTTTCAAAACCACCCGTGATTAAGACTGCTGCACCATTTTCTAGTGCTAATTTTTGTACGCCTTGACGATTCCCTACAATCATTAATGAACCTGGTGTTATGTAACGCGTCATCGCTTTTTCAGTCATCGCACCAATCACAAACTTATTGAGAACTTTATCTAATCCAGCTGAGCCACCCAATATGTCACCTTCAATAATACGAACGACTTCCCCAAAGGTTAGTTTTTCAATATGTTTTTTTAATTTGCGCTCGATTCGAATTGTTCCAACGCGCTGAATCGTTGACACTAAGCCGATATTTTCAGCATCTTTAATTGCCCGATACGCTGTTCCTTCACTCACACCAAGATTTTTTGCAATGCTTCGAACTGAGATACGGTCCCCAATCGGTAATCCTTCAATGTATTTTAATATTTGATCATGTTTCGTAGCCATAATATCCTCCTTGTTTTAAAAGCGTAATGGGCTCTGTAGGAAAAATCGATTGTCATGCTTTCTATTTTCAACATATAGACTTTTTCTTTTTTTCTAAGACTTTTAGAGTATCGTCTCTAACCCGAGCAACTAGATATTTAAAAAACGTAATGCGTTTCTGTAGCGCCATTCTGTTTTAATTCATTGAAAATCATTACTAAGACAGCTTTAGCATTCTTGTTGATTGACTTCACTTAAAAAGTATAACAAAAAATTAGTTATTTTAGTACAGTTATTCTTCTTCTATTGTAACAGAAGTTAAAAATAAACGAAGCAACTTTTTCTTATAGGAAATGATCTTTTTTTAAATTGGATTAAGCCAGTGCTATATTCCAAATATAAAGATAGTATTTCCGACTAGTTTTTTCTCATTTTACTGACATTTTTTTAAAAAAAGGAGTATGATAATAGCGGATTATTTACATTTTTTTAAGGAGATGAGTGGATGGAAACCGTGAATAGTTTTCAAGAAAATGCTAAAGTACAAAAAAATCGCTGGTGGATTTTAGTCTCGGTCGCTATGTTTACGTTTATGTCTACCTTAGATGCCAGCATTGTTAATATAGCTTTACCGACAATTTCAAAGGACATGAATGTTCCGATGAATCAATCCGAATGGATCGTTTCGATTTATTTGATGGTCGTCTGTTCCTGTTTATTGCTTTTTGGAAAAATCGGAGATAGTTTGGGGAAAATCAAAGTGTATCGAATCGGTACAATCATTTTTACGATTGGTTCATTACTATGCGGCTTCAATAAATCATTGAGTTTTTTATTGTTTGCACGTATCGTTCAAGGGATTGGTTCAAGTATGACGATGGCCACAAATTCTGGTATTATTACCGAAGTCTTTCCTTTTAAAGAACGAGGGCGAGCGTTAGGCTCAATTGGTGCTTTTGTCTCTTTAGGTTCCATTGCCGGACCTGGCATCGGCGGCTTGATTCTTTCACAATTTTCTTGGCCTTATATTTTTTGGATCAACGTTCCTATTGGCATCCTCACTATTTTGATAGGTGAGAAATTCTTGCCAAAAGATATTACCAAAAGTGGAAAAAAAGTGGACTTACTTGGTTTTAGCTTATTCGCTATCTTTATTATGACGTTCTTTGGTAGTATTTTTATCGGTCAAGAGATCGGCTTTAACGCGACTTTATCTATACTATTATTTGGTTTTGCACTACTTTCTTTTATCATTTTTATCTTAGTGGAAAAACGTGTCAGTATGCCATTGATCACTTTTTCAATTTTTAAAAACAACGTTTTTACGATGAGTTTGCTCACCGCAGTGTTGATTTTTTCATCTAACTTTTTTGTCAATGTTGTGATCCCTTTTTATTTACAAAACGCTCGGGGATTACCGGCGAGCAAAGCGGGCTTATTGATGATGGTCTTTCCTTTGTTGATGGTTGTCGGGTCACCAGTCAGTGGATTTTTAACAGATAAAATTGGGACTAAGCTGTTAACTTTTTCTGGACTGATTTTATTATCGATTACATCTTTGATGTATATGTTTTTAAACCAAGGAACCCCTCTTTGGTACTATATTTTAGCAACTGGTATTATGGGACTAGGCAATGCACTGTTTCAATCTCCTAACAATACAACTGTCATGAGCAGTGTTTCCAAGGAAAATTTAGGAGTTGCAGGGAGTATGAACTCTTTTGCTCGGAATTTAGGAATGGTGTTAGGGATTGCTTTGGCTACGACAATTTTATATAACGCGATGAGTGTTTTTTACGGACAACGTGTGACCACCTATATAAGCGAGCGTCCCGACATCTTTATTGCAGGGATGAGAATCACATTCTTTGGTTCCTTTATTTTATGCTTAACAGCTTTAGCGCTGACGTTATTCCGCGCATTAAAAGCTGAAAAAAATAATACTTAATAAAAAATGAAACTGAGTACAGAATCTACTGGCTCAGTTTCATTTTTTACTTAGCTAAAAAAACAGCTTACTTTCGTGAACCGACCCCAAAAAGTTAGACCAAAAATCTAATTTTTTGGAGGTCGGTATTTTTATGTCTAAATATAGCTTTGAACTTAAACTAAAAATTGTTCAAGAATATCTGGTAGGGAAAGGAGGAATACAAGCTTTAGCAAATAAGCATGGGGTTAAAGCGGCGGAACAAGTCCATAGGTGGATCAATGCTTATCAAGAATTTGGTGAAGAAGGTCTTTACGAAAACGTCAAAATCAGAATTATTCTGTTCAATTCAAGCTAAATGCGATAGAGTTATATCAAACAAGTGAGCTCTCCTATCGTGAAGTTGCCAATATTCTTGAAATGAATAATCCAACTCTTATTGCCAACTGGATGCGAAAATTCCGAAAAGAAGGAATCGATGGGCTCTCAAAAGAGAAAGGGCGTCTATCTACCGTGCAAAAAAAAGAAGAACAGACAAAGAAGCATTTAATGAAAGAAACGCTAGAAGAACAGAATCGCATCAAAGAATTAGAAAAGCAGGTTCGTACTCTTCAAATTGAAAATGCCTTTTTAAAAGAACTGAGGAAGCTGCGAAAACAGGAAGCTCAACAACGACGAGTGAATCAATCGCGCGAATCATCGCAAGCCTCCGAGGACAGTTCAAATTAGTTGAGCTTCTTGAAGCATTGAATTTTTCTAAATCAACCTTTATGTATTGGCAAAAACGATTTGACCGAAAAAATCCAAATCAGGAAATTGAAACAGAGATGCTTCATATTCGTCAAAAGCATAAAGATTACGGCTGTTTACGAATGACGAACGAACTAAGGAGCCGAGGATTCCACGTGAATAAAAAGAAAGTTCAACGCTTAATTCGAAAGCTAAGGATTGAAGTCCGCTCTTATACACGGAAATCCCGTCGCTATAGCTCGTATCGTGGAAAAGTTGGAACGATTGCCAAGAACCGAATCCAACGTCGCTTTTACACGAGTGTTTGTCATCAAAAAATAACGACAGATACAACAGAATTAAAGTATTTTGATTGTGATCCCAAAGGAATCATTCGTCAAAGAAAGTTATACTTAGATCCTTTTATGGATATGTATAATAGTGAAATTCTTTCTTATCGTATCTCAGAAAAACCAAATGCACTGGCAATAATGGAAGGATTAGAAGAAGCAATCAGACTGACGAATGATTGTCCTTATCGTCGCACCTTTCACTCAGATCAAGGTTGGGCGTATCAAATGAAAGCTTACAGCTATAAACTGAAGAAACAGAACATTTTTCAAAGTATGTCTCGAAAAGGCAATTGTCTAGATAACTCAATCATGGAGAACTTCTTTAGTCTTTTAAAACAAGAAATTTATCACGGGAAAACCTATTCTGGTTTTGAAGAACTAAAAATGGCAATTGATAACTATATCTATTATTACAACAACGAACGAATGAAAAAGAAACTGAACTGGAAAAGTCCTGTACAGTTTCGAATAGCCGAAAGTAAAGCAGCTTAATAACGAATAAAAAACGGAGTAGATTTCTCTACTCCGAAAAAAGTCTAACTTTTTGGGGTCACTACATCGCTTACTCATCTTCTTTGCCACTTTTGATATTCTTGATAAATTCTTCAAATAACTCCGTACCAATGCCCATTTTTTTATAATTCTCAAGAATCGATTTTAGTTCCATTAGTAGATACCCTACGTATAAAACATAAATCAGTCCAACACCTGCTCCTCCTGGAATCAATGGCGCCAAGGGAATAAAAAACATCAATAGTACCATACTAGCTACTTTTCGTAAGATACCGTTGATTCCTACTTTGCTTAAAAAGTTAATTTTGGGATTGATTTTAGCCGCTAAGCTACCACTTAAAAAATCAATGATCATTGCAATACAAATCAATGTCAAAACGTAAATGGCTTTGTGATCTGCATCTACTAAAAATCGATCGAGATACTCAAACATCTTCATAATTACCACCTTTTCACTATTTTTTACCTGATGTTGCGTTGTAACTTCCTCCGATAGTTTCTTCTAACTGTCTCTTTTCATTTTCGATTGAACACTATTTCAACTAACGGTACAACTTTAGTTTAGCCGATAATTTATTCGTAAAACTTGCGTTCTTCTCCCATAAAAATGTCACTTTTCTATCAATAGTTGTCCACTTTCATAAGACTCCCCAAATCGAATCAAGGCTTTGTCCAATTCTCGATAAAACTTACTTTCGCTCATATGATGCTTCATATAGATCGCAATATTTGTTGTAAAATTCCGATCCATATATTTGTCATATAAAAGTTGCCGATCATAAGAATCTAGTTGATTCATAGCATTTATGATCTTCATTAATTCTGTTTCAGCTAAATACTTTCGATCCATCATCTGTTCTGTTTTATGGGAGAACTCTACTTCACTGCCGTTCATTTCAAAGGTATAGGCAGCCGTTACTTTAGGTGAATGTTTTTCACCAGCGATTCTGACTAAAGAACGATATGTTTTTAATAGGTCATGAACCGTTTTTCTAGTTTTTTTTCGATCAATCTCGGGAAATAATAGCATTATTTTATCCTCTCCTTTTCTCTCAATAGTCAACTACTTACAAATTTTCAAAAGTTCCTTCTTAGCTATACGAATGCTTTGTTTCTAATGAATTATTTCGTTTTTTTCTTTTCTTGAAAAATTGTCTTAGCAAGTAATTCCGCCTTTTTAGCAGCTTGTTGATCTCCCAACTCCGCTAGATTCAAATAATAAGTAAGCAGTTTGCTTTTTTGTTTGCGTTTCATCCCTTTTTCCTACCTCCCTTAAAAAAATGTGCAGCGATTCTATTTCCTTATTTAGTAAATTAGCTAATACATGAGAAAACAATTGACCAGAATTAGCATTTACGCTATTATATAAGTATAGTTAAATAAGCGCTCTTCTACGTTTGTCACTTTCTTCTTTCTGAAAAGGACTACTAAAAAGGCTTCGCTAACTATTCACTGATAAATTAGCTTATAAGAACATTTTAATAGCTTAAAAGCTAATTGTCAACTAAAAATAGCTTAAAAGCTAATATCTTTTTCATTTGAGCTTATGAAAGGTTGAAAAACATGAGTTTAACTTACAGAATAAAAGAACTTGCAGACAAGAAAAAGGTTACTTTTGCAGAAATCGAACGAAATACTGGGATTTCAAATGGACAGATTCGTCGTTGGGACACTTCATCTCCTAAAATAGAAAATATCCAAAAAGTAGCTGATTACTTTGATGTCTCTACAGATTATTTATTAGGAAGATCTGAGGTTCCTTCTATTAAAGAACCCCCTCAAGAAGAAAATCTTTCTTCACAAATCATGTTTCGGATGAACACTGATGGTTTATCTGAAAATGAAGTGGATGAATTGAAAGATGAAGTCGATCGTTTTCTTCGTTTTAGAAGATCTGAGATCGAACGAGAACGGGAATTAAAACAAGACGACAAGGCGTGATTGGATGACAGAGCAAATTGATGAATATCTTAGTTTTTCAGATAAAATAAACGATTATATCTCAGCGATAATGGTCGCACATAATATCGGTTATGAAAATTATGACTGTTCATATCTTTGGGATTTCGTAAAATCTAAGGGCGTTTCAATGCGTAGTTTTCCATTCGATGGTGTAGCAAGAGATCGTATTTCCGGTATGATTGTTAAAGACTCCTTAGAGACAACGATTGGTTATAATCAAAACATGAGTGAGAAAAGAAAGAACTTTACTATCAGTCATGAAATCACTCACTATTTATTCCATATGACTGATAATGAGACGATTTTTACTGACACAGCTCGCAGTTTACATTATTCCTATAATGAAGTGCTTCATGAATTTCAAGCCAATATTGGGGCTTCTGCGATTCTTGTGCCGGATGTTGTTTTCTTTCGTTTTTTAAAAGAAGGTTGGAACTTATCTCAACTTTCCAATCGTTTCGGCATATCAGAAAGCGCTCTGTATGTTCGTTTGATCCATACAATGCAGGCAAATTTTGGTGTGTCTTATGTTGCTGCTAAAACAAATGCAGATGCTATTCGGTATAAGTTTAGCGGTAAAGGCCAACATGCTGCTATTGAACTTGGAACTAATTTAGAAGCACGGTTATTTAGGACAAATCGTTTTATTGAGGCATTGTGATCTATTATGAGTTTTATTGAATAAAAAGAGCTTGGGACAAGAGTGTTAAATCCCGAGAAATAAGCTGAAATTCACAAAAATTTGAAGAGCAATTTTCGTGAATTCCTACTTATTTCTCGGGATTGCTTCTGCTCCCACTGTTTATACAGATTGTTTGTTGGATTATTTTGTGTGCTTTTTTTTCAGATGAAAGTAAAGCAGAGGAATCGCCTATCCAAACTATTAGTAGAACTTCCACAGAACAACAGGAATTAATGAATGCGATTCCAAAGTACTATAAGCATGAGGAACTATCAGGTTTGCAAAGAGGACTCTATGGCAATTTATATGGTAACGTACAAATGCAGAGCTTCGGTTGGTATAGAGTGATGTATAGAACTTATATCCAAGGCAAAAATGGACAGGCTGGTTACAAAATGTCCAAACAATTGGTAAAGCATTAAGAATGAAAGCAATTGATACTGCGCTGATCACCTTAATATAATTAAAATGATTTTTAATTGTTAGAAACGTTTCAAAACGACAAACTAACACTTTAAGTTGGAACACTCCATAGATTTCGTAATAATTAGGAGCTGTTCCAACTTATTTACCTATCCAAAAATAAAAATATTAACTAGATTCTAATCTCTATTTTATTAAACCTACGTTAATCTCAGGTTGATTCGTTAAAAATATATTATCACCCTATATAAGACAATATAGTTGCTATAAGAATTCCCTTCTTCTATAAAAGATAAATTCCCCCACTATTAAACACACAAAAGCCATCCTATCAATTCATAATATCTAAACGTAAAAACACACTACGACCGTCGTCTGTAGTTGAAATGAAGGTTGTTATTTACTCTTGGTAGTTATTTCCTTGCTCTTTATAACGATGTAAAATGCCGTCAAATTAAGATTTTAACATTACTATTTACTTCAACTAACATCCAATTAACCGCAGAGTGCGGAAAATTCTGTGGTTATTTTTATAATCAATAGGTTAAGTCGCTCATTCTGCTAGAATGTATAATTTAAGTGCAACACTAAAAATGGAAGGTGAAAAAGCCTGCTATGATGGTGTTGACGAATTATATCTACTAGGAGGTATTCAGTTGTGACTTCATACACACACCTTACTATACGCGAGCGGGAAATGATTTTTCTTTATCATGGTTTTGGATTTACTATTCGTAGAATTGGGCGCTTGATCAAAAGAAGTCCGTCAACTGTTATGAGGGAACTTAAAAGGAATACTACAAAGTTTAGAACATATTCTCCTTCTCTAGCACAAAAATCGTATCATAAGAACAAGCAGAAATGCGGGAGAAAGAGAATTTTGGATCAGTCACCTTACAAAGAAATCATTCGTAAACTACTTTTTGAAGAGCAATGGTCTCCAGAACAGATAGCGAATAGAATTAACTTAGAGAATAATGAATCTATTATCAGCTATCCTACTATTTATCGCTCTATTTACAAGGGTCTATTTGATCAGGTTTTTCCAGAAGGAAGCCCTGGAGCTCGAAAAATACTGCGACGAAAAGGAAGAAAATCAGTGAATAAAAGAATCGGTGATCGTCGTGGAAGATTTACTGATGTGAAAACGATACATGAACGCCCAATAAAAGCCGAAAATCGAGAAGAACTGGGACACTGGGAAGCGGATACTGTATTGGGCCACCGAGGAAAATCCTGTCTTGTAACATTAGTTGATCGAAAATCTCGGTTTTTACTAACTGGGAGAATTCCTAAAAATGATTCAATTTGTTTACGGGATATGATTGTAAAATTATTGTCTCCTCTAAATAAAAAGCAACGCAAAACTATTACGCCAGATAGGGGACCAGAATTTGCAAAGTACAAGTATTTCAGTAGATTGTGCGGTATTGATTGTTATTTTGTAGATCCTTGGTCTCCATGGCAACGTGGAACAAATGAAAATACAAATGGATTGATACGTGAATACTTACCAAAGCGTACAGATATGACACCTATCTCAGAAGAATATATTGAGACTGTCGCTAATAAGTTAAATAATCGACCTAGAAAATGCTTAAATTGGAAAACACCTTATGAGATATTTTATAATAAGTCATTATTTTTAACTAAGCGAGATTACTAAATGATTTCTAAATTTTTCCCAACATAAATCAATAGGATTTTTTTACCTTCTATGTTTATGAATTATTAATTTGAATTTCTTTACTTGGCCGCAAGCACCATAGTGTGTACAGAAGAGGAACTAGCCCATATATAATAAGTAAGTTAGACCACGAGCTAACAGAGGACAAATCTGATGTAGGTGTCCAAGGGACCAGATTATTCATAGAATGAAATAGAATAGCATAAAATATTGTACCTGTTCTCATTGATAGCACAGAAAAAACCATGCCTAGGAAGAAAGTATAAATTACTTGTTGATTTACAGCCTCCAGAGAAGGAGCTATTGGCATCAGTAAGTTTAAATAGTGTGTCGTACAAAATAGAAATGAAGTACAAAAGGCAATTATTAGGGGTTTCCACTTTGAATTAGGGAAAGAGTTATTAAATCCTATAGTACCAAACCCCCTATCCCTTATTTCCTCGAATAGGCCTGCACCTAACGCACTAGCAAAAGAGACGATGATAAGGTAGATTGGTTGTCTAAAAATATCAGCAATTCCACCAATAAAATCAATTCCATAAAGAATAAAAGGAATCACGAAAATAAAGATAGTCTTCTTACGCTTTTTGATTACTGGAGAGAAATTTATTTCAATACCAAATAAATTTTTAGCCAATCTAACAATAAAGATAGAAATTACAGTTACGATTAAGAAATAAATAAATTCATAGTAAGGTTTACTTTGTAAATTTGGTAGAGTATACAAGAGACTTAACGTAACTGTTTTATAGAGTAAAAAAGTTCCCCACATTACTACAATAGTTCTAAAAAAATTTTTCCAATTCATAATTAAATCTCCTAATTAAGTAATTTTTTTATTATGTTTTATTTTCCTTCTAGTATTTTATCATAATCAGATTTAAAAAATGTGAGACTTAGGACTGAATTCTTGAGGAAATTCTAGCCTACAAATCAAATGTTGCACTTAATTTGATAATTCTAGTGGACAAACAGAACAATTGTTCGTATAATATTCTTGAGCAAAAGGCATGGTGATGAAAATGAGATATGTAAAAACAGTACATTTAAAGGAGCATCTACGACCAGCACAATACTTTTACTCGTTACAACTTGTGCCATTTCACAAAGTGTCCTCTAAGCGCCTATACATAGAGGGAACGATTTATAATCTATGGTCATTTCCTAAGATAAAGAAAAAAGACTATTTAGCAGCATTCCCGCTTGAAAAGATCGACCACTTTCTTGTTTTAGAATATACCGATCCCTATCAATATTTGACTTTATCGAGTAAAAAAAACTATAAACTGACTGATTTCAAAATGGAAACAAGGCGTGTGGAATATATATTTGATCAGTGGAATTACGATGAACGGAAGTGACATGATGAATTTAATTGATGAATATGAGGCTAGACTACCAACTTACAAGGAGTTCCAAAATTATATATGGGGTTGTGGCCAACGTTTAATTAACAATGTTGGATTAGATAAATTTGTTTTTTATTTAAACGCTGAGGAGGACAAATATTATGCAGAAAAATAGTTATGTAGGTGTAATTGACAAGATTAGAGTTATAAAGTCATTCCCTAGTATGCTAGTGCGTTTCACACTACACACTCCTTCTGCTGACATAAATTGCTTAGTCAGCAAAAAAGAACTAGCTAACCTTATTCTTTTTCTTGAGGACGGAAAGTTTGAACTTGCTACCTTTGGTCATTACAACGATCGCAAGCAATTTGTGATCAAGAAATTTACTGTTAAAAATCCTGACAGCTTTGTTCGTGAGTTTGTTTTAAAACCTATGACAAGCATAGCTTGATCCCTACTTTCCTTAGTGATATTCGTCCTTACTTTCATCCTTATCCATTCCTTTCCATTAAGTTACTTTTTATATCTTTTGTCATATATTTACGATATAATTTTGTTATAAATTATAAAGGTTGTTAAATTATGTTAAAAAAGAAATTTGTTGGTATTCTTGTTGTTCTTAGTACTTTAGTTGTTTTACTTGCTGGCACAACGGTTGCATTGGCGACTGGCGCTATTGACATCAAGGATTTAATCGGTTCAAGCTCGCGACAAGTAGATGACAAAGCTAGTTTGGAAGTCATCTCTTCAGCCAACCTAAAAGACCGTATATTCGACCCTAAATCAGCTATTACCAATGTGACTGATCCTAATGGAAATTCTGTAGAACCTGCTGTTTTTGATATGACATTTCAGATAAAGTCTTCTTATATGCGGATGATTCAGAGTGGATTGATGTGCCATCAGAAGAAATACTTGATACTGATGGAAATATTAGCGTAACAAATTTTTACAATAACGAAATGCACAGACTTGTTAAAATTACTTACAGATATAGTTATAAACTGCCAGTTTCGAGATTTGGAACTAGTGAAAATGTAATTGAAAAAACGTCAATTTTTTATTCAGCATGGATTTAATTCCCTTAAGAGCCTTTAATCGGGCTCTTTTTTATTTTCAACCACCTGCAGTTTTTCGGCTGTTTGGATGAGGTCAAGGTAAAGAGCACCTTTGCATTTATAGTCTCTCGTTGATAAAGGTCCTTCTTGGTTGTAATTCACAACTGCATCTCAATCCTCATCTACACTTTCAATCATTTAAAACGACCACTTTATGCTATAATTAATGCATAAAGGAGTTGTTATATTTTGTTAAATAGATCTTTATACATTTCCATATTTCTTGTTAACCTTCTATTTTGCACAGTCTCTTTATATTCAGGAATCTCTATCTTTAATTTGACGCTAGTAATAGGAGCGTTGACTTGGCTTTCAATTTTCTATACTTTGTTAAAGTATAATCAGTTTTTCTTTCTTGCTATTTTATTTATATTTTTAATAATATTTTCGGTTCCCTTATTTTTGTTATTCTTCATGATGTACATTTTCAACGGTATCCCAGACTCTTCTCGTCTAATTGAAACCACTCTTATATCAGTTACAGGTATGAGTTATTGCGTTTTAAATCCATTACTGTCCCTAATTATCATTAGTCGCAGTCATGCAAATGAGCTTTTAAAGGAAGCCGAGTAACTGTATTCACTCCACCTCATTTAGTAATTCTAACTGGTGATTTAGCCGATTATGAAGTTGTGTATTTTTTTTATTTGATATACTTTTTTACGGAGGTGAAAGTATGATTAAATGTAAACCCGCTTTTGTTATTGGTATTCTATTTACTGTTAATTCAATTTACCGATTTCTAAATGGTTCATTAACTAGTCCAACAGACCCATTTGCATACAATATTGGTACCGTTCTTAGCGCAATCCTATTCCCAATGTTATTCTTCATCATTGCATTTTTACAAAAAAAGAAATAATAATTTCTGGCTATCTTCAGATAGCTTTATACATATTTTCAGTCTTGATTAGCCACGCTCTATACTTAATCCATATAGTCCGGTTAATGCTCGATATGCTTTCGACAGAATCATCACTACAATAAATGATTAAAATAAAAAGACTTTAATAAGAAATATCACTACCCATGATTTGATGTACACTCATGCTCCTTTTTTACTTGCTGAAGGAGCATATCCAAAATATGTATCGGAACGATTAGGCAACAAGAAAATTACCACAACATTAGATGCGTATTCTCTCCTATTGAAAAACAAAGAAACTGAAACAAGTGATATGTTCGGTGAAATCCTTGATAGGCTTTAATTTTTTTATCCTTTACTTTGGAAAATTTGTGGGAAAGTAATTTTTGGCAAATAAATAAACAAGTATAAAATAACTACTAAACATAAACAAAAGTCGTTAAAATTAGCTTTTAATAACACAAAAAAACCACCACGACCGTCGTCTGTGGTGGAAATGAAGGTTGTTATTTACTCTTGGTAGGAGTAAGTATGAAAAACCAATTCGGGATAATTGGCATGAGGACATATTAGCATCTCTATTTAAAATGAAAATGAACGCCCATTTTGTATTTCATAAAAAAATCATGAGGAATTACTCATAGAGTAACTTTTTGCGTTTTCATTTAGTTCTTATTCTTTCAAATCTTATTAGTTCCAACATTTTTATGCCTGTGCTACACTTTTATTAGTAGCAATGAAATGTATTCAATCATTATCTTGCTCCTTGAAATTCAGTTTTTAAATTATAGATAGCTGTCCAAATCAATCCTTTAGAACGTAAATAAGCTTTCAATGAAACAACCAACGTTTTCATGCTAACTTTCTAAAGGATCCACCGATTTGTTCCGCTTTAAAATTTAGGAGGAATGTATTATGCTAGATCAAGAAAAAGACAATTTATCTGTTCTATTCTCTGACGAAGTTCAAGGTCCCTTTGTAACATTTATTCTAAATACTCATGTCGCGCATCAAGATGTCGAAAAAGATTCTCTAGCCCTTAAAAATTTTGCCAAAGCAGCGAAAGTTCGTTTTGAAAAAAAATATACAGAGCTAACTTGGGCACCTTTTCAAGAGAAAATCGATGCCTTGCTGGCAGACTCTTCATTTTGGCGAAATGCTACTAAAAGTGTATCCATCATTATTAGCGAGAAGGACATTTTTATTCACCGATTAAGTGTCCCTGTAGACAATCAATACTATGTTGATGATCGACCTTATCTCCTAGGTATCATTAAAAATAATCAATTTAATTATCGTTATTACTTAATGGCTTTGAACCGAGATTCTATGCAACTTTATCTCGTTGAGAAGGATCGTGTGACTGCTGTAGCTTTACCAGAAGATGCACCAACCGATTTAGTCAGCACATTAGGTGACGAGCTAACGGGCGGTAGTATGAATTATTCTATTCAAGGTGGAGCTGGCTACAATGGTTCCTCTAAAGAAGGCGTCGCTTATCACGGTGTTAATACGAAAGATGAAGAAGTCAAAATCGACTGGACAAATTATTACCAAGCAATCGATAACTATTTGAAAGATACATTTGTAAACTCTGATAATCTGCCAATCCGGTTATATGCGCTGTCAGAAAATCAAACCTTGTTCAAAAAAATTGCTAAAAATCCTTATTTAGTGACTGATGCTTCTATCACACTATCTCCTGCACAGGTTTCTTTTCAAGAGATAGAAAAAGGAGCATTGAAGATCAATCAAGAATTAGAAGCGCTCGAAACAGCTAGTTACAATCACTTATTAGACAAAAAATTTGTCGATCAACTTGTTGATATCGTACCTGCATCAGATGAAGGTAAAATCTCACACTTCTTTATTTCAACGGCTAATCTTGTTAATGAAACAACAGAGATGTCCACAGAAGAGTTTGATCGTCGCAAAGTCTTGAACAAAATTACCGATAATGTTCTTAAAACTGGCGGGAACGTTTTTGTATTAGATCAAAAAGTGGCTCCTGATGAAAAATCGTTATTAGCCGTGCTACGTTATTAAACGAATAACATCTAGCTAGAGTAGAATAATGGACAAGAGCCACTCGACAAATTTGTCGAGTGGCTCTTTAATTAAGTTGATTAAATATTTTGTTAGCTATAAAACCATGTAAAACTATCTATTAGTAAGGATAACCTTATTCTCATCTAAACAATCTGAACCCTTCCTACTTTCAAATCTATGCAGCTCCACGGCTGCGCCTTCGGAATAGATTTCTACAATATAAATCTATCATTACTTTCATATTTAACGCTCAATACTCCTATACTATAACAGAAATAAGTTTTTTTTGACAATTAATCTCTATTTCTTAACAAATTTTTAGTTTAAAGAGAGATATTACTAGTCAAGTAGCGTTAAATATGGTATATTAAGAGTGTAGTTTTTGTTCGGTAATATATGTGTAGCTGTTTCAAATAAACATCTTCCACATTTTCACCTTTCAAGTAATTGCAAAATATGTGTTTATCACAAGGAGGATTTTTATTATGGAAACAGGTACAGTAAAATGGTTTAACTCAGACAAAGGTTTTGGATTTATCACTGCAGAAAATGGTAACGATGTATTCGTACATTTCTCAGCTATCCAAGGCGACGGATTCAAAACTTTAGAAGAAGGTCAAGCAGTGACTTTCGACGTTGAAGAAGGCCAACGTGGTCCTCAAGCTACTAACGTTAACAAAGCATAATCAACTTAACATTAGTAAATTCAAAACCTGACGAAGATTCGTCAGGTTTTTTTATTGTCAAAAAAACAAGTTCAAACATGGCTTATTTTGAACTTGTTTTTCATTTACTTCATGATCAATCGCACTAACTCTGTGCCAAATCCTGAGCAACTCAATAACGTTGCTCCTATCATTTGATCTGCAAAATCCTTTGTTACCGTCTTGTTTATCAAGGCTTCTTCTATGCTATTTGTAATCAACTGACTCACTTCATTCCAGCCTAAATAGTCAAACATCAATACACCTGATAATAATAAGGAGGATGGATTCAACTGATTTAATCCTGCAAATTCTGGTGCCGTTCCATGAGTTGCTTCAAAGATGCCATGACCTGTTTCCAAATTTAAATTTGCTCCAGGTGCGATACCAATCCCACCAACTTGAGCCGCTAATGCATCAGAAATATAATCTCCATTTAAATTCAAGGTCGCGATGACATCATATTTCTCGGGATGAAGTAAAATTTCTTGTAAAAAGATATCAGCGATTCGGTCTTTAATAATTAGTTTCCCTGCTTTTTCTGCCTCGCTTAATTGTTGATCAGCCGCAGCTTTTCCAAATTTATTTTTGATTTCTCCATATTTTTCCCATGTAAAAATCTTGTCTCCAAATTCTCTCTCAGCTAGAGCATATCCCCATTTTTTAAAGCCACCTTCTGTAAACTTCATGATATTCCCTTTATGAACGAGTGTGACTGATTTACGTTTGTGTGTTAAAGCATGCTCGATCGCTCCACGAACTAAGCGCTCGGTTCCTTCTTTAGAAACTGGCTTGATGCCGATTGCAGAAGTTTCAGGAAAACGAATTTTATTTACACCGAATTCTTGCTTTAAATAATGGATCAGCTTGATTGCTTGCGGGCTTTCCGATGAAAATTCAATTCCTGCATAAATATCTTCTGTGTTTTCTCTAAAAATCATCATGTCCGTTGCTTCTGGGTGTTTTAATGGCGACGGGACCCCTTCAAAATAGCGCACTGGTCGATAACAAATGTATAGATCCAGCTCTTGTCTTAACGTAACGTTCAATGAACGAAATCCTTCTCCGATCGGAGTTGTAAGCGGTCCTTTGATGGCGATCAGATGGGTCTTGATCGTATCCAACGTTTCGTCGGGAAGCCAACTCCCCGTTTCATTAAATGCTTTTTCTCCGGCTAAAACTTCTTGCCAAACCACTTTACGTTTCCCTTGATATACTTTTTGCACAGCAGCTTCAAATACCTCTTTAGCAGCTTGCCAAATTTCTGGTCCAATCCCATCACCTTCAATAAAAGGAATGATTGGAAAATTTGAAACGACTAATTTTCCATTTTCAAAAACAACTTTTTCTCCATTTGTCATGCTTCCATTCCTCCTGAATGTATGGTCTGTATGTCACTATATTTTAACTGCTTTGGTCCAATATAATGGGAACGAGGTCTGATCAAACAATCCTCTTTTTTCTGCTCATTGACATGACCTAGCCAACCAGAAACCCTACTCATCGCAAAAATCAATGTAAATAAATCACTATCAATATCCAAACAATGATAAACTGTAGCAGAATAAAAATCGACATTTGGAATCAAGCCTTTTGTTTCTTTCAAATAGCGTTCCACTTGGCAAGATAAAAAATACCACTGCTCTTTTTTGGTGATAGTCGTTAGCTCTTTGGCCAGTTTTTTCAGATGTTTTTTCCTCGGATCTTCTGTTTTATAAACGCGATGTCCAAATCCCATGACCTTTTCCTTACGATCAAGCTTTTGGTTTAAATAATCCGCTACATTTAGATTATCTGAATTGATTTCTTCTAACATATCAAAGACTTTTTCATTCGCTCCACCATGAAGTGGCCCTTTTAAAGAACCTATTGCACCTGTAATGCAAGAGTAAACATCTGATAATGTAGACGCACAAACTCTAGCAGTAAATGTACTTGCATTTAAATCATGATCTGCATGCAATACCAGTGCTTGATTCATCGCGTCTACTTGTACCTGATCCGCTTCATTTCCTGTCAGCATATAAAGAAAATTTTCTGCAATCGATAAGTCACTTCGAGGGGCAATTGGATCTAGGCCTTTTCTTAGTCGTGCATAGGCCGCAACGATTGTCGGCATTTTTGCTTGCAATGCGATGCTTTGATGATAGATCGATCGTTCATCTGTTGATTCAGCATTTGGATCAAATACACCTAAAAGAGAAATCGTCGAACGCAAAACACTCATTGGATGAAGATTTTGACGCGTTTGGATTTTCAAACAAGTGATGATCGTATCAGAAATTTGCATTTCTAGCGCTAGATCTTGTTTAAATTTCTTTAGTTCTAGCGAATTTGGAATTCTCAAATACCATAAAAGATAGATCACTTCTTCAAATTGAACATTTTCAGCAACTAAATCATCAATATTGAATCCCGCAAACAATAGTTGATTTTCTACAATTGAACTGATTTTTGTTTCAGAAACAACAACACCATCTAAACCTTTATGAATCTCCATCCAAATTCCTCCTCGTATATAGGGAACAACGTTCCGTTATGCTGCACCTTGTACTTTTCAACATCAGTTCATTTTATTCACTGTGTTTCAAAACAAAAGCGTAGTGGGTTCGTTTAGCTTTGACAGAAAAATAGGAAAAATAATTGTGACGCTTTTTGTCACTCTCACTTTTTATCTTTTTTCTGAAAAGCTGACCCGCACAGCTTGAGAGACGTAAAATAACAACCTTCGTATCGTATTGTCGCATCTCCTATTTTTCTTAGACTAAACTAGCTTTGAAGCTTTTTACGAATCACCATTGGCAAGATGCCGCCATGCTGATAATAAGTGATATCAACAGCTGAATCAAAACGCAGAATAGTTTCAAATATGATTTTCTCTCCATCTGGTTTAGTCGCAGTGACCGTTACATCATCTAAAATTCCTTTTGTTTCATCGATAGCGATGTCAAATAGTTCAGTTCCTGTTAAACCCAAACTATCCGCATCTTCTCCATGTTTAAATTGCAATGGTAAAACACCCATCATGACTAAATTAGAACGATGGATACGTTCATAACTTTTTGCGATGACTGCCTCAACACCTAAAAGCTGAACTCCTTTAGCAGCCCAATCTCTAGATGATCCCATTCCATAATCATCGCCGGCTAAAATAACTAGCTTCGTTCCCTGTTTTTGATACTTCATCGCAGCATCATAAATGGCCATTTTTTCTTGTGTTGGGCCAAAAATGGTATAGCCACCTTCAATTTCCGGCACTAATTGATTCCGAATTCGAATATTCGCTAACGTCCCTCTCATCATTACTTCATGGTGTCCACGTCTAGCACCATAAGAGTTAAATTCACGGACTTCAACACCTCGATCAATTAAATACTGACCTGCCGGACTATTTTTTTGAATACTTCCAGCAGGTGAGATATGGTCTGTTGTCACCGAATCACCAAATTTCGCTAGTACAGCTAATTTTTCTAATGGTTTTCTAGACTCTCTTTCTTTGGTCATTCCTGTGAAGTATGGTGGATTAGCAATATAAGTAGAGCTTTCTTCCCAACCATACAACGCTTCAGCATTCGTTTCAATATGGTTCCATTCCTCATTGTCACTAAAAACTCTTGCATATTCCTGTTTATATAGCTCTGGTGTCACACATGTATCGATCAATTCCTTAATTTCATCTCTAGAAGGCCATAGATCATTAAAATAAACAGGTATTCCGTTTTCTCCAAGACCGATAGGCTCCTTCATTACATCGATGTCGACAGTTCCTGCTAATGCATATAAAACCACTAATGGCGGAGAAGCCAGATAATTGGCTTTAACAAGCGGATGAATCCGACCTTCAAAATTTCGATTGCCACTTAAAACACCCGCTGTTAGAAGGTCATTATCTTTAATCACTGCTTCAACTTCTGATTTTAGTGCGCCAGAATTACCGATGCAGGTCGTACACCCATACCCAACTAAGTGAAACCCTAGCTGCTCTAGGTATGGTAATAAACCAGCCTTCTCAAGATAGGCTGTCACAACCTTTGAACCGGGCGCTAAAGAAGTTTTTACATAATTAGGTACTTGTAAGCCAAGCTCTGCAGCTTTTTTGGCTACCAAGCCTGCGCTTAACATCACGTATGGATTAGACGTATTTGTACAGGAAGTGATTGCTGCAATTGCTACTGCTCCTGGTTTTAATTGATGGTGAACACCGTCTAGCTCTAACGCAACACTTTGCGCCCGCTGTGCCTTAGATAATCCATATCCTTGCAGTCCCGCTGGAGCTTTTACAACTTCTTCAAAGGCGGTTTTCATTTCTGTTAAAGGCACTAGATCCTGTGGTCTTTTTGGTCCAGCCAGATTGGCTTGTATTTTACTTAAGTCGATTTCAATAACTTTTGTATAAGCTGGTTCTATATCATTGATTGGATCATAGAACAATTGGTTCTCTTTTAAATAGCGTTCGGTAACGGCTACTGCTTCTTTTTCTCTTCCTGTTAATCGCAAATAACGAATCGTTTCATCATCTACAGGGAAAAAGCCACACGTTGCACCATATTCTGGAGCCATATTTGCCACAGTTGCCCGATCAGCTAAACTTAAACTTACCAAACCTGAGCCAAAGAATTCTACAAATTTCCCAACAACTTTTTGTTCTCTCAACACTTGTGTCACCTTTAATGCCAAATCTGTTGCCGTTGCCCCAAAAGATAATTCATTGACAAAACGGACACCCACGACCTCTGGGATAGGAAAATAAGACGGTTCCCCAAGCATACTCGCTTCTGCTTCGATTCCACCAACACCCCAGCCTAAAACGCCTAATGCATTGACCATAGTAGTATGAGAATCCGTTCCTACTAATGTGTCAGGATACAGTAAAATCGTACCATTTTCTTGATTTTTTTGTGTCACAACGGTTGCTAGATATTCAATATTGACTTGGTGTACAATTCCAGTTGCTGGTGGAACAACACGATAATTATCAAATGCTTTTTGCGCCCAACTAAGAAACTTGTATCGTTCCTGATTTCGTTGAAACTCCATTTTCATATTCAGTTGCAGTGCTTGTTTGATACCTGCTACATCTACCTGTACCGAATGATCCACAACAAGATCCACAGGAACTTCAGGATTTATTTTAGATGGGTCACCGCCAAAATCAGCAATTGTTTTTCGCAAAGAGGCTAAATCAACAACAGCAGGAACACCTGTAAAATCTTGAAGAATCACTCGCGCTGGTTTAAAGGGGACTTCACCTTTAGACTCATGTTTTGAAGACCATTTAGCTAAATTATCAATATGTTCTTGCGTAATCCCCGTACCATTTTTCTGCCGTATGATTGATTCCAATAAGACGCGGATACTAAATGGCAACTTTGAAATAAATGAAGACTGCTCTGTTTCTAGCGAAGCTAATGAATAATATCGGTACTTTTGATGATTCATTTCAAAAAAATTTTCTGATGATTGCTTAGTTGTAATCAAAAACATCCCTCCTAAATATAAATGCTGAACTAGCCTGTGAAGCTAGCTAATATAAAAGCTATACTGATTCTTCCAGCTCCATTTGAAAAATATATGTGTGATGTTTTTTGACGCGAATATATTTTTCCTTGTAATGTTAAGCATTTCAAATTCATATCAATTGTATACACTTCCAAAAAGAAAAAAATTGATCTCTAGCTTAAATATAAACTTGATTTTAGTCATTATAATCGTATTGTAAATAATTGTAAACCTTTTAAAAAATGAGAAAAGTTATATTAACTAACATAATAGCGTAATATTTGTGTAATGAATGAAATCATTGAATTTAAAGCTTTCAATCGATATTACCTAAGGTTTCTACAAACAAAATTAGCTAAAACACACAATTAACACACTGTTTTCTAATTTTATACACATTTATTTTCAAGCTATTTTATAATTGAACAACTGACATTTTCTAAGTCATATTTCAGCTATTTCAAGTAATTTTTACCGCTTTCATGTCAGCCAAAATTTTTTTATTTTTATGATGAATTCTTTCCAAAGTAAAATAAAAGCGTTACAAAATCAATTGATTTTGTAACGCTTTTACTTAAAGGTCGAACGTAACTTTCACTTCTTGTGTTGGTACATCATAGAAGCGATCTTCTCTTCTGCCTAAGAAATCTTTTCCTTGTTGTGGGAACAATGCATACATCAAAACATCTTCAGTTGATCTTGCATATTGCTTGATTTCTTTTTCGTATTTGGCAAGCTCTGGTGTTAATAGATCAGCCGGTCGAATCGTAATGACTTCTTCCTCTCCAATAATTAATTTCGTCATCTCTTCTGAAATCGCAACTGGCGGTTTTCCATATAGTCCTTTGACGTAATCCTTGATTTCTTTTGGCACCATTTTGTAGCGTTCTCCGCTGATCACATTCATTACAGCTTGTGTGCCGACCATTTGTGATAAAGGGGTGACAAGTGGAGGATAGCCTAGATCAGCACGAACTTTCGGTACTTCTTTTAAAACTTCTTCATATTTACCGGCTAATCCTTGCTCTGTTAATTGACTCAATAAATTCGATAGCATTCCACCAGGTACTTTATAGATCAAGGTCTTTGGTTCGGTATCTTTAACTTTAGGATTCAAGACTCCTGCTTCTCTAAATTTATCCCGAATCGGGTTAAAATAGTCAGCCGCTTCTGCTACTTTTTTCATATTTAGATGAGTATTATAGCCTAAATTTTCTAATGCTAACGCCATTGATTCTGTTGCTGGTTGACTCGTTCCACCTGAGAACGATGAAATCGACGTATCGATAATGTCAGCCCCAGCCTCAACAGCTTTTAAATAAGTCATTTCAGAAATACCACTGGTTGCGTGCGTGTGAACTTCTAAAGGCACTTGAATCTTGTTCTTGATTTCAGAAACTAAACGGTAGGCGTCATCAGGTGTTAAGATCCCTGCCATATCTTTGATGCAAATCGAGTCAGCCCCCATCTTCTCTAGTTCCGTTGTTAAACCGACAAAATAGTCAATTGTATGAAATTCACTTGTTGTATAAGAAATCGCCGGTTGGCAATGACCACCAAATTTTTTCGTTGCTTCAATCGCTGTTTGCAAGTTTCTTGTATCATTTAAGGCATCAAAAATACGAATAATGTCAATGCCGTTTTCAATTGATTTTTGAACGAAGGCTTCAACAACATCATCGGCATAGTTTTTATAGCCAAGTAAATTTTGTCCACGTAAAAGCATTTGTAGTTTTGTCTTGTTGACGACTTTTCGAATCGCTCTTAAACGTTCCCAAGGATCCTCATTCAAAAAACGAATACAAGCATCAAAAGTAGCTCCACCCCACATTTCTAACGCGTGATAGCCTGCCTCATCCAATGTTTGAATAATCGGCAACATATCACTTGTCGGCATTCGTGTAGCAATTTGACTTTGTTGACCGTCACGCAAGACCGTTTCTGTAAAAAGGATTTTTTTTGTCATTTCATCCTTCCTTTCTCATTAGTTGACTGATTGCTTGTTGCATTTCTGTTAGGCTATGCTGTCTTTGTCTTCCACAAACTTTCGCTTCTGCTTCACAAATGAAACAAGTCCTTGGTTTGTGATTTAGTTCGGTACGACTGACAGAACGTAAGATTTTGTCCTTTAGATAAACGACATCTAAATCCATTAAGCGACCATAGACATGCCTTTCTTCAATCTCAATTAGTTTTTTCTTCAACTCTTCAGATGTTTCATCAAGGACTAAATAATATTCTGAACCTGTTTTCAGCTCTCTGTGATTGCGAGCGACTATTTTTTCAGGAGGAAAAAGAGCATTGATCTCTTTAATGACAGTTAAGAAGATATGTCTTAGCCGCTCGTTCGTCTTTATAGGTCCAGGAATATTCATGGTAGCACTTAATAAAACACAAGCAGGATGCTTTTGTAAAAGTTCTCGCTGAATAGTTACTCGCTTATCTCGAGCGTTCAGCATGTCTATCAGTGTAATCGTTTCTCCCTTTAAGTAGGTTTCAGACATTTCTGACCACATCGATAATTGACCCATCACGATATTCGATCAAGGCAACGACTTTATCGCCATATTTGATGGCATCTGGTTTATCTACAATACTATAGGCTTTTTCTTGAAGTTCTTTCATTGTTAATTGTGGAACATCTAGTGCTTTAAAGTGTTCTACTAAGTCTTGTCTTTCTGGATTGATGGCAATCCCAACTTCTGTCACCACCACATCAATACTACTACCTGGCGTTACAACTGTATTTACTTCTTCAACGATTGTCGGAATTCTTCCTCTGATCAATGGTGCAATCACTAAACTCATTTTGCAAGCCGCACTTGTATCTGAATGTCCGCCAGATGCGCCACGAATTATACCATCTGATCCAGTAATCACGTTCACATTAAAATTCGTATCGATTTCTAACGCTGAAAGAATTGCAGTATCTAATTGATTGATGACAGAGCCCTTACTTAATGGTGAAGCATACATATTTGCATCGATTTCGTAGTGATTCTCATTCTTACCTAAAGAAACAGCAGAAGGATGATCAAAATCTTGGACATCGATGATTTTTTCAACGAGTCCTTCTTCTAATAATTCAACCATTGCGTTCGTGATACCACCTAAAGCAAAACTAGCAGTAATCCCATCTTTGATCATGGCTTCTTTCAAAAATCTAGATACAGCTAATGCTGCACCGCCAGTTCCCGTTTGGAAAGAGAAGCCATTTTTATAGTAAGGCGAATGTGTGATAACTTTCGCTGCGTATTCCGCAATCAAGAGTTCTTTTGGATTCTTTGTAAAACGAGTAGCTCCTTTAGCAATCCCATCAGGATCACCGATCGCATCAACTTCTACAACAAAATCCACATCGGTTTGTGGGATACTGATTGGTGTGTTGGGATAGGGCATCAAGCTATCTGTAATGACTACTACTTGATCTGCATACTTCGCATCGATCATTGCATAGCCTAATGAACCACATGTTGCTTTGCCTTTGGTTCCATTTACATTGCCATAGGCATCTGAACTTGGTGCGCCAAGAAAAGCCACATCAATATGGATATCACCCGTAGCAATCGCTCTCGCACGACCACCATGAGATCTGATCACAACAGGGTTTTCCATGATACCTTCAGAAATCGCAGCACCAACTTTATCACGTAACCCACTAGAGGTAATATTTGTTACCACTCCATTTTTGATATGGTCGATCAATGGTTCATGAACATTGGCAATCGAACTTGGCGCAATTGATAGATTTTTGATGCCTATCGCTGCGATTTCCTTTAATACCATGTTCATCACAAAATCGCCTTCTCTGAAATGATGATGGAAAGAAATCGTCATCCCATCTTTTAATCCTGTTTTTTTAATCGCTTCTTTTAAACTTCCTAATAGCTTTGTATCCCTTGGTCTGACAGGATTGATTGTGCGGCTAGATTCTTTGTACTCCTGAATATTCGCTAGTTCACCTTTAAATAAACCGTATTGCTCAGCATAATTATCTGGAATTTCTTTGCCTACATTATTTTTCATTTTAGACTTCCTCCTCAGAAATTAATTTTGCTGCAATGGCTAAAGCAATTACTCGCTCTGCACGTTCAACAATTGGTTTATCGACCATTTTTCCGTTCACTGAAATCACGCCTGAGCCTTTTGCTTCGGCTTCACGAATTCCCCAAATTACTTCTTTTGCATGTTGGATTTCTTTTTCAGTCGGCTCATAGACACTATTTACCAATGGTATTTGACGTGGATTAATGACTGATTTTCCATCAAAGCCTAATTGTTTGATTAATTCAACTTCTGCTAAGAAACCTTCTGTATTCTCTACATTTGAATAAACAGTGTCAATTGCTGCAATTCCGGCAGCTCTAGCTGAATGTAAAATAAAACTACGGGCAAAAAATAATTCTTGTCCATCTGGATAACGATGTGTTTTCATATTTGTTACATAATCCTCGGCTCCAAGCGCAATACCGATCAAGCGATCACTTGCCTGAGCAATCTCTCGAGCATTTAAAACACCCTCTGCTGACTCGATTGCCGCCATCATTTTCGTGGTGCCAACAGCGATTCCATATTTTGTTTCCATTTCAGTGATAACTGTCTCTACATCCACAATATCTTGAGCAGTTTCTGTTTTAGGTAAACGAATCACATCAACACCTGCTAAAACCATCGCTTCAACGTCTTGTCTCCCTACTGTATCTAATCCGTTGATTCGAACAACAGTTTCTACAGAAGAATAATCAAATGTTCTCAAGGCATGATAGACAAGTAAACGGGCGCTATCTTTTTCTTTTAATGAAACCGCATCTTCAAGGTCAAACATCAACGAATCAGCGCCATATAAAGTGGCGTCTCTTAACATTGAAGCATTCGCTCCAGGTACAAACATCATCGTTCTTCTTAAACGTTCCATGTATTTAACACCTGCCAGTCTACATTTTCTTCACCAGTAGCGCGATAAACAGCTGCCACCGTTCGAGCTTGAATTGTACAATCCAATGCTCCCTTATCAATTGCCTGAACCTTCGCATCCGTAACTGACAAATTAGTTAAAGTTTCTTGTATTTTTTCACGAATTTGACGACCAAATTGCTTTTCAACACTACTGTCTAATTCAATTAGAATTCCTTGTCCGCTGTTTTTTCCAATTGTAATCATGATATCACTTGATTCAGTTGTACCAGCAGATGCGTTTTGTTTGATTTCCAAAATATACACCTCATTACTTATTTTTTTGTTTGATTATTTCTTCAAAAGTTTTAGGCGGAACAAGGGGCTTGATCGCTGTATAAAGTTCCTGTTCCATCAAAGCTCGCACTCTAGTAGCACTGATAACTTCTTCACCAATTCGTTTTCTTGGTAAAATAACTAGCTTCAGCTGAGAACCAAAAGTCTTTTTCATTGCCTGATTATAAATCTCTGTTACCTCTGAAAATGGCTCTTCTCCAACAAATCTAGTTGTAATCGATAAAGCAGAAGCAATCTTTTCTTTAAATAAAGTAGCATCCAAAACAGCTTGAACTTGCGCAATATTAGCTTTCGCTTGATCTTTCAAAAAATAAGATGGAAAAGTTGCACTGGATACCATGTATTCTCTTGTTGGTAAAACAACAACGTTTGATAAATGACTGACTCCTTCTTTTACCAGTTCAAAACGAGTCTTTGCATCAAACAGAGAGCGCTCCTCAGACAAAACAAAGAGATAAACCGTCTCAGCACGTTTAGCGGCCTCTGTAACTAAGTATAAATGACCCTTTGTAAATGGATTGGCATTCATTACAATTGCTGCATTGTACTTTGTCATTCGCTGATGCTTTTTAAGTTCCGCTAAATAGTCTTCAAAGTCAGGAAAGCCTTGCTCCATAAAAACCAGTTCAGCTGTTGCCGCAATTTCAGCAAAGCCTAAAGATTGAAACAACTGACTGTTTTTTGGTTTGGTATACAAAAAATAATGCTGATACCCCATTTCCTGCAACCGTTCTCGTAATACTTGAACAATTTTAGAAAGTAAATTTTCATTTTGATAAGAGAAGTCGATTGCAATGCATTTCAAAATATTTTGAAAAATCGAGCCTGTTCCAATAAGCTTCTCCTGATCATAGATACCGATCGTATAGTCTAGATGATCATCAGGTATTAGATCAGCCCTAGTTAGAAAATCTGACCACTGCTGCCTTCCCCTCTGATCTCGATCAAGCCAAATTCTTCTGATATTCATTCCGTATCACTTCCTATTTATTCGGTGGAAATACTTTACTTAACACAAGCGACGCAAAGTAAATCACAAAAATGACAACAAACACGCCACCCCACCCAAAAACCAACAGTTCAAATGATTTTAGTAAATCAGCTGACATAAGCCAAGCTCCTTTCTTCCTATGCTATCAAAATCCTACGCAAGTAATGCCAATAATAAACCGCCCGCAATAACGGATGCGATTTGTCCAGATACATTAGCACCTGCTGCATGCATTAAAATAAAGTTCTGCGGGTCTTCGTCCGTTGCCATTTTTTGAATCACTCGGCTGGACATTGGAAACGCTGAAATTCCTGCTGCACCAATCATCGGATTGATTTTTTCTTTTCTAAACAGATTTAATAATTTCGCAAATAAGACACCGCCAACAGAATCCATTACAAAAGCAACTAACCCAAGTCCAATGACCATCAAGGTATCAACTTGTAAGAATTCTTCGTACTGCATTTTTACTGAAATTGCTAACCCTAACACAATACTGATGATGTTTACTAGCTCATTTTGAGCTGTCACAGATAAACGATCTAAGACGCCACATTCACGCAGCAAGTTCCCAAACATTAAGAAGCCAACTAGCGGAAGCGAAACTGGTGCCACCAATCCAGCAACAACCGTAATTACGATTGGAAATAAAATTTTCGCTGTTTGTGATACTTCACCCGCACGATACGTCATACGGATTTGGCGTTCCTTTTTCGTTGTAACGGCCTTAATTGCCACTGGTTGAATAATAGGAACCAAGGCCATATAAGAATAAGCTGCCACCATAATTGCGCCCATATATTTCGAATTCAATGTATTTGCAACGAAGATAGATGTTGGACCATCTGCTGCTCCAATAATTCCAATAGAAGCTGCGTCATTTAAATCGAAGCCCAATAATACTGCTGCAATAATCGTAAAGAAAATCCCGAATTGCGCAGCTGCACCAAACAATAATAAAAATGGATTTTGTAATAATGGTCCAAAATCGATCATAGCGCCAATTCCGATAAATAGTAATAGTGGAAATAACTCCGTCGAAATTCCCATGTCAAACAACACCTGAAAGGGACCGGCTTCTCCGCCAGCACTTAGTACACCGGAATTAGGAAAATTGACTAAAATCGTTCCTAATCCCATAGGCACAAGTAAAGTCGGTTCGTACTCTTTTTTGATACCTAAGTACATCAAGATCCCACCAATCACCATCATTACAATACGACCAGGCTCCTGTCCCATTCCCACTACGCCTTCAATTAATGTCTCCACAAACGTCACTTCCTCTTTTAAAATTAAATTACTTTTTTCTTATTTAATTGATTGTAATAAGCGGTTCTCCTGGATTGACCATATCACCTTGTTGCACATGAATTCCCGTAACTGTTCCAGCTTTGCCAGCTACGATTTCATTCTCCATTTTCATCGCTTCAAGAATCATTAATGGTTGATTTTCTTGAACCGTATCACCAATATTTACCAAAATTTTTAAGATTGTTCCAGGCATCGGTGATGGCATTGCATCACTTCCGGCTGGTGTGCTTACTGTAGGTGCTGCTTGCTCGCCCGGCGCAGGTGCTGGTGTTGTTGGTACTGCTTCTACCACAGGTGCTGCTGGTGCCGTTGGCGTTGCAACTGGCGCTTGTGGTACACCGCCAATTTCTTCCATCTCTACTAAATACTCTTTTCCATCAATTGCGATTTTAAACTTACGTAACATTTTTTCTCCTCCTAAAATTAAAAGTGTAGCAGGCTCGTCCAGGCTCGACTGAAAAATAGAAAAATATGTTTGTGACGCTTTTTGTCACAGGCAGATTTTATCTTTTTTCCGAGAGACTAGCCCATGAAACTAGATAACATAAAAGTGTAGCAGGCTCGTCCAGGCTCGACTGAAAAATAGAAAAATATGTTTGTGACGCTTTTTGTCACAGGCAGATTTTATCTTTTTTCCGAGAGACTAGCCCGTGAAACTAGATAACATAAAAGTGTAGTAGGCTCATTCTGCTCTGACTGAAAAATAGCTAAAATTGACGGTGATGCTTTTTATCACATTCAATTTTTATTTTTTCCAAAAAACTAGTCAAAACCGTCAAGTCATCCAAACTCTACTTCATTTTGTTTTCCTTGATTGATCGAATGACAAACTGACTCTGTGCGTGATCAGCTGCTGCAATACTGGTAGCGATCACAGAAACCAGTTGTGCTTCTGGATTTCTTTTTGAAATGCGTTTAATAACAAATTTACTTTCAGGCTGTTCTCCAGCCGCAATTGCTGTTGCAATTATCGAAACTAATTGATACTCTCCTCCTTCTATTGGAATGTAGCCAGCAACTTCCTGCCATTCATTCTGTTCTTCTATAGTAGGAAAAAGTGGTACTTCATCTTTTTTTATTTCCGTCTTTTCTTTATTAAACAGCCGTTCAAATAGACCCATGAACTCACATCCTTTCTGTTTATGAATTCATTATAGGTAAAAACGATTACAATAAAATGAATTCTTCAACCAGAAATTGTTCTTTCGCTGTTCCTTCTCCTCTCTATCCATTTAAAACATACAAAAACGTTGATATAACAACGTTTATAAGCATTTAAGGATTTATTAACATCTTATTAACATCTCTTTAAGAAACCGCTCTCATTTGTGTTTTTTTGGTGTTCTTTTTCCCCTCTTCATCTATTTATCTAAACTTTCTTCGCTTAAACTAAACATTGTTAAACGAAACAAGAAAGGGCTTTCTAGCATTACCTTATTGTTATTTTTCTATTGATCCAACACATCCAAAGAGACGCCCGATTGTTTTGGAAAACGAATTTAGTGTTGAAGGAGAGAAAAAAATGTTATTAACTGTTTTATCTTATGTGATGATCATCGTCTTTATGTTCGTCATCATGAAAAAGAAAATGTCACCGTTTACAGCTTTGGTTTTGATTCCACTGATTTTTGCTCTGATTGCAATGTTTGCTGGTGTTTCTAATAAAGGATCTATCGGAGACTTTGTTATGGAAGGAATCAAAACAACATCCACCACGGGTATTATGTTATTGTTTGCCATTCTTTATTTTTCAATTATGTTGGATGCGGGGTTATTTGACCCAATCACTAAGAAGATGATCCACATTGCAAAAGGCGATCCGATGAAAGTATTGATCGCGACGGCTGTTGTTGCAGCAGCTGTTTCTCTTAATGGCGATGGCACAACTACAACCTTGATTTGCTGTTCTGCTTTTATTCCTATCTATAAAAAGTTAGATATGAAATTGATGAATTTAGGTGTTTTGGTTATTTTACAAAATACGATCATGAACTTGCTTCCTTGGGGTGGACCAACTGCTCGTGCAATGAGTGTGTTGAATGTTGGTGCTGAAATTTTAGCTTACTTAATTCCTGGAATGATCCTTGCTCTACTTTATGTGATTTTCATCGTAGCACCTTCTATGGGTAGAAAAGAACGAGCTCGTCTTGGGATCAAACAGCTAACTGATGCAGAAATCGATGCCATGACAACTGTAACGGACGAAGAAACATTGGCGATTCGCCGTCCTAAAATTTGGCTATTCAATGCTATTCTAACGATTTCATTGATTGCGTTGTTGGTCACTGATTCATTCGTCGGTCTTGGCTTACCCCCGTTGTTCTTATTCTTAACCGGGACAGTTGTTGCTTTGATGGTCAATTACCCAGTCTTAAAAGATCAGTCTAAACGGATCGGCGCAAATGGCGGCGACGCTGTTCAAGTTGTTATTCTAGTTTTCGCAGCAGGGGTCTTTATGGGCCTTTTCCAAGGAACTGGTATGGCAGATGCATTAGCTCAAAGTTTCACAAAAATCATTCCAAATCAATTGGCGGGCTTCTGGGGCTTAGTCATCGCATTGATTTCAGCTCCTGGTACCTTCTTTATTTCAAATGATGGGTTCTACTTTGGGGTCTTACCTGTTTTAGCAGAAGCTGGACGTGCTTATGGATTCACCGATATGCAGATGGCATTGGCTTCATTGATGGGGCAAGCATTCCACTTGTTAAGTCCTTTAGTTGCCTTCATCTACCTATTACTTCGTTTAACAGGTTTAGATATGGGGCAATGGCAAAAAGAATCTGCAAAATGGGCATTGGGGATTTTCATTATCTTTGTTGTAACAATTGTGCTAACTGGCCATATGCCACTTTATATTCCGCAATAACATGTGACCTTTGAAAATCGCACAATCCTTAAAATGGCTTGTGCGATTTTCTGTTTAAGTAGAAGTTTTTCTTATATTTTTTAGCTGATTCTTAGCAATACAGAATGAAAAGATTCATTTATCTTTTCTATTATCAACGTGCAAAGGAGTGATCCAATGAGTACTATATCAGAAGCTGTTGGAAAAAATTTAGATTTAAGTCTGAATGAACCTTTAAAAGAACTCGTGTACAAAGCCTTTAGAAAAACGATCATTCTAGGAGAAATTCCTGCTGGACAACGAATCAACGAAAAAGAATTTTCCGAAGTGATGAATATCAGTCGTACGCCGATTCGTTACGCCTTACAAAAACTTGTTGAAGAAGGATTAGTTGATCATGTTCGAGGGGTAGGGATTATTGTTCGTGGCATCTCACTGAATGATGCAACCGAAATTTATGCAATCAGAAAGTCTCTAGATGTTTTAGCCACCATCACTGCAATGAAAGAGATGTCTCCAGAAGATTTTGATGAATTGAAAGCACTGCTGGAAGAAACAGAGCGTTTAAATGAAGCAAATGAAATCGACCAAGTACTGCAAAAATTTTCTGATTTTAATGAGCTGATCTATGAAAAAAGCAAAATGTTGCGATTAAAATCGATTGTTATGAAGTTGCGAGAGTACCTTGTCTATTTCCGAGATATTTCCATTCGCTCAAAAGATCGAAGAGATAAGGCGCTAAATGAACATTGGTTGATTTATCAATGCATGATGAACCAAGAAGAAGAACAACTAAAGCAATTGATTACTGAGCATCTAGACTATTCTCAAACATTCATTATTAAAGAAATGGAAAAACACTTACATGAAACAGCTAACTAAAAAAACAAATCCACAGCTGATCGGTGAATTTGCTTTACAAGCATTGTTGTATGAAGCCACTCTATCTCCAAAACCAGGTTTAGTCGATCCGGTAAGCTGTGGTGCACATAAAGATATGAATTATTTAACCTTTATCGATAGCAGCATCGCTCTTGCACCTTTTTTTACTGAATACGTCCAACTGGGCTTCACTCATGAAGGAACGCCTGTTGACTTATTTGAAAAGGTCCGAATGCTAGGACAACAAGCTGAAAAAATGATGCTGATCAAAACCAAAGGAATCAACACTCATAAAGGAGCAAATTTTTCTTTTGCACTGCTTTTAAGTGCCACTGGAAAAATGATGCAAGAACACCAATTAACGGTTCCCTTTTCTGAGCAAAACACTACGGACATTTTAGCGTATGTAAAGCATATGACAACCGGCTTACTTGCCAAAGATTTTGCTGACTTAACAAACAAAAAGCAGTTGAGTTATGGAGAAAAACTTTATTTAGACTATGGGATCACTGGCATTAGAGGAGAAGCCGAAGCTGGATACCCTTCACTCAAAACGATTGCTCTGCCATTTCTAAGACAATGCCAAAGACACTCAACAAGAGTAATGTTCTTGTTATTACTACTGCATTTAATGGCTACCACCGAAGACTCTAACGTGATCAACCGAGGTGGCATTTCAGCTTGGCAAAACGTCAAAAAACAAGCTGCGGATCTCCTCAACTTGTTTGCTGCCGATAATTCTGTGGAAGAACTAGAAAAATTACTGATTTTCTTTGATCAAAAATTAATACAAGACAACCTAAGTCCTGGCGGAGCTGCTGACTTACTAGCCTTAAGTTTCTTTTTTGCCCGCTTAGAAGGTTTAGTTTAAGCTTTACATACTTAAAAACTAGACACTACTTCCAGCTTCTTTTCCTTGTGGATTGAATAGATAGCCGATCCCCCACACTGTCTGTAAATATTGGGGCTTTTTAGGATCGTCTTCGATTTTATTTCTTAGATAATTAATATAAACAGTGATGAGATTTTTATCCATATCCCCATCACTCCAAACACTTGCATAAATCTGTTCTTTACTAAATACTTGATACGGATTTTCCATAAAGAACAAAATCATCATGATTTCTTTAGACGTCATATTCACTATTTCACTATTTTTACAAAATTGATATTGATGTTTATCAAATGAAAAGATGCCTTCTTTCAACATCGTTTCATCACGATGTTGACTTAGTGTCAATAGCTGTTCTGTTCGGTTCAAGGTACTGATAACTTGGGCGCGTAAAACATCTGGGGCAAAAGGTTTAGAAAGATACACATCTCCTCCTGATTCTAGACCACTGATAATATCCTGCTCGCTTTTTTTCCCGCTAACAAATATAATCGGTGTCAAAGGTTGCCGTTCCCTAATCAATTGAGCTAAATGATATCCATCATTTTCATGTTCTAAGCTGACATCCAAAAGAAACAATTGAAATTCCACTCGATCCATGATGTCTAATGTTTTTTCAATCGTATCACTTTGATACACCAATAATCCCGTTGACTGAAGCGACTTCCAAATCAAACGGCGAATTGCAGCATCATCGTCTACCACTAAAATTTTTTCGTTTCGCAACGTCTACACCTCTTTATTCTTTTGCCATTATCTATACAATAGCCGAATTATCTTTAAATTTCAACATGAACTTGTTATGATATGAACAGACTTTTAAAAGGAGCTATACCAATGAAACGAACGAATAGAATTGTAAACATCATGATTTCAGCAATGATTGTCTTTATTGTTGTATCCGTTTTCTTTGCAATTCGTGGTTTTTCCGTTATCCGCAAAACAACCACGGAAAGCGGACAGGACTTTTTACTGCAATCAACGGAATATGTTGGAAAAGTGATCCAACTTTCTATGAAAAATCGGCATCAAGCACTTAATTACTTAGCAATCGATGGCAATTTAAAAAATAGTGATGATCCCGCGACCTATTTACAAAATAGCCGCTCTTCTTTAAATACATTCTTTGACTCGCTAAATAATGAAGCGAATGTTCTTTTTTATATGGAAGCGGACGGTACACCCTTGTATGCTTTTCATTGGGATACTGAAAAAAAGCAGGTCGACATTGCAGATATCGAAACGATTCGGCCATTCATTCGTCATGACTTGTCTTTGAAACAGTTACTCGATAAACCAACTGCGCAAAACGGGGACTCTTATTTTATCAATAAAAAAGCCTATGTCAATTTTTACCAAGAAATCAAAACAACGACTGGTCAAATCGATGGTTATTTGATTTTACCGTTGAATTTGGAAGCCTTTTATAAAAATTTCCTTCAAGATTTTGAACTAGATTATAAAGGGTATCCTATGATTAAAGATCGATCAATGACCGTTGTAATGCATCCTGTAGCCCAACAAGTTGGGTTAGACATCATCAACGGGCGAGAAAAACTTTACCCCGATTTTGATTATTCTGATTTAAAACGTTTAGAAAAATATCAACTAAACCATTCTTCGGGAAAATTGACCTATAAATCTTATTGGTGGGATGAAGATACTCCTACAGAAGTTTTAAAAATCAGTGCCTTTGAATGGATCGATGTTGGTTTAGCCCATTGGGTGGTTGCCATCAATGCTGATTATAATGAACGAAATGATGATATTATAAATTTCGTGATCGTTCTATCCTTTCTTTTGGTTTTATTATTATTATTAATTATTATTTGCTCACTATTCATTCATAATTTCCGAAGAAAAGAAACGATTGAAGCAGAAAATCGGAAGCTGATCGAAAAACAGAAGCAACAAAAAATGCAGCATCAGCTTGAACTTGAACTCTATCAACGAAATAAAATGGAAACGGTCGGTTTACTGACGACGTCAATCGTTCATGATATGAATAATTTCTTAACACCGATTATTGGGAACACTCAATTATTGTTGGAAGAACATCAGGATGATCCTATATTAGAAGCAGATTTAGAAGAGATCTTACATTCAGCTCAAAAAGGAAAGCAATTATCTTCAAATGTGCTGCGGTTTTCAAAGCCGCAAAAAAGCGTACAAGAATGGATCGATATTTCCGCTGCAATCGGTGTCGCTACTCATCTAATAGGAGAAATCATTCCTAAAAACGTTAGACTTTCTCTCTCTATTCAAGAAAATCTAGGCACGACTAAATTGGAAGAAACGGATCTACAAAATTTGATTTATAACTTGATCACTAACGCCTATCAAGCAACAAAAGAGAATTCAGAAAAGGCGCAAAAAATTGCGATCAATGTGTCTCCTGCTTCAGAAGAATTAACTAAGACACTAAAAAAAGACAGTCATCGAACCAATCATATCGATCAGTTTGTGACACTGGAAATCTCTGATAATGGTCCAGGGATTCCGGCAGATTTAAAAGAAAAAATATTTGAACCCTTCTTCACCACAAAGTCAGCTGATGAAGGGACTGGCCTAGGCTTATTTGCGGTTACTTCGATTGTAGCAAAATATGAATGGCACCTTTCATTAGTTTCGGAAAGAGGAGAAGGGACCCACTTCTTCATAACAATTCCCGTTCGATCTTGTAAATAAATAAAAAGAAACATTCTTCTATTTTATTAATATGGAGAATGTTTCTTTTTAAACTAACCTCCCTAAATATGATCAAATACGCATCATAGTATTTTTTTTGTTCATTTTTCGTTATACTAGTAGTGAAATCATTTATTGAAGGAGTTCTATTATGGGGAATTATTTTAGTATTATTATTGGTGTTATGTATTTGATTGGTGTCTTCTTGATTCCAAAATGGCGTCGAAAAAAATTGAAACCAAACTGGAAATTTTATGAATTACTTTGGTTTTCACTTTGCTTTATCTTTTATGTTATCTATTTAGAAGTTCAACTTCAGACCTATTATTTTTTGATTCCATCAACCTTTTTATTCCTTTTTCTTTTTTGCTATTTTAAAGAAAAACGCCGATTAGTAAACGGCTTATTATTCAATCTATTTTTGGTTGTTGGGATGACTTATTTAGGCTCTTTGTTAGTTCGAACAGTTAATCCATTGTTAATACTTTTAGCGGGCATTACTGGTATTGTCTTGATCTTGCTTTTATTGATTGGTCTTTATGGTTTAGTGGTTTTCTTATATTGGAATGCTATTGTTGTCATGAAAAAAGAAGGCCATTCCTTAGCAAATCTATTAACACTACTTTTAGCGATTGGGTTGACCGTCTTTCTGGTTTTCAGCTACTTCTCCTCACGAATCTTGCCTTCATGGGCCTCATTATTATTTGGTATTTTGCCTTTCTCTATGTTTTACTTTTTCATTGTGTTCTATAACTTTTTAACCATTTCGATTATTTATCAGTTTAATCAGCCTAATTATGAACAAGATTTTATTATTGTGTTAGGATCAGGCTTGATCGATGGAAAAACAGTTCCCCCACTTTTAGGAAAACGGATCGAAAAAGCCATTCAATTTTACAAAGCGCAAGATCGTGCTACTTTAAACCCGCCAAAAATTCTTATGTCTGGTGGTAAAGGCGATGATGAACACATTGCAGAAAGTCTCGCAATGAAAAATTATGCTCTTGAAAAAGGAATTCCAGAAAAAGATATTTTAGTTGAAACAAATTCTAAAAATACTTTGGAAAACATGAAATTTTCTAAAGAAATCATGGAAGCAAGCTTTGGTGGAACAAACTTTAAAGCAATCTTCACTACTAATAATTTCCATCTATTCCGAGCAGGCCTTTTTGCAAAAATGGCGCATTTAAAAGCAGATGGAATCGGGGCAAAAACTGCCTTTTACTTCCTCCCAAATGCTTTTTTAAGAGAGTTTATTGCAATCATAATGATGCATAAACGCCGCCACTTGATTATTTGTGGGCTTATTTCTTTGATGATGTTTCTATTAGCACTAGTCGATTTGTTTTTTGTTTCTTGATAGAAATAGGCTGAGTCCAAATGGGTTAGGATAGAACACCTAGAATTCTATCCTAGCTATTTTTTAACTAAGCTGCACATGACGAATCTCATCATACCCAATCTTTTGCCCATCTACATAAAGCCCTAACTCATCATGACCTTGAATCCTTCCTTTGATATCTGCCCCGTAATTTCCTTCGCTGTCCAATTCTTCTTTTTGAATTGTAATCTCGATCTGATTCTGAAATGCTTGAGCTAATACTTCGTCGATTTCAGACCAAGTCATTTGAGTTTTCTTTTTAACTGGCTTCTTTTTTTGCTCTTGTTCGATCATTGCAGTATGCTCAGATAAATAAAACCCAGCCCACTTTTTCATTTTTCGATCTTGGTACTGTTCAAAATAATAATCCCGCTCCTTACTCATTGCAAGCCCTCCATTCCCCCTGCATGTCCACCAACTAACGATGCTCTTGAAATTGCTGTACCACCAGATGAGACTGAGCTTGCGTGGACCAAAGAAACATAGCCAAAACGCTGCCGGATATCATCGATTAACTTGTCTAATTTCAGTTCTTTCATCTGCTCATCTGGTTCATGAAATAAATCTAACTGTACATAAGTATTGTAATTCAGTTTGGAATACGTAATTCCAATATGTCGTACCTCTTCTCCATGCCAATGCTGCCTAAAAATGGTTAAACAGTATTCGATTAATAGCTTGCTGCTATTTGTTAAAGGCACCTTCATTTGTCTTGAAAACCCTGTTCCACCTGATGAACCTGCTTTTGAAAAGCCCACAGATAAATGAACACATTCTGTCTGGCAATGGGCTTTTCTCAGTCGTGCTGCCACTTGTTCCGCCATCTCTCTGATCACAACTTCGATCTCATCTTGTCTCATATAATCCCGCATCAAAATCTGAGAATTGTTATAGGAACGTTCTTCTGGTATGTATTTTTCAGATAAACGACTACGATCGATACCATGCGCATGGGCATATAACTGTTCGCCAATGATTCCTAAATTCCTTTTGAGACTATTTACATCAGCATGAGCTAAATCATACACAGAACGAATACCTAAATTGTTTAAACGTTTGGCTAATCGATGGCCGATTCCCCACATATCCGTCATTGATTCGATAGTCCAGACTTTTTCAGGAACATCTTCATAATGCCACTCAGCTAACCGTTCTTTATTATGTTTCGCTTCAATATCCATCGCTAGTTTGGCTAATAAAGGATTATCACCGATTCCAACTGTGATGGCTAATCCTGTCTCTTTTTTGATTCTTTGTTGGATGATTTCAGCTACAGCTTTTGGCGTTTGACCAAACAACTTCCAACTAGCACTTACATCTAAAAAAGATTCATCGATCGAATAAATATGTAAATCTTCTTTTGAAACATACTCTTTGTAGAGCTCATTGATTTTCATATTTTCTTTGATATATTCATTCATTCGTGGCGGTACGATCATTAATTCTGGATGATTGGGTACATCGTATTTTCTTGTTACATTGGTGATCCCTAGCACTTCTTTTGCTTTTGGAGAAGAGGCCAGAACAAGACCGCCGGTGTTTTCAGCATGACTCATCACAACTAACATTTTTTCAAGTGGGTCATAGCCTCTAGCCACACATTCGACTGAGGCATAAAAGGATTTTACATCAATACAAAAAAGCACTCTTTTAGGTTCTTTTTCATAATCAAAAATCATCGCTATCCTCTCCTTATTCTACTTCACAACCAATTATACGAACATAAGTTCTTTTTGTAAAGGGGAACAATTTTTTAAGTTTTTGAATTAAAAATAATTTTTTTAGAATTATAGATAAAACTGCTATCTTAAATTATGAAAAAGCATTATAGTTATCTTACAAGATAATAAGTAAAGTATTAAAGGAGCGAAGCCTGTGTCTATTTATGAAAAGTTTATCCAAAATGAACGGTTACGACGTTTTTTTGTTTTGGCTGTTATTATTTTTATTTTATTTTTAGCTAGAAGTATGATCACGATGATTCTATTAACGTTTATTTTTACGTTTTTGGCCCTTCATTTTGTGAAATTTGTGCAGCAATATTTAAAGATTCCCTCTATCATAATCGTTTTAGCTACTTATTTTTTGATTGTTTTTTTAGTTTATCTAGCTATCACAAAATACGTTCCCGTTTTGATTCATCAATCGGTTCAAATGTACAATTCCGTCATCCATTTTTATCAAACACCAACGGATGACCATAATCAATTTTTAGTGATTATCGATAACTATCTAGAAAAATCGAATCTAATGTCTCAAATCCAAAATGGTGCGAGTATTCTTTTGCGTTATGTTCAAGATGTTGGATCAATCGGTCTTTCCTTTGTCCTTTCGTTTATCCTCAGTTTCTTTTTTATGATCGAGAAAAAACAAATGGCTGAGTTTTCTAAGTTGTTTCTAAAAAGTGACTTCGACTGGTTTTTCAAAGATATTTACTTTTTTGCTGATAAGTTCGTCAATACATTTGGTGTCGTGATGGAAGCCCAATTTTTTATTGCACTTGTCAATACTGGAATTACCACTATTTGTTTGGCCTTGATCGGCTTTCATCAATTACCAAGTTTAGCGATCATGATTTTTATTTTAAGTCTGATTCCCGTTGCAGGTGTGATCATTTCTTGTATTCCACTCAGTTTCATTGCATACTCTGAAGGTGGCATCAATGATGTGATTTATATTTTGATTGTGATCATTGTTGTGCACTTATTCGAGTCTTATGTATTGAATCCTAAATTTATGTCTAGCAAAACTGATCTACCGATTTTTTATACATTTGTTATTTTACTGATCAGTGAACGCTTATTTGGAGTTTGGGGACTGATTGTTGGGATTCCAATTTTTACCTTCTTTTTGGATATTTTAAAGGTCAAACCGATTCATTCGGTTACTGAAAAACATCCTGATTCACTAACAGAAGAATAAAAAAAGTGAACGTTTGGATTTACTCCAAGCGTTCACTTTTTGTGGTTTTGGCTGTTTTCGTATTTGGCAAATCAGTCAGGCAGCAAAGACTAATTGATTTCGGACCAAATAACTACATCTTAACAGCAACTGATCCAATCAACCTAATACACGGCCATATATAAGGAATAGTACTCAATTCCTTTGCTCCCTTTGAAGCTAAAAACTAATACTTTTCTACTTAAAGAAAAGCTAGCTGAACCACCTTTTTCAACCCTTTTTACTCTTTTCATTTATTCCAAGATAAACTCTTTTGTCACCTTCACTTTATCACTAAATAGTTTCGTTGCTTCAACAGCTATTGGTGTTGTCATGTCAGCTAATTTGTAAGGTACTTTTAAATTCAATGTTGCTCCTGGCTGGATTTCAGTCATCGAATCGACATAGCCTGATTCTGACATAATTGCTAATTGTAACGCTATCCCATTTTGAAAAGCTTTCGTTGTGATCGATGTTAAAAACATCGCATTTTTATCACTGTTGTTCGTAAATTCATACTCGATCACACCTACATCTTCCCCATTATAATCTTTTGCAAACGACAGCTCTTTGATGGCAATGTGATAATCCCCCAGATCACCAGCATCCGTTTGAGCAGGTGCTTCTGATTCTTGTTTTTTTACAACTGTACTTGTTGTTGTTTCTTTTTTAGACGTTGTTTCTTCTTTAGAATCAGATCCCATATTTACTAGAACACCACCTACTACTAAAATACCGACTCCGATCAAAACAATTTTCTTCACGTTCATTTTTTTGTCTCCTTTGTTATTTAGTCCGTTGGTACACCTTGATAATACCCAATCAGCACAGAATAATCTTATGCATTTTGCATAGTCAGAGAACAAAAAAACTTATTCTGTCTTTTGACTCATAGAAATCCGTGACAGAATAAGTTTATATTAATTGAAATGTTTGTAGATAAATGAATTAAGCTCTAAACCAACTTTTGTGAGCACAAGCCAAAATAAAAAGATCAAACCATAACCGATATAACGGTAAACTCGATTACCAGATGAAAATAGAGGCAGTTTTCTTTGATAATCTAAAAAATTGGTGAACAAGATAATCGGTAAGATAAACATAAAAAGATAGTCCACAAATAATTGGATTCGCAAACCTGTTGTCGGTTGCTCCAATACATTCCCTATCGTCCCAATAATTAAAAATACATACCAAACTATTGCAATTACACGCTTCCACATGACTTCTGTTCGAAAGCCTGGAATATATTTTCTAAAAAAACTTGCGATAACTTCATACCAACGACTAATGATACTGATAACCTGTTTCACATAGTTGTTCGTATCCCATTTGTTTGTATTGGGTTTAGTATTGGTGTACGTTCTTATTGGGCCTTTTTCTAAAGTAGCAGCACGAGACTTTGCTCGTTTAGCGGCAGCTATTTGCCGCAAGCGTTGTTGTCTAAGTGCCTGATGCATTTCTAAAGCTGACTGATAACGTTCCGCTGGTTCTAGTTTTGTTGCTTTACGAATGACTCCTCTTAACATAGGATCTTGCGTCAGCTGTTTTTTAGGATACTCCTTTACAGAGCAAATATTCATCACAATCCCTAGTGAATACAGGTCACTCCGTTCATCTGACTCGGCAAAACCAAATTGTTCTGGTGCGGCAAATCCCATAGTTCCTAATTGGACCGTGTCACTTTCTTTTTCACCATCAACAGCCCGAACAGCATCAAAATCGATTAGTTTAATAGTTCCTTCACTGGTCATCATAATATTCCCAGGTTTTACATCTCGATGAACTAAGCCTTTATTGTGCAAGGCGCCTAAAGCTTCTAAAACAGCCATCGTTATCGTTAAAATCTGTTCTGTTTCTATTGTTTTAGAGGACTGGATTACATCGGTCAAGGTTTTTCCCTGGACAAATTCTTCATAAAGCCAAAGCTTTCCGTCTTGAACCACAACTTCTTGAATTTTAGGTAAATGACGATGTTCGATTTTTTGAAGTGCATCTAAATGCTCTTCTAAATATAACGGATAACATTTTTTTACAAAAAATTCGTTGGTATCATTTTTCCGAACAAGAACTGGTCCATTTAATTTATCCGTTAGAGGTTCGATTTCTCTATAACGAAGAGCTAACTCATTATTGCTATTTTCCATGATTACACTCCATTGCTTCAATTTACTTTTTAATTATAGCAAAAAATTCATTGTAATAGGATCGATCTTTGTTAAAATCGATGTATAATGAATATAACACAATTTAGTTTGACTTTAGGGGATTAAAAATATGCACGAGAAAGATACAGATAAACTAGTACACTCACTGAAAAAAGCCGAAGATTTTCATACTATTTTTTCTGAAACACGTCAATATACCATTGATCAAACACTGAAAACCTATCTAGCGTATTGGTTGAGTGAGAAGCACGTTTCAAAAAGTACTGTACTTAAAAAAGCAGGTATTGCAGAAGCAACTGGCTATCAATACTTTGATGGCAAACGAAATCCTTCTAGAGAAAAAGTCATTGCTTTAATGATTGGTCTTGGCTTAACCTTGGAAGAGTCCAATGAATTAATGAAAAAAACTGGCTATGCTCAACTCTACCCTAAACATCCTTGGGATGCTGTAGTGATTTATGGTATCACTCACAGTTTGACTATTTCAGAGATTGATGATTACTTATATAGTGAAGGACTGAAAACATTCGGTGAGTAGTTTACACCTAGAATCAAAAAAATACAACAGGATTCCCGCAAAAGAATCCTGTTGTATTTTTTAGCTTCTTTTTGATTTTTTTTTGCTACTCAACGTCACTAAAAATGACAGCACCGGGAGAATATAGCAAAAAACTGCATAAGGTAGATAATTGATTGTGGTGATCCCTAAAGTTCCTGAAATAAATACTCCGCTCACTCCCCACGGAATCAACGGATTTACAACAGAGCCTGCATCATTCAAGCCTCTAGATAACTGAGTCAATGGAACTTGTTTTTCTTTGAATTTATTGATAAAAGATTTCCCAGGTAAAATGATTGAAAGATACTGTTCTCCAATCAGTCCATTGATGCCAATTGAACTCAACATCGTCATAAAAATCAACTTATGACGAGAATCAATCACTGCTTCAAATCGTTGAAGCAAACAGTCGATAATTTCCATTTCCACTAATAATCCACCTAAGGCTAACGCCAAAATGATCAACGATACCGACCACATCATACTTTGAATCCCACCTCTAGAAAGAAGCTCATCTACTTGCATATTGCCGGTATGAGAAACAAAACCATTTTGAATCATATCAGCTGTTTCTACAAATGAAAAGTGTGTACTTGTGAAGAACATCAAAATGAGTGATACGCAAATACTTAAGAGTAATGTAGGTATTGCAGGAATTTTTTTCCATGCACAAACGAACAAGATCGCCAAAGGAATCATCTCGACAAAGGAAATCGTAAAATTATTATTTAATGTATTTATAATGCCATGAATACTTGTACTATCTAAAGTACCCTCATAGCGTAATCCCATAATTAGAAAATAACCGAACGAAAGTACAGCAGCTGGAATTGCTGTTTTATATGTATTTTTCAAATGTTCAAATAAATCGACTTCTGAAATGGCTGCTGCTAAATTTACTGTATCAGAAAGCGGTGAAATTGAATTGCCTAAAAAAGCTCCTGAAACAATTGCACCTGTTGTCAATGCAGGATCGATTCCAATTAAACTACCCATTCCTAAAAAGGCAATCCCAATCGTTGAGATTGTGGTAAAAGAACTACCAACAGCACCACCGACAATACCACAAACAATAAAAACTGTTGGAATAAAAAATTTGACTGATAAGAAAGAAAAACCTAAAACCATGATCGTGGGAATCGTTCCTACTGCGATCCAAACACTGATCAACGCACCAATCAAAATAAAAATCAGCATTGGAATAATGCCTGAAGTAACACCTTCAATCAACGCATTATGGATGAAATCCCAAGAAAATTTTTTATACACCGCAAATAACAATAAATAGCCAATTGCAAGCAATATAGCGACATGAGCAGGAATACTAAAACCAATAATACTTATGCCAATCATCAATAATAATGTTATTAATAAGAAAACTGCTTCGTTTAAATTCACCTTATATTTTTTCATATAGCTTCCTCACATTTTTATAGAGAGTTGGCTCAAGAGACTTCTCCCTCACTATTTCACCATTCCCTCTTATTTATTTTTTTATTGAAAAGCTGCAGCTGCGGTAAAGCTGTATTATCGCCTTACCGCACCTACAGTTATTCAACGCTATTGCTCAGCGTAGATTGCTTCTAATTTTTCTTGAATTGCTTCTTTGATTTTTTCAGCATAGTCATCAAAGACTTCTTTGTCGTTCATATACGGAGACATTCCAGCAGCACGTAAAATCGTTACTTTGTCTGCGCGTTCCCATTCAGCACGTGAAAAACCTAAACTGGTTACAAATTCAAACGGACTGTGACCATATTCTTCAATTGCAAAATCGGTATGTGATGTAATGAATTCGTTGTTATATAATCCACCTTTTGCATAAGATGCATAGTCATAAAAATCATGATTCAATTTGTTCATTTTCACAAGATCTGTATTTCCTTTTTCATTAAATACATAATCCACCATGTTAAAGTCTGGTTTTGTCAATGCATGGATCTCGATCGTTTTATCGCCCACTTTAAACTCTAAACCATCAATAAAATGATAGAAATGATAAGCCCCTTCAATACTTGCACCCATCAATTTACCGTAACCTGTTACGTTTAATGGTAAGACTTTGTGAGCTGTCCAAACAGCCGCTGCTGTTGCTCCTGCTTTAGATCCTTCAAGAATATAAGCACCTAATAATGCTGGAATATCCGCCCCTTTTTCAAAAACATAGGTCGCAAAGTAAGAAATCACGTCACGCATGCGGATATCTTTGATTACAACACCACCAGCTGAATAAGGAATATAGCCCATTTTGTGTGGATCGATCGTTACAGATTCAGCTTGTTCGATTGCTTTAAAAGAATCATAAACTTCTCTTGTTAGCCAATCATTTTTTTCTTGGAAGATGTTATGTTTAGCATAAACGTCCTCGATTTTGTCCCATTCAATAAATTGATCCTTTTCATCTAAGAAGATTGAACGACCATACCCACCATACGCTGCATCGACGTGTACATAGAAGTAAATCCCTTCTTTGGCTAATTTATCACGCAAAGCAATGATTTGGTCGATACGGTCAACTTGTCCTTCTTCAGTTGAACCAACCACGCCTACAACACCAAGCGTTGGAATACCTTGAGCTGCTAAATCACGAATTTGGGCTTCTAGTTTGTCAATATCCATGCGGTATTCACTATTTACTTCACCGGCAATCACTTGATCTAAACCAATACCGATAATGTCAGCGGCTTTTAACCATGAATAGTGTTTCGTTTGTGGTACGATCCATTTACCTAATTTATCCAAGTTTTTACCACTACGAGCTGATTGTGCTTTGATTTCGTCAAAGTTATCTTGTACCTGATCTAAAATATCTAAGACTTCCGTTGTTGACATGTTCAATAATTCCCAGTCTGTTTTACCTGCAATCATTTCTGGCACAACGGCTTTGATGGCGAATGGTAAAGATTTCATATTGCGGGCGTACCATAAACCTTCTAAGTTAGCGATTGAACCATCTGCTGCAATATGACCCCAACCATCTTCATAGCCCATCAATGTTGCAAATTCCATTCCAACTTCTTCTTCCATTTGTGAAGTTGCAGGCGATGACTCATAAGCCACGTTATTGCCATTCCACAGCATTGCAGTTGTATAGGCGACAATTGATGGCATTAATGTTTCAGCGTTCATATGACCCCAAAAACGACCTGCTGAGTGCCATGGAAGTGATTCTGTACGTAAACGTGAAGATAATACATTGAAGACATTTCTCATATTGTCCGCTGTTTCTTGGAAACTTTTAGAACTTCTATCTTGTGGTGAAATAACTGGTAAATCTTGTGGCATGTAGTTTTGTCTCCAGCCAACATGTTCATCGATCATTTTATTTAGCAGTTCTTTGAATAAATCAACGTTTTCACCTTTATCACCTATAAATAATGCTTTTAAATTTGTATCATCTGTGTTGAAATTTTTCATGATATTTTCCTCCGATAGTTTCATAATTGATCATGCTGAAAATGTTGTTTCTTATTTATCTATTTTCTTCCATTCTGGTTTCTTTCTCTTATAAATGATCAAGGCAATACCGATCATAATGACCGTCGCTGCAACTTGATAAATAACATAAGCAACATGTCCACTTTGCGGAACAGAGGTTGGCGGAATCAAGCTGACTAGAATCGTCACAACCACACTAACAATTGCTAAAGTAGAGACAAACCACATCAAACCATTGCCTTTACTTCCTAATCTAAATGGACGTTTCACAGTCGGCATGCTGTAACGTAATTTAATCGCTGAAAGTGAAATCAATAGATAGACCACGCAATAAAGAATTGTGGTTGTGATTGTGATAATCAAAAATGCGGCACTAATATCTGGAACTACAACATATAAGAATGACACAAGTGAAATAACAATCGCTTGGATCATGACAAAAACAATTGGAATTCCTTTTGCATTCCGTTTTTGGAAGAATGGTGGTAAGTTTCCTTCTTCTGCAACTTTGATCATTGATTTACTTGGACCTAGGACCCAAGCGCTTAATTGAACTAAAACACCGATTAAAATCATCAAGGAAATAATATTATTGAAAATCGCAGGAATCCCAAGATCTTGTGTCATGATCACAAATGGTTGCGTGATGTTAGCAAGTTCCATTTTTCCAGCTGGTACACTATCTGCTACACTTAAACCAGCAGCTAAGTTAAACACAACTAATAGTAAAACAGATGCAATAACTGCGATTGGATAATTTCGTTTTGGATTATCAATGTTATTTGCGTGAACAGATGAAATTTCTACCCCAGCAAAAATGAAGATGATCCCTGTCAACGTTGGCAAGCTTCCTAAATCACTAAAATCTGGTAATAATTTACTTGCTTCAAAATGACCTAAGTAGCTTTCTTGGTTGATTCCGTGTTTTGCCATATACATCATCCCTAAAACGACTAAAGCAACAAAAGGTATATAGACACCGATCACAGCGCCCCAGTCACCAGCAATTTTTACCATGTCAAATTTCAAATTAAGTAACGTAATGCCCCAATAAGAAATCAATATCATAATAAAAATAAATAAATTATTATGCCCTAAATCTGGACGGTCGATCACGTAACCTAGTAATACACCTACAGTTGAAGCAACCATGACCATTCCGAAAAACATTTGTACCCATAATAACCATGACGTAACAAAACCCCATTTTTCACCAAAAGCATTACGTACCCAAACTTGTGGACCGCCTTCTTCCGGCCAACCAGTTGATAATTCGGCTGAAATCAAAGCAATTGGTAAAGCAAAGCAACATGCTGCAATTAGCATATAAAAAATTTGTGCCCACCCGGTAGATGCTAAGGTTGGAACACTACGAACCGTTCCGAAAAAGGCCATGGTAATTCCAATTAGTCCAAATAATGATAATTTCTTATTCATGTTTAAATTTGACCTCCTGATTTAATTTAATTTTTGTTTCTCACATGTGAAATCACTCCCAAAGTATAGGTACGTTTTACACCCAAGTCAAAAAGAGTAGAATTAAAAAAATAACCCGTTATTTAACATTTCCCTACTCTATATAGCACGTCAATGCTCCACTGTAGTAAAGCGTTTGTGTGAAAAAAATAACATAAAACAGCTAATTGTAAAAAGCTCGTTCATAATTGTTAGAAATTATACTAGTCTTTTTCTGCTTTCAAAAAACCTAGATTAAAGAGGAAACTATTTATATGAGAATTCCCACATTTAAAAATAATAAAAGAAAAAAAGAAGTATTTGACAAGTTGGCTTATTTGTCGTAGAATTGCTACAAAATCACATATCAAACTTTAATAAAGCACAGTAGCAAGAATGTCCCTATTTCAGAGAGTCAACATTTAGTGAGAGTTGGCATATACATTTTTTGTGAATTACACTTTTAGTTTCCTACCGTAAGTAGGCGTCTATCTACGATACAGATTTGAGAGGTATATGATGTTTCATATACAATTTGGGTGGTAACACGGCGAAGTTCGTCCCATAGGCTATTAGCCTATGGGACGTTTTTTATTTTATTTAGGGAAGGAAGAAGAAACATGACAAACATTATTGATGAATTAGAATGGCGTGGCGCCATCAACCAACAAACAGATAGCGAAGGTCTACGTGAATACGTTGAAACCGAGAGCATTTCACTATATTGCGGTGTTGATCCTACAGGAGATAGTATGCATATTGGGCATTTGATTCCTTTTATGATGCTAAAAAGATTCCAAGCGTTTGGACACCAGCCGTTTATTTTGATCGGTGGCGCAACTGGAACGATCGGAGATCCAAGTGGGCGAACAACCGAACGTCAATTGCAAACAATGGAGACTGTTCAACACAATGTTGATTCTTTAACCAGACAAATGGAAAAATTATTTGCGGTGGATACAGATAACACATTAACTTTGGTCAACAACTACGATTGGACGCACAACCTGACTTTATTGGATTTCTTGAGAGATTACGGTAAATTCTTCAATATCAATACCATGCTTGCCAAAGATATTGTAGCAAGTCGTTTAGAAACAGGGATTTCATTTACAGAGTTTACGTACCAAATTCTTCAATCAATGGACTTTTTACACTTATTCCAACACAATAACGTTCGTATGCAAATCGGTGGAGCCGATCAATGGGGCAATATTACCGCAGGCCTAGATTTGATTCGTAAAAAAGAAGGCGCAGATGCAAAAGCCTTTGGATTAACCATTCCATTGATGCTAAAAGCAGATGGAACAAAATTCGGTAAAACAGCTGGTGGTGCTGTTTGGTTGGATCCAGAAAAAACAACCCCTTACGAATTCTACCAATTCTGGGTAAACCAAGATGACCGTGACGTAATCAAGTACTTGAAGTTCTTTACCTTCTTAACAAAAGACGAGATCGATGCATTAGAAGTTAAAGTAGAAACCGAACCACATTTACGTGAAGCACAACGTGTGTTAGCCGCAGAAATGACAAAATTTGTGCATAGTGAAGCTGATCTAAATGATGCATTAGCAATTTCAGAAGCCCTATTTTCTGGTAACGTAAAAAATCTAACCTCAAAACAAATTGAAGAAGGCTTTAAAAACATGCCTACTATTGAAACAGAAATACTTGGTCAAACTCTTGTCGATTGGTTGATTGAACTTGGCATTGAACCTTCTAAACGCCAAGCGAGAGAAGATATCACAAATGGTGCAATTTCAATCAATGGTGACCGTATTAAAGAGTTGGACTTTGTCGTTACAGCAGAGCACAGCTTTGATGGCAAATTCATTATTGTTCGTAAAGGTAAAAAACAATACACTTTAGTGAAATTGATTTCTAAGTAAAAACTAAATAGGCTATTTTAAAAGGGAAGCAAACTAAAATTAGTATGCTTCCCTTTTGTTTCATTTTTTGCATTAATTCACTCAATTCACTGGACAAAATAAAAAAAAGTTTTATAATAAAAAATGCTTACTGAAAAGTTTACAGTGTATTTTGACGTATCGGTAGAATAAGTTATCTAGCTTTACGGGCTAACTCTTCGGAAAAAGATAAAATAGGATTGTGGCAAAAAGTATCACCCTCTTATTTTCCTATTTTTCTGTTAGAACTGGATCATCTGCCGCACTTTGTTTTATCTAGCTTCACGAGCTAGCCTCTCGAGAAAAAGATAAAAACTGAATGAGACAAAAAGCGTCTCAGTCAGTTTTTCCTATTTTCCAGTCGAGGCTGGACAAGCTCGCTCAGCTTTTAAAACTATCTAGCTTCACGAGCTAGCCTCTCGAGAAAAAGATAAAAACTGAATGAGACAAAAAGTGTCTCAGTCAGTTTTTCCTATTTTCCAGTCGAGGCTGGACAAGCTCGCTCAGCTTTTAAATTAGGAGGGACTTATGAAAATCGACAAGATACAAGACGGCCACGGTGATGAGTTTTTCCGTTCTCTATTGGCTTTAGAAACCTTGGAGGATTGCTACAATTATTTCGATGACTTAATGACATTAAAAGAGCTAGATTCTATGATTCAGCGCTTTGAAGTCGCAAAGTTACTGTTACTAAATAAAACGTATAGTGATATCGCTGAAGCCACTGGCAGCAGCACTACAACGATTTCTAGAGTGAAAAGAATCATAGATGAGGGAAACGGTGGATTGCTTGAAATGGTCCATAGAATCGATGAGCAAGATGATAGAGAGCTTCATCGCTGAAACATAGGCTTAGTGATACCGAATAACAAAAAAGACGGTTAAAAGTTATTAAATCTTACTAAGTTTTAACAGTCTTTTCAATTAAAACTAAAACAAAAGACCGAGCCTGGCCAGCTCGGTCTTTCTTTGTGTGACAAATATGCTATTTAAATATGAATTGGCAAACCTAAAGCCAATTCAGAAGCATCCATAGTAATTTCCCCTAAAGATGGGTGTGGATGGATCGTTAATGCAATATCTTCAGCATTCATGCCAGATTCAACCGCTAATGATAATTCAGAAATCATATCACTTGCGCCAACTCCACCGATTTGTGCTCCGATAATGACATTGTCTTCGTTTGTTGTTACCAAACGTACGAATCCTTCAGTTTTACCTAAAGAAATAGCACGGCCGTTACCAGCGAATGGGAATTTGTAAGCTGTTGCTTCTAATCCTGCTTCTTTGGCTTCAGCGATTGTCATACCAACACTTGCTAATTCAGGATCAGTAAAGGCTACAGCAGGCATTGCTTTGTAGTCTACTTCTACTTTTTTACCAGAAATTGCTTCAGCGGCAATTTTTGCTTCGTAGCTTGCTTTATGAGCAAGAGCAGCGCCTGGTACGATATCCCCAATAGCGAAGATGTTTGATACGTTTGTTCTACCTTGTTTGTCCACTTGAACTAAACCACGTTCGCCAACTTCAACACCAGCTTGTTCTAAACCAAGATCATCTGTGTTTGGACGACGTCCAACTGTTACCATTACGTAGTCAGCAGTTACTGATTCTTCTTTGCCGTCTACTTCATATTTAACTGTTACGCTGTCGCCGTTGTCGATTGCTTCTTTAGCCATCGCTTTGGTTACAACTGTTACATTTTTCTTCTTGAAATCATCTGTAACTAATTTAACCATATCTTTTTCATATGTTGGTAAAATTGAAGGACTACCTTCTAAAATCGTTACTTCAGAACCAAGGTTCGCATATGCGCCACCTAATTCTGCACCGATAACACCGCCACCGATGATCACAAATTTCTTAGGCACTTCTTTCAAGTTCAAACCACCTGTAGAATCTAAGACACGGCCGCCAAATTTAAATCCTGGGATTTCGATTGGGCGAGAACCTGTCGCTACGATTGCATTATTGAATGAGTATGTTTGCGCTGAATCTGGATGAATCACACGTAGTGTGTTTTCATCAACGAAGAACGCTTCTCCTTCAATAATTTCGATTTTATGTTTTTTAAGAAGGAAACCAACACCGCTTGTCAACGTATTAACAACTTTGTTGTCTTTCCATTCTTGTGTTTTTGTAAAGTCTAGCTCAACATCTTTGGCTGTTACACCAAACATAGTTGAATCTAGTGATTCTTGATAGTGATGTCCAGCTGCGATCAATGCTTTAGAAGGAATACATCCAACGTTTAAACATACACCGCCGATAAACTCACGTTCAATGATCGCAACTTTTTGACCCATTTCAGCAGCACGAATCGCTGCAACGTATCCTCCAGGGCCTGAACCAATTACGACTGTATCTAATTCAATGGCGAAATCTCCTACTACCATGTGATAATCATCCTTCCATTAATAATAATTCTGGATCAGCTAATAAACGCTTGATGTTGTTCATTGCTTTTTGAGCAGTTGCGCCATCAACGATACGGTGGTCAAAACTCATTGAAAGTTTCATGACACGTCCAACGACGATTTCACCATCTGCATTTACAACTGGTTGAGTAGCGATTGTACCAACACCTAAAATCGCAACTTCAGGGTAGTTGATAACTGGTGTGAACCAGCCGCCACCAACTGAACCGATATTACTGATTGTGATAGAACCATCACGCATATCCGCACCAGTTAATTTGCCTTCGATTGCAAGAGCTGCTTTTTCGTTGATTTCATCAGCGATCGCAAACATGCTCTTAGTATTCGCATTTTTAACGTTTGGTACATATAAACCATGATCAGTATCTGTTGCAATACCAATGTTATAGTAGTTTTTATAAACAATTTCTTGTGCTGCGTCATCAATTGATGCATTCAAGATTGGGAATTTTTGAACCGTTGCTGTCAATGCTTTCACAACGTAAGGTAAGAATGTTAATTTCGTACCGTTTGCTGCTGCAACATCTTTAAATTTCTTACGGTGATCCCATAATTTAGACACTTCAACTTCATCATGTAACGTAACATGTGGAGCAGTATGTTTACTGTTCACCATTGCTTTCGCAATTGCTTTACGAGTTGGTGTCATTTTTTCGCGTGTTTCAGCTTCACCTAAGTCAGAAACGAATGGTTTAGCTGGTGCTTTTGGTGCTGCTTCAGTTGTAGTTGTTGCTTGTGGTGCTGCTGTAGTTTGTTCAGCTGGCGCTGCTGCTTGTCCGCCACCTGAAATAAAGCTTTCGATATCCGCTTTTGTCACACGTCCGCCTTTTCCAGTTGGTGCAACTTGTGTGATATCTACATCTTTTTCACGAGCAAATTGACGTACTGATGGCATCGCCAACACACGTTTGTTTGGATCAGCCGCTGCTACAACACCTGTTGATGCTGCTGGAGCTGGTGCTGCTTGTTCAGTTTGAGCAGGCGCACTTGCTGCTGGCGCTGCTGAACTTGATGCAGAATTATGTCCTGGTGCATCGATTTCGATCAATACATCCCCAACATTTGCTACCGTACCTTCTGGTACTACGATGTTTTTAACTGTTCCTGTAACGGGTGAAGGAATTTCTTCAACAGATTTGTCATTTTGAACTTCCAATAAAGTATCATCTTCGTTGATTGTATCGCCAGATTTAACGAACCATTTTACGATTTCGCCTTCTGCAATACCCTCACCGATATCTGGTAATTTAAATTGGAACACACCGCCACTGCTGTCCGCTGCTGGTGCTTCTGGAACAGCTGCTGGTTGTGCAGGTGTTTGTTCTTGAGCTGGAGCTGCTGGTGCAGCATCATTTTCAGGATGTCCAGGTGCATCGATTTCAATCAATACATCTCCAACATTTGCTACAGTACCTTCTGGTACTACGATAGATTTAACTGTTCCTGTAACGGGAGATGGAATCTCTTCTACAGATTTATCATTTTGAACTTCTAATAATGTATCATCTTCATTGATGGTGTCTCCTGCTTTAACGAACCATTTTACGATTTCGCCTTCTGCAATCCCTTCACCAATATCTGGTAATTTAAATTGATAAGCCATTTTTTAAGCCTTCCCTTCCTTTATCGTATCTGTCTAACTAGTCATTTACTGAAAATAACAGCGCTAAATTTCCACGTGATAAGCTATCACGTGAAAATCAAGGCATATTTTTAAAATAAATTTTATTGAGTTTCTAATTAAAATTCTGCGATTTCTCTAGCTTTCGCTTCGATATCTTTAGCATTTGGCAACCAAATGTTTTCTGCTTGTCCAAATGGGAAGATTGTATCTGGAGCAGATACACGGCCAATTGGCGCTTCTAGTGATAAAACCGCACGTTCAGAAATTTCAGAAACAACCATAGCGCCAACGCCAGCTTGTTTTTGTGCTTCTTGAACTACGACTACACGACCAGTTTTTTCAACTGATTTGATGATTGTTTCAACATCTAAAGGAGCGACAGTACGTAAGTCAATGATTTCAACAGAAATATTGTCTTTTGCTAAGTTGTCAGCGGCTTTGATTGCTTCACGAACCATTGCACCGTAAGTAATGATAGAAATATCAGTACCCTCACGAGTCACAGCTGCTTTATCTAATGGCACTTCATATGCTTCATCCGGCACTTCCTCACGGAATGAACGGTATAATTTCATATGCTCTAAGTAAACAACAGGGTCATTGCTTCTGATTGCAGAAATCAATAGTCCTTTTGCATCATATGGATTTGATGGAATAACCACACGGATACCAGGAGATTGAGCAATCAATCCTTCTAAATTATCTGAGTGAAGTTCTGGTGTATGCACACCACCACCAAATGGCGCACGAACAGTAATAGGCATGTTACGTGTTCCACCCATACGGTAACGAGTACGAGCCATTTGACCAACGATTTCGTCAAATACTTCAAATACGAATCCAAAGAATTGGATTTCAGGAACTGGACGGTATCCTTCTAATGCTAAACCAAAAGCTAAACCACCGATTCCAGATTCTGCTAAAGGAGTATCGAAGACACGGTCTTCACCAAATTTTTCTTGTAACCCTTCAGTTGCACGGAAAACTCCGCCGTTTTTACCAACGTCTTCACCAAAGACCAAGACGTTTTCGTCTTTCTCTATTTCAAGAGCTAAGGCATCTGTAATTGCTTGGATCATTGTTTTTTGTGCCATGATTATTTCGACTCCTTCGCTTCGTAGAATGCAATTTGTTCTTTAATGTTTTGTGGTTGAACTTCAAACATATTTTTCAAGAAATCAGATACTTTTTGTTTTGGAACTTTATCTGCTTCTGCAATTGCTACTTTGATTTCTTCTTTAGTTTTTTCAATTACTTCGTTTTCTTTTTCTTCAGACCATAAGCCTTTGTCTTCTAGATATTTGCGGAAACGAACTAGTGGATCTTTTTGTACCCATTCGTCATCCATATCTTTCGAACGGTAACGAGTTGGATCATCACCGGATAATGTATGTGGACCATAACGGTAAGTTAGCGTTTCGATTAAAACAGGACCATTGCCATTTGCAGACCATTCACGTGCTTCTTTTGCGATTGCATAAACTGCTAATGGATCCATTCCGTCAACGACGATCCCTGGAATTCCTGCGGCTACTGCCTTTTGAGCTAATGTTTTAGCTGCTGTTTGTTTTTCACGAGGTGTTGAAATCGCAAAACCATTGTTTTGGATGATGAACACGCCGTTTGCATGATATGCTCCTGCAAAGTTGATTGCTTCATAGAAATCACCTTGTGAAGAACCGCCATCACCTGTATAAGTGAAGACAACGTTTTTCTTGCCGCGTTTTTTCATTCCTAAAGCAACTCCTGCTGCTTGGATGTATTGCGCACCAATGATGATTTGTGGTGGTAGAGCATTTAATTCTGGCGCATAGTGGTTACCTGCTACATGTCCACGAGACCATAAAAATGCTTCTGTTAAAGGTAAGCCGTGTTGAACTAATTGAGGTACATCACGGTAACCTGGTAATAGGTAATCTTCTTTTTCCATCGCAAATTGACTTGCTAGCTGACTTGCTTCTTGCCCAGCAGTTGGGGCGAAGAATCCTAGACGACCTTGACGGTTCAACGCAGTTGAGCGTTGGTCTAATACACGTGACCAAACCATACGAGTCATTAATTCTACTAATTCGTCATCTGATAAATCCGGTACAGCATCTTCGTTTACGATTTTCCCATCTTTATCTAAAATTTGAAATGTTGGGAAATCAGCGTCGACTTTTTCCATAAGTGCCTTAAAGTCAATAGGTTTTTGTTTCTTTGCCTTTGCCATTTTGTCACACAATCCTCTCTGTTACGTTTCTTTTTTTCGTAAAAAGTAAAACAGCGTTAAAAACTGTATTACTTTTTATCGACTACACTTACAAATTATCACTAAACAGGTAAAAGAGCAAGTAAAAAGTGAGCATTTCTTTAAATTTGATTAAAATACTTGAAACCTTTCGTATCAAAGGTTAGTGATTAAAATCACAAACAAGAAACCGTTTTACAAATCACCTTCCTAATCATATCCTTTGACAACAGGCTGTTATAGTCATCTTGTCCGTTGTTATGCTACAGCAAATTTACAAGTTAGAAATTATTTGCTGAAAAATGAACAAACATTTCCAAAACAAAAAAAATAGAACAAAGACAAAAATTTAGTTATTTTGTCTTTGTTCTATAAAAAACGAATATTAGTAATTAAAAAATAATTTTTCTTCATTCATTACGAATGACAGCTTCGATCGCAGAGAAATTTTTCGGTATTTCTAGATAAGCATTTTGCTTTAAATGAACGAATCAAAATCTTGATTTCATCAAAATCACTCATAAAAAAAACGAAATCTATTTTTTTCTAAATCAAATCCACTCTTTTGTAAGATGGATATATATCCGTTTGGCAACTTCGACTGTGATCAAATATAGTACAATGATCAAAATGAACCAGCCCCAATAATTAGCTGGAAGTTTCACAAAGTCGAAAACTTCCCGAATTGGTGTCAAGACAATCAATAAGCCTAACCCTACCGCTCCTATACTGGAAAGAATCACAGCAGGTGAAGCAATACTTTGAATAAATGGTAATTTTCTTGTCCGAACCATTTGAACAACCAATGTTTGACTAACTAATCCGACCACAAACCAACCTGTTTGGAACAAATGTTGGCTACCAATCGTATTCGCACTGAAAACAAACCACATCACAAGATAGGTCATAATATCAAAAATACTACTTACAGGTCCAATGCATAAGGTAAATTTCATCAAGCCGTTTGTTTCCCAGCGGACAGGTTTTAATAAATCTTCTTCATCAACATTATCCCAAGGAATGGCCAATTGCGCGATATCATAAATCAAATTTTGAATCAACAATTGAATGGAAAGCATTGGTAGAAATGGTAAAAAAGCACTTGCAATCAATATCGAGAAAACATTCCCAAAGTTAGAACTGATTGTAATTTTAATATATTTCATCATATTACTAAAAACTTTACGTCCCTCAATCACACCGTCTTCTAAAACATTCAAACTTTTTTCCAACAGAATAATTGAACTAGCATCTTTCGTAATATCAGCTGCTGTATCAACTGAGATTCCTACATCTGCTTTACGAAGTGCTGGTGCATCATTAATTCCATCTCCCATGAAACCGACTGTGTGACCATTTCCTTGCAGTGTTTCAATAATTCGAGACTTTTGCATCGGGTTTAATTTAGCAAATAAATTAGTTTTTTCGACTTCGTCTTTCATTTGTTCATCCGACATATTATCAATATCAGAACCAAGTACGACATGAGACACTTCGATTCCTACATCGCTACAAACTTTCTTAGCAACGATATCATTATCGCCTGTTAAAACTTTTACATTCACACCATGCTCGTGTAAGGACTTGATTGCCGTGATCGCTGATTTTTTCGCTGGGTCCAAAAAGCCCATAAAACCGATCAGCGTCATTCCTTGCTCATCTTCCACACTATAAATGGCTTCACTATGCACGTCTTTTTTCACCGCTACGGCTAAAGCGCGCATACCTTGTTCATTCATACGAATATTGACTTCACGCATTCTTTTTTGTAATTCAGGTGTTAACGGTACGATCTCCCCGTTGATTTCAGCATGTGTACAAACAGCTTCCATCTCTTCTACCGCACCTTTAGTGATCATAAATTGATGACCATCTGCATTGACCACCACCGTTAAACGACGACGAGAAAAGTCAAACGGAATTTCATCTAGTTTTGTCACGGAATGATACGGACTTTGATTCTTATTTTCCTCATAAAAGTTGATTACAGCGATGTCCATCAAGTTTTTCCAACCCGTTTGATAATGAGAATTTAGAAAAGCCATATCTAGAACTTGATCATTAAGTTGTCCTAGCGGATCTAAATGTTGAACCAAAACAACTTTGTCTTCTGTAATCGTTCCGGTTTTGTCCGTACAAAGAATATCCATACTCCCTAGATTTTGAATAGAAGGCAACTCTTTCACAATGACTTTATGTTTGGATAAACTTAATGCCCCTTTTGCTAGGTTACTCGTTACGATCATTGGCAACATTTCAGGTGTTAATCCAACAGCGACTGCAATTGCGAAGAAAAACGCTTCGCCCCATTCACCTTTTGTAATGCCATTGATCAAAAAGACGATTGGAAACAGAATCATCACCATTCTTAGTAAAAATTTACTAACTTTTGTCAAGCCAATATCAAATGATGTTTTTCCACGTTGTGTTGTCGCATTTTTAGCAATATCACCGAAGAATGTATTTTGTCCAGTCTTCAAAATGATTGCTTTACCTTGTCCACTCAATACATCCGTTCCCATAAAAATCAAATCCTGCATATCTAAAGCAGAAACTGATTCTGAATTCTTATCAATACCTGCATCCACAAATTTTTCGACTGGCATTGATTCACCAGTCAAAGAAGATTGATTGATAAAGAGATCCTTTGTCCATATTAGTACGGCATCCGCTGGAATCATATCACCTGTCGCAAGTGTTACAATGTCTCCAGGTACAACTTCGTCCATCGGAATTTCTTTTGTTTGACCCGCACGCGTTACAGCTGTTGTATTTTCGATGAGTTCTTTTAGATTCAGACTTGCTTTTTGGGAACGATACTCTTGAATAAAGGCAATAATAACACTAGCTAAAATCATGATTCCCATCACAAGTGCTGCTTCAAAATCTTTGGTTACAGCTGAAACGACCATTAATAAAGCTAAGACATAAACAAATGGGTCTTTGAATGCTTCTAAAAACATAATAATTGCGGGTGTTGGTTTTTGTGCGGACACTTCATTTGGTCCATATTCTTCTAAACGATTTTTGGCATCTTCTTCTGATAACCCTTTTTCTGATGTACGAAGTTCCATCATCAATTCACGTTCAGAAAGCATTGCTAATTTTCTTAATTCTTGGTCTTTTGTTGTTTTCTTCATTTCGGTCATTTTTTTATTCATCATTTTCTTTTCCTCCTTTGCTTCATCTTATCGAGGAGAGAAAAAAATCATTTCATTTCCATCGTTTCTAAGATGAAGGCTACATTTCGTTTGTTTTTGGTCTGACTGGGGTCTTCCATGAGTCTCTTCCTCTCTTTTGGTTTATTTTGGAACGATAGATTTTTTGTTAGGTGGGAATCTTGTTCTCTTGAGTTCTGCTCTTGGTACTGTTTAACATCTGTCTTCTTTCAATCTGCTTGTTTCTTTTTGCGGAACTTCGCTCCCTTTGGTCGCCAAGTACTGTTCATCATCAACTCTGGCAGAGCCAGTACGTTTTCCTGTTCTTAGACTTTTTGCTTACTAGTTTCTGTTTTCCTTCTGCCTGCTTGTTTCTTTTTGCGGAACTTCGCTCCCTTTGGTCGCCAAGTACTGTTCATCATCAGCTCTGGCGAAGCCAGTACGTTTTCCTGTTCTTAGACTTTTTGCTTACTAGTTTCTGTTTTCCTTCTGCCTGCTTGTTTCTTTTTGCGGAACTTCGCTCCCTTTGGTCGCCAAGTACTGTTCATCATCAGCTCTGGCGAAGCCAGTCGCTGTGATTCACAGCAAAAACGCACACTCAACAATAGAGTGTGCGTAAAATAGCAACTTAAATAAAAGTTTCTCTATCGTTGAGCTTTAGCACTAAAGGGCGTAGATAATTTCTTATCAGCTACGTTATGAATAACCTTCACGATCATTCCTGTTCAACCAACTAAGAGTCTCTCGATTCTTTCGCGGCAGCAGCATGTGTCCAAATAGGAGCCTCACCTAACAATTATTCAGTTCTGAATCCTTATCTATCATAGTTTATCTTGTTACAATTGTCAAAAGAAAAAGACATAAAATAAAAAGACATCACTTTTACTAACTAGCCAATCTCTCCTCTTCCTTGAGAGATTTCTATTCTTGAGAAATTTGCTAATTTTAATTCTTCATCGGATAGATTTTCAACAAGATCATAAACCCGTTACCAAGCTCAAGAAACTGAGCATCTGCCATCTGTTTGGACTCTGAAAATAATATATTCTCAGCTTCATTCACTTTTAATGTCAAAATCAGCTCTGATAGATAGCTTTATATCGGTACCGAGTAGTTTTCTCCAGTTCCTTCATCTGTCACTACAAGAATTGGCATGACTTGAACGTCTGACACTTTTTTTAAAGGGGTAAACACTACAGCTTTGACCTAGATCCTAGTCAGTAAAAATTAGAATAAAGTAGCAATCAAATGATAGTTGTTTTCGATTATTCAACTTCTGTCATATCTTCAATATATTTATATACTTGTTGGCCAGCGATCCCGCCTTCACCAACAGCTGTTGTGATTTGACGTAATGTTTTTTCACGAACATCTCCAATAGCAAAAACACCAGGCATACTTGTCTTCATATCTTGATCTGTTTCGATCCAGCCTTCGGCATTTGTCAAACCAGATTTTTTAAATGGTTCAGTCAACGGATCTAGACCAACATAGATAAAGACGCCATCTGCTGGAATTTCTTTGACTTCATCCGTCAAGACATTTCTTAATTTGCCACCCGTTACAACCATGTCATTTCCAACAATTTCTTCTAATACGGTATTCCATTCAAAAGAAATTTTTTCATTGGCAAAGGCACGATCTTGAATGATTTTTTGAGCACGTAGTTCATCACGACGATGTACGATCACAACTTCTGAAGCAAACTGTGTTAAATAAATCGCCTCTTCAACTGCTGAATCACCGCCACCGATCACTAATAAGCGTCTATTACGGAAAAATGCGCCATCACAAACGGCACAATACGATACACCACGACCAGCAAATTCTTCTTCTCCCTTAACACCTAACTTACGATGCTCACAACCTGTCGCGATAATCACTGTTTTTGCTTGATAGGTTTTATCATCACAAATCACTTCTTTATAAGAGCCTTGATCTTTAATATCCATCACAATGCCATACGCATTTTCAGTACCGAATTTTTCAACATTTTCATACATCTTATAAGCTAGCTCTGGTCCCATGATCGAGTCAAAGCCTGGATAGTTTTCAACCTCAGCAGTATTATTCATTTGCCCACCTGGAGCACCGCGTTCAATCATTAAGACTGAAAGATTAGAACGTGACGCATATAATGCTGCGGTCATACCAGCAGGTCCGGCTCCAATTATAATTACATCATACATCAATTTTCCCTCCGAATTTTTCAAGTACATTTACTTTACATCTTAAATAGTTACTTGTCTATATTTCTGCCCAATCAATATCAATGACTATTTTACAGTTATTTATTATAGCATGCTTTTTCCACTATCGCATCACCTTTAAGCTTACTTTTTATTAGTAAAATAAAAAAGCAAGAACTTTCCATAGTCCCTGCTTTTACAATTCTTTTAGACTCTACCCTTCGCTATTTTGTAGTTGATACATGTCTGCATATAGACCATTTTGAGCTAATAAATGGTCATGGTCACCGCGTTCCACAATTCTACCTTTATCCAACACTAAAATAAGATCCGCATCGCGAATGGTCGACAAACGATGAGCGATTGCAATCGTTGTTCTTCCTTGGCGCATATTTGCCAACCCTTCCTGGATCAATCCTTCTGTCTCAGTATCGATATTCGCTGTTGCTTCATCCAATACAAGAATTTTAGGATTTGTTACGATTGTTCGAGCAAATGAAATCAATTGCCGTTGACCGCTTGAATAACTTGCCCCACGTTCGATTACTTTTGCATGATATTTTTTGGGTAACGTTTCGATAAACTTATCAGCTTGAACAAATTCGGCCGCTTCTTTGATTTGTTCATCCGTGATTTCTGGATTTAGCATACGAATATTGCCTGCAATATCTCCATAAAACATAAACGTATCTTGTAAAACTAACCCCAATTTCATTCTCAACTCAGGTAAAGGATAATCGCGAATATCACGATCATCAATCAAAATTTCTCCCTCATAAAACTCATAAAAACGCATCAATACATTGATGATCGAACTTTTACCACTCCCAGTATGTCCAATCAGTGCAACAGTTTCACCAGGATTTGCAATAAAGCTGATATTAGTTAGCACGTTATTTTTCCCATCATAAGAAAAGCTCACATTACGAAATTCAATTTTCCCACGAATAATTTCTGCATTTGCCCCGACATTTTGTTGTGGTGTCAATTCTTCATTATCAAAAATCTTCAAAATACGACTGCCCGCAACCAGCCCATCCGTAAAAACACTTAAAAAATCCATCATTTGTGTCATCGGATTAAAGAAAGCTTGAACATAGGTCACAAAAGCATAAATCAAGCCGACTTCTACTGGAGAATGTAATGCATCATAACCAAATAAGGTTAGGGTCAAGGCAATTGCTAAGGTATAAAGAAAGTTAATAATCGGACCTAACAATAATGAATTGGTTTTGATCATTGAATAACGTGTTCGCAAATAATCGTTATTTGTTTCCTCAAATTCTTTTTCCAAACGCTGCTCTTGACGAAATTGTTGAATGATTTGCATCCCAGAAATATATTCATTAAGCTTTGTATTCAACTGACTTAATTTTTCCCGCATACTTCGATAAATTCTAGAACTGAATTTTTGGTAATACCAAATCACAACCAATAAAATCGGTAAGAAAATTAAATTGTACAGCGCAATTTTGCCATTAATTTGGAACATCGCAATAAACGAAGAACTTACCGCAAAAATCCCTGTTAAAACCATTAAAAAGACATACCAAAATTCAAATAACGTCTCCGTATCATTCGTCACACGAGAAACAATCGAACCAGCTGGTGTTTGGTCAAAATAACGCATTCCTAACGTTTGTAGCTTTTCAAATAACTTTACACGAATATATTGATAGGTTTTCAGTGAAGCCGTTGAATATAAGAACCACTGGAAAAACCAGACAATACTTTTAACAATCACACCAAATAAATACAGACAGGCAAAAAAGAGAATGACTTGATTGGTAGCCGTTTTTGGTGTTAAATAATCATCCATGAAGGTTTGAATGATTCGCGGCAAAATAATATTGATAATCGAAAGAATCAAGGCAAACAAAATTGCCGTAAAAAAAGTCCGACGAAACGGTCGAGCAAATTTAAGCAAGCGTTTAACGATTGAAACTTGTTCTTTTAATGGTACTGATTTCGTCCATTCAGATTCATATTGTTCTTCCATTATGCTTCACTCCCTTCAATTTTTGCTTCTAATTGTTGTTTATCCCACATCCGCTTATACCAACCAGCCAATCTTAATAACTCTTGGTGCGTACCGCGTTCAACAATTCTCCCCTCATCTAATACGATGATCTCTTTAGCATGCATCACACTACTTAATCGGTGTGCCGCAATAATCGTTGTTTTTTCTTTCCTTGCTTCTTTTAGGTTTGAAAGAATTGCTTCTTCTGTTTTGGCATCAACAGCTGATAAAGCATCGTCTAAAATCAATAATTCTGGCTCTACAATTAAAGCCCTAGCAATTGAAATCCGTTGCTTTTGACCACCCGATAGTGACACGCCACGTTCGCCGACCAAGGTATCATAGCCTTTAGGGAACGCTTTGATTTCATTATTGATAAAGGCCATTTCGGCTGCTTCTTCGACTTTTTCTTCGGTAAAATCAGGATCAGCAAACCGAATGTTGTCTCTGACTGTCATTGAAAACAGAAAATGGTCTTGAGGAACATAACCTATTGAATTCATTAGCGCATCTAATGAATAATCTTTAATATCCCGTTCTCCAAACGTCACACGACCTTGATAATGATCATATTCACGCATCAATAATTTTAAGATAGTCGTTTTTCCAGCACCAGTCTTTCCAACGATTCCTAGCGTTTCTCCGGCGCCTAGCGTGAATTTGATTTGCTCTAATGTTGCTTGTTCATCATTTGGATAGGTGAACTCAGCAACTTCTATTGATAACCGTCCTTTAGCTGGTGTGCTCAGTGCGTCTTTCTTTTCAATGATATGGGTATTCTCATGTAATAACTCATTGACACGATCATAACTCGCATTTCCCCGCTCCAGTACATTAAACAAGCGACCAATGGCAAACATCGGCCACACGAGCATTCCAATATAGCTGATAAATGAAATCAACTGACCGATCGTGATCGTTCCTTCCATAATAAATCGTCCACCCATGATGATTGTTAAAACATAAGAAATTCCGATGATCAAGGTAATAAATGGATCAAATAAAGCATCTAGAAAGTTTACACGTTTATTTTTAACGATAGCATCTTCGATTTTTTCCGTAAAATCTTGGATGTCTTCTTTTTCTTGACCAAACGTCTTAATGACTTTCATCCCTGTAATACTTTCTTGTGTTTTATCATTGATCGTCGAAAATGCTGCCTGTGAATCACGAAAAGCATCATGTAATTTCGATCCTAATACTCTTGATGTTACGGCTAATAATGGCAATGGAATCAAAGCAATCAAGGTTAAACGCCAATCAACAAATAAAACCATGGCAATGATCGTAGCCCCTCCTGTGATCATTGAATCAGCAAACGTTAAGATGCCTGCACCAGCAACGTTTTGAATCGCATTTAAATCATTCGTTGCATGCGCCATCAAGTCACCTGTTCGATATTTCTGATAAAAAACATTGTCCATTTTCGTAAAATGCTGAAATAATTGCCTTCTTAAATCCTTTTCAAGTCGTGCTGCACTCCCCCAAATATGTATCCGCCATATATAACGAAAAATATACTGAGCAACAGCCGCTGCGAGTAAAATACCGATCCAAAATAAAATCGGTTTGATCGTCAGATTTTTTGCAGCAATTTCATCGACAACGATCCCAATCACTTTCGGTGGAACTAATTGTACAAGTGCAACCATCACCAATGAAAAAATCCCAATCATATAACTTTTTTTCTCTTTTTTAAAAAACCACCCTAATTTCTTAAATATAGACATGTACATTCTCCTTTTTTAAACTAACTACTGTGCACTCACATCATTCATTTGTTGTTTTCTCATTTCATTCCAACTCCTTTCATTTGTTTAAAAATAAATACAAAAAAACGGACTGAAAAAATCAGCCCGTTGTGTCCTTGAATTCTGAATCGCTTTAAAGAACCTATTTGTCTCCTTGGTTCTTCATTTGCTGCATCATCTGACGAATCTTCTTCTCAGAAGGTTTTTGTCCCATAGACATCATCATCATTCGTAACATATCCTCATTAACGGGAGGATTCTTTTTGAAATAGTCTTGCATATATTTGCGCGCAAGGAAAAATCCACCTGCTGCACCTGCTAATAAAGCGATAATCGCGATCAATACTACTAAACCTGTTGACATATAAATCTCTCCTTTCTGCTAGAAATGCTAAGTAAGAACTTCTGCTGATTCTATTATGCAGTCATTACTCTTACAAAGCGGATCTTTCTAAATTTTAACGGGATTTCTATCCCTATTTTGAATAAATTGCTCTCAAGAACCCATTTTACTAGAAAGAGGTCGAAAAGAAAAGCTCTTTTGTCATATTCCTCACAAGAAATTTACGACAGAGCAATTCTTCTTAATCTATTTCTTTATATCAAGCTATCTAGATGAACGATTACTTTTGTCCTTCGATTTTTTCCAATAGTTCTGGGTCGAATTTTTGAGCTTTTAACATGGCAATCTCATACCCATAAGGCGCTTTACTTGTTTTTTTATCCGCGCCCACATAAGGTGTTTCTAAAATTTTAGGTAGTTTTTGTAATTTTTCATGGTGAACTACTTTATTCAGTGCATCAAAGCCAATTGTGCCAAAACCGATATTAGCATGACGATCTTTATGTGAACCCATTGGATTTTTAGAATCGTTGACATGCACAACTTTCAAGCGATCCAACCCAATGATTTTATCGAATTCTTCCAAAACACCATCGAAGTCATCTTTTACATTATAGCCTGCATCATTGATATGACAAGTGTCCATCGTTACAGACAGCTTCTCATTCAATTTGACCCCTTCAATGATCGTTGCCAGCTCTTCAAAAGTCCGACCTAGTTCCGTACCCTTACCTGCCATCGTTTCCAAAGCAATTTGCGGCACTTGCTCTTTCCATAACACTTCGTCAAGTCCTTTGATGATTTGTTTCAGCCCAGCATCAACGCCTGCTCCAACGTGAGCTCCTGGATGTAACGTGATTTGCGTTGCACCTAAGGCATGAGCGCGCTCAATTTCTTGACGTAAAAAAGCGGTAGCAAAACCGAAGTTTTCTAATTTGATCGTATTTCCTAGATTAATAATATACGGTGCATGCACAACGATATTACTCAAATTGTGTGCCGCCATATACTCATGACCTGATTCAATATTCATCTCTTCTACCGGTTTGCGACGAGTATTCTGCGGCGCACCAGTGTAGATCATAAATGTTGTTGCCTCATAACTAGCTGCCTCTTCAGCAGAACCTAATAACATTTTTTTCCCACTCATACTAACATGTGAACCTAATAACATAATAAACCTCCTAATTTTAAAAGCTGAACGAGCTCATTTGGCCTCGACTGAAAAATAGGAAAAGATGACTGAGATGATTTCTGTCTCATTCTTTTTTATCTTTTTTCCGAGAGGCTAGCTCGTGAAGCTAGACATGATTAAAAGCTGAACGAGCTCATTTGGCCTCGATTGAAAAACAGGAAAAAATGACTGAGATGATTTCTGTCTCATTCTTTTTTTATCTTTTTTCCGAACCTTTCAATCTTTAGAGCTTTAGCTCCTGAGAAATTGATGTAATCAAAGAATCACTATACCGCTTCCCAACTAATTTGCCTCTAAACATTCTGAATTCTGCATCCTTTAAAAGAGTACGTGAAACAAACTGAAAAAACAATCTTTTTGCTTCTTTAACTACTCAGCTTCTACTTGCTATTTTTTTCTGTAAAATGAGTATAACTGGCAATCCAATCATCCATCGAAATTTTACGAACCAATTCTCCAATCAACTCATATGGAATATATTTCGGATTACTAAATCGAATACAACTTTTCCCCATATTCAGCTTTGTTGGAACAACTTTTTGATATTCCGCTTGAAACCATGACAATAACTCTTTATCACCCATGATTCCCATATGATACAATGATAAATGCCTCTTCTGAGCAGCTAGACTAATAAACGGCAATGGTTCGTTTTTTCGACCTAGATAACCAGCTGGAAAAACACTCAAGGGAACGACATAGGTCGGCATTCCATACTGCATCTGTAAGATAAACCCTTCAGGTATATTTTCAGCAATAACTTTAGCTAAAGATTGATAGGCTTCTTGCCATTTTGTTTCGATCGTTACGCTATATTCTTCTACATTATCCATCGCCACTTCTCCTTTATTTTGCCAAATATTGACGATACAATTCTTTTGATTTAAAGCCTTTTTCAAGGATATCGATCATTTATTTTTTTCTTTTTTCTTGTGTTGCTACTTGCTTGGCCCTATAAATATATCTTACCCACTCTTTGTTATAGTCTGGTGTGAGTTTCTTAAATAGTGCGTTTGCCTCTTCATCTTCATTCAGCCTCTCACCATGTTCTACAGCGCACTGATAGTGTACCATATAACCTTTTGAACTTTCACTGTCTATCTTCTTTTGACGCAAAAAAAACAACACATGGTATACTGAAAGTATCATTTAATCTGAAAGTAGGGATTGAGCATGAGCATCATTGAAGAATATATTTTAACCACACCAGCAGATCGACAGGAAAAATTGACCCAACTCTATACTCTGATCAAAAATCTTGCACCCAAAGCAACAGAAAAAATGGCCTATGGCATGCCAACCTTTTATTTAAAGAGTAATTTAGTCCATTTTGCCAATATGAAAAATGATATTGGGTTTTATCCTGCTCCTGCTGCTATTGATACTTTCAAAGAAGAATTAGCTGGATTTAAAACCAGTAAAGGAGCGATCCAATTCCCTTTAGATAAAGAACTACCTATAGAATTGATCCAAAAAATCGTATTATTCAGACTAGCAGAGAATGCCAGCGAATAAGCATAGACGGAGATAATAAAAAAGGGCGTCCTATTTTCTATTTTTCCCGTAGTTAATATTAAGTTTTTTTGATTAAGTTCTTATAAATACCTGAACAACTGTTCATTATAGTTTTTTTTTGCTATAATATCACGGAATGTATCATTTTATTGAGGTGAAGCTTTTGGAAAATCAGGATAATTCCCGTAAGACGGAACAACATTCTAATAAAGGACCAGAAAAGAAAAAGATTTTTTTGATTATAAATGTAGTGATTCGTGTGCTGCAGTCGTTATTTGTCTTTGCAGTCGTTATGCTACTTTTAGGCGGTGCTTTAGGCATGGGAATCGGTATGGGGTATTTTGCTTTTCTAGTCGAAGATACTCAGCCACCGACAAAAGAGGAACTTCAAACTGAAATCAGTGATATTACTGAAGTTTCTCATATGACCTATGCTGATGGTACAACTATCGCTACCATCAAATCTGACCTTGTCAGAACACGAGTTGATGGAGAACATATCTCTCCACTACTCAAAAAAGCGATTATTTCTACTGAGGACGAATACTTTGAAGAACATAAAGGCGTTGTTCCAAAAGCCGTGATTCGTGCTTTAGTTTCAGATGCAACGGGTATGGGCGGTTCATCCGGTGGCTCAACGCTGACACAACAATTAGTCAAACAACAAATCTTAACAGATGAAACGACGTTTAAACGGAAAGCTAATGAAATACTTCTCGCTTATCGTATCGAAAAATATTTTTCAAAAGATGAGATTGTTACGACTTATTTAAATGTTTCTCCCTTTGGTCGGAATAATAAAGGTGAAAATATCGCAGGCGTTGAAGAAGCAGCAAAAGGACTTTTTGGTAAAAATGCAAATGACTTAACTCTTCCTCAAGCCGCCTTCATTGCAGGACTCCCCCAAAGTCCTATCATTTACACACCTTATAGCAACACAGGTGCGTTGAAGGATGATGAAAACCTAGCTTATGGGATGAAGCGAAAAGATTTTGTCTTGTTCAGTATGTATCGAGAAAAAGCAATTACCAAAGAAGAGTATGAAGCAGCGAAAAGCTATGACTTAAAACAAGATTTCCAACCCCAACAAGCGGCCAATCAAGATACCGAAGATTATCTATACCACGCTGTCTTGAATCAGGCTGTAAAAGTTGTAATGGATATCAATATAGAAAAAGCTGGAGTCAAAAAAGATACACTAGATGCTTTAGCGCTTGATCAGTATGAAGATCAAGCAAGAAAAGAAATTCAAAGCCGTGGCTATACCATTCAATCAACGATTGACCAACAAGTTTATGACACGATGCAAAATGCAGTCGCAAATTTTGGCTATATGCTAGACGATGGTTATGGTGCGGGTCTTGTCGAAACGGGTAATGTCTTAATGGATAATAAAACAGGTCGCATAATTGGTTTTGTTGCCGGTCGTGATTATAATGTCAGTCAAAGTAATCATGCCCTAGATACAGTTCGTCAAGTTGGTTCTACGATCAAACCTATCTCTGTTTATGGACCTGCGATCGATCAAGGTATGATTGGTTCAGAAAGTCGCCTAGCGAACTATCCTACTACTTATAATCTTGGTGGTGAATTGACGAATGCAACAAATTCTGGTACCAATACCTTTGATACCGTTCGCCATTCATTAGAGTGGTCATATAATATTCCTGTATACCATCTAAATGAAGCGATGAAAAAACAAATGGGTGACGATAATTTCTCTTATAATAATTATTTAAGTAAAATGAACTATCCTGCTAGTGAGGCTTGGGCTTATGAATCAGCGCCTTTGGGTTCTGTAGAAGCAACGGTTTTAACACAAACAAATGGCTTTCAAGCTCTAGCTAATAAAGGACAATATCAACAAGGCTATATGATCGACAAAATCACGGACACGAATGGGAACGTGATTTATGAACACAAAGAGGCACCTGTCCAAGTATATTCACAAGCAACAGCTTCTATCATGAACGATATGATGCGTTCTGTTTTAGATTCAAAAATAACAACACCTTTCAAAAATTTAGTCAGCGGCTTAAATCCTGCTTTAGGAAGCCTTGACTGGATCGGTAAAACCGGGACCACAGATTCTTATGTAGATGCTTGGTTAGTGGTTTCTACACCAACAATCACGCTAGGCTCATGGACAGGCTACGATAATCCAACCGCTATGAGTCCTAATAGCGGAGATCAAAATAGTACCTATCTTGCTAACTTGGCGAATGCAGTCTATTCTGTCAGACCAGATTTATTTGGTAATGGGGAAAAATTCACACTTTCAAATGATGTGATCAAATCAACTGTTTCTAATTTCACAGGAGAAAAACCTGGAACATTTACTTATAATGGCGGTACTTATACTGCACCGGGACCAAATGTTGTGTCATTGTATGCAAAAGATGGCGCACCTAAAAGTAAATATAAATTTGGCTTTGGCGGGTCAGATGCAAATTATAGCGCCTATTGGGGCCGTTATGCAACATCAAGCCCATCCTCTTCAAATAATAACTCAGGTTCAACAACACCCTCTTCTTCTGAGAAAAAAGAAGAGACCAAAAAAGAGGATGAGAAAAAAGAAAATACTACGCCCAGCTCTAGTGGAAGTAGTAACTAATAAAAAAACAGACAACTAATTTCAAGTTGTCTGTTTTTTTATGGAGTAGTAAAGGAACCTCACGCAAAACAATTTGCGTGAGGTTCCTATTATTTCTTATTTTGTTGATCCTTTTTGATCCAAACCATATGGTAAGATTACTGTCTTGTCTTCAATTTCCTCTTTATTCATTAATTTTGTCAATAAACGCATTGAAACCGCACCAATATCATATAATGGTTGAGTCACGCTTGAAAGACGTGGACGAGCAACTTCTGTTAATAACGAATTATTACTTGTAATAATTTCAAATTCTTCCGGCACTTTCACACCAGCATCGATCATGCCATCCAATAAACCAATTGCTAGTTCATCATCCGTTACATAGGCTGCTGTTGCGCCACTATTACGGATACGTTCTGCTAATGAGATACCCGCCTTAAACTTATACTCAGACTCAAAAATCAAGCCTTCATTATAAGATAAACCATTATCAGCTAAAGCTGCTTTGTATCCTTTGATACGATTTTGGCCATTGATTGGATCGATCAGCGCACCACTGACAAAAGCGATTTTTTTATTGCCATTTTTAGCTAATATATTGGTCGCATCTTTCGTAGCTTCAGTATAATCAATATTCACACTGCCAACTTGTTGGTCAGGATCGATCGAACCAGCTAAAACAACAGGTGTTTTAGAACGAGAAAATTCACCACGAATTTCATCGGTGATATGATGTCCCATAAAAATGATCCCATCAACTTGTTTAGCTAAAAGATTATTTAATACATTCACTTCTTTTTGATCGTTGCTGTCAGAATTTGCTAGAATAATATTGTATTTATACATTGTAGCGACATCATCGATTCCTCGAGCTAAAGAGGCAAAAAAGATATTGCTGACATCGGGGATGATCACACCCACAGTTGTCGTTTTTTTACTTGCTAAGCCACGCGCTACAGCATTGGGGCGATAATCTAAGCGATCAATTACTTCTAACACTTTTTTCCGAGTAGCAGGCTTTACGTTTGGATTGCCATTCACTACACGAGAGACTGTCGCCATGGATACATTTGCTTCACGAGCAACATCATAAATCGTAATTGTTTGTTTTTCCATGTTAATTCTCCTAAATATTTATAGTTTTTTTCATTTTCTGAAAACGCTGTTTACATTTCTCACTAAGAATAGCAGAGTTTTTTTATTTTTGCAACCGTTTTATCCCATTTTCATGAAAATTTACTACATATTTCAAAAAGCGCTTTAGGCCTTTTCGTGGTATGATAAAGATAAGTTTTACAACGAATCGTTCAAAAGAAAGAAGGATATTTATGAATCACGAAAAAATCAATGATCTAAAAAAATGGATGGCCAGCGAGAATATCGACCTCACTTATATTAGTGATCCTGGACATATTGCTTATTTTTCTGGCTATAAAAGTGATCCACACGAACGGGTTTTAGCTTTATTTATCTCATTAAATCATGACCCTTTTTTATTTACACCAGCTTTGGAAGTTGAAGATGCTGAAAAAAGTTCATGGAGCTACCCTGTTCATGGTTATCTTGATAGCGAAAATCCGTGGGAAAAAATTGCTCAACTCATTAAAAATAATGAAACCCCAACAAAAATTGCGACTGAAAAAGAAGCGTTGACTGTTGCTCGTTTTGATATTTTGACTCATTATTTTCCTACTAGTGATTTTACAGTAAGTGTCACACCTGTCATCGAAAAACTGCAACTACTCAAAACATCAGACGAAGTTGCTAAACTGATGGAAGCTGGTAATTGGGCGGATGTTGCCTTGGAAATTGGGTTTAAAGCGATCAAAGAGGGCGCTAAAGAACAAGAAATATTAGCTGAAATCGAATATCAATTAAAACGTCAGGGGATTCGTTCGATGAGTTTTGATACATTAGTTCTTGCTGGTAAAAATGCGGCCAGCCCTCATGGCAATCCAGGAAATACAGCAGTTACGAAACAAGATCTCGTTTTATTTGATTTAGGTGTTGTATACAATGGCTATTGTAGTGACGTTACTCGAACAGTTGCTTATAAAGAACCTACAGATTTTCAAAAAGAAATTTATGCAATTGTGTTAGAAGCGCAATTGAAAGCTATGGATGCAGTCAAACCTGGTGTTACTGCAGGAGAATTGGATGAAGTGGCGCGTGGTGTCATCAGTAGTTATGGTTATGGAGATTATTTCAATCATCGATTAGGACATGGTATTGGGACAACTGTTCATGAATATCCTTCACTAGTTACTGGCAACGATTTGATCATTGAAGAAGGTATGTGTTTTTCAATCGAACCAGGTATCTATATTCCTGAAAAAGTTGGTGTCCGCATTGAAGATTGCTTGCACGTAACTAAAACTGGATGCGAAGCTTTCACGAAAACACCAAAAGAACTAATCATTCTTAACTGATAAAAAGAAAGCTTGCACTCTGTTTAGAATGCAAGCCCTCTTTTTTATTTGCCTTTAAGCTCGTCTACTGCTTCTTTAGCAGCATTTTTAGTCTCTGCCTTTGCTTCTTCTGCTTTTTCTGGTACATCTTTCGTTGCTACTTTTGCTTCAGCTACACCTTCAGAAACAGTTTCTTTGGCTTTTTTAGCAGAGTGTTTCACATCAATAAAAATATCGTCTGATGCCTCTTCAGCAATATCACCTAATTCATCCACTTGATCATTAACATCTTTAGCTGTTTTCTTGAAACGATCCGATAAATCACCTGTTTGTTTTTTGAATGATTCTAGCACTGTATCTGAGACGCCTTGTGCTTTATCTAAAGAATCTTTCGTCTTGTCTTTCACATTACCTGCCAAATCCCCAGCTTGTTCACCTAATACACTTGCTTTGTCTTTTGCAATCGATGATAACTCAGAACCTTTTTGCACCGCGTAGTCCGTATAATCTGTTGCTTTGTCCTTAAAGTCATCAGCTTGGTTTGCTAAATCTTCACGTAATTCTTTCCCTGATTTAGGTGCTAATAAAAGAGCTGCTACAGCTGCTGCTGTTCCACCAATAATTGCTCCTAAGAAAAATCCGCCTTTTTTCGCCATGTTAATTCCTCCATTATCTGTTATTATTTTATTGTTTCACTAACTTTTGATGATTTTTTGGGACGAAATGCTCTAAATGCTGCGCCACCGACTTTACTAACCACACCAGCTTTTGCTGTTGTCTTACCAACTGCTCCAACTTTTCCAAGTAGATTTTTACTTGAATAATTCAGTTCGGAAACACTCTCACTTAACTCAGCTACTGCTTCAAATAATGGATCGATCGTCGCTACTTTTTTATTCACATCATCTAGCAACACATTACTTTTTACTAAAAGTCCTTCTACTTGTCTAGATAAGATATCTACATCTTTTGTAACAACCTCGATTGTTTTATTTGCTTCATCAACTGTAGTCGTCACTCGTTCTACCGTTTTCCCGATTTTCATCAAGACTAAAACAATAAATACTACTAATACAGCAAACGCTACTGCAGCGATAATCGCTGCAACCTCTCCACCTGTCATATCCTTGCTCCTTTCATCAATTATTTCATGTTCTTAGAATAACACCAACTGGTCTTTTTCACAAATTATTCAATTAAATTTGTTCCCCTAATTATAACAATTCATCGCATAACTCTCCACCAAATATAGCAATAAACTTGATGATTTTTTGGGTAAAAAAATACGTGATTGGAACATAACTCTTTGAGTCATATCCCAATCACATGGAATCCATATAAACGGTGGGAGTAGAAGCAATCTCTTCGGAAATAAACACTCCTGTTCCAACCTCATCTCTAAAAGAAAAATAATACTACAGTTCATTTCTATTTCTTTTCATGTGTGTCTTTTTTAGCAAGTTGTGCCCCTAATTCAATAATGTAATCACGTAAATTGTCTTTAACTTCTGGGTGGACTAATCCATATTCAATACTAGTTTTCATAAAACCAAATTTATCCCCAACATCATAACGTTTACCAGTAAATTCTCTAGCAAATACACGTTGTGTTTTGTTCAAGGTATCAATAGCATCCGTTAATTGAATCTCACCACCTGCACCTGGCTCTTGTGATTCTAATACATGGAAAATTTCAGGTGTCAATAAATAACGACCAATAATCGCTAGATCACTTGGGGCTTCCTCAGGTGTTGGCTTTTCTACAAAACTATTCACATTGAACAATCCTTTAGAAACCTCAGCCTCTGGATTAATGATGCCATATTTCGATGTTTCTTCATGTGGTACTTTCATTACTGCAATCGTTGAGGCATGTGTTTCATCATAATCATTCATCAGTTGTTTAGACAACGGAATCTTATCTTCCATAATATCATCACCTAGCATTACGACAAACGGTTCATTGCCTACAAAGGCTTTCGCTTGTAGCACAGCATGACCCAAGCCTTTAGGATGTGATTGACGAATAAAATGAAGATTGACATCTGTCGTTTCTTCGACCAATTTTAATAAATCAGTTTTATTTTTCTCTCGAAGATTGCTTTCCAATTCAAAATTTGCATCGAAATGATCTTCGATCGGACGTTTTGCTTTCCCTGTAACAATCAAAATATCTTCGATTCCAGAAGCCAGTGCTTCTTCAACAATAAATTGAATCGTTGGTTTATCTACGATCGGCAACATTTCCTTTGCCATCGCTTTTGTCGCTGGTAAAAATCTTGTTCCCAGACCAGCCGCTGGAATAACCGCTTTTTTTACTTTCATGCCAATAGGCCTCCTAAAAATTATATAGAAAATTCATTTTCCGTTTTACCATCACGCAACATGATTTCTTTCGCTGCTAGTTTTACATCTTTGCCCTCATACAATACCTTATAAATTGCTGCTGTGATCGGCATATCCACATTCAACTGTTGAGATAACTCATAGGCTGCTTTCGTTGTTGAAACGCCTTCAACGATCATGCCCATATTCTCAAGGACTTCATCTAAGCTATGACCTTTTCCAAGTAGATTACCAGCTCGCCAATTCCGTGAATGAACACTTGTACACGTAACGATCAAATCACCAACTCCACTTAACCCGATGAAAGTCAGAGGATTTGCGCCCATTGCTACCCCTAAACGGCTGATTTCAGCTAAACCACGTGTCATGATTGCAGCTTTTGCATCGTCTCCAAAACCTAAGCCATGAATTGCCCCAGCCCCTAAAGCGATGATATTTTTCAAAGCCGCGCCGGTTTCAACACCGATCACATCATCATTCGTATAAATTCTAAAATAATCATTCATAAATAATGATTGAACATATTTGGCCGCTGCTATTTTCTCACTTGCCGCTGTAATCGTTGTAATATCATGAACAGCCACTTCCTCAGCATGACTCGGTCCAGATAAAACAACTACGCCTCTTCTTTTTTCTGTAGGAATCTCTTCCATCAAAACTTCAGATATTCGTTTATGACTGCCTTGTTCCAAGCCCTTACTCGCATGAATAATCAACGGCTGATTTTTACATTTCTCTGTGAACTCTTGTGCCACCGTTCGAATTGCTTTGGTGGGTACAACAAATAAGACAGCATCTGCCTCTTCGATACATTCTTCGAGCGATACCTTCCCTTGAATTGATTCTGGAATGACCAAATCAGGAAGATAATGATGATTCGTATGCTGAGTATTGATTTCATCAATTTGTGCCTTATTATGTCCCCAAATGCGAACCTCATGACCATTTTCTGCTAAAACCTGAGCCAATGCAGTTCCCCAAGAACCGGGACCTAAAACAGCAACTTTTTGTTTCATTGGTGAAAAACTCCTTTCAAAATAGAAAAGCTGAACGAATCGTTTAGCTCTGACAGAAAAATAGGAATAACTAACTGAGTCGCTCTTTGACTCATTTAGTTTTTATCTTTTTTCCGAAGAGCTGATTCAGTGATGCTAGATCATTGAAAAGCTGAACGAATCGTTTAGCTCTGACAGAAAAATAGGCAGCTGATTTAAGAATATTTTTTTATTCTATAAGCAGATTGTCTATTCTCCAAAATACTGATTCGGTAAAACTGAATGAATCAAATAACTCAAATAGTCTTTAACAGGAATACTTTATGTTTTCCCGTTGCTAGTTCTTTTAAATAAATAAAACCAAATTACTCATTTTATAATTTCCATACCCATCTAACATTTTAACATAGGTGGGTCAGAATAGGCAGTTCTAAACAGCCTTTTTTACAGTTCCTTTTTCACGATTATAAAATGGGACCGCGCCTTTTTTCCGACGTATAATCAACACTACGATCGCCCCAAAAAATAATATTAAAGAAAACACTTGAGAGACGCGAATGCTACCAAAGGCATAAAGACTATCCGTCCGCATTCCTTCAATAAAGAATCGACCAAAAGAATACCAAATAACGTAACCTAAAACAACTTCTCCTTCTTTTAAGAAATCTTTCTTTTTCCTCAAAATGACCAATACAATAAAACCTAGCACATTCCAAATTGATTCATATAAAAAAGTCGGCTGATGATAAGTTCCATCAATATTCATATTATCAATAATAAACTTGGGCAAATGCAAGCCTTCTAAAAATGCTCGAGTGGTTGCTGGACCATATGCTTCGTGGTTCATAAAATTACCCCAACGTCCGATCCCTTGCGCCAAAATCACGCTAGGCGCAGCGATATCTAAAAAGGTCCACGTTGAAATAAATCGATGTCTTGTAAAGAAAAATAATGCAAGACCGCCACCGATCAAGCCGCCATAAATTGCTAGACCACCATTTCTAGTCAAAATAATTTCAATAGGGTTATCTACATAATCCTGCCATTGAAAAATTACATAATACAAACGTGCGCCAATAATGGCACTTGGCAGTCCCCACAACATAAAATCAATCACATCATCTTCTTTTAATCCCACACGAACTGCTTCACGACTGCTCAGCCAAACCGCTAGTACGATTCCTGAAACAATAATAATTGCATACCAGTACACAGATATCCCAAAAAGATTAAATGCTACTGGATTTACTTGTCCTAACATTTGGCTTCCTCCTAATTTAAAAGCGAAGCGGACTCATTTAACTCTGACAGAAAATAGGAAAATCTAAAAATGACGCTCTTTGTCATATTTAGAGTTTATCTTTTTTCCAAGATGTTGCTTCATGAAGCTAGATAAAACATCCGTAAAAACGGTCCACTTCGTTTTAGTTATACTATTCTACACCAGAATTTTCTTCAATCAATCTTGTTAAACGTTCTTCAAATGACTTAGTCGCATCATAGCCCATCGTTTTTGCACGGAAATTCATAGCAGCAACTTCAATAATGATTGCTACATTCCGACCAGTTTTCACAGGAATGCGAATTTGTGGCACATCAACACAGGCAATTTCTACCATTGCATCATCAGAACCTAAGCGGTCATATTTCTTATCTTTTTCCCAAGCTTCTAAATAAACAACAAGTTGAACCTGCATGAACCCTCGAACTGCACTTGCACCGAATAAGTTCATGACATCAATGATTCCAATCCCACGAATTTCGATCAAATGTTGCAAAATCTTCGGTGGCTCACCAACAACAGTCAATTCATCTTGCTGATAAACATCTACTCGGTCATCTGCAATCAATCGATGCCCACGTTTAATCAATTCTAAAGCAGTTTCACTTTTCCCAATTCCACTGTCCCCTTGGATCAGGACACCTAAACCATAAACATCGACTAAAACACCATGAACGCTGGTTCTTGCGGCTAAACGACTATCCAGATAACTTGATAACTCTCCTAGTAATCTCGAGGTTGAAATAGGGGAGCGCAACACAGCTAGCCCTTTTTCTTTAGCGGCCTGCACCATTTCTTCAGGCGCTTCCAATCCTCTAGAAATAATAAAAGCTGGGGTATCCTTTTCACATAAACGGCGCATGACCATCAAACGTTCTTCTGGTATCATCCGTTCAGAAAAAGTAATCTCTTTACTGCCAAACAATTGTAAACGATTATGAGGATAGTAATTAAAATAGCCAGTTAATTCCAATCCAGGTCGTGAAATATCCCCTGTCGTAATTTCTCTATTTAGACTTTCTTCATCGCCATACACGACTTCTAAAGAAAGCTTTTTTACCAGTTGATGTATTTTTACAACTTCTTCCATATTCTTAATTCATTCCTTCCTGTTCCCTACTCGTACCATTTTATCATTTCAGGTAGGAAGTTTCTAGCTATTAGGGAGATTGTCCTTGTTTTGTTGCTGGTGTCCGTTATATGGGGGCCCTTGTCCTTATTTTTCACCCTATTCAGATCCAATAAAATGTGTTAAACGCTCTTGATTGACTATCATTAATTACTTTGTATACTTAGTTGTATCACTATGAATAGTCAAAAAACAACTTACTGGATGTGTCTTTATGGAAAATCCTTTGAAAGAACAAGCTAAAAATTTATCACTGAATCCTGGTGTCTACTTAATGAAAGATCGGCATGGAGATGTTATTTATGTTGGTAAAGCTAAAAAGCTACGGGAACGAGTCCTCAGTTACTTTGTCAAAAATAAGCAGCATTCTAGCAAAACGTTGCGACTAATCCAACAGCTAGCTGAATTTGACGTGATTGAGGTAGAGACTGAGCTCGATGCCTTACTTTTAGAATGTCGCCTGATCCAACAGTTCCGTCCCATTTATAATCGACAAATGAATTCTTTTGAAAAATACAACTACATTCAGATCAATACTGACAACGACGAAATCTCAATCAATATTCTTTCTGTCCCCACGCAAAAAAACTGTTTTGGTCCTTTTTCAACAAATAGAAAGCTTGTGGAATTAAAGCAAATATTGGAAAGCTTATACGAATTAAATCCAAGTGATTACTGGCATCAATCCTTTGCTAAACATCATACATTCCCTTTAACACATACAACGATTAAAACAGAGTTACTAGGTGCCTTTACCTTTGATAATCAATTACCGCAAAAACGGTTAGAAGCAAAAATGATTTTAGCCGCAGAAAATCATTCATTTGAAAAAGCCTTAAAATTACGAGAAGACTGGCAACTTCTCACTCGCTTTTTTGCGCAAAACAAAAAACTAGTCCTCGCTAATCAAGCCAGTTGGCAATTATTACAAATGACTACCCACTCAAAAATGAAGTTTTATCTAATTTATCAAGGTCTTGTTATCAATAGCCGAACGTTTACGAAACAAACTGTCGCGAAATACACATTTGATGAATTAGCAAATAAAATGCTGCCTAAGAAGGAACCGAAAAACATCCAGCAATTTTCAAAAGAACAAGTCGATTTTATCAATATCCTCTACAGTTATATCAATCATCATAAAGAAGCTTTACTGATTGATTTGACTGTACCGTACGCAGAAAAATAAGGATCAAACCCAAGCGAGCACGTTGGGGTTTGATCCTTATTCATTATATTTATCTAAATTACGCTCACTGACGATTGCATTGACCAACGACATGATCACTGCCATTAGAATTGCCGCCCCGAAGCTGGAAAAACCAAAATTTAGTTCCCCAACGAAAGCAGAGGTCATCTTTAAAATCGCAGCATTTACAATAAAGCTAAATAAGCCAAATGTAAGCAAAGTAAATGGAAGTGATAAAATCGTCAACACAGGTTTTACTAACATATTCAGTATAGAAAGAACAAATGCTGCAATGATCGCCATCCAGATACTTCTTACATAAATCATATTTGGAAAAATCACTGAAAGTGAGACAAATGTCAACGTATTAACAATCAAACGTTGAAAGTACGTCATTAGAAGTCACTCCAGTCATCGTCATTTACTTTTTCAGCTTGTTTTCTTTGTTTTTGTCCATTTGCATAAGGGTTTGGATTATGCGTGTTTCGGTTGTACGGATTTTGATGTCCATAGTTGTTATTCCCTCTATTTCTGCCAGAAGGAATCAATACGGCTAAAACAATGTATAGAACAATTGGACTGCCGATAAAGATAAAGCTAGCCACTACGTACATCACGCGGACAATCGTAGGATCGATGCCTAACCATTCTGCAATTCCCGCTAGGGTTCCGGTAAATACCACATTATTGGGAGATTTTGTCAATCGTTTTCTCATTTTTTTCACCTCTCATCTCTTAAATTTTACAATAGAATGGATGAAGAATCATCCTTTTTTTATTATTTTTCTTGTTATTGATAGTCACGAGGCATGAACGTTTTTAATGTTCATCCTCTTGACTATTTTTAAAGAATTGACTCTTTTCAAGCAATCAAGTTCTACACATTTATTTATCTGTGTCTTTTAAATAAATGTTTCCTGTTGTTGTAGAAGCGTTGATTTGCGCCATATCGTCGTCATTCAATCGTCTAAATTGTAGTAATTGATTGGTTCTTTCTTTCTTTTCACGAATCACATCGTAGTCACTTAAACGACTATTGATGCTGCCTAAACTTGTTTTGACTGTTCCTTCAACACCTAATTCTATTGGTAATGCAATTTTCACATTGCCATTTACAGAACTTGCTTCTACTTTACGTAAAGTCTTTTCTTTGGCTGTAATGCGGACATCACCATTGATCAATGAAACCCCTATTGTTTGTGGTGTTGCAGCAATCGTTACGGTGCCATTTACTGTTTCAATGATATTGTCTAGGATCTCACCATCTAAGACTTTGATATCTCCATTCACTCCTTCAATTTCAAGCATCGTTGCATCGATTTTGTTGAATGTGATTGAACCATTCGTTGATTTAGTATAAACATCTTTTGCTTTCAGTGATTCAATTGTCACATTGCCGTTCAACAATTTGATTGAAACATGGTCAAATGTTCTTTCTGGTAAGTAGAAGATTAGATCTGCACGAACACGTTTATTGGGAATTTGGAATGAAATCACTTCGTCATCCACATCGATTTGGCTTCTTTCTAAGAAAGCTTCCAGTGGTGTTTCAGCGTCCATTTTACCATAAAGTTTGATTTTCCCTTCAACTTTAACATCTGGTTGATCCCACGTCTTGAATACAATGTTTCCATTTGCTACTTTGACATCGATCAAGCTTGCTAAAGGTGCTGGATAATTAAATTCATGTTCAAATTTTGTTGTAGCAACACCAGGAACTTTGAAACTAACATCTTTCCATTCCATGTTATCATTCATTGTCTCAGAAAATGAATTGAATGTCTTTTTAAGGAATGATCCTAATTGAGAACCTGCTTCACTCATTTTTTCACCGACTTGATTGATCGTGTCTGTCGCTTGCTCTTTCCAATCATCTGGAATATCAAATTTTGAAGCAACACGATCTTTCGTTTCAGACCATTGCTCTTTACGAATATTTTTCAATTCAGCTTCTAGAGCAATTTTTTCTTGGATTCTTTCATCTAAAGAATCTTCTAACGCTTTGATTTCAGCCTCCAATGACGCTCTTTCATCTAAATCTTCAGGTGTTAATTCACTTAATTCTTCTTTAGTATTTAATTCCATTAATTTTTCTTGTGCTTCTTTGATTTCTTCTTTAACACCAGCGATTTCAGCATTGATCTCATCTAGCTCTACAGAAGCTCTGTTCGCTTCCGTTGCTAACGCATCTAGAATTTTTTCTAAACGCTCATGATCTTCAGCTTCTTTTGCTTTGATTTCTTCATCAGAAATCTCAGGTTCGATTGTTTCTTCTTCCTTGTTCTCTAACTTATTTAATAAATCTACGACTTTGTCATTCTCTTTTGTGTCAACAGTTGGATTTGTTACATTTACTTGGTCGGCAGCTTTTTTGATTTGTTTTTCATCTTTTTCTGTCGCCATATTTTCTAATAAGACTAAAGCTTCCTCTGAAGATAGGATACCTTTTTTAACTAAGTCTAATACTCTTTCTCTTTCTTTCATGGAAATTGCCTCCTTAGCAAATTTTTCACCCGAGGGTGTTTTCCTTATGTACCTATTATGCCTTCTTTTTAATCATTTGTCATAGGACTTAAGAATGAATTTTCGGTAGTCCTCAAGGGTAAGCACTAATTTATTTTCACTAAGCATTGATTTTAAGTACTTATAATAGAAGAAACACTATCTTTATATCAAAAAGCAGCCGCTTTTGTCCCATCACTGATCCAAAATGAGAGTGTGAAACAAAACGTATTTTAGTTTTGCCTCACACTCTGCTATTTATATATGAAACATACCCTTTTTACTTTTTTAACTCCTTAGGTCAATTGTGGATCTCACGATAAATCAATTGACTTTCAGGTATATCTGAACCAATGCGAACATTGTCTTTGATCATCTCTTGTACAGCTGTAACATCTTCTTGATTGGCAAAAATCGTCACTAAGCTGTCACCTTTTTTAACTGGATCTCCGACTTTTTTTCTTAAAATTAACCCAACTGCTAAGTCGATATCCTCTTCTTTTGTTTCACGTCCTGCCCCAAGTTTCATTGCTGCGACACCAATATTATCAGCAACAATTTCTGTGACAAAACCGTCTGAATCCGCGATAACTTCTATTTCAAATCTGGCTTGCGGTAATAAAGTAGGATTCTCTATCCAGTCAGGATCTCCTCCTTGGTTTTTGATGAACTGTTTGAATTTCACTAAAGCTGATCCATCTTTGATCACACCTTGTAGTAATTCCCTTGCTTCTTCTAGAGAATCTGTTTTTCCAGCGAGGACCACCATTTGACTCCCCAAAGTCAAGACTAATTCAGTTAAATCGGCTGGCCCATTTCCATGCAAGGTATCGATTGCTTCTTTTACCTCTAAAGAGTTTCCGATGGCATTACCAAGCGGTTGCGACATATCAGAGATGATGGCCATTGTATTTCTTCCAACTAAGTTACCTATTCGAACCATCGCTGATGCTAATTCGATTGCATCTTCTTCGGTTTTCATAAAGGCACCTGCACCAGTTTTAACATCCAAAACAATAGCATCTGCACCCGCTGCAATTTTTTTACTCATAATTGAACTGGCAATCAATGGGATTGAACTAACCGTTGCTGTCACGTCTCTTAATGCGTAAAGTTTTTTATCTGCTGGAGTTAGATTTCCTGATTGGCCGATTACTGAAATTTTATCTCGGTTGACCATTTCAGTAAATTGATCGTCTGTCAATTCTACATGAAACCCATCAAAGGCTTCTAGCTTGTCGATTGTACCACCTGTGTGACCTAAACCGCGACCAGACATTTTTGCAAAAGGAATATCAAGAGCGGCCACAAGAGGTGCTAAGACTAATGTTGTTGTATCCCCAACACCGCCTGTTGAATGTTTATCTACTTTAATACCTTCGATAGCCGATAAATCGATCACATCACCAGAATGGACCATCGCTAAGGTTAGATTTGCTCTTTCCTCATCTGACATATCTTGGAAATAAACAGCCATTAAAAAAGCACTTACTTGATAATCTGGGATTGTTTCATTTGTTAGACCCGCGATAAAAAACTCGATCTCTTCTTTACTCAGTTCATTACCATTCCGTTTTTTTTCAATAATATCAACCATTCTCATCATTCGTACCTCACAATCTCAATTGTTTAACACTTAATATCCACCTGTCGTATCGTTGATTGTCGCATCAACGATTGCCACACTTGAACTAGCACCAACTCTTGATGCCCCTGCATGGATCATCGCTTTAGCATCTTCTGCATTACGAACACCACCCGATGCTTTTACACCGATATTCGGACCAACTGTTTTACGCATCAAAGCGATATCTTTGATGGTCGCTCCTCCTGTTGAAAAGCCAGTTGATGTTTTAACAAAGTCGGCCCCAGCTTGAACAGATAATTTTGAAGCTATTACTATTTCTCTATCTGTTAGTATGCAGTTTTCAAGTATCACTTTAACTAGAGCTTTTCCTTTAGCCGCCAAGACGACTGCTTCAATATCTTTTAAAACCGTTTCCTCATCACCCGATTTTAACGCACCAACATTTATGACCATATCAACTTCTGTTGCACCATTTTTAATCGCATCTGCTGCTTCAAATGCTTTTGTTGCCGTTGTACTAGCTCCTAGAGGAAATCCAATAACTGTACAAACTTCTACCGATGTTCCAGCTAACTCTTTACTCGCTTTGGCTACCCAGTAAGGATTCACGCAAACAGAAGCAAATTCATATTTTTTTGCTTCTTCAATCAAGCGCATTAAGGCCTGCTCATCCGCTTCCGGTTTTAATAATGTGTGATCGATCATTTTGTTTATATTCATTAACACTCTTCCTTCCAGAAATTCCGTTCTTAAAAACTGAAATTTCGTTCATATAAAATAGTTATAAAAGAGTAGTCTATATTCTCTACTCCTGTTTTTCAATATAATTAGTGATTTAAAAGTTTCATTGCTGTAAACTTATCGATCAATAAAACATTTGCATAACCACCAACTAGTGCACCGTGGATTGCTTTGATTTTACGATCGCCTCCAGCAATCAAAATAGCTTTTTCTTTGGTCTTCAGTTCCTCAAGCTCAATACCAATCGTTCGACCATTGATTTCCTCATCACTGATTTGTCCCTTTTCATTAAAGAATCTCGAACAGATATCACCTACCGCATTCGCTTTAAGGGATTTTTCTTCTGATTCTGTAAAATAACCTAGGCGAAAATGCAACGACTCACTTTGTACGGTTCCAACTGTAAAAACTGCTATATTTGCTTGTCTTCCTAATTCGATAACCTTACTAATATGACGATCAGCTACAACCAAGTCCTTCGCTTTTTTACTATCTAAAATAACGGGTAAAGGAAATGTTCTAGCTTTTGTATTTAACATTTCAGCAAACAGCGTAATCGTCTCAAACGCATAATTATTCACATCAAAGTACGCTATACCACCTTTTAACTGAACAACTTCTACACCTTTAACATCGAGACGGCTCATCTTAGAAACAGTCTTATGCATCGTTGTGCCCCAGCTAACACCGACAATATCTCCACTTTTAATCGTATCCTCAAGATATTCAGCAGCATATGATGTCAAATATTCTGAAATTGAATTGTAATTGGGATCAGGTGAAAAAGCAACATGGACTTCTTCTAAGCCATATTTTTCTTTTAACTTTTTTTCAATTTCAAACAGATCAGAAAAAGGATCAAAAATCGTGATTTGAACATACCCTTTTTCTTTTGCATACTGTAATAGTCGTGAAATTGTTGGACGTGAAACATTTAATTTTTCAGCAATTTCCTGTTGACTAAGCGAAGATTGATAATAGAGTCTTGCCACTTCAATACTAAGCTGTTGTTTTTCTTTATCCATACTCATTGTCCGTTCCTTATTATTTACGCTCATTATAGCAAGAACAAGCAAGGATGACAAATTGACTTTTTTAGTTAGCCAAATAAATACTTCTTAACTCAGCTAACTTTTGTTCATCAAAGTTCAAACATTGCGCAGCATATTTTTCGGTAGTACCAAAATTTTTCTCAATTAAATTCAGTGCATGATCCAGATAATCCTCTTTTACATAAAGAGCTGTTGCTAAGGATTCAAGTTGTTCTTCATTAAATCCTTGTTCTCTGAATTGTTGTACTAAGCTATCATTTGCGGATTTTCTTTCCGTGTTGGTGATCAAGAAATCTTTATAGATTGCTTCTTTGTCTACGTCTAATAGTGACAATAACAAAGCTGAAGCATAGCCAGTTCGGTCTTTTCCAGCAAAACAATGAAAAATTGTCGCTCCGTCTTTATTGCCCAAAATGTAGTCCATAAATTCAGTAAAGCCTTCTTGTGCCCCTGGATTCAAGATTAAATCTTCATAGACACCTAGCATATGTTTATCGACTGCTTCAACTGACTTTAATTTAGCAAAATCTGCTAAGCTTGAATTTTTAGCATTCATTTTTCCTAATAAATCTAAATTGATATATTCCACTTCTTCTATCGGTGTATCTGGTGACTCACTGATTTCAAAGCCGCGCCTAAAATCAATGATTCTGGTTAGATTAAACGTTTCAACTAAAACAGATTGGGTTTCTTTGTCTAAATTCACTAGATGACCCGACCGTAATAATTTCTTTGGTTTCACTGTTTTTCCTTCTTTGTTCTTGATTCCACCTAAATCTCTAAAGTTTGTAATTTGTCTGTTCATTTGTTTATTCCACCTTTATACCTTTACTTTTTTTCTTCTTCTTTCTTCTGCTAAAGCAACGATTCCCAAAAGAATAGCAATGATCACAATTGAAATATAAAAAATGATAAAGGTATCATTCCAACCATGTAACACGTGACCAAAGAAATTCACACCCTCTTTTGATGGATCAGAAATTTTTGCTAGAAGAATTTTTGCCATTGAGTCCCCAAATAAATAAGCAAAAGCCCCTAATAAACCACCAGAGACAACTGTCGCTTTTTTAGGAACAAATCCTAGCATAGATAAATTGATCAATAATTGTGGACCAAAGACCATCATCCCCAACATGAATAATGAGGCATTGATCACAAATTCTGTTATCCCAAGCTGGTACCCTATAATCCCGATTGGTAATAAGATAGTGCTGATTGTAGCCACTAAGGCTGGCCGCCCTTTTAATAAGTCTGAGATATAGCCCCAAGCCAGACAACCAATCAATGCGCCCATCTCAAAGTAAAAAATCGTTTGTGCCGCTGCTTCTTGTGAAAAATTCAAATGTTCTGTTACGTATAACGGAGCCCAATTATCGATACCGATCCGCACAATGTAAACAAAAACATTCGCTACGCATAATACCCAAATATAAGGATTCGTTAATAAATATTTTTTAAAGATCTCCCACTTTGTTAAGTGTTCAGCATCAATATTTGCTTCTTCTACTGGTTCACCAAAGATTTCTTCACTGGAATTCCAACCAAGGTCTTCTGGTCGATTCTTCCCAATAAAAAAAGTAATGATGGCAACTATAGCCGCAACAATTGCTGGAATAATAAACATTCCGGCAACTTGTCCTTTGAAGAAAGTAGTTGCACACCACACAGCAAAAATTCCTGCAAAACCTCCGCCAATATTGTGAGAGGCATTCCATAACCCAATATACCGACCACGATTGCTTCTAGTCGTCCACTGGGTAATCACTGAAGCACAACTAGGACCGCCCACACATTGGAACAAGCCATTCAGTGACCATAATACAACGATCCAGCCCATCGGGACATTATTCATCGTAAACAAAATCCCCATACATAAAACAGTGATCGAAGAGAGTAACAACAAAATCGATAAAATTTTCTTCGTATTTTTACCGTCTACAAGATACCCAACTATAAATTTACCAAAGCCATAAACGATTGAAAAGACAAATCCGATATAACCAAGATCAGTCGTAGTCAGACCTAATTGACTTTTTAATAAGGGCTGGGCGGCTTTAAAATTATTACGAATCATATACATCGTGATGTAGATGACTACAACGACCAAAAACGGTTTCATAAATTCCTTAAACCATTGTTTCCGCTGTTCAATCAAGTATGGACGTTTCACATTACCAACAACAACATTTGTTTCTTCCAAATTAACTCACCCCAAAATTTTAATTATAATGGTTAGCGCTTTCCAATATATTTGTATAATACACGAGGTAAGAACAAATGTAAACATATTGTTGAAATTATGTTCAAATTTATTTTTTACATTAATGAGATTAAAAAAACGAACTAAAAACAAAAAAATAGACCAAAACAAACTGTTTTGATCTACTCTCAAATAAATTGTTTTACTGACTTATTCGTCGTGATTGCTATTTAGCTCTGTGATTTTTCCAGTCGCTAGATAAACGATCCATTCACAGATATTTGTGACATAATCGCCAATGCGCTCTAAATACGTTGCTACGTGAAGATAATCTGTTCCACTGACAACCGTCTCAGGATTCGCCTGCATCGCCTTGATGGAATGGCTATATATACTATCAAAATACTCATTTACGCGAGTATCCATTTTAGCGATCATCCGCGCATCTTTTTGATCTGTTTTGACATAAGCGATCAGTACGTTATCAACCATTTTTTTAACATAGTCTGACATATCTGAAATTTCTTTTTCGATTTCTGGGATTCTTGTTTCCCCTTTTAAACGAATTGTTGATTTTGCGATTGAAACTGCATGATCTGCCATTCTCTCTAAATCTGAACTAGCTTTCATCACGGTAATGATCATTCTTAAATCTGTTGTAACGGGTTGTTGTAAAGCAATCATTTCAAAACTTTTCTTCTCAAGCTTGACTTCCATATCATTGATTTGTACATCGTAATCAATGACTTCATTTGCAATTTTTTTATCATGGTTGATATAAGCACGGACTGATTTATGTACAACATTACTTACCATCATCCCCATCTCATAAAATTGATTATGCAAATTCAATAATTCTTCTTCAAACTGGCTGCGCAACATGTGTTTTCCTCCTTTATTGTTTAACCAAATTTTCCAGAAATATAGTCTTCGGTTTGTTTTTCTTTAGGATTCAAAAATATTTTCTTTGTATCATTAAATTCTATCAATTCCCCTTGTAAAAAGAACGCTGTTTTATCAGAAATCCGTGATGCTTGGGACATGTTGTGTGTCACCATGATCATCGTATATTTCTCTTTCAATGTTAAAAGCATGTTTTCGATTTTACCACTTGAAACCGGATCAAGGGCACTTGTCGGCTCGTCCAGTAAAATGATCTCAGGATCGACTGCTAAAACCCGAGCAATACACACACGTTGTTGTTGCCCACCTGACAATGATAAAGCACTTTTATGCAGTTTATCTTTTACGTCATCCCAAACTGATGCCGCTTTTAAACTGTTTTCGACTGCTTCATCTAATACTTGCTTATTCTTTTCACCTTTTAAACGCAAACCATAAATCACATTTTCATAGATAGAAAAAGGAAATGGATTCGGTTGTTGAAAGACCATTCCGATTTCTTTTCGTAAATCTACAATATCTGTCTTAGGTCCGTAGATATCTTTGCCTTTATAAACAACGCTTCCCGTAATCGTTACCCCAGGAATTAAATCATTCATTCGGTTCAACGAACGTAAATAAGTAGACTTACCACAACCAGACGGTCCGATCATTGCCGTAATTTCTCCTTGATTGATGCTTAAATCAATCCCTTTAAGTGCTTCTTTTTTTCCATAATATAAATGCAAATCTTTTGATGAGATAATTTCGTTTGTCATCGTACTCCTCCTAACCAAAATGTCCAGAAACATAGTCTTCTGTCGCTTGAATTTTTGGTCGTGTAAAGATTTTTCTTGTTTCATCGTATTCAATTACTTTTCCTAGATAGAAAAAGGCTGTGTAATCACTGATACGAGCAGCTTGTTGCATATTGTGTGTCACAATGATGATTGTGTAATCATCTTTCAAATTAACTAAGGTTTCCTCTACTTTACCAGTTGAAATAGGGTCTAGCGCACTCGCTGGTTCATCTAAAAGTAAAATATCTGGTTTCATGGCGATTGCTCTGGCAATACATAAGCGTTGTTGTTGCCCACCAGATAAAGCTAACGCACTTTTGTCTAAATTATCTTTGACTTGATCCCAAAGTGCCGCCTGTTTTAAACTCGTTTCGACAATTTCATCTAACTTTTTCTTATCTTTTTCACCGTGCTGTTTTAAAGCAAATGTAATATTCTCATAGATTGATTTGCTAAAAGGATTGGGACGTTGAAATACCATGCCGATCCGTTTACGCATTTCGTAAACATCTACTTCTTTCGTATTAACATTCACCTCTTTGTACATGATTTTACCAGTTACTCTAGTATTGGCGATCCCATCATTCATCCGATTAAGCGAACGTAAATAGGTTGATTTACCGCAGCCAGATGGTCCAATTAAAGCGGTGATCTTATTTTTTTCAAATTCTAGATCAACACCTTTGATTGCTTCGTTATCTCCATACCAGACATGTAAATCATCGGTATGCAAAGCGATCGGCTCTGGCAATTTTATAATATTCGTGTCATTTAAATTGTATTCTTTCATTCTGATTCCCCTAACATTAGGCTGATGTCATTCTTTTATATAATCTATTTCCGATAAAACGTGCACCAAAGTTAAATAGTAAAACGACTAAAATCAGAACAGCTGAAGCACCTGCCGAAACAGCTGCACCATCTGGCATCGTTCCCTCTGTATTAATTTTCCAAATATGGACAGCCAACGTTTCCGCTTGACGGAAGATACTAATCGGACTTGAAACGCTTAATGGGTTCCAGTTACTGAAATCTAAGGCTGGTGCACTTTGGCCAGCAGTGTAAATCAAAGCGGCGGCTTCACCAAAAATCCGCCCAGAACTTAAGATCACACCCGTTAATATTCCTGGTAAGGCTTCTGGAACAACAACTTTCAAGACTGTTTCCCAGCGGGATAAGCCCAATGACAGCCCAGCTTCTCGCTGTGTGTAATGAACGGCTTTTAATGATTCTTCAACGTTTCTTGTCAATAAAGGTAAGTTGAAAAATGTCAGTGCTAAAGCACCTGAAATAATGGAAAAACCATAACCCATCTGTACTACAAAAATCAAGAAACCAAACAAACCAACCACAACTGAAGGAAGTGAACTTAAAATTTCGATTGATGTACGGATCACATCAGTCAACCAATTTTTCTTTGCATACTCTGAAAGGTAAATACCAGCTCCTAAAGAAATAGGGAAGCTAATCAACATCGTAATCAATAGTAAGTAGAGTGAATTGAATAATTGAATCCCGATCCCCCCACCTGCTTGATAGGCTTTAGAAGGTTTTGTTAAAAAGTCCCAAGAAATATGAGGAATACCGCGGACAAGAATATAAAGTAGCAATGCTGCCAAAATTAAAACAATCACACCTGAAATGGCATATAAAATACCTGTTGCAATTTTATCTGCTTTTTTTGCGTTCATTATTTCAAGGCCCCTTTCTTACCAATGATCCGAATAATGATATTAAAGAATAAGGACATCAACAACAAGATCAAAGCAAGTGACCAAAGAACATTATTTTCTACTGTTCCCATGATAGTATTTCCAATGCCCATTGTTAAAATACTTGTCAAAGTTGAAGCTGGAGTTGTCAAACTTGATGGCATAATTGCTGCATTTCCGATAACCATTTGGATTGCTAACGCCTCCCCAAAAGCACGTGCCATTCCGAAAACAACAGCTGTCAATAAGCCTGGAACCGCCGCACGCAAGACCACTTTATAGATCGTTTGCCAGCGTGTTGCACCTAAGGCTAATGATGCTTCCCGATAATGCCGAGGAACCGATTTTAGTGCATCAACCGTCATCGTTGTAACAGTTGGTAAAATCATAACAAACAAAACAAAAGTCCCAGCTAAAATCCCAAAACCTGTACCGCCAAAAATTGAACGAATAAAGGGTACAATTACAGACAGCCCAATAAAGCCATAAACAACGGATGGAATCCCAACTAATAGTTCAATAACTGGTTGTAAAATTTTTGATCCTTTTTTCGGTGAAATTTCTGTCATAAATACTGCTGCACCAATTGCAAAGGGTGTTGCAATGATCGCAGATAAAAATGTTACAATAAAAGAACCTGCTATCATCGGCAAAGCGCCTACCATGGGTTTCCCATCCGTCCCAGTTTCACCTGGGTTCCAATTAGTACCGAATAAGAAATCAGAAACTTTGATTTTATTTGTAAAAAAGGTTGCTAAACCTTTACTAGCTACAAAATAAAAAATCGATAAAACAACCAAAACAATCAATGCGATGCAAAGAAAACTAATAAACTTCCCTCGCTGTTCCATTCTAGCGCGCTTTGATTTTGTTAATAACGTTTTCTGCACATCTTCCAAGAAAATTCCTCCTTATTTTAAAAGCGTAACGTGCTCGTTCAGCTTCGACTGGAAAATAGGAAAAATGATTGAGGTGCTTTTTACCTCACTCACTTTTTATCCAACCAAACATAAATCTCCCGTTTGTTCAACACTTTCCATAATAAATTCAGTCTAACTTTCAAACATCAATTTGCGTTTAATAACATGTAAATCTTATGTTAAGTTTGTAAATTTTGTGTAAAGGCGGATTATTTAATAAGATTTCCTTGCCAATCCCGCTCTACTTTCATCTTAGAAACTGGAATATAGCCTAATTGACCAATGATTTTTTCCTGCACATCATCTGATAACATAAAGGCCAAAAATTCATCAGTTAATTGTTTTGGTTTTCCTAATGTATACATATGTTCATAAGACCAAATAAACCATTTATTGGTAACAACATTCTCATCAGTCGGTTTTACCCCATCAATACTTAGCGTGTTAACCTCATCATTAACATAGGAAAAAGCCGTGTAACTGATTGCTCCTGGAGTGTCTGCAACAATCGAGCGAACCATTCCACTTGAATCTTGTTCTTGCGCTTGAATCGCCGTTTTCCCATCTAATACCCAGCGTTCAAAAGTCACACGTGTACCACTTCCAGCAGCACGATTCAACAGGACAATCGGGATATCGTTTCCACCAATTTCTTTCCAATTGGTAATTTCTCCTAGAAAAATCTTTCTCAGGTTGTCTAACGAAATATCGGACAATCCAATATTCTTATTGACGATCGGCGTGATCCCCACTACCGCAACTTTATGATCTGTCAGTTTAGTGGCATCGATCCCTTTTTTCTCTTCTGCAAACAAGTCAGAGTTTCCAATGTCTACTGCCCCTGATTGTACTTGACTTAAACCTGTTCCACTTCCCCCACCTTGAACATTAACAAAACGTCCTGGGTTTTGATTTTGAAATTCTTCTGCCGCGGTTTCCACTAGCGGCTGAAGAGCTGATGAGCCAACTGCTGTGATCGATTCACCTCGATCGATCCACTTCGCACAGCCGGATAAAGTCAGTATTCCAATTAAACTAACAAATAATAGTATTTTCTTTTTCATTTATCTGATAATCCTCCAAACTCAATTCAATCACTTTATTTTAACATTAAGTGTTTCCATTGAAAATTATAAGTTGCTACAGCTTTTACTTTTTTGTAATAAAATAACAAAAAAACATTATAAACAAAATAAAAAGTGCAATCCGTTACTAAGATTACACTTTTTATAGGAATTACAACAGTGGTGAAATCAGACGAGCTAATCCTTCTTTTAGTTTGATGAAAACACCTCGATTACGGTATTTTTCTTCTGTTAAAAGCTCTGATACTTTGGAATCTTCGTAAAAAGCATCTCTAACTTCTTCTGAAAATTCTTGATCGTAAATAATTGTATTCACCTCAAAATCTAGTCGGAATGAACGAACATCGATATTCGCTGATCCAACAGAAACAACACCACCATCGATGATCATCGTTTTAGCATGAATAAAGCCATGTTCATAGGTCTCAATAATCGCTCCATACTTTAATAATTCTGCAGAAAAGGAATAAGTTGCCCAATAAACTAACATATGATCTGGTTTGTTTGGTATTTGCATACGAACTTTTACACCCGAAAGTAATGCTAATTTTAAGGCTTCATGAATTGATGCATCTGGTATATAATACGGCGTTTGAATCAGTATTTCTTTTTTAGCGATTGAAATCATTTTTAGGTAGGTCATTTTGATTTGTTCATGTTCTGAATCTGGTCCACTCGTTACTACTTGAACTGCTTTTTTCCCAGCTGAATCAATTGGAGGAAAATAAGCAGAATCATAGCTTAATTCTTTACGATGTTGAGAATTCCAGTCCATCAAAAAACGATTTTGTAAACTATAAACAGCTTCACCAGAGATTCTTAAATGATTGTCACGCCAGTACCCAAACTTTTTGACTTCACCTAAATATTCATTACCAACGTTAAATCCACCTGTATAACCGATCTTCCCATCAATCACTACGATTTTTCGATGATTACGATAGTTAATTCGCGGATTTAAATATGGAACAAACAGAGGAAAGAAAAAGGCAATTTCTCCTCCAATCTTCTTTAGTTCTTCAAAAAATTTCATATTAACTTGGGTTGAACCCCAGGCGTCTAAGAGTAAACGTACTTTTACCCCTCTTTTGACAGCATTGATCAGTTCCTGACGGATTTCCTTGCCTAAAGTATCACCACGATAAATGTAATACTCCATATGAATATGATCCGTAGCTTGCCGAATATCTGCAATCAATCCATCAAATTTTTCTCTTCCATCTGTATATAAAAGAACCTCATTATTCGTTGTATATAATGAGCTCTCAAAAACAGTCAACATATAAATTAGCTGCTTTGACTCCACTTCTCCTGTCGGTGGATGTGGAAATAACCCTCTTAACAATGATTGCTTTTCTGCTTGTATTTCAGCGTTCATCCCGATTTTAGCTTGCATCTTCATATCGAATATTTTATCTTTTGATATGCCTCGACCCAAGAAAATATAAAGAATAAATCCTAAAACTGGAATAAACATTAATACCAACAACCATGACCATGTTTGAGCAGTTTGTTTGCGTTCTCGAAAAACAATAATCAATGATAATAGCATATTAGCAATAAAAATAATAACAAAGAAATTATCATATAAAAATTTCATTTATTCACCCCAATCACTTCACTCATCCCCTAGTAAAGCATAACGAACTTCTGAAAATAAGTAAAGAAAAAGCAGACAAAAAATGTCTGCTTTTAATTCTATTAAATTTTTAAGAAGCGGCGCATCGAAATGATTGAACCTAACGAGCCGATTGTCATCCCAATAACGATCATCAGTAGATCGATCTGCCAAACAAATGATTCAGGTTTTAATAATGAATAATTTGAACTTAGCAATTGCGGGTTGAATAACGTATAGAATTTTTGATACCCAAATGTTAAAACTAAAATTGGAATGATCGCTCCAATTAAGCCAATCCATGCTCCTTCTATAAAGAAAGGCCAACGAATATAGCCGTTTTTAGCACCAACTAAACGCATGATTTGGATTTCTCTTTGACGAGAAAGAATCGTAATACGGATCGTGTTTGAAATCAAGAATACAGCGACAAACAATAGTAAAATTGCTGCACCTAAGCCCCAAGTTCGAACTTTTCCTGCAATACTGAAAATTTTATCGGAAGAAACACCGCCATAGTCTGCTTTAAAGACATTCGCTAATGTTGCTGCCTTTTCCGATATTTTTTTCGTATCTGATGGTTCTTTTGCACTTACATAATAGACATCGTACAAGGGATTGCTGTCACCTTCGAATAAGTTCCAAGCTTCACCCATTTGTTTTTGAATTTTTTCTAATTGTTTATCTTTATTTGAATATGAAATAGTTTCGACATTGTCGATTTTATTCAATTCTTTTTCTAATTGCTGCATTTCGTCTGGGGTTGTGCCAATATCAACGAATACAGAAACAGTTACGTTTTCTTCAATATCTTTTGCTAATTTTGTTGCATTAAAAATTACTGCCATAAAAAGCCCAACAAGGACTAACGTAATGGTAACTGCACTTGCAGATGCTATTGTCATCCACCCATTACGTTTTAAACTTTTGATACTTTCTAAGACATGAGAAAAGAAGGTTCTAATCATCGTAGCCATATTCTCCTTCCGCTTGGTCTCGAATAATTCGACCATTTTCGATGGCGATTACGCGATGACGAATCGTATTTACGATCGTACTATTATGCGTTGCCATTACAACAGTTGTTCCTTGAGCATTGATCCGATCTAAAAGTTTCATGATTTCCCATGAGTTCTCTGGATCAAGATTCCCTGTTGGTTCATCTGCAATGAGAACTTTGGGCGTATTTACGATTGCACGAGCAATTGAAACACGTTGTTGTTCCCCACCAGATAATTCACTTGGAAAGACGCGTACTTTATGCTTCAAACCAACTAAATCAAGTACTTCCATCACTCTTTTTTTGATTTCTCTTGGCTTACGACCAACAACTTGCATAGCATAAGCAACGTTCTCATAAACTGTTTTTTTCGTCAATAATTTGTAATCTTGAAAGACGATACCGATCTCTCTTCTAAGATACGGAACTTCAGAATTTTTTATTTTCATTAGATCATGACTAGCAACTTTCAAGCGACCTTTAGTGGCTTTTTCTTCACGGTACATTAATTTAATAAATGTTGATTTTCCGGCTCCGGAAGGACCAACAACATAAACGAATTCACCTTGCTTTATTTCTATTGAAATATTTCGGATAGCCGTTGTACCATTCGAATATTTCTTCATTACATCTTTCATTTCAATCATGGCGTATTCTCTCCATCTCTGTTTTTCTAGACTATCAATCATTATAACATGACTTTGTTTCAAGGCTCTTTCAACAGTTTACAATTTTATTTCATTTCTGTAAATTGATCAATTTAGCTTCTGCTTTAAGTACGCATCAATAAATCCATCTAAATCCCCATCCATCACGGCTTGTACATTTCCAGTTTCATAATTTGTTCGATGATCTTTCACCATTGAATAAGGATGGAAAACATAAGAACGAATCTGTGAGCCCCAACCAATTTCTAATTGTTCCCCACGTAATGAAGCAGCTTCCTGCGCTTTTTTATCCAACTCTAATTGATAAAGTTTTGCTTTCAGCATGCCCATCGCTTGTTCTCGGTTTTTTAATTGTGACCGTTGTGCTTGACTAGCAACAACGGTTCCTGTTGGAATATGCGTGATTCGAACAGCCGATTCGGTTTTATTGATATGCTGACCACCAGCACCACTTGCTCGATACGTATCGACTTTTAAATCGTCCGTATTAATATCGATCTCTACATTTTCATCTAGCTCAGGCATAATGTCGACAGAACAAAAAGAAGTGTGGCGACGTTTGGCAGAATCAAATGGAGAAATTCGAACTAAGCGATGTACCCCTTTTTCTGATTTCAAATAGCCATAAGCATTATAACCTTTAATTAGAAGGGTCACACTCTTAATACCTGCTTCATCACCTGATTGGTAATCTAATGTCTCTACTTGAAACCCATGACTTTCGGCCCAACGTGTATACATTCGCAGCAACATGCTACCCCAATCTTGTGATTCAGTACCACCCGCTCCTGGATGAAGTTCCATGATAACATTATTTTTGTCATAAGGCTCGTTTAATAGTAGCGAAAGTTCATAAATACTTAATTTTTCTTTCAAAGCGACTAAGCGTTCTTCTAGTTCAGTCTGCGTATCAGGATCATATTCTTCTTGTTGCATCTCACTCATGATTTCCAATTCTTCTAATTCGTCTGCAAATTGATGAAATTGTTGATACTTCTCTTTATAGGAATTCGTTTCGTTGATCAATTGTTGTGCTGTTTGTGAATTATCCCAAAAGCCTGGCTCTGCCATTCTATTTTCAGCTTCAGCAATGTCCTCTTCTAACTGATCTAAGTCAAAGAGACCCCCTGAAACTTGTGATTGATTGATTCATTTCATCTAAAATAGTGCGGATTTCAGCATTTTCCATGATATTTTCTTCCTTCCATTTTCAATACTTTGTGTTGCAAACAAATGAAGGCGAGGCGAACGCCTCACCTTCATCGCTTCTTATTGACCTTTGCCGTGACAGTTTTTGTATTTCTTTCCACTGCCGCATGGACATGGATCATTGCGTCCTATTTTTTCATCTACGTGAATCGGTTTCTTTTTAGCACTTGTGTTACTTTGGGGTTCTTCATCATCTGTTGGATGAACAGCTTCACCTTGTGCTACTTGTTCCCGTTGAACATTTTGGCGAATTTCTGATTTCATGAATAAGCGAGTAACTTCGTATTCAATTGCTCCAATCATTTCTTCAAACATATTGTAGCCTTCTGTTTGATATTCAACCAATGGATTGTTTTGTCCGTAAGCACGTAAACCAACTGATTGACGCAATTGATCCATTGCATCGATATGATCGGTCCATTTTGTATCTACAACACGTAAAATAACAACTTTTTGGAATTCCAGAATTTGTTCTGGACCATTCAAATGTTCTACTTTGATATCATAAACTTCTTGAGCACGTTTTACTAGATACGCTTTGATTTCTTCTGGTGATTTGCCTTCTAGATCAGCTTTAGAAATAGAGTCTTCATGCACCAATGTTGAAGAGGCGAAATCAACGATTCCATCAAGGTTCCAGTTTTCTTTTTCTAATTGTGTATGGCTATCTACAACACGAGTGATCGTACGTTTTACCATGTTTAATAATGTTTCAGTCAACTCTTTATCTTCCATTATCACTTCTTGACGTTGCGCGTAAATAACTTCACGCTGTTCACGCATTACATCATCGTATTGCAAGACATTTTTACGTGTATCGTAGTTGTTCCCTTCAACACGTTTTTGAGCTGATTCTACTTGCTTACTTAACATTTTACTTTGGATCACTGCATCTGATTCTTCAATGTTCATGCGATCCAAGAATGCTTTGATTCTTTCTGAACCAAAACGTTTCATCAAGTCATCTTCAAGTGATAGATAGAATTGTGAAACCCCAGGATCTCCTTGACGACCCGCACGTCCACGCAATTGATTATCAATACGGCGTGATTCGTGACGTTCTGTACCAATTACAGCTAAACCGCCAAGCTCAATAACACCCAAACCAAGCTTGATATCCGTACCACGACCAGCCATATTAGTAGCAATCGTTACCGCACCTTTTTGCCCGGCATTCATAATAATTTCTGCTTCTTTAAAGTGATTTTTGGCATTCAATACTTCATGCGGTACTTTTTCAGCATTTAATAATTCTGATAATAACTCAGAAGTTTCAACAGCAACTGTACCGACTAAAACTGGTTGACCGTTATGGTAGCGTTCTTTAATATCCTGAACAACCGCTTTAAATTTACTTTGTAATGTTGGGTAAAGTAAATCAGCACGGTCATCACGAATGATCGGACGGTTTGTTGGAATTTGGAACACTTGAATATTATAGATTTCACGGAATTCTTCTTCTTCCGTTTTAGCAGTACCCGTCATCCCAGCTAATTTCTTATACATACGGAAATAGTTTTGGAATGTGATTGTTGCCATTGTTTTTGTTTCGTCTTCGATCTCTACGCCTTCTTTGGCTTCGATTGCTTGGTGTAAGCCATCTGAGTACCGACGACCATCCATAATACGACCAGTAAATTGGTCAACGATCAAGACTTTGTCATCTTGAACAACATAATCGATATCACGAAGCATGATAAAGTTTGCACGTAACGCTTGATCCATATGATGTGTCAAAGCTGTATTTTCAATGTCATAAAGGTTCTCTAAACCAAAGTTTTCTTCCGCCTTTTCAATTCCAGCTTCCGTTAAACTAATCGTCTTAGATTGAACATCAATTTTGTAATCTTCTTCTTCTTTTAGACGTTTAACAAAGTTATCTGTGCGGGTGTAAAGTGCAATTGATTTTTCAGCTTGACCTGAAATAATCAATGGTGTACGAGCTTCATCAATCAAGATTGAATCGACCTCATCCACGATTGCGTAATTCAATGGGCGTTGTACCATTTGATTACGATAAACAACCATGTTATCACGCAAATAGTCAAATCCTAACTCGTTATTTGTGCTATAAGTGATGTCACAATTATAGGCATCACGCTTTTCTTCTGATGTTTTTGAATTGATGTTCAGACCAACTGTCAAGCCTAAGAAATTATACAGTTCACCCATTTCATCTGAGTCACGTGTTGCTAAATATTCGTTAACCGTTACGACATGAACACCTTCACCTGTTAGTGCATTCAAATAAACTGGCATTGTTGCAGTTAATGTTTTACCTTCACCCGTTCTCATTTCTGGGATATTGCCATCATGTAAAACGATCCCACCCATTAACTGAACGTGGTATGGGTATAAACCTAGGACACGTTTAGCAGCTTCGCGGACGACCGCAAAAGCTTCTGGTAATAATTGATCTAGTGTTTCACCTTTTTGGTAACGCGCTTTGAACTCGTCTGTCTTTGCTTTTAATTCTTCATCGCTCAACGCCGCAGTAGCTGAAGCATGAGTCTCTACTTGATTGGCAATACCATCCAAGCGTTTTAATTCCTTTTTATCATTTTCAATCATCTTTTTTAGAAAATTCGCCATGTTTTTATGTGTTCCTTTCAATAAACTCTATTTATTTTTTGCACTAAATGCACAATCATCCTTTCTATTTTATCATTAGTTGCCAAGAAAGGAAATAACTTCTCTTAATATTAATACTATATTATGTCGTTTTTTATGTATACATGCTTAAAATAAGGAAAGAGACTGTGGCAAAACGTATGCCGTCCTGCTTCAGTCTCTTAAAATCGAATATCTGGAAAATAAATTGATCCTGATAACAATTTTTCTAAAATTTATGGATTGATTAGATCCTCGCTTACTTTTAGACCTTTTTCGCTGAATCAAGATATGTTCGTTACCTGCTCAATTTAGTCTGTTTCGATTAAACCATATTTGCCATCTTTACGACGATAAACAATGCTTGTTCCATTTGTTTCTGAATCTTCAAAGATAAAAAAGTTATGTCCTAACATGTTCATTTGTAAAACAGCTTCTTCGCTATCCATAGGTTTTAAAGAAAGACGTTTTGTACGAACGATGTCTAATTCTGGCGTTTCATCTGGTGTTTCTTCACCATTTAAGAAAATAGCTGCTTTCGCAGTGTTCATCCCTGTTTCACGAGATTTACGATTAATTTTTGTTTTAAATTTGCGGATTTGGCGTTCTAGCTTGTCTACAACCAAATCAACACTTGCATATAAGTCAGGTGATGTTTCTTCCGCACGTAAAACTAAATAAGGTAGAGGAATCGTAACCTCGACTTTAGCGGTTTTTTCAGTGTATACTTTCAAATTCACATGAACGGTCGCTTCAGGTGAATCACTGAAATAACGTTCTAATTTGCCGACTTTTTTCTCTACATAGTCTCGGATTGCTTCAGTAACTTCGATGTTTTCTCCACGCACATTATATCTAAACATAACAATTACCCCTTTCATCTGACACTAAAGAAGGAATAAAAGGACCACTCTGTTATCCTTCTTCTTAATTCTATTATAACGAATTATCCTGCTTTTGCCAACAAAATTGCGGCTGAATTTTTATTTTAATTGATCGTCTATCTTGCAAGAGAAAACGTATACAGTTTTGCTGGATGATTCGCTAAAATAACTTGTGCTCCATGAAAAGTCGTACGCCCAGTCGTATAGATATCGTCGACAAGAATAATATCTCTATTTAAGACAGCTTTTTGCCCCTCTTGTGTTAGTTTGAAGGGTTGCTTTAAGCTTAATCGCTCCTTTCTCGTTTTTTGTACTTGAGATAGTCCATGAGTAAACCGGATAAGGTGGGGTTCATATGGAATGCCTGCTGCATCCAGTAAACCTTCAACTTGATTAAAGCCTCGCACTTCCATCCTTTCTTTTGAAATTGGCATCGGAATAGCTAAAAAAGTTTTTTTTTGTTTAAAATAGGATTGTAAATACGGTACAAAACTATGCCTAAGTCTGTAATCCCCTTTAAATTTATAGAGTTCAAACCATTCTTGCATCGCCTGATTGTAAGAAAAGAGTGCTTCGTGTTGGAAATTGTAGTTTGGATAAATTTGTTGCCATCTTAAGCAATCTTTACAATAAGCTGTTTGAGTAGACTGACGTTGACATCCTTGACAGCTATCTTTTTTTTCCAATAATTGAAATGTTTTCATGCATCTTGAGCATAATTGTTCTGACAAGATTTTTTGGGGTAAAAAAATTTCTTTGAGCGTTAAATTTCTATTAATTGTTTGATGGCAATAGTTACAATTCATCAATTAATCCCCTTGCTTTACCTAATGTGTTCATTTTCTTAATTTGCTTAATCGCCCCTTTCATAGCATTGGTACAACCATCATGTAAAAACCAAACTTCACCTGCAGTGTATTTTTGCCTTCGGTCCACTCTGCCAGCAATCTGAACAAGGGCGGACATTGTAAAAACAGGATGGTTTGCTCCTAAAACAATGACAGAGACACCATCAAATGTTACACCACGTTCTAAGATAGTAGAAGTTAGAAGAATACGGTATTCTTTGTTTCTCATCTTTAAAACCTTGTCTAAGCGCTCTGGGTCTTGCGAATGAACACAGGCTAGTGATGTTTCTAGAATTTTTTTTTCAACAGTGCCTTTTAATTGCTCCATCAAAGAAATACTAGGGCAAAAAATCAACACATCATTTTTATCCACTAATTTGTGGATCTTTGCTACTAATTCTTTAGGACAATGACCTTTCTTGATTTTCTCATGCCAACGATGACACCATTTTATTTTAGGAACCGGCAATACTCTTCGATGATAACGTGCTGGTAAAATACTTGTCTGTAATTCATTTTGCTCTGTCTTTTTATTTAGCTCCTTGGTTGGTGTTGCCGTTAGATAAATTAGTGATCCGTGCTCTTTAATCGCTTGCTTCACTCCATATTGTAGTAATGAGTTATCAACAAATGGAAACGCATCTACTTCGTCGATGATCAATACATCAAAAGCCTGATAAAAACGTAATAGCTGATGTGTTGTACAAATAAGCAATTTAGTATAACGGTACGTTTCTGCCATCTTTCCATGAAGAATGATTAGCGGTTCATCAGGAAAAACAGCTTGGATTCTCGGGAGCAGTTCTAAACAAACATCTACTCTTGGAGAAGCGATGCCTACTCGAAAGCCAGCTTCTAATGCATGATGAATCGTTTTAAACAACATTTCTGTTTTTCCAGCACCAGTGACCGCCCAAATCATTCTTGATTCAGCATTTTTTACAGTCGTCAACAACTGATCAGATACTTGTTGCTGACCTATAGTCAGTTTGCCTTCCCAAGAAAAATGAACGTTTCTTTTGACTGGTTTTGGTTCTGCTAAGTGATAAAATTGTTGTCCTGTATCCACCCTCCCTAATTGGATACACTCTGGACAATAATAAGAGTGATTCACTAACTGTACTATAGCTTTCAAATGAATCTGTCCACAGCGTAAACACTGGATTTCATTTTCATTCAGTTCTTGCATTGTTGGAAATGTTTGATATTTTTTTGCAATCTTACTGCTATCATTAAGTTCTTGTTCTAAAACTTTTCTTCCCCATAATTCTTGCATTTTTCCCCCTCTATAATTAAACTACGCATTTTTTGTTTGAGATTTTTTCTTTTTCGAAACTTATACAATTACTGTGGGAAAATTATAAAACTCAACTGTACTACTAGAAAAGTAGCACAGTTGAGTTATTCGTGATTTAGTAATTTGTCCATTCTTCTTCGTTCATTTGGTGAATCATTTTTTGAGCATAAACTGTATAATAGGTCTCTCCACCATGTTCTAGAACATAGTTAAAATGAGTCGTTGCCTGATCAAAAGTTGCCGTTTTTAAATAGAGTTTCCCAATTTCAAAATGAAGACCTACTTTTTTTAGCATTTCTTTTTCAGTTGCAAGAAAATCAAATAATTTTGTCAGAGCATTTTTATCATTTGTTAAAACCAAATAATGACGGTAAAAAATCGTATCTACAGAATCATAAAATTGCTGAATCTGTCTTGGAAACTTTTTTCGACTTTTTAACGATCGAATAGCATCAATCGTTGCTTTCAGCCCCTCAAGATCGTTACTTTCTTTGTAATAATTTCCAAGTAAATTATAATATTGAAGTGTAATATCTAGCGTTCCAGCTTCAAAATCGATGTCCTCTAAGTTTTTTTTCATCTCTACTAAGTCACCAGCATAGTAATCTGACAATGCCTGAAAATACTTTTGATAGTTATTGATACCTGTTTTATTGTAAAAAGGTTTATTTAACAATTGCAAATTTATTGCTACATATTTTTTTGGATCACACTCCATCGTTAAAATCGTACGAATTTGCAGAATTTTTTTCCTTACTCGTATTGTGCTAAAGAGTACTAACATAAATAAGCCAAAAAGACCTAATAATCCTATGTGATAATTTAATAGATAGAGCGTCATCAATGGAATAAATAAAATCAGACCTAGCACACATACGATAAGTAAATAACCTCTTAAACGTTTAACCTCTTTAACATATTCTTCAACTGTTTTTTGATTTTTTTCCATCTGATTCCTCACATCCTAACCTTGATTTCTTTTTGGTCTAGTTTTAATTCTTCATAATAATATACGTAATTCAGATTACCTTGATAGTTATAGGTAAAAGTATTAGTCGGTTTTTGACCATTGATTCTCACGTTTTTACTCTCTTTATTATGTGAGGTATTGATAAAAAATAGCCGTTTCCCAAAGGATTGATGAATCTCGTTCTCAAAAGAAAAAGGTGCATCTTCGATTGAAGATAACATGTCCAACTGATTTTTTATTGCTTCCTTGTCACTTATTAAAGATTTCCGTTCAGAAAAGAAATCTTCCATCTTACTCGTTTGAATAATCTCATAGTTCTTGCGGCCATTTTTCTCTTTGGCTTTTATGATCATAAGCGTCAAATCAGCCCCATCTGCTAGAAACAAATCGATATGATCCTTTTCTTCTTGCTGATGAATGATTTGTTCAGAGGCAACACCAGCAAATTTTAGTGCTTGATAAATGCTCACTGCGTAATTTCGTTTAATGTACGCAGCAGTAAAGCCTGAAATAATCATCATGCCAAAAAATAACCCGACAACCCATATTCTTTTTTTCATTCTATTTTACTCCCAACATTTTCCTTTTTCTTAAATTCTACCAAACCGAGAAGTTTTTTCAAGAGACAAAAAAATAGTGAGCCTTAACGCATTATGCATTTTGGCTCACTGTTTCTTTATTTATTTTCAATTAAATTTAACGCTTGCTGTAAAACTTTCTCCCCGTTCATCATGCCATAATCTGCCATGTTGATTACTTCTAAAGGAATTCCTTTTGGTGCCAAACGTTTCTCAAAATCGCCTTTCATAAAGCGAACTTGCGGGCCTAATAATAAAACATCTACTGGTTTACTCTCCAAATTGTTGTCCGCATCTGAGGCAGATACTGCAAAAATATCAGCATCCAGACCTTGTGCGTCTGCTGCTTTTTGCATTTTCGTTACTAATAAACTTGTACTCATTCCTGCAGAACAGACAAGCATAATTGTTTTTTTAGCCATCTTAATCCCTCTCCTTTTCTATTGATAACATAACATATTTTTAATTTCTCTTTATTCATAGTATAGTAAAAACCTGATTTTTGTCAACGCTTCCTACTTTTAAGAGATATCGTTTTAGGCGTTAAATAAGCCAGTTCGATTTTAATAGTTTATTAAAGACCACATATTCTTTTGCAATATTCACTTGTGCAACTTGATAGCCCGCATTGAGCCAACCGTACGCTCCCTTTTCTGGATGTTTATGGTCATTGGCCCACCAATCAACATCTGTTCGAGCGGTTCTTGGAAGTCCTGAATGAGGGAAAAGTAATTCATCGAATTGAGTAAACGTTAGAGTAACTTGTGAACCACCGTTGGTTGTTAAATAATGGGTAACGCTATCATATTTTTTCTGACGTTCTTTTGCCAAATTCTTCACTCCTTTTGTTGTTAAGCTGATATTTAGCCACTCTTTTCATCATTATCTCATAAAAATTTAAAGAAGCAAATGAAGGTCTCTTCTCTATTTTTCCTACAACGGTTGCTTCTCATTCAGATTTTTTTTATACTTAACGTATTATGTAGAAAAGGAATGAGAAAATGCTTGAAAGTTATTTTACCATTCGCTCTGATGGAGAAAGTGAAATTGAGATAAAAAAATCACGTTTTATTTGCTCTCTTAAACGAGTATACTCTGAAGATGAAGCAAAAATCTTCATTGCTCAAAAGAAAAAAGAACATTGGAAAGCGACTCATAATTGCAGTGCCTTCATAATCGGCGAAAAAAGTGCTATCCAACGTAGTAGTGATGATGGCGAGCCTAGCGGTACAGCAGGGGTTCCGATGTTAGAAGTTTTGAAAAAGCAAGAATTGATCAATGTTGTAGCTGTGGTTACACGTTATTTTGGTGGTACTAAATTAGGCTCCGGTGGTTTGATTCGGGCGTATAGCCATGCTGTTTCCCATGCCCTGACAGAAATTGGCTTAGTGGAAGGAAAACTGCAGCAAGAAATCCGTTTAACCATCAGTTATCCGAATGTAAGCAAAGTCCAAAATTTCATGAAAAATAATTTATATACCATAAAAGAGACCGTTTATGGCGAACAAGTTACTATTATTTGTTTAGTAGACGAGCCAAACACTGAGCAATTTATGACCGAAATCGTTGAACAATTAAATGGGCAAGTTCATTTTGATAAGGGTGAATGCTCTTATCATGAACAACCAATTACAAAAAAAGGAGCAAGTAAATGACATTTGAAGAAGTATTACCTCACATTAAAAAAGGTGCAAAAGCCGTAAGAAGTGGTTGGGGCGGTTTTGAACTGTACATCGAACTTAGAGATGAAATTGGCACATCTGATGGTACTTTTCTACAAGTTACTCCCTATTTTTTAATCAAAACTTCTGATGAGGGCTACAGCATGTTTTCTCCAACACCTTGTGATGTTTTAGCGGAAGATTGGAAAATCGTCCACGTAGACTAGTATTAATAGGGAACGAGACTACAGCAGCTGCCCTGAGAATTAAAAAAAAGGGTGCCATTTCTCGCTGTTTATTCAGATTTAAAAAGCGAAACAAGACTCGGTTATTTAGTTTTGTCTCGCTTTTTTCTTATAAGATTATGAAAAGAGGACTTACTATGAATTTTGCAGAATACAGCGGAAAAATAGTTTTTATAACAGGAGCCGCTTCTGGCATTGGACAAGCGCAAGCAATCGCTTTTACCAATCAAGGTGCCAATGTTTTAGGGATGGACCTTGATGCAGCGGGCTTAGTCATCACTAAAGAAAAAACAAGCAATTCAAAAGGAAAATTTCTAGCTTATACAGGGGATATCACAAAAAAAGAGGATATTATTTCTGCAGTCAAAAAAGGCAATAATACCTTTGGGATGATTCACATTTTATTGAATACTGCTGGTATTTTAGATAACTACACGCCGACTTTAGAAACATCCGAAGCGTTATGGGATCGTATTTTAACCGTAAATCTTAAAGGAACCTTTTTAGTTACCAATCACATTCTACCCCAAATGTTAAAACAAAAACATGGTGTCGTCGTCAATATGGCTTCCATTGCTGGAAAAGTAGCAGGTGGTGGTGGTGCTGCTTATACTGCATCAAAACATGCGATTATCGGATATACAAAACAACTGGATCATGACTATATTAAACAAGGCATCCGCGCAAACGCGATTGCTCCTGGTGCGATTCAAACACCAATGAATGCAGCTGATTTTGCTGGTGATGGGAAAATGGCTGAATGGGTCGCCAATGAGACGCCGGCTGGACGTTGGGCAAAACCGGAAGAAGTTGCTTCACTAACACTTTTTTTAGCAAGTCAATCTGCGGACTATATTCACGGAACTGTCATGACGATCGATGGTGGTTGGTTGGAAAAATAATAGCCTTAACCATTTTTCTATACTTTACAAATCGCTGGATGTTCGGTAACATAAATCCCAGTGAAGCAATTCACACTATGGCACTTTAGTTGGCAGTTTTTGTCACGTCCTTTGGTCATAGTTATTACTAAAACAGGCATCTGTTTTACAAAGGAGAACACAAATGAATCATTTACCCCCACAGACTACAGCCTGGTCTGTCATTTCTTTGACAAAAATGGCTTTGATCACAGCGCTTTACATCGTTGTCACTCTTTTTTTAGCTCCGTTTAGTTTTGGTGCTATTCAACTCAGGTTTTCAGAACTGTTTAATTTTCTACCGCTTTTTAACAAACGCTATATCGTAGCTATTACTTTAGGTGTCGCTATCGCAAATTTTGCGTCACCATTAGGTTTAGTTGATGTTATTATCGGTAGTTCATCGACGTTTATTGTCTTAATTATATCTTATTATGCAACAAAACAATTCAAAAGTCTGAACAAAAAAATGGTTGTAACTACGATTATTTGTTCGGTATCCATGTTTACAGTCGCTGGACAATTGACTTACTTTTACCAGCTCCCTTTTTTCTACACATGGTTAACTGTTGCCATTGGTGAAGCGTTATCTATGTCAATTGGTGGCATTTTGGTCTACTGGATCAACGAAAAAATCGATTTAACCAAATAAAAAAGAAAATAAATGCTGTGAATGTCCAAATCAAAATGGGCTTTACAGCATTTATTTACTTTACTCATTTATTTTTCTAAATAAAATTCAAAACGATTCCCAACATATTGTGTTCTTACATATTCAAATGGCGTTCCATTCTCAAAATAAGAAATTTGGCGTAAACGCAAAATCGCATCACCACGTTTGATTTTTAAATAATCGGCAATCTGTTCTGAGGCTAGCATCGCTGAAATCGTTTGATTGGCATGACCGATTTTATTCCCCCCTTTTGTTTCAAGCGTTTTATAAAAGGAATTCGTGATTTCAGTCTTACTATATTGATCGACCAAGGAATAAGGGACACTCGCTATTTCAAAACAAATCGGCAAATCATCTGCAAAACGAATCCGCTCCATCCGAACGATTTGTTCATTTTCTTTAAGATTTAGTTTTTCCATTTCACTGGAACTCGGCTTGGCTACGTAATATGAAACCGTTCGACTAGAAGGCACTCGGTTTTGAGAAAGCATAATATCAGTAAAACTAGTTGTTCCAGTCATTTTTTCTTGAACTTTCTTACGAGCAACATACGTTCCTGAACCGATTTTACGTTCTAAAATCCCTTCATCCGCAAGTGTTTGAATAGCTTGTCTCAACGTCATTCGGCTTACATTAAACTGGATCGCCAGCTCACGTTCTGATGGGAGCCTGTCGCCGATCTTCCAAACACCATGTTCGATGTCTTCTTTAATTTTATCGTGGATTTGAATATAAACTGGTAAACTTGATACCATCTTATTTCCTCCTTTTTATTCTCTTATATTATAACTGGTATATACCTCATAAACAATCAAAACTTTTAAAACAACTATTAGTAAGCGTTAACAAAATCACTTTGGTATGCTTAGTCTAAACTGTCAAGTGATTTCTAGCTAAGAGATTTTTAGTTATTATATCTATTGTATAACGAACCTTGAACAAAAAGAAAGACAAATTCACAAAATTAACGTCTTTTCATTTTACGAACAAAAACATACTAAGATTAGAAGGTAAACTCGTCGACGGATGAGTTTACCTCTAATCTTAGTATGTTTCTTCTATGATTGGACTTTTTCTTCATCCAACATTTTGTTTGCTGTTGCCATCATCAAACGGATTCGGTTCAATTGATTCACTATTGAGACACCTGGATCATAGTCGATTGGCGCAATATTTGCTTTTGGATATTGGCGTCGTAATTCCTTAGTGACCCCTTTACCAACAACATGATTCGGCAAGCAACCAAAGGGCTGCATACAGACAATATTATTCACATCAGATTTCAGCAGTTCAATCATTTCTCCAGTTAAAAACCACCCTTCACCTGTGTGATTTCCGATCGAAAGAATTTTTCCAGCATCTTCTGCCAGTTCATGAATCGAGCTTAACCCTTCAAAGCGTTTTGAATTTCTTAAAGCTTTATCCATCGGTTTTTCAACATATTCGATGATTCGAATTGCAAATTGAGCCAAATTTTTGCTTTGTTTTGACATGCCCATATTGTCATATTTCCAAATTTGATTGTATAAAGAATAGTTCATAAATCCAACAATATCTGGAACAACAGCTTCTGCGCCTTCTGCTTCTAATAAACGGACAATATCATTATTCGCTGTTGGTGAGTATTTGACTAAAATTTCTCCAACGATTCCGACTTTCGGCTTCTTGACTTCATTCAATGGAACATTATCAAATTCTTGGATGATTTTTTTCATATTCCGATTAAATAAAGTCAATGAGCCATTCCGGACATTTTTTTCGATTTTTTTTAACCATTTTTCATGCAGAGCATCGATCATACCAACTTTCGTTTCATAAGGACGAGTTCGATAGACGACCCGTTCGAATAAATCACCATATAAAAAGGCTACTGCTACACGTTTTAACATTGGTAAAGTAAACTTAAACCCTGGATTAGATTCAACGCCTTTATTTCCCATTGAAACAGAGACTACAGGAACTTGGGGGAAGCCAGCATCATTCAATGCTTTTCTAAGGAGCGGAATATAATTTGTCGCACGACAGCCACCGCCTGTTTGTGTCATCATTACACTGACGTGATTTAAATCATATTCTCCACTTTCTAGCGCTTCAACTAATTGTCCAATCGAAATGATTGCTGGATAACAGGCATCATTATTCACATATTTTAACCCAACATTCACCGCTTCACGATCATCAGCAGGCAAACAAACAACATTATAGCCAGAAGCTTGCAATGCAACATCAACTAAACCAGACTGATGAATTGGGCTAAGCATTGGTAACAATAATGTATGGGTCTTTTTCATCTCTTTAGTAAAAATGATCTTCTCTGGTTCTTCATGTTGCAATTTCGGTTCAAAATTCATTTTTTCTCGTTCACCGACTGCTGCTTTTAATGAACGTAGACGAATCCTGATCGCCCCTAAGTTTGATCCTTCATCGATTTTTAAAACGGTATAAATTTTGCCGTATTGATCCATAATTTCTTCTACTTGGTCAGTTGTGACTGCATCTAATCCGCAACCAAAAGAATTTAGCTGAACCAACTCTAGATTTTTCGATTTCGCCACGACGCGAGCCGCTGCATACAAGCGTGAATGATACACCCATTGATTGACAACACGTAAATTACCGACATCACTTAAATGTGAAACACAATCTTCTGTCAATACATGAAAGCCTTCTTGCGTGATCACATCGGCAATCCCATGATTGATTTCAGGATCTAAATGATAGGGACGCCCAGATAGCACGATGCCCTTTTCGCCTTTTTGATTCAGCATTACTAGCGTTTCTTCCCCTTTATTACGGACATCTTTCTTAAAAGCATCTAGCTCTTCATAACCATGACGCAAGGCTTGAGTAATTTGTTCAGTAGAAATGCCTAAATCAGCGAATGTCTCACCCAAAACTTTGGCTACTGAAGCTTCGTTGGCCAAATTGATATACGGATTACGATAATCAACTTTCCCATCACGAATATCATCTACATTATTTCGGATAACATCAGGATAGCTTTGCACGATTGGACAATTAAAATGATTATCTGCTTCTGCTGATTCTTGGCGTTCAAAAACAACGCCAGGATAGAAAATCATTGGAACTTTTGCATCGATCAACGCTTGAATATGTCCATGAGTGATCTTGGCTGGATAACAAGCTGTATCACTAGGAATAGTTTCCATTCCTTGTTCATATAAGTCTTTATTCGAACGTGGGGATAACTCCACACGAAAGCCTAAATCAGTGAAAAATGTGTGCCATAGCGGATAATTTTCATACATGTTTAACACTCTTGGAATTCCGATTCTGCCATTGGGCGCATCTTTTTCTTTTAATGGACGATATTTAAATAGTTTACGATACTTATAATCAACTAAATTGACTCTACGATCTTCTCTTTTCACTTTGATTCTCGCACCGCGCTCACATCGATTACCAGTTACAAATTGGCGCCCATCTGAAAAGATCGTCACGGTCATCATACAATTATTTTCACAAAGACCACAATGCGTAAACTCTTTATCGGCAGTAAATGTATCCAGCTCTTCAAGTCCAAGGATTGTTGTTTCCTGTCCTAACTCATAATTTTCTAGAGCAATCAACGCAGCACCATACGCACCCATCAACCCTGCAATCGATGGACGGACGACTTCTCGTTCACTAATCATTTCAAATGCACGTAAAACTGCTTCGTTATAAAACGTTCCACCTTGGCAAACGATTTTTTTGCCCAGTTCTTCTGGACGACGAACTTTGATTACTTTATATATGGCATTTTTAATCACAGAATAAGACAATCCAGCAGAAATATCTCCGACAGATGCCCCTTCTTTTTGAACCTGTTTGACCTTAGAATTCATGAATACGGTACAACGTGAGCCTAAATCCACAGGTGCCTTAGAGCTTAACGCTTCGATTGCAAAATCTTTGACATCAAAATTCAATGATTTCGCAAACGTTTCGATAAAAGAACCGCAACCTGATGAACAAGCTTCATTTAATTGGATCGAAGACAATACACCGTCTTTGATCGTCATTGCCTTCATATCTTGACCGCCAATATCTAAAATAAAATCAACGCCAGGTTGAAAATGATCTGCCGCTTTGTAATGAGCCATTGTTTCAACTTCACCAATGTCAACTTTTAAGGCATTTTTGATCAAGTGCTCTCCATATCCAGTAACAGCTGATTTTCCAATAAAGACATCTTTTGGCAATTGTTGGTACAAATCTTTCAACACACTCATCGTTGTCTCTAGTGGCTGTCCTTGATTGTTTCCATAAAATGAAAAGAGTAAATTGCCCTCTTCATCGATCAAGGTTACTTTGGTTGTTGTTGAGCCGGCATCGATCCCTAAAAAAGCCACACCATGATGATCCGTTAAGGCTTTTTCTTGCGCTTTTGCTTGGTCATGACGTTTTCTAAATGTATTTAGTTCGGCGTCATCTTGAAATAACGGTTCTAATGTATCTGTTGGTTTTAATTGTTCTGGATCCCCTTTCGTCAAACGATGGATCAAATCTGCTAAAGTTGTTGGAGTTGCACCTTCAGAATAAATCGCCGCTCCCATCGCTACAAATAGTTGTGGATTTTCTGGAAAAATCACATCTTCTGGTTTTACGTCTAAGGTCTCGATAAATCGTTTTCTAAGTTCGGACATAAAAAACAATGGTCCGCCTAAAAAAGCGATTTTTCCTTTTATTTTGCGACCGGCGGCTAAGCCTGCAATCGTCTGGTTCACTACTGCTTGAAATATACTTGCCGAAATATCCTCTTTTGCAGCTCCTTCATTGATCAAAGGTTGAACATCAGTCTTGGCAAAAACACCACATCTCGAAGCAATTGGGTAAATGGTTTGATAGTTTTTAGCTAGCTCATTAACGCCATTGGCATCCGTTTTTAACAAAACGGCCATTTGATCAATAAATGCACCCGTTCCACCAGCACAACTACCGTTCATCCGTTGCTCTAAAGCACCTTCAAAGAAGGTGATTTTTGCATCCTCGCCACCTAATTCAATCGCTACATCCGTCTCTGGTATGATTTCTTCTACTGTTTTTGTACATGCAATGACTTCTTGTACAAACGAAATGTTCAAAACGTCCGCTAATCCCATACCGCCTGATCCTGTGATTGTCATTGTGATTGGTGTAGTTTCACCTAATTCATTCATTGCTTCCTTTAAAACTTTTTCGGTTGCAGCTTTTACGTCTGAATAATGTCGTTCGTATTTTGCGAACTTTGTATGATTCTCTTCGTCAATAATTACTAATTTCACAGTTGTCGAACCAACATCTATTCCTGCTCTGATTGTCATACTTTTTAGCTCCTTATAATCTAGATCCTTTTATTTCACAACACTTTGTTGATTATCCTACAAGGTGTCTGATATAATACTTATGTATATTTTAGAAAGATTCTAAAGTAATTGCAACAAGCAAAACACCCAAATTTGTGAGATAAGCAACAAACTCCCAAAAATTGTTGATTATTTCGAAAGGAATTTTTTATGTCAAAGAAAACAGACCTTCGGGTAAAACGGACACACAAAATGATTATTGAAGCTTTCTTTCTTTTAGTAGAAGAAAAAGGCTATGACTCGATAACAATTCAAGACATTGCGGATGAAGCGATGATTAATCGTGCGACTTTCTATGCCCATTTCAAAGACAAACAAGACCTTTACGAACAGATTTTTGATTTTGCAGTCGATGCCTTTACTTCTGTTATCGATACTGAACAAATCATTGTTAGTAATCGTATCAAAGTGAAACAAATTGAATTTTTACTGACGCATATCTATGTTAATATTCAAAAAAATAAGAATTTCTTTTTAACGATCATGGATGGTAGCTCTAATGAATTATTAAGAAAAAAACTGGCAGATATCATTTATGAAAAGTATGCAGATATTTTTTCAAAATTAAAAATTACAGAGAATGATATTGAAGTTCCTATCGATTTCATTATTGAGTATATGACATCGATCTTTATTGGAACCCTGCATTGGTGGATCACAAGTGACACGGACATGTCTCCTAACCATTTAGCTAGGCTTGTTATTAAACTAGTAGGAAATGGTCACTTGACTGTCCTCGGGCTTGAAATCGATAAATAAGACTCATTTAAAGCAAAATAGTCTGCAACACCTTCTTTTTAGAGGATGTTACAGACTATTTTGCTTTACTAGTGATTTAACGGTTTTTAGCACGCCATTTTTTTGTATGTGCAGTATCTCTTGACGATACTACCTGGATGCCTTTTGCTTGGTTTTTACTTTTCTTTTTAGAAAAAAGATTTACTTTGACATCATATTTACCGTCACGAGCTAAGTCATAGACTTTTTCAGCTGTTTCAGTTATTTTCTCTTTAATGTTCATTCGGTTCACTCCTCATGCTTTTTATTCACTTTATCATATATTTCGAAAAAAGAGAACAAAAGTTATCCTCTTTTTTTCGTCAAAAAAAGAACAACTCTATCTGAGTTGTTCTAAACAAATACTGGGGTAGCTGGATTCGAACCAACGCATGACAGGATCAAAACCTGTTGCCTTACCGCTTGGCTATACCCCAAAGGTTAAAATGGAGGAAAGTGGATTCGAACCACTGAACCCTAAGGAACGGATTTACAGTCCGTCGCGTTTAGCCACTTCGCTATTCCTCCAAAAGGTTTTAGTAAAAAACCTGACTTAGTTATAATACAAAACTTTTGAACAAAATGCAAGCCTTTTTCGAAAAAAAGTTGTTATTTATTTTAGTCGTTTAAATTCCATTGACGGATAATGTATTCGATCGCTTCATCAAGCGTTTTCACAGTCGCTTCATTTCGTCCATCGATCATTACAGCAAATTTTTTAGTGTCTTGTGCTAGGACTTGACCGATTTCTTTTTTACCGATCGTTAAGGTGTTTACTGTGATCGTCGCACCATTCACTTTTTTTTCTGTTTCTTCTATTTTTACTTCTATATCTTTATTTTTCTTTGACATCTTCATCCCTCCAAGAATTATATGGTATCACGTAACGTAAAAAAAAGAAAGCGGCTGGAGCAAAAGCCAAGAACATCGAGTAACGGCTTTTGATCCATCCTTTATTTAAGTGCTAAATAGCTGCTTTCTTTTGACTTCGCTAAGTACGCCGAAAATAATTCCTGCTGCGATCGAAATCAACCCTATCACAATAAACAACCACAAAAAACTCGATAAATAGGTTTGAATAAAGTCATACATCGCCTTTGATTGAATTCCTAATTTTTTTAAAGAACCTTGCAGTAAAATAATTCCAGGAACTACAGCCATCATCAAGCCGCTTCCTACCCATATATATGCCCAATATCTTAATAAACGATGCACATATCCTCTTAACGAAGAGTATAGAGAAAAACTTAGCAACGCCCATAAAACTCCACAGATCACCATAAATAGCACAAGCTTAGATTTATAGTTCATGACTTTTCTTCCATAAGACACTAAAAAAGGTAACTCGATATACCCTTTATAGATTTTTACAGCATTATCTGAAAGACCAGTTACAGCAAGTTCTGATTCAGGTGTTACTTGAATTTGTTTTTCTTTCATGTAATCTGTGATTGCTTTAGAAACAGCCTCATGGATTTTACTCTCATCGGATATCTCATATTTTGTTCCTGTATTATACATTGCTTGAAAATATTTATCTACGTCTATCTTCACTACCTCTTTACTGATTGCTTGATCTAAAACACCTTTTGGAATATTACTTCCTAAGGAGCTATTTTCGATTTGCCGATTGATTTCTTCAGTTAATTCCGTATAATAATCTGCTTTAGCAGCTTGCTTTGCAATGTAGTTTTCACTGAAGAGGGTTAATCTTAATGTTAATAAAATCAGAAATGCAAATAGAAAAACAGAGGATAAAAAAGCAATAAAAAAGCGAGAAGTTACTTTCATTAAATGACCGCGTTTTTTCATCTCAGTGATTCTCCTCCTTTATGATTTCTCGTCGATGATTGGTCCAGAAACATAATCTGCCGAAACAAAAACACGTTCTGGTGTTAAACCAATCGCATCTAGCGGATAACAAGTATAAAGGATCAGTGATCGTTTTGAACGGTCAGCTAGTTTGGTGTTGATCGTTGGATCTTTATAATCAGCAATGTTTACTTCTGTCACTTGATACGTATAATCACCATAGTGAGTGCGGATACTCACTTGGTCTCCTGGTTCTAAGTAATAAATTTTTCCAAAAGAAGGCAAGTTGTGCCCTCCGATCAAGGTCGTCCCTAAATCCCCTGGAATCATGCTACCGATATATTGCCCTGCGCCTAAGCGCAAAATTTCTTCGCTATCCCCGTAATACAATGGTTCATTAATTTTAACTTTGTCGATCACGACTTCGCCAAACTGGTCTCCTCCTACTGGATAAACCATACTTGAAGAGGCTAACTCTCCTTCGTTGGAGACTTCCATTTCAGTTTCAGCTGACTGATTTGTTTCATCAGTTGTCTGATCAGCTGCTTTATCGGTCGTTTGATCTGCTGAGGGTTGCTCTTTTTTCTGGTTTCGTTTTTCAAAAAGGTTTGTGCCTTGCTGATCGAAAACCGGAGCATCATTCAGTGAAATCAATTCAACCGCTGAAGAAGCGAAATTAATGACAGGTGCACCAATTATGTAAATAATGAGATAACCAAAACACATAAAGAAAAGAGGCACATAAACGAATGCCCCTAATCTCTTTAATTGTTTCATGTTATGCTAATTTGTTCTTTCTGCTCACGAATACTGCACCTGCTGCAGCCACGATCAATGAGCCAAAAGTAATTCCGCTTAATGCGTAATTAGATCCTGTATTTTTTACTGGAGTACCAGTACTATATACAGGAGCGCCATTCACATCTGTGATTGTCACTGCAGAGTAGCTTCCGCTACCAAAAGTGATTTTCACGCCAACAGCATTCCCAGCAGCAACTACGTAATTTTGAACTTGAGCAATTACATTAGCCGGCAATAATTTGATTGCACTTGCAAGAGAATTAGCGCTTGAAGTATCAACAGATACACCTGCAACTAAGCTACGTGCTGCTTGAATGTTTTTAACTGCTTCATCTACTTGCGCTTGTGTTAAATCAACTCGCTTCAAGTGATTAGAAGCTGCATTTGTTTCAGCCGCTTCGAAATTGAATTTTTTACCGCCGATAGTCATACCAGCATTCAATTCGTTAAGAATAGACTGTTCTGCAGCTGAGATAGCGCCATCAGCTGAAGCAGTTGTCGCAAAGCTAAGCGTTGCCACAAAAGCAATAATGAATCCGATAACTTTTTTCATTTGTATTCCTCCCATCTTAAATATTTATAATCAATTACAGAATATCTGTAAAAATTATACCAACAATAACCCCTATTGTTTTGAAGATAAATCGAAATCATATCAAAGAGCATAAACACTTCAATTTTCGAACAATGGTTAAACGACGAATTTCTTACGTCACTATATAAAACTATCATACGCTCCTTTAATAGTCAAATTCTTTTTCAGTAAAAAAGGACTAGATAATCGTTGCCATACTTCATCTTTTTATACTTTTTTTGAAATAAACGTTGCTTCAAAAACATCATAACCAGCTTCTTTTAATTTTTTCTCAATTTGGTGCGTTTCTCGGCTTTCAATCTGTAATTCAATAATGGTCTCCAACTCTTTGCGGTTCACGACGACCGTCAAGATACTAAAATCATTGTCGGCTAGCAGTTTTGCAATATCTGCTAAAATCCCCTTATGGTCTTCTGGAATTCGAAGTTGAATCCTAGTACCGCCATCATTATAGCCAGTAATTTTTAAAAACGCATCAAAAATATCATTATTTGTAATAATTCCGACTAATATTTCATTTGCATCAATAACTGGCAATACACCGATATTATTTTGACGCATTTTGAAAATACCATCTTCTAATGAAGCTTCTGGTTGAATAGTTTGAACTTTTTTAACCATAATATCTGCTACTGTCGTTTTATTCAGTAAATAATTAACTTCATAAACACTTAAACTTGTTGCTTTTGATGGCATTGCAGACTGTATCGTGCCTTCTGTGATCAATCCGATTACTTGTTCTCCCTTAACAACAGGCAGACGATGAATATTATTTTTTTTCATCAAATCTACCGCATCGAAAATTTTCATTTCTGGTTGGGCCACGATTAAATTTCTTGTCATAAAATCACTAACGCTCATGCTATTAACCTCCTAGATATGCTTTTTTCACTTCTTCGCTTTCCAGCAATTCTTTGCCTGGACCACTCAACACAACTTCACCGGTTTCTAATACATAACCACGATCTGCAATTGATAAAGCCATTTTTGCATTTTGTTCGATCAATAAAACCGTTGTTCCTTGTTTATTGATTTCTTGGATAATATTGAAAATTTCTTGAATAAAGATTGGCGCAAGTCCCATTGACGGCTCATCTAATAATAGTAATTTTGGTTTAGACATCAGGGCTCGCCCCATTGCTAACATCTGCTGCTCTCCACCAGACAAAGTGGAAGCATCTTGGTTTTTACGTTCCTTCAATATAGGAAATCGATCAAAAATCATATCATAGTCTTTTTTCAATTCGCTATCTTTACGTAAAAATGCCCCCATTTCTAAGTTTTCTTGAACAGTCAATCCTGAAAAAACATGTCGTCCTTCTGGTACTTGGCACAAGCCAGAAGCCACGATTTTTTGAGGGAGCATTTTATGGATTGGTTGACCTTCAAATGTGATGGTTCCATTCGATGGACGATTCAAACCGGAAATCGTCCTTAAAATAGTTGTTTTCCCAGCCCCATTAGCTCCTATCAGAGAAACGATTTCGCCTTTTTCAACGTTAAAGCTGACGTCACGGACTGCTTGGATCACTCCATAGTGAACCGATAAATTTTCGATAGTTAACATTATAGCTCACCTCCAAGATAAGCTTCAATCACACGTGGATCATTCTTGATTGCTTCTGGTTTACCTTCTGCGATGATTCTGCCGTACTCTAAAACATAAATTCTTTGACAAACCTCCATGACCAAACTCATATCATGCTCGATCAAAACGATCGTGATTTGGAATTCTTTTTGAATTTTTCTAATCAGCTCCGTTAAATCAGCTGTCTCTTGTGGATTCATCCCAGCAGCCGGTTCATCTAAAAACAAGACTTTTGGTTGTGTCGCTAGTGCCCGCACGATTTCTAAACGTCTTTGTTCCCCGTATGGAAGATTCTTCGCTAACGTCTGAACCTTCTCTTCTAAACCGAAAATAGCTAGAAGCTCTAAGACTTTTTGTTCCATTGCTTCTTCTTTTTTATAAAAAGTCGGCAAACGTAAAATACTAGAAATAATCCCTTCTTTATTTTTACTATTCATTGCGATCAATACATTGTCCATAACAGTCAGGTCTTTGAACAGTCGGATATTTTGAAAGGTTCTACTTAATCCCATATCTGCGATTTTATACGGCTTCATTCCATTTAATTCCTGCTCTTTGCCTAAAACATTCAATGTAACCGTTCCTTCACTAGGTTCATAAACGCCTGTCAAAAGGTTAAACAACGTCGTTTTCCCAGCCCCATTAGGACCAATTAAGCCGATCAATTCGTTTGTTTCTAGAGATAGATTAACATTGGAAACTGCAGCCAGTCCGCCAAAGTTTTTGGTTAAATTACTAACGTTCAATAGAGGCATTCGATTTGTCCTCCTTCTTCTTGAATAGTTTTTTTACAGAGAATTCCCAAGTTCCTAACAAGCCGCCTGGTTTGAAGATCATGATAATGATCAACGCTAAGGCATAGATGATCATTCTCAGCGCACCAGCATCTTGCAAGAACATATTTAAAATTCCCAGTACAATAGCGGAGATAAAGGTTCCTGTAACACTACCGATACCACCGAACACAACGATGATCAAAATATCGATTGATTTCATAAAGCCAAAATCTTTTGGTGCAATTGTTTGAACATAGCTTGCATAAATTGCTCCAGCAACACTTGCTGTAATAGCGCCGATAATGAATGCCGCCACTTTATATTTAGTTGTATTCACACCCATAGATTCAGCCGCAATTTCATCTTCTCTGATCGCCATTGTCGCACGACCTGGCCCACTATGAATAAAATTAACAATGATCAGCGTCACGATCACAACAAAGCCAAAAACCATTGACCAATTGACCATTGGAGGAATACCAAAAATTCCAGCTGGTCCATTGGTTAAATCACCCATGTTGATGATGATAATTCGAATTATCTCAGAAATCCCTAGAGTTGCAATCGCTAAGTAATCTCCTTTTAATCTCAAAGTAGGAATCCCCACTAATAAAGCAACGATCCCAGATAACACGATCCCTAATAGAATCCCGCTGAAAAAGCCACCCATCGTCGGGTATTTAACAGACATAATCGCCGCACTATACGCCCCAATCGCCATAAATCCTGCATGACCTAAAGAAAATTGACCAGAAAAACCAATAATCAAATTTAAGCCTAACGCCAACATAATGTTGATGCCGATCGTAATCAATGTATATTCAGTAAACGGCGTGATCACACCTGTGACATACAAAACATAAATAAAAGCATAAGCTAATGCAGCAATTAAAAGCCAAACGAAATTATATTTTAAATTCTTTTTCATGCCTTGCACCTACACTTTCTCTTTAATGTTTTTGCCGAGAATTCCGGCAGGACGAATCAATAAAATAATAATCAATAATGCATACACAACCGCATCTTTATAATCTGAAAAACCGAGTGCTATCGTGATTGTTTCTAATAGTCCAATTACAAAGCCACCTAACGCAGCCCCTGGAATAATACCAATACCGCCTAAAACTGCCGCAACAAATGATTTCAACCCAGGAACCACACCCATCATCGGATCGATCGAGTTATAGTAAAGTCCTATCAACATCCCTGCAGCCGCAGCCAAAGCTGAACCTAAAGCAAAGGTAAACGAAATCGTCCGATTGACATTGATCCCCATCAATTGAGCAGCATCTGCATCCACTGAAACAGCGCGCATTGCTTTTCCCATTTTGGTCTTTTTAACAATCAATTGCAGTGCGATCATCAATATGAGTGAAATAACTAAAATAAGTACTTGAATATTTGAAATTTGAATAAAGCCTAGTTGATAGTTTTTGAATTCAATCGCTTGTGGGAAAGATTTTTTTTCTGGCCCAAACAAGTAGATCATACCATTTTGTAATAAGAACGAAACACCGATTGCTGTAATCAACGCTGCAATTCTAGTCGATTTTCTCAATGGACGATAAGCTAAAAATTCGATTACCACACCAATCACCGCAGCACCTGCCATTGATAAAATCAGTGCTGGGAAAAAGCCTAAATTTAATTTGTTGATAAAGAAATACCCCATAAATCCGCCTAACATATAAATTTCTCCATGGGCAAAGTTGATCAATTTAATAATTCCATAAACCATGGTATAGCCTAACGCTAATAATGCGTAGATACTACCTAGAAAAAGCCCATTTACGAGTTGTTGGATCACTACTTCCATGTTTATCACTTCCAATATTTTAGAATAATTTCTGTTTTTTTAAAGAAAAAAGAGGTTGGACAAAACGTAAAGACTTGTCTCCCCCTCTTTAAAGCTTCATCTTGTTCATGATCGATGTTAAGGATTTACAGCATCGGCTGATGTTTCTTTGCCTTCTGTCAAGCCTAATACAACTGCTGATTTTTCAGGATTATGATCTTTATCCATCGTCATTTTTCCAGTTACACCAACAAAGTCTTTTAATGAGGCTAGGCCTTCTGTGATGTCTTTTGAATCGGCAGAATCTTTATCTTCTATTGCTTGTTTTAGCATGTAAACAGAATCATAACCTAATGCATTGAAGGCAGATGGCTGTTTGTTGTACTCTTTCTTAAATGCTTCTACAAATGGTTTAACCTTATCTGTAGCGGGTGCTTTTTCTGAGAAGTGACCTGTGTAATAGACTTCAGAAACATTTTTAGCACCAGCAATTTCAACTAATTTTTCATCACCGAATCCATCAGCTCCAAGGATTGGTTTGTCGATGCCCATTTCACGTGCTTGTTTGATGATCAATCCTGCTTCTGCGTAGTAACCTGGAATATAGATCGCATCGTAATCAAGGTCTTTGATTTTTGTTAAAATCGCTTGGAAATCTTTATCGCCTGCTGTGAAGGTTTCTTCTTTCACAATATTGCCTTTATAGGTTTCTTTAAAGGATTTAGTCAGTCCGATCGCATAATCACTAGAATTATCTCCAATGATCACAACATTTTTAGCTTTTAAATTATCTTGTGCAAAGTTTGCTAGGATAACACCTTGGAACGTATCTTGGAAGCACGCTCTAAAAATGTATTCTTGCACTTTGTCATTTACAACTGTGATACTGTCATCTGTTCCAGAAGGTGTAATGGCTGGAACGGCTGCTTTTGTCATATTTGGAATCGTCGCTTTCGTCGCACCAGATGTTGCTGGTCCAACGACTGCAACAACTTTATCTTTCGCAGTTAGATTGGCAGCAACAGAAGTTGCTTCACCATTTTCAGATTTGTTGTCTTTTTCGATCAATTCTAATTTTTTACCAAGAACACCACCCGCTTCATTGATTTCTTCAACGGCTAATTTGATTCCTTCTTTTTCAGCATTCCCATATGCTGAAACATCCCCAGAAAGCTCCATGTTCATCCCGATTTTGATTGTGTCACCTTCAACCTTATTCCCACCACCACTTGCGCCTCCGCCAGCAGTTGGACCACATGCTGCTAATAGAAATAGACTAGCAAATAAAAAACTAAATTTTTTCATCTTGTTTCCTCCTTGAGTTGTATATTGAATGTCTTGTTTACTTCTAACAGAAAAATAGGTGAACATGACTTGCGTTTGTACACTTGAGTTATTTTTCTAAAAAGCTTACTTTGAAGCAAGCAAATTCTCTTTGCATATATAATTATTAAAGAAGTATGTATACAAATATAATCAAAAACCAATGAAATGTCAATGAATTTTCAGAAAATTTCTATAATTCAAATTATTGAACTTACTTTTACCTATTTTACTATGTGATCTCTCAATAGTATTTAGTTTTTTTTACTTTGGAAAAGAAACTCAATAAAGGATCAACTGGCCTGTCATTTTCTGTCATACTAACACTGATAGAAGTGACTTTCAGGTTGATCCCTTTTATTTTCGTTCTGTTTGAAGAAACGATGCAAATCTAATTTTTTGATTTAAAATCATTTACTGTCTTTTCGTTACATGCGTTGATGGTTTCCTATTGAATAATACTAACCAGAGACCGTAGTATTTCAACTCCCTGTTCATTTAGAACTGCTACTTCTACTTTATTTGTTAGAGAGAGAATACCAACTCCTAACAGTTTGAATGTACCATCTTCTGCAATTTTTACTGTTTCTTGACGTCTTCGATTGACATACAAACGAACACTACTTGCTGGTTTACCAGTCACTTTTCCTGTTACGTACGGCGTGTCTAGCTTGTAGGTATCTACTGTCATTTCTACCTTAGCAGGTTGAACTGTGACGTTTTGACGTGTGATTTCTGTACTGTAACGATAGCCTACAACTTCAACTTTATCACTCTCTTGTTCAATTCGCCCTTCTACCTCGAATGCAAATTGACGATTAGAGGTTAATAATTTTCGCTCAATTTCTTTTCCGTTGATGACCAATGCGACATGTGTATGGAAATAATCAGTCTTGCCTGAAACGACTGTGTCTTCTGATAAAACATAGTCATTCACGGTCAACTCATAGGTAATTTCTTCCACCTTGACCATGCCGCGATCGATTTCTGCATTTTTGCTATCCAAAATAACAATTTTTACTTTATCTGTTGTCTTTGTAATTGTTTCTTCTGTATCTAGTTCAAAAATTCCGTCACTAAAGATCTCTGTCGTGGAAATCAACTGATCATTGACCCATAGTTGGACATTTTTAGGACTTAATGCTGGGTCGAGTTCCCCCGTAATAAAGTCATCTAGCCCAAGGTAAAAGGGATCTAAAATCAATGAACTATCTGCTGTAACATTTACAGTAGTTGTTGCTTTAAAACTACCTTCTTCTGTTCGTGCGGTAATTTCTGTTATGCCTGATTTTAATCCTGTTACAACCCCTTCCTGTGAGACAGAAGCAATAGAAGCATCAACAATAGAATACGTAACTTTTTTATTCGTTGCATTTTCTGGAAGGACTTTTGCTTGTAATTGACTTTCTTCAGAAATGGTTAGGTTTAAAACTGAAGGTGTTAACTCGATTCCAGTTACCTCAAAACCTGTTTTCATTTCGCGGATGTATTTTCCAGGTTTCGTTCCATCGTAATTTGCCATAAATCTTGAACTGTTTTCATAACTATTCTCAGCTTCAGTAGAATCTAAGAGCCATCTTCCAGTATATGGCTCTACTTTTTTCCTTGGTAAATTAGTTGAGGTTGTAGGTTTAAAATTTGGACCTAGAATCAATACATCTAACGAATCTGCTCTATAAAAAATACTATCTATTGCTGTGACATTACTCGTATCCCAATTACTTATGTTCAACTCATAAAGGTTAGGTGTGTATGCAAACATGTTCGTCATAGTTGTCGTTTTGATCGTATTCCAAGTACTCAAATCTAATTTGGTCAAATTCGCTGCTTGACTAAACATGTATCCCATGTTTAGTACATTACTTGTGTCCCAATTGATCACATTTAAGCCTGATATACCACTTGACTGAAACATATTATACATATACCGAACATTACTTACATTCCACTTACTGATATCTAAGTCCGTTAACTTTGAAGTCCCATAAAACATAAAAGACATACTCGTTACATTTTCTGTATTCCAACCAGATATGTCCAACGTTTTCAAGCTTGAAGCATTAGAAAACATTGAAGACATGCTCGTCACTTTTCCTGTAACCAATTCTGACATATCCAATTCTGTTAAGCTTGACGCACCTGAAAACATTGAAGACATGTTCGTCACTTTTTCTGTGACCCATTCTGACATATCCAATCCCGTTAAGCTTGACGCACCTGAAAACATTGAACTCATTGTCGTCACATTTCTTGTATCCCAGCCACTTACATCTACATTTACCAGTTTTGAACTATTATAAAACATGGACTCCATAGTCGTCACTTTACTTGTATTCCAATTAGTTGTATTTAAGCTCGTTAAGCTTTGCGCATTAGAAAACATTGACGACATGTCTGTCACATTAATCGTATCCCATTCACTTACGTCTATATCCGTCAGATTTGAAGTAGAATAAAACATGTTATTCATTCTAGTTACTTTACTTGTATTCCATTGGTCTAGATCTAATTTTGATAGATTAGCAGCCCTAAAAAACATGCCACCCATATCCCTCACATTAATCGTATCCCATTTACTCACATCTATATTTGTCAGATTTGAAGTAGAATAAAACATGTAACTCATATCCGTCACCTTACTTGTATTCCAATTACTTACATCTACATCTGTTAGTTTTGAATTATAATAAAACATTCTACTCATATCCGTCACGCCACTTGTATTCCAATGACTTACGTCTACATCTGTTAGTTTTGAACTATTATAAAACATGTTACTCATATCCGTCACGCCACTTGTATCAATAAAATCTCCTCCTTCTATTGTTTCTAAATTCTGTAAAGATCTAAACATGGAATCCATAGAGGTACTAGCTACAACTGGTTCAGTGAATTTTATGCATTTGATTTCAGCTCTATTTAAAATACTAAGATTTTCTATTCTAATTCTAATATTAGTTGAGGGATCAGTATCTGGAAGTTCCCCACCTCCAAAGGTAAGTGTCTGGCTCTCTGCATCCCATTCCCAAGGCACTGTACCAAAAGTCACAAATTATCATTCTATTAAAAATAAAAAAACAGTAAAACCTATTTGGTTTTACTGCATTTGATCTATTTCAAAGTTTCTTCGTTTCATTTTAGTGCAATGTTCGATTTTTAATTTCAGTGCAAAACATCTGGCTGTTTCAATCGACCCTTATGCATTTTTTTAATCGTTAAAAAATTAGCGGCCGCTCCAATTAAATTCGCATCATTTTCATATTGACAGGTTACGATTTGCGGAATAAAATCATTCAATTCAAAATGTGTCAGTTTTTCTTTCATGCGACGATTGATTTCAGCTAATAAGCCTTTTTTAGCCGAAACACCGCCACCTAAAACGATCATCTCTGGATCTAATGAAAATTGAATACTGAATAATCCTTGTGTTAAATACTCATAAAAATTATTGACCTCTTCTATCGCCACTTCATCACCTGATTCTGCAAAAGCAAACACCTCTTCCCCAGAGAAAGTCTCCTTCTCCACCCCTTTACGTTCGCAATAACGCCAAGCCATTTGAACAGCAGTCCCGAGTTTACTAAAGGTCTCTCCACCACTTAGATACATCAAACCAAATTCTCCGCCATAAAGATGAGCACCTTTCACAATTTCCCCATTGTGGAAAATGGCACCGCCGATACCTGTTCCAATCACAACAAATGCAACTTCTTGTTTGCCTTTAGCAGCACCTGCATAAATTTCTGCCAGCCCTGCACAATTGGCATCGTTTTCGATTGATATTGGTCGTTTAAATAGCTCTTCTAATTCGTGGAAAATATTGAATCCATGAATATACGGAATCGCTGAAATTCCGTTGATCATTTGTTTTTGCACGTCAACAACGCCCGGTGCACTCAACGCTACACCTTCTATTTCTTTATCTGCTTCATTGAACACCGCCAATAATGACGCTTTCATTTCTTCCCATGTTTTCGGTGTTTTGAAACTTCCTTTATCCATCATCTCTTGACCGTTCCAAACTCCGTGTTTTACTGCTGATCCGCCAAGATCAAATGCTAAGATTGCCATGCTATTTGCCTACCTTCATCTATTTTTTAGGTTTATTTCTTCTATAGTTATAAGGACCATGATATTCTTGATCCGGATTTCTTTTTAAACTAAACTTCAAGGGCACATAATCGATTCCCCCCTTGGTTAGCGGATGACAGCGTAGAAATCTCGCTGTTCCCATGGTGATTCCTTTGAGGCTACCATGTGTTTGAATCGCATCGATCATATATTGAGAACATGTTGGATGATAACGACAACTAGCTGGCAGCCCAGGTGAAATAAAGCGTTGGTAAAAACGGACCGTCCCTATAAAAATATTTTTTGCCATTTCTTCCCTCTTTTCTCTATCCGAAAAAACTATACCTTGTTTTGTAATTGAATGCAAGTTTACGAACGGAAACGAGAAGTATTTTTATAGAAAATCTTAATAGTTGAAAAAGAAAACTATTCAAAATTCTGAAAGGATGCTAAACTAGAGAAAAGAAGTTATCCTATGACTTTTACTTACTTTAAAACGAAACGGAGCAAACGAACTATGGGCTTAAAATTTGAACGTACGAATGACTTAGATAAATTATTTGATTCTTTTGCAGTTGATCCTAAAAAAGTTGAAATGCCAAAAGAAGAACTGGAAAAGCAAGCTCTTAAAGCTGAAGAAGAAAAGAAAAAAAACAGTAAAAAATAAGGTTGTGACAAAAGTCGTTTAGGCTTGAGCAATTGGATTAAAAACCACACAATGCATAAAGCGCATTGTGTGGTTTTTAGTCCATTGCCGTAGAGTCTGACTTTTTCACACCGTTTATTCGGCTTCACAGTGATAGTACTAAACCGCAAAGAGTTTTGTCTACGCTATTTTTATTAAAGATATTTTTCAATTGCTTGCCACGCTTCTTCTTTTCCTTCTTTGGTTTGGGAAGAGAATAGGATAAAATCATCAGATTTATCGAAGTTCAACGCTTTTTTAATGATACTTTCGTGTTTGTTCCATTTGCCACGAGGAATTTTATCTTTTTTTGTTGCTACAACAATCACAGGAATGTCGTAATATTTTAAAAACTCATACATCTGGATATCTTCTTGTGTTGGTGCATGCCGCAAATCAACTAAGGAAACAACCGCTTTTAATTGTTCTCTTGTCGTCATATAAGTTTCGATCATTTCGCCCCATTTTGCCCGCTCCGTCTTAGAAACTTTGGCATAACCATAGCCTGGAACATCGACGAAATGCAAGGCATCTTCGATTAGATAAAAGTTCAAGGTTTGAGTCTTTCCAGGTTTACCAGATGTTCTAGCCAGATTTTTGCGATTGATCAATGTATTGATAAATGATGATTTACCAACATTTGATCGGCCTGCTAACGCAATTTCAGGTAGCTCTGTTTCTGGATATTGTTTAGGCGAAACTGCACTAATGATGATCTCTGCATTATGAACATTCATAATGTAACCTCCTTCGTTTAAAAGCGGAACAAGCTGTTTAGCTCTGACTGGAAAATAGGACAAAGGTGCTTTTTACCTTATTTCTATTTTATCTTTTTTCCGAAGACCTTCAATCTTTAGAGCTTTAGCTCTTAGGAATTGTTGAAATCGAAGCAAAGCGTAGAGCTGGCTTGTACAGCTAGATAATTTTAAAAGCTGAATGAGCTCGTGAAGCTAGATAAGGTTATTCCATAAAAATCAGTAAAAAAGTAGAGACGAATCTCTACTTTTTAATCTTTTGAAATTACCCAGCTTTTTTATCTTTTTTATTGTACACAATCGCTGGTTTACCTGTGCCTTCAACAGCCATTTCTGTGATGATCACTTTTTCGATCGTGTCGTCTGATGGAACATCGAACATCACGTCCATCATGATTTCTTCAATGATTGAACGAAGTCCACGAGCACCTGTATTGCGTTCGATCGCTTTATTCGCAATAGCTCGAAGTGCCTCATCTTCAAACTCTAATTCAGTATCATCTAAAGACAATAATTTTTGATATTGTTTCACTAACGCATTTTTTGGTTCAGTCAAAATTCGCACTAAATCATCCGTCGTTAGCTTTTCTAGTGCTGCTGTTACCGGTAAGCGTCCGATAAATTCAGGAATCAAACCGAATTTCAATAGATCTTCCGGAATGATTTGCTGCATCACACTTTCGTCTTCATTCAATTTGCTATTTTTGGTACCAAAACCGATTGTTTTTTCGCCTAGGCGATTTTTAACCATGTTTTCAATACCATCGAATGCGCCACCAACGATAAATAATACATTGGTTGTATCGATTTGGATAAATTCTTGATGAGGATGTTTGCGTCCGCCTTGCGGTGGCACGCTGGCAACTGTTCCTTCCAAGATTTTAAGTAAAGCTTGCTGAACGCCTTCACCAGATACATCTCTTGTGATCGATACATTTTCACTTTTACGAGCGATTTTGTCGATTTCATCGATATAGATAATGCCTTTTTCAGCGCGTTCCACATTAAAATCAGCAGATTGTAATAATTTTAAGAGAATATTCTCTACATCTTCTCCCACATAGCCTGCTTCAGTTAAACTAGTCGCATCTGCAATGGCAAATGGTACATTCAATGTTCTAGCCAAAGTTTGGGCTAAAAAGGTTTTCCCAGAACCTGTTGGGCCAATTAAACAAATATTGCTCTTTTGTAATTCTACATCTTCAGAGCTTGAATTTTCTGATTGATTTACACGTTTATAGTGATTATAGACAGCCACCGCTAGTGAGCGCTTTGCCTGATCTTGTCCAATTACATATTCGTTTAAGACATCCAATATTTCTTGAGGTTTTGGGACATCCGTTAATTCACGTACGGCTTCGTCGTAAAATTCTTCATCAATAATCTCTTTACATAAGTCGATACATTCATTACAAATATAGACACCCGGTCCGGCAACGATTTTTTTCACTTCTTCTTGTGTTTTACCACAAAATGAACAGCGAACTGCACCATTGTTGCTATTTGTATTATCGTACATGCGTGTCACCCCTCTAAAATTAAAAATGACTGTCGTTACAGTCTTAAGATATAATAGCATAAATCAAGTGAAAATGCGAACATTGGATTTGTAAAGATTTACTAAATAAAGGAATTCTTATGGTATACTAAAAGAGTCAAATCAATTGCTGATTTTAATCAATATTCAGTAAAAAATGGAGGGAATTTCATGCTGGAACAAATGTTATTAGGAACTTATACACGTAGAGAAAGTAAAGGGATTTATCAGATAACGCTGGATACAGAAAAAGAAACACTTTCAGACGCAACGTTATTAGTAGAAGAAACTAGCCCAACCTACTTAGCTCTAAATCAAGAAGGGGACTTGTTTAACGTCACTTCTGTTGATGGTGAAGGTGGCATGGCGGCTTATAAACACCATGATGGACACTTCGATCTATTAAATAAAGTCACTGAAGCTGGCGCTCCTCCATGTTATGTAGCGCTTGATGAAGAAAAACAACTAGTTTTCGGTGCCAATTACCACCAAGGAATCGTTCATGTTTATCGTATTTTAGCTGATGGACAGTTAGAACATACGGATAAAATCATACATGATGAGCCAACTGGCCCTCACGAAAACCAAGATAATGCCCATGTACACTATACAGACTTAACGCCTGATCGTCGTTTAGTTGTCTGTGACCTTGGAACAGATCGTGTTTATACGTATGACGTTAGTGCAGAAGGCAAATTATCTGAAGTTGCTCAATATGTAGCAGAACCTGGAACAGGTCCTCGTCACTTAGTCTTCCATCCAAATAATCAATATGCTTATTTGTTTGGTGAATTAGACAGTACCGTAACCGTTTTAGCTTACAATGCAGCAGATGGTTCATTTGAACAAGTTCAAAAAGTATCGACTTTACCTGATGGATTTAACGAATTCAATGGTGGTGCAGCAATTCGAATTTCAGCTGATGGACGATTTGTTTATGCATCAAATCGTGGACATGATTCAATTGCGGTTTATGCGACTGCTAAAGACGGTAGTAACATAGAACGTATCCAATTAATTTCTACTGAAGGTGAAATCCCTAGAGATTTTGATTTGGATCCTTCTGGAAAATTTGTGGTTGCAGCGAATCAAAATACAGATAACTTAACCCTATATCGTCGTGACGAAGCAACTGGTCTTTTAGAAATGATCCAAAAAGATGTTTATGCACCAGAATGTGTCTGTGTTTATTTTAAATAAACTCACACCCTGATTACGAATAAATGCTGAGAGTAGAAGTGCTCTAGAAAAATACAAGCGAAAAAAAGACTACCTCCTACTAAAACGATAGTTAGTCAAATTTGATCCAGAACGCTCTAACAACTAGATGTTAGAGCGTTCTTTTTATTTTATAACAACTTTTCTCTATTATTGTTGACCAAACTCTTCCCTTCAACCAAACTAATTGACGAGAAAGTGACCGCTCATCTTGCTTTATAGGAACTTAATCCATTTGCTTTAGACTCTTGAGTTAACCAATTTGCTAGGTAATCTTGCTCAGATCTGGTTAGATTTATTTGTGGTATACACATCGCGCGACCTCGATCATCATGAAGGAAAAAATAGTCCTCTGTGTTTTCCACGGCCACTAGACTGTTGCGTCTGAAAAGTTGATTTTCTTCATTGATAAGAAAAGAGAATCCTTCTTCCGAACAGTTAAATTCGCAAGCATTCATTCCTTCTGGATTTTCTTTTAATTGATACGTTAAAATATGTTTTTTTAGCTGTGGTTCAATACGTACCCAAATCCAATTAGGCAGAAATTTTTTGTAGCCAATAACAAATAAGAGAATCATTGGAATCATTACGATAAAAAGAACAGTTGATGCTAAATAAGATAATAAAACAAATAGTGAAATCCCAAGTAGATAATATAATAGTGTAAAATTTTTTTTAATTGCTTGATAGGACTTATTTTCTCCACTGAAAAAAGCAAATTTCTCAATTGCTAAATAATCTGTTAGTGTTAAATTGAAAGTTAGGTTCATTTTTGACTCCTTTATTTTTAAATTACTATTTTACTATTGATCGTACCAACATTTTTATTACAAAATATTTAATATTCCACACCTATATTTGAAATTTTGGACTCATTTAAAAGCATTCTGCTCTATGAGTCATCGCCTTCATATGTCTATTCTGTTAGTTAGAGATAAAATAGCCTAACTGTTCATCGTATTCTTCAACATTTCATTAGTCTAAAAAACATCTTCTTCACTAAATTCATGAAATTTTATTGTTCAATTTCTTATAAACATTTCCCCAATCAGATACTGCTCTTCTTGAGTTAGCAAACTATCACTATAATCAATTACTCTCAACTCATTATTGGATGCCTATACTCAATTTTGTCATGACTCCTTTTTGAATCTTAGGTGGAGCAGGCATATCCGTTTTATAATCTAAAAAAGTCCCTGATTCAATTTTATATCTTCATTTTTTACTATTAGCCTTCATTCACCCATATCGCCAAATTTTATATACCAAAATGAACAAGTAACATTTCTCTCTCTAACGCTTCTCTACATAAATTTTCTAAATTACTAAGTTTTGACAATAGAACTTGCTTTTCTACCTTTTCTTTGTAAAATACTCCATCTTCCGCAATAAACTCAGTTGAAAGCTCAAATTTTTCTGGTGAATTATTAAATACTTGTTGCCAAGAAACTATCAGTTGTAATAGTTTTTTCGTCCCTTCTTCATTAAACAACGTCGTGCCTTAGTAATTGATTCCCATTTTTTTTGTTCTAAATTTTCCCAATAGCTAGGTATCCACATTAATGTGTCCATAGTGTAAATAATGAAATAATTGATCCATCTGGAGCTAAATCAATGTATCGACCATTTTTTCTAAATCGCTTTACGTCTGGAGTATGTCTTGCAACATTGGATGGCTTAACTCCCTTTTTTACAGTTTTAGCAAATTCTTCTGCTTTTCTCATATATTCCTCAATGGAAGCCGCCCAAACTTCGTCACCATGTTTGTCAAAGTGTTTGCGAATGTTTGCTTGTGTAGAATTAGTATTACCTTTCCCCCACTCTCCATTTTTATTAGTATATGATCTATCTTCAAAATGATACCCATCTAGCAAACTGCCAAAAGCATTCACAATCGTTCCTGATCCATGAGCCATCGCTGCTATTCCACTTGCTGTTGCTGCTAGGCTCAATGCTAAAGTCGCTCCACCTGTAAATGGTGCTCCCGCAAATGAAAAGCCATTTCCCCCAACGAGTCATGAGAAACCACCTAAAAATTCCGCTCCACCACCAACTATTGAAGCCAGATCACCAATAAATCGACCTCATGCATATGGCTTCGTTCCAACCGCATTTGGGTCTAACGTTCTCTCACCCATTAGTCCTGCTAAGCCAAAATTTTCATAAATTTTATCAGCTAAACCAACTCCTAATGCTTTAAGCCCATTCCAGTTATTTGTCGCGATAGCTTCTTGCACCATTAATGTCATTTTAGAATCAAACGTACCATCGACATAAACACCCGTTACATTCCCATGTTCATCAAAAGTATACGTAATATCTTGATTTTCTAAACGATAAGCTTCTACTTTCGCATCAATCTTCTTCTGGCGCTGATCCCAAGCTTTACCAATCGGCTTCGTCCAAGCCAAACTTATCCTAGACAAATCAAAGGTCCCCGAAGCTGGATTCCACGCTGCACCTTTTTCTACTTCGGCTAATCCTGCATCTAAACTAGCCAATTGTGCTTCAAATTCTGAAAATAAATTTGGTGAACTGGCATTAAAATCATACAGATTCTGCAGCTTTTCCTCATTCTTTTGAATCGAGCTTTGTACACCCATATAGCGTTGTTCCATGCGTTGGTTTGGTTCCTTTTCTTTGTCCATTGTCTGTGCCATATTTTGGAGTAAGACTTTTCCTTGAGCGATTTCTGCTTTTATTTGTTCTTCGATTACGTCACAGGTATCCACTGATGATTGAAATTCTTCGGGAAATTTACTATGCGCTTCTACTAAGGCTTCACATGCCAGTATAAATCCACTTGCCAACGATGGGTAGACCGCTGAGAAATAAAGTTTCGCTGAGTCGTATGTTTTACTGGAAAGCGGCGCATTCATAAAGGCATTCACACTATCTTTCAGCGTACTGCAAAACTGAATATATTCGTGGGCCATTTGTTTGGCAGCGGCGCTTTGCGCTTTGACTTCGCCTACATAAAAATCAATAGCCATAACGGTTCTCCTCCGCTTCCTCTCTATCAGAAAATAACTGTACTCTCTCAGTATACAGTGCCTCTTCTTTATCTCTCAACTGCACCTCTTCATTTACTAAACGCTCTGCTATATCTTCTAACCGTTGGCGTTCATATTGGTGTAAACGATTGGCTTCGTCATCTAACTCCATAAAGTGATTCGTATAACGTGATCCTTGATTATTACCGATCAACTCTTGGTAATAGCGTTGTTCTTGTTGATGAATCGAAAAATAATTCGCTTCCAAATCTTCCAATTCTCTAATTTCACGTCGTTTATCTTCTTGCTCTATATTTATTTGTCTTATCTGTTGGTTGATTTTCAGTTCTTTTCCTTCATTCATGAACGACTCCCACCTCCAAAGCTTGAAGAAAGTAATGGTAAATCGAAACTTTTTTTGATTTTCTGATCAATTATGCTAAATTCTTTTGCGACTGAATGAATGTTATTTCCATCACGAGCAATCGCATTTGACAGACGCTGCCCGCGACGATGCATACTCGCTAAACTATTTTTGGCATGATTATTTCCACTGACCGTGGTACGTTCTGCTTTACTTGATGCTTCATTCACGGATGAAAAGCCACTAGCCGCTTGACTGAACTGTTCTGACACGCTTCCTGCCACAGTAAGGCTGCTTTTGATTCCTGACATTTTACTGACCCCTTTGTCTGATTGTAAGCTTCTTTGTTCAAACTCCTTAATTTTCATTTTGCCATATTTACATGCCTTATAGTTATCAACTTTTTCTTTGTGGTGCAAAAGTTTTGCAAAATTAGGATGTAAAATTAATATCTTTCTGAGATACGATAAAAAAAGAGACTGAAATATAACTCTGCGAGTCATATCTCAGTCTCAAGGAATCCAAATTGATACTAATATAATTATTTAAAATCTAAATCATTCATCATTCCTTTTAAAGCTAGCAAATTATTCTCACCTGCGTAAAAACCTAAATATATATTTAGCACATCAAAAGGACTTGAATCAATTTGCCACTTCGAATTCTTTTTTTTGAACTTTAGGCTTAATGTAACAGGATCTTTTTTTACTGAAATTGTATCAATTTGGTTAGAAAACAATTGATTCAGGTAACTTGTTTTTTCTTTTAGTTCCACTTCTTTTGTTTTTTGTATTTCCTGTTTTAACTGTCTCAAAAAAATGCTTAAATCAATTCCATAAACCTGAATTTTGTATTCTTTCATTTTATTTTGCTCTTTTATTAGCTCTGAATCATAATGTGTTTTTTCTTTAAGTTTCTGATGAAATTTTTGGAATAGAATATCCAAATCAGCATGACTTAATCCAGTATCTTGAGCAACTGTTTGCTTCACATCAAAAATAATTTCATTTAGCATCATCGAATTCATCGAACTCAGATCAAGCTCATGCTCGTTTTTATTCGTGCTCTTTTCCAGATAAATCACTTCTTTAAAAAATTGCTCTTCCAACGTATCACCTACTTCTTTTTTCTCATGTTTGGAAGTATTAACTATCGTGAGGTATAAAAAACAAGAAGCTACCAAAACAATGATTAGTAAAAAAATACTATTTCTTTGATTTTTTTTCATATCTATTCATACCTTAAGGAAGTCGCCGGATCTAATTTCCCTACTTTCATCATTGGAACACTTGCTGAAAACAAGGACATAACAATAGCTAATATGACCGTTCCACCAACTGCTACGATATCTAGCATAAAAACACTAGAAATCTCTTTGGCCTTCATCGCTACAATTTCATTGATACCAAATCCGATGAATGAGGCAAATAGTGTGGCTAATAATAGCGATAGTAAAGTAATAAATGCCGATTCCGAGGTGAAAATCATGTTGATATCACGATTTCGATACCCAATTGCTTTCATGACGCCAATTTCTCTTGTTCGTTCAATAACATTGATATACATTACAATTCCGATCATTACGATTGAAACAATGACTGCTTGTGTTGACATGAAAATCAAAAGTCCCTGAATAATCTTAATAAAATTAATAATAATATCGACTACAGCTGTCTGAGAAATCGCCACGTACTTTTTATTACTATTGATTTGCTCCATCACTTGTTTGTTTTCTGAAGGTTCTTTTAACTCTAAAATGAAATAAGGAATATTTTTTTCGAATTTATTTCGAGTAATAATCTGATTCATCTCGACTGGTGCCATATAAGAGTTCTCTTCTTCGGTTTCATCTTTAACGATCCGAATAATTTTTGTTGAAAATGTTCCAGTCTTTTCGCCTTCGCTTGTACTTTCAACAATGAACCCTTTTAATTTTTTTCCAATAATACTTTCAGCGGTAAGATTCTTTTTGTTCATTTTATTGAAATCTTTAATAAAGCTTTCAGTTAAAGTAATGCCCTCTTCTTTAGGATCTTGGTATTCTTTTCCAGCCAAAATAGAGTCTTTTGTGTTAGAAGGAACTTTGATTGATGTATTATCATATAAGCTAACAACTTGAGAATAATTTGGTGTTGTATCCGTGTAATCTGCTTTGCCAATATCTTCTACTTCTGCTTCAATCATTCTCATACCAAATGGCGTCTCAAAGTATTTAATCTTCTCTTGCCCTACTTTATTTTTGATATAGGTCAGATCATTTTTGTTAATAATACCGCTACTTTGTTGATTATTCAGGGAAATTTGAATTTGGGACGGAATTTTCCCCCCCTCCATATCTTGTTCAATAATTTTCACAATTCCATTCCCTAAACCTAAGGACAATAAAATACCTGTTAAACCAATTGATGTTGCAATAGAAATCATAACATTTCGCCATTTTCGTTGCATAAAATTGGAAAAAGCAATTTTTAACATGCTAATAAAGTTAAATCTGTTCTTTCTTATCTTTTTTGGTATCTTCGGTTCAGTAAAACTTCGGTCACTCTTTTGTTCCACTTCCACAATTTTCCCATCTCTTAATTTAACGACCGTATCCACACGCTCTGTGATTTCTTCATTGTGTGTTACTACGATCACTGTTTTTCCTTGCTGGGTCAATCCTTCTAAAATTTCTAATATGCGGTTTTGTGACTTTGAATCTAGTGATCCTGTTGGTTCATCTGCAATAATTAATTCTGGATTATTTGTAAGAGCACGAGCAATTGCTACTCGTTGCTTTTGACCACCGGATAAATTTTTGACATTTTTATCAGCATATTTCTTTAAGTCTACGGAATCTAAAAGCTCTAAGGCTTTTGTCTTATTTTCTGAATGACTTTTCCCATTAAGATACATCGGAATCATGACATTTTCCAAAACACTCATATGCGAAATCAAATTGAAGTTTTGAAATACAAAGCCGATATTATTTTTACGAAAATCTGTCAGTTCATGCTCATTCAAAAATTTTAGAGACGTTCCCTTATAGAGAACTTCTCCTTCGTAATCAGTATCTAACCCACTAATAATGTTAAGTAATGTTGATTTCCCACAACCTGATGGTCCAAGTAATGCTAAAAACTCACCATCGTGAACGTCTAAATTGATTCCATCTAAAACTTTTTCTTCTTCTTTTTCGTTGATTGAATACGATTTTTTAATATTTTTTACTGATAAAATACTCATTGATTTTCCCCCAAAGTTATTGAATAGATAAATTGAATTTGCTTAATAAGATAGCTTCCATAGATTATCAGAGTCATTAGAAAGAGAAGCAAAAATATAATTTCTCCCCCATTAATCTCGTTTACTATTTTGAAAAGAGCCACACTAGCAAGTAATGGCAATGTTTGTATAAAGTAGAATAAATTTTCTTTAAGTGGAATGGTGTATCTTTCTAACTGACTAGAATAATCAAACTTCCCATTTAACTTTAAACCTTTCACCGCATGAATCAGTGTCAACAAAATACTTCCAGTTAATAATCCCAGTCCAGCCATAAATAACCAACTCCAATTATCGCTCAACCATTGTTTTGTCACCCATACGAACAGGATAAGTGCTGGGATGGTTTGAACAAGATATAGTACTAATGAACCACGTATTAAAAAGCGTTTACTACTATATTGAAATCCTTTCAGATAGTGACTATCCGTCATTAGCGCCAAAAAGCCATAGACCAGTCCTTTATCATTAAAAATAATTGCGCTCAAGAAAAAACTGACAATAAAAGCCTCTAAACTACCTGCTATCTGCGCAATATTAAAACCATAACTTAATAGAAGTGCAAATAGAAGAATTGAAATAATAGGTAAAAATAAAGCCTTAAAGAAAAATGATAACGTGAACAATCTGAAAATGTAGACTACCTTCACTACAATTCCATTAACAAGCCAGTTTTCTGCAATCATTTTACGATTTTTCAAGCGGCTTCTTTGCTGTTTGATACTATAAACAACAAGTATAAAATAACTAAAACTATAGATAGCGAAACTATATAGTAGAGGCCAAAGAGTATAGTAAAAACACAAAAAAGTGATGACTGGTAAAACAATGATCATCGTTTTGAGTGCATTAATAAAAAAAATCTTTTTATTATTCATCCTAAAAAAAATAGCTAATGTTTGATGCGTATTTGTTTTGATGAAGAAATAATTCTCATAGCTAATCCCTATCAAAAGAATCACTACTAAACTAATTACAAGTAAATCATAATACCGAACCGACGAAAATGCTGATGATTCTTTTAAAAATAATGTCATGTCATATTTGAACAAAACCATCCCTAAAAAAATCAAGAAAGAGCCAAAAAAATAGCTATAGGTCAGTTGCACTAAATTAGTAAGTTTCATTGTCTTTTCTTTTGCCCAGATTCCTTGTCGTATAAAAAATACAGTCAATAGCTCCAAAAAGATGCGATTTTCTTTTAGCTCCATCATTAAAATGCTCCCTCCTTTTCATTTACAACTGAATCATCTCATCCACTTGTTGAAAAAGTTCCGCATGTTCATGACTAATGATGATAAATTTTTTGTCTTTTTGCCGCTCTTTTTCTATTTCTTGCAGTAGATTGCTCAAGGACTCTTGGTCTAATCCAGAAGTTGGTTCATCCATTAAATACAGTTGAGGATCATTTAGAAAAGCGCCAATCAACATCACTTTTTTCTTTTCTCCTAAAGACAAAGAACCCATTTCGCTTGTCATCAGCCTTTCAGAGAAATTAAAATTTCTCATAAGCTCTACTAACCGACTATTGAAAAATTTTTTTTCAATTCGAAATTCTGATCTTAAAAAATTAAAATAGAATAAAGGGGTTACGCCTTTAAAATAATTTTCAGAAGAATCTGGAACATAAGAGACCTTCTCAGTTTGGAAAATTTGTCCGCATTCTGGCGTTAAAATACCTGCCATTAGTTTTAATAATGTGGACTTGCCTGCTCCATTATTACCAACAATCAGTGTCAGTGAATGTGAAGCCATATCATATGTAAATTGTTCAATTTTTTTCTGCGCACTTATGTTGTATGTGATGTTTTCAACTCTCACCAAATCATGTCCTCTCTATTTTTAATTAGATGCTCCAGAAATAGAAAGGATAGAAAAAGTTGATATGCTAAATCAGAAAAAGATATAAGTTTCATTCGTATTTGTTAAGTTCATTTGTTCAACAACACTTTTTCATCATTTTCATTAAACTCTTTCTCATCCTTACTCCTCAAACTTTTGTTGGTTTATTTATAAAAAGTAAGGTCTACCAACCCAACCATTTTTTAAACCAACCCCAAATCGCTCTTTGCAAAACCCAACGAATAATCGTCCAGATCCACTTCCACATATAAACAACCCCACCTTTCTACCAATCAATGCTTAACAAATAATGCATGATTAAAACTTACAAGGCTGAGTATAGTGCGTTAATAGGGTTCATCGTTAAAAGGTCTCTTATTTGAGACGACATTGTTCATTAGTTTTTTTAATACAACTTAAAATAGTTCAATAAATGGTCCTCGATTTTTTCTAAAAAAAAGTAGTGATTATTATCTAGTATGTTCAATATTGTCATACTTTCCTTCATTTGCTTTTTTCCTTGCATGATATTCTTTGTCAATAGACAATCCACTCCCATAAAAAATTTTTTTAGAACCTTCTCGAGAATCAAATGCTCACTCAACTCTACTTGTTTCATATAGCCAATATATTCTTTCACTTTTTTAAAATCATTCAACTCAATTTCATAAAAAATCATGTTAGATAGTACTTTCACAGTATCAGACTCAAATGCTTTCAATTGTTCATATTTTTTTATGTTATCTAAAATTCTAACGCTAATCGCTTCATTTAATTCTTTAGAAAATGCAAAGAAACTATTCGAGTATAGGACTAAATCATAATGGGTAAACATGTTTAAATTCATTAAATAGTCCTGTAAATACTCTTTTGCAAATGAATCATATCCGTCTTCCTTTAAACGATCAATCAATAATTGAATCACTAGGGCAATATGTTGGTAACGTTCTAAATTTGTTTTTTTATAGATGATTGTTGATTTTTCTTTTAACGACAAAAGTTTTTCTAGGTCTTGTTTAATGAAACTCTGATGGACTTCGGTAAATAGTGCTTTGAATCTTTCTATTTTAAAGTTATTTTTTATAAATAGAAACTCTTCTAATGAAACATTCAAATGTTCTAAAATCTTAAAAAAATTTGTTACCGTCATATCTGATTGACCATTTGCAATTCGATAATAATGTGCTCGTGACACAATTCCTCCAATTAAAGATTTAATTGGAATATTTTTCTTTTGCCTGATCAACTCGATCGTACTACCTATATCCATTCGTGTCCCCTTTCGTCTCGTATACACAACATCTCACGTCTTTATCTGAGTCCCCTATGTATGATAGGAATTAGAATGGAGGGAGAGTAAATAATGAATTGGATCGTAATTATTTTCTAGAAAGTAATTGTTTGGTGTTGGTATACACATTCAGATTACGTGTCTGAGCCATTAAAAATAGCTCAGACTTTTTGTCATTTAATTCTATCACTAAAATTTTATTTATGCAATATGTACAAAAATAATTTCGAAAAATTGAACCAGTTTTCATTTTTAGACGATTCACACTATGTGAGATTTCTCTCTATTCGTGTCAAATCAATCGACATCTTTAAACATAATCAATCTAAAAACACAGTGCTACTAGCAGTATAAAGAAGATTCCCAACAGGATTCCTCTCTGATATGCACGGAATACACCCTTCCCAACTCCATTCATTTTTTCCTTTTTATTTGAATAGGTAGCAAAAGAATCAATTTATTGCCATGTAGCCTCTTTTAAAAGAGGCTATTTCATTTTTACTAAAAAAAACAAGGACAAACTTAAAAGTAAGTTCTTCCTTGCTCTTTTTCACCAAGTTAATGATAATGGTTAATTTTTATTCTTCTTTTTTTGCTCCACATTTGCCAAGATTACCGTTGCTAACATTGCTAACCCAATAAATACGGCTGAATTCGATAATGCTTCTCCCGCCTTTGGAAGATCTATTTTTCCTGGATCTTCTTTTTCAGGTATTACAGGTACTTCTGGTTTATCGGGCGGATTAATGTGGTCATCCACTACCGCTATATTTTTGATTTGTTGACCTGGAACCGCCTCTTTGTTGATTTTGACTTTGAAAACAATCGAACGTGTTTTATTGTCGCTGATTGTTGGATATTCAGCGATTACTTTGCCGTCTTTTACCGTTAAATTTGTTGGTTTCGGATCGTCGCCTTCCGTTTTTATGCTATTTTCTACATAGGTCAATTCTTTTGGTAGATTGTCTGTGACTGTGACTTGATTCAACAGGCTATTTTCTACTGTATTGCGGAAACTGATGCGATATTCAAGCTCTTCATCGATTTTAACGGTCTTTTTATTGACTGTTTTCTCGCTTTCTAGTTTCCCTAGCGGTTGTTCTGGTGTCACGGGTACTTCGGGTTCATCAGGTGGATTCGTGTGATCATCGATTTTGGCTTTGTTGATGATGGGTTGGCCAACTACTGCTTCTTCGTTGATCGTCACTTTGAACACGATGGAACGGGTTTTTGTATCACTGATCGTTGGGTATTCAGCGGTTAGTTTGCCGTCTTTTACCGTTAAGCTTGTCGGTTTTGGCTCATCTCCCTCACTTTTCACACTGTTTTCTACATAGGTTACGCCCTTTGGTAGGGTATCCGTGACGGTGACTTGGTTTAAAATGCCATTAGTGATTTTGTTGCGGAACGTGATACGGTATTCGATTTCTTCACCGATTTTTGGTGCTTGGTTATTGACTGTTTTCGTACTTTCTAATTCCCCCGGTGTTTCCGCTGGTGTCACGGGGACTTCTGGCTCATCGGGTGGATTTGTGTGGTCATCGATTTTGGCTTTGTTGATGATTGGTTGTCCAACTACGGCTTCTTCGTTGACCGTCACTTTGAACACGATGGAACGTGTTTTGGTATCGCTGATTTTTGGGTATTCTGCGACTAGTTTGCCATTTGTCATCGTTAAGCTTGTCGGTTTGGGATCATCGCCCTCACTGGTTAAACTACCTTCCACATATGTTACGCCTTTTGGTAACACATCGGTGACGGTGACTTGGTTTAAAACACCTTTTGCTATTTTATTATTGAAATTGATTCGATATTCGATTTCATCCCCGATTTTTGGTGCTTGGTTATTAACTGTTTTCGTACTTTCTAATTCGCCAGGGGTTTCTACTGGTGTCACTGGGACTTCTGGTTCATCTGGCGGATTTGTGTGGTCATCGATTTTGGCTTTATTTATGATCGGCTGTCCGATAACGGCTTCTTCGTTGACCGTCACTTTGAATACGATCGAACGAATGTTAGTGTCGGTGATTTTCGGGTATTCTGCGACCAACTGGCCATTTGTTATGGTTAAGCTTGTTGGTTTGGGATCAGCGCCTTCACTGGTCAAGCTGCCTTCTACGTACGTTACTCCTTTTGGTAGAGTATCGGTGACTGTGACTTGGTTTAGGACACCATTCGGGATTTTATTGTTGAAATGAATTCGATATTCGATTTCATCCCCGATTTTTGGTGCTTGATTGTTGACTGTTTTCGTGCTTTCTAGTTCTCCTGGTGTTTCGACTGGTGTGACTGGGACTTCTGGTTCGTTCGGTGGATTGGTGTGATCGTCGATTTTGGCTTTGTTTACGATTGGTTCACCGACTTTTGCTTCTTCGTTTACTTTGACTTTAAAGACTATCGAACGGGTTTTGTTGTCACTGATTTTTGGGTATTCAGCGACTAGTTTGCCATTTTCCACCGTTAAACTTGTCGGTTTGGGATCATCGCCTTCGCTTGTCAGACTGCCTTCTACATATGTTACGCCTTTTGGTAGCGTGTCGGTCACGGTGACTTGGTTTATGATACCATTTGTGACGTTGTTGCGGAAGGTAATGCGGTATTCGATTTCATCCCCGATTTTTGGTGCTTGATCATTTACTGATTTTGTCACGTCCAATTGTCCAGGTGTTTCGACTGGGACAACTGGGATTTCAGGCTCATCGGGCGGATTGACATGATCATCTACGGTGATTTTATTCACGATTTTTTGCCCGACGATGGCTTCTTCGTTGACTTTGACTTTAAAGACAATCGTACGTACTGTTGTGTCTTGGATTTTTGGGTATTCCGCAATGACTTTACCATTCGCCATCGTTAAACTTGTTGGCTGCGGATCAGCACCTTCGCTGGTTAAGCTGCCTTCAACATAGGTCATGCCTTTTGGTAAATTATCTGTAACCGTCACTTGATTCAAGACGCCATTGGTGATTTTATTACGGAAAGACAAGCGATATTCCACTTCGTCCCCAATTTTCGGTGATTGGTTATTTACCGATTTAGTGCTTTCTAATTCACCGGGCGTTTCGACTGGTGTGACGGGCACTTCTGGTTCATCTGGTGGATTGGTGTGATCATCGATGATCGCTTTATTGACGATTGGTTGTCCGACTACCGCTTCTTCGTTCACGCGGACTTTGAACACAACAGAGCGGACGGTATTGTCGTCGATTTTTGGGTATTCAGCGGTCATTTTGCCATTTTCCATGATCAAGCTTGTTGGCATAGGATCAGCGCCTTCACTGGTTAGGCTACCTTCTACATAGATCAAGCCTTTTGGTAAGGTGTCGGTCACAGTGACTTGATCAATTACACCATTTGTGACTTTGTTACGGAAACTAATACGATATTCGATTTCATCTCCGATTTTTGGTGCTTGATGATTGACTGATTTCGTTACGTCTAATTGTCCCGGTGTGACAACGGGTGTGACGGGCACTTCTGGTTCGTCAGGCGGATTCGTATGATCATCTATTTTCGCTTGATTGACGATCGGTTGTCCGACTACCGCTTCCGCATTTACGGTGACTTTGAAACTAATCGTTCGTATGGTTGTATCTTTGATTTCAGGATATTCAGCGACTAATTTTCCGTTTTCCATCGTTAAACTTGTGGGCTGTGGATCAGCGCCTTCACTGGTCAAACTTCCGTCTACATAGGTTAAGCCTTTTGGTAAGGTGTCGGTCACGGTGACTTGGTTTAGGACACCGTTTGTGATTTTATTACGGAATGTAATGCGATACTCAATTTCGTCACCGATTTTCGGTGCTTGATTATTCACTGATTTGCTACTTTCCAATTCGCCTGGTGTGATGACTGGCACAATCGGCACTTCGGGTTCATCGGGCGGATTGGTGTGATCATCGATTTTGGCTTTATTGACGATTGCTTCGCCAATTTTTGCTTCATCGTTGACCTTGACTTTGAAAACGATCGAACGGACTTTAGTGTCATTGATCATACCGTATTCAGCAGTCAATTGACCATTTTCCATGGTTAAGCTTGTTGGCTTTGGATCATCTCCTTCACTGGTCAAACTAACTTCTACATAGGTTACGCCTTTTGGCAAAGTATCCGTTACGGTAACTTGGTTTAAAACACCGTTCGTGATTTTATTTCGGAATGTGATACGGTATTCGACTTCGTCCCCAATTTTTGGTGCTTGATCATTGACGGATTTGGTGACATCTAATCGTCCAGGTGTTTCAACAGGTGTGACTGGAATTTCTGGTTCATCGGGCGGATTGACATGGTCATCTACAGTTATCTTGTTTACGATTTTTTGCCCAACAATAGCTTCTTCATTGACTTTGACTTTAAAGACAATGGTTCGTACTGTGGTATCTTGAATTTTTGGGTACTCTGCAACGACTTTGCCGTCAGTCATGGTTAGACTTGTCGGTTGCGGGTCAGCGCCTTCGCTGGTTAAACTGCCGTCTACATAGGTCATGCCTTTTGGTAAATTATCTGTAACCGTCACTTGATTCAAGACGCCATTGGTGATTTTATTACGGAAAGACAAGCGATATTCCACTTCGTCCCCAATTTTCGGTGATTGGTTATTTACCGATTTAGTGCTTTCTAATTCACCGGGCGTTTCGACTGGTGTGACGGGCATTTCTGGTTCATCTGGTGGATTGGTGTGATCATCGATCGTTGCTTTGTTGATGATCGGTTGTCCGACTACCGCTTCTTCATTGACACGGACTTTAAAGGAAATGGTACGGGTTTCGGTATCGGCGATTTTTGGGTATTCAGCGGTTACTTGGCCATTGACAACCGTTAATGCGGTTGGTTTAGGATCAGGCCCTGTGCTTGTGACACTGTTTTCGATATAGGTTAGCCCTTTTGGTAAAGTATCGGTCACGGTTATTTGGTTTAAAATACCCTTTGGTACGGTGTTTTTGAATTGAATCGTGTATTCTATTTCGTCGCCGATTTTTGGCGATTTATTGTTGACTGTTTTTGAACTTTCAAGTTTGCCGACCAGTTCTTCTGGGGCGATTTTTACCTCTACGATATTGGATGTATTATCGATCATTGTATTTGTGGCAGAATCTACGCCTTGGAATGTAGCACTATTTGGAATCAGTTCTTCTCCTTTGGCTGTATCATTGATTTTTGCTTGAAATTCGTAGACTGTTTCCGCGGTCGTTCCTTTGTAGCTACCGCCTTGTGTAGCGTTGGCGCCCTCTCCTACACGAAACGTGATTGCACGATCGGCTGCTGTGTATTCACCTTGGTCATCGCCTGTGGCATCTGTTTTATTGCCAGCATTTGGACCACTTACGATGGATAAGCTGTCGGGTACATAATCTAAACGGCTATCTAATTGGTCTTTAGAAAGACTGTTGACCGCTTCTGTGTTTTCTTTGGTATTTTTGAGATGGACACGATAGGTTACGGTATCCCCGATTTTATACGTTTCTTTTGGATTTATAATTTCTTTGGTGACTTCAAGTTCGGGTGTTTCCGCATTGATTGAAAATCCAATCGCATTGGTTGAGTAATCATCTCCGCTACTGGTTGTTTTAAAGTTAATTTGTTTCTGACTGTTAGTGATGATCCCTTCTGGTAAGGTCAAACGATCGACATCGATATCTAAAAAGTTGGGAAAGCCAGGATTAAATTTGCCCGGATATTTATCCACCATGTGTTGATCGTTATCTGAAACGGTTCCGTTCATGACATTACCGACTGGGTTGATTGTATTGCTGATATTGACCCAAGTTCCTGCACTATTTTGGATTTGAGCATTGTCACCTGTGAAAAATTTATCGCCTTGAACGGTAAACCACGTCACGATTGGGTTTAATTTTCCTTGTTTAGAGGTTAAAAAGTCTTTCATGACAAATTCATTGTTGGTTCCAGCTTTGTTCCCTCTAGCGCCATAATAGACATTGAAGGCACGGGATTGTTTGGCTTGGTCTTTTGTCACGATAAATAAACTCCAACCACTGAAGTTGAAACTTTGAAATTTGCCTTGTAGGAAATCGGTCATCGGAATATCTGCTAATGTGTATGCACCAGTCGCACTTTTATCCCCTTGAAGGATCGAGGTCACATCGGCAAAGTTAGAAAAGCCCGTATTATTAAACCCAAAACCTTGCCCAGGATTGGTAGCATCTTGGTCAATTCGATGATATTTTTGTGGGGCAACACAGGTTACTGTTCCATTTGGCGTGGTTAATTGAACAGGGGCGCTGATTTCATCATCGGTCATATTCGTCGCTGTAGCTGGGCCTTTAAAACGGGATGCACTCCAAAATAAGCCTGCCCATGCGACTTCTTTGGCACCATCTAAATCGATGTAGGCTTTACTTGAGTTATAGGTCGTTGGATCGCCATCGACATCCGCAAATTTCAACTGAAAATTATTAATTGCTTGACCACTAAGTGGCGCTCTAGTATTCAAAAAAGCGCTCGCTGTCGCTTCGTTTACAGGGGTTAAGTTGGTATTTCCTGTAGAAAATAATTCTCCTTTGTGGATGCTTTTATAAATTGGTTTATCAAAGCCACGGCCTGGCGTTGGCGCAATTCTTGGTCCGATTGCTTGGGCTCTCGGTGCGGCTTGATTGTTTTCTTTTGAGGTCGTTGCTGCTGAGTCTTCGGGTGCAGCAGTTGTTGGCTCTTCTGATTGAGATTCTGCTACTTCTGTGTCAGCTTCTTTTTCTTGTATTGATGTACTGCTCGTTTCTTGTTCGTTCTTTGGCAGTGTTAGGGTGATTTCCCCTACTTTTTCGTCTGCCTGATTTATTTCAACAGCAAGCTGATGGATTGATTCATCTGTTTGCTCGGCACTTATTGTCAGATGTTTTGTGGTATGAGGTTGGATCGTGGTGATGGTTAGTTCTGTCCCCTCATCTTGATTTTCTGTTTGATCAAACTGGATCGTTTGATCGTCAGACGCCACCAATTGGTCGTCGCTTTTTAGGGTTGTTGCGTCGAATTTTACTGGTGAGTCATTTTGGTTCTTTTGTTTTAGAACTACGTGATCGATTGGTTGATCGCTTTTGTTCGTTACTTCGTAGTTTACGTCGATTAATTTGTTGTTCGTTTCATTTTTCTTGGTGTCAGCTTTGATATATAAGGATTCTGAGTCGAATGTATTTTCATCTGGTTTGGTCAATCCTTCGGCAAACACACTGGCGGCGGGTAACAAGTTGGCAATCACCAACATCAAAACAGCTAAATAATTCAGGGAAATTCTGTGCACTTTATTCATTTATATCTTACCTCCTATACTTTTACTATAGTATGGCTAAATAAATAATTCAAAAATATCGGGCTGAACTATTAGTTTTTTTCTCATAGCTGGAGTTCGGGCTTTTTTGGGTGGTTATAGGTGTATAGTTTTAGAGCTAAAGCTAGTTAGGATGGAAAAATATTTTTGGGTAACTCTTATGGACAATTTAATATCTTGTTAATGTAGCGTTTTAAAATGGGTCACATGAATATACTTCAATGAGTTTTCCTTCTAATCAACTCTTTTTGAAATTTAGAATTGCTAACTATTTCAAAAATGTTGAAAATAGTTTATTATTTATATAGATATAATTTCAGTAAAAATAAATGAACCACATTATTTTAGATACGGAGAATTACATACATGGAGATTAAAAATAGTACCTTTGCTAAAAGGATAGCTTCTAAATTCATAGATTCTAGCCTTATTGGAAACATATTCCTTATAAAAACAAAAATGATTATTAAACTAAGTGTGATAATTCTAACTGCTCTTTTCTGCATTCTCATTATTAAAGAAACTTTTACTTCTGGTAAAATCCCTTCTATTACCACTTTAATTATTTCTTTAATTATATATTCAGTAACTATTATGCTACTAATAAAATTAACACCAATTTATGCTAATACTGTCCAAAAAAGAAGAATAGAATCCTATATAAAGAAGTGCGTATCTACACCTCATAGTAGACTGATCGTATCTTCATCTAAATTTAATTTATTTACTTCAGTTTCAACAGATAATCAACTTTTTTCAGACATTAAATATGCCAACAGAGTTTCTCGAATTGAAAACGTCGTTATTGAATTACATAAGCCATCCTATACTAAAGGCGGAACTTTTCTTGTGATCACTATATTTGATTTAACTGATACAGAACAGCAACTATGCCTAGAAAGAACTTTAACCTATATAAAACAAAAAGAAATTGCTTTTGACTATCAACCATAATACAAAAATCAGAGTGAAGAATTATTGAAGTTTCTTACTCTGATTTTTGTATTATTATTTTAGCTAACTAAAAGCATTGAAAATAACGCTATCAATGTTCCAATACCAGCCATAGCCCCTGAAAAAATTAAGGCAACTGCTATCACTGCCATTGCTAAGACAGAAAGTTTAGCAATAAACTCCCAATTTACTTCCTTCAATTGATTATCATCAAAAAAGAATTTTTTTATTTCGATTTTGAAAGTAAATGAAAATGAAACTTTACCTGCTCCTTGTTCAAATTCATGATCAATAACATTTACAGTAATTGCATATGATATTTTTCCAGAAGAAGTTGCTCCTACAGAAACAGACACATCTCCATTTTTAATTTTTGCAGAGATAGATTCCGCACCATCATTCAAGTTTTGTGTATAACTGGCATCAAAATTTTTAATGATCTCTTGAGTAAACTTAGCATCGATTTTTCCGTTTGTTATATTGAAAACCTGATCTCCTTGTTTAGGTGATAAACCAATTGTTGGTTTGAATGTTACTTTAGCAACACCTAAATCTGCAACTGTTATTTCTTTTCCGAATACTACTGATCCGCTGTTTAATAAGTTAGTCAAAGAAGGCAGATTGAATTCCTTTAGCACTTCTTTCATTTGATTCACTTCAGGTTGAATGTAACTAACGCCTGAATCTTTTCCTGAAACGGCTACTTTGTCGATGTAAATATGTCCTAAACCAGATCCTACACCATATAGTGGCTCATAAAATTGGTCAAATGCCCAGTCTCTCGGCTGTGGGTATCCTAGGTTTGCTGAAAATCCTGAAGACATATTTGAAACATAACAATTTGAACTTGCTAGTCCTTTATCTGAAAGAATTTTACAAACATTTCTAGGTCCATATACCCCAACTCTATACGTATAAAAATAATCCCATTTTGCACCAAAATTTTTTAATGCTTCATTAATTCCTTCGAAATAAGGAATAATATACTCTTCTATTTGATCTAATGTCGTATCAACATCTACTGCAAAATAGATAATAGTATCTGCAGGAATCCCCAATTTAAATGCTCGATCAAAACCTGCATTTCCATCACTTTGTCCTATTGAATAGGAATAATCAGAAAGCTCAGCATTATTATCTTGATAAATTGGAACTATATTAATCCCATTGTTTAATAAAAGTCTTGCTTCAGGAACTGTTAAATTTTTTGGTTTTCTATTAATGCCACTTCCTGCTGTCCCAGTTAAGTATCGTCCAGCATGATACATTCCATATGATTTTACAGTATTTACCATTTCTTGAGTTAGCCTAGTCGAAGCATCAAATCCCTCAGCTGAGCGATTAATATCTCCTGTTGTAGAAAGTAGCGCCTTAATAACAGGCATATCAGCTACACCATTGATTGGATTAATTCTCATAAAACTTTTGTACTTGTTTACTGCTGTGGTAAGCATAGAACTCCATATCCCATTAATTTCTCCGTCATATTCTTCATTTACAATTAAAGCTGCTTGCAATAAAGTAATATTTCTACTAGTTCCTTGAGTTGAAGATAATGTTGGACATAACGCTGTCGTTCCTTCACCAAAATAACCATTAGCATGAACAGTATCCATACCCATTTCTGCTTGAAGTCCGTAAATTAATGCTTTATTTGTATCCCTTTGATAAATACCGTCACATGGTAAAATACCTGTATACGGATGATATAAACGATTTAAATATTGTTGAATTTCTCTAACTTTTTCACTTCCACCAAACACTTTTTTAAAAGCGCTCATATCAAAAAGTGCTTTTGCCCACATTGCTGATAGAGCTCCTGTTGGCTCATGAAATCCAGCTAAACTTTTAAATTGTTTGATTCCATAATCCGTTTTTAGATCATATGTTTCACTAAATTTTAATGTACCTAAACCTTTACAAATCAATGCTCCATCAATAAGTTTAATGATATTATGTTTCGTTCCCTCTACTAATAAACTTGGAACCTTCTGATTCCACTTGGCTTGAGTTGTAGGACCAAAATTATCCGCTAGACTTGTAATTCCCAATTCAACTTGAACAGCACGAATCAACCCATAAATAGTCGGCCATCCTGTCTTTCCGTCTTCTGGAACAGAGCCCCAACCTGATTTCCCCTTATATGTTTCATTTAACCATTTTTGGACTTTTTCTACCCAAGGATCTGTTATTCCACGTGTTTCCATATTATTCACATCACTTTCTTTTTTATGAAATATTTCTATTGGCCTTCTTGCGCAAGTTCCTTAACAATCAAAAGCTATTTGATTAAAATTATCATATACTTAATTAATACTTTTACCCTTTCATTTTTCACTCCATTTTCTCCCATAAATAATTAAAAGCAATTTTTTACTAAGCTTCTATTAAGTTACTATTATCCACCTACAATTAATGCCCACCACTATGAAAATGGATAATTACTAACCCTAAAAGACTAACTTTCATCGTTTCTTGCTCTATTACAGACTTTAGTAAAAAAGAAAAACTGTGTAAGTAACCTATCTATAATGGCTACTTACACAGTTTATTTTATGCTTCCAAAGTTTTTCTTTTCCAATACTTCTCTCACTATTCCTAATTAACAACAATCATATAAATACTATATATTTGCAATATTCATGTATATATAATAAGAAGCTCCTGATGGCGTTGCAGGCATTCTAGTATTATAAGTATACATTGTCAAATTTCCTGCTAAATACGTTGATCGATTTGCTCCTATTAATGTTCCAAAGTACCCTTTTCCTAGTAACGTTGACGTAGCTTGTGATGCTGTGCCAGCTAACGAAGAATCATTCGATGAGCTGTATCTTAAATATATCCCCCCCGTCCCTGCTGCTGCTGAATACGTAGAAGGAAATGAGTACCAGCCCATAGCACCGTAAGTTCTATCAACAGATACCGTTAGTGAAGCTCCTCCTCTCATCACAACGTGTCTATATTCTGGAATTACTCTTCTTGTTGTTCTAGTCTTATTTTCTTTTGCTTCATTCTTCATAATCTCTTTTGCTTCTGCTACGGTAAGGCTGTTAGGATCATTTTCACTGTCGTATATAACTCCGTTAGAATCAATACTTTCATAAAATATTACTTCTCCGTTAGCAAATTCTCCATCTGGCAAACGGACAACATTATCATTGTCTCCTAAGTGGCCAAAAGGATTCTCTGATATTCCCTTCTGCTCTTCCTTTGAGAGTTCTTTGAACTCTGCTGCTTCAGTTTTTTGTGCAAAAGATAGCCCCAATGCCCCAAACAAAATAACTAATAATACTTTTTTCATAACACATCTCCTATAATTTATTTGTTAATGACCCTCTCTCATTAACAGTAAAAAAAACAAAAGTTTTTTTTATTTATTGTTATAAAATGTTGATAACTGCTCTAATTCATCCCAATGCGCAATAATTAAATTTTCAAATTCTTTTACAGAAATTCCATTAACATCTGTTTCTGCGTCTACTGATTCATATGTCGAAGCAGTTTCCGAATCATTCATATCTACCTCTCCTTGTAGATATGAACCATCATCCATCAAAACTACTTTTTTAAATGGATCAAACTTGCTAATAACTTCAATCATACTTTCTGGTGTTGCATTAACAAATAGGTTAGAAAGTTCTTCAGTTGACATGTCTTTAATAGACCTTGTAAAGATTTTTGTTGTTTCTTCACTTTGAATTGAATCGATTTTCGTGTCGTCCGTTATTTTGTTAACATCCACAGATTCATTAGCATACGTTGCGGTATACACCCAAGTGACTAATAATAAGGCAGGTATTATACCAATCAATAATACTTTCTTCATAGTTCAAAGCTCCATTCTAAATTATTTTTTTAATTCAGAGTCGAATTCTCTTCTTGATAAAAGCTTCTTCTCTTATTTCTAAAGGTATTCAATGTTTACTGATCATTATAATTGTTCCAAAATTCAGATTATTTTAGCATTGAGGTATTTTGACTATTTACAAGGTAACTTAAAATACTCTTTACCAAGTTTTTTATTCCTTTAGGTATATTTTATAGACATATTATAACATATTAGACTTTGGTTGCGCTATATAAAACACCATTATCAGAAATATTATTAATTTCTTCAGTTTTTAATCTTTCCTGTTAACGATCAAGGTTTTAGTCTTTAGTCGAAACTCTAACAGATCAGAGTTTTGTCATTTTTACCCCTCAATTTCAATTCACTTAATTTGTACTTTAACTTCACATTAAAAAAGGCTTTAAATCAACATTCGAAAAAATAAATTATAAGTATACCCTATTTTAACATTATTTTTTCTGTACGAGTGCTATATTATATAGTAGAAAGGGGAAGATATCATGCAAGCTAAATGGGTACTAGAACAAAATGGTTTATTTCTATCGATTCAGCTAGTTACTCCTACTGGAGTTATCCTACTATCTGAAATTTGGGACATAGAAGAACAAAAACTAAGATAATCTCTTAGTTTTTTGTCCATTCTTAAAATCGTCGTTTTTACATTGTATCAGCCTCACTGAATTGGTTGCTTTTTTAAAGAATCAATATTGTAGCATATCCAACAGCAGTCTTTATTAAAATTTGTAGCATGTCCAATAAATCTGATTCTTTTTCTAAAAATCAATATTGCTAAATATTCTTTATGTTGTTCAAACATTTCCACTCTTTTTTCTGTTTCTAACGTAGCTAGTGGTAATAACAACGCGAATGACTTTACTTTCCCTTAATCAACTAGTTCAATACTTCTTTTTATGATCTCATTTTGTAGACTAAAAGAAGGGGTGCTTATCATCAAATCACATAATTTTGGTGGTTCGGTTGTAAAGAAATCATTTCCCACATCATCAAATAAATGTGTAGCTTTTTACTTTGGCTTCAGTTTTTCAGCCTGTAATTTGAATTGGCTATCATAGTTGTTAAACGCCAACTAAACATTTTGAAAAAAATATATATTGATTAGTTGGTATATATTTTCCACTACCCATCTTGAGGTTGCTACGTGATCCTTATTGATTCCTTTGTTCTGTTCATATGTTTCTAACATTTTCAAGTCCCTCCTTTCTTGTCCCAGAAACGGTGAATATTGGTTGAAGAGGAAAAAGTTTTTTTGTTATTTTATCTTATATATAAGGGCGCTGTTTTTGGTGTTATTTAATAGGTGGAAATGCCGAATTTCGTTGCGGTGGGTGGTGTCTTTCGGTATAATAAAATGTGTAGGATAGAAATAAGGATCGAGATTGGGATAAACGGTGGTACAAAAACAGCTCCTTCGGAAATAAGCTGAAATTCACAAAAAATTGAAGAACATTTTTCGTGAATTCCCTCTTATTGCTGTAAAACACAACGAAAAATAAGTTGATGTTGCATAGTACCTACTTGGTTCTCGGAGCTAGACGTTTTCTTCCCAACCTCTGTTCAAGACATATAAATAAAAATTGGCACTTCAATCGTTCGGCGGCAACCTTACGATCGAAGCCTTGTTAAGACAACACATCTGTCCAAACAAGTTGCCAATAGCGCTAGCAACATGTACTAGCTTCTTTATTGTACCTAAAATGGGTTGGGATTTCTAGGGAATCTTTGCTTTTTCTTGGTATGATTGGCTGTTGTGTATATGGTATTAGACTATTGTCGACGGTATTGGGCATCTGCTCAATGCCGTTTTTTTCTGTCCTACGAGTACGTTTGAAGGGAGGGACGTTTTAAGAATCGATGAAAAACCGGATAAAACAAAAAGGCACTTCATCGTTTGGCGGCAACCACACGATGAAGCCTTGCATAGACATTCACAACCTATCTATACAAGTTGCCAATTTGCTAGCACCGAAGCACTAGCTTCTTTATTGTACCTAATTTTCTTTTGAAATTCTAGTTGGTTTTGTTAATTTCTTGGGATTAAGGGTGGTTTAGGAGTGAATTGTGGGGTTGGTTTGGCTGATTGATGACGGTATTGACAGGTTCGGTATCGTTTTTTGTTTTACTCTGGGAGAAGGCGTTATGAATACAGCAAGGCTTTGAAAGTCGTTTGTAGCGCTGGGTTATGGGTTTGCCTCGTCAATGTGCAGATAGAACGGTCACTGAATCCAGAAATTTAGTGAAAAAATTGGTGGGAGAAGTTGGGTTTGGGCTTGGATTTCGTTTGGCGCTTATCGGCTTTTCTCCGCCTTATTTGAAGGAGATCAGGAGAATGGATAAACAAGGACAGAATTTAAAGGCGGTTACGTATCAGGATATTATTGAGTTGCGGGATTTTATGGAGAAGATGGCTTCTTGGCAGGAGCCTTTGGCGATTTTGGATCATTTTTTTCAGTTTCGGTCTGGACCGATTAATAAGAAACGGATTGTGAAGGAGTATTATGCGCGGGCGCAGATGTTTCATGCTTTTTATGAGGATTATAATCGGTTGATTGAGTTGGGGGATGAATTGGTGATGGAGCTGGTTAGGGCTGAGAAGGTTGAGACTGGGTTTGAGGGGAAGAAAATGAATTTAGAATAGATTGCGTATGTTATAAAAGAGGATGGAGATGATCCATCCTCTGAAAAGTTATTTTTGTTTGATGAAATCGTAAGTTTCTAATGGAACAGCTTTTTCTAACGTCATTTCCATACTTACGATGTTGGTATCTTTTCCATTCTTATCTTGTTTGACTAATTCTTTTGCTGTTTCGAGCTTCGGAAAAGCTCTTCCTAGATAAATAAATTCAGGATCACCAACAGATTCTTTTTGAACGAAAACATGAATTGCTAAGTTTGTTTCTTTGTAATTCATTATTTCCACAACTTCTCCACTAGATAAAGTTAATTTCGGACGTGTATACCATAATAACGTATGTTGATCGATTAACTCGTCTTCATATTTTACATCGTTTGAGATTGTATCACCTTTATGATAGTTTACGAAAATTGGACAAGTACCAAATTTGATTCGATAACCATACATTGTACTAGTTTCGTTATCTTCCCAGTTTAGTAAACGGCAAACATCTTTACGACCGTATACTTCATTATACGTTAATGGTTCACTTAATACATAACGCTTACTACGTTCAAAAGATGTCTTAATGATATCTTCTACAGACTCAGCAAACCATTGATTTTGCTGAAGACTCTTTTGAAATGATTTTTCTAGAGAAAATGTACCATTAGAATAAATTACAATTGGCTTATTTCCGTATTTTTCTCTTTCCTTTTGAGTAAAGAAGTCTAATGATAGAATATGTTCTACAGATTTTATTGTTTGTTCATCGCAAATATAACCTTGTTCTTTTAAGTATGACGGATACTTTTCAGTTGATACTTTTTCCTTATTGATTAACATTAATAAGAGCAATAGCTCATGATTTCTTTTACCATTCAAAAGTTCATTAGATAAAAAAGTTAAAACTTTCGTTTCTTGACTATTTAATACTGGGGTCTCTTCATTAAGCCAGTTTAAAAACGCAGGATAATTTTCTTTATATTTCGTAATAATGACTGGATCAACTGATTGTTGTTCAATAAAATCAATTAATTTCGGCATACGGCCCAATCGATTTTTCAAATTTTGATAGGCTTCTCGATAGTTTTTTGCATTGTTCAATTTAGATGATTCAATTGATTGGAAAATCCTATTTTTAGTAATTTCGTCAAACATAATTGTCGACATTCCTTGAAGGTATTTTGTTGCCATCGTTTTTTTGCGTAGATTATTTTTGTTTAAGGAATTATCTTCTGTTAAAGCGATTGGAATCAAATAATTATTGTCATAATTTCCAATAAAATCGATAATTGTCACAAAATCTTTATTCTTAGCTTTTCTTAATCCACGACCTAATTGTTGTGTAAAAATGATACTAGATTCTGTTTTGCGTAACATTACAACTTGATTGACGCTTGGAATATCAATTCCTTCATTAAAAATATCAACAGTGATAATGTAGTCAAGTTTTCCAGCTTCTAATTGAGCAATTACTCGATCTCGTTCGTCAATCTTATGATCACCAGTTAACGCTTTAGTGTGGAATCCACGATTATTAAATAGTTGTTCTAGTTCATGCGCTTCTTTTTTCGTTCCGCAAAAGATAAGGCCACGAACTTTATCACCGCAATGACCGTAATAATCGATTTTTTCTATTATATAATTGATTCGCTTGTCACTAACTAGTTGATTAAAAGAGGATTTATCATCAATTGTTTTTCCATCAACTTGTATATCCGTGATACCAAAATAGTGAAACGGGCACAACATATTTTCTTTTAATGCCTCTTGTAGCCTAATTTCATAGGCTACATTGTAATCGAACATTTCGTAGATATTATATCCGTCTGTTCTTTCTGGTGTCGCCGTCATGCCTAGAAGAAAATTGGGTTCAAAATAGTCGATTACTTTTTGATAGGTTTTCGCCCCTGCATGATGAACTTCGTCGATTAGAATATAATCGAATGTATCTTTAGCAAATTTTTGTAGGGTTTCATCTTTCGATAATGTTTGGATTGTCGCGAATACATATTTTTCATCGGTGACTTTACTGTTACCAGATAAGATACCAAACTTCGCTCCATCTTCTCCTAGTATTTTGATGAACTGATCTTTCGCTTTCTTTAAGATTTGTTCCTGATGAACAATAAAAAGAAATTTCTCTGGTTGATACGCCTTAACATCAAATGCTGATAAATACGTTTTCCCTGTTCCTGTTGCAGAAACCACCATTGCTTTTGGTTTTTCTAAGTCACGCATTTTTTGAATTTCTATTAAAGCTTTCTTTTGCATCTCGTTTGGCGTAATCTGTTTCGTTGCGTACTCAACTTCATCTACTATGAACTTTGGATCTATTTGCGTTGATGGTTCTTCCATCGTATCAACTTTTTGAACATTCAAAATTGGTTTGTAGCCCATTTGATATTTAGTAATCCAAGAATTAGATAACGGTTCTGACTCTTCCCACATATGCTCAAAATTCTGTTTCATCGCTTGAATTAGCTCACCATTTGAAAGTGAATTTAGCTTTAAGTTCCATTCACAATTTACTTTTAATGCTTTGATAGTTAGATTGGAACTCCCCAAAATCATGGTTTCATAGTCATCATGTTTAAATGAATAGCCTTTTGCATGGAAACCATCCATTTCTGTAATTCGGACATCTACATTTTTTAGCTTTAAAAGTTCTTTAAACATTTTTGGTGAATTAAAATAGAGATAATTTGAGGTAATGATTCTTCCACGAATATTTTTTTTAGCTAAATCAGAAAGAACTGTTTTAATTGCGAGCAATCCACTTTCAGTGATAAACGCTACTGCAAAGAAGAATTCTGTACATGTTGCTAGTTCATCTACTAAATCATTTAGAACCATTCTGCCCATTTCATCCGGATTTACAAGTAGTTTTGCTTTGTAAAGCTCATTTGACTCTTTTGATTGATCAATAAAGCTATGTTCAAGTGCTGATTGGAAATTCTCTAGAAGAGGATTCATGTTTATGCTCCTTTTACTAAGGCATCAATTGTTGGGATATCAGCTGGTGCCCACTCTAAAGTACTTAATTCAGAAATTGGTAACCATTTGATACTTTCATGTTCTGTTAGTTTTGGTTCGCCTTCTATTAATTCACAGAAGAAGGTTGTTAGTTCGACGATGCCAAAATCATATTCGTAACTTGCTGTGATGATTTTATTTTTGATTGAAACCTTGCATAGAAGTTCTTCTTTGATTTCGCGTTCTAACGCTTGTTGAGGAGTTTCATTTTGTTCAATTTTTCCTCCTGGGAATTCCCATAAACCTGCTAGGGATTTATCATGACCTCTTTGAGCACAGAGGATTATTCCGTTTTTTTCTATGACTGCGCCAACTACTTTTATATATTTTTTCATGTTATCAATCCTTACTATAATTAGACTATATTCTCATTATAGCTGATCTTTAAAAAAAGAGAAATATTACCGAAAATGCTTATATATTTTAAGCCTATAATATATTTATTAGATTTTCAAATCACCTTAAATTTCTATATAATTATTTCAGTAACTTATTCCTTATTTATTTATTGTTACATATGCTCTAACTTCTCTTCTAAACCAGCAACTACAGCTACTTCCAAAAACAAAAAAAGTTTTTCTTCTTGGATTACATTTTTTATATAAATGATTAACTAAATAATTTGCTCCATTAAAATATACTATACTTCCATTACAGTACAATTTCTCAATATACTTTTTTTTGTTTCTTTCCCATACCCAATATTTAACGACTATTTTTTCTCCACTATCTTTTGGATCATGCCACATTACAGATTTAATAAATTTTTCTGAATAATCTGTTTTAATATCTAAAATAGTAGTTATTACAATAAAAAGAATAAAAAACAAAAAAATTAAGTAAATACCACTAAAATCAATATTTTCCATTATGTCCTCCTTATTAAATAATTATTTAATTAGCCAATATCATTAAATCTATCTATTTTTTAAATGAACCTAGTTTTTCATTTTAAAGACCAATTCAATTACTTTTATCCTAGTCTTTTATATGAAAACGACTACCGTAAGGAAATAGATAACTTCTATTCATAAATATAAAAATAAGTACACTTAAAATAAAAACTACAATGAAATCAAACAGATAAACAATCGTTATATAGATTATCCCTACTGCAATCATAACTATCAAAATCAATCGAATCATACTATGCTTCTTGTAATATGTAGAAATACTCTCTTTCTCAATTTCAATTGTTACATCGCAACCTACTACAGATAATACTTTTCTAAGCTTATGCTTATTGTAGAACATAATAATAGATCTAAAAATAAGCAAACAGCCAAAAGTTATCAGTAAATAGATTGCACGTTTATCTAGTTCAGAAGTAACATCAAGCTCTTGAAAAAAAATAGTCGATAATTTGTAAACTGGTCTTCCAACAAACATCGATATAACAACAGTAGCCATAATACCATACTCTTTTTGACCATTGGACACTAGCTTATTAAACATTCCTTTATCTATCTCAACTGCTCTAAAAGGGAAGAACCAAACTAAAGTAGGGAGAAAATAAGCCAAGATATTGCTATCCATATCAATTAAATAATAGTTTGTATCTAGTCTAGCTAGTTTGTACCTTTTATTTGTAGATTCATAAACTTTCATTATATCTCAACATTTAGCGCTACTATACCGCTATTTTCCCTTTCCATTATATATAAGATGAGCACCTTATTTAGCTTTTAAGATTTAAATTAGGCAATCCTTTCATCACAGAATCTCCTAAATCTTCAACAGATTTTTTGTAAAGTTCTTCAAACCGTTGTTCATCTTCATCACGATATCCTTCAAATAAAACTTTATCGATATTCTCTTCATTAAAGTATAAAACTTGTTCTGGATTCATTCCGATGGGATACACACAACCCGCGTAATCATATAAAAATGATATCCCTTCTTTTTCCACGATAGGTCCTCTATTGATTATCATTACTTTAGCTCGTCCATCTTTTAAATATAAGATTGTTCCTAATGTCTGCATACTTTGTTCCCCCTGTTTTAATTTCTATTCATCTTTTATTTCAATCAACAATTCTACATCCGTTTCTGGTGGCTCAATCGTTGTGTTAGCAATTGAGATTAGATATTCAACCATACATATAACTGGGATAAGGATAATATTAAGATAAGACATTAAAAAAGTAATACTAAAATAGAACACAACTGCATAACAAAAAATGACAACTAGTAACACTTTCCCAATATAGTGATATTTGCTCTTAAAACCATCCATAAATTTAAATCTAATTAAAACAACTTTTTCATTCGAAAGTAACACGTGATTTTTTCTGTATCTATAAAAATAGCGAATAAGTATAACTATTACCATAGAACAAAATAATACTGTTCCTGCAACTAATTGTGGATTTGAAAATCCCCTGAGATCACCAAATCCTTTATTCGTCATTCTAATCAAAACACTTGCTAAAATAGACGAAGATAATATAATTGCTCCAGATGATTTTCCTTTTGCGTTACTTTCTTTAAAAATAGGCAGTTCTTCGTTCATATATCCTTTAACTGGGAAAAACCAGACTAAGAAAGGGAATAACCAAGTTAATTTGTTGCTATCCATATCTAATAGTATTTTTTGACCATTATAGGTCAATTGCTTATAACGTTTATTTTCAGTTTTTACTATCATGTTTACCAACTCCAATTAGTTAAAGAATTCCATGCGCCTTCAACAGCACTACTAACTTGCGTCATCCCTTTTCCAATCTCTTTAATTTTCTCTCCGCCCCAAGATAATCCTTCATCAATTTTATTCCCTACATTCTCAGCAATATCTTTGATTCCTAAAACATTTTCATTAAAAGCCCATGTCGTCACTGCGCTCACGCCGACTGCTAACCCAACAGCTGCCCAACCAACTGGCGTTGCGACACCAAGAGTAGTTAATACTCCTAACGCTACACCATTTACGCCTAAAGAAACTCCAGTCGTAACAGCAGAACTTGCAAAAGCTTGACCAAATGAATCGCCAGAGGCAAGACCCAATACGGTTCCTATTCCTAAGCCAAGTGAAGTTGCTTTGACTGTAGACCCTAAAAAGTCTGTCGTGGCATTGAACATACTATTAGCAGAACTTGTAATACCAGCTGTTAATCCTTGGTTTACTGCGCCCATCCATGAACCATATGGTGCATTTTTGTATAATGTCCCAAACATCAAACCGAGAGAAAGTGCAAGATCATCTCCATTATGTTTAAGTGTTTCTTCTATTGTTGACATACTAAAATCAACAAATAATCCCTGTAAATCATCTTTATGATCTCTAAACCATTTAATCGCTTTTTCGTCTAACCTCATTGATGGATCTTTTTGAGCTATCTCATAGACCTTAATTGCGTTTTCTATTGAATAAGGTAATTTCATTAAATTATCTAGCTTTTTCTGATTTGCTTTTTGATAAGCTGTTTGTACTGTTTTCGTCCAATCCAACGCTTTCCCTTTCGGAACCGAAAACGTACCAGTCGCAGGATTAAACCCACTATTCGCCTGCTGCAAGCCTTGCGACAATGTCGAATAAAAACTATTCACTCCATCAAAAATAGCAGGAGATGTCCCATTAAACGTCATTAATTTCTCTAACTTCTTCTCTAAATCACGTTTCGTCGTCTCTAACGACTCAGTAATCCGCCGATTGGCTTGTTCCAATGGATTCGTTCCTGTCGGAAGCTTTGGCAAGCCTCGATTAATACTCTCCATATTCAGGATCGATGTATTGATTTGTCGGATTCGTCTTTCTAAGTCATCTGACTTCAAATCAATACTATCAACCTCAGATGTATATTGATCCACAAATTTTTGACAAGCTTCTGCTGTCATGTCTGCGCCTACTTCGGCACCTTGAACTAAAGGTTGGATCACTGCCGCAAAGAATTCCTTGGCAGAGTCATAGCCTTTACTTGATAGTTCGCCTGCACTCATAAACTGTTGATTGCTTTGCATCAACGACGTATAGCCTTGTGCTAATTGGCTACACGCACTTTTAACACTGGAAGCTTGGCTTCTCGCTTGACCGAGGTACATATCAATACTCATGCTTTTCCGACCTTTCTTCTTTTGTTTTTATTTCTTGCCAATGTAAGTCTTCTTGTTGATCTTCTAATGCTCTTGTTTGTTTTTTTAGTTCTTGCTGTTGCTCTTCTAAAAACTCTTGAACCCCTCGGCTTTGCCAGTTGATTTGCTCGGCCATATCTTGATACAACATATCTGTCTGGCTTTGGGCAAATTCTTCTTGTAATTCATTGAATAATTGCTTTTGATAGAAAAAATATTCTTCGTAGTGTTCTTCTGTTTGGTTGAGGTCACGTTTTAGATCTTCGAGTTTTTCTTGTTCGCGTTCGAGTTGGATTTTTTGTTGGTTGATTTCTTCAAGGTTGGACATAATTTATTCCTCCTTTCAGTTTAAGGAAGCATTTGGTTATACTGCATTTGAGCGATTCGTTGATCAACTGCTTCGAATTCGGCTGCCACTGACCGGATATTGTTACTTGCTTGGGTAATGGCTTGGGCAAGTGAGGTATTAAAGGTCGTTAGTTGCGTGATTGCTTGTTGCGCATTGCTATTGCCTGCAACGGTCGTTTGAGTATCTTTTGTGATCGTTGTCCCTTGATTTAGAGAATTCACCGATGATGCTATAGAAGTAGCGACAGCTTGTGCTACTGCGGCATTACTGTTTATATCCTTTGGCATCGTTTTTTCCTCCTATAATTAAAAAGTAAACGTCTAACGACTTAGTTTTTTATAATAGTATATATACTTAATTGTAATTCTTAAACAACTTAATGTAAATATATAATTTTCAAATGTTCCGTTTGCTTACTTAAAAGGAAATTATAAAAAATACATTTATCAGTTTGAATATGTGTTCTGTTTTCAATTTTTAAATTGATCCAAAAATATACACTTTTTTCTTGCTTCACTATTATTATATACAGCAACCAGTGAAAACTTAATGCGCTCTTACTATGGTCGTTTAAAAGCTGAAGCTTTCCGAGGAGGTAGAGCTTTAGGATCTTTCACAGGGTCACATACGTTCACAAGTGAACATTTACTCACAGCGTTACGAAGTGTGTCTTATACAGTGTCCTATAAACGACAAGCGAATGGATATAGTAATAATTTTGCTGTCGGTTTTGGGAATAACTATTGCTATGCTATGATATATAAAACCTTATAAAATTGAAATAGTAAGATCTATGTCAAGATAAATTAGGACAGGAGTGAGTTTTCATAAAATATAATAAGTTGCTAATCATTACACTTAGTTGTCTATTTATAGTTTTGAAAGTTGTTGGAACTTTTCTGACATTGAATTTTTTACCTATTCAAGACCCTGAAACATTAACAATGGAAGAAAAGTTTAAACTGCAAAAAGAATTTTCTATCAATTATGATTTAGGAAATTCTATGATATATCTAAGCAAACTATTTTTTGTAGTTTTGATAGCGTACTCGATATACTCACTTTATGTTTTTTGGAAAATTACTCACTCTGACAACAGTGATTTCATCAAATAAGATATTTCTCCTCCTTTGCGTACTTAAATATAAAGGGGGTTTTTATATGGATCAAATTATACTACCAGAAAATATCACTAATGATGGGAAAGGTGTTGTTTTAGACAGCCTTTAGTTCATCTTCGCTAACTTTGAATATAGCATAAAAAAAAGGATGGAACATCTCCATCCTTTTTGTACTATATTCCCACTCTAAAAACTCTTCATCTCACCAAACGGTAAAAGCTGCATCGCAACTTTCCCAATCACATTCTCTTTTGCAATCAAACCATAATGCCGACTATCGGTCGCATACGGTCGATTATCTCCTAAAACTAAGTAGTATCCCTCAGGAATCGCAACAGAAGAGGTCAACGTTCGATTCGTGAAATCTTCTGTATAATTTTTACCATTGCGTTGGCTTTCATTGATTTCATCCATAATAAATTTTTCATCTACTGGCTGGTCATTCACGAAAAGTGTATCGTCCGTGTACACAATTTTTTCTTCTGGCAGACCAATGATTCGTCTAATTTGCGTGTTCCTATTGCCACTTTTAAAGGCAACTAAATCAAAGCGTTTGAGGTTCGTTGTTTTTTGAACAAGTACTTGATCTTTTTCGCGTAACGTCGGAATCATGCTAAAACCACGGACCGTCGCGATGGTCAGGAAAAAGGAAGTGATGAAAAGCATTAACACGACACCCAAACTTATGGCCATGATCAGTTCTTTAAGATAGCTTCTAACACGTTTTTTTTTTCGTTTAGACTTTTTATTAAGGTTTGGTTTTTTTTTGTTTTTCGTGTTTTTTACAGGTACATTTTGGGAAGGACGTTTTTTTCGTTTGGTTGTTGGCTTTTTTTTCTGTTTGATTGTGTGCTTTGTTTTTTTCTCCATAAGAAATCACTCACTCAGATTACTTTTCTTCTTTAAAGGCGGATTCATTCACTTTGTAATAATCAAATGTTTGTTTTTCATAGTCTTGTGCTTTCTTGATGTCTGCTAAAAAACTGTCCACTAACGCTTGGTTTCCGAAAAAGTTTTTTGTTTGTGTACTTGCATTCATTCCTAATTGTTTGATCGAATTATAATAACGATTCAAGGTGATTTGTCCTTCTTCGGAATTGATGTCACTTGCTTTTTTTGTTCCGTAGCTTGCCATAGAGGTCGCTAAGTAACGAATATTTTTTTGCACTTTTTCTTCGTCGTCGCTTTTATCCCGTGCCACAATCAGTTGGTCTTCAAAGTCTCGCAGTAGGTAATAGCCTTTCACAACAGAATCTGAATCTCCTGTTGTGAGATTCATCGACTGATAGTAAGAAAGATACGAGATGCCACCAGCTAAAACAACTGTCACAAATGACATTACCCAAAATAAGCGTATGCTCTTTTTTTTCTGGTTTATCAACTGTCGTTTTTTTCGTGCGATTTTTCTATTTTTCTTTTTATTTTTAAATTTCTTATTTGGAAGTTTTTTTAGCAGTCTACGTTTATGAAAAAACTGTACTAAAAAATAGCCTGACCCTAGGAGCGCAACAATTGACAGTGCTATCCCTATGATGAAAATCCAATCTAAAACAGACATACACTACAGCTCCTATACTTTCCTAATCCTTTTTATTACTGCTTTTTCCATTAGATGACCCTTGTTGTTTCTTCTTTTTACGTTCTTTTTTTAAGGCTAATTCTTTTTCTTGTTTTTTCTTATTGCGTATGCGAATAATGACGAAAATTAGGATAATTAAGGCTAAAATACCAACAACGATTAGGGCGATCAATTTCCAGTCCAGCCCTTTTTCTTGCACTAAACCAACATCTCGCTCGTTGAATTTGTTCGCATCTTTATCTGAAATGTTGAAGTCTTTGGTCCATTTCCATTTTTTATCACCAGAGGTCACGAGAATGTTTGCTACATAATCTCCTGCAACCATCCGCTCACCATTCATACTGACAGGAAAGTCAATAAAGGAATTTGGTGCCATTCTCATTGCGGTTTGTTTGCGTTCATATAGAACAGTCTCTTTCCCTTTCTCCGTAATTTGAACTTCAACAGTCATATTATCTAAATACGCTGCCATCACATTAGAGTAATTCACAAAAATAGCATTGCGATAATTGCTTTGGCCAGCTTTCACACTGTTCAATTTTAAATCTGGTGCAATAGCTTTTTCTGATTCTTGTAGTACAACACCAATCACATAGGCATATTGGTTAATGATTTTTGAGCCGCCTTCATTAGAAGAGGTGCCATTTTGATCTGCTCTCATCAACTGGATACCACCAGCAATCACTCCATCATAACTTGTTTCTGGCATTTGAATGGTCAAATCAAGATTCTTGGTTTCTCCTGGTGCTAGCTCAACTGATTCTGGTCCAGTGACAATATCGGTAAAATCAAATTGTACGGATGGATCGTTTTTAATTGTTGATTCACCGTATTCAATCACACCGTTTTGGTTCGTCTTTGCCCCATTCAATTTAACATCGATTGTCACTTTTTCAGTACCAGGATTGCTTAATGTGATAGAAATCTGTTGATTTTTACCTGGGTCCATTTTTAATTTAAAGTAGCCTAAATCTTTTTTTACTTGATTATCTGGAAACGTAATACTGTACGTAAACCCTGTAACACCTGCTGGATTCTTATCAGCGGAATAACCAGGAACTGCTTTTAAAAAAAAGAATCCAATAACCACGACACTCAAGAAAATACTCACCCATTGTTTTATAGATCCTATATGTGATTTCATAACTAACCTCATCTATTCTAAAGTATATTTTCTATGTACACAGAGGAACAAGTTAAACTTGTTCCTCTGCAAAAATCGAAGATCCTGCTTATCCTTCTGGCGTTACTTCTGGTGTTTCTTCTGCAGCTGGTGCAGCAGTAATTTTCCAAGTTACAGTAGCAGTGTAATCCGCTACAGCCATGTTTGAAGCAGTTGCTGCAGGAATTGTTAATTTTACAGATTTTGCATCTGTTCCTGGTGTTCCGTTTTGTGATGTTGAGCTTTGACCAAATTCGATGATGTGACGGCCTTTTCCTTCTTTTTTATCTTTATCAGCTACAACGACTGTTTTTGCATCGTTCGCCGCTTCTGTTAATTGGAAACCAGTTTGAACGTTTGAAGGAACAGCATTTGTATTATCTCCTTGCGCTACAGCAAGTCCGTTGCTGAAGTCAATTGTTGAACCAGATAATACGTTTGTTCCTGATGTGAATTGTTTGGTTAATTGTGCTGTGATTGTATATCCGAAAACGCCTCCGGCACGAACGTCAGCCCATTGTACATAAGCACCACGTTTTGTTGTTCCACCGTTAAATGTCATTGGTTTTGCATAACTTGTTACAGTGTTGGCAGATGTTTTAACAGAACCAAAATCCAAATCAGTCGTTTTTTCAATAACTAATGATCCTTGTTCTGTGTTTGTGTTTTCATCTGGAGATTCTGGATCTGGCGTTGGTAATACTTCACCTGGTTTTTCTGGATCGACTGTTTCAGATTCACCACCACCGGCAGTCCCTTCTGTAACTGTTACAGTACCATCTGACGTTAATTCAGTTGGTGCTGCGAATGCAGGTGTTGCCGCTCCTAGAACTGTTACTCCTAAAATTGCTACTAATGTTGATGCACAAAGACTTTTTGCTTTCATATTGATGTTCCTCCTAATTGTTTGTGTGTTATTTATTAAGGCAACTTGGCTAAAATCCAAGTTATCTCCGTTTGGTATTCTACCGGATGAATTTTTGTTGTTTCCGGTATGCTTAGTGTGATCGCTGAATTGCTATACACTGGTTTACTATAATGACTGTCTATCACTGGTTTTCCCGTTTGATCTACTACAGGTGTCAGTGTTGCAGGTTGCTTGCTAGAATTGGTATCTGATGCGCCAAATGCAATAGTCCAAACACCTTTACCGCTGCCTGCTCTGGCAGTTGCGACTTCATAGGCTGAACCAATCGAATTTAAGGCAATCGTTTCTCGCATCACGGTAGGAGCTTCACTCGTACCGCTGGAATTTGCCCAGCCTTTATCTAGTGAAAGAACCGCACCTTTTAAATCCTGCTCATTCGTTTCTTGAATAATAGGATTCGTAAACTGATAGTTTTGTTTGACTTGTAGGGTCCAACCGGACGATTCTGCTTGTTGATCGGTAATTTGAATATAGCTCCCTCTAGGACCAGTTTCACCAAAGAACTGTTGCGCAAGAGCGTGATAATCACGTCCATTTTTAGAAATCTTGCTTTCACCAAAATCAAGAGCAGAAACGTAATCAATACGAAGTGACCCTTCAATTGAAGGGCTCTCCCCCGGATCAACAACATTCTCTGGATTTTCAGGGTCAATAGGATTGGTTACCACGCTTCCTTTGATGCTGACTGAACCTGATTGATCAAGCGTCTCAGGGGCAGCTTGTGCAATGATGCCTGATTCAATGGCTAGAAACAAACTGGCGATTGCTAACGACCAGATACCGACTTGTTTTAACTTCATTTTTGCTCCCCCTTTCTACGTTTTCGTAAAAAGAGAAGCAATAGCAATAGGAATAGAATACCTATGCCGAAAATGCCGTAGTTTTTTAGCAGCTCCCCCATACTAGGAAGTGTTTTTCCAGCTGGTTTCACTGTTGTACTCGAAGATGTCGTTGTGGATGAACTTGGTTCAGTACTGGTAGAGGAATCAGATGGTTCTGTCGATTCTTCGTAAAATGAAATCTTACCGCCTCGATTGACTTGCCCACCTGTTCCTTCATTCGCACTTGAACTGTTTGAGTAACTAAACATGCCAATCAATACAACCAGAGAGCAGACGATTAATGTTATTGTTTTATGTTTCATTTTCCACTCTCCTTTATGGTTGTCCAGCCATGACTTTCCACGTAATTACGCCAACATAATCTCCTGTATAAACGGTATCAGATGAATTAATTTGTAATTTTATCCCGTCAGTATTTGCTGCTTTCCCCCAACTGTCACTGACATCAAAACTACCTGCTGTGCCTTTACTATTGGTGTAAACGACTTGCGCATTATTAGTTAAAATTGTTTCCTTACCGCTCGTAACATAACGCAGAGCATTGACTAATTCTTGACCGCTATCGTTTTTCATCGGTGTTGTCAATGTAGCCGTTAAGTTCCAACCGTTTTTGGCATCTGCCCGAGTATCCGTGACCACTAATTGTTGATCAATTTCTGGGTCTTCTACTCGTTTCGTTGTTGCATTATACGCTAGTGAGCCAAAGTCTAACGCACTTGGTACTGAGGTCAAACTCAATACGCCTTGCACTTTGTATTGAACGGTTAGTGCAGTATTATTTATTTTCACCGCTGTTTCATTAGCTGGTCGTTCGGCAATATCATACCCGGCTTTCGTGACATTCGTAAGTTGTGTGGTGACACTCTCTTCTTTTGTTAAGTCAATCGTGTCCCCGACTTGCGTATTTAATTTAACGGTATAGCCAGATAATACTTGATTTGCTTCATTCAAGAATTCAACCGATAATACGGCATCAACATCAACTACTGTCACTTGAATCGTCGTTGTAATGTCTGTAGGCAATCCTGAATCAGCTGCTTTTACTGTTAATGTCACAGGATATGCTTTTGGTTGAAGTTCGCTCACATTATTTAAGCCACCAAAGTCCGTTACTGTTACAAATTGAGTCAGGTCTGTTTTGGTTCCATTTGCTAGTTTATAGGCTTCTGGCTTGCTATGTTGCAGGATATAATTCTTTAATTCTGTTTCTGATAGATTTCGAATGTCTACATAAGATGCCTCAAAATCAGAGCCTGAAACACCTGAAGCTCGGTCATAGACAACTAGTGTTGACTCAACGACTTTGGTATTCGGTGCTGGATTTCCATCAGCATCAACCGCCTGATCTGATACATTGATCTGTACCGTGTGAGTTCCTGGCGTATTCGCTGCTGTTTCTGCCGTAGTAGGATCCGTATAGGCATAATCAAAACCAGTATTGACTGGACTTGTATCACTAACGTCTTTCACCATCTCTTTTGCTGCAGGTAACGTATCCCCTTTTGTCATGTAATAGGTCACCGGTGAAGCTGTAGGTGGTGTTTTATCCAAGACTGTTTGTGTCACTTCTTCGGCTTTTAGATTCGCAAATCCGTAGGCATGAATGACACTTCCAGCTGTAAAATAATGCCCTGCTGGTACGGTTACGGACCAATTCCCTGCCGCATCTGATTTCGTTGTAAAATTCGCACGGTATTCAGCTGGAGTAGACGTATCTTCTACAGGTGATTTTATACTGTCAGTTGATGGATCAAAGGCTGCCGTGATCGAGTTATTGACTGGTACATCCCAAATGCGGACATAGGCATTTGGAATAGCATAGCCAGACACAGTGGTCGAACTATTATTGCCACGATTATCAGTTGCAATGCTATGAATCGCAATATTTGGATCTGGCACTCGGGTAAAGAGAACTCGTTGTTGTCCTCTCGTTGTAAAATTCGCGTTAAATCTAGTTAACGTTTCATTTGTCATCGCATTAGATGCTGTGATTGTAGGATTAAAGCCACTTCCATAAGCTAATCGCATATTACTCATCGGAATGTACTCATATGTGTACCCATTATCACTATCAGCCCCACCAGCCACATTATTCAATGACCATTGGAAGACATTTTGAACCGACACATCCAAGTTTCCTTGAGACCAAATCAACCCATTATTGGTAGATGTACCGCTAGTTAATGCGCTATTTTTTTGAAGATTCACGCGTTTAGCATCTGAGAATTTAAAAGTTGATGACGCTCCACCCATTCGCAATAAATATTGCGTGATCGATGTGCTATCGCTTTGAATATCAAACGAAGCATTCGGTTGAACGATAAAGGTTGAGTTATTTGCAACATAGAATAAATCCGTTGTGCTGGCCCCCATGTTTACCCCTTTAACATTTAAGTTCCCTGAAACGTTGATCGACCCGCCATTCATATAGATTGGGTTATAGTTTATATTGTTGTTACCCGTTCCAGTATAGGCATCTGTTTGAATATTTACCGTCGCATCTTTCCCAATGTTTAACTCAGATGAAGCTGATCCTAGGTAGACAGCACCACCAAATGTCGCATGATGATTTAAGATATCAACGGTGGAACCTTCGCCTACAGATAATGACCCGCCTGAAATGTTCAAGTTGGTATTGTAGTATTCGGCTGCGGTTGTTTGATTGCCACGTTCCAGTTTAAGCTTGACATTTTTACCGATGGCAAAGCTGCCTGATGGCATATACAATACATTCGAACCTAAAGAAGAAATGTAAACATCAGCATTATCTTCTACAACAGCTGTAGAAATCGCTAAGCTTCCTTGTTGATAGTTATTTACATTCCATGTACGGATTGTTGTGCCGTCTTTTTTTACTGAAGTCCACGTACGTTGTTGCTCCAAATGAACTTTATTTTTTAGTGTTAACGTGGTTTGTTGTGATTCTAAAAACTGTGTTCCATACCCAGTGTAATTATCCATGGTCATTTTCCCACCATTGGCACCATTGTTAAAAATCATCGCACCCCAGTAGTTACCATGATAAACCGTCATATTACTAAATTGGATATCCCATGCTTTTGAACCGTAATTATTATAGGCTTGGAACGAAAAACAAAGCGAACCAAAATCTAATGTGTAATTGTTCCCGTTGACTTTAACCGTCCGTGCATTTCCTTGTAATTGGAAATACATATGGGACTCACCACCTGAAGCAATTCCAATCGATGTCGCTGTGGTCACATTTTGAGAGTAACGTAAATACGGACTATAAATAAAATAACTAGACGAATAGGTTGGGGCATTTGTATAGATATCATTTAACAGTTCCACATTCGTTACCCATGGGTCATTTAGACCAATCGTGTACCCTAAAAAGTCTGTCACATTTCTCGTATTGGTAGCCGAAGCAGTATCATAAGAAATATTCGCATTGCTTCGATTTGTTCCCGTTAATCCATTCGTGGCACTTTCAGTCGCCGTATACGATGAAATATAGAATGGTCCAGAATAGTTTGAGGAACTCATGTTAATGTTTTGGAATTTTAAATCCCAATAGCCAAAAATGGTTCCAGAACTTCCTGATACATAGCTTGATTGGTCCAGAAAACCGATCGCTAGGTTACCAAAATTAAAGTTATGTCCATTTCCATCAATTGTCAGGGAGCGTGCAGTCGCATTTTTATTGATATACAAATAGACGTTCTGCGCACTGGCTAGATCAACTGAACTAACACTAAATAGATCCTTATAGTTGTTCAACGTCCCAGACAGTGTAATATCATTTTGTACTGAAATGGTATTCACTGTGTTATCGGCGATTGCTTCAACAAAACTTTGCCAATCAGTCACTTCTGCTGTACCAGCAGCTCGAGTGTTTAATGTTCTTGGCTGAACGAAATTTACATTGTTAGAAGCTTGGCTGCTGGCTGTTGCCTCTTTCGCTTCTTTTACCGAAAGTTTTAGCTCTTGTTGTGCAACGCTACCTGCTTCATCAGCTAATCGTAGTGAGTAATCACCACTTTTGTCTGCTAATAACGCTAATTTCAAGGAAGATTTATCACTATTGACTGTAATCGTCAACATCCGTGTTTCATCATTCCAATTAAAAACAGGGAACTCTACTTTTGGGTCTTCTTTTAAAAGCATGTCTCTTTCTTCTGTTTCGTCAAAATTTATGCCTTCTGGCAGATAAACTTGCCAATCCTTTTTTTGCTCACCCAAATCAGTTGATGGATTACTATCATCAGATTTCTTCAGCTCATTTTGTGCTCTTGTGTCAGAAATTTGTAAATGAAAGAATTCATTTGCATAGCGTTCATCTTCAACAGTTGTCAAGGAGATTGGTGATTTAGCGAAAATTTTGGTTGATGAAGTAAACACCTGTGAAAGCATAGCTAAAATGAGGATTGAAAGAATGGCTATGCTCATTCCAACTAATTGAAATTTTCTTTTTTTTATCATTTCATTCATTTTCCCTCCTGCCCCTTTAGTTTAAAAACAATGTTCTTAGTTTTCTCACCTCCTTCAAGCTTTATTCATCCCAACATCATGTACTTGTTGATTAAGCGCTAATTTGTAACCGATTGTTCGCACCGTCTTAATAAATTTTGGTGAAGTAGGGTCTTCTTCAATTTTTGCTCTTAAATGGAATATAATATTACTAACTCGATACTCTTTTTTCTCAGTATTTTCATTTGCCCAAATCTGTTGATAGATTTCTTCATAGGATAAAGCCTTGTCATGTTTATTAAAAAGAAGTTCCAGTACTTTAAATTCCAATTTGGTTAGGTTAATTTCGACTTTTCCTTCTCTTAAAACACTTAGATTTTCTGGGAGTAATTCTAGTAATGCCTTAGTCGTTGATATATTCTGTAAAATTTTGAGGTCATCTTTATTCTCAATTCGCTTTAAGATATTGGAAAATTGTAGAACAAATTCTTCTTCATAAACAGAGACACCATCTGCACCTAGTTGTAGATAAATTTTCTTTTTTGTTTTTACTTCTTCATTATTATCAATCAACAACACCCAGATTAATTTATTCAATCTCATTCTTAATTCCAAAATATTTTTGCAAATACAAGATAACTCCGTTAAAGCTGATTCTTCAATAATAAATGCATCTACATCTACTAGCTCAGAACCCACGTCTCCAACTTGTAAAATCGTAACCTCATGACCTAAGCTTACAAATTCTTTGGTATAATCCAATACAGGTTGAGACGAATCTCGAAAAATACCGATAGTATACATCACAGGTACCTCCTACTAAATTTATATCCAGAACTAAAAACTTTTCGCAGTATGTATTCAAAAGTAAATTACTATTGAAGATGTTTTGATCTGAAAATTGTACTTGTCGCGCTAATAGTAAAAAACAAATAATGAATATCCTGAAAGAATTAAGTTCAAGATATTCTTTCGATTCAACCAATTACTACTCATTCTACGAGATAATTTGACGATTCATTTGACGGCTAAAAAAAGAGACACTCAGCGTTTTACCGAATGTCCTTCATGCATTATAAAGTTACCTTTTCATCATAATTAAGCTGTTTATCTATTACCATCATTGCCGAGCGTCTAGTTTCCCACAAAGAATCTGTATAGATATCGAGCGTCATTTTGGTTGATGCATGTCCTAAGATTTTACTCAATGTAGCAATATCAATGCCTGATTCAACACATCTAGTTGCGAAAGTGTGACGCAATGCGTGAAAGTGAACCGGGCCTATTTTTGCTTCTTCTACTGATTTTTTAAAACGATAATTAATAATACGTGGCTCTGTAAAACTGTTTTTGCAGGAAATGACGAATATACTCGTACTCTTTTGTTTTTTTTCCATTAAATATCTCTTCAGATTTTTAGATATCGGTATGGCACGTTCTCCATTAATCGACTTTGGTTTCCCTATAATAATCTCAGTCTTGTGGGATTCTGTTACTGAAGGTATTCTGGAAATGGTTCTTTTTACAATAATTTTATTATTTCTGAAATCGATATCTTCCCATTTTAACCCGCTAATCTCCCCGATTCTCATACCTGTATACAAGGCAATAATTTCTGCTGAGCACTCTTTTTTATATAAAGCAATTTGTTCCAATTTTTTTTGTTGCTTTCTATCTAAACTTTTTATTTCTGTTTTCGTTAATGGGGGTAAAATGACCCCTTGACAAGGATTTTTTGAAATTTTATTATCATTAACGGCTTTTTTTAGCGCACTTCTTAGCATACTAATAATACTGCGAATAGTGTTGGAAGAGAGTTCTGATAGATACAATGAATAAATAAATCTGTCGATATCAGATGTTTCTAGCTCAGATAATTGCTTGTTTTTAAAAAATGGAGAAAGATGTCGTTTAATTCGCCCTCTATAATTTGAATATGTAGAAGGTTTGATTCTATTTTTCATTAAAATATTTAACCAATAATGTAACCATTCGTCTACCATCATTTCTTCTTTTGCAGACGCTTCTCCGTATATAGAATAGTCTGCATTTTTTTTTGATAATTTTTCTTTTGCTTCATTATATTGTTTTCCATAAACATATCCATAAATAATTCTGCCTTCTTTATCCCGGCCTTTTCTATAACGACCTTCCCAGCGCCCATCCTTTCGCTTATAGATATTTTCTCCTCTTTTTGACATATTATTTCCTCCTAAATCATTTGTATTTGACGGTTTTTGACGGCTAAAAAAGAATTATACATATAAATATCTCTTTTCCAAACTAAAAATAATCAACAAAACAATCAAAAATTATCATTTTTTTGCGTTTTTACATAAAAAATTGATAATAAAAAGATATTTTAGTACTAGACGAATTAAAAATAATAGAATATACTTATACAAGTAATGAATTCCACTCTTTTGAGTACATATAATAAAGAATAAAAATATCTTGAACTTAATTCTTTCAAGATATAAAAAAAAATGAATACCATAAAAAATAAGAATAAAAACATTAATCTTATATAGGAAACAGGTCGTTTAGAAATTGCTTATTTTCTAAACGACCTGTTTTGTTTATGTACATTTATTTACTTTTGTCTTCTTATCAAATCCAAGACAGCTATTAGATTCCCAACAACTATAAATATCTTAAATAGTTCTGTCAGAAACAAACTAACAATTACTAAACTTGCAAATACACTATTATTGATTTTGTATTAGGCCTATAGTCTTAAAAAAAAGCTAGCTTAATCTTCATGAAACTATGTAACATTATACCCCATAATTGTAATACTAAAAAAACTAAATGTAAAATTATAACATCATTTTATATAAAAAATTAAAAAAAGACTATAAACTATTTTTTTAGAGCTAATTATACTTAAGCGCAACTATTCACTCGCATATATGTACAATAACTAGATAGTCTCATTAATATCAAAATAATTTTTGAACCTAATGCTGTTCTTTTGGATCTATAGTTACAATTTAACTGGTATTCAATAATTTTGCCTTTTCTATTTACAATTCCAACTTTCGTCATTCCTTTTTCCTTATACGCAATCTTTTTTAAACATACCATTCAACATAACAAGATTAAATCTCACAACTAGCAAAAATATCAGAAATCAAAATAATTCTTCTCTTGTGATTTTCCTAAACTTTTTGTTGAAGCTCTTCGGTTTTACTTTTCAATTAGAAAAAAATATGAGGAGTATTTCAATAAAAGTCTATTGATATTGCTCCAAACAATAAAAAGAGAACTACCATTATTTGATAGTTCCCTCTTTAAACGATTTCAGTTATTGCTTCTATTATCATCAAAACACTCTATCCAAAATAACTCTCTGCTACAGCAATTCACTCCCATAGGGTATCGATGGTTGTGCTCCAAATCGCTGAACCGTTAAAGCCGCAGCTCTGGTTCCATACTTAATTGCTTCTTCTAGATTGCTAAAATCCTTCTGCAAAACAGAGACCATTGCCCCGATAAAGGTATCACCTGCAGCTGTTGTATCCACTGCTTTGACCTTAAGAGCTGGAATGATCCCGCTTTTTCCTTTTACATCGTAGAAAGCGCCCTTATTACCAAGTGTGATCACAACAGATTCGATACCTAAATTGTGTAGATAGTCAGCTGCTTCTTTCATGCTTTGCTCGGAGGAAATTTTGATTCCTGTTAATATTTCAACTTCTGATTCATTCGGTATAATTAAATCCGTATGTGCTAATAGTTCAGGCGGAATCTGTTCAAAAGCAGGCGCTGGATTCAAGATGGTTTTTACACCGTTTTGTTTGGCTAGTTTAAACGCTTGAATCGTACTATCCAGCGTACTTTCAAATTGGGCAATAATAAAATCACTTGCTTCAATTAAGTCTTGGTATGCTTTGACTTGTGCATTCGTGATATGATTATTTGCTCCAGAATGAATGATAATACTATTTTCTCCAAAACTATCAAGTAAGATATAGGCACTTCCTGTACTTTGATTGTCAATGACCTCTATCCCTGATATATCGATGGTTTCTTTTTCTAATAACGTAATCATTCTTTTTCCCGTATCATCCTTGCCAACCGCTCCAATAAAAGCAGTTTGTGCGCCATTTCTTCTTGCGGCGATGGCTTGGTTGGCTCCTTTACCGCCACCGGAAGTAAATAATTCAGTGGTGTGAAGTGTTTCACCAGGTTTTGGCAGATACTTCATCCTTAACGTTGTATCTGAATTGATACTCCCTATAATCGTAACTTTGTTCATTGGCTGAACGTCCCTCCATTTCAAACGCTTCATATTACATGATTACTTAGTTAGAAAAATGGTTGATTGTTTGAATCACCAATTCTTTGAACTTGGGAAGATCGACATCAAATCCAACCACAACATTTTTTTCCTTCTTGAATAAATCATCATAATCGACAACTGTGCTACCTAATGATAAGGTATTACTCGTTTCCACTTCAACATGCATAGGTAAGGCTTTAAACATAGACGGATCAATAACATAGGCCATCGCGCATGGATCATGCATATGGATTCCTTCAACATGTCCTTCTTCTGCTAAAAATGGTACTGTTGTTGTTAAATTGAAGAAGTCTAGCAAGTCTGCCATTGTCGTTGCGACTGGGTTTCCGATTTCACGGATTTCTTTAATATCCTCTTCAAATAATTGAGCCTTTAAGGTCACATCTAAACCAAACATAGCGACAGGAACACCTGATTTCACCACGATATCAGCCGCTTCTGGGTCAACATAAATATTGAATTCTGCATGTGGGGTGATATTTCCGCCAAAGCAAGCACCGCCCATAAAGGAGATCAGTTCAATTTTTTCTTTTAGTTCTGGATGAGAGAGTAAGAAAATCGCGATATTCGTTAAAGGACCCGTTGCAACGATCGTTATTTTTTCATCACTTTCACTTAACATTTTTGCGAGTAAGTCATTGGCACGAATCGTTGCTGGAGCTACCGTTGGCTCAGGTAATTCAGCACCATCTAGACCACTTTCACCATGGACATCATCTGCAATGATCAACTCTCTTCTAAGCGGTTTTAACGCACCCATTGCGACTGGGATATCTTCTCGATTCGTTAGTGCTAAGAGTTTTCTAGTATTATTGAATGTTTTTTCTGGCAGTTGGTTTCCAGCTGAAGTTGTAATCGCGACTAAATCGATTTCGTCAGATGCTAGTGCCATTAAAAGGGCAATCGCATCGTCATGACCAGGATCACAATCTAAAATAACTTTTCTTTTTGACATAATTCTAACTTCCTCCTCGTTTAAAAGCATAGTGGGCTTTGGGCTCGTTTAGTCTATTTTCCCAAGACCTTCACTCCCTAAAGCTTTCGCTCTTAGGAATTGAGATGATCGAAGCACAGCGTAGTGACTAGCCCGATATTATCTATGTGAAACTCTCTATTCATCTACTCTTGAATGACTATAGATCGTCTTTTTCGTTACTAGGAAAATAACGAGTGCAGCTAGCACGATCGCACCGCCCACTAGGAATACATTTGCGTATGTTGACACATCACCACTTGTTCCGCCAACAATACTACCGCCTGACATTGCGCCAGAGGACATCATGCCACCAAACACTGCTACACCAACGGATCCTGTAATTGCTTGAACTAAATCATTTACACCTAACACACGACCTGATTCTTCTGGTGAAACAGTTAAGGTTGCTGTATCGACGATTGGTGAGTAAAAGAACGAGGTTCCAAAGTAATAGATACAAGGTGCTACAGCCAATGCCCAAACTTTTCCATGAGGAATAGCAAAGGCGATGGCAATCAACCCTAATCCCATAAATGAAAGGGCCATGATGATCCCTGCAGAACGTCCAATTTTTTTAATCACTGGTCCACATACAAACCCAAGAAACGCTGCTAATAAAATCGACCAAACTAATAATGTTGACACTTCTGCCGAATCAATCCCATAAACATTCAAACCAATCGCATTCACACCTGCGTTCAATGTGTAACTGAAGAAATAGCCAACAAAAATAACGGTCATCGTTGCGATAAAAGCAGGATTTTTAAAGAATTCCGGTGTAATAAACGGATTTTTTGCTTTGTTGATATAAACGATAAACGCGATCAATGTCACCACAGAGCTGATTGCCCAAAATAGGTTCATATCTGTAAAGAACATCGTCATCGCTCCAGCAAAAGCACCAATCAAGGTAAAACCAACCCCATCGATATTAGCACCTTCTGCATGATCATCTGGTAGATTTTTTGCTAATGATGGAATAAAAACAATTGAAATCAATGGCACTGCGAACAACCAACGCCAATCGATTTTAGTGACATAACCTGCTGCAATTACGCCAAGTGCTGCCGAAAAACGAAAGACTGCAACAAAAATGCCATAGTAGATCACTCGATTTTCTTTCGCAATATATTTTGAAACTAACACTAAGAAAACAGAACCTGCTACTTGTCCGCCAGCTGATTGCAGAACACGTGCAATCACAACTGCCCAAATGCTAACTGGTCCTAAAATAAAACCAATAGCCGAACCAATAACAAGAATACTCACACCGAGCATGGTCATTTTCTTAAGCGACACAAAATCACCCAACGAACCATAAATCACACAAACGATGCCTAATACAATCCCAGGAATTGACGTAATCAATGGCGCTAATCCTGGCGTACCCAACTCTTGACCGATATTAACAAAAATCATACCAAATGCTTGCTGTTCAAGGATTCCAAAAATAAAAATAATCAAGATCAACGGAATTGCCCGCTTTGCCATGCGATTCATTTTTTCAAACTCTGCCGTGCCTTCCTTTGGTACAGGAACCCCCAATACTTTTTCTGCTTCGTTTTTAGTTGCCATTTCCACAACCACACCTTTCATGATTCTATTATTTTGTAGATACTGCTGCTATTGACTCTTATCGCTAAAAGTCACCCGTCTTCTACAATAATCCGGCTCATCACACTAGACATTCAGATTATCTCCTTTCCTCTTCAAAAACTTTCATAAAAGCTTCTGTTGTAAAGACTGTTTTTTTAAATCCCGCTCCTTGTCCAACTCTTGTAATTGGCGGAGGCGTTACAAAACTTTTATTTAGGGTTGCTACTTCTGAAAAGACTTCATCAGCAGATCCATCCAAAATGATTTCTCCTTGGCATAAAACGATAATTCGCTCAAAGTTGTCTGCCACAAATTTCATATCATGGCTGATGGCAATGCACAATACACCCTTATCTCTCAACTTTTGGATAATCCTTCGTAGTCTGAGATTGCCGTTTACATCTTGTCCACAAGTTGGTTCATCAAAAATAACTATACTTGTATTCATCATAATGATAGAACCGATTGTACAAAATTTCTTTTCAGTGGCATTTAAATCGAACGGATGGACCTCTAATTTATCTGAAAGCCCTACCAATTCAGCGACCCAATTCAAACGCTCTTCAATTTCTTGTTGAGGCATACCGATTTGTTTAGGTCCAAAGGTAAATTCTTTTCGCACGCTTTCTAAGAATAGTTGATCATCTGGATTTTGAAAGACGTAGCCCACTTTTTTAGCCCATTGTGCGGTTGTTTTCTGTTCGATAGATTCGCCTTCAATCAACACTTCTCCTGATTTAGGACGTAAAATACCATTAAAATGTTTCACAATGGTTGTTTTTCCAGCTCCGTTTTGCCCAATAATTGCTACAGGTTCCGTTCCACTAATAGATAAATCGATTCCTTTTAGAATGTCATCTCCTGTAGGGTACGCATAGCGGAGTTTTTTTAATGTAATGTCCATTACTTCAAAGCCTCCTTAACTAATGCTATAGTCGGTTCTTCCGTGATTTCTATTGCATGATGGGTATAATTTTTTTCTGCTAAGGCTTTTGAAAGTTTTACATAATCTGGTACATCAATGCCGTACGTTGTGATAAAGGGATCCTCAAATATTTTTTGGGGTGTATCAATTGCTACAATCTCCCCTTCTGAAAGTACCATGATTTTATCGGCATTTTGTGCAACACGTTCCATATCATGGTCTACCATGATCACTGTTACACCGTTTTGATTTAACTTTTTGACGATTGAAAATAGTTCGTCACCGCCTAATGGGTCTAACTGTGTCGTACATTCATCTAAGACCAAGATTTTAGGTTCTAAAATAAAAGTTGAACCAAACGCGACTCTTTGAACTTGACCACCTGACAGCTCCAACGGATTTTTAGAAAGAAGCTGATCGATCCGCATTAGCTTGGCTACATAGTCAACTTTTTGATGCATTTCTTCCCGTGAGATGCCTCTGTTCCCTAAGCCGTATGCTAATTCTTCTGCTACAGTTGCCGCCGTATACGATAATTGATTGAAAGGATTTTGAAAAACTAAACCGATCCTAGTTGATAATTCTGCGATGGTACTCGTTTCCGTTTTCAATCCATCAATTATGATTTCACCGGCTTTTTTTCCAACAAAATAATGAGGAATCAGTCCGACTAATGCATTGCAAAGTGTTGATTTTCCTGAACCATTTGCGCCAATAATACAAAAGAAGCTCCCTTCTTCTACTTGAAAATCAAGATTTTTTAATGCTCTTCTTGGGGTTTGGTTGTATCGATAAGAAAAGTTTTTTGCTTCAACAATCACCTTGTTCATAACGGCTCCCTTCTTATAGAATAGTAGATTTCATCAAAATAGTGACGGCTAATGTGAGTAGGAAAAATAGGATCAGCCCGCTATTGATTCGTTTGTCCAATTTGCTGACTTTCACTTGAACGTAGCTTGTTTGTTTCACCCCTTTGATCCCGAAACCTCTTGTTTCCAGTGTCATTCCTCGTTCTTGGGCATCTGTCAATGAAGACATGATGACAGGTCCTAAAAGCGGAATGTATGACTTGATCCTGGAAAAAATCGTTCCACCAGTTTCAACCCCTCGTGCTTCTTGTGCTTCTTGGATCGTCGCTAATCGTCTTTGCATTTGCGGTACTACATTTAACGTTGCTAGTACGAGATAGCCAGCTTTGGGCGGCAAGCCACTATTCGTTAAAGCCGCGACCAGTTTTCCTTTATCCGTGGTTTGATTCATGATATAAAAGCTTCCCATAAAAACTAAGAGTGTGGTGACAATTTTCAAGGCATATAAAACACCTTCAAGTCCTAATTTTGCAAAACCAAAATCTGCAATAAACGTGACATTACTTGTACTATAAAAGCCTTGGATAAACAAAAGCATCACTGTAATTGGAACCCCAAATCCTACTATCAAACGGGTAAACGGTTTCAAAATCTTTGCCAAGTAAGAAATAATAAATAAACCGATAATAATAGCAAAACCTAACCAGATACTTGGAAAAATCAAGGTACTTAAACCGAGTGTAAAAACCGCTAATACTTTTGTCATAGGATTCAATCGCTCGATCACCGTATGTCGAGGAATGAATGTCGTTGATACCTTCACGTGTTGCTCCCTCCTAACTTCTGATTATTTCGCCCATTCTTCATCGTCTTCCAGCTCACTTTCATTCATTCCTATTGCATATTGACTGAGAAATCTTTTCGGAATTTTTTGGACGAGTAAGAAGGCAATCAAAAAGACAATACCTTTATCAATCACGTTTTCAAGCATCGATGTAGAGATCACAGAAAGAAAAATTTGTTTTGTCGTCGCAATTAAAGCGGCTGTAAAAACTGAACTGCCATTGACCCCTGTAGCGCCTCCGTAAACAAAAATTGTAATCAGTGAAGCTGAAACAGTATTTGTTAACGCACAAGCAAGCCAAGTCAAAATAGCGCCCCAAATGGTTTTGAACAACCCTGCCTTTACCATAAAACCAGTAACTAAGGCACATAAGATACTGACAACTGAATAGGGAAAGTAAACTGGATTGGCCACAAGCGTTAAAAAAACGTTTGTTAGTAATCCACACAAAGCTGCTACCCAAGGCCCTGAAAGACAGGCAATAATAATTGTACCGATCATATCTAAAAATAACGGTAATTTAAGTGCCGAGCAGAGTGTACCACCGATCAAATTGATCCCAACAGCGATCGGAATCAACACTAAAGATTTAGTTGTAAATTGACTTCTTATCCCTTCTAAAAATTTGTTCTTCTTCATCCTCGTCCCTCCATTCTCTTTGCACAATACTATCTTAATTCCATCTAAGAAAATATTTTCGGAAAACGTTTTCTTAAATTGAATTTAACACCAGTTTGCTGATTTGTCAACGTATTTTCAAATAATTTTTCGTATAAATGATAATGCTTACAAAAAGTCATATAATGATTCTTATTGACTTAATAGATTTAATTATCTATTATTTAGACAAGGTTGATTCATCATTTTGACAGATACAATTACTACTTTCAATCAATTTAACCGACATATTGTTCTAAAAATTTTAAAACTCTATGCGCTGAATATGAACTATAAAAATCTGATTTTCAAAAAATTAAATAACGTATGAAACGGAGAATAACAGTGATGAATATAAAAGATATTGCAAAACTCGCAGGTGTTTCAGCTTCAACTGTTTCAAAAATCGTTAACCAAAAAGATCAAAGCATCAGTAAAGAAACGAGAGAACGGGTTTTAAAAATTGTAAAGGAATACAATTATACGCCTTACGCTTCTGCTAATACTAGTTCCTCTAAAAGTTGGATTATTGGTGTTTTGCTGAAATCTTCTGCTTCATTAAATACAACCTTAGATGGAATCATTCAAACCGCTCAAGGTAACGGTTATAGCACCTTAGTTTTCAATAATTATTCGGATAAAGACCAAGAATTAAAAAACATTACTTCCTTATGCAAACAAAATGTAGATGGCGTTATTTGGGAGCCCCTAACGGAACAAAGCTTGTCTTTTGCTACTTATTTTAAAGATGCTTCGATCCCACTACTAACAGTCGGTCCAAATGGCGGGAAGCATGCAATCTGTTTTCCTTATGAAGAAGCAGCTTACCAAATCACCCAAGAGCTGATCGATCAAAAGCATAGTCAAATTGCTTGTTTACTTTCTAAAGGACGACGAACATCTGCCTTTTTAGAGGGGTATAAAAAGTGTTTGTTTGACAATCATATGAAACTAGATAAGGAATTGATTTTTGATGAATTAAATGATAATTTGGCTCAGAAACTAAACAATCGACAAATCACAGGGGTCGTTTCTTCCCACTATCATAAAGCTTTAGAATTTTATCAATTAGTAAACACACTTAGTTACAAAATACCAGAAGATATTTCGTTGATTTCTTTAAAGAGTGATCACACAGAGCCACTGACCTTTTCTGAGTTATCTGAGATTTCAACGTATGCAATTCAAAACACTGACTTTGGTACTTATATCGGCAACCAATTGATCCATCGGATTGAACAAAATAAGCAAAAATCACAGCCATTCGCACAAGCTTTTCACTTAAACAATCGAACAACAATCAGTTTACCTTTTAATCTGAATATACCAAGGCTCACCGTTGTAGGAAGTATAAATATTGATACTTATCTTACCGTTCCAAAGCTTCCCAACAGCGGGAAAACCGTTTCGATTTCCAGTTCATCTATTCAGCCAGGTGGAAAAGGGGTAAATCAATCCATCGGTGCTGCCAAACTCGGTCATCGAGTTGGACTGATTGGAAATATTGGATCAGACTTGGACGCTGATTATGTTTATTCTGCCTTAAACCAATATGGCGTGGATTCATTAGGAATCAAACGACGTCCCCATACGGATACAGGAAAAGCCTATATTTTTGTTGCAGCTAACGGACATTCGACGATTTCTATCTTGCCAGGTGCTAATGGGATCTTTACGCCAGAAGATATTGAAGAAAAAAAAGAATTGTTTGAAAATGCAGGCTATTGTTTGATCCAGTCCGAGATTCCTTTGGACACGGTAGCTAAAGCTTGTTCTCTGGCACATGAATATGGCGCTAAAACCATTTTTAAACCTTCTGCCTATGGAAAAATACCGGAAAACATTTTGTCGTTGGTTGATATTTTGATTCCTAATGAGGATGAGTTGAATGAACTTTGTCCTGAATTTTCCTCAATTGAAGAAAAAGCAAATTTTCTGTTAAATTACGGAATTCAAACGATTATCGTTACATTGGGTGAGCAAGGCTGTTATGTTAAAACGATTGATTGGGCAGAGTATTTTCCAGCGGCTGACTTTCCAGCTATTGACACAACTGGCGCAAGTGATGCCTTTATCAGTGCACTCGCCTCTTACCTCTTATACGGTTATTCTTTAAAAGCTGCCGTTCGAATTGCCACTTATGCTGCTGGTTTTTGTATTACGCGCGATGGTGTTGTGGCTTCTTTGATCGATAGACATAGTCTTGAAACATACATTAAACAAAAAGAAGATGGCTTAATAAAAAAATAATCCTATTATTTGAGAATAAACCAATTATACAAAACAAAGAGCTTGGGTCTCACTTCAGTCCTAAGCTCTTTATTGTTCTGTGTATCTTCTATTAAGGATGTTTATATGCCGTTATTCTAAGCCTACGATAATCAGCCTCCCAGTGATCAAATTTCCATAAGCTTGATTTCAACGCTCGCTCCAAATTTTTAAGAACCTGCTCTTTCTGCTCTTCAGATAATTCTCCTAACTCCGTAGCGTAAAATTGCTCCATCCATTCTCTCAAACCAGACCAACCGCCTTTTAGTGGTGTTGGTCGTTCATATTCCAAAATCTCTACAACTTCAAAATGATTTTTTTCAAGCAAAAGTTGATAATCTGCAATTGATGTAAAACAGAAAGGCTCCTCAAAAGGAATACTCAAAGCCTTTAACTCGCGCCCAAAAGCTCCTCTGATCGCCTGCACATTCCCAACTGCACCGAACTCACAAATCAACTGACCATTCGTATTTAAGTGTCGATGGATATTTTTTAATAACAAATCTTGATCAGGTATCCAATGAAAAACTGCATTTGAAAAAGCGACATCATACAGACCAATTTGATTGGAAGGATTTAAGATATCTTCCTGTAAAAAATTCAAATTAGGATAACTTTTTTTTGCTTGATCGATCATATTTACTGATTGATCGATTCCCGTCACTTCATGCCCCAGGTCCGCAATTTGACTCGTTAATGCGCCAGTCCCACAGCCAATATCCAACACTTTTTTCGGCTCTTTCGGTACTAACTCCAACAATCCTGCGCCATACTTAAAAACAAAATCATGTGTCGTATTATATTTTTTTGCATCCCATTCCATGGTTTTCACCCTCCTAACGATTTAATGAAAAGCAGGGTGTGGGACAAAAGTAAAAAGTACTTTTGTTTCACACCCTAAATATGAATAAACGGTGGGAGCAGAAGCAACCCTTTCGGAAATAAGCTGAAATTGCTGTAAAACACAGTAAATATCATAAACTGATGTTGCATAGTACCTACGTGGTTCTCGGGGTTAAACACTCCTGTCCCAACCTCACTCTTACTATTTCTTATTGCCAATATGCTGGAATCTTCGCTTCATAAGCCGCAATCTCAGAATCATGCGTCAAGCTGATCGCAATCTCATCTAACCCATTCACTAATTTATGCTTCCAAGTGCTGTCAATTTCAAAAGAATACGTACCAATCGACGTCACCACTTGTTGAGCAGGTAAATCAATTGTAATCATTTCATCTGCTTGAAGCCCCGCCAATGCATCCAATTCTTCTCGCTTCAATACAATTGGCAATAGTCCATTTTTCGTCGCATTCATATAAAAAATATCACTGAAACTTCCTGCAATAACCGCTCTAAAACCATAATCATCCAACGCCCAAGCCGCATGCTCTCGTGATGAACCTGATCCAAAGTTGTCACCAGAAATCAGAATCGTCGCGCCTTTGTATTGTGGTTCATTCAAAGTGAATTCTGGATTTGGTGTACGGTCCGGCAAATAACGCCATTCATCAAATAAAAACTCGCCAAACCCTGTTTTTTCGATTCGTTTTAGAAATGATTTTGGAATGATTTGATCGGTGTCGATATTGTCATTCATTAGTGGAACCGCAGTTCCTGTATGTTGTGTAAATGCCTCCATTATGCACCAAGCTCCTCTCTAATGTCTCTAAACGTTCCTTCAATCGCAGCTGTTGCCGCCATCGCCGGGCTGCAAAGATGGGTTCTTGCCCCTTTGCCTTGGCGTCCCTCAAAGTTTCGGTTCGAGGTTGAGGCACAGTGAACACCCGCTGGTACTTGGTCTGGATTCATGCCTAGACACATGGAGCAGCCTGGTTCACGCCATTCAAAGCCTGCTTCGATGAAGATTCTATCCAAGCCGATTTTCTCTGCTGCTTTACGAACAGGTCTTGAGCCTGGTACTACGATTGCGGTAATGCCTTCTTTGACTTTTTTGCCTTTTACGATACGAGCCGCTTCTTCTAAATCGGATAGTCGGCCGTTAGTACATGAGCCGATAAAAACGTAGCCGATTTCGATATCTGATGGGCGTTGTCCTGGTTTTAGATCCATGTAGTTATAGGCACGTTCGTCGTTCATGTCTTTGATTTCTGGGAATGTCCCTGTGATTGGGATGCCCATTTCTGGATTCGTTCCCCATGTAATGAAGGGAACCAGTTCATCTGCGTTTAATTCTAGATCCACATCATAAGTTGCGTCTGGATCACTTGGCAGTTTTTTCCAATCAGCGATTGCCGCTTCCATATCTTCTGGTGCATATTCTCTGCCACGTACATAGTCAAAGGTTTTTTCATCTGGCGCCATCATCCCCATTTTTGCGCCGCCTTCGATGGCCATGTTACAGATGGTCATGCGTTCTTCCATCGTTAGATTTTCAATCGTTTCACCGTAAAATTCAACCGCATGTCCAACACCAAAATCAACCCCATATTTTGCGATCAAGGCAAGAATAATATCTTTGGCATACACGCCTTTGGCTAGTTTTCCAGTAATTTTAACACCCATTGATTTTGGCTTATTTTGCCAAATGCATTGTGTGGCAAAAACATGTTCCACTTCACTGGTTCCAATACCGAATGCCAAGGCTCCAAATGCGCCGTGAGTTGCTGTATGTGAATCCCCACAAACGATGATTTTCCCTGGTTGTGTCAAGCCTGTTTCGGGTCCCACCATATGCACGATTCCCTGACGGTCACTGCCGTTATCACAGAGCGTTACACCGAATTCTTCACAGTTTTTCTGCAAGGCTTCGATTTGTTTTTTTGCCACCAAATCTGTGATGTTAAAAATATCTTGTGTTGGTACGTTATGATCCATCGTCCCAAAGGTTCTATCTGGTCGGCGGACTTTTCGGCCTGCTTCTCTTAGTCCTTCAAAGGCTTGTGGTGAAGTGACCTCGTGGATCAGATGCAGATTGACGTATAGTAGTTGTGGTTCTCCGGCAACGCCCGATACCACATGTTGTTCCCAAAGTTTATCAAATAGAGTTTTTCCCATATTAAGCACCTCTCAATTCTGTTATTATAGCTTCTGTAAAGTCTGTTGTTGTCGCTTTACCACCTAGGTCTGTGGTTAGAATTCCTTGATTCATGACACGATCGCAAGCCTCTTCGATTTTCTTTGCTGAATTTTCTAAGCCAAATGATTGACGTAACATCATCGCTACTGACAAGATCATCGACATTGGATTGGCGATATTTTGATTAGCAATATCTGGTGCTGAACCATGGATTGGTTCGTATAATGAGGGACCAGATTCGCTGTGACTGGCGCTTGGCATCATCCCTAGTGAGCCTGGAATCACCGATGCTTCATCACTTAAGATATCGCCGAATAGATTTTCTGTTACAAGTACGTCAAAGGCTTTTGGCTTTTGGATCATGACCATTGCCGCTGAATCGACTAATTGATGTTCTAAGGTACAATCTGGAAATTCTCGTGCGACTTCTTCGGCTGTTTGACGCCACAATTTGCTGGTCGCTAGTACATTGGCTTTATCAACAGATGTGACTTTTTTATTTCTCGTTTGGGCGATTTCAAAGGCTTTTCTGATAATACGTTGGATCTCAGCTTTTGAATAGGTGCATAGGTCTGAGGCTTCTGTTTCCCCTAGCTTTTTTTCACCAAAGTAGATACCACCTGTTAGTTCACGAACGACCACAAAATCAACGCCTCGAACGTTTTCTTCTTTTAATGGCGATAAATGAACGACTGCATCTGGCACAGAAATCGGACGGATATTTGCAAAAAGTCCTAAAGCTTTTCTTAACCCAAGCAAGCCTTGTTCGGGACGTTTTGGTGCATTGTCCCATTTTGGACCGCCAATGGCACCTAGTAAGATCGCATCGGCTTTTTCACAAGCGTTTAGGGTTCCTGCTGGTAAGGGATCACCTTGTTCATCAATACCAGCACCGCCAAAGGCAAAACGTTCAATATCAAAATCCAGATTATCTTGCACCATGATTTCGGCTAAAATTTTTAGTGCGCTATCCATGATTTCTGCTCCGATGCCGTCACCCGGCAATGCTACAATTCGTTTGCTCATTAGGCTTTCCCCACTTCTTTTTGAAATTGTTCACTGGCTTTGACGTAAGCTTTCGCTGATGCTTGTAAGACATCGAAATCGATGCCGATACCGTTGAATTGCTTGTTGTTTTCAGTATCTGCTAAGGTTACATGCACTTCTGCTTGGGCATCTTCACCGCCTGTGATGGCTTTAATGTAATACTCTTGTAGTTCTGGTTTTTGGTCGAATATTTTATCAATCGAATTATAGATCGCTTGGATACTACCAGAGCCGATCGCCGATTCTGTTTTACTTTCGTTTTCACCTGTATTGATGGACACGATTGCTCCTTGACTGCCGTCAGAAACGTATTGCAATTGGACACGTTCTAAGCGATAATCTTCGCTACATTCTTGCGATTGTCCAACCATTAGCGCGATCAAATCGTCTTCTGTGACTTGTTTCTTTTTGTCTGCCAATGATTTGAAGCGTTTGAAGGCGTCTTTTAGTTCGTCATCTGTTAGTTGGTAGCCTAGTGCTTCCATTTTTGTGGCAAATGCATGACGCCCGGAAAGTTTCCCTAGTGGCAATGAGTTTTCATTTACCCCAACAAGTGATGGTGTAATGATTTCGTAGGTATCTGGATTTTTCAATACGCCATCTTGATGGATACCTGATTCGTGAGCGTAAGCGTTCGCTCCGATGATTGCTTTATTTCTTGGCACTGCCACGCCTGATAGACGGCTGACGAGATCGCTGGTCCTTTTGGTTTCATTCAATGTGATGTTGCTTTGGGCTTCGTAGAAATCTTTTCTGATGTATAGCGCCAACGCTACTTCTTCAAGCGCCGTATTGCCAGCTCGTTCGCCGATGCCATTGATTGTTCCTTCTACTCGACAAGCGCCATTTTCGATCGCTGCTAAGGCATTGGCCGTCGCCATTCCTAAGTCATCGTGGCAATGAGAAGAGAAAATAATTTCTTCATCGCTTTGGATATTTCCGATCAGAAATTTAAATAGTGCGCCGTATTCTGTTGGATTGGAATAACCAACCGTATCAGGAACGTTGATGATTGTTGCACCTGCATCAATGGCTGTTTGAACTGCTTTTAGTAGAAATTGTTTGTCTGTTCTGGTTGCATCTTCTGGTGAAAACTGAACTTTCTCAAATTTGGTTCTAGCGTAGCTAACGTGTTCTTTAATAGAAGCGATTACTTCGTCTGGTGTCATTTTTAGTTTAAATTCCATATGAACCGGGCTAGTTGCTAGAAATACATGGATCTGTGGGTGCTTGGCATTTTGCAACGCTTCATGAGCGCGATCGATGTCAGCTTTTTGACACCGTGCCAAACCTGCGACGGTCATTTTTTCAGCATTTTCTGCGATGGCTTTAACTGCTTCAAAATCACCAACTGATGCGATCGGAAATCCTGCTTCGATCGTATCGATGCCCCATTTTTCAAGTTGCTTAGCGATTTGAACTTTTTCTTTGGTGTTAAAATTTACACCTGGTGTTTGTTCGCCGTCTCTTAGAGTGGTGTCAAAGAATTGGATAGTGTTCATTTTTCATACTTCCCTTCTGAATTGAGTTAATGGTTTTCTTCATTTTTTTAGGTTAGGGGACACGAATAAAACTTCTCTCGCTTCGTTCGCCAAGTATTGTGCATCATCAGCTCTGCAAGCAGTCGCTGTGTTTTAGACGAACGAAACTTCTCTCGCTTCGCTCGCCAAGTATTGCGCATCATCAGCTCTGCAAGCAGTCGCTGTGTTTTAGACGAACGAAACTTCTCTCGCTTCGCTCGCCAAGTATTGTGCATCATCAGCTCTGCAAGCAGTCGCTGTGTTTTAGACGAACGAAACTTCTCTCGCTTCGCTCGCCAAGTATTGTGCATCATCAGCTCTGCAAGCAGTCGCTGTGTTTTAGACGAACGAAACTTCTCTCGCTTCGCTCGCCAAGTATTGTGCATCATCAGCTCTGCAAGCAATCGCTGTGATTTAGACGAATGAAACTTCTCTCGCTTCGCTCGCCAAGTATTGTGCATCATCAGCTCTGCAAGCAGTCGCTGTGATTTACAATAAAAAAGCACCCCACGATATGGGATGCTTGTCATCCCGTTCATGCAATGCGAAAACAGGACTCTCAACGTCTGATAAGAAAAAGCTGTGCTGCAGCTGGTTTCTAGAAATCAGTGTGATGAGTCCTTCAGTAATAATAAGAATGTAATTGTCGTTGTCTGCTTGTTCATCTTCCTCAACATCCTTTATTGTCAGAATTTTTGAATAATTCAAACTATAATATTAAAGATACAAAAGTTTTTAATCAAAGTCAACAGTTTTATGAGATTTTTTTAAGAAAGTGAACGGGACATAACTCTTTGAATCATATCCCACTCACATGGAATCCGTATGAACGGTAGGGGTGGAGCAGAAGCACTTCCTGTCCCAACCTTTTCATTTTTTTATAGTTTATTCAATGCTTGCCCCAAGTCAGCAATAATATCTTCAATATTTTCAATTCCAATGGATAGACGAATCAATTCTGGCGCTGTTCCTGAAGCTTTTAATTCATCTTCACTCAACTGTGAATGCGTTGTTGAAGCTGGATGAATGATCAATGATTTCGCATCACCGACATTTGCTAATAGTGAGAACAGCTCAACATGATCAATCAAATTTTTTCCAGCTTCGGCCCCACCTTTTACTCCAAAAGTAAAGACTGAGCCTGCTCCTTTTGGTAAGTATTTTTCTGCTAGTTGATGATATTGATTGTTCGGTAAGCCTGGATAATTAACCCACTCAACTTTCGGGTGCTTATTTAAAAATTCCGCTACAGTCTGCGCATTTTTTACATGTCGCTCTATGCGCAAAGATAATGTTTCTAGACCTAGAATCAATAAAAAACTATTGAAGGGTGAAATCGCTGCCCCTGTATCTCTTAATAAAGAAACGCGTAAGCGTGTGATATAAGCTGGTGCACCAACATCTTTTGTATAGGATAAACCATGATAGCTTGGGTCTGGATCAACAAGTTTAGGGAATTTACCATTTGCCCAGTTGAATTTGCCAGAATCAATGATAACACCTCCCAAAGCAACACCGTGCCCACCAATGAATTTTGTTGCGGAATATACGACGATATCAGCGCCAAAATCAAAAGGACGATTCAAATAGGCCGTTGCAAAAGTATTATCCACGATCAATGGTAACTCATGTTTATGTGCAATTTCTGCAATGGCTTCTAAATCTGCAACATTCGTAATTGGATTACCAATCGTTTCTACAAAAATCGCTTTGGTATTTTCTTTGATGGCTTCTTCAAAATTACTTAACTGATCTGGCTCAACAAAGGTTGTCGTGATCCCAAATTCTGGCAATGTATGAGCAAATAAGTTAAATGTTCCACCATATAATGTTGAAGCTGAGACAATATGATCACCGCTGCTTGCAAGGTTTTGAATTGCATAAGTGACAGCCGCTGTTCCTGAAGCTACTGCTACCGCTCCAACACCGCCTTCTAATTCATTCAACCGGTCTTCCAATACTGCTGTTGTCGGATTTGTGATGCGTGTATAAATGTTTCCTGCTTTAGATAGTGCAAATTTCTCGGCTGCATCTTGTGTGTCGTCAAAGGTATAAGATGTTGTTTGGTAAATAGGTACGGCTCTAGAATTCGTCTCTTTGTCGGGTTTGTGTCCTCCATGGATTTGGATCGTTTCAAATTGATAGTTAGAGTTTGTCATTATGCGTCATTCCTTTTCTATTTTTTATTTTATTGATTTTTTTTATATCGCCAATCCACATATCACCTTCTTGCATAATGACCGCCTCTTTCTATTTATTCTCATTAAAAGGAACAAAAAAGCCGTCCCTACTAGCTTTATACTAGTAAAGGGCGACTGTCGCGGTACCACCTTTATTGGAAATCACTTCCATCTCAACCCAAACGTCGAATCACTTCTTGATTTGGTGCCTTGTTAACGGTAGCTGCCGTAAAAATCAAATTGATTTTTCCTCTCCAAGATCATTTTCGACAAGGGATCATTACTTTCTTGCACCAAACGAAAGCTCTCTCGCTCCAATAACTGATCACATCAATTCACTGGATATAATGTCTGCTTGTGTACTCTTCTTTTCAATGAGTTTTAGTATTGGTCATAATATTAGAGCATTCTCATTTTTTTGTCAACGTTTTTTTCTTTATTTTTCATTTTTTATAAATATTACTCTTCTATTGAGTGTCCTATTTCTCTTTCTTCTACTTTTTTATTATAATTAAGAAAATTGGAGGTCGATTTAATGTCAGCAAGTAATGAAAAAGTGGAAATACTCTTATCTTATTTATCTGAAATCCATACAAAGAGCTTAACTTTATACGATTTAGTCACCAGCCGCCCACGCCCTGAAGATACTCGAATTCTTTTAAATATCAATGAAGTCTTCACCTATTATCATAGTGTACGTGTTTTTTACTACAGTAATAGTGAACTAACGGCCTCAGAGGTTCACCCCTTTTTTAAAGCCTTTGAAGATTTCTATTTTGAATTGAAGCAGGTCTTTTTTCTTGAAGAGGATGATAGCATCCTACTTTATAATAAGTTAACGGCTATGAAAGATTCTTTTGAACAGTTGACGAATGATTTTAATGTTCTATAATAGAGTAGACAACAGGTAAAGAAGGTGCCCAAATGGATCAAAGTGAAGTCGTAGAGCGCTTGCGCGAAGAGTTGGAGATTCCATTTTTTAATGGAACGATTGAAGAACGTGAATACACAGAAGCTGAATATCAGAAGATCAAATCTGATCTGATTCAGTATTTTGATGATTATGTGCGTAATGTAGAAAATTAATACGGAATAGTCACATGAAAATCTAAAGATCTAAAACAGACTGTAATGTTTCTGTTTTAGATCTTTTTCTATGTCTTTAAAAGCAAGTCTCTTTTCTTTGCTTAAAACAGACAAAAAATAACATTATGTATGTTAAAATTAAAAAGATAAAGATATATTATTAATATGATATTTATTTTCAAAAACGTATAAATAAAAAACCATCGGCGGAAAAGGCCGATGGAAAAGGAGTATTACTCAATAAGAGTAAAATGAAAAATAAAAAGGTTGTTGTTGGTATGATCATATAATACAACAGTTTTTTTCTTTTGTCTACTAAAAATAACATTAAATTAAAATGAAATCTTACTATTTTTTGTCATTTTTCCATTTATTTTTTTATTTATTTAATAAAAGGTTGCTCATTCGTGTGATAGCAAATGAAATGTCATCTGTTGCTTTATCTTGCTTTTCTTCTGAATGATTGAACAAATCAACATCGATCCCTTTTTCCGGATCTAAAGATAAAATCATTTCGTTACAACCAGCTAAATATTCGATGTATGAACGTTCGAATTTCTTATGGATTCCCATAACACGGGCAGGTGGACGCAATTGAGTTACTTTTTCAAGCATAATTGTATATTCCTTGGTGCCATCTTGGAAAATGCGTTGAATCTCAGCAATTCTTTCTGGAGCCAACTCCGTTACTTTGCCGTTATCGATTGCTTTACGAACTTCCTCGTAATAGTCGTTCATTTTTTCTCCGACTTCTTCTGTTTCTTTAACAATATCATTGATGTTTTGAACATAATAGCCTAAATTTGGTTTCACAATCTTTCCTACTTTCTTTTAGTAATCACTCAATTTTACCCTGTTTGATAGGCAGATGACAAGAAGAATCTGCAAAAATACAATTTTACCCTGATTCTTCTTATAAAAAAACTGCAAACAGATTTTTTGTTTGCAGTTTTTATGTTTTTATTGAATTTCGTCACTTGTTTTGATGATTTTAGAAATCATGCCATACTCTTTGGCTTCGTCAGCTGACATCCAGAAGTTACGGTCTGTATCTTTTGCGATTTTTTCGTAAGTTTGACCTGTCGCTTCAGCGATCAAGCGATTGACACGTTCACGCATACGGATGATTTCTTTGGCTTCAATTTGAATCTCTGTACTTTGTCCTTGCACACCGCCAGCAGGTTGATGGATCATATAGCGTGTATTTGGTAAGCTATAACGATTCTTCGCTTCAGCAGCTAAGTAAATCGTAATACCAGCACTTGCAACCCAACCAGTTCCGATCACGATCACTTCTGGTTTTACAAATTTGATCATGTCATGAATCGTATCTCCCGCTTCAACATGTCCGCCTTGGCTATTGATAAAGATTTTGATAGGCTCATCACCCATTGCAGCTAGCAACAATAATTGAGATGTTACTTCTCGTGCTAAATCTTGATTGATTTCTCCGTAAATCAAAATTGTTCGCTCTTCAAACAATTTTTTCATAAACGCATTTGGTTGTTGTTTTTCTTCTGTTTCTTCATTTTCATCTAAATAGTTCATCACGACTAACCTCCATATTTTAAAGCTAAATCTCTATATTAATAATACCGCAATATGAAAATTTGTCCACTTTTTTGACTTGTTTTGACCTTAAAAACTATTTTTCAAACATCAAGGATCCATCGATACTTAAAAGTAATCTATTGTTTATTTTTATCTGAGACATAACACTACGAGTCACATCCCCTACTCCAGGAATTCGAATTACTAGTGAAATCAGAAGTAACTTCGCGAGAATTGCTGAGAAACCCAGTGAGGTACAGGGCGACGTCACACTGGATCTATTTGATTCTCATCTGTCATAAACCATACAAAACTTATGCTGCATTCTTTGCCTTAACATTCTTCGTCTTTTTGCCAACTAATAAGTAAAAATAGATTATCACTTTACCCCATTAATATAGGAAGTATTATGAACTTCCATAAAGTGTTGATAAGGCTTCATACACACTAACAAAAAAGAATGATCTAATAACATATCTACAGAGATTGGAATGATATGAGGATGATCTTCTAACACCGATGGAATCAGGGCCTCTTCACAAAAGATATATTCATTACGAATCGATTGGTCATATCCTTCAACTTCGTATATGGAACGGTAAAATTTATTCTCTACCACTATATCGAAAACATTAAATTCAGAGAATTTACTTTGATACAGTAAAAATTTTGAATCAGAATCGGTTACGATTTTCAAATGGAAGAACAGTTTTTCTTGCATTAAAATAGGGCCCGCTTCTTCAATAAAACGATAGATTAAATTTGTATCAATTACAAGAAGATTTTTAATTCCTTGTCCCCATTTAAATAAAACTTTGACGATTCGTTGAAACAGCTCTTTATTTTTAGGATGCAGCGTATAAAAAGAACCGTGGACTAAAACTTGATGATTATACCAAGCATTCCTTGTTAAACGGATAACCCCTTCTTCAAAACTAAAATCCCCTAATAAAATTTGATCAAATTCTTCTTCAAAATATTGGATTAGTCGAATAATATCTGGACGACCAACTAAAAACGTACTACGTAATTTCTCATGGTCTTCAAATAAATTCTCTAATTGACTAAAAGAATACTCACAAGAATTAAAAAGAGACACCACATAAACAATTTCATGTTCTGGTAAAAAGCGCTCCATATTCAAACTTTTCCATGCTTGTTCGACTAACTTGAAAATGGGGCGTTTTTTTAAATCGACGATGACCTTTTCTTCTAATTCAAGCTTTTCTTTATCTTGACGTGAATAGGCAATATTCATTCCTTGTAAAATAAAATAACGACTTTCTTCCGTATAAACTCTGGTTGAAAACTCGTGTTCAATCAAATCGAGCATGTCCTCGCACGCTTCTTCAAATTCAATCGTCTGATTTGTTTCATAATTGATGTCAATTTTTGTTAGATAGTATAAATATAAGAACCTCGTTTCAAATTCTGAACTATTCAACCGTTCATTTTCACAGTCCAGATGACAAGCAGAAAAAAAAGCTTCCGCTTTTTTCTTCAAATTATAAGCTTTACTAACTGAAATAAATTCTTCTTCTACTAAATCCAAGTAATTAAACTGTTGTTCCAAAAATTTGGTACACGTCTTTAGAAATAATGATTGCTGATAGATGATTTTGCGAATTTCAAATAATGGAATATCTTTATTAAATTCTACATAAAAGTATTTTTTTTGTTTCTCATAACTTAATATGTACATATCTAGTATCTGAACTAAATCTTCCAAATCATTTTGTACTGTTGTTGGAAATGCTTCGAATATTTCTATATAATGCGTAATGTCAATTTTTTCATATTTGTATAGTGCTTCAAGAAGAACAATTTTTCTATAAATATTTTTTTCTAAATACTTTTCTAACATCTATTCCCACTCTTTGCATAGTTGATTTCTCAATTATTTTATCAGTAATTGAGTTTAAAAATAGATGCGATGACTTACTCTACTAAACTTTTTTATTAAGTAGCCTATCGTTATAGATATTTCATAAACATAGCTAACTTAATTATTGCCGAGTGGAAGTCATCACACTATCAATAAATATACTCCATTTCAATTTTTAATATACACGCAAATGAGTAGATAGAAAAGTAATAAGTATTTCTATAAAAAAACTTAATTTTTTCACTAGATATCTGTTTAACCGGTAATTCATTTTTGAAAGAGTGGGGATTATCACTTCCTTATAAACGTCTATAAATAATTCAAATGATTACTCTTTCTTTTCTCTCTTTTTAGTATTCGATCCTTTTTTACGAAAAATAATTAAGGAACTAATTAAAGCAACGATACAAAAAACAAAAGCCATCGCAAACGCATGACGATAATCGGTAACCTCCAATGATTCTTTTATAGCAAGTGTGGAGCTTCCAATTGCCAATGATTGTGTAGGAGTAGCTTGGGCATGACTAGATAGAAACGTAACTAATACAGCAGTCCCAAAGGAGCTAGCAATTTGCCTTAATGTATTATTCGTTGCGGTCCCATTACTGATCATGTCATTGGGTAAAGCATTCATTCCCGTTGTTGTCACTGGCATCAAGACCATTGATATTCCCAATAAACGAATAGCATAGAAAATAGCTATGAAAAGAATTGGGGTTGTCTCAGTAATAAATAGAAATGGAAATGTCCCTAAAGACAATAACGTCAAACCAATCGGGATTAAAAAACGTCCACCAAATCGATCAAATAATTTTCCTGTAACTGGATTCATTAATCCCATCACAATACTTCCAGGCAATAAAATCAACCCCGAATCAATTGGACTTTCTAGATGAACCTTTTGAATATAGTCTGGTAAAATAGATTCAAATCCAAGCAAGGCTATATAAGAAATGGCACTTAGAAACACAGAAACTGAAAAAGTTGAGTAGCTAAACACTTTTAAGTTCAATAGTGGATTTGAAATTTTCAACTCTCGTACAATGAAAGAAATAATCACAGCACATCCTATAAACAAAAGAACAATCACTTCTTTAGACAACCAGCCTTTAGTACTGGCTAAACTAATGCTGTATAACAAACTACCAAATCCAATGATCGATAAAAAAACAGAAGGAATGTCTAACTTACTCTGTTTTAAGGGTATGCTGACTTTAAAAAACAGCAAAGCCCCTATTTCAGATAGAAGAATCAACGGTATTGTAATAAGAAATAATGTTTTCCAATTAAAATAGGTAATAATATATCCAGATAGCGTTGGCCCTATCGCGGGAGCTAACGCAACTACTAAACCAACAAACCCCATAGCAGTTCCACGCTCGTTTTTTTGGAACAGCGTTAATACAATCGTCTGAATCAAAGGAAGCATAATTCCAGAAGCAATTCCCTGTAATAATCGTCCAAAAAGCAAATACTTGAATGTTGGACCGAAATAACAAATAAGCACGCCCATTAAAAATAAATTCAAGGCAGTTAAAAATAGATATTTAGACTTGATTTGTTTCATTAAATAAGCAGACAAAGGAATAGTAATACCTGATACTAAGAGAAACAACGTTGTTAACCATTGAACGGTGCTTAAACTTATATTCAGGTCTTTCATAATCGTTGGGTAGGCTGTGATCAACAGCGTCTGATTCATAATAATACAAAATGCGCCCAGTAGAATAACAACCATAAGAGCACTTCGATTATAGCGTACCCCATCATAGGTTTCTTTGTTTTTATTCATCCATTCACGTCCTTAAATAATTACACCGATTTTCCCATTTACCAATCTGGAATAACACAGAAAAGAAACACTCATTGAGCTATTTCGTTTTCTGCGCGACTGAATCTTCCTCTACAGTTCCTTACTGTCTAGTCTTTGAAAACTGATTCAAGTTCACTAATTATTTACTACTAAACAGGATCAATTTTAATTGCTTTCTCCTCTACTTTGATCATTTTTGAATAGAAGGCAATTCCCACTAAAACAATTGCTGTAAACCATAAAGATTTTTCACCATAAGCTTTTGTCAAAATAGTCCCGATTAGTCCGCCACCTGCAAAACCAATTAATACAGAAAAATATAACCAACTATTTTTCCATGCATCTTTTGCTCCGGTAAAAGCTTGAATAATATAATTGAACGCTAATTGTACCACTAATGTCACGGCAACATTTCCATAAAGCATGCCATCTATTTTATGAAATGCATTCCCTTGCATTCCAGCTAGAAAAGAAACAAGCATACATATCTGTAGGATGGTAAAAACACTATTAATTGATGAAAAACCTAAGCCAACTAAAACGACTGCTTCTATAAGTAAAATTTCAAATGCCCAGATTTTCTTCATTTTAATGCCCAACACTTCAATAATTCCTGTCGTCATCGCACCTAATCCAAAACATAAGATGGTTAGTGCCACTGTAGCTAAATGCTGCCAGTCTTTTGTTGCAATTGTTTGTCCTAATAAAATGATATTTCCTGATTGTACTGTGCTAAATGCTTTTCCTACAAAGTAGGTATACCCGTCCATTGAGCCAGCCGCAATCGCTAGAAAAAAAGCAATCCAAGGTAGTTCCATTACAGGATAAGTCGGTACTTTACGATTATTCACTCTCTATTCCTCCAATTTTTGATAGTAAAAAGCCTAGAAAATTTTCCTATTTATTTTCTAGGCATTGAAACAAAAACTATTCTGGTTTTTTAAACCAAACAACAGGTTGTGGCTTTTCTGGATTTGGTAGTGACTCCGCAAATTGTTTCGTAACGTTTAAATGATCCGCTACCATTTGCGATGGGGAAGAGCCTAACCATTTATTTAATGAAATATCAGAATACTCACCATGCTTGAAGACTTCTACAAAAATCAAGGGTTCATCACCAATATTTTGTACGTAGTGTCCAGCTACGATTGGAACGACACCTACGTCACCTGCTTGGAAATCAAACGTTCTAGAAACACCAGCAGAGTTAAAAACTGTCATGCGAGCTTTCCCTTGAATGTAGTATTGCCATTCTGCAGCTTTAGGATGCCAGTGAAGTTCGCGCATTCCACCTGGCTCTACTTCCACAAAAGCAGCCGAAATTGTTTTCGCTACAGGAAAAACGTTTTGATCGACGATTCGTACACGACCAGCTTCTGATTCAATCGGTTTAATTGTATCCATATGAAATGTAAATGGCGATGGAACTTTCCCATTCACATTTGGACGTTCGACTTCTTCAATAGAACCAGGAATATTTGCTTTAAAAATATATTTTTCTTTAGCAGGGAAACTTTCAATTTCCTCTGTTGATTTTTTAAAGTTTGCCGCAACCACTTCAGGTGGCGTATGTGCCAACCAATCCGATAATAAGAATGTATTGTTTTCAGAAAAATCAGCTTCACTGAAAACTAATAAAAATTCACAGCCTTCGTCTAACGCTTGAATAGAGTGAGGAACTCCCGCTTCAAAGTTCCATAAATCTCCGGCTTTAATGTCATCAATGAAGGAGCGTCCGTATTCATCAATACCCGTCACACGAGCATTTCCATAGAGCATCAAGCCCCATTCAGCTTCCTTATGCCAATGCATTTCTCGATAAGCACCGGGTTCTAAGCTCATGTCTACGCCAGCAACATCTTGTGAAATGGGAAAATCACGGTTTGTGATTTCTCTTGTCCATCCGCCTTCTTCCAAGCGTTGATGTGAATCAGAATAACTAAATCTTAAATTCGCCATCGTTCCATGGTCAGTAGCAGGTGGCACTAGAATATCTGGATTTTCTTCATCACGACTAGTATTTCTAGGTCCATGATCAATCCACCCTTTCCCATCGGTGTGTCTGTAAGGCTCAAGTTTTTTTTCTTCTGACATATCCAATCACTCCTTAAATTTAATATGTATTGATTGTCTCATGAAAATCGATTTTTAGACAATGATATACTTATGATTGACTTTTTACAAAAAAATTAGAATTTTATTGATTTCTATCCCTTTAAATGCTGATCCACCGATTCTTTATACGTTTATGCCCATAATTCTTTTCTTCCTTTCCTATCGCAGCAAGTGACAACTGTTCATCAAAGTTTCCTGTTTACTCTTTGATAATAGATAATATACAGCAAATAAGTATTCACTTTTTTTTTATTATTCAAAAATAAGAGCTGTTTTTTTTTGAAAAAAAAATAAAAGCCTCTAAAATAAGCTTAATCCCTGTTTCTCTTTTCAGTAAAACTAAATCGAAATAGTTTGAGAGTCTTTTTACATTGATTTAATTAAAAAAAATACAAAGACCAAAAATCTTTTTCATGATTTTTGGTCTTCGTATTTAGTTGACTTTAAACTTATTTATAAGTCTATTCATTTTTTTCGATTTGTTGTTAACTTTTTCCCATTCTACGTTGAACAAATTTTACAATTTCAACGATTGGGATAATCGCAAATGACGTTCCAGCAACGATTGCCCATTGGTAAGCATCTAATGACGTTACGCTGAACAAGTCATTGAATCCTGGAATTAGAATCGTTGCTGCTAGTAACAAGAACGATACTAAGATAGCCCAGTTAAATGATTTGTTTCTGAACAACCCAACTTTAAAGACAGATTGGTAAATAGATTTCACGTTGAATGCGTGGAACAATTGAATCAATCCTAATGTTGCAAATGCCATTGTCAACGCATCACCATGTTGTAAATCATATAAGGCTGCTGCTGATAAGTTTGGCATATTCGCTGCTGTGTGCGCTGGGAATTCGATCGCCATTTTATACACGATCAGCGTCAACGCACCTTGTGTGATCCCTTGATAAATTACACTACTCAAGACACCGCCAGAGAAGAAGTTTGATTTCTTCCCACGAGGCGCATGGCTCATCACGTCACGCTCAGCAGGCTCTACGCCCAAAGCAATTGCTGGGAATGTGTCGGTTACTAAGTTGATCCACAATAAGTGAACTGGTAGTAAGGTATCCCACGCTAACATTGTTGCAATAAAGAGTGTCAATACTTCCCCTAAGTTAGCAGAAAGGAGATATTGAATCGTTTTTTGGATATTTGAGAAGACTTTACGTCCTTCTTCAACGGCTACGATAATAGTAGAGAAATTATCATCCGCTAAGACCATATCAGAGGCACCTTTTGATACTTCTGTACCAGTAATCCCCATGCCGATACCGATGTCAGCTGCTTTCAAGGCTGGTGCATCATTCACACCGTCACCTGTCATAGCAACGACTTTACCTTCTTGTTGCCACGCTTTCACGATACGAACTTTATGTTCAGGTGAAACACGAGCATAAACGGAATAATGTTCAACGACTTTTGCAAATGCTTCATCCGATAATTCATTTAATTCAGCACCTGTAATTACAGCATCGTCGTCACCTTCTTTAATGATACCAAGACGTGCAGCAATTGCTTCGGCTGTGTCTTTGTGGTCACCTGTGATCATGATTGGACGAATGCCAGCTTCTTTGGCTACTTTTACCGCTTCGGCTGCTTCTTTACGTTCTGGATCGATCATGCCGACAAGACCTGCAAATACTAAGTCTTTTTCAACTAAATCAGAATCCATTTCCGCTGGAACCGCATCTACGATTTTATAAGCCATTCCTAAAACACGTAATGCTTGTTTGGCTAATTTTGTATTAGTCGCTAAAATTTCTTGACGTTGTTTGTCATCCATTGCTGGTGTTTGACCCTTTAATAATGCTTGATTACAACGTTTTAGTAATTCGTCTGGTGCACCTTTGACAGCAACTAAGAATTTACCATCTGCTAATTGGTGAACAGTTGTCATCAATTTACGATCTGAATCAAATGGAATTTCAGCAACACGAGGTTCAGCAGCAACTTTTTCCGTTACGTTAAAATCGTGATCTAAACCGTATTGAACAAGTGCTGTTTCAGTTGGATCACCAATCAATGAACCGTCTTGTGCAATTTTTGTATCGTTTGTGTAGTTCATGATTTTTAAGGCCATATTATCCATAGCAACAGCATCTGTTGCAGGTTTTACTTCATTATCTGTGTAAAGAGCTTCAACCGTCATTTGGTTTAATGTTAACGTCCCAGTTTTATCTGAACAGATAATATCTGTGCTTCCTAATGTTTCAACCGCTGGTAATTTGCGGACGATGGCATTTTTCTTCGCCATTTTTTGTGTACCTAAAGCTAAAATAATTGTAACGATAGCTGGCAATCCTTCTGGAATCGCTGCAACGGCTAATGAAATTGATGTTAATAACATATCGATCCATGTACGGCCGTTCATCATACCAACAACAAACATCACTGCTGCAATCACTAAAATAGCGATCGTCAACATTTTACCTAATTGGTTTAAGTTTTGTTTCAATGGTGTTTCAGTTTCTTTTTCGTTGGCTAACATCCCTGCAATCTTACCGACTTCGGTGTTCATCCCTGTGCCGACAACCACACCGATTCCGCGGCCATAAGTCACGTTACTGTTAGAATACGCCATATTGATCCGATCACCGATTCCGATGTCATCAGATTTACCTTCTAAAACAATAGCTTCTTTTTCAACTGGTACAGATTCACCTGTCAAAGCTGCTTCTTCGATTTTAAGACTCGCAGCTTCCAATAAACGTAAGTCTGCAGGAACAACATCTCCTGCTTCTAATAAAACGATATCTCCTGGTACTAGTTCATCACTTTTCACTGTGATCACGTGACCATCACGACGGATATTCGCATTCGGCGAAGACATTTCTTTTAAAGCTTCAATCGCTTGTTCTGCTTTGGCTTCTTGAATCACACCGAAGATCGCGTTTAAAATAACCACGAGTAGAATGATGATGGAATCAACAAAATCACCTGAGAAGACTGCGGAAATTACTGCAGCAAATAGTAAGACAATGATCATAAAATCTTTAAACTGTTCAAAGAATTTTACAACGATTGATTTCTTTTTCCCTTCATCTAAAGCATTAGCCCCATAGCTTTCTAATCTTTTCTTGGCTTCTTGATTGGATAGTCCTTCGACTGTCGTATCAAACTTTTGTAAGACTTCTTCATCTGACTGCGTATAAAATGCTTCAGATAATTGAACCTTTTTCTCTTCTGACATGTTCTTCCTCCTCTGTAATGTGCAGCTACTTAAATCTATTTTACTTCATATTAGCGAAACGAACACGCTTTTGGACTTAATGTTCGTAGCAAAAACGAAAAAAAATAGACCTCTGTATGCTAAATAGAACATACATAAGTCTCACCGTTTAAGACAACACCAGAAATTTCTTTCGGAGTTGGTGATGTTGCCGCAGCTAGCGCCGCCAGTTACTCCCTCATGAAATAATAGAATGGTGACAGATAAAATCGTTCATCAACTATTATTGATGAACTAATTATACCTGTTCTTTTAGTGTTTTTCAATTGAAATCGTCTTGATTTTCAGAAAAATTTCTGTTTAGTTTGAAAAAGGCTTACGTTATTGACCCTTGAAAGCATTCTCCAGAGAAAAAACCCTATCGTTCCAACAGAAATGGACAATCGGGATATGAAGATTCTATGATCAAACCGTTATGTTCTTTGCGAAGTATCCGATCCTTGTTTCGTGATGATTTCTAATCCTACTGATAATATAAATAGTAAAATAAATAAAGTAGCAAACATTACTCCACCGCCAAAAAGACTAATAGCACCTACGATACCAAGAAGACTCATTAAAATAGATTTTACTTTTTCCATAATCAATCACCACTTTTCCAAAACAAAGATTTTGTCCTTGTTTATTACTATCGTACGCCCAGAATCTTAGACTGTCAACGGATAAAGCGATTATTCAACTGCTGCTTTAACTCAGCAAAAACGATTTAGCTCTTGTATTGCTTAGTCAGCAACTCTTTATATTTTTTCGGTGTGTTGCCCCAAAATGTTAAGAAATTCCGATTAAAGGTGCGAATCGACTGGTAGCCACACGCTTCAGCTATCTCACTAATTTTTTTAGATGAACTCAGCAAAAGGGAGCGGGCAAATAACATTCGATTATATTCCAACAATGAATTAAAGGTCATCGCAAATTCAGCTAAGACAATTTGATCGATTTTTGTCGGACTCGAATAGAAATATTTAGCTGCTGTTTGAAGAGTGATCGGTTGTTGGTAATACCGATTGATGTATGTATAGATTTCAAAAGGTAAACTGTTTTGAAATCGAAATGAATTGTGCTTTTTATGATCAGGCTTCAATTTTTTGATTTCTGTTGGTGCAAAACCTGTTGCTGCTTTAAATTGTTTATTAAAACTAGGAACTGAATGATAGCCAACAAAATCAGCGATAAATGCAATCCCTAATTCTTCGAATTTCATCATGGCTAAAGCATTGTTTATCCGAACTTCGCTAAGATTTTCACCGAAGGTTTTCCCTGTTAACTTTTTTAATCCACGATTGATTGTTTGGGGAGTGCGTTTAAATTGTTCTGCTACTTGTGTCAATGTCAGTGCTTCTCTAAAATGGAAGTGAAGATACATCAGAACTTTTGAACTAACATTTCGGACATCTTTTTCACGCAGCCAATTCTGTCTGGCCGTACGTTCAAACCACACAATAACTTGATATAAATCTGCAAGTAAGGATAAATCATATAGACGATTTTGTTGCTCGTACTCTTTGAGTGCATGGGTAAAAATCGTGCTTAAGTATGAGAAATCATTCTCATTTCCATTTAGAACCGGTGTATCCCAATAGTCAAAAAAATTCATATGCTGCTCAACCGAACGAGTCGTTAGACTAGCCAGCATCAGTACGTTTAAAGAAAGTTCAAAAGTAATTGCTTGAATCTCTTCATAAATTTCTCTGAAATGATACACATGGTAAGAAAATAACCAAAGAACACTGCCTTTTTTTACTATATATTCTTGATTATTGATTTGAATTTTTCCTGAACCGCTTTTTATAAAAAAAAATTGAATTGACATCTTACTGGTTTTAGCAGTTTCAGCTTGAACAGTTACCATTTTTACAATAAAATCTGTTTTGTTCATTTCAAACCCATAATAGTCAGTCCCATTGTAAGGGAGATTCGTTTTCATAAAAACACTCCTTCGTTCAATTAAGATAAGAATAATATTTTTAATGTCCAGTATTTTGCTTTCAATAAGATTATACTATAGTTGGACATGTGATGAATATCACAAATATTTATTGGAGGTTATTCTCATGAGTAAAAAAGTTTTTGTTTTAGGTGGAACTGGATTTTTAGGTTACTATACTACGGAAGAATTATTGAAGCGCGGCTATGAAGTAGCGACGGTTGCATTGCCACCAATGCCGGCAGAGGACTTATTTTCTAGTGATGTTTCAGTGACTTTAGGAAATATCAATGATATGACCGATGAAGCAATCTTAGACATGTTAAATGGATGTGTTGGTTTTATTTATGCGGCTGGTGCAGATGAACGAGTGGTTCCTAAAAAACCTGCTTCGAAGTTTTTCTACGAAGCAAATGTTTTACCGACTCAACGTTTAGCTTATTTAGCTAAAGAAACTGGCGTGAAAGATTTTGTTGTTTTTGGTTCTTATTTTGCAGAATTTGCGGAACGTTTACCTGAAACCAAGTTAACACTTGAAGCATACCCAATGATGCGTTTACTGCAAGAACAAGTTGCTTTCGCTGAAGGCGACGGTGGGATGACTGTGACTTCATTGCGCCTTCCTTATATCTTTGGCACAATGCCAGGCAGAGAGCCACTTTGGAAAATGTTTACAGATCAAATCAAGGGCCAAGATGTTTTTCCTGCCATTAAAGGAGGAACTGCAATGGTGACTGTTGAACAAGTTGCAGAAGCAGCCGTCGGTGCCATGGAAAATGGCACTCATCGCAGTACTTACGCAATCGGCGATACAAATATGAAATATCAAGAATTCTATCAAATGATGGTTGCAGCTTTAGGGCAGCATACCCAAGTTCCTGTAGTCTCGTACGATGATGTCAAAGCAATCTACGAAGGAATCGATGCCGAAGCAGAACGAGCTGGCTTAGAGCATGGTATTCATTCAACCAAATCCGCGATGATGCAAGAATATGATCTATACTTAGATCCCAATGATACATTCCCTACGTTGAATGTGAAACATCATGATGTGATTGCTTCTATTAAGGCAACTTTAGCGAAGTGTGTAGATTAAGTAGTGATTTTCGCTATTTTGGCTTGATCGATTTGTGGAATCAAAAAATAGAAAGAAACAAAACAAATTGAGTGATCTGTTTTGTTTCTTTCTATTTTTACTACCTTAAAAGCACTTATCACTCTTCATATATTATTTCTTGTTCGTATTGTACATCCTTATCCGCATCCCCAAAAGTATAAAACACCGTAATCTTTACTTTATTTGAACCAATTTCAGAAAGTTGCTGTGTTAAATCATAGTCATAGACTGAATTGCTTAACACATTGCTAGTCATAGCAAGTGAGCTCTTCGTTTTATCAATCGGTACCCACTTTTTCTTTTCTTCTACAGAAAACACTGTTTCTGATTCACTGACTGTTAGAATCTTTTCTGAATCATTTGAAATCAGCAACTTTTTTCCTTCAAACTGAAAATGGACTTTCTTTGATTCACTTGCTTTTGGTTCAGATTGTCTAATTTGCGAGCATCCTCCCAATAGTAACAACAGCACGACCAATAAATTTTTCATAGTTCCTCTTCGTTTCATAACTTTATTCAGGTCCATTCATCGATTTTGTCCAGAAATTTTCAACCAAGCCATGTTCCATACCCATAATAAATTTCTCTCTAATATCAGGATAGGCTTGTGCCAAACCACTTATAAGCTGTTTGATTTCTTCCCTTTTCGTTTTTTTATCGACCGGACAAGGGTTAAAAATAACCGGTAATGCTTCTCTTTTGACAAATTGAATGACTTGTTTTTCTTCTACGTATAGCAACGGACGGATCAACGTAATATCGGTTTTTGATAAATAACTAATAGGATCAAAACTAGCCATTTGTCCATGAAATAAAAAATTCATAAAATACGTTTCGATTGCATCATCTAGGTGATGACCTAAAGCCACTTTATTACAGCCAAGTTCTTTAGCATATTTATACAAAATTCCTCTGCGTAGTTTTGCGCATAAGGAACATGGAGAGCGTTCTTCTCGGATATCAAAGACTACTTGAGCAATATTGGTTGGGACAACCTCTAATTCATAGCCCAACTTTTCCACAAATTCCTGCAATGGTGCAATATCCATATCAAATCCCATTGCTAATGTGATTGGGACAATGTCAAATTCGAAGCCCAAGCGCTGTTGCTTACTGATCGTATCTAAAAAATACAACAAACTGGTACTATCTTTGCCACCACTCATTCCGATTGCTACTTTATCACCTGGTTGGATCATGCGATGGTTTAATACCGCACGACGAATCGGGTTATAGTAGATCTGATTATCTTTCTTTTTAAAACTCATTGTTTACTCCTTTTCGGTCACTTGGTTCATTTAAAAAATTCTGTTTTTAAACTATAGCTCTCACCTGAAACGATATCATATTGGATCTGACGATAATCGTCGTATAATTCTTCTTGGGTTCTATTTAGTTTTAACGTTTTGCTCCATTGCTTATCTTTATAGTAGAACCCTTTTTCAAATGCTGGTACCTGCTTTTCAAGTTCCGTCAATAATTGATAAAAGCCTGTCATTTGCATGCCGCTTTGTTCAAACAATGTCGGTGCAAAATAAAATGGACTGCTGAGTGCGTCGTGTGTGTTTTTTGCACTCAATTTCTGTTGATTATCGTACATCAAAAACTCAGTCTCGTGCATAGTGACTTCATCATTGTCAGCTTTGATTTCATCAGAATAAATACTTGGTAAATGATCCCCCCAAAAAACAACCAAGGTTCGTCGCTTGACATCATTTAAAGCGGTTGTGAATTGTTTTAACGCTTCACTGCTATAGGCAACATCTTGCATATAACTATCAATGGCTTTTTTATTGCCCTGACTTTTAGAAGAGTAATCTGTTGTTACATATTTATCACTGTAAGGCATGTGTGTCTGCATCGTCACTAAATGAACAAACTGTGGTTTTTTCTCATCTTTGAGGAGATCTAGCACTTCTTGATAGGCGGATTCGTCAGAGATGTAGGGATTATTTTCGATTTTTTCTTTATAATTCATCGTGTCTTCGCTAATAAATCGATCAAAACCAAAGGTGTTGTAAACATCTTTTCTTTTATACATCGAGGTATTATATGGATGGATCGCAGTTGCTTGATATTCTTGATTTTTTAATAATGAAACGATTGATGGGATTGTTTCCATTTTAGGAATCAGCATCGTATAAGGAGTTGTTAACTGAGCGTTAAATAGTTCCATTGAAAAACTAGTCAATGCTTCAAATTCGATATTCGCCGTCCCACCACCATAATTTTGCGACAACATTTGTCCACTGTAGGTTGTTTTTGCGATAGCATTATATTCTTTTAAGGGATCTTTATTGACGGTTACCCCTGATAAATTCTGCGGATCAGAAAAACTCTCACTCATCACAAAAATAATATTCGGTTGTTCCTCCTCTAATGATTCATTGATTTTTTGCGCTTTTTTTGTGTATTTATCAGTAATTTCTTCAATGGTCTTTTTGGAGTAATTCTCTGGCTCATTCATCGCTTCAACCTTTAGATTATATAAAAACCCACCCATAAATCCTGTATTGTAATAGTTCATTTTTTGGCTATAGGGAATCCATAAAGCTGTTTTGTCGTAGGCTTTTCGTAATACATTACTTGAATCGTTGAAATGACTGATGTAAAACAATAACCCAATCGTTATAACTAAACTTGAAAGACGTGCGATTTGCCAGTTTTTTGATAAGTGTCGGCTCTTATAAACAGCTCTTCCAAAAAAGAATAAGCCCACAGCTGCAATGAGTAAAATAGCAATAAAAGGAATCGTTCCAATCATTTCCCTCAATAAGCCAAATTCCGTGATCATTTTCAAATCATCTGGATAAATTGGTTCAGTTCGGTAAAACATTTTTTGATAATTTGCAAATCCTAAAATCCCGATCGTGATTATATACAGCAAACTACCGAAAGCAAGCGAACCTGCCAAACTGCACAAAAATAGTAAGAATATCAATAGGACTGTACAACCTAAAATAAATTTTTCTGTGTGCCATGAGAAAGCAAATTTGACGACTAGTTCTAGCGATAATTCATTTTGACACCATTGTAAGTATAAGTTGCTGATCAAAACTAATAAGATCATTCCGATCATGATGAGCGGGTATTTGATCGTTTTTTTCTTAAATAGTTGCAGTTTTTTCTTCACACTATTCTCCCTTTTCTTTTTTCCTCAATACGTTCCTTAATATTTTATGCTTAGTCGAAAAAAAAGTAAAGCTCCCAACATGGGAACTTTACGAACTTTCATTATTTTAACTTTTTAGCTGTTTCAAAAATTTCTTCGATCAAGATCATTACTTTGCGAACCTCTTCATTTTTCACAACAGGTTCAGCTTGTTCTCGAACAACCTTGTAGAAATTTTTATAAAACGGATCATATTCTGCCGAAACGTTTGGTAGCTTCTTCGTTTCTGTTGCTTCTTCCGATGGCGGTGCCATCGTTTTCGTCAAGCCGACCCCTGCTTGGATTGGTTCAGGTGCTTGAATAGCTTGTTTATCAGATTCGATCACTAGTTCACCAGACAGATCCCAATCGTGAATGACGCCAGTTCCCTTAGTTCCCTTTAGATACCAGCGCGGCAGTTTGATATAGTTGGTCGTCCCCACCTCGATGATAGCACGGCTACCGTTTTCAAAGATAATGTATGCAATAAAGCCATCGTCTACTTCATCTCCAAGAATATAGCTTAAATCAGCTAAAACTTTTACAATACGGCTATCTACTAAAAACAACAGTTGGTCTAATAAGTGCACGCCCCAATCTAACAGCATTCCGCCACCGTGCTTTAACTCATGACGCCAATCACCGGGAATTCCGTTTGCCCCTTGCACACGGCTTTCAATTTGAAACAATTCACCAATTTGCTGGTTTTTGTAAAGCTCTCGAGTAATCAAAAAGTCTGGATCCCAGCGGCGGTTTTGATGGACCATAAAGGTTAGACCAGTTTCTTTAGCAACTTTCAATACTTCATCTAATTCTGCGACATTCATCGTTACTGGTTTTTCGCAAACAACATGCTTGCCTGCTTTTAATGCTTGAATCGCTAACTCCTTGTGTGAATCATTAGGTGTGGCAATCAATACAGCTTCTATGGTTTGATCTTGTAGTATGTCTTCTAACGATGAATAAATTTTATGATTGTGTTGACTGGAAATTGCTTGACGTTCTTCTGAATGATCATAGGTCCCAACAACGTGGATTCGTTCGTTTTCATTTGGCATAATGTTGTGAATATGGTAGGAGCCCATACCGCCGTATCCAATTACGGCAAAATTAATTGCGGTCATTTTTTTGTCCTTTCTATCTATAAAAGGTAATTGATTTTGGGTGCTGAAAGAGTTGGTCAGAAACGGTCGCTACCTTCTCTTTGACGTCTAGCTTTGCTGTGAACAACAAGGAACACAGTGAGTCGATGTTGAACAGTACAAGACGACTGTATGGAGCGTTGTTTCCTTGATTAAACCCACCACATTTCCGTAGGTTGCTCTTTGATCATGATACTTTTCAAATTAGTGATTGCTCTATTCAAGCCTTCCGCTGTAGACATGATTGGGTCTTCGTGTTCAATGCTCAACACATAATCATAGCCATAAATTCTCAACGCACTAATGATATCTGACCAAACTTTCAGATCATGACCGCACCCAACAGAACGGAAAGTCCACGCGCGACTTTTTACATTACCGTAGGGTTGCATGTCTGTGAGCCCATGCATATTGATATTGTCTTGATCCAAGTACGTATCTTTTGCATGGAAATGGTGGATCGCATTTGCTTCACCTAAAATTTTAACTGCCGCTACTGGATCGATACCTTGCCACCATAAATGACTAGGATCTAAATTACAGCCGATTGCTTTTCCCGTTGCTTCACGGAGTTTCAGCATCGTATAAGGGGTATGACATAAGAAACCGCCATGTAGTTCGATCCCGATTTTTACACCTGAATCTTCTGCAATCGTATTGATATTTTTCCAATAAGGAATTAATTGCTTTTCCCATTGATAATTATAGTTCTCTGCGTATTCTGTTGGCCAAGGTAACACAGGCCAATTGACTTGGGTATCGGTTGCATTGCCTCCTGCTATTCCAGAAAAACCGTTCACTACTGAAACATTCATTAACGAAGCTAGTTTGATCGTTTTTTGTAATAGTTCATCTGCTTCTTGCGCCGTTTCTTTTAGTGGTGAAATAGGATTATTATGACAGCTCAATGCACTGATCGTTAGGCCTTTGTCAGCAAGTTTTGCTAGATACTCTTTTCTAGCCTCTGAACTCGCTAGTAATTTGTCGATAGCTAAATGAGCATTTCCTGGAGAACCACCTGTTCCAATTTCAACTGTTTCTAGTCCTGCTTTTGAGACGGTATCAATCATTTCTTCAAAGCTTAAATCATTAAATAAAGGAGTAAATACACCTAGTTTCATTGTTCAGTTCCTTTCTTGTTCGCAATAGATTCTACAGGCTCATGGTGACCGTAATTCGGATAACTATTTTGCGTTGGCTGACACCAACGAACCCCATTTTTGATGACTTTTTGAACTTCTTTATTATAATAGGAAGGATACGTTTCGTGGCCTGGTTGAAAATAAAAGATTTTCCCATTCCCACGATGATACGTACAACCACTACGAAAAACTTCGCCACCAGGATACCAACTGATAAAAATCAGATCATCAGGTGTTGGAATATCAAAATGTTCGCCGTACATCTCTTCTTTTTCTAATTCGATATACTCGCCAATTCCTTCAACGATTGGATGACTTGGTGCAACGGTCCATATACGACAATGTTCTTCCGCCTCTCGCCATTTTAAATCGCACGATGTCCCCATTAGTTTCATAAAGATTTTTGACATATGACCTGAATGAAGGACCACGAGTCCCATCCCTTCCAACACACATTGATAGACACGTTGAACAATTTCGTCTGAAACTTCTTGATGTGCCACATGGCCCCACCAAATCAAGACATCCGTATTGGCTAAAACTTCCTCTGTTAAGCCATGTTCCGGTTCATCTAACGTAGCAGTTTGGACAGTAAAGTCTTCTTTTAAAAATCGAGCAATTTGTTGATGAATCCCTTCTGGATAAACTTTTTTGACAGCTTCATCTGTTTTTTCATGACGAAATTCATTCCATACTGTAACTTGAATCATCGTTATCCACCCTTTCTTTCACTGAAAAATACAGGCTGATTTGTTTCAGACGCTTTGTAGATTGCTTCAAGGATCTCTGTCACAACTAAAGCTTGTTCAGGTTTAACAACAGGTTCTTTATCCTTAATGATCGCATCGATCCAAGACTGTACTTCTAACACTTCCGGCTTGTCGCCAGCACCATCATAAAAATCAACGCCACCAGGTTCTAATTCAATTTTTTTCTCAAAAAGTGTACTGTGATCTTCTCCATTGATGGTTAATCCATCATTCATATCAGCCCCGCCTTTAGTGCCGTGAAGAGTAGTTTTAGCTTCTTTTACATCTAAACTATTCAATGCCCAGCTAGCTTCTAAAAAGATTGTTGCACCATTTTCCATCATAATAAAACCGAATGCCGAATCTTCAACAGTGAATTTTTCAGGGTCCCAAGCCCCCCACGCATTGGCTGCGTTTTCGGTCTCTGCAAGTTTATGATAGGCTTTTCCTACTACATATTTTGGTTTATAATTGTCCATCAGCCATAGCGTCAAATCCAGTGCATGCGTACCAATATCAATCAACGGGCCGCCACCTTGGGCTTCTTCATCAAGAAAAACACCCCAAGTGGGAACAGCACGACGGCGAATAGCATGGGCTTTAGCAAAGTAAATTTCGCCTAGTTCGCCTTCATCACAGATTTCATGTAAATAGGTCGAATCTTTTCGGAAACGATTTTGATAGCCAATCGTTAATTTTTTTCCTGTTTTTTCTGCCGCTTCGATCATGCTACGTGCTTCGGCTGATGTTTTAGCCATTGGCTTTTCACACATTACATGACAATCGGCTTCCATCGCTGCAATCGATAGTTCCGCATGCGTGCTGTTTGGCGTACAAACATGAACAACATCCAACTCCATTTCTTCAAGCATCTTCTGATAATTAGTAAATGTCTTCGCTGTTAATGTTCCATAGTATATTTTTGCTTCTTCTGCTCGTTCACTGATCAGATCACAAAAAGCAACCAATTCTACTTCCTTAACCTGTGCAAGCGCTGGCAAATGTTTACCATTAGCAATCCCACCACAACCGATAATTCCTACTTTCAACAATGTCATCAAAAAACCTCCAATAATATACATCTATTATTCAGTGGACAATAAAACGGTTCCACTTCTACACTATTACTATACAAAAAAATGAAAGAGCTTTCTTCCTAGATTATGGTTGAAAAATTCCTGGATATTGCTGTGAATCACTGCGACTGGCTCCGCCAGAGCAGATGATGAACAGTACTTGGCGAACAACGTGAGCGAAGTTTCCTTACTTATCAATCACTGCGACTGGCTCCGCCAGAGCAGATGATGAACAGTACTTGGCGAACAACGTGAGCGAAGTTTCCTTACTTATCAATCACTGCGACTGACTCCGCCAGAGCAGATGATGAACAGTACTTGGCGAACGACGTGAGCGAAGTCTCCTTACTTATCAATCACTGTGACTGGCTCCGCCAGAGCAGATGATGAACAGTACTTGGCAAACAACGTGAGCGAAGTCTCCTTACTTATCAATCACCAAACACCTTACAACATACTGATGTTGAACAGGACAAGCCGTCTAAAATGAGTGTTATCTACCTACTTGCAAAACACCAACAATTAACCACAGCATGAAAACAAAACAACCTAAATAAAACGAAAAAAGCTCTTCCTTTTATACTAAAAGGAAGAACTTCATTCTCTCATTTGTTCTGAAAAAAACTTAGCCAGCACTACCAGAAGCCATCACTCGATGTCTTTGCTCCCGCTTATATTGCTGAATGATTTTCAATGCCCGTTTTCTGGTTTTTCGGTTTGTACACTTCAATCGTCTACGTGCACTTGAAAGGTCTTGTTTCTCCATCAAATCACCTCTTTGCATCTATTGGTCGGTCTCATTACCAGCTTGCTTTGTGTACGCCTGGAATTTGTCCTTGGTGTGCTAACGTTCTAAAATTGATCCGTGACATGCCAAATTTACGCATATAGGCTCTTGGTCGTCCATCAATCAAATCGCGATTTTTCAAGCGATTTGGATTAGAATCTTTTGGTAATTTTGCAAGAGCCACGTAGTCATTATTTGCTTTTAACTCATTACGTTGTTCAGCGTATTTTTCGATCAATGCTTGTTGATGTTTCGCTTTGGCAATTTTTGATTTTTTAGCCACTTTTCTTTCATCCTTTCTAAATCGTAATGATTACTTTTTAAGAGGGTTAAGAGTAACATCAAACAAAAGAAAATGCAAGTTTTTTATTATAAAAAAAGCCCAGGATTTAGGCTCTTCTTTTCATTCAATTTATAGTTAACTTGTTTTCTTTTATTCTATAATCATCTTTTGATATTTCAACGGTGAAACGCCTACTTGCTCTTTAAACACATGATGGAACGTCTTCACACTAGCAAATCCTGACTTTTCAGCTACTTCGATCATCGGTACTTTTTCATTTGCCAAAATAAACTTCGCTTGATTGATGCGGTATTCCGTCAAAAAACGCATGAAGGTCATTCCAGTATTCGCCTTAAAAAATCGGGTGAAATAATAAGAGCTAAAGCCGCTATATTTTGCTACCTCTTCCAATGTTAGCGATTCTTCATAATGATTCTCAACATAGCTAAAGATCCGATCTAACAGTTCTAAGTTCTCTTTGTATTTGATTGTGGAAGCTTTTGCACCTTTTTTAACTTCTAGTTGTGTTTGAGGTAGTCTTCTATAAAAAGTTGTGATCAATTGAAATAGTAAACTAAAGAGCGCATACTTTTTCCCCTGATTATTTTTTTCGTATTCTTCAAATAACTGTTGCAATAGCTGTTTAATATCTGACACTAAGGACTTCGACCATTTTGAACTGTGTTTTTCTCCTGTTTCAAATAATTCAATCAACGAGCCGTCCCCTACTGATTTTAACTGCTTCTCATTAAATAAGCTTAAATCAAACTGATAAACGATTCGTTCACTGTTTGGTGACGCTAAAAAATAATGAGGTTCGCCACTGGCAAAAAAATAGATTTCTCCTTCAGATAAGTGGACAATTTCATCGCCTACACCGATATTGACAGTTCCATGGATTGAGTATATCAATTCAATTTCTTTATGCCAATGCGGGTAAACGATTGTCATACCGTCATTGATAAACGCTCTAAAAAGAAGCTTTTCTTCGAATTCGGGTCTTTCTAAATATACGCTCATTTTCTGCCTCCAACTCTGTCTCTTCCTCTTTACTTTATCAAAGTTTTGATTATTTACAACCGCTTTTATGCAAAAAAATGACCGAGATATAACTCTAGGAGTTACAACTCAGTCACCTGTCAGCTGGCCGAACGTTTGTGTCTCAGCCTCATTAAAAGTTTCCTATTTCATTTGTGCTAGTTTAGACTTTATCTCTTCAACTGAATAAGTTTTAAGCAGCCTTTTCACTTCTCCTTCTACATTGAAGACCCCAGCTTTGGTAAATCCTAAATTTTTAAGTGCAACCGTTAAATAATCAATAAACTCATCGTCTTTCAAACCAGTTCACTTCTTTCTATTTTTATAATTTCCATCGATGAACATTTTTCTTAAAACAAACATAGCCCAGCGTTAGCAAAATGACTGTCCCTAAGCTCAAAACAATGACACCATTCAAACTATTGATTTGTTCATTATGCATCGTTCTAGGCAGACACCAATTTGCATAATATTCTTGGTTTTCAATTGAAAATAATTCAAAGGGATGAAAATCGTAACCGACAAATAGTTTACTCACATTCAAGTAGGTAAATGGATTCGCATGTGCGTACTTCCTTACAAGCGCATTGTTTAAAGTACTTATTGTGTGCCCTTCAAACAAAATCAATAAGGTCACAATGATACTAAAACTCGTTTTTTTCACTAAAATACTGACCAAAAAGTGAAGCGCCAAAACAAATGCCAAGACAAAAGCAAATACAAACAACAACTGTCCAATATATTGACTAATCGGGATGAATTTCATCGACGTTTTTGTAAAAACAATCACTGGGTAAAAAAATGAGCTTTTACCCGAAAATAGACTCGCTATTATAAACCCAAAAAGTGATAGCCCTCCAATCATGAGCATCGACTGAATCCAAGCTAGGCTATATTTCATAAAAAATAAACGACTTCTCTTAATCGGTTGAGAAAAATAAAAATATAAACTCCGTTCTTCGATTTCTTTCGTTAGACTATCCCCAAACAAGAATAACAACAAAATGATCCCAAAGCCACTTACTAAGTAAGTCAATAAAATCGCCGTAAAAACAGTATTCTTTGTTCCATAACGCATCGATTGTGGAGGGATTTTCTGTTTTGCTAGCTCATTATTTAACATCGTCCGATAAAATGGATATGTTGGCAATGTCAACTCTCCAACTAATGATTTTCCCTGATCAGCGGCTGTGCGAAACCCTTCTTCCTGTGCTTCTATGTCTTGGTTTGTCTGTTTTAAGAAATGATCGATTTCATCACTATACTGACTTTGACCCATAACTGCTTTTTTACTACTTGCTAAAGAATTGATCAAACTATTTTCTTTTTGTCCCAGATAGCCATTCAATAGAAAGAGCATCACCGCCATAAGAAGACCAAGCACTAGAAATAAATACGTCTTACGTGTATGACCTATTTTCTTTAGCTCAAATAATAGTAGATTCATCGCTTCTTCTCCCTCCAATTCAGTCGCCAAACTAGAGCTAAAATTAGATTCCAGCTGATTAAAATAGCCAGTTGCGTAAGAAAAGAGCTTGAAACGTTACCACTGCCTCCAGCTATTTTAGGTGACAGATCCATATAGAAAAAAGGAAGATACGCATTTATTGCCTGAATCTTGGGCAGCAGTTTTTCTATAAGTATTGGAACAAACATAATGACTAGAAATATGCCTAATACCTCTAGAGCATTTTTTAGCCATTTAGACAACAATAATAAAAAGCTAAGTGTAAATGAAATAAAGAGTAATTGTAAACTGATGGTTTTAAGTAAAAAGAGCCATAATGGAATCAGTTTGACTGTTGTTCCCTGATAAATGGAGACAGGATAAATCAATGAGCCTGTTCCATGGAAAATACTTGCTACGACGAAGCCTAACACTAATAAAGTGATCAGACCACCAATAAAAATACTGAGCGCAACGATATATTTACGTTTAAAAAATCGTTTTTGACTTACTGGTTGAACGGCCATAAATAAATAGTTTTTCCGTTCATATTCACTAGTCAGAAAATCAAAAAACAATAAACCAATCATGATGACGATCAGAAAATTCATCCAATGATTTAGTAAATAGTAAACAAAATAAAAACCTTGTTGTCCTATTTCTAACTCTACTACAGGGATTTTCCGCTCAAGGAGCCATTGATTACGAGCAAGTTGCTCTGCAATGTTTGTTTCACTACGCCAGGGCTCCCCGCCTAAATCTAGGTATTTTTGCTGTAATTTGAGGCGGTTCGTTTGGATCGTCGTTTTTTTAGTCCACTTTTTTTCTAACTGAGCGGTATGTTCATCTTCTAATAGATAAACAATATCGATCAAGATTTTTTGTAGTGCTCGTTCTTTGCTAGAAGGTAGCTCCCCATGTTCATCTAGGAGCAATAATAATTTATAGTTCTCTGACGGACCAGAATATCCTTGAGGAGGGTCGATCTCATCATTGATTGCTTTGAGATGCTCAAAAACAGCCTGATCTGCTTCTTGATTCTTATCATAAAGATTTGCTAAAGAAACAAAAACTGAGAGCAGTGCTAAACTCACCAATAAGATATTTTTAGGATTCTTACTCCATTTTTTCCATTCAAATATCATATTGAGCCTCGCTATTTTTTTCGTATAAATTGAAGTAAATTGTTTCAAGTTGACCGTGGGTTACCTGGCAATCAAATAATTCTATTTCCTGCTCTTTACAAAAGGATCGAAAAACAGAAAATTGTTGTTTGGAGAATGTTCCTACAAACTTATAGTCAGAAAGTTTGGTGCAAGTAACATCGATTCTTGATAAAAAGGACAGTGCTTTTTCAACTTCCTTTAAAACAATCGTATATTCTATCGCATCAATCATTACCTCTTCTTTTTCGATCAATTTCCCTTCGTATAAGAAGACTACGTTGTCTGTTACTTTTTCAATTTCGTCAAGGTTATGCGAAGAAATAATCATCGATACCCCCTTACTCGCTAATGAACGAATAATCGTTCGTACTTTTATGATACTATCTGGGTCTAGTCCATTTAACGGCTCGTCCATCAACAATAATGCAGGTTGATTGATCAAAGCGATTGCTAATAGTAGATGCTGCTTCATTCCTAATGAATAATGCTTCACTTTCTTTTTCATGTATGTGCCAATGTCCAAATCTAAAATCAACTGTTGTAGTTCTTCTTTTGATTTTCCCTGCTCTTTTCGAACAAATTCTAAATGATCCCATCCAGTCAAATGACCATATAAAATCGATGAATCTTGTAAATAAGACATTTTATAAAATAACTGATAGTCCGTATGTGGTTGGTCGAATACTCGAATCGTTCCTTCATCTATTTGATCGATATTTGCAATACTATTTAATAACGTTGTTTTTCCAGTACCATTCGGTGCTACTAAGGCCAAAACTTTGGGCTCATCCAACGAAAAATCAAGTTCATCTAAAACTTGCTGTTCACCAAAGTATTTCGTTACTCCTTTAATTTCTAAAATTTTCCCCATTTTTCATTTTTCTCCTAATTTTTCTTAATTGCTTTCTCTCTGCAATCGTACACTTACTATTCTATCATTAAGCAGTAGATAGAGCCTTGCATTTTCGATGAACAATATGTGAATAAAATAAGAAGGTCAGATTTGTTCAATTTAAATAAGCACCCAAAATATCCGCCATAACTGCGACTATTTGGATGCGTGACAAATTAGACTTTAAATAACAGACCACTCGCTTATTTTAATACCATGATTGCTTCTGGTGAAAGGCTGAATCGTTTAATTCTGGCCGCTTCGATCTGCTTGCTGCCTTTCCACCAAAGATTGGTTTCTTGGCAGTTGAACCAAGCATTTTGCTCAAATGGTGTTTGCTGGCTGCTGATATACTCTACATCTAACTGATTAATTGCCGTATCATCTAACACTAAATCATGTGCTCGGATTCCAATATAACGACAATCTTTCGGGACCTCAGTTGCAACTGACAACGGTATTTTCCAGCCATCAACCTGAACGGAATGGGCATCTAGTGGCTTAACAGAAAAGATATTTTTGCACCCAGTCAAGCGTGCAGCTTCAACAGTTTGCGGCTGCTTAAATAAATCACTTGTGTTGCCTTTTATTAAGTCTGATTCAGTTAAAATCGCTAAAGTCGGACACAATCGATACAGTTCATCCAAGCTATGACTCACAATCAGCACATTGCCTTTGAAATCAGCTAAATGATCGTGTAATTCCAGTTGCAGTTCTTCTTTTAAAGCTGTATCTAGAGCCGAAAATGGTTCATCCAACAGTAACAATTCCGGCTCAAAAGCTAACATCCGCGCACAAGCCACGCGCTGTTTTTGTCCACCAGATAGTTGCCTAGGATAGCTGTTTCTTACATTTTCTAAATGAAACATGTGCAATAACTTTAAGATCAATCCTTGATCACTTGTCACACAACTTAAATTTTTATACACCGTTAGATGAGGAAACAAGGCATATTGCTGAAACAACAAGCCGACTTTACGCTTTTGCGGTGGCAAATTGATTCCTTTTTCCTGATCAAACAACACACGCTCCCCCAATTGAATCCGTCCTGAATCTGGAGTTTCGATTCCAGCAATACATTTAAGCAGCATACTCTTCCCACAACCTGATGCACCTAAAATGCCTAATGTTGTAGCTTCTATTTCAAAGGCGACTTGTAACGGATGATCCCGCAACTTTTTTTGAATGTCGACGAAAAGTTTCATAGTTGTCTCCTCCGGGCATTTCTACTGAAAAGCTCTGTCAAAAATAACATGAGCAAACAGATAACCACAATAACTGTCACGTAATTTTGAGCTAAGGACCAATCACCAGCCGCCACTGCCGAATAAATCGCTAATGGCAGCGTTCGGGTTTTGCCAGCGATATTTCCTGCTAACATGGTCGTTGCACCAAATTCTCCTAATCCTCTAGCAAAAGCCAATACCCCACCAGCCAAAAGTCCATTGAGCGCTAGAGGCAGCGCAATTTTAAAGAAGATTTTTTTCTCTGAGAATCCTAACGTTTGAGCTGCAGCGAACAAATCTGGTTCAATTTGCTCAAAAGCAGCGATTGCTGAACGATACATCAATGGAAACGACACCGCGACTGCTGCAATCACCGTAGCAGTCCAAGAAAAGACCACTTTGACAGCAAAAAAATCTAATAAGAATTTGCCAATCGGCTGTTGCACCCCAAAAATATCCAGTAAAAAGAAACCAAAAACCGTTGGTGGCAACACCAGCGGCAAGGTAAATAGACTGTTGAACAGAATTTTAAGCCCATGATTTTTTAATCGAAAAACAAAATAAGCAATCAGCGTCCCACTAAAGAAAGTCAAGACTATCGACAGCATCGCTGTCTGAAACGAAATAATGATCGGACTCAACTCCATTACACTCACCTACTTATTCATAATAAATCCAGTATCTTCAAAATATTTTGCAACTTCTTTGCTTTCTAAGAATGTCAAAAATTCCTCAGCTGCGGCTTTTTCTTGCGACTTTTCAACTAGAGCAACTGGATAGATAATGGGTTCATTCAACGTATCTTCTGGTAAAACTGCCACAACTTTTACTTTATCGCTCGAAGCGGCATCTGTCGCATAAACTAAACCAGCTTGCGCACTTCCTTCCGCCACCCAATTTAGTACTTCGGTTACATTGGTGCCAAAACTAGCATGATTCTTGACATAATCCCAATAGCCTAAGGCTTTTAGCCCTTTTTCAGCATATTGACCTGCTGGGACACTGGCTGGATCACCAACTGCAATCATTTCCGCTTTTTTCAAGTCACTAAAGTCCCGCCAATCTACCTCAGAGGCACTTGGAACAATCATCACTAATTGATTTTGCAGTAAGGGTACCACGCTCTTTTTATCGATCAACTTTTGCGAAACCAGAGCATCCATTTGTTTTGTAGCAGCCGAAAAGAAAATATCCGCTTCCAAACCTTTTTCAATTTGTGCTTGTAATTTTCCTGAACTGTCATAATTGCCTTCGACCGTTGTCTCAGGATGTTCTTTTTCAAAAGCTGGAATGATTTGTTTTTCCATCACTGACTCTAAACTTGCTGCCGCTGCAATCAATAAATGTTGTTCCTCCGTTTGACTGCTTGAACTGGATGAAGTTGCTGTCTTTTTATCATTAGCTGTACAAGCGGTTAGAAATAGAAAGGCTACTAGCAACAGCCGAATGACTTTTACCTTGTGATGTTGTTTCATTCTTATTCCTTCTTCCACTTTATTTTTATAAATAGCCGCCATACCCTAAAGCATTGATTTCACTTTTTGTTATGTTGTCTTGCGCAATAATTCTTGGTAACAATAAATCGAATACTGTCCGCTCAGAAAACATGACTCCACCTGGCAGTCCTACAATCGTTTTTCCGTTCAAATAAGCTAACAATAACATCGAACCTGGTAAAACAGGCGTCCCATGAGAAATAATTTTTGCACCAGTTTGCTTGATGGCTAAAGGCGTACGATCATCTGGATCAACACTCATTCCACCTGTACAAAAAACAAGATCTGCACCTGCCAGCAGCATTTCTTCGATGGCTGCTGTAATCATGTTTGGATCATCATTGACGATTTTATGAAAGTCAATGGTACATAGCGGATACTGCGCTAGTTTTCCTTTCACAACTGGGGTAAAGGAATCGGCAATCAATCCGTTGAAAACTTCACTCCCTGTCGTAACAATTCCTGCCACTACAGACTTAAAGGGAATCAGCGATAAAAGGGCTGCTCCGCCAAGTAACTCTTCTGCTTGAAGTAAGGTTTCTGGTTCGATTTCCAAAGGAATGATCCGTGTACCAGCCAACTTTTGCCCAGCTTTGATCCTTTGGTTACTTTTCAACGTTGCAACGGCAATTTTTCCAATTGAATTCAGCTTAAATAATAAGTCTTGGTTGACTTTTAACAATCCATCTACTTCCGCTACAACCTCGATCTTTCCTTCTGAAATAGACGTCGGCCGCATAAAGTCTCCAGCGATTAAATGATACAAAAAGTCGGCAGCCTCATTTTCATGGATCAAATCGGACTCTTCTGATTTTAAAAATAAGTGCTCTTTACCTAGTGAAAGTAACACAGGGATATCTTCTGCTTTCACTTGATGTCCTCTTGAAAAGAGGGCTCCTTTAAAGCTTCCTTTGACGATTTTGGTAATATCCTGACATAAAATCAGTCCTTGTGCATCCACTGTTTTTACCACTCTCATTCTGCTTTCCTCCGCTCAATGCGCTGTTTTTCGATCCGTTAAAATATCTAAGGCATGAGGCAAAATCGGTTGTAAATAGGTTAAATTTTCTGTCACGCCTTTAGGACTTCCCGGTAAATTGATGATCAGAGTCTTTCCACGTTGAACTGCGACACCTCGGCTTAACATGGCGAATGGCGTTTTTTGAATACTTAACATGCGCATTCCTTCACTAATACCCGGAATCTCTTTTTCTGCAATCCGTAATGTCGCTTCCGGTGTGATATCACGAACGCCTAAACCTGTGCCGCCTGTTGTTAGTATCAAGTCACAGGTTGAACACCATTCGATTAGAAGTGGGCTTAATTGATCTGCTTCATCTGGTAGTATCACTTGTTTGATTACGTCAAATTGCTCTTGTATCAGGTGCCTTATGATAGGGCCTGATTCATCTGTACGAAGTCCCTGAAAACCTGTATCGCTTAAGGTAATGATGCCAGCTTTATACAACTTCAAGTTTGTCTCCTTTTTTGATGTGCCCTGCTGTTACTACAACCGCAAAAATTCCTTCTCTTGGCATAATACAGTCACCAACTCGAGCATAAATCTGACAATGTTTATGACATTCTTTCCCAATTTGAGTCACGACTAGTTCAGCCTGACCAATACGAATTTGACTGCCGACAGGCAGTCTCCGTAAATCGATTCCTGAAACAATAATATTTTCACCAAACGCACCATTGCCAACATGAGCGCCTTTTTCATTAAATTCTGTGATTTTCTCAAACGACAAAAGACTGACTTGTCGATGCCAATTGCCGCCATGGGCATCATTTTCTAAACCAAATCCTTTCACTAAATCAACGGCTGCTATCTCCTTTTTTTGTGTTCCTCGTCGTTCACTGATGTTGATTCCAATAATTTCACCTACTGCCATAATGTTTACCCTCCAATTTGAGACATTAACCGAGAATCACCCTGATCCTCTAAAAAATGATGTTTCTCAGGTTTTTGCTGAATTGCTGTAAAGACTTGTTCTAGTAATAATTCTTTATTTTTTGTCTGCAATGCTACTTTTACATTACACCCGTCATCCATGTGTAGGCACGTTTTTAGGCATCCATCAGCAGTGAAGCGAATACGGTCGCATTCCGCACAAAAACAGTGTCCCAGCGCACTAATAAAACCAATTTTTCCTTTAAAATGTGGGAGAGAAAAGTAACTTGCTGGTCCGTTACCTAATCGTTGTTCAAAAGGAATCAGTTCACCATAGTTTTCTTCCAAGACGGAAATAAGCTCTTCTTGTGTTTTTCCAGGACAACCTTTGCCTAAACCAATCGGCATCAGTTCAATAAAACGAACGTGAATTGGGCTTTTTTTAGCCAACTTCGCAACTGTACAAATTTCTTTTTCCGTCAGCTCGCCTCTTGCTACGGTGTTGACTTTGATATTAGGTAAGCCAATTTCAATTGCTGTGCATAATCCATCCAATACTCTTTTGAGCTCTCCAACTCTTGTGATCTCGCGAAATTCATCAGGATCAAGTGTATCGATACTTACATTGATTCCATCTAATCCCGCTGCTTTTAAGGCACTTGCATACTTCCCTAATTGGATACCATTCGTGGTTAAGGTGACTTTTTCAATCCCTTGAATGGCTTTGATTGCTTTGATCAAAGGGATTGTGTCTTTCCTGGTTAAAGGTTCACCACCTGTTATTTTCACTTTTTTAATCCCTTGTTGCGCTAAGTTTTCAACTAAAAATAAGATCTCTTCCAGGCTCAATACTTCTTCTTTTTTCAAAAAACACATCCCTGTTGCCGGCATGCAGTATGTACAGCGAAGATCACAACGATCCGTTACTGATAGTCGAATATAATCAATTTCACGATTAAATGAATCTTTCATTTGAAGTCGCGTCCTTCCTACTCTTTCATTCGTCGCTTACTTGGTTTGTTGAGATGAAGTCACCACTTTTCCCACCAGATTTTTCTAACAGACAAACATTCGTGATTCTCATTTCACGATCCATTGCTTTACACATATCATAGATCGTCAATAGCGCAACATTCACACCAGTTAACGCTTCCATCTCTACCCCAGTTGGTCCAATTGTTTTGGTTAGACACTGAGCTGTCAAAAGCTGATCTGAGTTCCAGCTGAAGTCGATTTCACACTTGGTTAATGCTAGTACATGGCACAGAGGAATCAACTCGAACGTTTTTTTCGCTGCCATGATCCCAGCTATTCTTGCCACTTGCAGGACTTCGCCTTTTTTAATTGTTTGATTTTTGATACCGATGCCGACTGCTTTTTTCATATAGATCTCACCATATGCGAGCGCTGTTCTTTCACTTGCTTTCTTATCAGAAACATCAACCATCCGAGCCTTTCCTTGTTCATCGATATGGGTAAATTGTAGCTCTCTCTCCATTCAAACACCTCTCTTAAAACGCTTTCATCTTCTTGTTCTATCTGAAACTAATTCTCTTTGTTTTAAGTTTAGCACTACAACTAAAAAAAAACAATCTGATACAAATAATTTTTTTTAGCATATTTAACAAACAAAGATCAAGATAGAAAAGTACGCTTCATTTTCTACCTCAATCTTCTGTTAATGATTAGAATTCCCAGTAATACACGGTGACATGATCCCCTTTATTCAATACCCGTTTAGCAGGCTGATCAATGAAGCAGTTTGTTTCTAATGTATTATGAAATACGGAAGAGTAGTGTAGTTTTGTCTTCAAAGAAACACTACCCTCTTCTTCATAAGCACGAACAAAACGCCGAATCTTCGATAATTTTAATTCTTCCGTTAATTGAGCGCTCCTTCTTTTTAAATTTAATTCTGGACAATTCATAAAGTGCGCCAGCGCTGACCAATAAAATAAATGGAGATTGACCACCGCAGCAAATGGATTTCCAGATAAGTGTAACATTACTGTTTGCTGGTACAGACTGGCCATCATCGGCGTGCCTGGCTTCATTTTCACAAAATGAAACAGCGACTTGCCTTTTAGCTGTTGGATCACTTGAGGCACATAGTCTTTTTCTCCTACAGAAACTCCTCCTGTGGTGATCAGTATATCGACTTCTTGTATTTTTTCTCTAATAACACTTGAAATACTGTCAATCTCATCTGCACAATGTTCCATGAAAATAATTTTGCTGCCACTGGCTTGAATGAAGGAAGCCAGAGTATAGAGATTGCTGTCATAAATTTTTCCTGAAGTTAAAGGTGTTTTTAAAGAAATCAATTCACTACCAGTAGCAAGTATTCCAACTGTCATCGGGGCTAAAACAGTGACCTCTTCAATTCCTTGTGCAGCCAAAATACCAATTGCCCGACTATTCAGTAATTGGTATTTTGATAGCACTTTTTGATCAGCAGAAACATCCTCCCCGATGCATCCATAGTTACTTCCTACTTTGACTTCTTGATAAATCAGCACAGTACTCTCGCCATAATCTGTGCGTTCTTGCTTGATCACAGCATCATATGGCTTTGGGATAGGCGCGCCTGTCATGATCTTAACAGCTGTTCCTTGTGCTTGCTCTAGATTGTCAAGCGCATCCCCAGCAAAAATCGAGCCGACTACCTTTAAACAAATTGGTCGATCACGACTTGCACCTTGTGTTTCTTTTGCAACCACTGCATAGCCATCCATTCCCGCTCTAGGAAAATGAGGAACGGCTACTTTTGCTAAAATATCTTCGCCACACACTCGTCCACAGGCTTCTATAAGCGGGACTGTTTCTACTTTCTTTTGCTGCGCTAAAACCTGTTTGATTTTATGTTGCGCTTCTTCGACTTCAATCATTACAAGCGCTCCTTTTTACTTGATTGGTGCAATAGACACCGCACAAACCTTGTACTCTGGAATAATCGCGATATCATCAAAGGCAGCATTCGTCAGCTCATTTACATTGGCATCTGGAAAATGAAACGTCATGAACACTTCTTGTGGAAAGACTCGATTCCCAACAGCTGCATACGTTTCGATCGTCCCACGTCTAGAACGAACTCTGACTTTGTCCCCTTCTTCGATCCCCAAAAATTTGGCATCTACTGCATTGATTTCAATATACGATCGATCCGAAATTTGATTGATTCCTTCGGTCCGTCCAGTCATAGCGCGAGTATTGTAATGATACAACATTCGACCCGTCGACATTAGATACGGATAGCGTTCATCTGGTAGTTCTCTAGCTTTTTTGTATGGAATTGCCATAAATAATCCTTTGCCCCGAGTGAATTCACCTACATGCATGATCGGTGTACCAGCATCTTCCAACGTGCGACAAGGCCATTGCAGCCCTTCTTTTTCCAACCGCTCATAAGTAATCCCACCAAATGTTGGTGTGACAGAAGCAATTTCTTCCATAATTTCTTGGGCAGAATCATAATGGCACGGATAACCTAGACGAGTCATCACGTCACAAAAAATAGCGAAATCTTCTCTTGCTTGCCCTTTTGGTTCCACTGCTTTTCGGACACGCTGCACCCGTCTTTCAGTGTTAGTAAAGGTACCATCTTTTTCTGCATAACTGATTCCTGGCAACACAACATCTGCATAAGCGGCAGTCTCCGTCATGAATAACTCTTGTACCACAAAGAACTCTAGATTTTCCAGCGCTTTGCGTACATGATTCGTATCTGGGTCTGTGACGATCGGATCTTCTCCAAATATATACAAGCCTTTGATTTTCCCTTCAGTTGCCGCTGGTAATACCTGGGTTGAAGTCAAACCCGTTTTTCTATTTAATGATACATCCCAAGCCTTTTCAAATTTTTCCATCACTTCTGGGTTCGCAACTTTTTGATAACCTGGAAAATCATACGGCATACAGCCCATGTCACACGCACCTTGTACATTATTTTGGCCACGTAATGGATTGACACCACAACCAGGTTTGCCGATTTTTCCAACTAACATAGCCAGATTGGACATACTCATCACGCCCTCTGTCCCTGTAGAATGCTCGGTCACTCCTAAACAATAAATAATTGGTGCTTTTTCTGCCGTTGCATATAGTTTAGCGGCTTTGATCAAATCTTCTGCTTCAATATGACAGATTTCTGCCACTTTTTCTGGAGTATACTCTGCAACCAAGCGCTCTAATGCTTCAAACCCTTCTGTTTTTTCTTCAATAAAAGTTTGGTCAGCTAAGCCTTCTTTTAAGATCACGTGCATCATCCCATTTGCGAAAGCTACATTTGTTCCCGCTTGAATCTGTAGATGAAGTTCACTATTTTTCACTAAGTCGATTTTCCGTGGATCAACGACAATCACTTTTGTTCCATGTTGTATCGCTTGTCGAATTTGAGAGCCGATCACAGGATGGGCTTCCTCTGGATTTGAACCTACTAGTAAAATCACATCAACATCTGTCGTGATATCTGCAATTGGATTAGTCATTGCACCTGATCCTAGTGTATGTGCTAAACCATGTACAGAAGCTGAATGACAAACGCGGGCACAGTTATCTACGTTATTTGTTCCAAAAGCCGCTCTCATCATTTTTTGAAACACATAATTATCTTCATTTATCGAACGAGAACAAGAAAATCCCGCTAAGGAATCTGCCCCGTGGTCGGCTTTTAATTGACTGAATTTGTCTGCAACTAAGCTCAACGCTTCTTCCCAAGTCGCAGGTTCGAAAACACCATTACGCTTGATCAATGGTTCTGTGAGTCGATCGCCTGAACCAACAAATTTATAAGAGGCGAATTTCCCTTTTACACAAAGAAGGTTTTTATTTGCTGCTCCATTGATTGGCTCTACTCCAACTAATCGATTGCCCTTCACCACTAAGTTCATTTGGCAACCAGTGCCGCAATGTGGACAGGTTGTCGGTATTTTTTTCGTTTCCCACGCACGATACTTTTTGTGGTCTTTACTGACTAAAGCACCCGTTGGACAAGCAGAAACACAGTTTCCACACGATTCACATAATGACTGATCGAATGCAGCGCCATAACTAGGGGTCATTTTTGTATCAAAACCACGCTTAGCAATACTGATGACATCTCGTCCTTGTCTTAATTGACAAACTTTCGAGCAACGACGACACATAATACATTTTTCTGGATCATAGTCAAAGAATGGATTGCTTGTATCTTCTTGATGACACGACATACGTTTGCCGTTTGTAAAGCTAGTCTCATCAATTCCATAATCAAGACAATAGTCTTGTAGTTTGCACTCTCCATTTTTACCACATGAAAAACAATCTAACTTATGATTGCTTAATAGAAGATCCAATACAAACCGACGAGAGTCATTCACTCTAGGCGATGCTGTATGAACCACCATTCCATCTTGGCAATGCGCTGTACAAGAAGTCGTCAAACCACCTTTGCGTCCGCCTTGTATTTCGACTGTACACATTCGGCATGAGCCATCAGGAGCTAATTCTTTTAAATGGCAAAGCGTTGGTATTTCAATGCCTAGCTTTTCGGCAGCTGCTAAAACCGTGGTCCCTTTTGGAACTGTTACTTGATAATCATCAATCGACAATGTGACAGTCGCTGTTTTTAGTGTTGTTTCCATCTTACCAACCCCCTCCTTTTACTGATCCAACTGCTGTTTGAATGCCTGCTTCAAATTCTTCTGGAAAATAGCGAAGTCCGCTTTTCATAGGATTCGCCACAGATTGACCTAGCCCACAAGCCGAAAGATTCGTGACATGCATCAGCATTTTTTCTAAACGCTCTAGATCTTCGGGCGCAGCTGATCGAGTAGTGAATTTTTCTAATAATTCTAAAATCCGTGTTGTCCCTAAGCGACATGGGGTACATTTCCCACACGATTCATGGGCAAAGAACGCCGCTACACTCACTAAATAGTCAACGATATTTACTTGATCATCCATCACAACAATAGCACCTGAACCGATGGCTAGATCATGATCCCACAACCCTTCATAGGAATAAATACACTCCTCAAGGTTGCGTACCGCACCAATCGGTCCTGATTGACCGCCGAAATGAATAAATTTCAACGGGCGACCCGTAGACGAGCCGCCACCATATTCTTCGGAATACAAAATCTCTTTTAGAGGTATCCCGAGATTTACTTCATATAATCCACGATTTTTGATATGACCAGACAGACAAATGAGCTTCGTACCTCCACCATCTTCCGTTCCTAAATCACGATAAGCTTGACCACCTTCTCGTAAAATAACTGGAATACCAGCAAAAGACTCCACATTATTTACTAAAGTTGGCTTCAAATACAACCCCACATCTGCTAAGTGTGGTGGTTTTACTCTAGGTCTGCCGGTTTTACCTTCAATTGAATTTAACAGTGCCGAATTTTCGCCACAAACGTATGCTCCAGCCCCAGAAATAATTGTAATTTTGTAATTAAAGCCTTCAATTCCTAAAATATTTTCTCCTAAGAATCCTGCTTTTTCAGCATTATCCAACGCTTCTTGAAAAATTTTTTGAATCCGCAGATATTCACCGCGCATATAAATATAACCAGCTTTAGCGGAAAAAAGAAATCCTGCAATGATCATTCCTTCGATCACACTCAAAGGATCATGCTCTAATAAAGCCTTGTCTTTAAACGTTCCAGGTTCCCCTTCGTCTGCATTACAAACAATATACTTCGTATCTCCTTTGGCACCGTATAAATGGCGCCATTTCTTCCCTAATGGAAAAGCTGCTCCACCACGTCCACGTAAATGCGCAAGATCCAACTCAGCTAAAATTGTTTCTTTATCCATCTCGATAGCCTTCAACAAGCCTGCAAACCCCTGATAATGCTGGTATTCCTCTACATTTGTGGCTTGCTTCATTTTCATCGTACGTTCTAGTAAAACCGGTTGATTTCGTTGGATCATTTTTTTCCCTCCTATAGCTCCTGATAACATCCGTTTCGAAGATCATCGATCAATTGATACACCTTTGCCTCTGTCAAATCGCCAAAAACAGTGTCCTTGATTTTGATGACAGGGCCTTGGTCGCAAGCCCCAATACAAGGAATACTGTGATACATAAACAAACCGTCCGGTGTCGCTTGGTCTGCTGGCACTTCCAAAATTGTTTCTAGCACTTCTGCTAGCATTGCACCTCGTGTAAAAAGACAGGGCGTGCTATTACAAATTTTCAGTACATATCTTGCTTGTGGTTCCGTTTTCAAAATAGCGTAAAAACTTAAAATTTCATACACACGCGCTTGCGATAAATGAAGTCGCTCCGCTACTAATTTTGCAGTTTCCTCATCGATATAGCCTTCTTCTGACGCATATTGAATAGCGATCAGCATATTCAATATGCGCTGTGGATCTGTATCATGCGCTAAAATAATTGCTTCTTTTTCTGCCAAACTCAATGAACCCATACTTTTTCTCTCCTATCTTCCACGCTATTCTTAGAAAAATGCACTCCCTCTTGATCCTTTATAAGCCTAATTGTTTCAGGTAATTCAGGCGTATTTAAAATTAGATCGGCATATTGAATCACATTCGCTGCTGTTTTCTTAATACTTTTTTGATTTGCCATCATCACAAAGATACCTGGTTTGACGACCTCACGAAGAGAATTCGACTCACAAACAATCACTGTATCTCTTGGAACAACCTGCAAAAACGTGAGAAATCCTTCTAACAGATGATCATGAAATACTTTTAATAAGTAGACTTTTTTACATCCGGCTTTTAATAACTGCATCGTATCCTTTGTTCCAATCCTATTTGTTTCTTCGATCAACTCATAACCTTCCTCAATACTTGTACAAATTCCACACCCTACTTTTCCTCGTTGACACTGACCACGACGACCACTAATTGTGATGATTTTCAATCCATAAATAGAAAAACGCTGATGATTTTCAGCAATCAACTTTTTAGCGAGCGTCGTTTTGCCACTGTTACGTCCAGTTGAGCCGATTTGAATCAAATCGAGAACCTCAATACTTTTCATAGACACCCTCTGTCTCATGGACTTCTTTCTTTTCCGTCGTTACAAACATCAATGGAACTGCTAAAAATAAACTACCACCAACTGCATTTCCCAAGAACACAAACAACGTATTGCTTAGATAATCAGACCACTGAATACCACTAACCGTTGAAAAAATTGCAGCTGGTATAATAAATGCATTGGCCACTACGTGCTGGAAACCGCAAACAACAAAAACCATTACAGGAAACCAAAGCCCAAACATTTTTCCAAGATACGTTTTGCCCATTGCTCCTAAATACACAGCTAAACAGACAAAAATATTACAACCAATCCCAGAGATAAACGCGACGAATGGCGGATCTGCCATTTTTGCTTGAGCAACTGAAAGTGTCTTTTCTAAAAATGCCCCTTCTGTCAAGCCCACGATATGGCCAAAGAAATAAGCGACGAGCATGCCACCGATACAGTTTGTGACCAAAACGATCAGCCAATTATAAAGTAGACTTTTACCACTGATTTTTCTTTGTAAAAGCCCCAATGTCATAACCATCATATTTCCTGTAGCTAATTCACCACCAACAAAAGTAAGCGCTACCAATCCGATTGGAAATAAACAGCCGCCTAAAAAAGTTGAAAATCCTCCCCAACTTTTTGGCACAGTTCCCGATATTCTGATAAAAGCTAAATAACCTAATGCAATAAAACAACCTGCCATGATTCCTAAAATGCTTAATCTAAAAAATGGTAACTTACTTTTTGCTAACGCTTTATCGCCTAAATTGCTAACGACCTCTTGACTACTCTCAAAATCCATCTCAAACTCCTTTCTTCTCACTGATTCCATAAGATTAATTCTTTTGGTGTATTAACATTTTTTAACTCAAAAGACGATTCTAAGGTCATCACTTTCACTGAAAACTGTCTGAATTCTTTTCTAATGCGCCAATCATTTGTCTTAAGTTGCTGTTGAAAAATCGGCTGACAAGAACGATGATAAAAAGCATAGAGTGGCTCAAAACGATGATCTTGCTTACAAATAACGATATCATACGCTTGAATATCTTTAGCCATTTTCCAAATCAACTCGCTGTGTAAGTTCGGAATATCACATGCTAATAGAAATAAATGATCCGTTTCTATATTTTCTAGCGCTGTCACTAGGCCACCCAAAGGTCCTTTTTCTGGATATTGGTCTTCTAACATATAAACTTGGGAAAAAATTGGTGGAAATTTAGCTCGTCTATCTGTCACCAACATGGTATGTGAGAAAATCTTTTTGAGCTGCTTTATTGTTTTTAGTAGCATAAATTCTCTATCAAGCTGCAACAATGCCTTATCAAACCCCATTCGTGAACTTTTCCCACCACACAAAACAACAGCCGTACAATTTATAGTTTGTTCGATGGTCCCACCTCCTAAAAAGATAAAACTAAAAAAATATGTTGACTAAAAAATATTTTTTAGCAATAACTTTTATTCCATTATAAAACATCCTTGCGACAAGTCAATTATTATTTTACAATTTCATCCCAGCAACTAATGCTATTTGGTCTTATTTTTAGAAAAATCAAACAAATTAAGAAGTAACTCTGCTGCAAATACGGTATACTAGTATATGAAATACAGAAGGAGGTTTGTTTAATGGACTATAACATGACAGAAAATACTGTTTTCCCGTTAGTCGAAGTGGCTTTAAAAACAGGTGAAAGTATCCAATTAGAAAGTGGTGCCATGGTTTATCACAATGGTGAGATCAATCTTGAAGGCAAAATGAATAGCAATGGCAAAGCTGGTATAGGTGGCGCTATTCGCGCGTTAGGTCGTTCAATGTCCAGTGGCGAAAGTTTTTTTATCACGAAGGCTTCTGGCTTGACCGATACAGCGAAAGTTGCTTTAGCACCAGCAACTCCTGGCACAATCAAAGAACTCCAAGTAGGATCAGAGCATTGGCGTTTAAATACTGGTGCATTTCTAGCTTGTGATGCATCTGTTTCTTATAATATGAAACGTCAAAAACTTAGTGGCGCGATCTTTGGTGGCACAGGTGGTTTGTTCGTAATGGAAACGGCTGGTTCAGGTACTTTATTGATCAACAGCTACGGTGATATCGTTGAACTTCATTTGGATGGAACAAAACCGTTTGTTGTAGATAATCAGCATGTCGTTGCTTGGTCAGAATCACTGGATTACAACATTAAAATTGCCTCTGGTCTCTTTGGTTTTACAACTGGTGAAGGTGTAGTCAATGAATTTCACGGCACTGGGACAATCATGATCCAAACAAGAAATATTGAAGGCTTAGCTGGCTTGATCAGCCCTTTCGTTAGCAGCGGCTCATAAAAATAAATAAGTGTGAAACGCTCAAACGAGGGTTTCACACTTATTTTTTGTTTCAAAACGAATATCATTTCTAAAAATCAGCAAATCCAGCTTCTCTCTCTTGCGAAAATAAATGATGCTTTTCTGCAATAATCTGCTCAAAAAATAGTATTTCTGACACACCATAATATGGAATAACATAGATTCCGGCTAAACCAAAACTAAAGAAAGTTGCAAACTGCCACAATACAAATGAGTAAGAAAAAACCAGATATTCTAACTTGTAACCTTGCATGAGCGCTTGGCTTAACGCCATCGCTTCTTTTGGTGAGAGTTCAGAATCTTTTTTCAATAGATAATTTGTCATACTATAAGATAATTGCTTGATCACTCCAGGAATAACAAATAATAATGACCATAAAAATGTATAGAGTGTCACTAAAAGATTGGCTATCACTGTCCGTTTACCATTCTCTCTAATAAATGCTAGAAAAACTGTTTTAAGATTAAAACTGCGGTTTTCCACATTATCGACTGCTGCCCATTGCACCATTCCACGATACATTATTGTACCAAGACACAAAATTGTCCCAATTAAAAAAGCAAGAAAAGCAAAAAAGCCATTTGCTACCGTTGTAGTCTGAGTATACGTCACGGTGTGCGCACCATTTTTCCGTGAAACTGACGCAGGACTTGTTAATGAATGTAAATTTTTCTCAGTAAAATTGTCTTCCTCATAATAATCATCTTGATAAAAAGCTTCATCATAGCCGTCTGAATAGCCATCATCATAGCCTTTTTCATAGTTAGAATAAGTGCGGTTCGATTTTTCAGTATACTCATCTTGCCAAGAGTGATAATCATTTGACGGATCACTAACGTGCGCTGACGATTGAAACAAGAAAATTATAGAAAAGAAATAGATAAATAATACTGCACAAGGTAAAATAGCAATCAAACTCCAGTTTCCGTAATGTCCATGTAGATGGGTTTGAGCTTTCTTTTTTAGTTCATTTCTTATCATATGTTCTCTCCTTTTAACGCCTCTAGAATCTTCTATAGCCGTTTCTATCTATTTTATCGCTTTTTTCATTATACCTCTTAAAATGTTGTTGCGACCACTCAATTCCTTTGCTATTTACGGAAATTTTTGAGAAATAATGAGCGTAAATAGAAAAACCATCTGTTTAATTAGATGGTTTTAAGGATTTAGTGTATTTTTGTTAGAGTGAGACCTAACTTTGATTATAAAAATCAGGATCTACCGCTAATTTCAATCCACTCACTCTAAACAGAGTGAGACGAATGGCAATCCAAAACGACTAAGCAAGACCGTAATTTCAATCCACTCACTCTAAACAGAGTGAGACAATACAGTAGCTTGGAATACATTGTCAGCTTCCGGATTTCAATCCACTCACTCTAAACAGAGTGAGACCCCTATTCTCAATTTGCGCATCTTTGAGCCTTGCTATTTCAATCCACTCACTCTAAACAGAGTGAGACCAGCACGATCTGATATTTCTGTCCAAATATTGATATTTCAATCCACTCACTCTAAACAGAGTGAGACAAGTATCATCCAGTCCTCGAAATAATCAGCCAAATTTCAATCCACTCACTCTAAACAGAGTGAGACATGCTTCCTAATTCTTTTTGTTTGTCTCCACCTCTATTTCAATCCACTCACTCTAAACAGAGTGAGACATGCTTCCTAATTCTTTTTGTTTGTCTCCACCTCTATTTCAATCCACTCACTCTAAACAGAGTGAGACGCAGAGGAATTTACGCATAATATCGATAAACCCGAAATTTCAATCCACTCACTCTAAACAGAGTGAGACACCTACTATAGTGAAGCCTTTCCGAAAGAGTACGAATTTCAATCCACTCACTCTAAACAGAGTGAGACCAGAAAAGAGATCCAGCTGGAGTACGTCTGTCTATTTCAATCCACTCACTCTAAACAGAGTGAGACACGATTTTCCCCCACACACATATTAAAATTGTTTCATTTCAATCCACTCACTCTAAACAGAGTGAGACGTCGCAGGCTTTGCAACCATCATCGTTGCTCTCGATTTCAATCCACTCACTCTAAACAGAGTGAGACGGATTCCCTCATTGTTTTTAGCTTGTACTTCCAGTATTTCAATCCACTCACTCTAAACAGAGTGAGACGATATGCCGTGTGGACTCCAAGCTCCCAAATGGATTATTTCAATCCACTCACTCTAAACAGAGTGAGACCGTGAAAATAGAGTGATTTTCTAAAAAAATACTCTATTTCCAACTAAAGTAACTTGTAAGATGAGATTACGATGAGAAAAACACTGAAAACAAGTCATTTCTCAGTAAAAATCAGTGCGGATCCCCCAGCTATTTCATGTACACTTAGGGTTCGCACCCACATTTTTTTAGCACTTAACTTTATTCACTACATATTAAACATTAATTTCTTGATCGTATCGGAAAGAACTGCGCTTGCTAAATTGCTAAACACATCCGAAGTAAATTGCGGTGCATGTTTCTTTAAAAAAGTAGCAACTTTCCCTTGATCTTTTGATTCAGATTCTATCAGTAATTTCAAACTAGCCTGAAATTCTTCACTATTTTGGGGAAGCTGTGTCAACATTGTTCTAATTTCTGTAGAAAATTGCGCCCAATCAATCTCTTGATTTTTCCCATTAGTAACTTTATTATTGTTCCCGATCACAACAGTCGAATGGTTGATTCCACCAAAATCATTGCCTTTTATATTCATTTTTTCACCTCATTATTTTTATCTGTTTCAGGCGTATAGTGATTCTTGCTTTGGTCGTTAACGCCATTGTTCACTTCATTTTGATCACCCGCTATAACAGTACTATCATGAATACTTTGATCCACATTCCACACGTTTCGATCAATTTGGATATTTTCCTGCTTCATATTGATCACTACTTTTCCTTTACGATGGTCATCATTGATACAATCTTCAATCACTTCCCGTACCTTTTCCGCAAAAGATTTATTTTCACAATGAATCAAGTAGGTAAAACCAGAATTAAGATTCACATAAATATAATAGCCCTTATTCAAATTTTCCATAATCACCAAATAAATATAAAAACCTGTAAGAATCATTCCAACCATACTCCAAAAGCGAAACAGCATGAAGCCTCCTGAAGAAAGAATAAATAATACCGCTGCTAACCAAGGTATTGTTAAATTTGGCTCGGCTACAAATAGTTGAGAAACATTACTGATCTGAAGCGTCCGATTGTCTAACGCAATGACATTTTTCTCAATTGAAATCTGCGTTGGATTTATTTTATTTTTTGCATTTGGATGAAAATTGAGTTTACCAAACATATCGGTCATTTCCATTTTTCGGCGCTCCTTCCTATCCTTTATTTTTTACTAAACATCTCTAATAATAGCACAAATTAAAAACTTTTAGAATATAATTACATACTTTTAGTTTTCTATCTGTTTTTTTGCATAAAAAAAGTCTGGTACATAACTCTACGAGTTATGATGTGACCCCCAAAAGTTGTACGTGAAAAATACAATTTTTGGAGGTTATTTTTTATGAGTTATTATGAGGTAGAATTCAAATTAAAGCTAGTGAAAGAGTACCTAGAAGGGCCTCTGGGCGGACGAGCCTTGGCTAAAAAATACGGACTCCCATCAAATGCCTTAATTTACAATTGGAAACACTCCTATCAATTATTTGGGAAAGAAGGGCTCAAAAGACACCGTTCGCTGACAAAATATACTAGTGAATTTAAGCGAGATGTATTACACTTTATAGAAACGACAGATGCTTCTTTCGGTGAAGTAGCAAGACAATTCAAGCTACCTAATGGGTCGATGATTTCTCGTTGGCAAAAGAAATACATCGCTGGTGGTCAAACTGCTCTGTCCAATCAAAAAGGGAGACCCAAAAAAAGGATGAACAAACCAACAAAAAAACAGCAAGAAACAAGCAAACTATCTCGTGAAAAGGAATTAGAGCGTGAGAATGAACGTTTGCGAATCGAGGTCGAGTATTTAAAAAAGCTACGGACTTTCCAACAAACTATTATGGCGAAGCGAAAAGACGAGTTCAAACCAGAATAGCCATAGAACTTATTGGAAAGTATCGTCAAGATCATGTATTACAAGCGATTAAGCTACCGCGTTCTACTTTCAATTACTGGAAAAAGATAATGAGCGAAGAAAAAATGACTCACATAGAGAAATTGATTCAAACAATTTTTGAAGAGAATGATCGCAATTATGGCTATCGTCGAATCAAGTTGGCTTTAGTGAATATGGGCTATCAAATCAATCATAAGAAAATCAGACGAATTATGAAGAAATATAACTTAGTATGTATAAGCTTTACACGTCGTTCAAGAAGGTATCGATCTTACAAAGGTTTGGTGGGAACCTTGGCTAAAAACAAGGTGAATCGCCGCTTCTTTAGCACGATTCCAAAACAAAAAATCTTTACAGATATTTCAGAATTCCACTATACTGAACGAAATTCCGAAGGAATTAAACTAAAAAGAAAAGCCTATCTCAGTCCTTTTCTTGATGGTTTTAATGGAGAAATCATTGCCTATCAATTTCAGCAAAAACCAACGTTGGATTGCGTATTGATTCCTTTAAAAACAGCCATTAAAGAAAGTAAAAAGACCAACGTTCGAACAACAATCCATTCCGATCAAGGGTGGCATTACCAAAATCAACAGTATGTTAGACAATTGAAGCAAGCAAAGTTATACCAGAGTATGTCACGAAAAGGAAATTGTTTGGACAATGCATTAATGGAAAATTTCTTTGGTCTAATGAAACAAGAAATGTATTATGGCCGTAGTTTTTCTAGCTTTGAGGAATTAAAACGAGCAGTTACAAATTATATTGATTATTACAATCATCATCGGATAAAAGCAAAATTGACTGGTATGAGTCCGGTTCAATACCGAATTCATACCAGTCGAATGACAGGTTAATCTACGTACAACTTTTAGGGCGCACATCATTATGTACCAGACTGAAGGAATCCGTATAAACGGTGGGAGCAGAAGCAATCACTACGCTTTGCTTCGATCACATCAAATTCTAAGTGCTAAAGCACTAAGATTTGAAGGATTCAGAAATAAACACTCCTGTCCCAACCTCTGCTAATGAATCATTTATTATTGTACTAAACTTGCTATCTCTTCTTCAGAATAAATTTTCTTGTCCGTCTTGATAATCTCCGATTGATCTTTTGATGGTGACACAAATCTAAAAATGGTACACTTCGCAACGGTATCACTAGTATTTGAGATGCGGTGAATGCTATTATTCATCCGAATCATCTCACCAGTTGTCACTGTCTTATTTATGATAGCCGACTCGATCCATTCCAAAAATAGCGTCCCTTCATTTACCACAATAATTTCTTCGATTTTGTTGTGAACATGCCAATCTTGGACACAGCCAGCTGGGATGACATTTGTATGAACTTCAAAAGTATCAAATAAAAAATAGCTCACGTCTGTTCCATTTTCCTTTGTTACTGATACCGCATTTGTCTGATCAATTATTATTGGATTCTTTTTCTCTGTTTTTCTCATTAGATATCTACTCCTTATTGCTTGAATCCCAAATACTTTCGTTTTCATCTTCAGACGAATAGATTTCTTTAACATTCCCGCTTTCATAAAATAAATAAAAGGTTTCATTACTATTTAAAAAAATAGAAGGGCAGACTTTTTCTCTTATTTTAATTTCCCCTCTTATAGATAGTTATCTAAGCTTACCATATTCTTATGGAACAAGAAATATACACCTTATAGATTCGTCTACAAAAGAACACACAGACTAATTCGCTTACTTCCTCTCAAAAAAACGTATAAAACAAAACCAAGATTTAGCTTTGCTTCACACGCTTATGCAAATTAATCAATAATCACTAGTTACACCTAAGCCTTGGTTACCACTCAATTGCTTTGTTCATTTAGTGATTCATTGCTGTTCTCCTAAATATTCATCATCGGACATCATCACTTCTTTTGGCACACCGAACAAATAAGTCAGTACAAAAGATAAAATAAAGATACAAATCCCAACTACGATATAGGTCACCAATTGATAAGAGCTATAAATATACATCAATGGAGACAGAATCACCGCTAAACCATATGAATTCGCTTGCACATTTAGTAAAGATAAAACAGCGCCGCCTAATGCAGAACAACCAAGCATAATTCCTAGCGGTTTCATCCCATAACGAATGGTGATCCCAAACAAAGCAGGTTCACTTACGCCTAACAGTTGTGTCACCCCAGCACTGGTTCCGATAACTTTTACATTTTTGTCTTTGGCTCTCACACTCACAGCAAAACTGACCGCCGCATTGGCAAATCCATACATCGCACATAATGTAATCAGCGGATTAAAGCCAGTCGTTGCGAGTAAACTTGTTTCAATCATAATAAATAGATGGTGCATTCCTGTCATAACCGCTAGAGGATACAAGAAACCGATCAACAAACCACCGATCCCAAACGGTAATTTAATCAAGCCTGTAATCAAGTACACCAGCCCATTTTCAACAACGTGCAAAATTGGTCCTAAAACTAATAGCCCGGTCAACATCATTACTAAAATAACGACAAAAGGCGTGAACATTAAATCCAAAGAATTCGGCATTTTTCTCCGCAGTACTTTTTCCAATTTTGCACCTAAAAGACCAATGACTAGTGCAGTTAAAACACTACCTTGATACCCCACGATTGGAATAAAGCCAAACGCCATCAACGGTTCCACTCCACTATTGAGATCTGCCACGGAATAAGCATTCGGTAACATTGGTGAGACCAACATCAAGCCAATCACAAAACCTATAATTGGCGTTCCCCCGAATTTCTTAAAAGCCGACCAACAAATCAATGCCGGCAAAAAGGCAAAAACAGTATCTGTCAACACACTTAATAGAACTAACGCGAACTCTGGAATTTTATCTGCTGATGTTCCAAAAAAGGCTAGAACACTATCATTTAAAAAGACACCCTTCAATCCTAAAAATAATCCAGTTGCTACGATGCCTGGAATAATTGGAACAAAAATATCAGAAAGCGTGCGGATCGCATGTTTGATTGGATTACTTGGCTGTTTCATCTCTTCTAAGGTCGTTTCTTTTTCTAACAATTCATGATTGTTTTGAACTAATGAATCATACACTTTATTAACAATACCAGTACCTAAAATAATTTGATATTGACCAGCATTGAAGAACACCCCTTTTACTTGATCAATTTTCTCAATTTTTTTATCATCAATTACTGAACGGTCCTTCACTTCTAAACGTAAACGTGTTGCACAATGGGTAATTCCTGTAATGTTCTCTTCCCCAACAATGCTGATGATTTCTTCTCCAATTTGTTTGTAGTTAATTGCCATTGCCATTCACCTCATTTATTTTTTTAAACAAAACACTTTGATAAGGATGAAGCTTTACGTCATTTGTTTCACTGACTAAATCATCATGAGAATTTAAAAATAAATCAATTGAGCCAGCGTCTAAAGAAACTAGCTCCTCAGTATCACTCAAATTGGTATAACAATAAACAACTCTGTCTTTTAATACCCGTTTATATGCAATCACATTGTCTGGTACATTCTCTAAGAAAACAATTGTACCATTCGTTAAAACATCACTTACTGCCCCATGTTGTCGCAGTGCAATCATCTGTTTATAATGCGCTAGTACAGGATTAGACTGTGCATTTCGAGTTGGATATTCTTCGGTCATCGAAAGCCATGGCGTCGTATCAGAAAATCCACCATATTGACTAGCATCCCAAGGAAATGGTGTACGTGTATTATCACGACTTCGTTGATTGACAAATCCCAACGCTTCTTCCGGTGTGAAGCCTTCTTGAATCGAGCGATAGTAATTATCGATACTTGAAATGTCATTGAATTGATCGATTATTTTACGTTCGGCATTTTGCATGCCCAACTCTTGCGCTTGATAAATAAATGGTGTTCCACGTAGAAAGAAATAGAGCATACCGATCGCTTGAGCAGCTTCATTCGTCTGAAACTCAGGCTTGATAAATTTTGAGACCGCTCGCGGTTGATCATGATTTTCAATAAAATTAGCGCCCCAGCCATTGGCTTGCAACACTTCTTGTGATCGTTTTAGCTTTTCTTTGAATTCCTTTGTAGTCCAATTCGTTCGCTTAAACCAGTCAGAGCCAGATTCAACATCAATATCGGAATAATTAAAATCAAAAATCATTGAAAAATACCCACCGTCACCGATAAAATCACCGTATTCCTCGTAAGGCACACCTGGTGCTTCACCTACTGTTACACAGTTATATTTCTCAAAAGTCTCTTCTTTCAATTCATTTAAAAATCGCTCAATGCCAGGCCGATTTCTTGTTTTACTTTTACAAGAAGCTAAACCATCTACACCATCCGCAGGTAAACTAGAAAAATCTTGATCTTTCTTGATAAAAGTGATCGAATCGATCCGAAAACCTGCAATTCCTTTTTCTAACCAACGATTGATCATTCCATAAATTTCTTGACGCAGCTTAGGATTTTCCCAGTTCAAATCAGGCTGTTTTTTGTCAAAAGCATGAAAATAATAAGTATCTTCATTCGGAAGTTTTTCCCAAACTGAACCTCCAAAAATCGAACGCCAGTTATTTGGTTCAGTTTTTCCTTCTTTAAAAATATAATACTCTCGATACGGACTTTCTTTGTCTTTTAATGCCGCTTGAAACCAAGGATGTTCATCTGAGGTGTGATTGATGACTAAATCTAAAATCACTTTGATTCCCAACTTATTCGCATCTTTTAACAATTGATCAAAGTCAGCCATAGTCCCAAATTCAGGATTAATCCCTTCAAAATCAGAAATATCATAGCCATTATCCACCATTGGAGACGTAAAAATCGGACAAATCCAAACCGTAGTGATCCCCAACTCTTTTAAATAAGGCAGCTTTTCTCGAATCCCTTGAATATCCCCCACTCCATCATTGTTTGAATCTTTAAAGCTTTTAGGATAAATCTGATAAATCACTTCTTTTTCCCACCAATTTTTGTTTATCATTTCTATACTCACTATTTATTCATCCTTTCACTCTTTGTGGTATCGATACCATATTTCCATAAGAATAAATCCACCTAAGTGGATTTACGCTCAATTAGCGATAAAATAAGTTCTTTTTTATTTACTTTGTAAGTTACTCCTTCAAGCAAAGCAACCATCAATTTCGTTGCTTCGATCCCTAAAGCCGTCGTTGGCTGATTGATTGTTGTGAGAGGAACAGCAATAATACTTGTACTTGGCTGATTATCAAACCCTAATACAGCCAAATCTTCTGGTACATGTAATCCTTGCTGAAGCACTTCTTGAATAATCCCAATAGCGACCTCGTCACTTCCACTAAAGACAGCATCCGGTCTGTCATTTTTAGGTAGACTTAGTATTTCTCTCGCTACTTTTTGACCATCTTCCATGTTATGGACTTGTTTAAAGATCCACTTATTTTTAATGGATAACTCATGTTCAGACAGCGCCCGTTCAAAGCCTTTGGTTCGTTGTTGCCCATGTCCACCAATGGTTAAATTCCCACCGGTACAATAAGCGATTTTGTGATAGCCTTTCTGGATGAGATAATTCGTTGCCTCATAACTGATTGCTTCTTGATTGGTAGAAATATTGGGAATTTCTGTTCCATCTAGTTTTTCATTACATAGCACAATTGGTCCATAGCTTGAATAGTCTTCAATCACTTGTGAATCGCTTTCAATTGATGTCATGATCACACCTGCGACAACTTGCTGTTTTAGATACTCCAGCATTTTCAGCTCTGCTTTTGGATCATCATAAGTTTGCATGATCAGCAGTTGGTATCCATGTTCCTTTGCTTGTTTTTCGATTGCATCTACTAAATAAGAAAAAAATGGATTGGTGATTCTAGAAATCAACACACCGATCGTTGTACATTTTTTTGAGCGAAGTTGTGTGGCAATTGCACTCGGTGCATAGTTTAGTTCATCCATTGCTTGTTGGATTCGTTCTTTTTTATCATCTGAAATATACGGATGATGGTTTAAAAAACGCGAAACCGTGGAAACGGATAAACCAGCTTTTTTTGCAACATCTTTGATTGTGGCCATCGGCTGTCTCCTTCTATGATATCGATACCATAAATATAAAGTATCTTTTTATTTTTGTCAATGCTAAAATAACTCTCTTTCATTTTAGCATTGACATCCTCTTCCAAAAGCTTCTCACTTTCCTTTTTAAGAAGCTCTTTTCAGCACAGATTAAAACTAAATTAGCCCTGGTATTCCCCCCCTAATGATAAGTTGAACGATCTGACTTCCACTGCAATAAATGCTGATTCAGCGAATCTATTTCATTCGACTGTTTATCAGATGAAAATCGAAATGTCCGATTGTTCATCTTTATGACGATTTTAGCTTCCGATACCATTCTTGCTTTTCCACTAAACCTAATTTTTCTAACTTTCAAAATAGCTGTTTTTCGATATTCAAATACCTCTTCATTAATTATTAACTTAAACCTATACTTTCCAAGCTCCACTAAAGATATTTTTTTATAAAATAGTTTATTGTAGCACTTCTGTAAATAGTGAGAGATAACTATCAAAAAAAGACAAAGTGTGATTGATACGATCCAAATTTGTGCGGTCGTCAAATTTTTAGTTGGGATATTAAAAAGAGCCATTACAATTCCCATACCTACTATTACTAAGAAAAAACCTACTATAAAAGAAAGACTACCAACAACTGTTGGCAGCAAAAAATAGCTAGAATATCTTAATGTTACATCCCTAAGAATCGTTTTATCTTTTGACTGTTTATTCCCTTTAAATTGAACCATTTTTTCTCCTTACAAACACTAAATATTTTAGATATACGATAAAAAACTATTCATCTATATGTACTAAACCAGATCTTACACATTCCTATTTTAAATAAAGGAACATCAAAACCTAAAAATTGAGACCCATTTCTTTCAACAAAAACAGAATAGAAAATAATGTAAAAAAAACAGCAAATATAGAAAAGAAAAAAATCATAAATCGCTTTCCAAATTGGTTATCCACTGTAGAAAATATCTGATTGACGTTAGTAGGATTGTAGCGTAATTCAACCTTGGAATGAACGGGCAGTCCTTTTCTCTGACCTATAGGTATTTTATGGAAATAGATCAGTTGATTGATTTGAAATTCTCTTTTATATTGTTTGTTATTGATTGTATATTCAACCAATGACACTCTACCATAATTTGTTCCATCAGAACTTTCTATTTTATACGTGCTTTTACTAAGTACGATCCCGACCACTCTTTCTGTCGTTTTCTTTTCTACCGTTTTCATCCTAAGATAAATAAGTAACACGATAACCCAAAAGATAAATGCGTGAATCACACTAATAAAAACATCCTTCATATTTAACTCCTTTCAAATCTACTTCTACTCTTTTTTAAATGATAAAATCTCTTGCAAAGCTTTTTCACCATTCATATTGCCAAACGTTTTCATATCAATATCTACACAAGGAATAGCCAAAGGCGAAAGAAGTTTTTGTAAGCTTGCCGTTTTATACCGAACTTGCGGACAAACCATCACACGATTAACATACGGTTTAAAAATTGGTATTAACGTTAGTTGATTGATCTCCGCTTCGCCACCATACGCAATCAGTGTGGGGTACAGAGTAGATAAATTCTCAAAATCGGCAATCACATCATGGAGTTGCCCAAAATAAACTGCTTTAGGATCTGCTGCTTTTGCGATTTTTTGGCAAAACATACTAGACGTCATACCGCCTGCACAACAAATATAAACGAGCATATTATCCTCTCCCTAAACTAGTATTATGCTACTATTTAATGTTTTCTTTAAATTCTTGCTCTGCCTGATTTAATAATGGTCGTACAGATTCTTCAACTTTTGAGTCTACATTCATGCGCATCATAAACTGACTAGGCGTTTCTTTAAATCCATTCATAAGACTATCTTTATATTCTGTTACTAAAAATTGGCTTGTCTCTTTTATTTCTTTCTTATCCATTGTTTTGCCTACTTTCTATTTTTAATTATTCTATAAGGTAATTATACTCGTTTTTTGAGAATAAAAGAATCATAATTAGTCATTTTCGTTATAACATCAGACAAAAATCTGCATAAGTAGCTCCACAATTAGTCGCTACTTACACAGAATTATTTTATACTCTTACTTTGGGTTTCCCTTTGTAGCGATTGATATAATATCTTTCCAACCAACTTTGCCCCCAACCAATCGCTACACAAAGCAGCCAATAAATCACTGCCACCAAAATATACATCGTCATATAATCAAAGGTTCTTCCACCCACGATTTTGGCCTTTTGAAAAATATCAGGAATCGTGATCATTGCAGCTAATGACGTGCCTTTTAACAAATCCATCGCCACATTGCCTAATGCTGGAATCGAAATCCGAAAAGCTTGCGGCAAAATAATTTTACGCATCACTTTTCCAAATGGCAAACCTAACGCATACGCCGCATCCCACTGCCCTGCTTCAACTCCAGCGATCGATCCACGATAGATTTCTGCAATAAACGCACTGCTGGTCAAACTAAAACAAATACAAGCTGCGGTCAACGCACTTAATTGATAAGGTAGTCCAAAATATAAAAGAAATAACAAAACCAACCCTGGAACTCCCCGTAAAAACGAAATATAAAAGCGAACGAACCCTTTGATTACTTTCGAAGGCAACATTCCTAATACAGTCAACAGAATCCCAAGAACATTTCCCATCAAAAACGTCACGACACTGATGCCAAGTGTATAAGGCAAACCCGTCAACAGAAAGGGAATCGAGTCGATCATTAACTGAAAATCGATTTTTGGTATATACATCTATTCAACTGAAACACTTTCTTCAACTTTTTCTTTCGGCTCCACTGAAACATCGGTTTGGAAATATGTTTCAGAGATTTTTTTCATCGTACCATCATCTGTCATTGCTTTTAATGTTTCATCAATTTGTTTACTTAATGCAACACTGTCTTTTTTCATTAAAAAACCAGTAAAATTCGCATTAAAGTAGACATCTTCTAAAATTTTTACCGGAATATCAGGCAACGCACCGACTGACATTTTTTGTAGATAATAATCATTTAAAATAACATCCGTCCGACCATTGGCAACATCTGTCAGGTATTGATCATTTGTCGCATTATCGTAGGTTACTAATTTTGCTCCGTATTTTTCCGCTATTTTCATGTAGTTTGTATTGGGTTCGCCAGCTGCTTTTTTGCCTTTTAAATCTTCAAGAGAAGCAATCCCAGAATCGTCACTTTTTCGAACGATCATGCTGTCAAATGAATACTTGATTGGAGAAGATAAGATAAATTTTTTCCCTCGGTCCCCTGATAAACCAAAGTCATTCGCCGCTAAATCAGCTTCACCTTTATCAACGGAAGTAATCTGACCATCCACATTGTATTCTTTAAATTCAACCTCAACATCTAAACGTTTGGCAACTTCTGTGATGACATCCACATCATAGCCGGTTAATTTGTTTTCATCATTATAATAAGAAGATGGGAATAAGGTTCCTGAAGTGGCAACTGTTAATTTTTTTGCTTCTTCGACTTTTTGCCAGCTATTATCTTTTCCAGCAGTCTGCTCTTTTGTGCCACCACACGCAACGAACACTAAACTTAATACAACAATACTAAAACTAGCAAATACTTTCTTCATTTGAACCTCCTATGATTCACGATAAAATTTTGGTAATAAGAATTTCTGTTCTTGCTCAAACAACTTTCCAACTTGAAATAATACATCTTCGCGGCCTTTCGAAGCCATAAATTGAATGCCTAACGGTAAACCAGATCCTGCTATATGAGTAGGTAAACTGATTGCTGGTTGTCCTGTTAAATTCGCAAGCTGAGTAAATGGCGTGATCGTTAAGCTTTTTTCAAACATATCATAGATCAAGTCTTTTAACTGTATATCAGAAAATGACGCCGCTTGAGCTAAGTCTTTACGAATCTGATCACTCTGCAGTTCTGCATCTATTTTAGGCGCACTATCAGCAGTAGTCGGCGTTAATACTACATCATATTCCTCAAATAATTGCTCCATTTTATATGCCGCTAGATCCCACAGATGAAGTGATCTTGTATAGTGACTTGCAGGAATCTTCAAACCATATTGGTAAATCCCCCAAGTCATCAGCTCCATATCATTTTTCGTAAGCGGTCGCTGAATGGCCTCTTGAATCCCATCAAACATAGCGGCTGTTTCAGCACCATTCATCAAGTAGTAGCTATCAATCAATTGACGACCATTGACTGGATAGGAAATTTCAGTTACTTCATGTCCTTGTTGTTCTAAAAATATTGCTGCATTGTGTGTTGCTTTTATTGCCTCTACTGAGACTGGTGTCCCAACAGGAGAATCGGTTAAAAAAGCTATTTTCAATGTTTTTTTCTCTGACGCTGCTTGATGACTCCACTCAGCTTTCGGCGCTTGATAGGGCGCTGCTTTTTCGGTTCCACGTAAATGATAAAATAACGTTTCGGTATCTCTCATCGAAACTGTTAAAGCAAAATCGATCGAAGCTCCTTGCCAGCCACGCCAACCATCAGGTCCAACTGGCATACTGCCGCGTGTTGGCTTTAACCCAATCAACCCACTAAAAGAGGCTGGAATCCGAATCGAACCACCGCCATCACTTGCTCCAGCAATTGGAAATACCCCACTGGCAACGGCTGCCGCAGCGCCACCACTTGAACCTCCAGGTGAATAGGCAAGATTCCATGGATTTTTAGCTGGTCCGTAAATCGTCGGATCAGAAATATTTTTAAAGCCGAACTCTGGCGCATTGGTTTTTCCTAATGGAATCAAGCCCAATCGTTCTAAACCTTTCACAAAATTATCCGTTGAATTTGCACGGTTTTCTTGAAATAAACGAGATCCAGATGTTGACTTCATTCCTGCTTTATCTTGTCCGAGCATTTTTAAAGGAATAGGTAAGCCAAAAAAAGGACCAGTTTCTGCTCCTCTAGCTTCATATTGCTGTTTCGCAGCTTCCGCATCCCAGTCAACAAAGGCATTGAGTTCAGGATTTAGCTTTTTTACCTGCTGCGTTCGCTCATCGATCCATTCTGTCACACTTAGTTTTTTGTCTCTAAATTGTGTTGCGTAATACAAGCCGTCTTTCATGATCATCCCCCTTACAATCCTGATGATTTTATTATACAGGTTATTGGGGATTTTTTAGGTTTATTTTGCTTAAAAGATTATCGTCCTCAAAAGTGAAAAGATTATTTTAGATGCTTTTTCATGATTAAATCGATCTGCTCATCCTCGCCCATATAAAAAGCATGCTGGCCTACCTGAGTAAATCCCATCTTATGATAGAATTTCATCGCAGAAAAATTACGCTCCCAGACTCCTAACCAAATAGCGGTCTTATTCAACTCTTTCGCTCGTTCTATCGCTTTAGTATATAACATTTTTCCAAGTCCCAATCTCTTAAAATTCGAATCGATATAAATACGTTCGATTTCTAACGCATCTTTCTCAATGGTTTCAGTCTGGGCATCATTTACATTGATTTTTAAATATCCAGCCAGTTGTTCATTTGAATAAATAAAATAGAACTCTGACTGTTCATTTTGCAGCTCACTAGTTAATTTTTCTTCCGTATATGCTTGGTCAAGGTAATCTTTTAAATCGTCTGGAGTATTGTCTTTCGCAAAGGTATCTGTGAAGGTTTTGATGCTTAATGCTTTCAGTACTGTTAGGTCATTTAGGGTTATTTTTTTGATTTTAATCATTATTTTGCCTTCTTTCGAGTTTTTTTAACAAAATTAGTCAAGCAAAACAAGCAACAAACAAACCACTAATCCGAGCGTGACCACCGCAAAATGGAGCAACTGTTGCTTAGTCCCACCGACAAAATCTGGTTTTTCATGTTTATAACTTGGGTTAACAGATTTTATATTATAATCTAACGTACTGCTGAAAAAACATCTGATGGGATCATAAAAATAAACATGATGCTATAAACAATAGCTGTGATTAAAAAAAAGGATAGGTTGATCTAGATACTTGCTATTGTACCCAACATCAACGGAATCAAGAAATAGAGTAAGCAAATAAAAAATTGTTTTTTTACGCTTTTATTTTTCATAACACATCATCATCCTAATCACATCCCACTCAAATTATTTCTAAATATAGTGTATCAAAAAGAGTCCAAGCTTTATAGCCTAAATGTAGTGACCCCAAAAAGTTAGACTTTTTATAGAGTGGATTTTTCTACTCTATTTTTTATGCAGTTTTTTGATCGAACTGTCGAAACTCTACTGGACTTTTCCAGTTAAGTTTTTCTTTGATTCGATGATTATTATAATAATAAATATAGTTTTCAATTGCTCGTCTTAACTCATTTTGACTCCGATAGACTTTGCCATAATACAATTCTTGCTTTAGAATACTGAAGAAATTCTCCATAGGAGAATTATCTAAACAGGTTCCTTTCCGAGACATACTTTGAAAGATACGGTTGTCCTTTAATGTCTGTACATAGGTATTCATTTGATAAGCCCAGCCTTGATCAGAGTGGAAGGTGCGGCGATAAGGACAATCATTTGTTTGAGAAATTGCTTCTGCTAACCCTGCCATAACTGTTTTACCGTTTGGTTGAGTAGAAAGGCTGTAGCTTAGAATTTCACTGTTATACATATCCATAAACGGATCTAAATATAGTTTTTTCAGTCGAAGAATGCCCGCGTCATCTGTTTCATAGTATTTAAATTCAGTTGTATCCGTCGTGATTTTTTGATGAGAGACCGAAGTGTTGAATCTTCGATGAATCAAGTTTTTAGCTACTTTCCCAACGGTTCCCTTATATGAATTATATTTCCTAGATTTCTTGGTAAATGCGTTGACTTGTAACTGTAGCTTTTGAATTAATCGCTGTACTTTCTTTTTATTTACTTGGTATCCACGTCGTTTTAATTCTTGTGTCATTCTTCTATAGCCATAATGTTGATGTTCTTTACGAATTGCTTGAATTTCTTCTTCAATCATTTGTGTTGAAGTTGTTCTGTCGAGGCGTTTTTGCCAGTACATGTAAGTGGATTTTGGAAACCTTAGGGTTTCCAGAATATCTTTTAATCGAAAGTATCCTCGGAGGCTGTGAATGATTCGCGCGATTCGTTCATTTTTTGTTCGTCCTCTATACGCAGCCTCCTCAATTCTTTTAAATAGGCATTCTCAATTTTTAACATTCTATTTTCTTTTTCTAGTTTATCTAATTGAGATTGTTCACTTGGTAATGGTTGGATTTCATTTCGTTTCTTCTTAAACATTGTAGGTGGACGTCCTTTCTGTTTAGAGAGTCCATCTATACCAATCTTACGATAGGTTTTAAGCCAATTCGCAATCAATGATGGATTGTTCATTTTGAGAAGATTGGCTACTTCTTGGTAGGACAACTCTGTAGTTAAATACAACTCTATCGCATCTAACTTAAATTGAACAGAGTAATTCCTACATTTCCGACTACGAAGTAGTCCTTCTTCGCCTAATTCATTATACGCATGGATCCACTTTCTTATTTGAGTGTTAGAATTAAATCCATATTTTTTTGCTAAGCAATTTATTCCTCTTTTTTCTTCAAGATGCTCTTGAACAATTTTTAATTTGAATTCTAAACGATATTTTGCCATACAAAAAGACCTCCAAAAGTTAGATTTTTGGGTCTAACTTTTGGGGGTCGGCTCATAAACTTTTCTTTTGCTTCATCTTTTACTTATTGAAAATCCACTTCATTCTTCTTTACTGTATCATTTGAAAATTCATAGTAACATGGTTTATTATCGTAGAATATTTCTTCAACAAAATTGATTTTTTCTTCTGGTAAATCAGTAATGATTGCTGATGGTACAAAGTATTCATTTGATGGCTTAAATCGATAGAACAAACTAATCCCACATTTGCTACAAAAGCCACCGCTCTCCAATTTCAGAAAAATGTAAGATTTAGAGACCCTCTAATGAACCGTCTCTCCTGCTTCTAAACTAGCAAATCCCGTATATCTAAATCGAAATTTTTTAAATCCAATTCAAATTGCACAGACTGACAAAAACAAGCTCCTTTAAATTTTTTCATGGTTTCACGCTCCTTTTACTATAAAGTAAAGATGGAAAATTTTAGCTTGTCTAGCGAATAAAATGTTAAACTCATTGATAAACAAACTATTTCGCAACGCTAAAATCATTGTCATTTATACTAAAAAAGCCAGAACATAATGTTCTGGCTAGAAATTTTTACAAAAACTAATGACTAGATTTTAACTTAATGAATGGAATTAAGACTATGTTTTAATCTACTAAATCATTGACGTCATTTTTATGCGCCTGCTTCATAGATTTCAATTGTTTTACTAATTGTGGACATTGTTTTATCTGCGCCTGTATATGGCATACTATCGTAGGTGTATTCGAATGTAACATGAAAAACATTGTATTTGTCGAAATTGAATGTCCCATTATCATTTAATGCCTCTTTTTCAGAAACATCAACCAACTTACGCAGCTGGTCATCATATGCTTTATAAGAAATTTCTAATTCAGAAAAATCAACTTGCTTACCAGCTCTATTTTTCACGCTTTTCACAACATCTTCTGGTTTAAGAACAGATACCCACTCACCATCATCATAACTTCTGACATGAGATACATCTGAATACAAATCAATACTGGCTTGATCAATAGTATCATATATCATTTCTCCATTATCTCCAACCGTAATCCAACCACTAGCATACGCATAGAAACCTCCGAACGTGATTCCTCCAATCAAAAGAATACCACACAACAGCGTCCTTACCTTTTTCTTCATATTATACTCCCCTTTATAATTATTTTACTATTTCATTTTAACAAATTGACAATAATTTTAACAGTTATTTTAGAAAAAACATTTGAAATCGATATATTATAATCATTTTATAACCTTTATTTTACCAATTATTTCTTTTCACACTAATTTCGTGACACTTCTTGTAATTTTCGAAGCATGCTACACTCGTTTTTGTTGCGTAAAAAAACAAAAGTAGCATACTCTGACTAAAATAATTTAGTGCTTAACCCGTATTTATTTCTACTTTATTTGTCATATCATCATTTATCTAATTAACAGAGTTACTTCCATACAAGGGGAATAATGGATTCTCCTATGACAGAAAAACAATCTTCATCATATTTAGCCTTCACACGCCATTCCAAACAGAATTTTTTCACGCTAGGAGACAAATCAAGTCATTCCTTTTATAGGACTATTTTGAACGGCTAATTTATCGATTTCTTCTTTGTGTAACAGAATCAAGTCTTTAAGCTCTTTGACCGTTATACTATTTTTATCCGTATTAGAATCAACTTTCCTACCATTTTCATCTCCAATTTGCCCCGTTAATATCGTCCCATCCGTCGTTACTAAAATCCTATCTGAATCATCATGGTCCATTTCTAAAAGAGTGATGATATCATCTGCATTTGGGCCATTAAACGTTTCGTATATTTTTTTAGCATCCGCATTTTTTAGATCAATTGACAGTGAATCTTCGTTGCTTTTGCTTAATTTTTTATTGGATGGTTCAACCGTTTCTTTGTCTGGTGCTTGACTTTTGAGTTTCGTTTTTTCGCTATTTTGCGTCTGAGCTTTTGTTTTGTTACAGGCAGTAACTGTTACACAACTGATTATTAACAGTAGTAACAAATTGACTAGATAACCCTTCTTTTTCATTTTGGTTCCATCCCTTCTTTGTAAAAAATAAAAACAAATTTTAGATTTCCATCAGACTATTCACTTTAACAGTAGAAATTTTGCTAAAAAAACCATGATGATAAACACCATCATGGCTCGTTCTTCAACTTCTAATTAGTGCAAACAACATTTTACTTATTCATCATGTTCTAAAATTGATCGATCATTTAATGGTTGAACTTCTCGATTATTATGAGAATACAATTTTTTGAATTCTTCGATTTGAGCTGAAGATACTTCCACAGGTTCTTTCATCACATACCATTCCACATTTTCATTTAGTGGTGGTGTAGTCAATGAACCTAGATAATGATAATAGCTTCTATTAGATGGAATCATATCATTTAAGTCAGTTATTGGATCGTTTTTATCATTGTTTACGTCATCTAAAACTTCTTGGAAGCCTTTATTTTCAGTACCTTCCTTGAAAAATACTCCAATCACTGCAATGCGTCCATCTTGGGCAGTATTGACAAAATGTGCTTCGATCGGATAATGTTTACCGTCAACAGTATGTTCACTCTCCGCATGAAAATGAAACTGACTTAAGGTAAAGTTTCGTCCATTAATCACGGATGTACCACCATCTGTGATTTGGATACTATGACCATTATTCTCAGCTTTCGTAATATCTTTTCCGTAATCAATTGTGATTGTTCCAGTATCTGGTGTCATCACTTCTGCTTTTTTAGTAACAATATCAATTGGTGACTGCATCTTCCCAGCAGAGAATTCCCACTCTTCTTGATCATCATAATCGATATGTTCAGATTTTTTTGCATGTGTTGTCGATTCTGTTTTAGCTTCTTTCTTATCAGATGCGTCACTAGCACTTTTGTTTGATGTACAGCCAACAGCTAAAACGGCTGTAAAACTTAAAAGTAATAAAGAGAGTGTTTTTCTTTTCATTTTTTCATCCTTCTTTCTTCAAAATACAATCTATTATATCTCTTTTTTCATAAAAAATAAACATTTTTTTCATTCAATCGACTTCAATAGTTCATTATTCTAATTCTCTTTTCAACGATTTTATAAGCTGTTAACTTTTACTTCGCTCATTTCATTTTTTTATCTCAATACGTTACCCACCGTATTTTTATCACTTCATTGGATACCTATCTGATAAAAAGGTAACAATCGTAGTTTTACAATCCCAATCACATCTCGTCGATCGACTAAACCATAGTAACGACTATCTGTAGCGTAGTGACGATTATCTCCAAGCACTAGATATTTGCCCTTTGGAATAATGCCATCTGTTGTTCCTAAAATAGCAATGGAGTCAAAATCTTCGGTAATCATTTCATCATCTATTTTAGCTTGCGCTAACTTTTTCTGTAAAAAACGTTCTACAACAAGTCGTCCATCGACGTAAAGTTCATCCTTGGAATAGAGTATTCGTTCTCCTGGCAAACCAACGACTCGCCGTATTGAGGTTCCATTTCCATCAGGTTGCTTGAAATAAATTAATGAAAAACGTTTGGGCGTACCAAGTCGATCCACATATACACGATCGCCATCATTCAACGCTTCCCGCATCCCATACCCTTCATTTTTGGGCAATGCAAAAACAACTCTGGAAAGTAAAAATAAGCATAACAATACAATCAAAAAAGTTATGCCTAATTCTTTACTGAGTTCTTGAAGAAGTCGTTGTTTCTTATTTTTCTTTCTTCTTTTTTTACTCTTAGTCCTTACTTTCTTTTTCGTCATTTAGCTTCACAGCCATTTCTTAACATGTTATTTCTTTTGACTTAACGCTGATTCATTCACATTAAAATACGTAAAAACCTTTTTTTGAATCGTTTTGACTTTTTTTATATCTGCTAAATAATTGTCATAGGTTGTTTTTTCCTGTAGACTTTCGATCGATTGATTGTTCAAGTTAAGACCTAATTCTTTCATTTGCGTATAATATCGATTTAATAGTTGCTGTCCGTCTACCGTTAGCCTTGGATCAGCGTAACGAACCCCAAAACCAGACAGTTTTGCTGCTAGCTCACGCAAATTTTTTCTTGTTTTTTCAATATTTGTGGTTCCTTCAATTGTTCCTAACTGCTCAGATGTTTTGTTTAATAAATAATACCCTTCTACGATAGCGTCAGAGTCACGATTTCCTAGATTAGTGGCTTGATGATAGCGGGAAAATGCGGCGCCTCCTGCTAATATCAAACCTAAAATCAAAAAGATCACTCCTGATTGCATTTGTTTTTTACCTTTTTGCTTCAATAAATGGATTTTCTTTTTTAAAACTCTGCGTTTCTTTTTATTTTTTGTTCGACGTTGTTTTAATGCTAGTCTATTTTTCTTCGTTAAAAAATAAGAAATTAGGAAAACAACCGCAAAAATAATACAGAGGATTGCCGTTGAAAGTATCCCAATGAATAGCCAATCTAATATCGACATGTTTCTATCCTCCAAAAATAATTAATTATTTACTCTATTTCAATACCCTTACATTTTCACTTTTAATCACCATTTTGTACTACTACCTTTTTTTCTTGCTTGATTTCTTTTTCTTTTTTGTTTTCTTTTGATTCTTTTTTCTAAAGAAACGAACCGCAAAGAATATAATCAATATAATCCCTAACGCACTAGCGACCACTATAATGATCAACGACCAGTCTACTCGACTTTCCTGTAGTAAACTAACATCTTCTTGGTTAAACTTATCTGCTTCTTCATTTGTGATCTCGAAGTCCTGTTCCCAAGTCCATTTACCATCATTTTCTGTTGTGATTACAACATGAGCCACATACTCACCTGCAACCATTTTTTCACCATTCATTGAAATGGGAAAATTAATTTGTGAATTAGGCGCCATTCTCATTTTATTTTGTTTTGTATCATAAAGAACTTCACTCGACCCTTTTTTCATGACTTGAACATCAACGGTCATATCATCGATGTAGGCAGGTTGTGTATTTGAATAATTGATGAACACTGCGTTTCGGTAATTTTGCTGATCAGCGAAAACTTTATTAAGTTTTAGCTCAGGCTTCATCGCAGTATCTGTTTCGGTCAAAATCATTCCAACCATGTAGCCATATTCATTTTTGATCATCGCTTTTTGACTTTCCGTCTGCCCTTTTTGGATCATGTAGATACCACCAGAAATGACGCCATCATATTGGGAACCTGGCATTTTTATGTTTAATTTATATTCTACACTTTGTTTTGCAGGGATCTTAACTGTTTTTTCACCTTTTACTAAATCAGCAAAATCATACTTAAGTGAGGCATCTTTTTCTAATTTGGATGGACCGTATTCGATTACACCATTTGTATTCGTCTTTGCACTGTTAAGCGCTACATCTACTGTGATTTCTTCAGCTGAACTATTGTTCATTTTAATGGTGACCGTTTGTTCTTGGCTTGGTGTCATTCGGAGATCAAAATAGCCGACATCTTTATTGTGTTGATTTTCAGGCTGAATGACTTTATATGTGAACCCACTTCCATCTTCTTGCGCTGCTTGTCCTGTTGTGGGTAAAATACCGATTATCAAACCTATGTATAAAATAACTGCTAAGCACATTAAACTCGTTTTTTTCATCATGATTGCCCTTTCTTAAAAAGAGGAACAAGTACGCCTAATATAGGCGGACTTGTTTAATCTCTTTCATCAATACTTTTTATCTTTTACTTGAATTATCGTGCGTCAGCAATTGTCCAAGTGATTGTTGAAGTATAGCTGCTGCTTGTTGATAATTTATTCCCTTCGGCTGGTACCCATAATTTAACTGAATCATCTGCCGTATTATCTGCCGTATCTCCGAATTGCAAGGTAAATTGACCAAAACCTTTGTCATCTGCATCTTGTGTCACAAATGTTGCAGGTGTTGTACCATCCGTTTCAACCGTTTGTACTGCTTTAACGCCAGTTTCATTCACTTGATTCTGATTGGCTCCATTAACCAATTTCACATTGCTAAAGTTCAATTGCGCTGCTTTTAGCTCTTGATTTTCTGAATTTGTGAACGCAGTTGCTTTAGCAGTTACTGTGTGTTTATTTGCTTTGTTATCTGCACGTGTATCTTTAAACTGAACGAAATTTGGACTAGCAACTTTAGTACCGTCTTTGTATTCAATTTGAGCAGCTTTTGCTGAATATTCCCAACCACTTCCAGATGCTGGCGTAACTTTATTATCTGTACCAAAATCTAAATCCGTTACTGCAATCACTTTTAATGGTCCTGTTGCTGGATTGACTGGTGGAGTGACAATTGGATTTTCTGGATCAACTGGTTTTGTTGGATCTGTTGGATCTGTTGGTGTGTCTACGCTATCATCTTCTAAAAAGTTGATTGAACCTTTTCCGCTCCATGATGCTGGTTCGTCTGCTGCTTGTACTGCATTTGGCACTGCTACTGCTGCTCCTAATACTGCTAATAGCGTAGCTGCGCATAATTTGTGTGTTAATTTCATTTGTGTTTCCTCCTAGAGTTTTTATAATTTATGGTAGCTCGGATAAAATCCAAGTTAACACCGTTTGGTAGTTGCCCGGCTCTTTTTCTGTTTTACCGGGTACGAATAAAGAAATTGCTTGATTCTCATAGATTGGTTGATTATTAAACGCTGGATCTCCGATTGGATTATTCTGTTCGTCCAATTTAGGCCTTAATGTATCTGCCTGTTGATTGGTATTCGTAACAGATGCTCCAAAGGCAATTGCCCAGGTTCCCTCACCTTTTTTCGGCTTGGCTTCAGCTAAGTTATAGACTTCACCAATATTCGAAAGACGAATCACTTCTTTTGAAACCGTAGGTGCGGTTGTTTGGTCATTTATGGAGTTTGCCCATGATTTGTCAAAGGACAGCACTGCGCCTTTTAACTCCTTGCTTTTCGCCGATTGATTCTGGAACTGCGTTTTTTGCTTTAACTGTAAAGTCCAGCCTTGGCTGTCGTTTCTAAAATCGGATACTTGAATAAAGTTTCCTCTCGCTCCGGTATCATCATTGAAAAGTTGGGCATTTCCGTAATAGATTTGATCCTGTTCAGACATCGTTGCATCCGAAAAGGTAATTTTAGGGACAAAATCAATCCTCAATAGGTTATCAGTATGAGGGCTGCCCCCTGGATCAGCAGGTTTTTCTGGATGTTCAGGGTCCATCACTTGTAATGGTTGCTTCCCACTAAATCGGATTGTTCCTTCACCAGAGTAATTCGACTCTTCTGCTTGACTCGTCACTGGAGTCATTAACAGAAGGGGAAACAGTAAGCAGCAGATGAGTAATTTTTTTTTCATCTTATTCACACTCCCTTTTTACGCGTTTTCGCTTCTTCCAAAAGAAGACGATCAACGCAATTAGGATAAGTGCGCCCCCTGTGAAGAGCATGCTAACTTTTATTAAATCCCCAGTATTTGGCAATCGTCCTGTCGGCTTCTTGCCAGTGTTTGGAAGTTCACTACTTGAAGAATCATTGTGTGTTGATTCATTCGTTTGAGCGATTGAGGAATCTGATTCTTTAAAGACGATTCCTGCATTTGTCTGTACTTGTCCACCCTCCTCAGCTGCGGCCTCATTGATCGTACCGAAAGACACGGCAAGAAAAATCAAAGGAGTTAGAACAAAACAAATCATTCGCTGTTTTTTCATCGTTGTCTCCTCTCCATTAATAGGCTTCTTCTATTTGCCAAGTCAGTGTCGTTTCATATTTCCCTATTTGTTTCACTGAACCGACCGGAACGTTTAGACGCAGCCCTTGTTTTTCTGGTCCCCATGTTTCTTCGCTAATATCATATTTCCCTGAGGACTGGTGTTTGGAGCTGAAAACTTCCTGAGCATCTGTGGAAATCATTTTTTCTTCCCCAGCAGTCTGATAACTTAGCACATCTGGCAATTTCTGCGATGGGTCTTCTGGGATACTAAAATCTTGTGATTGCTTTAACGTGATTTTCCAAGTGCCTAACGTTTGACGATTGTCCCATATGATTAAATCTTGATCATACTCTGGATTGGCATAGGTTTTATCTAAGACACTCACATTTTGATCCCCAAAATTAATGGTATTAGGTGCTGATTGAATAAATAGCGTCCCTTTAAATGTGTATTTTGGATTAATATTTGGGGTGACTAAAAGATTTTTCTCGTCTGTTGGTACTTTATCTAACACATAGTTTAGCGATTTAACAGCATCGATTTTTTCTTTTATTTGTGGATTATTAGATAAATCAATAGATTCCCCAACCTTCGCATCAAACGATATTCCTTCAATAATTGGTGTTCCTTTTTCATCTACAAAGTCGATATTTACTTTTGTAATTGTTGGAATCACAGTCATATTCAATTTTTTATCTACCTCCTCAGTCCCGCTACCATAGGAAGCGCTCAATTCATAAATGCCTCCTTCAGTAGGATCAAAAGAAGCAGAAGTCGGTGGTAATTTCGTGACTGATAGATTTAGTTGCGTATTTGTCAATTCTTTTACCGACAAATCTTCATATTGCCATAATTTAAGCCCTGCTTTTTCACGAATCATAGTAAGTAACGACTCATCTGTTTTTGGATAGTTTTTTGAGTCTACGCTAAAATCATTTCCATAAATAATATATTTACTACTCTTGACACTATTTTCATTTTGAATAAAAATTGGAACCGTGACATCACCTGTATTTCCTTTTTCATCTGTAAGCGTTACTTGAAAACTACTTGGCCCAACTGTCTTGACAATATCTGCAACAGCTTGATTTTCTTTCAATTGCACAGTAATTTTATCCTTAGACGAATAATTATCTTGGTATTCTGATAAAAATGAACGATAATCTGTTACGTTGGTTATTGCTTTAGCATCGTCTACATCAATAAACGTTAGCTTTCCTGTTCCAGTTGGCGCTTCTTTATCATAGTTTAGTCTGTACGTATAATCGTTATCTGATAGGAAATTTTGTGCTTTTACGTGTGCTGTCAGTGTTAAATCAGTATCACTGCTCACACCGATATCTTTCACTTTAAACTGGATATCAACCTTGCCATCTTCTAGCGTTAAGACTTTTGATAATGGAATACTCAATTCATTGTTCTTAAAACTTGGTGTTACAGCTACACCATTCAGCTGAAATGTGCCATACTGATACTTTTGATAGGGAGATAAAGTGAATGTATACGTTGGTGGTAACATATTTTGTTTTCCGCTGGTGTATTGACCAGCATAATGAACCGTTACTTCAGAATCTTGTGTAGCACTTTGAATTTTTTCGCCATTGGCATTCTTAAATTCAACATTGTCGGCGTAATTTACTAATCCTGGAACAGATTTAAAAGAAACCATATTCTTTTCAGCTGCTTGAGCTGTCGTAGCAATGAATCCCCAATAAACACTATCTGTGCCAAAAGTATCTCTTGAAACAGGAACAGAAATGGGCGCTAACCCTCCATATGAATAGGTTAGGGTTCCATTATTTGAGCTATCCCATCCTGTCCATTTAATCTTTAGTAAGCGCCATTGACCATCCCCAAGTTTGAATGATGGGTACTGCACTCCAGAATGATTAATATAATTTGTAGCCCAAGTATTTAAAAATGCATAGCTACTTGCCTTATAAGGAAATGTATAAGCAATGTGACCATTACCATTATTCTCCTCAAGGTTTTGGTCGTACCCCCATGTTCCATACGGTAGAAACTGCGGCCAGGCTCTAACTGTACGGTTAAAGTATGTATCAAATTCAATCGCCACACTATATCTTAAAGGATCACCGTCTACAACGGGTTTGTTACTAGACAGAAAATAACTAGTTCCGTAGATCCCCATGTTTTCTCCGTTGTTTCCAGAATAACGTTGCGTTTTAATTTGATCATTATGGAGAGCAAAAATTAACCCGTCACCATCTCCGTCAATATTTACATTAATATCTGCAGCAAAATCTTGTGAAAGGTCTATCTTATTTTCTTCTGTAGAAAAAACACCACCGTTTTGTCCCGTCTTTTTATCAGTTATAATTACATTATTTCCATCTACATAGCTATCACCTGACTTAGGTACTTGAAATATATTTTCTATAGGAACACTCGCTACCTCTTCAGCTGCTTCTACATATTTAGGCATAAATAGAGAGCCAATCGTTACTATCAGAAAAACCAACACCGCATTTTTATTTGTCATTTTATTCTCACCTCCTTTCTACTGTTAGCTTATCCATATTCAATAGATTCAACGATTTCGAACTATGGATAAATCTAAGAGATGTGCCCTCCTACTGTTGTTTCAAATTTACAGAAAATCAATTCTAACGTTTTAAGTTATTTTGTGAATAGAGATAAAGACTAATTATTTATCTCTTTCAAACGATTACCTATCTCTTTTTTTAGCGTACCTATCAATAGGCTTCTTCTATTTGCCAAGTCAGTGTTGTTTCATATTTCCCTATTTGTTTCACTGAACCGACCGGAACGTTCAGACGCAGCCCTTGTTTTTCTGGTCCCCATGTTTCTTCGCTAATATCATATTTCCCTGAGAACTGGTGTTTGGAGCGAAAAACTTCCTGAGCATCTGTGGAAATCAGTTTTTCTTCACCTGAAATCTGATAGCTCAGCACATCCGGCAATTTCTGAGATGGCTCTCCTGGGATACTAAAATCTTGTGATTGTTTTAATGTTATTTTCCATGTGCCTAGCGTTTGACGATTATCCCATATGATTAAATCTTGATCATACTCTGGATTGGCATAGGTTTTATCAAAAGCACTCACATTTTGATCCCCAAAATTAATGGTCTTAGGTGCTGATTGAATAAATAGCGTTCCTTTAAACGTATATTTTCGTGTGACACCTTCAGGTACGACCAACAGGTTTTGTTCATCTGTAGGAGACGCATCTAAAACATAGTTCAATGCTTTGACCGCTTTAAGCTTTTCGAGGACTTGTTCGTTTTTGGTTAGGTCAATCGACTCTTCAACATTTGATTCAAACGTAATTTCATCCACAATAGGTTGATTATTCTCATCTACGAATTGAATCGATACTGGCGCAATACTTGGGATCACCGTCACTTTAACTGGCTTAGCTACTTTAGCTGTCCCGCTTCCATAAGAAGCGGTTGCTTCATAGACACCTGCTTGAGCAGTATTGGACGTTGGAGGTAGTTTATCCATTGATAGATTTAATTGAGTATTATTCATTGCCGTTACAGATACGTCGTCATACTGCCATAATTTCAACTCTGTTTGTTCAAAAATTAGAGAGCGCAATGCTGCATTTGTTGTAGGATAATTTCTTGAATTTACACTAAAGTCTTTCCCATAGATAATGTACTGACTACTTTTGACAACATCCTGATTTTGAATAAAGAGTGGAACCGTCACATCACGTGCATTCCCTTTTTCATCGGTAAGCGTTAGTTGAACACTACTTGGACCAACTGTTTTGACTAAAGCAGCGATGTCTTGTCCAGGTTTTAATTCAACCCTGATTTTATCTTTTGCTGAGTAGTTATCTTGATATTCTGATAAAAATGGACGGTAATCTGTTACATTGGAAAGTGCTTGTTCATCACCAGCATCAATAAATGTTAATTTACCTGTTCCTGTTGGTGCTTCTTTGTCGTAGGTTATTTTGTATGTGAAATCGTTATCTGACAGGAAATTTTTTGCTTTTACATGTGCTGTCAGTGTTAAGTCTGTATCTTGGGTCACCTCACTATCTTTTACTTTAAACTGGATATCAACTTTACTATCTGTCGATGATAAGTCTTTTGATAAAGGAATTTCCAACTCATTATTAACGTATGTTGGTGTAACCGCAACACCATTGAGCTTAAACGATCCTTGTTGATACTCTTGATTTGGTGATAAAGTGAACTTATAAGTTGGTTCCATTAGGTTTTGTTTCCCTCCCACATGTTGACCAACATAGTGAACTGTCACCTCGGAATCTTGGGTAATGTTTTGAATGCTATTTCCTTCAGCATCAATGAAATCAACATTTTCAGAGTAATCTACAAATCCTGGTAAAGATTTAAAACGAACGCTTGCTTTTTCAGTTACATTAGTTGTTGACCCAGTGAATCCCCAATAAACATTATCTGTTCCACCAAATGTATACTTAGGAACTGATGCTGAAATAGGCTCTAATCCTTCGTATTGATACGTTAAATTCCCAATATTACTAGCATTCCAAGCAGTCCATTTTAATGTTAATAATCGCCACTTACCATCACCAAGCTTAAAAGAAGGATACTGCACTCCATTGTGTTTAACTGATGCAACCGTTCTGTCTGCATAAAATCCATAACCATCATAACTATCTGGAGTCGTGTATGCGATGTGTCCATTACCTAAATTTGTATTTAAAAATCGATCATATCCGAAGTTGTAATAAGTATCAAATTCAATAGCCAGACTTTTTTTTAATTGGGATGGTCCTATCAACATATAAACCCCCTGTAAATACCAATACGATCCGTAGACCGCTAAACCCTGACCAGTTAAACCTGAAAAATTTTGGGTTTTAGGTTGATCATTATGCATTACAAACGTCATTCCGTCACCACTACCATCAATTTTTACATACATTTCAGCATAAAAATCTTTTGAAAGATCTATCTTATTTTCTTCAGTAGAATAGATACTGCCAATTTGATTTGATGTATTATCTGTTATAACAATTTCATTTCCATCTACATAACTGTTTGCTCCTTGAGGGACTTTAAAAATAGTATCTACGGGTACACTATCAATTTCTTCTGTAGCTTCTGTATAGTTTGGAAAAAACAGAAAACCAACTAATATCCCCAAAAAAAGTAACCCAGGTTTTTTTTCTGTCATTTTTCATTCTACCTCCTATCTACTTCAGTTTATTTTTAAGGCTTATCTCTAAATAGAACAACTTACGAATTTTTCAACATATACCCTTTTGATCGAACTGTTTTTATATATTTTGGTTTTTTCAAATCACTCTCTACTTTACTTCGTAAATGAAAAATCAGATTACTGATTTTATACTTATTACTTCTTTTATCGTCATTCCAGATTAAAGACAATATTTCTTCATAAGTAACTGTACTATTGAGATTTTCCATTAATAAGCTCAAAATATTGTACTCACTTCGGGTCAGTGAAATTTCTTCTCCATTTTCTTTATGTACGCTCAAATTTATTGGATTTAAATTTAAAGAAGGAACTTTATTTTTACTCATATTAGAAATATTTACTCTTTTTTTGAAATTACGTTCAAGTGCACTTGTAATTTGTAACTGGATCAACTCAGAGGATCTATCACTGTATGAAATTCCATCGACACCCATTTTGTAATATAAAATTTCATTTTTTTCTTCATAGTTAGCTGATAGCACCCAAATTAGTCCAGAAAAATTCTTTCTCAGTTCAAATAATATGTTTAGTATATTGATTGAACTAATCGCTTTGATTTCTTCTATAATAATGAGGTCTGCATCTAAGTGAGAAATATCTATGTTTGTTTCTGTAGTAAAAGTTAAATCTAATAAGTCAAAAGAAGATAGTATGTCTTTTAATCGGCTCTCTTCTCTATCTGTAATAGCAATAGATTTATATGTCATTGTTATTCATCCTTACTTTTATTTTTTGTCCTTATTGAATATACAACAAATATTTCTATTTGAAATTCTTTTTTTTTCGCTTAAAATGCAAAAAAAAAAAAAATATTTTTTCTTTTTCTTCCTATATATATAGAGCGATTTTGAGAGGGAATAACTTCTCATAGATTATAATTGAGCGTATTATTCGCTTTATTTCTTTCTGCAATTTAGAATTTTTAGAACATGTTCAAGATAAATTTTGCATTATAATGCAAATAAGGAGTGATAAATTAAATGAATGAGATAGAAAAAAGATTAATATTTGATAACATCCTAAAACGTAAGCTACATATTTTATCTTTATTAATAGACTCAAATGAACCTATATCTGTTTTTGATTTACAAAAGAATTACGATGTATCCATTAAAACGTTACAGCAAGATTTTTTATCCATTGAAAATGCTCTTTCTTCAACTGTGGAACTAACCAAATCTAGTAATTGGTCCATCAGGAAAATAGCTTCTCCCAAAGCCATCCAAACGTACATGTATGATTTAATACAACATAATCCTATATTTATATTAGTGGATTCACTCTATGAAGGAAAAAAAGAAAAGGTTGCAACTTTTGCTGAAAAGCATTTTATCTCTCAGTCAGCCTTAAGAAAACATATCGATTTATTGAAAGATGTATTAGCTGATTATCATTTAACGTTAAATACGAATCCATTTGAACTTATAGGAAATGAAATAGATATTCGCCACTTCTTTTTTCATTATTTTAACAATAACCACAGAAATTGGATGAATACATTTACAGATGCAGATTTTAAACTAATAGACAACTTTTTAAACTACATTAGAGACAATTATAAACAGATATTGACTATTGATTACTATAGATTCGCTCAGTTAATCAAAATTTCTCGCAATAGAATTGCTCAAAATAACCAGGTCTCTTTTGACAGTTCCCTTATTTCAACCTATAGCACTCATGCTGGTTTCAAATCGATTCATAGCGCCATTGATTGGGTTTCAAGAAACGATACTCTTTATACTGATTTATCTGATTCTGAAATTATCTATCTTTACATCATTGCTATAAATTCTGTTGTTTATGGAAAAGATTCTTTTTACATTCTCGATGATTTGTTACCGATGTTAAAAACCTTTAATACGATAGTTGATAACTTCTTCAAGGATTTACATTATAATTTTTCCGCAAACGTTGAACTCAATCTGATTTTAAAATCTTATTTGTCTAATTTAGACATGTTAAGCAAATTTTCTCCTCTTTTTCAAACGGAACAACAGGATTTAAAAAATATCGCTATACATGAATACCCCAAAACATATGAAAATTGGTTATATTATCTAGAAAAATACTCTGATTTTCATTTCAAAGAAGATATAGCCACTTCGTTAACTTTATTAACCGAAACTAATTTGAAAAGAGATCATATTATTTTATTTGCCATATCTAGTACTCCAATAATTTCAGAACACCTAAAAAATATTGCAGCATCTGTAGCACCAAAAGAGGTTCAAATCCATTTTGTGATTAACCAACCGGTCACTGAAAATTTAATTCGATTTCTACATATTGATATTGTTGTTGCTAATTTTGCAATTCCTGAAGACCTTTCTAATATCAAATCAATTCAAATATCGTCAATCCCTGGTGAAATGGAATGGATGAATTTAGCAAAAGAACTTCGTCGCTATTTAAGCTAGTTGATTATTTTTTAGCGAACTTAAAATCGTATTAATATCTATTTATTATTTTTGAGTCGCTTTTTTCTATTTTTTTTGATAAAAAGGGAGCAATTTTTAGTGTTATTTAATGGTATTCGTAAGAAAAATTATGTTGCATGTTTGTATTCTTTTCGGACATACTTAAGGGGTAGAATAGAACGAGTAAACTTCTCTCTCTTCGGTTGCCAAATAGTGCGCATCATTTGCTCTTCAAGTAATCGCTGTGATGTGCACTAAAAAACAGCTCATGTTGGCATGAACTGTTCAAATTAGAATATAAAATAAATTAGTACTTCAAAGACTGGCAGCAACCAAGCATTTGAAGCCTTGTAAAGACAGCGAACACTGCCCAAACAAGTTGCCAATTGCTGGCATAAAAGCACTAGCTCTTTTTATTGTACCTAATTTTACTGGGCATCAAAGTGACTTCATCGTTTACTTGTTTTGCAAATATACATTCTATTTCTCCCAAAACGTCTTCTTCATTGATCCACATCATTACACTCTGCTCAATACGATACGGAGTAAAATTATCATCCATCTTCTCCGTTAAAATATCAAAATTTCCTAAAATAAAATGGTATCAATTATGTTTTTTTATACTTACATAAACGGAACATGATACGTTTCAATAGACGTTTCTTCTTCTAAAGTATAGTTTGTTTCTTCCCGTTCACGACGGCTGCGTAAATCTATTGCAACTCCTACACCATATTCTTTTAAAAATCGTCTATCAGAGGCACTTAAACGACTTACATCATCGCTACGAAATAACTTTTTCCACGTAACTATTTGTCCATTTTTCGTTGGTATACCACCTAAATCTCTCGTATTATAGGTTGTTTCTAAAGGCAATCGTTGATAATACATGCTTTGTCCTCTTTTCTTTAAATTGCTCTTTTGACTCTTGTCACAAGCATTTCTATTGTGAACATCGTGCCAAAAATCACCAAAAAGATAAACGTGATTTTTCCATACTGATAACCACCAATTGCTCGTGTCAGTAGTGTGCCAATTCCTCCTGCTCCAACCATTCCAAGTGATATTGATTCAGCCACGTTTCCTTCAACACGAATCGCTAACCAATTAAGAAAAGATTTTGATACATTCGGTAAAATGCCTTCTTGTATCAATTGAAACCAATTCGCTCCTGTTGATCGCATGGTCTCAATGACCTGAACTGGAATTTCTTCTATACTGCTGATAAATGATTTTGTTAAGTAACCGACTGTTGGAAACATCATTCCAATAACACCAGATAGTGGTCCAAAACCTAAACTTGCGACAATCATTAAGATCCACACAAGTGCTGGAATCGCCCTGATAATGGATATGACTGCTTTTATACCTACTGACAGAAAATGTGCTGGCGCAATGTTATCAGCACCCAAGCAAGCAACTGTAAAGGATAAGATTGCCCCTAAGATCAGTGAAGCTACGGCCATTGATAAAGATAGCTCTAATTCACTCAAGATTGTCCCAATATCTGAAATATCCAGTGTTAAAAAATGACGAATCACCTCACCAGATTGACCCAATCTCGATAAAAAAGTTCCCATGTCTAAATCTAATAATGATGCACTAATCCCAAATAATAAGATAGCAACTACCCAAATCACAAGGTTTCTTATTTTATCTTTTGGCTTTACTAAAGGAATTCTATTCATTCGCCCATTCCCCCTATAATATCCACTTTCTAAGTTTATTTACACAAAATTCCGTTAGCAATACTAGTATGACTAAAATGATAATTAGCGCCATTGCTTCTTGATATTTAAACAAACGAATATTCGTTTGAATCATGATACCAATCCCTCCAGCACCTACCATCCCTAAAATACTTGATGCCCGAATGTTGATTTCAAATGAAAAGAATGTCCAATTGATCCAGGCAGGGAAAAAAGCAGGAATAATTCCATGAACAAGTAATTGTGCAGGTGTTGCCCCAGTTGCTTTTAATGCTTCTAATTTACTATCTGCAATATTATTCATTTCTTCTGCATATGAACGCGTCAAAAAACCAAATGTTGCAAGAATCAACGCAATTAATCCAACCATGTTTCCAATCCCAAAGATGTAGACTAACAACGAGGCCCAGACCAATATGGGGATGTTCCTAATAAATGAGACAATAAATCGAACAGCAATTCTTAATGGTGCAATCGGATTGATTGATTCAGCCATTAGCAATCCAAAAACAAAAGATAAGACTGCGGAAATATAGGTTCCTACTACCGCAAATAGCAACGTTTGCACAATCAATGCGATATAGCTAGAAAAACCATTGAAGTTTGGCGGGAAAAAAATTTCACCAAAAAATAGAAAAACATTAGGTAAAGTCAAAAGCGGTGTTATAGGATCTACTTGCAAATAAACGAAGGAATATATTCCGATAACACTTAACAATGCAACTGTTACGCGTTTTTTCAAACTTTTTTGATGCGCTAAGGCGATTGATCCTAGATTATCCATACGCATGTTCCTCTTGTTGTGCTAGGATCATAGTAGGATTTTCCATATTTATAGCTGGAATAGCCTCGTTGTTATAAAGCTGTTCGATTTTTTCTTCTGTCAACTCGACTGGCGTTCCATCAAATACAATTTCCCCTTTTTTTACGCCAATAATTCGCGTTGCATACTTTTTAGCAATATCAACTTGATGTAGATTGACAATCGTTGTCATATTTCTTGACTCGGTTATCTCTTTTAATTGAGTCATCACGATCTCTGATGATTTTGGGTCAAGAGAGGCAATCGGTTCATCTGCCAAAATCAGTGCAGGATTTTGCATCAACGCTCGGCAAATACCCACTCGTTGCATCTGTCCTCCTGAGAGTTCATCTGCACGTTTATAGGCTTGATCCAGTAACCCAACTTGTGCTAATAATTCCATCGCTATTTGCCGATCTTCTTGTGTGTATCGACCAAATGCACTTGTAAAAAAAGAGACCTGTCCTAGTTTTCCATGAAGGACATTTTTCAGCACATTTGTTCTCTCCACTAAATTGTAATGCTGAAAAATCATCCCGATATGTGAACGTAATTTTCTTAACTTCTTTCCTTTTGCTGTCGTGATATTTTGTTGCTGAAACAAAACAGCTCCCGAACTTGGAGAAACTAATTGATTGATTACACGAATCAGTGTTGATTTTCCTGCTCCAGATGGACCGATAACAACAACAAATTCACCTTTATTGATTGAAAGTGAAATATCATTTAATGCTTTTTGCCCCGTTTTGTATTCTTTGCTAACATTTTTAATTTCTACTAATGTCATTATTTTTCTCCCTCTATTTCCAAGACCTTCATCATCTCTTTGATCGATTCATAGTCTGTGTCATGAGCCTCAACAAACTTCACCGAATCGTCTTTGTAAAAAGCTTTAAAGTATTCTTTATCATCATAGTTCAAATAGAAATCTTTGATTTTTTTCTTCAATTCTTCTGGTAAATCTTTTCTCATAACGTATGCTGCATTAGGAATTTCTTGCGTTTCACCAATGATTTTTAGCTTATCTTTTTTGACTAATCCTGCATCATCCATAGATTGTAAGACTTGTGCAGCAACTGCGGCCGCTTCATAATCTCCTTTAGCAACCCCCATGACACTTGAATCGTGTTTGCCAGAGTAGGCTACTGTTTTAAAGAAATAATTTGGTTCTTCGACTTTTTCCTGTTCTAAATCAAGTTCTTTGACCAATTCATACTTTGGATAGAGATAACCAGAAGAGGAAGCGGGATCAACAAAAGCGAAATTACTTCCTTTCAAATCTTTCAAATTGTTAATTTTATCATTGTCGTTTTTTGTGATAAAAACCGTACGATAAGCTTCTTTTCCGGCGGACGATGTTGTAACGATTGGTTCTATTTCTACGCGTTCTTTGGCTTGATAATAGCTCATAGGGGATACTAACAATATATCTAGCTTTTCATTTTTCATCGCTTCGATCCCTACTGCGTAATCTGCCCCTTCCATTACATCCACTTCAATGCCTAATGCTTTACTCATATCTTCTTGAAATTTTTTATTTTTACCGCCAGCTTCAGGATTATTTTCATCTGGCATCGTGACAATCGTTATCTTTTCTGGCATACCATCTGCTTTAGCAGAAACCGTTTTGTTTGATCCGCAGGCAGTCATGAATCCAATTGAGGCTAATAGTGTGAGTCCAAATAGAACGTTCTTTTTCATGTTGATTTTCTTCCTCCTTTTTGTTATTACACTGATAATACTACCCATTGAATGTAAATTTATCCGCACTTTTATGTAAATTATAAGTTAATTGATGTTAAGAAATGGTATGGAATCTGTGGATTTTAAGTACGGATGACAAGATTTCAACTTAAAAATAGAACGACCGTTATGCTATAAATGAGACGTATCGAGCTTTTCAAAGGAAGAATTTGTAAAGTGAGAGAGTAGCTTTCTTTCTATTTATTTTTTGTGTCTTAATCATTTTACTAATGATTATTTTCTCGTCTCTTTTTTCTCTTTCAATTTTTTGATAAAATGGAAAAGAAGTAATGATTCTATAACGGCAACTATAAAGAAAGCTGAGTGAGCGATATGGAAAATTTGAAGAGAGTTATTCAACTGTTAAGTGGACGTTTCGATAATAGTGAGCAGTTTCATTCTCTGTCAGAAGAAGAACAAGAGAAGTTTCCCGTTGCAATACACAACAATATGCTTTTAAATGATCTGATTGTGAATCGTCCAAAGGATTTCGATGGGGTGTTAAAATCGATCATTGTGCCAAAAAATTAATGAACGCGAAATTTGATACGCTAAAAGACATTGATTTTTCTGATCTCTCAGAATCTGACAAATTTGTTCCATTGCATTATAAGGAACATGAGGGTACGTTTATTGTTGAATCACATAATATATTTACGAAAAAACAGCGTTTATTTTGAAGCAAGAACTATCTGATGAAGCGTTGGTCATAAAAGAGGAACTGTTTAATGATGATAAACGAGTGTTTGGATTTGATAGACCGATTATCTATAAACAAAATATCTGATAGGCTACTAGTAAATTGATTCGTAAGGTCATTGACAATCCCTTCATCTGTAATGCTTCCTGCCATTATAAAACTTATTCCAAAATTTTAGATTTACAATACAATCTTATCAACAACTAATTTGTAAAAAAGGTAAAATAACACCATTTTAGTAAAATTTATTTATTTCTTTATACACCTCTGGCTATAATATTAAAAAAGCCGTCTCAACTTAACGGCTTTTTTCAACTCATTCACTTAGCTATTTTTCTGCACTCAAATAAACACTAACTTTACTTTGCCTGAATGACCTTCAATATGACTTCCTCAACTTCCTTAGAATAGACTTTATGATTTTTATTCAACAAATAAGGTAGTAACATTTTGTTATTTTATATTATTTCACTATTAACGAGGGCATTTAGCTCGGACTAATCGATCGTTTTCAGTTATAAAATGAATTAAATGTGGTTTTTGAAGCTTCGCTATGCTATTTAAGCTCGATCATTGCTAATATAATGAAATGCCTTATAAGTGTACTAATAACGAACAATAGAACGATAGAAAAGAACTTTAGGAAGGAACACACTTAATTTTTATCACACCAATGGAGGGACTCTTGATTCATAGTCCCTCCTTATGTATCCAGATTTTTTTCGCTATCCGCTGAAATTCTCATCCTGTTGTTCATCTATTATACTTCCAGCAAGCTCCTCTCCTTTTAAAATCTGATCCAGAGAAAAATCAAAAAAGAAGCTTAATTCGACTAACGTATCGATATTAGGATACGATAGATCATTTTCCCAACGCGAAACCGTTTGTCTTGTTACATGAAATTTTTTCGCTACTTGCTGTTGTGTCAATCTTTTTTCTTCTCTGCTTCTTTTTAATAAGTTACCGATCCTCATTACCTGTCAACCTACCTTCACCAAATAAACTATTTCCTCAACAATAGTAAAAAAAGACTTTCTTCATGTCTATACTATTTGTCTAAGATATCTTAAATATCACATACTAGAAATGATTTAAAAAGCAATTTTGATGTTACTTTTTACTATATTGATAGGTTTGTCTCATTTTTTAGACTTATTTATAAAAAAATAGCCCAATTCCCCTCACATAATATAATGATTACATAAGTTAAATTGAGCAAGCTCTTTTTGAAGTTTCTCGACTATTTTCTCAAAATCTTCTCCACGGCTTTCCCTTTTGCTAATTCGTCTATCAGCTTATCCATATAACGAATTTTTTGCATCAGTTCGTCTTCGATATCTTCCACACGATACCCACAGATCACGCCTTTGATCAAAGAAACATTAGGATTGATTGCTGGAGCTTCTTCAAAAAACGTTTCAAAATCAACCTTATCATCGATCTGCTTTTGTAACCCAGCTTCATCATATCCTGTTAACCAGCGAATAATTTCATCCACTTCTGCTTTCGTTTTTCCTTTTCGTTCTACTTTTTGATTATATAATACATAGACACTAGCAAAAGACATTGTAACTATTTTAGGCTTTTTCGCTTCCATTCGCTTTCCATCCTTTATTTGGTTGTTTCACTATTTTATTTATTATACCGCTATTTAAAACATATTCAGTAAAATACCTTTTTGAACGTAAATTATACATATTAGTAAGATTAAAGTGTTCCAAAATAACTACTAAGTCCAAGGTTAATGACAACAATAGCACCAAAAACAATTGCTACAGAAGTTCTATTCATACTAAGTAAGCAATATGCCACAATTCCAAAAATTAAACATTTTAACGCTACAAGCCGCAAACCATCAAGGCGATGACTTGAAGATGGAGCACACCAAATGCTCCAAATAACAATCATTAATATAGGTGCTAACAAACCGACTGTAATACGTATAATTTTATTAGATTGAAGAGTAAATCCCCAATATCCTAAAATAAATATAGCAAATATTTCCAGTAAAAATGCAATTGCGATATTACTGTTTTTAATTAAATTCATTACGTTCTCCTTTTATTCTTAACTGGTTTGAGTATATAATAATAAGATAAATAAAACAATTACGCACAAAAAAGTAAGTACCTAGTGGAGGTTGAGATTTGAAATCAGAAAAAGAAGATAAATGTACCGTTGAAGATTATGGTTTTGAAAACATAGAAAAATTGTTAACTATGATAGGCGGCAAATGGAAAATACAGATCATTTATCACTTAAGTGGAAACTATAACATTAGATATGGACAGCTAAAAAGAAAACTTCCTGAAATCAGTCATAAAATACTATCAGCTCAATTGAAAGATTTAGAAAAAGACGGGCTTATTTATAGGACAGAACACGATGAAATTGTACCTAGAGTAGAGTATTTACTTACAGAACTTGGAAGGAGCCTTCTGCCTGTTTATGAAGTAATTGGAAATTGGTGTGAGGAAAACAGGGCTATTTTAGAACTGAGGCAAAAATAAAAAGACGACCTACTTATTGTCGTAAGTCATCATTTTTGTAAAAGTTCATCTTTCGCTGAATTTAAATTTTCTATTTACCTGATTTTCAAGAAGTTGTTTTATAGAAGCTGCTTATTAAAACATTATTAAATTTTCGTATTTATAGGAAATGCATTCATTTTTTTTGCTGCACCTGATTTAATACGAAGAGAAGTTCACTTACCTTTTGTTTTTTTATTTGTGTGACTAAAGAAGTTACTTGCTGAACCTCAACCTTTTTTTCTTGTTCGATTTTTTCATCTAAAGAAAGAACTTTTTTAGCTGGTTTTGTCTGGATATTTCTATTTTTTTGTTTATTCTTATTTTTATCTATTATTAAGATTAGACAGAAAAATAGCAAGACTCCAATGATGATTATCTGCATGAAGTGCCCTCTCTCTTCCTTAACTAGAAAGAGAACCTTAACCGATTCGTTAAGGTCCTCTTCTGATTATTTTTGTCCTAAAATATCTAAAATAATTTGAGCATGCATCGCTGAACCCACTGAGAAACATTCTTCCATAATTTTGAATTTTGGATGATGATTCATATAGCCGCAGCCTTCTGCTGCTGTTCCACCACCTAAAATAAAGAATGAACCTGGCTTAACGTCAGTATACGCAGAAAAATCTTCCCCACCCATCATTTTAGGTGCTTCAAACATTCGCTCTTTGCCAACAACCTTTTCAGCTGCAGCTATGACTAAATCTGTCGCGTCACTATCATTGTTTACCTCGCTATAACCAAGTAAATAATCTAGATCATATGTTGCATCATACATCTTGCAGACATTATCAATGATTGCTTCAATCCGCTTTTGGATGAATGAGCGAACCTCTTTATTATTCGTCCGAACAGTCCCTTGGATTTGGGCTGTATCAGGAATAACATTTGCTGTTTTCCCCGCATTAAACTCACCGATTGAAATAACTGCATTATCAAATGGACTTATATTTCTTGAAACAATATTATTCAAATTATTAATGATTTCTACTCCGATCATAATTGGATCAACAGAAAGATCAGGAGTTGAACCATGTGAGCCTTTCCCTTGGATTTTCAATGTAAAGACATCCGACGCTGCACTTGCTGCGCCTTTTCTTGTCCCGATCATCCCCACTGGAATATTCGGTGCAATATGCAGACCAAAAACCATATCTACATCATCCATTACACCCGCTTCAACTAATAATTTTGCCCCACCTGGTGGCTCTTCTTCAGCTGGTTGGAAAATAAATTTCACCGTTCCAGTAATTTTGTCTTGCATTGTGCTCAATACCTTAACTGCACCTAATAGCATGGCAGTATGTGTATCATGGCCACAAGCATGCATCACACCTGGATTTTCAGATGGGAAATCTACATCTGCCTCTTCCTCGATTGGCAACGCATCAATATCCGCTCTTAAAGCAATCGTTTTACCTGGCTTATCGCCTTTTAATACGGCGATCACGCTATTTTCGGTTAGCGAGCTAACTTCTAAATTTGGGAAATCCGCTAGTACCTTTTGAATATATTTTGCTGTTTCCACTTCATGAAAGGATAATTCTGGATGGCGATGCAAATGTCTCCGCCATTTTACCATATCTGCCTGAGGCATTTGTTCTTGAATAGTTGTCATTGTATTTCCTCCTTCATTTTAAAACGAGTCTATATAACTAGATCGCTTATTTTTGTTTGATAAACATTATCGTCACAGCTGTCAACAAGCCGACAACTAAAAAGAAAATAAAGGTTGAAATGTATTGCCCATTAGACAATTCAACTAATTTTCCAATCAGCGTTGGTGAAACAAATCCACCAAGAATCCCTCCTGTTGCAAGTGTGCCATAACTTGGAGCAAATTTAGCTCCTTCGAAAATTCGTAATGGAATACTCATCATAGTGACAAATGAAATAATTAAAAAGAAATTCGCTAAGCCCATAACGATCGATAGTAAGACCAGGTTTCCAATATAATAGGACCCAAATGCAGAAAATGTGCCTAAAATAGCTGTAATCGCCACAACTGCTTTTTCCTTATGTTGGAAAAAACGTCCGACAACATAACTACCGCCGATTGAGCCAATCAACATAAACAACCCACCAACACTGCTGATTACAGCCGCACCATTTAAGTCCAACCCACGCTCTCCAGTCAAGAAACTAGGCACCCAACTTGAAAGTCCATATAATAAACAGTTGATGAAAAATGAACTTAAAAATAAAATCCAAACCCGTATATCAGACCAAATCACTAAAATTGAAATTTTATCTGTTTTTGTTGCAATAGCTTCTGCTTTTTCTTGTTTTTTTTCATTTCTAGGTATAGCGATAATTAAGAAAATAGCAATCACAACAGCTAATACGGTTAAAATCAGATACGCATTTTTCCATCCTGCATTGGTAATGATCGGTGATAAAGCTAATGGTCCGATAAACCCTGCTACTCCAGAAGAAGAAAGTAAGATTCCTTGCGCAAAGGTGCGCTTTTCAGGTGGAAAATTCATCGTGACTTCTTTACTAGCAGACGAAGCATAACCTGAGTGTGCCAAGAATCCAGTTAAAAAACGCACCGACATAAACATAATTAATGAGGTGCCAAATCCAAATAAGAATGAAAATAAGCCCATTCCTAACACAGAACCTATTAAAACAATTCGTGAACCAACCTTATTGATCACTAAGCCCATCGGAATCTGCATAATAGCATATCCTAAGAAAAAAGCACTCATGATCATCCCTTTTGCCGCAGGCTCTAACCCAAATTCTGTTGAAATTGGAATCAGTGAATACCCCACCGAAAGCTTATCGATATAAACCATAGTATACCCTAAAAATAATGCAACTAGTAACAACCCAGTTTTCTTTTTTTCCTTTTTCTCCATGTGTCCTCCTTCATATAAAAGCGATAAGGGCTCGTTTTGGTTCCTCTGAAAAATAGGAAAAATTGACTGTGACGCTTTTTTGTCGCATTCAATTTTTATCTTTTTTCCGAGAACTTAGCCCATATAGCTAGATAATAATAAAAGCGATAAGGGCTCGTTTTGGTTCCTCTGAACGACAATGTTCAACTCCAACATATAGCTTCATCAGAGTTCCTAACTCGTTACAGAAAAAAATTCAAACGAGCTCAGGTCTAAAAAGATAATTATTATCCTTATAGTATAATCTATTATCCACTAAAAAAAAAGAAAAAAATGAGAAAAGCATGTGTTTAAAATTAAAAAAAAGAATGTATGAACAATAAGTAAAATGAAACAAACTAACAATTCTATGAAACAGAACAATCCGCTAAGAACAAGCATTTGTTTCTTAAATACGTTTGGTGATTGGCTTTTCGTTTATTTAAATTCTAAACCAACCTAAAGCTAAAAATAATACCCCAATAAAAAGTAATGTAAAAAAACCATAAATATTATGCATATTTATCCCAATGCCGTAGCCAACACGCTTAGGAATAAAAAAACGAGAGTCAGAAAAAAATTTTCCCTTGTCTCGTTTTGATTTAACAATTGAAGGGATAGACAGAATTGGATACGCAAGTAAAATCACAGCAATTAGACTATTTAATAGTGGGTCCATGAAAATCATTCCTTTTACTTTTATTATAACACCAAACATACCTAGACTTTCCTTTACTAGTCCATAATCATTTTTATTCTATCTGTATCGTTAAATTCCAGCTCCTCCTTTAGTTATAGAGTTTACGTAATTCTTCTATTTTTTCTTTAAGTAACATTACAAGTTCTGCTGGTTCTTTTACCTGCGCTTCTTTTCCTAATAACAGAAAAAATTCTGCTGTAAATTCAATATCTGATTGACTGATAGACATTGAAAGCTCTGATCCGCCCGTTTCATTTTTTTGAACACCACTGTGTAAATAACGGTTTTCTAAACATTGTTTTGCTCCTTTGTCACTCAAATGCGCCACAAGTTTCAATGGTTTTTGCGGTAGGTATTGGGTTTCGATTTCTTTTAGCCGAATAGAAGGGTCAAAATATTCTTCCGTAATTTCCAGCTTCTTAATGCGATCAATACGAAAATGCCTTGCTTCCTTTATTGTCTGATCCAAAGCAAATAAATACCAAAGTCCATTACTAGCATAAATTCCGATTGGTTCTATCGTTTTTTTAGAAACCTTTTTAATTGAATGGTACTCGATTCGAACCACTTGATAATCTAAAGCTGCTGTGATCAGTTCATTTAGATAGGGCGTAGAAACAGCTTGTTTCGGTACTTCAATTCGAAAATGATCGGACAGTTTAAGTAGTTTTTGTTGCACACTTTTTGAGACAACTTCTACTAACTTTTCTCTTGCTGTAATCGTATTGACCTTAAAAGGGAAGTCACCATAATCCGCCAACGACTGGATCGCAAAATACAACGAAAACAGTTCATTTTCGGTGAAAAGAACAGGGGGTAAAATCTGATTTTCTAATACACTAAATCCACCATTTCGACCTTTCTTTGATTCAATATACAAACCTAAATCAGCTAGATCAGAAATATACCGATATATACTACGGACGGATAACTGGAACTGATCAGCCAATTCTTGTGCGGTAAATTCTTTTTTGTTTTGAATATACCATAACATATTATATAAGAGCGCTTCTTTTTTTATTCTTCTCACTTCTTTCTATAAACTGACAAATTATGTCATATTAAATGTTTATACTTATGGTAAAGGAGGAATGAACATGAGTCAAATCAAAATTCGCGGCGCTCGCACTAGGAATTTAAAGAATATCGATCTCACAATCAATAAACACAACATCAATGCTTTTGTCGGTGTTTCTGGTTCTGGAAAATCTTCACTGGTTTTTAATACCATCGCGGCTGAAGCGCAGCGCCAAATGAATGATACGTATCCAAGCTATATCCGCAATCGAATGCCTCATTTAGAAGCACCCATTGTTGACTCAATTCAACAGCTTTCACCTGCTGTTATTGTCAATCAAAAAGCTTTAGGAGAAAATCGACGTTCAACAATTGGCACAGCAACCGATATCAACCCCACCTTACGTTTACTATTTTCTCGGTTTGGTCAGCCGTTTGTTGGTTTTTCAGATCTGTTCTCTTTTAATAGTCCTACCGGTATGTGCAAATCCTGCTCGGGTTTAGGCGTTGTTACTGAATTTCATTTAAATGAGTTACTTGATTATAAATGCTCCTTAAATGATGGTGCGATTTGTTTTCCTACTTTTGAGCCTGGTAGTTATCGTTGGAAACGTTATGTCGATTCAGGATTGTTCGATAATGATAAGTGCTTGAAAGATTTCACAAAAAAAGAGCTATCCTTGTTGTTATATTCAGAAGAATTCAAGCCTCCTAAGCCACGTTCAGGTTGGTACAAATCAGCGACTTATCAAGGATTGATTCCGCGGATCACTCAGACCTTTATTGAGAATCCTTCAAAAAGTTATCGTCGTTATTTACCAGAAGTTCAACGTGTGACAACACAGAAACAATGCCCTACCTGTCAAGGCTATCGCTTAAATCAGCAGGCTTTATCTTGTAAAATCAACGGCGTCCATCTTGGTGAATGTTTGGCGATGCAATTAGGTGAATTACGTGGATTTTTGCGTAGTTTAACAGAAGAAGGGATTAAACAAATCGTCCAAACTGTTTTGCAACAGTTAGATTATCTTTGTCAGGTCGGTTTAGATTATCTCAGTTTGGCGCGAGAAACAGGTACACTTTCTGGTGGTGAATCACAACGAATCAAATTGATTCGTTCCATTGGCAGTAGTTTGACCGACCTGATGTATATTTTAGATGAACCCAGTGTAGGCTTACATCCAAAAGACATAGGAACAATCGGTCAATTGATTCGAGCAATCAAAGAAAAGGGGAATACAGTGTTATTGATTGATCATGATCTTGCTATGATAGAGTTGGCGGATACCGTTTTTGAATTAGGACCTAAAGCTGGTCGATATGGCGGAGAACTAGTCAGTGTTAGTAATTATGAGCAATGGTCACAAAAGCAAAAAGAACAACAACCATTGATGCGAAATAGCCAAACTACTTTGATAGATACGTTTTTTTTAGCAGAAAATATTTCAAAGAATAATGTGGACCATCTTTCAGTAGCCTTACCTGAGCAACAGTTAATTGCTATCACAGGAGTGGCAGGCTCTGGAAAAAGTTCATTTGCTCGCGCTGTGCAGGAAAAATATGAGGAAGACATTTTTTACGTTACACAAAAAAGTCTACGTACTAGTCGCCGGTCGACTGTGGTTTCATTTATCGGCTTGTTTGATCAGATTCGTAAACTATATAGTCAAAAAAATCATATTGCGGCAAGTTATTTTAGTTTCAATGGTAAAGGCGCTTGTCCTACGTGCAAAGGGAAAGGATTTATTGAAACAGAACTGGCTTTTCTCGATCCAATCCGCAGTACTTGTGAAGCCTGTCAAGGAACGAAGTACCACCAAGATGTCTTAGCTTATACTTATAGAGGAAAAAACATCGTAAAATTACTTGCACTATCTATTGAAGATGGTTGTGCTTTTTTTGCAAATCAACCGAACATTTCGAAACAGTTCGGTTGGCTGCGTGCGATTGGTTTAGGTTATCTCACATTGGGGCAAACGCTAGATACCTTGTCTGGTGGAGAATTACAACGTTTGAAATTAGCATGTCATCTTGAATGTAAAAACAAGTATATCATTTTAGATGAGCCAACAACAGGACTGAGTAGGCAAGACGTTCAAGCGTTACTCAATGTTTTTGATACCTTACTTCAAAAGGGCAACACACTTTTAGTCATTGAGCACAATACAGAGTTGATTCGCCTCGCAGATTGGATGATTGAGTTTGGACCAGGTTCCGGAAAAAAAGGGGGCCAGATCATCTTTGAAGGTCTTCCGCTTCAGGCTGTAAATTGTAGCACATCAATCACTGGAAAATTTCTATAATTCTCATTAGAAAAAGCCGAAAAGCTGCATGTTGATTCGCAGCTTTTCGGCTTTTTCTATTTTTTCAATACTTCTTTCTTGTGCAAATACTCTTCTTCTGTAAGATTTCCTTTTGCAAATTCTTCATCCAACACATCCAACACCGAAAAGTGAGAGGCTTGACTGGTTGTGTCTTGATACGTTGATGGACTTGACATCGTTTGTTGATTTGATCGATTTCTTAAAAAATAAACTACACCAATAATCACGATAGCCAGCACGATCCACCAAAGAAACCCCATACCAAACATCCCACCTCTCATCATTCCTCGACTTCCGCTGAAAACATTTGAACAATAGCCCATAATAATCACTCCTCACTGATTTTTACTCAGTATAGAAGAAAAATATGTCAAAAGTGTGTCAAAAAATTCGCTGTCTCATTTAGTTGTTTGATGCGCTTAAAGATCTATCTGTTCACTCAACTTTTGATAGTTTGAAAATGAGGGATGTTGTGTTAATTCATGTGTATCGATTGCTAACGTCTGTTTATCAACAATCGATTTGGTCAAGGCATCCGCAAAACGAATAAAATCATTATTCGTTGCTTCATTGTAAGTCAATGAAAAATATTTTGACTGTCGATAATACTGCTTCAATTGATCCTCACTGATTTTTTCAGGTTGATCCGCAAAGTATTCATCGTAACGGGCGCTATCAATTTTCCCACCTGTCACAGTCAACTGTAATCTACCGATCAATCCATTGCCAAAATCTTCGGCATAGCCAATATATTTTGTCTTTGACGGTTGCTTGATGTCCTCTTCTAATTCTGCAGCAATCGTCATCAAGCCTTGTCTAGCAGTGGTTGATGAGCCTCTTACCGTTTCAAAATTGCCAACGATCCGATTTTCTTCCCGCATTTGTTTTTCTACAAATGTGATACCATTAACGACCGTTACTAAGGTTGAATCTGTTCTTGGATTTTGGGCTTGGAAAAAAGCATAGTCAGACAGACGTTTGTTCGCGCCAGAATACTTTGACTCATAATAATTTTCTGCTCCGTACTCATTAAATTCAACATTGATGATTTTACTTGTATCATCGGTAATGATTTCCACAATCCCTTTATTGCCTACATCAAAATAGCCTTCATTTGTATAATAATTTCCTGTCATCAATCCTAAAGGCGGTTGATTTGACCAAAACATTTGCTTTAATTTTTCTTCGTATGTATAAAGTGGTTTTGGATTTGAGCCAAATGTTGTTTGAGTCGCTCCAGTGACGACATCATAGTTGTACGATGTGCCTTCAAAACTCAGTTCATTCTCTTTTTGCTCCTTTACGTCTTCACTTGAAGCAATAGGCTCGGATGAAGACGGAGTAAAAAGTGCTGGTCTGGAGGCTGCGCTAGATTGCTCTGTAGCCTTTTTCTGATCTGGTTTACAGCCAACAAGTCCTATTATACTGCCAAGAAAAAGGACAACGAGTAGATGACTTTTTTTCATAGCGTTTCTCCTTTTTATTTAGTTTTAAGCATTAAAACGATAACCACTACCCCAAATTGTTTCTATCGGAATTTCTGATAACTTCCCTTTTTTCAGTTTCTCTCTGATCCGTCCTACATGTACCACAACAGTATAAATATCACTATCCAACTCATCTAGCTCCCAAACTTGTCGAAATAGTTGTTCTTTCATCCAAACTCGATTTGGGTGTTCCATAAAAAAGAGTAATAAATCAAATTCTTTTGTAGGAAAAAGAATCTCTTTTCCTAGGACAAATACACGACGAGCCTGTTTATCAATCATGATCTGCCCCCTTTCTATGATATCGTTGATTTGATCAGAGCGAGTCAATTGTTGATAGCGTTTGATATGAGCTTGCACGCGGGCGACTAATTCACTTGGACTAAACGGCTTGGTCATATAATCATCTGCACCTAATCCTAATCCTCTGACTTTATCGATATCTTCTTTTTTCGCTGAAACAATCATTAAAGGAATATTTTTCTGCTCCCGAATCCTGCGACAAATCTCAAAGCCATCCATTGAAGGCAACATAATATCGATCACGATCAAATCAAATGGTTCATTTAGGGCTCGATTTAACCCAATCAGTCCATCATTAGCAATCTCAGCTTCGATACGATTGATTTCTAGATAATCTTTTTGTAATTCCGCAATACTCACATCATCTTCGATCAATAAAACACGTGATACTTCATTTGACATTCAGCTGTCCTCCTCAAGCTTTTTTAATAGGATTGTCACAGTCGTTCCAACATTTGGCGAACTTTCGATCATAACGTGTCCATCATGCTTCTCAATAATCTGTTTGACGATTGCTAGACCTAAGCCGCTGCCACCAGTATTTGTTGGTCGTGCTTCTTGTCCACGATAGAAATGATCAAACACAAAAGGCAATTGCTCTGCTGAAATCCCTTGTCCATTATCAGCTAGACGAATTTCGATCATACCTAATTTTTCTGAAACATCGATTTGAATCGTTAAAGGACGATCATTTGCCTTAAACTTCAAACTGTTTTCAAGTAAATTGATAAAAACACGGTTCAGCTGCATTCGATCTGCTGACACATAGCTGACTGGTTGTGAACTCGTTAATTGAAGCGTAACATGAGTGTTTTGTAACTGAAATTCTTCCATGATATGTTCTAAAAACGCTTGACTATTGATTCGCTCAAAATGAAACGAAAGTGCTGCAGCATCAAGTTTTGAATAAAGAAATAGAGCTTCGATCAATTCGTTTAGCGAGAGTGCTTTTTTATGAATCGTCTGTAAATATTTCGCTTGTTTTTCAGGTGAATCTGCCACCCCATCTAGTAAGCCTTCCACATATCCAATGATCGATGTGATCGGTGTTTTCAAATCATGAGAGATACTCGCAACAAGTTCTTTACGATTATTTTCAAGTTTCGCTTGTTCTTGCGTTGAATGAACCAAGGCTGTACGCATCTTTTCAAAATCAGAAGTCAGTTGTTTCACTTCCATTGCCGTTTGCTTTTGAGAAATGATCATTCCATTTTCTAAATGTCCATCACTTATTTCAGACATCCCAGCACCGAGCTTTTCCAGCGGTCTAATGATTGTTTTTTTGAGTAAATGATTTAAAAAGAGCAATCCGCCAACAGCTACAATCACGATAGTGACAATGATCAGCAACCCCCACTTGGTCATGAATTCAAGAAAATTATTTTCTTTCTTTAAAACCAACAAACTGCCAGGAACTTGATTATCAAAATAGAAATCAAACTTCATATAGCGATATAAGCGCCCAGCATTGTCGATCGTCCCTCTGGTTTCAATATTATTTGCATCAAAGCTGGGAAAGTGAACGATCAATGATTTTTCTACTAGCTCTTTTGAGTAATACGCAATCTCTGCTTGCTTGCGAATAACCACACCTAACGCGTCACTTTCAAACTGGCTGATCGTCTCTTTTAATTCGCTACGAGGGTTTAATAATTGATCCGGATCTGATTTCGCTATACTGCGCAGTTTGATATAAGCTAATTCCTCTTCTGGACTCAGTGAACGTTGTTGGGTAAATGTTTTGTACAAGGTTGCTGGACTAGGAATCTTTCCAGTTGTTACATAAAAAACAATACAAATAATTGAAAAGAGTGAAAGAAAAGCAATTGCTATGCCACCAATATATGAGATGAGAAATCGTTTTTTTATTGTCATTTTTTTCTCCCTTACTTCATTTTTTAGTGGTAGCTATTCCGTTCTTGACTACTTGTTCTCAGTTTTTTAAAAACTAAATTCTGGCGTAAATTCACCCTCATAGGGTGTATGCTCTACAAAGACTGTGATGTCCTCGCCCGCTTGATCTTTGCCCAAACGCTTGTAAGTAAATTTTTTATTGTTTAATTCTGTTAATTCTAAAGCCGCCCCATATTTAGTTTGACCAATCGATACGTGGGCACGGATTTTGTTATGATTTAGAACATCGAAATAACCAAAATCACCTCGGCTAACGCCTGTTTCTAAATTGAAAAATTCGTATTTGTTTGTGTCAGCCGCAAATTTTGCTAAGCTAATAAAATTTTTATTATAGTCACTTACATCGTTACCAGCTTCATCAAGAACTTTCGTTCCGTTCCATAACGTTTGGCTTAATAATTCAGCACCGTCTTTTTTAGTGTTGATGGTTCCAGTTGTTGACTCTAAAGGCTTTTCTTTTTCTGTGAAAGTCAGCTCGCTTTCATTATACGGTATATGTTCAACAAAAACATCTACTTCATTTCCTGCTTTGTCTTTCCCTTTTCTTGTGTACGTGAATTTTTTATTTGTAAGTTCAGTAAGTTCGACAATTGCTTGATAGTTCATCGTTTCTGAAATCAAAATTCGTTTTGTTCCATCATTTGTAATAAAAAAAGTGCCACAATCTCCACGACTTACACCCGTTTGTGCATCGAAAAATTCATAACGTCCTGTTTCGCTATCATATTTTGCTAAACCGATAAAGTTAGCATTTTCTGTCGTTAGATCATTATTTTCTTGATCGTAGACTTTGGTTCCTTGCCAATTCGTGTTCCCTAAAATTTCTGTTTGCTTATCCCCTTCATTATTTTTTTTGGGATTGGTTTGTTCTGTTTGTTTCTGTTCAGTTGCTTTGGTTCCGATTGATTCTTCTGTCCCTACGCTACAACCTGCTAGTAATAAGACTAAACTTGATATACCTATCATAATTTTTTTTGTGTTCATAATATTGTTCCTCCTTCGTGTGATTTCTTACCGCATACCTTATTATAAGTAATAGTTGTAAACAGGCTCTAACAAGAGTATAAACAAATTATAAACAATAAAAAAGAAGATGCGCCACCACTCTAAGAGTGATAGCACATCCTTAAGAAATCCGAATAAATGGTGGGAGAAAATATAGCTTCTTCTATCCCAACTTTAAACATTCATTGTTTTAAACTGTTGTTGTTTTTAGTAAATTTTCATAAAAAGCCGCTTTGGTTGCTGAGATGTAAGGTGTTAACCATAGATAACCGATCCCAAACGTTAAAATAGCTAAGATGTGCCATCCTATAAAACTCAAATCCAATAAGAATAACTGACCTTTATAGCCTTTCATCAGTTGTCTACTACGTGTGATAGATTTTAGCAAACCTGGACGCACGCCATTTTCTTCATACGCATCATAATAAACAAAATAAGCCTGCGAATAAGAATAACCTTTAATAATTCCTGGAATAACCAATAACAGTAACCATAAAGAAATAAAAATCACCATTAATACGTAAAGACCGATCAAGCCTAAGACTACAGGGCCTGCAAAACCACGAAATACATCTGAGAATGGACGTATTTCTTGTTTTTTACCTCTTATAAGATCAAGAAAAGTCCAAGAAATACCGGCACTAAATATCGCACCTAAAATTCCTCCAACAAAACTACCGCCTCCGCCTCCAGAATTTCCTTCATAGCTTGCGGTATTGTTTAATAAATCCGGATTATTTTGAAAGAATGTAATTGCAGGGATAAGCAGTAAGAAAAACAAAATTAACCCAATTGCAATCGAAATCAAGGTTGGAACTAGGCACATCAACACGCTATCTTTCCAACGCCCACGTAAGACTGCTTTTGCTTCATTTTTTAATTCAGCACTTGTTTTCATAAATATCCTCCTTTCTATTTAGTACAATCAGTATAACAAATAAATCAGTATTGAAAAAAACATACGCCCACTTTCATTCGTCATACTAACCAATTTTTCATTAAATATATTATTTTGACGCAATCGATCCTTCATAACTTGTTTATTTGATAAGAGAATCTAATTTTTATTTATCATTAAGGGATGCTATAATTCAACTACGATAAATGGCTCAAGCAAGAAGCCCTGTCCCCTACATACCCGCCTGCAAGTAATGCTTTCTTGAATATACTGCGCTATTTTCTTAAGCTTAAGATACATCAATGAAAGGAATTAATACTATGGAATTTGGAGATAAAATCAAAGAACTAAGAACAAAAAATCTACTGACACAAGAAAAATTTGCAATCCGCTTAAATGTAACTAGACAAGCCGTATCAAACTGGGAAAATAACCGCAATCTTCCAGATCTTGAATTACTAATTTTAATTTCTAGCATATTTCATATTTCACTTGATGAATTGATTCTAGGAGAAAATAATGTGAATAATATGACCGAGAAACTAATCAAAGATGGCAGCAAAACAAGACAAGCAAAATTAAACATGATCACAACATTGATTGGTGCCTTTCTATTACTCTTTGGCTGCGCTTGTATTTTCATCAAAACAAATTCAGTAGAATATATCGATACTTCAGGTATTTTACATGAAAATTTTTATCTTTTACCTATAGGTTTCTTATTCATTATAGCTGGACTAATTGTATTTTTAGTTACAGGTATCCGATTTATCATTGATAGCGTTCGAAACAAAAAATAGTTATTGATTCTCATAATCCTCAAAAAGCACAGTTATTTTCAAACTGTGCTTTTTGAGGATTATTGTTAGTCAATAGTGATCGTTGGAATTCTTCATTTTATAATAAACGTTTCAACCAATCGAATTTTTTCTGATCATATGGTGGATAAATTAGTTTTGCCATGGTGTCTTTTCTACCGTAAACAATTGATTTTTTGTGCGAAAAAGTCTCAATACTGTATTTTCCATGATAATTCCCCATTCCCGATGCCCCTACTCCACCAAAAGGTAGATCATCATTGGCCACATGAAGGATCGTTTGGTTGATTCCACCACCACCAAATGAAAGTTCAGATAAAATTCGTTTTTGAACATCCCTATCATCTGAAAATAAATAAACCGCTAATGGCTTTTCCCCTTCTTTGACAAACGTGATTGCTTCATCCAATTGTTGATATGCACAAATCGGTAATAGAGGACCGAATAACTCTTCTTTCATCAGACTATTCTCTCGGCTTAAGTCAATATCGAATAAACTTGGCGCGACAAACCTTGTAGCACGATCATACTCTCCACCGTAGATTAGTACATCTTGATTTTCATCGATCAATTGAATAAACTTGTCAATTGCAGGTCCTTGAACAATCCGACCATAATCATTATTGGCTTGTATATTTGATCCATAAAACTCAATGATTTTTTCTTTTAAAGCGATAATTAGTTGATTTTTAACTTTTTCATCAACTAAAACATAATCTGTAGCAATACATGTTTGGCCTGTATTCAATAGCTTACTCCAAATAATTCGTTCAGCAGCTAACTCGATATCGGCTTGCTCTGTAACGATTGCCGGGCTCTTACCACCAAGTTCTAAGACAACTGGTGTCAACTGTTTTGCTGCAGCTTCCATTACAATTTTCCCGACTTTGGCGCTACCTGTGAAGAAAATGAAATCCATCCGTTCTTTTAACACTGAAGCATTATCAATTGAATGCGGGGAAAGCATCTTGACATACTCTTCGTCGAAGGTTTCACCAATAACAGCACCAATCACTGCAGCAACATTCGGCGTTTTTGACGATGGTTTTACGAGCGCGCAATTGCCCGCCGCAAGTGCACCGATTAAAGGAACTAAGGTCAATTGAAGCGGATAATTAAACGGACCGATGATATAAACGGTTCCAAATGGTTCTAGAAAAACTGTATTCTTGTTCAGTAAAGAGGAAATCGCTCTGGGTTTATTGACCGGCTTCGTCCATTTATCAAGATTTTTCAGCATATCTTTGATGGCAGAAAGAACTAAACCTAACTCCGTTGCATAAACTTCTGCTTTAGGTTTTTTTAAATCTTTTTCAAAAGCCCAATAAAAATCTTCTTCGTGTTTTTGTATAGTTGTTAGTAGTTGTTCAAGCTTTTCTTTTCTGAAAGAAATTGATTTAGTTTGGTTTGAATTAAAAAAAGCACGTTGTTTTTGCATTATTTCTTGAAGATCTGATTGATTCATAGCATATCCTCCTATTTTTCTTTTTAGTATAACATCGATTTTTTCTTTTGAATAATTTTATCAATCAACACGTCTTTCTAAAATCCATGATCGCGCTATACCTTCTGCACCATTCTTATTTGTCGAAGAACTCAGAATCAGTTGCGTTTCATTATAATAAGAAAAGCTATATCTAAGCGTCTTATCCTTGTTTAAGTAAATCAACTCAGTTTCTCCAGTTTCGAAGGTCAATGGGATTGCTTCACTATTCTCTAAGCTTTCAGTTTTTGCAATTAGTAACTCCACTTTATTAGGATCAAAAGTAGCGTTTATTTGAATAAATGCTGGAAAGTCTGGTTCTGTAGACTTCCATCGGCCTAAAATGCTTTCTTGAGATATTGTTCGAGTCATTTTCAACTCAATTGGCGCTAAATCTCCACCTGATACTAGTTCATCCCCACTTTGTTTGACTTCATATTTAGGATAAACAATAATTTCCTCTTCGTTTACTTCAAATATGTAATGAAATGTTTTATCTTTTACTTGATGTGTAAACACTCTACTATCTTCAGTGTACTCGATTTCTAGTTTCTCTGAATTGAATATCAACTTTTTTTCATCATAAACAATTTCATAGCTACCGTAATCATAATTATTTGCTACCCATGAGCCAGCTAATCTTTGTATTAAGCTTTCATCAATTCCTTTTTTTGAATCCTCTATTGGCACTTTTGGGGAATTGCATGAAGCTAAAACGATTGAAGCCCAACATAAGGAAACCACCCTACCTATTTCTTTCATTTTTCCTCATCTCCTTAAAAAAATATTTTGCTCTATTCAGTATAACTGAGTATACGGGTTTATTAAATATATATAAAAAACCTCCTCTTGCCTAAACAAGAGGAGGTTTTACGAAGGAGTATAAGGAGAAAAGATCTGACGATCAATTGTCCCTTTTTGCTTTATGATCAGTTAAAATTATTTGTTTTTTAGGTTGTAGAAAGATTTCAAGCCTTTGTATTCAGCAACTTCGCCTAATTGGTCTTCAATTCTTAATAATTGGTTGTATTTAGCAATACGGTCTGTACGGCTTAATGAACCAGTTTTGATTTGACCAGCGTTTGTTGCAACAGCGATATCAGAGATTGTTGAATCTTCTGTTTCACCTGAACGGTGAGATACAACTGCAGTATAGCCAGCTTCTTTAGCCATTTCGATTGCTTCGAATGTTTCAGTCAAAGTACCGATTTGGTTTACTTTGATAAGGATTGAGTTCGCGATTCCTTTTTCAATCCCTTCAGCTAATTTAGTTGTATTTGTAACGAACAAATCATCACCAACTAATTGAACTTTGTCGCCTAAAGCAACTGTTAATTTTTTGAAACCATCCCAGTCATTTTCATCTAATCCATCTTCGATTGAGATGATTGGGTATTTCGCACATAATTCTTCGTAGAATGCAATCATTTCTTCAGTTGTTTTTTCGCCTTCGCCTGAATCAGCTAAAACGTAAACACCTTTTTCTTTGTCGTAGAATTCAGAAGAAGCAGCATCCATCGCAAGAACGATATCTTTACCAGGTACATAGCCAGCTTTTTCGATTGCTTCGATGATTACTTCAAAACCTTCTTCGTTAGAACCAAGGTTAGGAGCGAAACCACCTTCGTCACCTACAGAAGTAGCTAAACCGCGCGCTTTTAAGATTCCAGCTAACGCGTGGAATACTTCAGCACCGTAGCGTAAAGCTTCTTTGAATGTAGGAGCGCCTACAGGCATGATCATGAATTCTTGGAAGTCGATACTGTTATCAGCATGAGATCCACCATTGATGATGTTCATCATTGGAGTTGGCAATACTTTAGTATTGAATCCGCCTAAGTAGTGGTATAAAGGTACTTCTAGGTAATCAGCAGCAGCACGGGCTACAGCGATTGAAACACCAAGAATAGCGTTTGCGCCTAATTTACCTTTGTTAGGAGTTCCATCTAAATCGATCATTGCTTTATCAATAGCCATTTGGTCACGTACATCGTAGCCAATAATTGCTTCAGCGATGATGTTATTTACGTTGTCAACTGCTTTAACAACCCCTTTACCTAAGTAACGAGCTTTGTCGCCATCACGTAATTCAACCGCTTCGTATTCACCAGTTGAAGCACCAGATGGAACCATTCCACGACCAAAAGCACCGCTTTCAGTGTATACTTCTACTTCGATTGTTGGGTTACCGCGTGAGTCTAAGACTTCGCGTGCGTAAACATCAGTAATAATTGACATGTTTTGTCTCTCCTTTGAGTTTGTTTTATACTAAGGGGATTCGATTCCCTTAATTATGATTGTAGTGAATAACCGAGTGCTATGCAAACATTTTTTGCATAATTCATAGAATATTCAATGAATCTTTGATTAATTGCGTATATTGTTATAAGACGTGATTATTTAACAGCATCAAGTAAAGCTAAGAAAGAGTCAGCTTCAAGACTCGCTCCGCCAACTAAAGCACCATCAACGTTTTCTTTTGCCATATATTCAGCAATGTTTTCAGGTTTTACAGAACCGCCGTATTGGATACGTACAGCTTCTGATACTTCTTTGCCGTATAATTTTTCAACTGTTGCACGAACAACGCCACAAATTTCATCAGCGATATTCGCATCAGCAGATTTACCAGTTCCGATGGCCCAGATTGGTTCGTAAGCAATAACCATTGAAGATACTTGCTCATTAGATAAATCAACTAAGCCTTTTGTGATTTGGCCTTCAATCCATTCAGCAGTTTTGCCTGCTTCGTATGTTTCTAAAGATTCACCACAACAAAAGATTGGTGTCATGTTGTTTGCAAAGATTGCTTTGGCTTTCTTGTTGATGTCTTCGTCTGTTTCGTGGAAGTACTCACGACGTTCAGAGTGACCGATGATTACATAGTCAACACCTAGATCAGCAAGTGCTGCTGGAGATGTTTCACCAGTGAAGGCACCTGAGTTTTCCCAGTAACAGTTTTGTGCAGAGATTTTTAATTCAGTTCCTTTAGCCGCTTCTACTAATTCTTGTAAGAATAAAGCAGGAGAACCGATTACTGAATCAACAGCACTATTGGCAGGAATTTTTGTTTTTACTGCTTCTGCAAAAGCTTTCGCTTCTGAAGCAGTTTTGTTCATTTTCCAGTTACCAGCGATAATTGGTTTACGCATGGAAAAGCACATCCTTTTCTTTTTATGGTAAATTATGGGTGAAATAGTTTTATCCAGCCCGTTTCACAAGCTAGACCTATCGTCATTAATGGATAAATAACTTGTTCAACTTTTTCTATTTGTCGTTGATTGCTGCTAGACCAGGTAATTCTTTACCTTCTAATAATTCTAAGCTTGCGCCCCCACCAGTTGAGATGTGCGTGAATTTATCCGCAAAGCCTAATTGAATAGCTGCAGCAGCAGAGTCTCCACCGCCAATGATTGTTGTTGCATCCGCCAAGTTAGCAATTGCTTCACAAACACCGATTGTTCCTTTGGCAAAGTTGCTCATTTCGAATACGCCCATTGGTCCATTCCAAACAACTGTTTTTGCACCTTCTAATGCTTGGGCAAATAAAGCAATTGTTTCAGGTCCAATGTCAAGTCCCATTTGTCCATCAGGAACATCACCACTATGTTCTTCTGTTGGTACATCGTTTGAGAATTCTGCAGCCGTGATTGAATCGATTGGCAAGATTAATTTATCGCCTGCTTTTTCGATTAATTCTTTTGCTAATGCTACTTTATCTTCTTCAACTAAAGAGTTACCGATGTTCATACCTTTGGCTTTGTAGAATGTATAAGTCATTCCACCACCGATAAGGATTTTATCTGCTTTAGAGATCAAGTTTTCGATAACACCGATTTTGTCAGAAACTTTTGCGCCACCTAAAATAGCAACAAATGGACGTTTTGGTGCAGTTACTGCTTCACCAACGAATTTGATTTCTTTTTCCATTAAGAATCCAGCAACTGTTGGGATACCAGTTGACGCAATACCTACATTAGAAGCGTGTGCACGGTGAGCCGTACCAAATGCATCATTAACAAATACATCGCCTAAAGAAGCCCAGTATTTACCTAATTCAGCGTCATTTCCGCTTTCTTTTTTACCGTCGATATCTTCAAAACGAGTGTTTTCAAACACTAAAACGTCGCCGTCTTTCATATTGTTAACAGCTGTTTCTAATTCAGCACCACGTGTTTCAGGAACGAATGTTACTGGTTTACCCAATAATTCGCCTAAGCGTTCTGCTACTGGTTTTAGTGATTTGCCAGCTTTGTCTTCTTCTGTCTTAACACGACCTAAGTGAGAGAATAAAATTGCTTTCCCGCCATTGTCGATCACGTATTTAATTGTTGGAAGTGCTGCTACGATACGGTTATCATTTGTAATCACGCCATCTTTCAAAGGCACGTTGAAGTCAACACGTACAAGAACTTTTTTGTCTTTTAAGTCTACATCTTTGATAGTCTTTTTAGCCATTAAAAGGTACTCCTATCTATTTTTGGATTTTGAAAAGAATGATTTTTCTTGAACTTATAAAATAAGCGGGGAAGCGCGTTGCTTCCCCGCTTATTATTTCACAGTTGTTCAAATTTCACTAATGATAAGAATTGATCTTATAGGTTAGCGAAGTACTCTAAAGTACGAACTAATTGTGCAGTATAAGACATTTCGTTGTCATACCAAGCAACAGTTTTCACTAATTGTTGATCGCCAACAGTCATTACTTTAGTTTGAGTAGCATCGAATAATGAACCGAAAGTCATACCTACGATATCAGAAGATACGATTTGATCTTCGTTATATCCGTAAGATTCGTTAGCAGCTTTAGCCATCACTTCGTTTACTTCTTCAACTGTTACTTTTTTGTCAAGAACAGTTACTAATTCAGTTAATGAACCAGTTGCTACAGGAACACGTTGAGCAGCTCCGTCTAATTTACCGTTTAATTCAGGGATAACTAGACCGATTGCTTTAGCAGCACCAGTAGTGTTAGGTACGATGTTTTCTGCTGCAGCGCGTGCACGACGGAAGTCTCCACCTGGGTGAGGTCCATCAAGAGTCATTTGGTCACCTGTGTAAGCGTGGATCGTAGTCATAAGACCTTCAACCACACCAAAGTTATCTTGTAAAGCTTTAGCCATAGGAGCTAAACAGTTAGTCGTACATGAAGCACCTGAGATAACTGTTTCTTTACCTGTTAAGATATCGTGGTTAGTGTTGTAAACGATTGTTGGTACGTCATTTCCGCCTGGAGCAGAGATAACAACACGTTTAGCACCAGCTTTTAAGTGTAATTCAGCTTTTTCTTTTGAAGTGAAGAATCCAGTACATTCAAGAACGATATCTACGCCTAAGTCGCCCCATGGTAATTCTTCTGGGTTGCGGTTAGCAAGAACTTTAACTTCTTTACCGTTAACGTTGAAAGATCCATCATGAACTTCAACAGTTCCGTTGAAACGTCCTTGAGTTGTGTCATATTTTAACAAGTGAGCCAACATTTTAGCATCTGTTAAATCATTGATTGCTACTACTTCGATTCCTGCTACATCTTGGATACGACGGAATGCTAAGCGTCCGATACGTCCAAATCCATTAATACCTACTTTAACTGTCATTAAAGATTTCCTCCTTATGAAAATCAAAAATTTTTTATTTTAAAGGGTTACCCCTTTTAAAATCTCATTTGCGGCAGCTTCATCTGTGATGAGCCACGTTTGTTTTGGTGCGTTTTTCATATATGCCCGAATTGCTTTGGCTTTTGTCTTGCCGCCTGCAATCGCAACGACATTTGGTATTTTTTGTACATCCTTAAGCTGAAGTCCGATGCGAGGGATTTTATAAACGACTTCGCCCTCTTCATCAAAGAAATACCCGAAAGATTCTGCTACAGCATTATTTTGCTTTAACATGACCATTTCTTCATCCGACATTTTACGGCGTGCTGCCATATGCAACGCGCGTCCAATACTATGAACAACACAATTGCTTTGTTCGATCAGTGTTAATACTTCTTGGATCGATGGTTCTTGCAGCAGCGAGTTATACGTTTCAAGACTCAATTGCTCTGGAACATATAATGCTCTATGGTGACCGCCAGTTTGACTTGCCATTACAGCACTTACTGAATTGGCTTGAACAGTCATTGCTTCACCGATGCCGCCTCTAGCTGGAACAAACAAAATATGTCGTTTTTCCGTTTCTAGGGTCCCCATATGTTCTGCGGTCAAGGCCATGGTCGTGCCACCCATAACGGCAACGATATTATCACCATCAGGTAAGAGTAGATCCAAAGAATCGGTCAAAATATCGCCAAATTCATAAAGTACTTTCTCCTGATTGTCACTATTGCCTGCTACAACGATACAACGCTTGATCCCAAAATATTGGCTGATTTCTTTTTCGACTTGATGCATACCGAGTAGTTGATTCATTACTGTCTCTAATCCTTGATAAACTTCTAAGCCTTTTTCAGTTAATGTCATTCCACTTTTAGAAGTTTCTATCAGTTGTAAGTTTTTCAGAAAATCGGTCTCAGTTCTCAAAACCCGTTCTGTAATCCCCATACTATCAGATAGACTTCTGCGTCCAATAGGCTGCATCCAGTAAATATTACGAAGAATATGAAACCTTTCCTGCATTACATCGAGCAAATCTGGAGCAACTGCTTCAATCATTTTTAATTCATCTAGCATGATGCGCTCCTTCGTTGGTCTAAAAACGTCCAAGTAAGACTTAAAACGACCTATGAACTTTAAAAAAATAGGATTGGCGTTCTTCTTTTTCAATGTTAAATTCTTTAACAGTCTTAAAAGCGTCCCTCAATCTTATATACATAGTCTAACAGTTTTCATTGCTCTTTTCAAGAAAAAGAGATTATTTTTTGAAATTCGCTATCTCCTCTTTGAAATTCATTATGCAAGATGCCTCTTTTGAATCACTTGTATTTTAAAATTCTTGTTAAAAAATTCAAAGCAAATAAGAAAATCCAGCTATTATGCTGGATTTTTTAGCTTCCTATTACACATTATAAATCCTCTTCATAAAAACGACCAAGAATTTTGACATTATCCGAAATACTCACAAAAGCAGACGGATCAGACTCTTTCATCGCAGCTTCCAATGATGGCAATTCAAAACGAGTCACAACCGTTAACAATAATGTCTGTTTATCATGACGATACGCACCTTCTGCTTCATGAATGATTGTGATTCCTCGTCTCATTTTTTGTTGGATTCCATCGATCACAGCATCTGGATTTTTGGTAATGATCATGACTTGCATTTTCTTTTGCTTCGTATAAACAGCATCTGTCACTTTCCCACTCACAAAAATCGACAATGCGCTGTAAAACATATACTGCCAACCAAATAAATAACCTGCAACAAAGATAATCAGCCCATTAAAATACATTGAAATCGACCCCACAGAACGTCCAGTTTTCTTACGAATCGTGATACTAAAAATATCCAACCCCCCCGAAGAAAGACCATTTTTCAACGCAAAACCAATACCAGAACCCATCACTGCACCACCGAAAATTGCACAGATAATTGGATCATTAGACAAACTTGTTTGCGGTACGATCTGCATAAAGATTGAAGTTAGAGTCACCGTCAAAAAGGTGAAAATTGTAAATTTTTTCCCAATTTTACGCCAAGCAACAAAAAATAACGGAATATTCAACGCATATAATGTGATCGAGACCGGCACTTTAAACCCAACAATATTCGTAGATAAAGTCGTTAATATTTGCGCAAGTCCAGTAATCCCGCTGGAATAGATATTTCCTGGTTGATAAAAGAAGTTCATCGCAACCGATGCCAAGATTGCATAGACAATCGACACGGAAAGTTTGGTCGTGTAATCATGGACGGGTAAACTTTCAAAGAATTTTTTCATGTAGGAGCAGCCTCACTTTATTTGATTCATTTGGTTCTCATTATACGTGCTTTGAGTTCGGAAAAAAAGGACAATCTTCAGAATAGCAGAAAATACTTAATCATCGCAATGATCAAGCCTCTAAATAATTCGATTTCAATAGGCATTTAGGCTATTCAACATCTCAGTGTAGCCTAAACTTCTAGCATAATCCTCAGCTGTCCGTCCAGTATTATCTTTCAACGTTTTGTCAGCTCCACTTTCCAATAAAACGTCAACGATTTGTTGATAGATTTCAGAACCATCTCTCAATGCAACAGCTTCTATCAAGGCTGTATACCCGTAATTATTTTGATGATTGATCGCTACTCGGCCATCTTTTAATAATAGCTTCACATTTTCAAGATGTCCTTTTTCAGCCGCTGGAATCAGTGCATTTCCTCCGAAACGATTCACTTTTTGCTGATTTGGTACTTGTTTTTCTAGCATATAAGTCAGAATTTCGGTTTTTCCTTGGGCTCCTGCATAAAGGTATGGACTATCCGAAATATGATCTTGCACGTTAATATCGGCTCCCGCATCAATCAACTGTTTTGCGATTCCGATGAAGTTTTGATGTGTTGCGATCAAAAGAGGTGTTTCACCTTGTGCATTGACTTCATCGATCGAATAGTTTTCATCTACTAGTATGGCTTGGACTTGTGCAAAATCATTATTATTTACAGCCTGTATTAATGTACCCGCTGGAAATGATTGGCTAGATGCTTTTACTGTGTTCATTGTGTTTGATTCTTTGGATTCATTTGATTGCTTGGTATTATTTTTATCCGTAGTCATGCTTGTACTCTCCTTTATTGAGTGATTTGTATCATTTTTTTTAGAGTGGCAGGCTGAAAAAATAAGTAAAAATGAAGCGAGCAATGCTATCTCTAACAAAATTTTTTTCTTATTCATGATTATTCTCCTTTAGCGGTATTTATATTTAGTATAGAACATAAATATAAACAAACTATAAACACTCTTCGTACTCAGAATGAAATGGACTTATCCCTTGTTGAAACAAAAAGCAATCAAGCGTTCAATTAGAGCCGCAGTTGAAAGCTGTGAGGCTAACGCAGCATTATAGGTCAGGTTTTGAGTCTTGATATAAATGAGAGCTATTAATCATAAAGCGTTTGACTAAGGTATTATTATGAGTATTAGTGATACTGATAATTTGCTACTACTAAAATTCAAAAGTTGAACCCTTTCATTGATTTCTACAGTTTCACCTGAGCTGAAAAAAGGAGCAATGCCTAGATGCAGTACTCCCCATTTTTTATTCACTTGATCGCTTAAAATATAGCTCAATTTTTTGTGGGTCATCAAATCCTGCTTTTAATAAAATAATTTTTGTCTGAGCATTTTGGACGATATCCCCATATTCATCATACTTGTTTTCTGAATCTAAACTAATCGACCAACGCGCATTCGTATCATCGTTTATCGTCAATGCTGTTGTACCAAATTGCACGGTTTGTTCGAATGAATATTTTTCTCTCTCCCCAACCTCTTGGATAACAATTCCTTCAGAAGCACTAGATGTTAGACTGGTATCTCCATCTTTCGATTCCCAAACACCTATCAGAGCTGATAAAACGTAAGAATAGGCTATCTTTCGTCCACCGTAGGTTCCAATATATTGATGGACCGCTTGATCTTTTGAACGATAAGTCAGTACACACGTCTCATTGGTTAACCAAGTTAAGCGATAATCAGTGATCCCATTAGTAGGCAGTTTTTCTTTTAAGCGAGCTAAAATCAGGTAGTAATTATTGAAGTAATACACTCCTTGATCGTCACTCGTTTCTTTGACTAAAAAAACATGTTTTGCATCAGGTGAAAGACTTATTATCGCTTTTTCTTTCGGCTTTACAAAACTGAAAAGAGCACTCACTGTGATGATTGCCGCAATTTGGAGCAAAATTATATAGATTTTTCTTTTTTTATCCAGATCCATTAGACATAATAGCGTCAAACCTAAAAATAGAAAACTACCTATTATTGCAGCGAGCAAAAACCAATCACTTATTAATTCGATCCCTTTCGAAGACACAAGTACAAAACCGCCTAAAAACAGCAGACACAATATAGTCAAAATCAAAAAGATGATCCCACTAATTTTTTTTATTCTTTTTTTACTCTCCATCTGGTTCTACCTCACGATCAAATACCCAATTTTCTCCATTATCTTTTGAAATAAATTTTCCTTTTACTAAACCACCTTGATAATCACCGACTTCTCCTTGATTTAGTAAAACCTCTAATTGTTCTCCAACTTTATAGGGCATTTCAGCGACTAAAAAAATAGCTTTATACTTTTCAGGCACCTGAATTGTCGCAGCTTGCCAGCTAGCTCCTCCATCTTTCGTAATGCGTAGATTAGGTGCTGCTGTTCCAAAAGATAAGAAGCCTGTTCTTTCATCAATAAAACCGCCGTCTTGGATTAATGACGTTTGATCGATACCTGCGGTCTCCTCCCACGTTTTTCCACCATCATGTGTCAAATACGCTACCGTTCCTTCTTGACGAACAACGCGACCCCCAGAATAAATCACATAGCCAAAATCCTTACTTAAAAAAGCGATTTTTCGAAAACGAATACCTGCATTTTCTTGGGAAATATCATATTTTTGCCATGTTTTTCCTTGATCGACCGTTTGAAGAAGCTTTAAGCCTAGATTTTCATAGAGGAATGACGTATTTTCTTTTGTTATAAAATAGCTTTGCTCCATCAAACCGTTCTCATAAGAAGGGGTATACTCACCAAATTGAATCTCTTCTAAACGCTCAGGAACTTCTACCCAATTCTCGCCCGAATCATACGTAACATATACCTTTTCACCCTTGATTAATACATCCGTCTGTTTTTGCGTTGGCTCTTTGGGCGGCTCCGCTTCCTCTTTTTTCTCGCTTTGTATTGCGTCTTCTAGCTCGTTGATTTCCTTATTATATGTTTCAATACTTGTTGGTCTGCTCACGTAAAAAAATAATGCTGTAAAACTCGATAATACAACAATAATAGTCAAAAAAAACGCCCGATTCTTGTTCTTCAATTTACTCACCCCTTTAATCCGCCTACTAGTTAAAGTATAGAGGAACAGCCTTTTTATTGAAAGGACTATTTTGTTTGTTGATAAAAACGTAAAAAAAGTTTCCAATAAACTATCGTAGTTTACTGAAAACTTGTTTTATCTTGACTAAGTCAATCGTTATTCATCGATTGCTGTTACATCAATGTTTAATTCAAATAATTGTAATGGTGACACCACGCTTGGCGCATTTGTCATTGGGTCTGCAGCTTTTCCATTTTTAGGGAAAGCAATTACTTCACGGATATTATTTTCGCCAGCTAATAACATCACTAAACGGTCTAATCCTAAAGCAATTCCACCGTGTGGAGGGAATCCATAATCTAAAGCATCCAATAAAAACCCAAATTGCTCTTGTGCGGATTCTTTCGTAAAGCCTAAAGTTTCAAACATTTTTTCTTGCAGGTCGCGCTTGTGGATCCGTAATGAACCTCCACCTAGCTCATAACCATTCAAGACAATATCATAAGCTTCGGCATAGACTTTTGCTGGATTTGTCGAAAGTAATTCGATATCAGATTCTTTTGGCTGTGTGAATGGATGGTGAGCAGAAACATAGCGGCCAGCTTCTTCGTCATATTCAAACAATGGCCAATCAACGACCCATAAGAAGTTGAATTTAGACTCATCAATCAAGCCTAATTCTTTCCCTAAGCGAGAACGAATCGCCCCTAAAGCTGCTGCAACCACTTCTGGTTTATCTGCTCCAAACATTAAGATATCACCAACTTCTGCATTCGTTGCTTTGATCAAATCATCAGAAACTTCTGTCAAGAATTTCGCAATCGGTCCTTTTAGTCCATCTTCTTCAACTTTTAACCAAGCTAAACCTTTGGCACCAAATTGGCTAACATACGTACCTAAATTATCCATATCTTTTCTTGAATATTTATCGGCCGCCCCTTTAGCATTTAGCGCTTTGACTTGTCCACCATTTTCTAAAGCCATTTGGAACACTTTGAAGTCAACATCTTTTACGACATCTGCGATATCGATCAATTCCATCTCAAAACGTGTATCTGGTTTATCACTTCCATAACGTGCCATTGCTTCATTGTAGCTGATACGAGGGAAAGGTACTGTTACTTCGATCCCTTTTGTATCACGCATCACTTTCGCTAACATTTCTTCTGTCATCGTTTGGATTTCTTCTGGTGTTAAGAACGTTGTTTCCATATCGATTTGAGTAAATTCAGGTTGACGGTCACCACGTAAATCTTCATCACGGAAGCAACGAACAATTTGATAATAGCGATCAAAACCAGCATTCATTAATAATTGTTTAAAAATTTGTGGTGATTGCGGCAATGCATAAAAATGACCTGCATGAACTCGTGAAGGAACTAAATAATCGCGTGCCCCTTCTGGTGTTGATTTACCAAAATAAGGTGTTTCAATATCGATAAAATCGGTATTGTCTAGATAATGACGGATCGATTTCGTTATTTCATGACGTAATTTTAAATTTGCTGTCATTTTTGGACGACGTAAATCTAGATAACGATATTTCATACGAATTTCATCGCCGACATTATTTTCATCTTCAATTAAAAACGGTGGTGTTTTAGCTGTATTCAAAATTGTGATATCTGTTGCCATTATTTCAAATTCGCCTGTTTTCATTTTAGGGTTGACCGCTTCTTTGTCGCGATAAGTCAGCTCGCCTGTAATTTCGATCACATACTCACTACGACATTTGTCTGCAATTTCCCATGCTTCTTTTGAATGCGCAGGGTTAAAAACGACTTGAGCGATTCCTTCACGGTCACGTAAATCGATAAAAATGACCCCTCCTAAATCACGGCGCTTTTGCACCCAGCCTTTTAATGTGATGATCTGTCCTACTAAATCTGCTGAAACTTCTCCGCAGTATACTGTTCTTTTTGCCATTGATGATTACTCCTCTTCATTTTTTACTTTTATTTAATCAAACATCACTGTCATCATTTCATCATAGATTTCATCGAATCGTTCATAAATATCTGATAGTGGGAATGCTTTTTCCTGACGGCTAGCCATTGATTTTACATTTACAATGCCTTCAGCTAATTCAGTTTCACCTAAAGTCAGAGCAAGTTTAGCATTTAATTTAGCCGCTGTTTTAAATTGAGCTTTTGCTTTTCGATCCATAAAATCACGATCAGCTGAAAAGCCAAAATTACGAATTGCTTGAACCAGTTTTAGTGTTTCTACATTTGTTTGCTCACCGATTCCAACAACATAAGCATCGATTTCATTGATCACTGGAACCGCAACGCCTTCTGCTTCCATCGTAATCAAGACACGTTCAATGCCCATTGCAAACCCAAAGCCAGGTGTTGCTGGTCCACCAAGTTCCTCAACTAATCCATCATAACGACCACCAGCGCAAATCGTCGCTTGTGCGCCCATACCTGGTGCTTCACTCATCACTTCGAAAATTGTGTTTGTGTAATAATCTAATCCTCTTACCATGTTGCTATCCACTTCAAATGGAATATTCAATTCGTTCAGCATCGTTTTGACAGTGTCAAAATGTTCTTTTGACTCCGAGCTTAAATAATCCAAAATCGATGGTGCATCAGCTACGATTGCTTGATCTTTTTTATCTTTACTGTCTAACACACGTAAAGGATTTTCATGTAAACGACGTTTTGAATCTTCGCTTAATTCAGCTACTTTTGGTTCTAAATAGTCGATCAATGCTTGGCGATATGCAGCTCTTGTCTCTTTATCTCCTAAAGAGTTGATCACTAAACGAATTTGATTGATTCCTAATTGTTTGAAAAAGTCTAAGGCCATCGCCATACTTTCAACATCCACCGCTGGGTTCACACTGCCAAAAGCTTCAGCACCGATTTGGTGAAATTGTCTCAAACGTCCTGCTTGTGGGCGCTCATAGCGAAACATTGGTCCCATATAGTAGGTTTTATAAGGTTTCGAAAATTCAGGTCCGAACAATTTATTTTCGACAAAAGAACGAACGATCGGGGCTGTTCCTTCTGGACGCAATGTCACATGACGATCGCCTTTATCGTAAAAATCATACATTTCTTTTGAAACAATATCTGTCGTATCCCCTACACTGCGGGAAATTACTTCGTAATGTTCAAAAATAGGGGTACGGATTTCTTCATATTGATAGTCACGAAAAATCAAACGAGCTGTTTCTTCAACAAATTGCCACTTTTCTGACGTTCCCGGTAATAAGTCATTGGTTCCTTTTGGTTTTTGATAACTCATTGTTTCATCTCCTAGTTATTGTTCATTGTTTGTACTTTATTTTGGTAAAGGTTGGTTGGTTTGAATTCACTTTAGAGCTGATTGAATTTTTTAACGATTGTTCAGCTGTTGGTTTGGATCATGGCTTTGGGTGATTCTCTAGTACGGTAACTTCGCTCACTTCGTTCGCCAAGTATTGTTCATCATCCACTCTGGCAGAGCCAATCGGGGTACTTTCGGACCTAATAAACAAATCAAACTATCGTCTGCACTTCTTCTGTCTCAGGAATTGGGTGATTCTCTAGTATGGTAACTTCGCTCACTTCGTTCGCCAAGTATTGTTCATCATCCACTCTGGCAGAGCCAATCGGGGTACTTTCGGACCTAATAATCAAATCAAACTATCGTCTGCACTTCTTCTTCTGTCTTAGGAATTGGGTGATTCTCTAGTACGGTAACTTTGCTCACTTTGTTCGCCAAGTATTGTTCATCATCCACTCTGGCAGAGCCAATCGTGGTGATTCACAACAAAAAATCGCCCTTGTATAAATACAAGGGCGAGTGAATAGACACACGCGGTACCACCTAAGTTCGAAAGATTGCTCTTTCCTCTAACGATTAACGCTCGTAACGGAACGGCTTTTCCTCCGTTCATCTCCAGAATGTCTTTCGATCTCTCTAACGAAGTTGCTTTCAGCCAAGGCAACTTTCTCTTCTACGATCAGTTTGAAATCTACTCGTTCTTTCATCGATTTTTTTATAGTATCTATAAATTACTAAAGAATGGAAATAAAGTCAAGTAGAATTTCAATTAGCTTTACAATAGCTCTCGTAAAGAGCTAACAATTGTGATTACTTATGGTTCAATGATTCCCAAACATTCAACGCATCCCGCATTCCTTTAACCTGATGAACTCGAACAATTTCCACACCTTTATTTGCAGCAAATAATGAAGCTGTAATTGAACCAAAATCACGTGCCAATGGGTCAGATTCATTTGTCAAAGTTGCTATCGTTCTTTTTCTTGATACGCCATACAGTAAAGGATAATCTTTGTAACGAAAAGCTTCAGGATCTTTTAGAATGTCTATATTTTCTGCTTGTGTTTTTCCAAACCCAATACCAGGATCAAAACAAATCCGTGTTGAAGCAATCCTAGCTTTGTGACAAAGTTCTATTTTTTCCTGACAAAATTGTTGGATATCTTCAACTACCGATAATTCGGTCCGTCTTTTACGTGAATGCATGATCACTAAGCCACTATCAGGATACTTTTGTGCCACTTCGATCATTCCATTTGTATCCAAACCTTTGATATCATTGATGATGTTGGCACCTGTTGCTAATGCTGCATCTGCAACTTCTGGAAAATAGGTATCGATCGAAATAGGTTTATCCGTCCTGTTTCTGATGGCTTCTACTATAGGCAAGATTCTTTCTTTTTCTTCTTTAGCTGAAATTTCTTGATAGTTTGGTCGTGTAGATTGTCCCCCGATATCGATAATGTCAACGTTTGCTGCCAGCATCTCTTCGCAATGGGCTATTGCTTTATCTAACTCATTAAAATGCCCACCATCTGAAAATGAATCGGGGGTCACATTTAAAATTCCCATGATTTGAGTGGCATTTTTAGTAAAGTATCCCTCTTCCGTCATCTTTGTTGCTCCTTTAATTGTTCGATCATTTGCTTCAATGCCGACACTCTTGGACTGAAATCATTTCGTTCTTCTTTTGGTAATTGAGCGAGGGTTTTATGTTTTTTCGGTAAATAGAAAATTTTGTCAAAACCATAGCCCATTTTCCCTATTTCTCTTGTTGTCAGTTCACCTTTCAGCTCTTGTCCTGAAATAAGGTACTCTCCATCTGGCCAAGCATAAACTAATACGGCATGCAGACTAATTGTTCGATTTAACGATCGTTGTCCTTCAAATAGCTCAAAAAGCTGATGATTTTTTTCTGAATCGGTCATGCCAGTTTCAAAAAAGCGCGCTGTCTCAACGCCTAACAGAGTAGGAAAAGCTTTGATTTCCAAGCCACCATCGTCTGCCAATACTGGTTTCCCAACAATTTTTGCATAAAATCGAGCCTTGAGTAATGCATTTTCAGCATACGTTTTGCCCGTTTCGGCTATCTCATACTCTTTATTTGTATCGTTGGCATATGGAACAAATGTAATTTGATCCTTGAGATAAGCAGACTGCATTTCTTGTAATTTTCCTTGATTATTCGTACCTACAATGATCTCCATTTCTGTCATCCTTTATGCTCGATTGCTCTCAAAAAATCATCTTTACATTCCCGATCTGTTTTAAAAATCCCTTGATAATGAAATGTTCTCGTTAAACTGTTTGGTGATTTTACGCCACGCATCGTCATACACATATGTTCTGCCTCGATTGCCACGGCTACACCTTTAACCGGTACATGTTCAACCAGTTTATTTGCAATCATAATGGTTAAATCTTCCTGAACGCTAGGACGTTTGGCACAATACTCTACTAAACGTGGCAACTTGCTTAAGCCTAACACTTTGCGTTCATCAGGAATATAGGCCACATGGGCTTTTCCATAAAATGGCAATAAGTGATGCTCACACATAGAATAAAATTGAATATCTTTGACCAAAACCATATCCTCTTCATTCAAACTATCAAAAAGTGCATAATCATCAAATTCTGGCGCTCTCAATGAAGAAAATACTTCGTTATACATCTTAGCTACCCGTGTTGGTGTATCTTTAACTCCCGCTCGTTCTGGGTCTTCACCAATTGCACGCAGAATTTGTTTTACTGCCTGCTCGATCATCGCTAGTTGTTTTTCGTCCATCTTCCTACCAACTTTCTTTACTAAGCCAAACTTCGGCTTGATTCCCTGTACTTGTGATCCAAGCATCGAAAGATTTCCCTTGAAATGCAGCTTCAGGATAGACCTCTTTTAATGGGACCAATACAAAAGAGCGTTTAAGCATTTCTTTATGTGGAATCGTCAAACGTTCTGTTGCTATTTTTTCATCATTCATCAACAAAATATCAATATCTAAGGTTCTTGGGCCCCAATGAATCAATCGTTCACGACCTAGTTTCTTTTCAATCGCTTGTGTTTTATCTAATAATTGCAGAGGTTCACATGTTGTCTTGATTTGAATCACAGCGTTATAATAATTTTCTTGCGGAACATCCCCATATGGTAATGTTTCATACAATTTTGATTTTTTCAAAACTTGAATATCCTCATCTTGATTGAGTAACTCAATTGCTTCTTGTAATGTCCTAAGACGATCTCCCAAATTACTCCCCAATGCTAAATAACCGATTGTCATACGAAGTCTCTTTCCATTTCGATTTCGATATTATCAAACACTCCAGGCATCGGTACACTATATTTTCTGACACGAACAAGAGCACTTTCTAACTTTTTGCCATGTTCTGTTTCAATATCATCCAAGATAGCTGAAGCGACAGCTTCTATTAAGTTGTAAGAATGAGTGGTTAAACGCTTAGCAATTTGATCATTCACTTCCGCATAACTAACGGTGTCATTGACATCATCCGTCTTACCAGCCTGATCTAACGGCAATCTTAATTCGATATCAACTTCTAATTGTTGTCCTAAAATTCGTTCTTCTGGTAAAACACCATTTTTAGTGTAAAACTTCATATTATTGATTCTAATTTTTCCCAATTTGCTTCCATCCTTCAACTATTTACTCACTGATACATTCAGTTGCAACTATTATACTATAGAAAATCAAGAAATCTTTAGCTTTCTGTTTTTTGAGACATTTTGTTACAAAAATTCTAGCCATAAGTGGCATAACTTTCTTCTTTTGTTTTAATGAACTACACTAATTATAGAAAGTCAGGAGGAATCATCATGACAAAAAACGTACGAATTGGTAAAACGGAAGTTTATTCAACCCCAATTGGTTTAGGAACAAATGCTGTCGGCGGTCATAATTTGTTTCCAAACTTAAACGATGATACTGGAAAAGAAATCGTCCGAGTTGCTTTAACAAACGGTATCACATTATTGGATACTGCCTTTGCATATGGAATGGGGCGTTCAGAAGAGTTGATTGGTGAGGTGTTAAAAGATTTTGACCGTGATCAAGTAGTGATTGCTACAAAAGCTGCACATGATCCAGCTAACGGGGGTGCCTTTAATAATACACCCGAGTTTTTGATACACTCTGTCGACGAAGCATTAAGACGTTTGCAAACAGACTATATCGATATTTTTTACATTCATTTTCCAGATGAAACGACGCCTAAAAATGAAGCTGTGGCTGCTTTGCAAAAGCTAAAGGAAGCTGGTAAAATCAAAGCGATTGGCGTTTCTAATTTTAGCTTGTCACAAATTAAAGAAGCAAATCAAGAGGGCTATGTCGATATTGTCGAAGATGAATATAGCTTGATCCATCGTGAAGCAGAAATCGAATTATTCCCTTATTTAAAAGAAAATCAGATTTCTTTTGTGCCCTATTTTCCGTTGGCTTCTGGCTTATTAACTGGAAAATATGAACAAGGTGTAATTTTTCCACCTGAAGATTTACGCAGTAAAAAACCAGACTTTCAAGGGGAACGTTTTAAAACAATTATCGATAAAGTTAGCCAACTTAAATTGATTGCGGCCGATTATAACACCAGTGTTGCAGCGATTGTAGTTGCTTGGTACATCAAGAATCCTTTTGTGGATGTTGTGATTCCTGGTGCTAAAAAACCAGAACAAGTAAGGAATAATGTAAAAGCTTTGACTGTACATTTGACAGCAGAGGATTATCAACGAATCGATAGCTTGTTTAGTTGATAAAAAAGTAGCTTCTTCTCATTGAAGACACCATTTGCTAAAATAGATACATTAAGAAATCTTATGAGTAAAGAGGTTGGGGCAGAAGTGTTTAATCCCAAGAAATAAGAAGCCTTCAAATCTTAGTGCTTTAGCACTTAGAATTTGATGTGATCGAAGTGTAGTGATTGCTTCTGTTCCCACCGTTTATACGGATTCCTTGAGTCTGAGAGATAACTCGTAGATTCATGTCCCAGACTCTTTCAAAAACAAAAAATACTGAAAATAACGCTAAGACCCAAGAAAGAGTCTGCTCATTATTCTCAGTATTTTTATTGATCTTATGACTAGATTTCTAAAAGATTTGTTAGTGCTATCAGTGCTTCAGAAATTGCTTCAAGCAGTTGCATCGCTTCATTTTCATATATTTTCTTAGCCGATAGCGTCAAAATTACTTCCTCCGCTAAGATGCCATAATAAAGACCAAACCCAGTCTCATTGACTGGTCCAAAGCTAAAGGACTCTAATATATCATAAGGAAGCCCAGTAGTTGATATAAAGTCATCCCCTAAGATGGTCAATGCGTCTGTTAAAAAGGAATTCGGTCCTTCCTCTCCATTAAGCGCCATATTTTGAAGACCAAATAGATGACGTTCGACTCCTTGGCCATTTTGACATTGACTGATTCGAGCAGAGTGAGCACTAGCAGCTTCTAAGAATAAGGCTAGAGATTCTTCCTTAGAAATTGGCTCACTTCTATTAGAAAAAGCTTCTACAAACTGCTTTTTCTCTTGGCTAATCGAACGGGCAGACTCTGTTCGTCCTTCATAATACATCCGCATCGCAACAGGTTCATAAACAGATCTTAACTGTCCAAAAACATTCTGCTGTGCTAGTGCTAACGCGATATGAAAAAAAGCATCTGGACTTACTTGCGCTTTTTTCATTCGCTCTTTACCAACAGCTGAAACAACTTGATGTTTGATAGTATACGAGTTATTCTCGATTTCTGCTAGGCTTCTTGCTTCTTCCAGAATATCAATCATTGAATCAGTCAGTGTCCATTCCAGTTTTTTGACTAAATCAGAAGAACTCTTTTCAGTTGTTTCTTGTATCTGAGTATTGAAAGATTCAAAAATTTTAGTAAATAGATTCAACGCTGGTACGCCATCGATCGCCGTATGCTCCATGTTAAAGCCAATATATCCATTTTTTGTGATCACAGCCTGTGTTGTTTTTGATAAAAATTGATGGCTTGTATTTAATAAAACTTCAGCAATTCGATCTTCTGTTGTTTCATCGTTTCCACTTGAAAAACTTAAAATAAATAAGGCGTCTTCGATTTGTTGTAGACTCTGTTTAGTTGACTCTTCTTTGATTAACTGTTGATAAATAAATGATGAGCGCGCTCTTTCAACACCTGTTAGATATGAAATGAGTTCCTCTCCATGTGTAGAGTCTTGCTCAAGAGCTAAGAGATACGTCAAATTTTCTTGCAATTGTTTTAAAGAATACCGTTCACCTAGTGAATTTGTAACATCTAAACGGAAATAGAGATCGTTTACAAAAATCACAATATAATTTTCTGGTGTCTGTGTTTCTTTTTTATGAAAGGAATCTTGATTTTTTCCAGGTATTCTGCAGCTTTTGAAAAAATTCGAATAAAAAGACATGTCGACATTTTGCTGCTTGTTTGTATATTCGATTGGATAGGTTCCTTCAGCTAAATTAAGATAAATGGTACTCATTTGATATATAAGCTGAGCGGCTCGGGCTTCTTTAGAGTTAATGTGTTCATAGTAGCGCTCTGCTATAATCAATGCAAAATTTGATTCACTTTGTAAATAGCCACGGCTTTTTAAATAGCTTTTTTCCCAAGCAGGTGCCAACCAACTTCCCGCTCCTTTGTTCGCATGATCAACTAATTTCTTTTGCAATACTAGCCCCTCAGAAGTACTAAATGTTGAAGCTTTTTCCTGAAAATCATGTAATACTTCTGTCGTCAGTAACGGACTCACCCAGTCACTTAAACGAGCTATCGTTTCACGTAATGCCGGCACAGGTAACTTTTTCAATTTTGGTAATAATTCTTCTTGATATTTTTTCATCTTACACCTCAACGTTCACTTTATAGTTCATTATACCAAGCATTTACTACGAATATACCTTTTTTGAAGAACTTATTAAAAAAAGAGGTTGTGATTAAAAGTCGTTTAGGCTCGAGCGATTGGACTAAAAACCGCACAATGCATAAAGCGCATTGTACGGTTTTTAGGATATTGCCGAAGAGCCTGACTTTTTCACACCATTTTCTTGAATTCACAGTGACATAAATAAAGCGCAAAGAGCTTCATCTCAGTCATTTTTTTGTTTATTTATCTTTGGTATCAATCATAATAGTTACTGGTCCATCATTAGTCAATGACACGGCCATATCAGCACCGAATTCTCCAGTTTCAATGGGAATATCTAGCTCTTTAAGCTGCTTGTTGAAAAGCTCATACAAAGGAATCGCCCTCTCAGGTCGAGCAGCTTCTATAAAACTAGGTCGGTTCCCTTTTTTGGTATCTGCATATAATGTAAATTGAGAAACACTCAAAATACTCCCTTGAACTTCTTGAATACTTAAATTCATTTTGTCCGCTTCATCTTCAAAGACGCGAAGCTTACTGATTTTACGGACTAAATAAGCTACATCTTCTGCGCTATCTGATTCATGGATGCCGAGTAAAATCATAAACCCTTGATTGATTTTCCCAACACTTTTTTGATCGATTGTAACTTCTGCTTGAGTCACTCGCTGGATAACTGCTCTCATACTTGCTACCTCCTAGCCATTGGTTCGACGAACATTATAAACATCCGGTATATTCTTTATTTTATCTACGATTGTTTTTAAATGGGCTAGATTTTGGATTTTTACTGTTACATGGATCATGGCCATTTTATTTTTCGTCGGCTTCGCTTCCACGCTGACTAAATTTTTAGTCATTGAACTAATGACTTGTAGGACATCATTCAATAAACCACTACGATTATAGCCATAAATTTCTAAATCAGCATCGTATTCTTTATTCGTGTTATCCGTATCTTCCCATTCGACTTCAATCAATCGTTGGGCAAGTTCTTCTTGATGCTGCACATTTGGACAATCTGCTCTATGAATGGACACACCGCGTCCTTTCGTAATGTATCCAACAATTTCATCTCCAGGTACAGGATTACAGCAACGGCTGATGCGAATAAGCAAGTTTTCAACGCCTTGAATCACAATCCCGCCTTCATGGCGAACTTTCATTTTATCTGATTCTTTTTTGACTGGTTGCGTCATCAATTCTTCAGCTTCTTGTTTTTGGCGTTCAATTTCTTGTTCTTTACGCTCTTTTTCAGTTAAGCGATTAAAGACCACTTGAGCGCTGATTTCACCATAACCAACAGCCGCATATAGATCGTCTTCTGTTTGAAAATTAAAACGCTCCAGCGCTTCTGCCATTTTTGCTTTACTTAAAAATTCTTTTGGTGTAAATCCATGTTCGATCAGGTATTTACTGATTGCATCATGTCCTTTGATGATATTAACTTCGCGATCTTGGACCTTGAAAAATCGTTTGATTTTATTACGCGCTTTACTTGTCGCTACCATTTTCAACCAGTCACGACTTGGTCCAAAGGAGTTTGGTGAGGTCAAAACTTCAATGATATCGCCATTTTTTAGTGTATAATCCAACTGAACCATTTTCCCATTGACCTTGGCACCTGTTGTTTTATTGCCAATTTCAGTATGCACACTGTACGCAAAATCAAGTGGTCCAGAGCCTTTAGGCAATTCCGTTACTTCGCCAGTTGGCGTAAATACATACACTTTATCGCTAAAAATATCCCCTTTGACACTTTCCATAAATTCAGAAGCATCATAGCTTTCATCTTGTAATTCAAGAATTTCACGGAACCAACTTAATTGCTTATTATCCGTGTCTTCATCGACTTTTTCAGTTTTCCCTTCTTTATAAGCCCAATGAGCAGCAACCCCAAATTCTGCAATTTGATGCATTTCATGAGTTCTGATTTGAACTTCTACAGGATTACCTTTGGGTCCGATAACGGTTGTATGAATGGATTGATACATGTTTGCCTTGGGCATTGCAATATAATCCTTAAAACGTCCTGGCATCGGTGTCCATTTTGTATGAATCGCACCTAAAACAGCATAACAATCTTTGATTGAATCAACGATTACACGAATCGCCAACAAATCATAAATTTCATTGAATTGCTTTTTTTGATCTTTCATTTTGCGGTAAATGGAATAAATATGTTTGGGACGACCGTAGATTTCAGCGTATATATCTAAATCTTCCGTTGCTAGGCGGATATCTTCAACAGCTTCTTCCACATACGCTTCACGTTCATCTCGTTTACTTTGCATTAAATTAACGATACGGTAATATTGATTTGGGTTGATATAGCGCAAGGCTGTATCTTCTAATTCCCATTTGATACGGCTAATCCCTAAACGATGTGCGAGCGGAGCATAGATTTCAATTGTTTCTTGAGCAATTCTGCGTTGCTTATCTTCTCGTAAATGCTTTAATGTCCGCATGTTATGCAGACGATCGGCTAATTTGACCATAATCACGCGTAAATCTTGAGCCATTGCTAATAACATTTTTCGGTGATTTTCAGCCAGTTGTTCTTCATGAGATTTATATTTTATTTTTCCAAGTTTGGTCACACCATCCACTAACATCGCAACATCAGCACCAAATTCAGTTGCTAAATCCTCAAGCGTGACGTCTGTATCTTCTACCACATCGTGTAAAAATCCTGTGGCAACTGTATGTGGGTCCATCCGTAGTTCTGCTAAAATTCCAGCAACTTGGATTGGGTGGATAAAATAAGGCTCACCTGACTGTCTAACTTGACCATCATGTGCTTTCTCAGCATAATCACAGGCTTTTTGAACAAAAGCAACATGCTGGGGCGCCATGTATTTTGACACGAGCTTCATAACTCCAGGGCCCGTCATAATTTCCTCTTTTGGCATGTTTCTCACTCCTTTTACTTTTTGGTCCGTTATCCGCTATCTCTACGTCAGCTTCGCTTCCTAGAATAGTGGTACTCCTTTTACTTTTTGGTCCGTTATCCGCTATCTCTACGTCAGCTTCGCTTCCTAGAATAGTGGTACTCCTTTTACTTTTTGGTCCGTTATCCGCTATCTCTACGTCAGCTTCGCTTCCTAGAATAGTGGTACTCCTTTTACTTTTTGGTCCGTTATCCGCTATCTCTATGTCAGCTTCGCTTCCTAGAATAGTGGTACTCCTTTTACTTATGTACCAACATCCCTCTATATATGTATATGATCGATCGTTCAAAAAAAGAAAAGCACCACTTGAAACAGTAGCACTTCCAACAACTTTTATTATACTAACATTTTTCTATATTTTCAATTCCTCGCGTTTTAATTCAATTTAGAAATCAATGGCAATATCTCACGGCCATTACTAATACCGATATATGAAGCTCCAGCTTGAAAAAGTAACTCAATTTCAAGCAACGTTGGTGCTTTGACATTTACTTGAAACGTCATCTGCTTTTTACGACCTGTTCTAAAAATACTCATATCATAGATCGCTTGTTCCATCGTCAAATTCAAGCCTAAAGAAATAGCACTGACATTTAACTCTGCGATATCCATCGCCAATACTTGCTTTTGACCATCTGTTAATTGCCGACTATCTAAAAAGAAACCTAGAGCATTTCGTCCAAAAGACAATTGTTCTAATGCTTGATAACTTTCATTCCCATATCTTTCTAGCTGTTCAGGTGCCATCGTCACAAAAACATCTGAAGCACCTTCTCTATATAATTGTCCTGTTTCAAAAGCTTTTTTTGCCAATGTTCCACCGCCTAAGGGAAAATCAACCAGACTACCGATTTGAATCTTGGTTCCTGTCAATAATTGTTTGGCTCTTGCAACATTATAAGGTAACACAAAAATAGATCGAACAGGAAATTCTTTTAAAAACAGAAGCTCATCTGTGAATTGTCGGTCTGTAAACGATGGATCCATTAACATAATTGAAAGTCTTTGTAACTCTAATTCCATAAACAACCCCCTATAATTTACATTAATTCAAAATGGTAACTAATTGCACCTAAGGCATATAATGGCGCTGTCTCCGCACGTAAAATTCGTGGCCCCAAACCGCAAAGAATCCCGCCATTTTCTTGAAATAAACTGACTTCGGCAGATGAAAACCCACCTTCTGGACCAAAAATAAACAAAAGCGATTGCCCAGTTTCTAGTCCAGAAAGTACTGTTGCAAAGCTGCTACGTTCACCGATCTTTGCAGATTCCTCATACGCAATCAACACTTTATCATAACGAGAAAAAACATCGATCAACGCTTGTTCTCTTTCTAATAATACGATATCCGGTGCAAACTGGCGATGAGATTGCTCAGCAGCCTCTGTGGCAATCTTCTTCAAGCGCTCAGTTTTTTTAACTCGCTTTTTTTGATCCCATTTTACAACCGATGTCTTAGCAGGAAAACCAATAAACTTGTGACTGCCAAGTTCTGTCCCTTTTTGAACGACCCATTCCAACTTATCACCTTTAGGATAGCCACAGGCAATCGTAACATCGATTGGCAACTCTTTTTCAGCAGTCTCTTTACTAAGCTCTTTCAAATAAACAGATGTTTCTGTGATTTCCGTGATTTCTGCAATGATCGCAGTATGATCATTAAACACTAAGAAAACTTGTTCTTCAGGTGTCATACGCATCACTCGTACGATATGATGGTAGTTTTCTCCACTGATCTGATAATGATCCTGCGCTGCATAAGGCTCCGTTAAAAAGTAACGCTGCATCTTACTCTTCCTCTGTTTTCTTTAATATCATTGCATACCAATCCCCTTGTTGGAAAATTTGATCTACAAGGAAACCTACGCTAGTCATTTTTTCTATAACCATTGCTTTTTTCTCCTGAATGATTCCTGAAACGATCAAAGTACCATCATTTTTCAATAAACGCCAAGCATCCTCGATCATCAACGTAATAATATCAGCTAAAATATTTGCCACGATCACGTCTGCTTCGACCGTTATCCCTTTCAGCAAGTCGTTTGCCGAGACTTGAACATCACTAGCAATTGGATTCATATTCATATTTTCTTTAGCAGCCGTCACTGCAACTTCATCTAAATCATAGGCATAGATTTCTTTAGCACCTAGATATTTACTCGCAATACTTAACACACCAGAACCTGTGCCAACATCAAGCAGTGTTTCACCACCACGTAAAACAGTTTCTAGGGCTTGTAAAGTCAAACGGGTTGTTGGATGGGTTCCAGTTCCAAAAGCCATACCTGGATCTAAGGTAATGATTTTTTCAAGCGCATCTTGCGCTTCATATTTCTCCCAGCTTGGAACGATTGTTAGAAACCGTGTCACACGAACTGGATGATAATATTTTTTCCAAGCAGTTGCCCAATCGCTTTCAGCTACTTCACTAACACTCACTTCATTTTTCCCAATAGCAAGACCAAACTCTGGTAAGCGGGTAATGCTCTCTTTGATAAAAGGTAAGATTTCCGGCAAAAAGGTCGTTTCGGGAAAATAGGCTATAACCAATGCACCTTCTTTAATGTGCGTAAATTGTTCTTTGTCTAGTAATTCACCATATAAATCACTTTGAAAATTTTCTACATCTAAAGCATCTTCTATCGCAACACCACTCGCTCCAGCTTCCATCATGATATTTGAGATTGCTTCAATTGCTTCACTAGCTGTTTCAACTTTTACTTCTGTCCATTTCATATGATCACCTCTTTACTCTTTTTAATAGCTTGGGTACGCAATATAGGTATCGCTCTCTACTTTTTGATACTTTTTAACAGCTTCTTCAAATAATTCTTGTGACCATTTCAGCTCAAATACGGCTTGCCCCTCATCCGTTAAAAAGTCTAATAAATCACTTTGTCCTTCAGTTAAAACATCATTTAAGTAATCAATGAAACCATCTAACACAGACTGTTTGATTCCCTTTTTGCCCTCATAAGAAATAGTCGCTAGAAAATCTGCCTTATCTACAGAAGACTTTTCAGGATTATAAAACAAGATCCCATCTTCAAATTCAATGATTTCTTCTTCTGAAACCGTTCCTTGTGCATCATCGATCTGTTCATGTGCTGTATTTTCGGCAAATAATCGAAAAACAACTTCAATTGTATGGTTTTTAGCGTTCCAATCAAGAGCTACATCATATTCCATGATTTTTCTGGTTATTTGTTGGTCTAAATAAGTTAACATTGTTGCTTTTTTCATTTATTTTCTTCCTTCCAGCCAAAGGCCTTTTGATCAATATCACTTCTTTTTTGTTTGGATATATAAGGATTTCCTGAAACAATATACCTTAATGGTAATTCTGTCCAAATACCTTTATTGGGAATACCGATTCGAGGAAGTGGGATGATTTTTTTTGGTGTTTTTCTTTTTTCTGGTACTAATCGTAATGGACTATCAAAAATTGATTGTCCATATAACGCTTGATTAATTCCTAAAGCTGATACCAGCTTACCTGGCCCGTTAGATAATTCGATGCCTTGACGACCATTGCGGTTTTCTACCATTTTTTCGATTCCCTCAATGGGTTCAATTGCACGAATCATAACTCCTTGGGGTGTGCCTTTTTCTTGAGTCACCATATTTAAAATCAAATGTGTGTGCATCGTATATAAATAAATCGTTCCGGGTTTATCGTACATCGCTTTTAGACGTGGTGTATTGCGCAAGCCAAAACTATGAGCAGCCTCATCTTCTGGTCCTAAATAAGCTTCGGTATCAACGATATAGCCTGCAAGTATCCCCGATTCTGTTTCGTGTTCTAAATACATACCTAACAAAAACTGAGCAATTTCTTCAGTTGTTTTTGTCTTAAAAAAATTTATTGTCTCATTCATTATTTTTCACCACTTTCTATAATACACGAATCAAAGCCTATTATCCATTGAAATAACAAATGAACCGTACAAAAAACAGCCGTTTAATCAATGAATTTCCCTATCAAACTCAGCGAGATACAAACATACGTTCTTTATGGTATAATAGATAAGATAAAGAAAAAAGGAGGGCCAACGATGCAAAAACCATTAGCTTATCGTATGCGGCCACGTAATTTAGATGAAGTCGTTGGACAACAACATCTAGTAGGACCAGGAAAAATTATCCGTCGAATGGTCGAAGCTCGTATGCTTTCATCCATGATTTTATATGGTCCGCCAGGAACTGGTAAAACGAGTATTGCTAGTGCCATTGCGGGTTCTACAAATTACGCTTTTCGATTGTTAAATGCAGCAACTGATACGAAAAAAGATTTGCAGATTGTTGCAGAAGAAGCAAAAATGAGTGGAACTGTAATCTTACTCCTAGATGAAGTTCATCGCTTGGATAAGACAAAACAGGATTTTCTACTACCTCATCTTGAAAGTGGTCGAATCATTATGATCGGGGCAACAACTGAAAATCCTTACATTACGATCAATCCAGCTATTCGAAGCCGATCTCAAATTTTTGAAGTCAAACCATTAACGGAAACGGATATTCAAAAAGCGATCAAAGAAGCTTTAACTGACAACGAGCGTGGGTTAGGAGAATTTCCAGTTGTCTTGGAAGAAAAAGCTCTGCAGCACTTATCCCGTGCAACTAATGGTGATTTACGTAGTGCCTTAAATGGATTAGAGCTAGCAGTCAAATCCACTCCAGAAAATCAAGATAAAAAAATTGAAATCACTCTTTCGATTATTGAAGAATGCGTTCAGCGTAAAGCCTTGACTCATGATAAAAACGGTGATGCTCATTATGATGTGATTTCGGCTTTTCAAAAATCGATTCGCGGTAGTGATGTAGACGCTGCGTTACATTATTTAGCTAGACTGGTTGAAGCTGGCGATTTACCAATTATTTGTCGTCGTTTAATGGTAATTGCTTATGAGGATATTGGATTAGGCAACCCACCGGCTGCAGCTCGCACGATCACAGCAGTTCAAGCCGCCGAAAAATTAGGTTTTCCTGAAGCGCGCATCCCCCTTGCCAGTGTGGTGATTGATTTGTGTCTATCTCCAAAATCAAATTCTGCTATTAGTGCAATCGATGCCGCCTTAGCCGATATTCGTGAAGGAAAAGCAGGTGATGTTCCTGACCACTTGCGTGATAGCCATTACTCTGGTGCCAAGGAGTTAAACCGAGGCATTGGCTATAAATACCCTCATAATTTTGAAAACGCTTGGGTCGATCAGCAATATCTTCCCGATAAAATAAAAAATGCTCATTATTATGAGCCCATTGATACGGGGAAATATGAACAAGCATTGCATCAGCAGCATCAACGGATACAAGAGTGGAAAAAAAATAAGAAAACAACAGAGTAATCCGCTTTCAAATTTAAGCACCCTCGTTGCTGTTTGCATGAGAATGTGCTATTATAAAGATGGTAAATCTGTGATGTACGCGTTGTCTTTTTTGTGTGTTGACCGAACATTTTATTGATATCTAGGGATCCTTCTGGTACCTAAGCTGGTAACATGCCTTTTCATTTGGTAGTTCGAAGCTGTCAGTCGTGGAACCCACCTGCTTTGTTTGCGGGTTCAATACTATAGGACGAATAACGGCATCAACGGATTTTACCATTTTTATTTGATTACCAAACAATTTGCGTAGTGCAAATTGTTTTTTATTTGATGGAGGTTCAATTCATGATTCAAGTACTTATTTTTGTATCTGTGGCATCGTTAGTTATTATCGGAATTTATTTATTAAAAAAAGCGACTGTCTTTTTACCATTGATGCATAATGGTGAGCCTGACGAAAATAAACAGTTTTTACATCAGTTTGGTGTTTTTTATCTGATTTTAGCTGCCATTGGTGTTTTAGTTGGCATCTTTAACTTAACATTTTTTTCGTTATTCTATATTTTTAGCTTGCTTGTAATTTCAGCTGTATTCACTGTGATGTTCGCCAAGAAGATTCTATAAACGTATCTTCTTTTTTTATTTCCTTTTTTTAAACTTTTGTTCTACAATTAAGGTATCAAGAACAATATATTTCTAATTGTTTGAAAAGGAGTGAGCATAATGTTACAAAATTATCGTAAAATCATGGTGGCTGTTGATGGATCATCCGAAGCTGAGTTAGCTTTTCAAAAAGCAATGAATGTTGCAATGAGAAATGATGCAGAGTTGCTTTTAGCACACGTCATTGATACACGAGCATTCCAATCTGTTTCATCTTTTGATGGAGTCTTAGCCGAGCAAGCAACAGAGATGGCAAAACAGACACTTGAAGGTTACAAAAAGCAAGCAAAAGAACATGGTTGTGAAAAAGTAACTAGCCTCATTGAATATGGTTCTCCAAAACCTTTGATTGCAAAACAATTACCTCAAGATCATGAAGTGGATTTGATCATGTTAGGTGCAACTGGTCTGAACGCTGTGGAGCGGTTATTCATTGGTTCTGTTTCTGAATACGTTATCCGAAATGCAACTTGTGATGTATTAGTGGTAAGAACTGATTTAGCTAACAAAATCCCTATTCAACAAGATGAGGACAACTAATTTTGAACATAAAAAAGCAACCTGATTTTCTCAGGTTGCTTTTATTTATAATTATTTTCTCAAACGTTCAACATCACGAGCAATCATTAACTCTTCATCTGTTGGAATCAATAATACTTTAACTTTAGAATCCTCTGTAGAGATTACTGATTCTTTGCCACGAACATTGTTTTTCTCATCATCTAGTTCACAACCAAACCACGTCATACCTTTGATTACTTCACTACGAACATGAGCGTCATTTTCACCGATTCCAGCAGTGAAGACAATCGCATCTACACCGTTCAAAACAGTTACATAACTACCAATGTATTTACGGATACGATCTGTAAAGATATCGTAAGCGACTTGAACTGCTTCTTTGTCCATGTTTGCTTCTAAGTCACGCATATCACTAGAGATACCCGTCAAACCAAGTAAACCTGATTGTTTATTTAGAATATTGATCATGTCTTTGATATCTGTTAGTTCAAGTTTTTCCATCAAGTAAGCTAACAATGAAGGATCGATATCACCAGAGCGAGTTCCCATCGTTACACCTGCAAGTGGTGTGAAGCCCATTGATGTATCAACCGATTTACCACCATCGACAGCAGTGATTGAGGCTCCATTACCTAAGTGACAAGTAATGATTTTCAATTCTTCAATCGGACGACCTAGCATTTCAGCTGCACGATCAGCTACATATTTGTGGCTTGTTCCATGTGCACCATATTTACGAGCGGCATATTTGTCATAGTATTCAGTTGGAATACTATATAAAAAGTTATGTTTCGGCATTGTCGTATGGAAAGCTGTATCAAAAACAGCAACGCTGATAATTTCTGGTAAGATTTTTTTGAATGCTTTGATTCCCATTGCATTTGCTGGATTGTGTAATGGTGCAAGATCTGCTAATTTTTCGATTTTTGCTAAAACTTCGGCATCAATAACAACTGAATCTTTGAAGTCTTCCCCACCGGCAACTACACGGTGTCCAACACCCGTAATTTCGTTATAAGAAGCTAGAATCTTCAACTCAGTTAATTTATCTAATAACATTTTTACAGCAACATCATGATCATTGATGTCAACGATTTCTTCATATTTTTCATCGTTGCCATATTTAATTGTAAAGATAGAATCATTTAAACCGATTCGTTCAACGATTCCTTTAGCGATTACTTCTTCATTCGGCATTTGATATAGTTGCCATTTTAAACTTGAACTTCCAGCATTGATTGCAATTGTTTTAGACATAATACTCTCCTCTTTAATCAGTTGTTTTTATTTTAAATTTGAAGACTTCCAAGCCTCAAATTGTTGAAAAAATTGTGTCACTTTTGCAGGATCTTTTAAGGAACCTAATTTTGCAACTAAAACTTCTTTTACTTGCGCACTATGTTCACCTTTATTTTGGACAAACAAAATACTTTTCCTTGATTGCACTGACTTGAACAACTCATCTGGCAATTGAATCATTCCTTGTAGATAAACATTTTTTTGCAGCCAATTTTTGAAAAAAGAACTTTGCTCTGTTTCTAGAATATCAGTTGGAATCAAGAACAATCCATATCCATCAGGTTTAACAAATTTCATCGCTTGTTCCAGCAATAAATGATGTGCGTAAGTATGGCCTTCATCTGCTGCTGAAGCAAATTCTTTGGCTTTTTCATCGTTTGGATAATAGCCGATCGGTAAATCACTAATAGCTACATCAACAGGATCAACAAGTAGATCTTGTAACCCATCTTGATGGAATAGCTGTATTGCGGCTTTTGTCCATTCGTTGTTAGTAGCTGATACTGAAAGCAGCGTATCATCAATATCCACACCAAAACCTTGAACAGTATACTTCGCTATATTCAAGTTAAGGATTACCGTTAAAAGAAGATTTCCCATACCTGATGCTATGTCTAATATTTTTAGCGGTTTCTCTGGACTATATAACTGTTCGATCAAATAAACAAACAAAAAACCGATACTGTCTGGTGTTAATTGATGATTTGCCTGTAAGGATTCTACTTTATTCCCTTTAAGTAAAATCAACTGAGATAAACGCCTAATTTCTTCTGGTTCCAATTCTATTGCTTGTAGTTGTTGATAAATGGTTTTTAACCTTTGAACGGTTTGCTCATCTGGTACTCCATCTAAGACACGTACTTGAAAATTATCAATGATATTTTCACCATTTTCAGTATATGCATCCAAAAAAGAAGTATCTAAAGAACGTTTTAGCAATCCGATGGCTTGTTCCATTAACCCGAAAGCCTTTTCTATTTTCTCTGGGAACAAAAGAAACACCTCAATTTCCATCTAAAATATAACAATTTTCATACCTGTTCTATTTTAACGAAAAACCTAACAATAATCAATCAATTTCCTAATATTATTTGTAAATCCCTGAACTATTCTCATTTTCATAAAATTTATTAACTCATTCTAACGTATTTTCTTTTTAAAATGAATCTCTGTATCAGTTTTTTTCTATGTTAGTTTGATACACGTTTCACAAATAATTTATTCGTGTTATTTGTAGTACTTGATCTGTTATTTTTTGATTTGGGCTTTTTCAACTGCTTGATAGTTCATTTGGAATCTATATCTAGTTTGATTTAATTGAATAACAAAGTTAATTGTTTTTTGATCATATTCGTATTGTAATGTTCCTGATGAAAAATGTTGTTGACCTCTTTTTCCCAGTGGTTGTGTCTCTTGTCTAATATCAGTGAGAAACATGCTGACCATTGTTTTAGCGATGTAATAATCTTTGGTTTCTTGTGTAAATCGTTGCGTCAGTTGAAAGTCTTCCAGCACCAAGATGAAAATGAAACTGAATAAAAAGACAAGTAATAACGTTGTAAGCAAAATACCTCCTTTATATCTGTTACTCATGCTTATGTTCCTGAGTTATGATCCATTTTGCCGTTTGATTTAAATTATTTTCAAAACTTACTTTTATCACTATCGTTTTCCCCTCCTCAATAAAGGTTGCCGTTTTGACTTCTGTTAAAAGCGGCTGATATCCACCATTTTCCACTTTTACAATCTTTCCTAGCTTATATTCAATCCAAACAACATTTCCATTTTTTTTATTTTTAAGAACAATTTTGTTCGTTTGCGTTTTTTCATAATAACAATTTACTAATTCATTTTCCAACTGAATCAAGAATATATGCCACTCTTTTTCGCGCTCACTTTTCAATTGTTTCGTAACTACCGCTACATTCTTAATGCATGCTGAAAAGAGCAGACAAATACTAGAGAGGATCAGCAGTGCAAGTAAACACTCTATCAGCGTGAAACCTAAATACTTATCATAGGAACTACTCCTTTTTAAGGCTAACTGTCTCTTTTCCATCTGTAATCACCACTTCATTCAACTGATTATTTATTTCGTAAAAATGTACCTGATAGTTATCATTTTCTGAGCGTACTTTATAATTTTCGTAATGATTTACTTCTTCATATAAAACTCTATGAAGTTGCAACCTGTCTATGGCTTGTTTGTTTTTTTTAAATAAAAATGTATTCAATGAAAGATAGCTCCCAACAATCATGCACAATAAGCTCAGTGCAATCAAACTTTCAAATAAGATATAGGCCTTATAATTATTTAATTTTCTTAACATAGCGCCCACTCCCCAATTGAAATTGAAATTCAATCAATTGCTCTTTTTCGGACCATGAAAAAGAAAATTTTGATAAGTTCCCATTGTTACCTGAGCCTTTTTTGAAAATGATTTTTGGGGGTCCCGTAGCCCTTAAAACCGTTGGAATCTCTAATACTGTTTTCTCTGCTTTTCGTCCATCTCTAGGAATCAGAAAATTAAAAGACTGGTTTTGTTCATAAAATATGATCTGAGTATCAAGCCTATTTACAATCGCCATTTGTTGTGTAAACAATAGTCTCTTCTCAAAAGATGACAAAAATTGTTCAGCTGACAATACCTGCTTCCATTTTTTTATGGCGAGTGTTGGTAGTAATATAAATGTTATACAGATAGATAGTACCAGCAAAGATTCTATCAGCGTAAAACCTTTCATATTCTTCATGGTTACTTCTTACTTGCTTGGTACTTATCATATTGATCTTGCGTAATGTACTGTTCTTTTACTAGCTGCTCTACGGTTGGGATTTGATTTTTCTCCATAGTATAAAGATCGATTTGTGTCTCCACTATTTTTACAATTGCTTCATTCCCTTTTTTATCTACGCCCTCTTTGTGTTTAGATAGATTAGGAACAAACAACAAAATCAAAACCGAAATTATTAACAACACAACTAACATTTCTAAAAGAGTAAAACCAGCATAATTTATTCGTTCTTTTTTCTTTTTACTATTCATAAAAAGTCCTCCATTCCACCATAAATCGGCAACAACATTGCGGCATAAATACTAACGACTAGCAACGCAACAACTAAAAAAATAATCGGTTGAATCCATTGAATCATTTTTTCCATACGCTTAAAAAAACGTAGCCAACAAAGTTGGCTATACAAAATCAATTCTTTTCCAAGATTACCTTTGATCTGCCCTTGTTGAATAATCAAAGATAGTTCTGGAGAGAAGAAAGGAAATTTGGGCAATTGATCATAAAACGTGGTTCCTAGAATCGATTGTTCTTCGATCCGTTCAGCAAGTTCACTCATTAAGGACCTTTGATTAATCGTTTTCATTAAATAGATAACTGTTTTGATTTCCAAACCTTGAGAAAATAGCTTTCCCCACTCTAGCGCAAAAAAAGCGGAATTATATTCTTTATAGAAATTTCCTAAAAGTGGTAGTTTTGAAATAAATATAGCTCTTTGTAAAAATGTCCTCTTCTTCAAATAACAACGGATCAGTACAACTAGTGTTAGTATGATAAGTATCACTGTTAGTAAATAATAAGGACTTTGTTGGATAAATAGAATTCCTATATTATCTGCTCTGATTGTTCCATTTGCCATCAATTGTGGTAACAAAATTTGACGAATGCTTGTCAAAACAACCATTAAAAATAAGAGCAACAGCACAGGATAGCTAATTACTTTATAAAAATTTTGTCGCTGTTTAGCAACAATTATCATGTGTTCTTTGATTTTGCATAATGTTCCTGTTAAATCTCCATGGGTTTGAGCAAATTCAATCTGAGTAATAACCGTCAACTGAAATCCTAATTGTACTAACCCACTTTGTAGAGAATCGCCTTGATGCATACCCTCGAGCAAGTCATCAATGATTAATCCAGAAACTGAACCAGATTTTTTCATAAACAATAAACTTTCTTGAATCGTAAATCCATTACCTAACAAGTCTGCAAGTAATTGAATAAACAACTGCTGTTGCTGATTGGATAATTTATTCTTCTTTTTCTGCATAAAATGTTTGATTATCAATAAATCCATATGCCCAAACCTTTCTTAATTCTTTCGACCATTTTGAAGTTGTCTCTCTAGAGAAGCTATAGTCAATAAGTAAGCCGCTGATTTCTTCATTAGTATTCGTTCTAAAAGGCAACAACCTTTGATAAATAATGCTGGCTACACATTCAGTAATCTCGCTTAACTGAATCCCTAGTTCAGCCAAGCGTTCATATACACCACTAATACTCCTTGCATGAATCGTTGCAAACACAGTATGACCTGTAAGTGCAGCTCTGATTGCAGCTTGTGCAGTAAGTCCATCCCTAATTTCCCCGATGATCAAAATATCTGGTCGGTGACGTAAGCAAGCTTTGATCAGTACATCATAGGTCAAATCAATTTTAGTATTGGTCTGTAATTGTAAGAATGCCTCTTCTTCAATTTCTACTGGGTCTTCTATCGTGATCACTTGCTGAAATTGATCTGTTTCTTTTGCTAGCTTGTACATTAAGGTCGTTTTTCCAGATCCAACCGGTCCACAAAATAAATGAAGCCCCCGACGTTTAACTTGACTTCGGATAATTGTTAGTTGTTTCGGCAAAAAATAATTTTCGCGACTGTTTCCAAAAACATGTAAAAAGCGGATCACTAAACTTTCTCTTTGCCTAAAATCTCCTACTGTTGATAAGCGTAACCGGATTTCCTCTTGATTAATTTTATAAGTTACAGCACCAACTTGCGCTTTTCTTTTCTCACCAACGTCCATACTACCAATAAATTTGAAATGAAAAATCAACTTTTCTCCTTCACATGTATCTAACTCTTTAAAAATAACTTGGCGACTGCCTTTTCTTGTGAATATTCGGACTTTATCTTCAATCGGTAAAATATAGATGTCTTGAAGATATTCTGCCACCCCCCACTCAATCAATTTCAAAGAAAGTTCTTTAATATCCATCCTCTTCCCCCCTTAAAGTAATATACGCAATTAAATAAGAAAACAATGTAAAAAAACCTAAAACAAAACATCTTTGTTTTGTTTTAGGTTTCACCTCAGAAAAATTGAACTAAACCGATTTAAATATAGATCATTTAGAGTTCATTTGTTTAATCAAAATATATCTTACTTATATTCCGACTTTCTGAACTTAATTAATTGTTGTTAGATCCTTTATCTAACACTAGTTATGTTCATAAAAAAACCGTTCTGCTTCTGATTGTCATTTATTCTTAGCCTTAAAAACAAAAAATAAAGCCGTAAATGTTGAAAGAACAACACTTACAGCTTTATTAAGAGTTCTGATGCACTATCTTCCCCAAAATAGTTTATCGTTTTGATATATTCATTATACTAAAGAACTGACCAGAATAACTTTCAGAAATTGTTAATTTTATTAAAATTTTTGAGAAAAAGCCACTCTTAATCAAAAGCTTAGAAAATAGTATCGTTTAAATCTAATGACGAAGATCTAGTTAAAACCAATTACGCTAATAATTGCTTAATATTTTTACTAAGCTCTTAATATAAAGTAAGTATTTTCAAATAATAAAGCAAAATTATTTTTTCTTTAATCCTTTTATTTTTTGATTTAGCAGATACACTGGAATTCCTAACAAAGTGATTCCTATACCGATGCTTGCTAAAACTGTTTGTGTAAATAACGTAGTAATCAAAATGAATAATCCACCTAAAATAGCTACTGCAGGAATTACAGGATAAAACGGTACCTTATATGGACGTTTAAGCTCGGGTTCTTTTTTTCTTAAAATAAATACTGCCGAAAAAATCAATAGGCTAAACAACCACATCACAAAAACTAACATATCTGTTAACAAATCAAAACTACCTAAAAACATCATGACAGCCGCAATTAAAAATTGAAAAATCCCAGCAATATAAGGAACAACAAAGCGTTTCGATAATTTTTGAAATTGTTGACTGAATGGAATCATTTCCTCTAATGCCAATGCATAGGGAACGCGAATACCTGTCATAGTATAACCATTTAATGCTCCATAAACAGAAATCAAAATACCAATCGTTACTAACTTACCACCCATCGATCCAAAAATTTGATTAGATGCTTCTGATGCTGCATTCAGATTACCAGAAAGTTGGTCGATCGATAACGTTTTAAGAAAAACAAAATTAATTAAAACATAGACGATCGTAATGAACGTCAAGCCTAAAAAAATTGCTTTAGGCAAATCCTTTTCTGGCTGCTTCATTTCCCCCGCTACTGCTCCAACACCCAACCATCCATCATATGCAAACATAGTCGCCAATAAAGCTCCGCTAAGTGCATGAATAAAACCAACGTCTCCTCCAGTTCTTACAGGAAATAATGAAACTTCTACATTAGCTGGCATAAAAAGTCCCACCAACACAATCAAAGCAATTGGGATCATTTTAATCACCAAAGTAAACGATTGTAAATTCGCAGCCATTCTAGTCCCTAACAAGTTGACTAGTGTCACACTTAAGCCAGTACCGATAGCTATCGGTAATAACAAATTAGTAGATAAATGAAATAAGTGAATAAATTGTGTCCCAAAAATTATAGATAATGCCGCAATATTTGCAGGAAAATAAATAACACTTTGTGCCCACCCTAATAAAAAACCTGGAAGCTTTCCATAAGTGTACTCTATATATTTTACAGCCCCACCAGTTTTTGGAATCGCTGTTGCTAACTCAGCGCTAGTCAATCCAGCACATAAAGTCAATAGCCCTCCTAGTACCCAAGCAAAAACCGTTAGACTGGGCGATTTTGCAAAACTAACTACACTTGCTGTTTTAAAAAATACACCCGCCCCAATAACAGTCCCCATAACTGTTGAAAAGGCACCAAATAGAGAAATCTCCCGTTTTAATCTGTTCTCCCCCATGCTCAACCTCTTTCTCTTTTTTAAGTTATTTTTCTAGTATAGCTTTTCTATATTTTAATTCAAGTATTTTTATAAAATAAAAAAGTACAGAGAAGTCTAAATCTGACTTTCCCTGCACGATGTAATATCTTTACTATTTTTTATACTTGTCCATAATAAGCGCTTATACCATGTTTTCTAAAATAATGTTTATCTAAAAGATACTGTGGGATTGGTTGAACAGTCTTATTTACCATTTCTGTCATACAAGCCATCTCAGCTACTTCATCCAAAACCACACTGTTTTCTACTGCTTTTTGAGGTGTCTCCCCCCATGTAAATGGTCCATGTCCATACACCAATACTCCTGGCACAGCCAAAGGGTCAATACTTTTTTCTTTGAACGTTTCTATGATCACTTTGCCTGTTTCTAATTCATATGCAGAGGTTACTTCTTCTGATGTCAACTGCCGCGTACAAGGAATCCCACCATAAAAAGTATCAGCATGAGTCGTACCATACGCTGGGATTTCTCGACCAGACTGCGCCCACATTACAGCATGTTTTGAATGCGTGTGTACAACTGAATTAATTTCTTTAAATGCTTTATATAATTCAATGTGAGTTGCTAAATCAGAAGATGGTTTTAATCCTGCCTCCAACAAGTCACCATTTAAATTTGTCACCACCATATCACAAATTTTCATCTTGCTATAAGGGATTCCACTGGGTTTGATGACAATGACTCCAGCATCTCGATCGATCTCACTAACGTTTCCCCAAGTAAGTTTCACTAATCCAGAATCTGGTAATGCTAAGTTTGCGGTAAATACTCGTTCTTTCATCTCTTGTAGCAATCGTTTATTTAACACTAAAGCCCGCCTCCTTTAAATAAGGAAATAGAAACTCTTTTGCTTTTTCAATTTCATTCTCCGGTGTCTTACTATTTTCGCTCCACATTTCGATCAAAAAAGGACCACTGTAATCCAAACGTTTCAATGTCTTGAAACACCCTAAAAAATCAACACATCCCGTACCGAAAGGAACTTCTTTAAATTTCCCGCTGAAGTCTTCTGTTACTGCTAAAGTATCTTTTAAATGAATAGCTGTAATCTGATCAATCCCTTTTTCTAATTCATAGCCAACATCATTTTCTGGCCATGCTGATAAGTTTCCAATATCTGGATACACTTGCAAGTATGGTGAAGGAATCTGTTTTTTGATGTTTAAAAATTTAGAAATTGAACTCATAAAAGGATCATCCATGATTTCTACCGATAAAACGACTTCTTTTGCTGCTGCCATCGCTACCGCTTTCTTTAAATTTCTAATAAAATACTCCCTTGAATGCGCTGTTTTTGATTCATAATAAACATCATAGCCAGCTAATTGAATTGTACGTACCCCTAGATCCGATGTCAAATTGATTGCTTTTTCCATCAGCTCTAGCGCTTTTGTTCTTTTCACCTGTTCCTTAGAGCCGAAAGGATAGCGCCGATGCCCACTTAAACAGATCGATAATATTTTTATACCGGTTTCATGAATTGCTTCTCTTACTTCTTTACGCTCATCGTTTGACCAATCTAACCTTTTTAGACGTTCGTCTGTTTCATCGATTGACAGTTCAATAAAATCAAAGCCTAATTGCTTGGCAAGCAATAAGCGTTCTTTCCAACTACTATTTTTTGGGAGTGCTTTTTCGTAAATTCCTATTGTGGTCACCAGTCTCACCCCCAAATACGTTTAATTTCATCTTGAAAATCCTGTGCTGCTTTTTTAGGGTCTACAGCAGCCGTAATACCTCGACCTGTAATGAATGTATAGATGTCAAGACCTGCAAATAATTTTAACGATTCAACATCCAACCCACCGGTAACAGAAACACGGAATCCCAGCTCAATCAATTTTTTTACTTTTGTCAGATCGGCTTCACCCCAAGTTTCTCCTGCCAAAAGCGCATCTCGACTTTGATGGTAAATCGCCTGAGAAATCCCAGCCTCTAACCATCTTTGGGCCTGATCATATGTCCAATCCCCATATAATTCAACTTGAACTTCTTCAACTTCTTTCGCTGCAGCTTTCATGGTTGGAATCGTGGCACAGCAGATAACAGTCATCCAATCTGCTCCTGCTTCTCGACAATTTTTTGCAACAGTCCCCCCAGCATCTGCACATTTAGTATCTGCAACTACTTTTTTATCTGGATATAATGCACGAATACAGCGTATAGCTTGCGCTCCAGCTTGTAAACATAAAATCGTACCAACTTCTACGATATCTACAATCTCACCGACTGCTGCGACATCTTTGATTGCACTAGGTAAATCTGAATGATCTAATGCTACTTGTAAATTAGGTCTACTCATTTATTTCTCTCCTTTACCAATTGATTGAGGACGAACTAGCTATCTAGTCTGAATCCTATAAGCAGAATTATTTAAATTTTGCGGCTAATTCTGTTTCTTGTACCCGCTCACTGATCTCTTTTGCCGACATAACATTCTTCACACCTACAACTGTAATTCCTTTTTTCTTTGCATCATCAAACATATTGAGAAAATTCATTGGACAAAAAACTACATCGTATTGTCCAGCTGTGCTTTTCCCTTCCGAAATCGCACAGTGATGGATATTGGTAATAGTAAAACCAAGTTCTTTCAATGCCTTTTCTACACTTTTTTTCATCATTAAACTTGTTCCTGAACCATTTGCACAAGATACTAATACTCTCATTTTAATTTCCTCCTAAAGTTTTAAAGCCCAAAGAACTCGTTTTTAGCCTTGACAAAAATAGAAAGAAAAACAGTATATTCTTTCTACTGTTTTTTACTTTTTCCTGAAAGGCTAGCTCTTAAAGCTAAGTAAATGTAAAAGTGAAGCAGGATCGGCTGGGCTTTTTTAGAGACTATTCTATAATCAAGCTCCTTTAGCTGCCATTTTTTTAACATATGCATCATAGTCTTCCGTAATCAAGAAATAGCCTTCAGGATTTGCCCGATATTGCAATTGCGGGATTGCTAGTAGTAAAATAACGACTAAACCTACACCAAAATAACCTAAATATTTCATTAATACAGTCATGATTGGCCAAACAGTTGCCCAGTCAAACATTCCGATATAACCGCCATATTGAGATAAACCAATGAAAGCTGCTATCAAAGCGGACCCTAGAACTTGGATCACCCCTGAAATAAATGGGAAAATACATGCAGCTTTAAATCCACCTCGGTTATTTGCGTAAACTGCAATTACTGCATTATCAAAAAATAGTGGAATAAAACCTGCAATAACAATTACTGGCGATTTAAATAAAATCAATAGGCCAATCGTTATAAATTGTCCTAGCGCCCCAAATAAGAAACCAATCGTTACTGCGTTTGGTGAACCAAATCCAAATGTCGCAGCGACATCGATCCCAGGAACTGCCCCTGGCAACAATGTATTGGAAATTCCTTGGAATGATTCTGTCAATTCTGAAACGAATGTTCGAACACCTAATTGTAAAATGGCTAGATAGACAGCAAAATATAATGCAGTCTGTAAAATATAGAAAAAGAAACTTTGTCCTTCTACCATAAAACCTGCCTCAATCAAATATGCTGGTCCTAATACAACTAATATAATTCCAAAAAAGAATAGCATTAGGATTGAGGTTGCCACCATATTTTCATTGAAAATAGATAGGAATCCTGGAAGTTTTACATCCTCAAGTTTCCGATTGTTTTTATCCTTTTTCATTTTTTCAGCTAACTTCGCAAAAATGAATACGCCAAACATCTGTTGATGTGCAATCGCAAAACCTGCTCCCTCCGTTAAATCTTGTGTAATATCAACGGTCAAATTAGAGCCCACAGCCCAATAACAGCCTAAAATAAGTCCCATGATCAATAGAATTTGAATTTGTCCTAAGTCAGGAAAACAGAATAACAAAATCCAAAAGGCTGTTGCGGCTTGCTGTATTTGAACATTTCCAGTTGTAAAAACTGCTCGTAACTTCGTATATTTTTTAAAACGAACTAATAAAATATTCATGACAAACGCAATCAACAGTAAAATCATCGTATCACTGAACGTTCGTCCAAACGTTTCTTCGATACCTGCGGTTACAGCATTTTGGCCAAAATAAGGATCGATGACCATCGCATCTAGATCAAATCGTTCTTTTAAGCCAACTAAAATCGGACGAAAATTATTCACCAATCCTCCTGATCCCACAGTTAAAATCAGATATCCAACAGTTGCCTTTAAAAAACCGGCGATACTTTCATATAATGGTTTTTTTAATAAAACATATCCTAAAAGTACAATAAACCCAATCAAAAATGCTGGTTGTGTTAAAATATTTGCAGCAAAATAATCCCAAACCCCCATTAAAAAATCTAATATTTGCGTCATTTACTCCCCTTCTTTCTATAGATCAAAAGTAGTCATCACTCTTTGATAGTCTGCCATCGTTTCTACTGTCATCAATGCCTCGATCACGCCTTCAGTCATCAACATTTCTGATAGTTTTGAAATATTTTCGACGTGCTCTTCACTATTTTTAGCAGCTAATGTGAAAAATAAACGGGCATTTTTTTCAACATTACCTTCTTCAAACACTACATCTTGCTTCATTTTTGTAAATGAAATAGCTGTACCTAAAACTCCCTGACTCTCCTCTGACGAATGCGGCATCGCCACACCTGGAACGATCACGATATATGGTCCATATTTTTGCACACATTCTATGATCTCATCTATATATTGCTGTGTGATGATCTTCTTTTCCAGTAATGTCTGGCAGCTAAGAGCGATGGCAGCCTTCCAATCAGAAGGCGTTTCTTCACAAAATCGAATCAATTCATTATCATAAAAATACTTTAGCATGCACTTACTCCTTTCTTATAAAAATGATGGAAACGGTGTGTCATTATCTTTTGTAAAGACATCATCAAAACCTCTGTAAAAATTAAATTCAAGCTGATCTTTATCATTCGGATATGTAAACTTCCCGCCAACTTGCCAAATAAATGGCTTAAACTGATAATTCAAGCGATCCTTTTTAAACTTCCAAATTTCTGTAATTTCTTTAGGATCTGCCATAAAGTTTGCCCAAATATCGTAGTGAACTGGAATCACAACTTGGGCATTCAATGATTCTGCCATTCTTAACATATCAACTGAGGTCACTTTATCAGTAATCCCGCGAGGATTTTCACCATAAGCACCTAAACAAACATCAATTTTGTGTTCATTTCCATGTTTTGCAAACATATTAGAATAATGGGAATCTCCTGCATGATAGATATTACCGCCACTTGTTTCAAATAAATAATTCACCGCAATCTCATCCATATCTTGCGGTACTTTCCCTCGTAATGTTACTTCTGGGTCTTCACAAGTCACTAGTGCAGTTCGGTCAAAAGCCTCCAAAGCAACAATATCCACATCCTTGATTGAGACGTGGTCACCCGGTTTTACAACCATCGTCTTAGCTTCCGGAATCCCCCACCTCAACCACGTAGCAACGACTTCTTTTGGCCCAATAAAACGCGCATTTGGACAATTCTGATGAACAGCTGCCGCTGTGTTGATATCTAAGTGATCTGAATGGATATGTGTTACAACCAAAGCATCCACATCTTTTATGGCAAATGGATCAATAACAAACGGCTGAGTTCGTAAATTCGGCTGCATATTCTCACAACCGCTCATACGCATCATTTGATGTCCTTTTTTCATCTTGCCATTACCATGACTTTGTTTTCCTGTGCCGCACCACAAGTCACATAGGATATTCGTTCCCTCATGAGACTTCAGCCAAATTCCTGTACAACCTAACCACCACAGTGAAACTGTCCCAGCTTTTACTACTTCCTGTTCGATTTCTTCATTTAAATACGTTCCCCATTCAGGAAAAGTACTTAAAATCCAACTTTCTTTCGTTACATCATGAATCGTCTCCATATCATCTCTCCACCTTTTCTCAATCTATTTACACTTTTCATTCTACAATATTTTAAACCGTTTTCAATCCATTTTTATGATCGTTTAATCATTTTTAAGAGCGAATAAACAAAATTATCGTCACCAAATTATAAAAACCTTATTTTTATGTTCATTCAATCATTTGTATGATATAGTGATAAAGAGGTGATAAACATGAAACATTCAGTTTGGAAAGGGATTTACTTTGGAAAAAAGGCACTCTTATGGTTTGTTTATTTATTATTTGCGATTTATATTAGTTCTCTTGTTGTCAGTTCCCAAGCACTTGGTGCTAAAGTGTTTTTTGGTGTTGTCGGAGTTGTAGCATTAGGTATTGTGATACTTTTTGAATATTTAAAAACGATCTATGAAAAAATGATTTACGCTTTGACCGTTAAGTGTAATTTGCCTGAAGCAATAACCCTAAAAGAAAAATTGAAGGAAAAAGATTTGTTTAATGGCTTCAAACAGTCTATTATTATTTTTGACAGTTTACTTTTATTAGATGCTGGAAAGTACGTTACATGTTTGGACCATCTACAGAACAATCAAAAATTTTTCCATTCTACTTTGGATTACCTCTTCATTTATTATCATACGCAAATGTACTGCTATTTTTTTTTAGAAGAGGAAGAAAATTTGACTTTTTGCCTAGATCGTCTATTCAAGTTAAAAAATAGTAAAAAAAAGCAAATTCGCGGATTATTTTCATGGCATGAAATTACTGGAATCAAGTATTTCCATCAAAATAGAACTAAAAAATGCTTAAGTGAATTAGATTTAGTTGATCAGAATCGACTAAATAATCGTGAATTGACCTATCTTTTATATCTAAAAGGTCAATGTTTACTTAAACTAAACAATCAATCAACTGGGCATCGTTTATTGAAAGAAGCCAAAGAGATAGGAAAAACACTTGCAATAGCTCAATTGAGTTAAAAAGGAGGAGCACATATGAAAAGCTCGCATCAAATGATCAAAGAGCGTCGAGACAAACTACTCGCACTATTGACCACAGAAACAAGTCTATTAGTGAAAGAAATCAGCCTTGAGCTTGCTGTTTCAGAAATAACCATTCGTCGTGATTTGACGGCGTTAGAAAAGATGGGCTTAGTTCAACGAACTCATGGTAAAGCCAAAATTGTTCAAAAAACCGGGACCGAGGATTACAATGAGGAAATTGAAATTTTAAAAAATGCGATTGCTAAAAAAGCGGCTGAGTTTGTTAAAGATGGCAATACTTTATTTATCAATACCGGCTCAACTGCTTTATCTTCTTTAAAAAACTTAGAGAATAAACGTGTAACGATCGTGACGAACAATGTAAAAGTAGCTAATTTAGACCACAATCCAAATTCTACCGTTATTTTATCTGGTGGTGAAATTCGATTTCCAAAAGAAGCTTTAGTTGGTGATATTGCAATCGACTCATTTTCAAAAATGTCTTCTGATATTTCAATTATCGGCTGTTCTGGACTGAGTATTGAAAATGGTATTACCACGCCTGTCTTACACGAGTCTAAAATCAATTCTTTGATTATTGAGCGAACAAATGGGTTAGTCATTGTTGTTGCCGATTATCGTAAGATTGGTTTTTCTTCTAATTTTACTAGTGGTAAAATTAAAGATATCAACTATTTAATTACAGATACTTTTGCTTCTCCTGAAGTGATTCGAGCAATCGAAAAACAAGGAGTACAAGTGATTCAAGTTGAACTCTAATGCTACTAAAAGGCGGGCATTACTCTCCACCGAGCCAAACCAGTCCATACCGCTTTTATATTAAGGAGGTCTGATATCATGCGGATCAAACAATTGGATTATATCGTTAAAATCGTTGAATTAGGTTCAGTAAATGAAGCTGCAAAGCATCTTTTTATTACCCAACCAAGTCTTTCAAGTGCTGTTAAGGAACTCGAACAGGAAATGGGCATTCAAATTTTTCGGCGTACACAAAAAGGAATGGTTTTAACAATTGAAGGAACTGAATTTTTATCGTATGCTCGACAGATTTTAGAACAAGTGGAATTAATGGAGGGGAAATATAAGGGACAAGAAACACGTCGAAGATTGTTTTCCGTCTCTGCTCAACACTATGCTTTTGCGGTTCATGCGTTTGTTCAACTAATCAAATCTTATGAAAAGAATGAATATGAATTTACTTTTCGTGAAACGCAAACGAATAATATAATTGAAGATGTCAGCACTTTTCAAAGCGAATTAGGTATTCTCTATTTAAATTCCTTCAACGAAAATGTGATTCGTAAACTATTAAAGGAAAAACAGCTAACATTTCATTCATTGTTTACTGCCCATCCTCATGTTTTTGTAAGCAAAAAGAATCCTTTGGTCGGGAAAAAATCAGTCACTCTAAATGATTTGGAGAACTTCCCCTATCTTTCGTTTGAACAAGGACAGTTTAATTCTTTTCACTTTTCTGAAGAGATTTTGAGTACTCTTTATCATAAAAAAAGTATTCGTGTAAGCGATCGAGCAACATTATTCAATTTCTTGATCGGGCTGGATGGCTACACGATTAGCTCAGGTGTTTTAAGCCGTGAATTGAATGATGAGAATATCGTTGCTTTACCTCTAGAAGTGGATGAAACAATGGAAATCGGCTGGATCCATCCGGCTCAGATGTCTCTGTCACCAATGGGTAACGAATACTTACGTTATTTAAAAGAACACATTATTGATTATGGATTTACTATTTCAAATGACGAATAGAAAAAAAAGGCCGAGACAAAACTAAAAATCAGTTTTGTCTCGGCCTTTTTCTATCGTTTAGCTTTTTTTATTTGTTTACTTCTCAATTGTCCGCAGGCAGCATCGATATCTGTGCCATATTCTTTTCGAATCACACAGTTGACACCATTTTTCTTTAAAATATCATAGAATTTCAATACATCTGCCTTTTCACTACGGCTATATTGGTCATGTTCACTAACTGGGTTATATGGAATCAAGTTAACAAAGGTTAACTTCTTCTTATCCTTCAATAAATCAGCCAATTGTTGGGCATGTTCTGGACGGTCATTCACATTACTCAACATGATATACTCAAACGTAATTCGACGATTTGTTTTTTCCAAATACTCATCGACTGCATCCATCAATTTTTCGATAGGAAAACTACGGTTGATGCGCATGATCGATGTACGAACATCATTATTTGGCGCATGTAAAGAAATTGCTAAGTTGACTTGCAAGCCATTATTCGCAAATTCTTTGATTTTTGGTACTAATCCACTTGTTGAAACTGTAATATGACGAGCGCCAATTGCTAAGCCTTTTGGATCATTGATCGTATGTAGGAAATTCATTAAGTTATCATAGTTATCAAACGGTTCACCGATCCCCATTACAACAATATGGCTAACTCGCTCACCTTGTCCACGTTCGTCAAAATAATGTTGAACTAACATGATTTGGGCGACGATTTCTCCTGCTGTCAGATCACGTTGTTTTTTTAGCAAGCCACTGGCACAGAAGGTACAGCCAATATTACACCCAACTTGAGTCGTCACACATACAGACATCCCATATTCTTGACGCATTAAAACTGTCTCGATCATATTTTTGTCGGGTAACTCAAAAAGATATTTCACAGTACCATCTTTCGCTTCTTGAATAATTACTTGGCGCAATGGATTGATAATAAAGTTTTCTTCTAATAAATCAATAACCTCTTTTGACAAATTTGTCATTTCATTAAATGCCATGACACGTTTGATATATAGCCATTCCCATACTTGAGTGGCCCGGAACTTTCTTTCGTCATGTTCGATGAACCATGCGATCAGTTCTTCTTTTGTTAAACCATAAATGGATGCTTTTTCCACTAGTTCTCTTCCTCATTTCTTCTAAACATTCGCTTCATACTATAACTTATTGTCCACGATTTGTCCATATGTTCTCTAGGTTATGCAGCACTTTGTTTCTATAGTTTTGAAACTACTACTTATTGAAAAGAACCTCTACAAACGCTTCACTCGTTTGCAGAGGTTTTCTTTTTTCTAAGCTTGAACCAATCGATAAACTTTTTTGAAATAAAAGACACGAGCAATTAGATAGTAGATGATTTGAATCACGATAAACATCCCTAATACTTGCCAACCAGCTATTTGCATCCCTTGATTAAACATATGATACATCGCAGTCAAAGCCACAGCTCCGTGAATCACCGAGACAATAATCGGTGTAAAGAACAGGATTCCCACTTGCTGATAAATCATTTTCTTCAATTCTTTTTTCGCTAACCCCATTTTGTAAATCATCTTGAATTTCTCAACGTCGGCGTCCATATCACTATATAATCTGAAATATAAGAAGCTGCCGGCAGAAACAAAGAAGACAATTCCGATAAAGATTCCCACAAATAAAATTGGTGCATATTCATTTGTAATCGTTTGTTGCGAATAACTTTTGGCCATCAAAAGTGGATTTTTCTCTTGGAACTTACCCACAGAAACCAGTTCATCGTAACTAGCATTTTTAGGCTGCCAAACAGTCGTTATCGTATTTTCCAAGCTTTGTAGCTTGGTCTCATCTGGTACGATGACCGTTGTGGCATAGGCTGAGACGACCGCCGATTTTTCTGTTTTAGTGACAGGTAACGTTACCTCGTCTGGCAGTTTCACTTCATTTATTGTTACTTCTTGTATGCCGATTTCATTCGCTAGTCGCAATTGAACAGCGTTCCCTTGGGTTTGAATCGTTGGTTTGTTCGCTAATTTTGCAAGATGATTATAGTCAGATTCTTTGATCACATCAATTTGCTCAGCATTTGTATAAATCGTTGCTTCTCCCTCATCCACTTGTATCCCTTTATCCGCTAACAATTGGGTAAAGGTCTGTTTTATCCCAGCTGTTTCCTCAGCTGTTCCAGTGAGTTGAAACTCATATGGCACTTGCTTCATTCCATCTAAGATCATATTTTGAAACCCATATAGCGTTCCGATCGCAGCAAATGCCACCGTTGAAATAATCGATACTAAGAAAAAAGAGCGGGCATTGTCTTTCATACGGAAAGCTAAATCTGAAAAAACCACCATATTCGTTTTTTTCCAAAAAATAGCTTGTTTCTTTTTTAAACGCTCAATAACTGAAACACTTAATTGATTGAATAAAAAACGCGTACCTGCAACTACTAGAAAAATCACAGGGATCATGACAAAGGGAACTAACATGCCTTTAACTAATAGAGCAATTGCATAACCTGCACCGATCAAAACGATCGCTAACATCGTTTTAACACGCGAGCTTTGGATCGTGCCTTTACCCAAGTCACCTGCTTTTAACAATTCCTGTAAACTTAACTTTGGTAAACGAAACTGAATGAAAAACGAAATAGCTAAAAATAAGGCTGTAAAAGAAATAATCGTTAACCCTAGTGCTTGTGTTGGAAAATAGAAACCGAAACTGACATGCATCAATTTATTACTCAACCATAAAATCACCTGTGAAAAGCCAACTCCAGCCAAGCTACCAATGATCGTAGCAAAAAAACCAATAACTAAATTCTCAATAAAAACCATTTTTTTTAGTTGCTTCGGGCTCATTCCCTGGATCATCAATAGACCAAATTCTTTTTTTCTAGACTGGATGAAGACATCCATGGAGTATAGGACAAAGAAAAAGGCAAAGCCATAAATAATGATTGCAGCTGCTAACATACCGATTTGCGCCTTATCATTCAAGCCATCAGCTAATGACGGGTGAAACGCAAACACGGTAAAGGTGAAGAAGACCATCACTGAAAAAAGTGTGCTTAAAAAATATGCCATGTATAAATGTTTATTTCTTAAAGTATTTCGAATGACAAATTGACTAAAACTCATTATCAACACCTTCAATCTCAGATAGTTTCACCATGATTTCATCGTAAAACATCTTTTGATTTCCATTGTGGTGGATCTCATCGATCAATTCACCGTCTTTGATAAATACGATTCGCTTGCAATAACTGGCAGCTAAAGGATCATGGGTTACCATTAAAATCGTAGCTTTTTCTTCTTCATTTAATTGTTGTAATAATTGCATGACATCTTTTGATGATTTTGTATCTAGATTTCCAGTTGGTTCATCTGCCAATAATAGTTGGGGTTGATGGATCATTGCACGAGCGACAGCCACACGTTGAGCTTGGCCTCCTGAAATTTCTGCAATGCGTTTTTTCAGCAACTGTGCAATTCCTAAGCGATCCGCTAAAAGATTGAGCTGTCGTTTCATCACTGAAATTTTTTCCCCATCCAAGGTTAATGGTAAAATAATATTCTCTTCTACAGTCAACGTTGGCATCAAATTGAAACTTTGAAAAATAAAGCCTAGCTCTCTTCGTCTGAATTTCGCAATTTCTTCTTGATTTAGTTGATTAGGGTCTTTGCCATTCATTAAAATCTGTCCTGATGTCGGCTGATCGATTGTTGCTAAAAGATTCAAAAAAGTACTCTTTCCACTTCCAGAAGGACCCATAATCCCGATAAATTCACTGTCATTTACCGTTAAATCCAATCCTTTTAGTGCTTCATATTTGATTTCAGTTCCATATGTTTTCGTTAAATTTTCTACTTGTAACATCATCATCGCTCCTTTTCTCTACTGTTTTAGTCTAATCCAATTACAACGAACACACCATAGAAAAAAATAACAGATTGCTTACACTTTTGTAAGTAATCTGTTATTTCTTTAAGCTTCATATTCAATAACATACGGATAAAGAGCTGTATTATAAATTGCTTCTGAGAACTCAACGATTTCACCAGAAAGACCAACTGATTTACGAATTCTTTTTAGTCCATTTTTTTCGGAAGTTGCTAGAGTTTCTTGCTGTTCACTAGTCAATTCTACTGTTTGAAAACTATCCTCAAACTTGATGATTTCGATGCCATGTTGATCCATCAAACGATATAAGGACTCCTGTTCAAAATCTTCTACTGGCACATCAGCCATAATCGTTGGGAGATAATAATTAAAAAAGATATAAGGACGATCATCTAACGTGTAAAGACGAGCGACCTTGATCGCTTCTGCTCCAAGACAAGCATAGATTGGAGAATCAATCTCTAAAGTTACTTTCTCTAATTTCAGAATTTTCTTAGCTACTTGTTGTCCAGAGTCATTTAAATATTCTGTAAATGTGCCCGCTTTTGACAATTTATTATAAGGACGATTACTCAAAACAGTTGTTCCTTTACCACTTTTCTTTTCAACTAATTCTTCTGAAGATAATAATTCAATCGCTCGACGGACTGTTATTTTACTTACATCAAATAGTCGTTCAAGCTCTGCTTCTGTTGGTAACAAGGAACCCACAGGATATGTACCATTCATGATATCTGATTTGATTTGTTCTGCCACGTCTAGATATAATACGCTTTTTCTTCTCATATTCTCCATCCTTATATAATTTATTAGTGTATCGTTTTATTTTAGTTTATTCGTCTTGTATTGCGAATTCCTTAATTCTAATCGCATTTATACTTTAATTGGCAATTCATCCATCTGTTCTATAGTATTTTGTACATTATACCAAAGTTTACATTTATGGCAAACCTCTTTAGAGAAACTGTGTACATATAGCATCCATTGTTTCGTCTTTAATAAATAAAAAATGGAGTCAGCTTTTCTGCTCACCCCACTTTTTCAACATTCTTACTCTGATCCATGATCGATTGGTGCATCTTCTGGCATCGGTTCAAGAAAGACTTTCCTTGGTTTGCTGCCTTCTGATGGTCCAATCACACCATGCTCTTCTAATTCATCTACTATACGAGCTGCTCTGTTGTAACCAATTCTAAATCTTCTTTGCAATAATGAAATACTGGCTGTTTGCATTTCTACCACCAATGCTTTCGCCTCTTCATACAGATCATCTTGTGGTGTATCACTTGACCCGTTACTCATTGTATCTTCTTCTGTCGGCATCATGCTCTCTTGGTAATCAGCCTCTTGCTGTTCGGTCACAAATGCCACAACACGTTCAACTTCATGATCTGAAATAAACGCTCCTTGAACACGAATCGGTTTGTTCTCACCCATTGGTAGGAACAACATGTCCCCTCGGCCTAATAGTTTTTCCGCTCCATTACTGTCGATGATTGTTCTAGAATCGGTTCCACTTGAAACGGCAAATGCCATCCTTGACGGAACATTTGCTTTGATGATTCCTGTGATGACATCGACACTTGGTCTTTGTGTTGCCAAAATCATGTGGATCCCAGCCGCACGTGCCATTTGGGCTAAACGGATGATTGCGTCTTCCACTTCATTACTCGCTACCATCATCAAATCGGCTAACTCGTCAACGATTACAACAATGAATGGTAAAATCGGACGATTTTCGCCATCTTCAAGGTTTTTTTGAATAACTAATTCATTATACCCAGAAATATTTCGGACACCTGAAGCGGCGAATTTTTCATACCTGAATTCCATTTCCTGTACAACTTTTTGTAAAGCCTGAGCTGCTTTTCTTGGATTTGTCACAACAGGTGTAAGTAAGTGGGGAATCCCATTGTAGACATTTAATTCTACCATTTTTGGATCGATCATCATCAGTTTCACTTCATGAGGTTTTGCTCTCATTAAAATACTGGAGATGATCCCATTGATCGCAACTGATTTCCCACTTCCGGTCGATCCTGCAATCAGCAAGTGAGGCATTTTTGCCAAATCTGCGGACTGCACCATACCAGAAATATCGCGGCCAAGTGGTACTTCTAGTAATTTATCTGGATGGCTGGGAGCCGCTTCGATGATATCTCTAAATGATACTGTGCTAACTGTGCTATTGGGCACTTCGATCCCGATCAATGATTTCCCTGGGATCGGCGCTTCCATCCTGACATCTTTTGCCGCGAGCGCTAAGGCAATATCATCCGTCAAACTAACTACTTTACTGACTTTAACTCCTACAGCTGGTTGAATCTCAAACTTCGTTACAGCTGGTCCCAGACTGGCTTTGACAACTTTTGCATCTACGCCGAAGCTTTTGAAAGTTTGTTCTAATACGCCAATATTTTTTTCGATTTTTTGATACTCTCCGCTTTGATCGGCGGCTGGGATCGAATCTAATAAGGTTGAAGGTGGCAGTTCATAGTCACGATCTTCGGCTTCTTCTGAAATCTCAAAATCTAACTCGCCACTTTCTTCTAGTTCAGGAGTAGTCGTTGTTTTAGGCTGAGTTAGTGGTTCTTGTGCCTGACTTTGGAAGCTATCGATTGGAACGAGTGTTAATTGCTCCGGTTCTTGTAAATCTTTTTCTTCTTGTTCCCGAGCTTCATGCGCTAATTTTTCACCTGGTGTTAATTCTCGTACATCATTTTTTAAACGTTCTTGCGCCATTTGTTCCATTTTTACTTGTTTAGCTGCACGTTTTTCTGCTCGTTTGGCTTCTTTTTCTGCTTGTCTTTCACTACTTTTAGCTGTTATGCCACTAAGTTTTTCTCTGACAATCTGTAGGCCGTTCATCACTTGCTGAAAATCGAGCATACTGATTAAAAATGCCCCAAACAATACAAGTAATCCCGCAATTAAATAACTACCAAATTGAGCAACTAAGAAAAATGTCCCACTATACAAGAGCGCACCGATCATTCCACCGCCAACATTTTCAGCCACGGTACTTCTCTTTAAGTCAATTCGAAGAAAATCCCAAGTAGTTCCAATAATATCAGGTGACTGAGTTCCTACATTGCGGAACATGTAAGCATGTAAAAATAGTAAAACCCCTAAGTAAATGATCAACCCACCAATGATTGGGCGACTTTTTTTAATTGGAAATTCTTTCCCAAAGATTACTAATGACAGCCCATAAAGCATGAGTAAAATAGCTGCTATTGAAAAAGTATTTCCTATGACCACACGCAAACCGTTGGCAATCAATGTGCCAAGGAATCCTAATTTTAATAATCCAAATAATCCAAAGAAGATAAAAAAGATACCGAGAAAAATGAAATTAAGATGCTCCTGCTGTTGTAGTTGCTTTTTAGTTTTTTTCTTTTTTGCACTTTTCCGTTTTTGTGCCATGTAACATCCCTCTTTTCAATCAGTATCCATTATACCTAAAAATAGAGCCGAACAAAAGTACCCCCATTGTTTCTCTTAAAATTTTAATGATTTTGAATAAACACACGCCTTTATTCGCATTACTTATTCTACCAAAGATGCTTGTTTATGAATCCCAATTCCAGTTATACCAGAAAAAATCGACAAAATCGGACAGAATAAAATAAAGAAACTAAATGGTGCATAATCTAATGTAGCCACTTGCAGTGTACTTGCCATGAATACTCCGCTTACTCCCCAAGGAATCAATGAATTTAGAACTGTTCCAGAATCTTCCAAGGCGCGTGACAAAACTTCTGGGGCAAGACCTGATTTATCATAACTTTCTTTAAAAGCACGGCCAGGTAAAATGATGGATAGATACTGCTCTCCGATCATTAAATTAGCCAAGGCACCACTGAAAACTGTCGCAGCTACTAAACTACCTGTTGATTTCAACTTAGCAGCAAGCGGCGCCATCAAAACAGTGATCACGTCCATTTTCATCAATAACCCGCCCAATGACAATGTTAAAAGAATCAATGAGACTGACCACATCATACTTTGAATCCCCCCTCTAGTCAACAAAGCATCAATTTGTTCCATTCCTGTTTCTGAAACAAACCCATTTTCGATTATCGTACTCAATTGTTTTAAATCAACCGTCTTTTCTTGAAACAAATACATCACACTTGAAACTAAAATCGTGACCAATAATGAAGCAATAGCTGGAACCCGTTTGATTGAACAAAAAACTAGCAGCAGAATCGGTAAAAGCGCCCACCAGCTAATCGAAAAATTTTCTTGTAAGACTTCTAAAAATTGGTTTGTTTCAATCATTGTTTGCCCAATTTTTGTTTGAAAGCCAATAATTGCATATAGCATAAACGAAAGAATAAAGGCTGGAACGGTCGTCCACATCATATTTCGAATATGTTTAAATAAATCTGCTCCGGCAACCGCAGAAGCTAAATTGGTCGTATCAGAGAGCGGCGACATTTTATCACCAAAAACAGCACCTGAAATGATCGCTCCGGCTAGTATCGCAGAATTGAACCCCATTGAGATTCCCATCCCCATTAAAGCCAAGCCAATTGTTGAAACAGTAGTAAAGGCACTGCCAATCGAAATTCCCACTACTGCACAACTAACAAAGGCCGATGGTAAAAAAATCGTGGTGCTAATCACAGAAAATCCAGCGTACATCATGGTTGGAATCACACCACTAGCAATCCAAACTGCAATCAAGGCACCGATCAAAATAAATATGACCATCGGAACGATTCCTGTTTTAACCCCTTCAATGATCCCTTCATGAATCTTATCCCAGGAAGCTTGCCGCCACTTACTCCAAGCTATTAATAAGCCTAAAGCACATAACACTGGGAAAATCGGACTCATACCGATGCCGATCACACAAATACTAATAATCAATAATAATGATAGAAATACAATAAATGCTTCTTTGACACTTAACTCTTTGTTCATCTAAAATCCCCTTTTTCCTGTCAATTTAACGATTTAAAAATAAAAAAGTCCCTGACAATCAAAAATAGACTGTCAGGGACGAATAAACGACAAGACAAATCCTATGATTTTGTCTTGAACGTATCCTTACACGCGGTACCACCCATAGTTGAAATTAAATAATAATTTCCTCTCAAAAGACGTTAACGGATCTCACCCAAATAAACATCATGCTCCAGATTTGTAATTCAAAATGTTGTTTTGGCCAACTTCCAGCAGCCGTTGACTTTCTGTCATTTCAAAACAACTTTCTACTTGGAACCCTTCGTTGCATTTCGATTGATTTTATTATACTACAATTTTCTCTTTAACGGTAAAAATCAAAACGACCTTTAGCTAACACTTCTTTCACTCCACCTGTCTCAAATAAAGAACGATCCATGATTGCTTTTTTAATGAATGAAGCTGGATAGCCTTTGACTTCCATTTTACCAACAACACCAAACGCATGACTATTGCCAATAGAAGCGACAGAACCTAGCGATTTAAACGTAAACTCTTTCGTAGGTTCTCCTTTTAACTGGGCTTTGATGTTCTTACCTGCGTGTTCACCCATTTTAAGTGAAATTTGTGCAGTTGTCGGATAAGGTCGATTTGATTCTTTATCCATCACAGCAGAGCAGTCACCGATAATGTAGACATTCTCATGATCTGTATCTGTTAAGTCTGGTTTAACCATCACACGTCCACGTTTTGCTGCAAAACCAGAATCACCAACAACATGACTGCCACTGACACCAGTTGTCCAAATGATTGTTTTTGCTGTTAATTCATTTAATTCATTTGTTTCTTGATTATCTAAATAAACAACCGTATCTTGTTTGATCTCTTTGATTGGCTTTCCAACTAAGAAATTAACACCCCATTTTTTCAAATGATCGATTCCGTAACCACCTAATTTTTCACTAAACATTGGCAATAAACGAGTCACAGCCTCAACACAATACAATTGAATCTTGTCAGGCTCAACACCTGCGATTTCAGCTAGTTTTTTCTTGCCTTCATGCAATGAACCTAATAATTCGATCCCAGTGAAACCTGCACCGCAAACCACGATTTTTAGGTAATTTTCATCTTTTGTTTCTTTGTATGCTTTCATTTGTTCTGTTAAATGTTGATAGACTTTTTCTGATGTCGGAATATCGACCATTTTTAATGAGAATTCTTCAACACCTGGAATACCAAATGATTCTGATTCATAACCTAAAGCTACGATCAAATAATCGTAAGAAATCGCTTCTTGATCTTTCAAATGAACAAGTTGATTTTCACTATCGATTTTTTCCACTCTACCTTGTACAAACGTCGTACATGCTGATTTTACAACATCTTTGATTGGATAAGTAATTCTTTCTGACGTTTGGATTCCTGCTGCAACTTCGTGGATATCTGTTGCTTCAAAGTGGTAATCATTTTGATCAACCAATGTGATTTTCAACTCATTGTTTCCTTTTTGTAATTCATGGAGCGCTCTTAATCCGGCATAGCCAGCGCCCAAAATAACGACATGCTTACTCATTTTTAAAATCCCCTCTTAACCTTTTTATTTATTATTTAAGCCACAATCCTATGGCGAAAAATACAACTTGTGCCAGTGCTCCGACTGCTAAAATTCTAACAGCGCAAATAAATGTCTTTGTTTTGACTTGCTCCTTTAAAAATAACTTCGTTTGTTTCCAAATAAATGGCAAAACAAGTAACGTCAATAACATCGTAATCGGTGTTAAGCCCAAAACAACACTCAACACAATCGATGCAAATGCAATCACGATCAATCCGACAAACAAACCAATCGATGCTTTCTTCCCTAAATAGTGAACTAAGGTGAAGCGATGATTCATTTCATCTTCTTCTAAATCACAAATATTATTTGCTAACATTAAATTAGCGATCAAACAAGTATTGGGTAGTGATACTAAGAAGATACTGCCAAGATTGCCCGCTGTCCATTGAAAAGAATCAAATGTATTGATATAGACACAAATCAACATGATCATAAAGCCCATCGTAAATCCTGAAAAGAATTCACCCAAAGGCAAACTTGATAATGGTTTGGGTCCAGAAGAATAAAAGATTCCAATCAAATAACAGTACAGCCCCAACCATAATAGCGGCCAACCGACAATCATAGATAAACCGATTCCCATCAATGCTGAGATGACGATCATCCAAATGATCCATTGACGAAGCATTGATAGTGACAGGTTCTCCCGCCCGATGATATTCGTCTTTTCTTTATAATCATGCCCTTCTTTGGCATGGTGGTAGTCATTATAGTTATCTAAAATATCAACAGCCATATTAAAAATAAACATCGCAATAAAATAAATAAGAACATAACCTAAATGTAAACTTCCATAATGATACCAACTAAAACAAATTCCTAAAAGAAAGGGTAAAACACTGGCTGTCTTTGCTTTTAGTTCAACTAATTCAAAAAAAACTTCTCTATTCAAATTATACTCTTCTCTCCTTACATTATTTAGTTTTATGCTCACAGAATAATTTACTTGTATTTCTTCACCAACATCGTATACAATCAATAGTATTGAATTACTGAAAGGACTATTGTGTTATGAATGATTTTTGGAAGGAATTTCCTATTATCCAACAACAACTAAACGAAACTTGTGAATTGATCAAACATCAAGTAAAAATACGAAACAAAGAAATTGAAGCAGCTTTAGTCGAGCTAACGTGTTCTGGTGGAAAATTATTGCGCCCTGCCTTCTTTTTTTTATTTACTCAAATTGGCGATGAACAAAAACAAGACCATCAACAACTAATAAAAATTGCTGCTTCAATCGAAATTTTACACATGGCCACACTTGTCCACGATGATATCATCGATGATTCTCCTCTTCGAAGAGGAGCTGTTACGATTCAATCTCGTTATGGCAAAGATGTTGCCGTTTATACAGGAGATTTATTATTCACAGAGTTCTTTGAATTACTTGCTGATACAATGAATGGTTCAGATTTCTTACATACGAACGCTTCTGCGATGAAACGATTACTACTCGGTGAATTAGATCAAATGCACACACGTTATAAAAAGAACATGACGATTTCCGATTATTTACGCAGCGTTAATGGCAAAACAGCTGAACTATTCTCATTAAGTTGTTTAGAAGGTGCTCATTTTGGCTTTGCTTGTGCTGAGGTCCAGCGTCTGGCAAGACGGATTGGTCGCCATATTGGGATTGCCTTTCAAGTCTATGATGATATCTTAGATTACACCGCAGATGTCAAAACCTTAAAAAAGCCTGTCTTAGAAGATCTCGCTCAAGGTGTTTACACATTACCGTTGCTCTTTGCGATGCAAAAATCACCAGAGCGCTTTAACAATTATTTAGAAAAGGGGGCGGCCATAACAACTACCCAAGCAAGTGAAGTTGCTCAACTTGTTTACGAACTAGAGGGCGTAAATGATGCAAAAGCATTTGCTAAACGAGTAACAGAAAAGGCTTTGACTGATATTGAAAGACTACCTGATTGTTTAGGTAAAGAACAGCTAACTCAATTAACGCACTTATTATTACAACGATCCTTTTAAAAGCTTGAGGCAACGCTCATTGCGTTTTGCCTCAGCTTTTTTTATTTCATTCAGTGCTTATTCATACCACGATCAATTGCATATAATTGTTGATAATGCGGATTTGTCGCCAGTAGCTCTTGTGGAGAACCACTCATTTCTAGCTGACCATCTTCAATAAAAACGACCCGGTCCATCATGTGAACCCCTTGCAAATGATGTGTGATCCAAATAATCGTTTTATCTTTCAATGTCTCAAAAAACGTCTCCAATAATTGTTGTTCTGTGATTGGATCCAGTCCTGTCGTTGGTTCATCCAACAGTACAACTGGTGTATCTTGAAGTAAAATCCGTGCTAAAGCCAAACGATGGCGTTCACCGCCAGAAAAACGCAGCCCCGCTTCATCCACCATCGTCAGTAACCCTTCCGGTAACGCTGCAATCATTTCTTTTAAACCAACCTTATTCAATACTTGCCAAACCTCTTCTTCTGAGGCTTCTTCTCGTCCGATTCGAACATTATTTAGAATCGTCGTTCTAAATAAGTAAGGTGTTTGATGAATCACACCAATCGATTGGGTAATTTGATCACCAAATTCTGCTGTAGGAATCCCGCCTAGCGTAATATAACCTTTATCTGGACGTAAATCCCCACGAATCAAGGTTGCTAAAGTACTTTTCCCTGAACCGCTACGGCCTAAAATTGCTAATTTTTCTTTTGAATGGATTGTTAAACTTAAATTTTCCAGTACATTCTTAGCTGTTCCCTCATAAGAAAATGACACATCCGTGATCTTGATTTCACTATCAGTAACCGTTACATCGTTCACGACTTGATTTGTCTCATCTGGCTCTGGTAAATCATTCAATCGTTTGATGGAATCTTTATAAATATTTGTTTCTTGCGCCGCATCAGGTAGGGGAGCAAATGCATCGATCAGTGGAAACACCGTTAAAGTAAATGCTGCAATCCAGTTAGCCGCTCCACCATGGTTGCCAGGAAAACGAACGCTCGTCCAAGCTAAAATGGCAACTGTAATGACCCCAAAAGCGACTTGTAAAACAAAATCACGAAAACGATTGAAACGTTTGATCTTTTCATCTAACTGGCGTAATTTTGCTTCCTCTTTCTCATATGAATGAACAAATTCTTGTCCACGTTGACTAAACACCCAATCAGAAACGCCTAAGATATTATCTGTCAATGTTTTATACAATTCATTTTTAGACACTTTTTGTTTCTCTTGTCTCGCACCATTTACTAAAACTGAGAGCATTGGCAAAAGAAAAATCACTACACCTAACATCAATAACATGCACAGACCAAACCACCATGAAAACAAACCTAGTCCAATAATAATAAAGATATATAACAACCAAGCGATCACAGTTGGGAAAATCGTACGCAAGTACAAGTTCTGCAAGTGATTGATATCTTCAGATAATAAACCTAAAATATCACCCGTTTGGTATTTCGATTTAAAGAAAATCGCATCTTTCTCTAAAACCAGGTAAAGTTTCAAACGCAAATCAGATGTCATTTTCAAAACCCAATTATGACTGACTAGACGCTCAATATATCGGAAAACTGGACGACTAATCCCAAAGGCGCGTGTTAATACAATGGGAATATAAATCATCAAAATATTTTCTGGAAGTGATGCTGCTCGGCTAATTAAATAACCCGAGTTAAACATCAAAGCACCCGCACTGAAGAAAGTTAAAAAGCCTAAAATCAGGGCTAAGTACAATAAGCCTTTATACTTTTTCAAGAAGGGTTTAACCCATTGATCTTTTTCATATAATTCTTTATTTGTTGGGGTATTTTCCATTATTCTGTCCCCCTCATTTGATTGACTAATTTTACATAGTAGCCATTTTTTTCAGTCAACTCAGCTAAGGTGCCTGCTTCAACCAACTGTCCTTTATCCATCACTAGAATATAATCCATTTCTGCCATCCAATGTAATCGATGCGTGGCAAAAAAGACAAGATGTTCTTCCATTAAAGGCAACATTCTTTCTTTCAATTCTACCTCAGTTTCAATATCTAAGTGAGCAGTCGGCTCATCAAATAGTAAAATCCGACGTTCTTGATCTAAAAAAGCTCTAGCAAGCGCCACACGCTGTGCTTGGCCTCCGCTTAGCATTCTCCCGCTTTCGCCAATTACCGTATTGATACCGTCCCCTAGACCTGTTACAAGCGTTTCTAGTCCTACTAACTGAACAGCAGCCATCACTTGCTCATCTGACGCTTCTGGCGTATAAAAACGGACATTATTGGCTAAGGTATCTTGGAAAATATAAGGAGACTGCGGAATATAGAGTACTTGACTTTGCCATTGCTTTTGCAGAAAATGTGGGATCTCTTGTCCATCGACTTCGATTTTTGTCATTTCAGCATTCGGTTCCAAAAATCCACTCAATACATTGATCAAGGTTGATTTTCCCGAACCACTTGCGCCAATGATCCCAATTTTTTGATACCCTTTTGCTTTAAAATCTAATCCTTTTAATGCTGGCTGAGCGGCTTCTTCATATTGGAATGTTAATTGTTCAGCTGTTAATTCACTCAACGCTGTCCAATCTCCTAAAGTAAGACGATCCGTTTCAGTCATTTCTGGTAAATCCAAAACAGCTTGGATTGCTTGGAATGAATTTTTACCATCTAAAGTCGCATGATAATCACTTGCAAAATCACGCACTGGTAAGAAAAATTCTGGTGCTAAAATCAAGGTCGTCAATGCAGGAAATAGTAAAATCCCACCTTCTAACAAACTCAAACCTAAAAATACCGCTACAACAGCTACTGATAATGTTGTAAAAAAGTCCAAGGCAAACGTTGATAAAATCGCGATTTTCAAAGTACTCATCGTTGCTTCTCTAAAACGCTCACTGGTATTATAAATGCTGCCTGCATACTTCTTACTTAACCCAAATAGCTTTAGAGTGTCTAAGCCTCGTAATGAATCGATAAAATGGTTAGACAAAATCTGAAATGCTTTGTATTGTTTATCCGCTTTACTTTGAGCCGCATATCCTAAAATGATCATAAATATAATAATCATAGGAAACACCACTAATAAAACGACTCCAGAACGAATATCCAATGTAAAGACAAAAATCAAAATGATCCAGGGAATGATCATCATATTCATAATTTTCATCAAAATCAGATGCAGATAATTTTCTGCCTGACTGATTCCTTCAAGTGCCATCGTGATCATATTTCCCGTACCATTTTTCTGAACCACCGTTGGTCCCAGGCGGAAAACCTTTTGCAACAAGGCTTCCCTTAATTCACGTGATCGCTCATAGCTAAAGGTGTCTAACATTTTCTCACGAAGATACGTCACGACATGTCTACCAGTATAAAACAAAAAGAACACCAAAATATTCAACAGCTGGTCTTGTAGCAGACCACCTTCCCATAACCCAACAACGGCTTTCGCTAAATAAAATGCTTGTCCTATAATAAATACTGCTTGCAGGAAAGAAAAACCTGCAAGCAAGATCATGATATTTTTGATTTTCGGCATTTTTAAGATGGCTTTATCGATCATCCTTCATACCCCACAGCAGCGATTGCTGGATGTTTGATCCGTTTTCTAAAGACATAATAAGACCAGCCTGTATAGGCTAATACAAATGGTAAAATCGTTAATGATAACCATGTCATTGTTTTCAATGTGTAAGGAGAACTTGAAGCATCTTTGATCAAGATGTCATAATACCCTTCACTACCGATCATCACTCGTGGGAATAAACCACTAAATAATAATGCCACTAGAAGAATCAACGTCAAACCACTAGCAAGGAACGCCAACATTTCTTTTTTCTTAAAGACACTGACGTTGGCAACAACTGTCAATGCTACAATTGCTACAACAAGTAATAATGTCACTAAAAAGTTATTATCAAAGAAATCTGTTTTAAAGTACAACAAAGCGGCAAAGACAACTAAGCCAACATATAAAACCCAATAAAAGAATGACGCATAATTACGTGCACGCTCTCTCACAGGACCTTCTGTTTTAAGCGTAATATAATTCAAGCCATGTAGGTAGCACAATAATGTCAAAGCAACCCCACCGACAACAGAAAATACATTGATGTAGTCAGTAAATGAAGCCATCATATTGCCATTCACATCAAGCGGCATTCCTTGAACTAAATCAATGAATAAAACCCCAAAGAAAAATGGCACGATAAAACTACCGATCGATAATGTCCAGTTCCACATTCTACGACGTTTGCCATCTGGCATACGGTGACGGAATTCAAATGACACTCCACGAATGATCAAACCAACTAAAATAATAAACAAAATCAAGTAGAATCCGCTAAATAATGAAGCATACCAGTATGGGAAAGAAGCAAACATCGCCCCACCTGCTGTTAATAACCAGACTTCATTACCATCCCAAACCGGTCCAATCGTTTGGATGATTTGTTCTTTTTCCTCTTCGTCGTGCGCTAATGTTTGAACGGACATCCCCACGCCAAAGTCAAAACCTTCTAGGAAGAAGAAGCCTGAGAATAAAATACCAATTAGGACAAACCAAAGTAATTGCAACGTACTCATTCGCCAAAGACCTCCTTATCAAATGGATCTACATCAGTAGAGTTTGCCTCTGCTAATTTCTTTTCTTCATAATCTGGGCCTTTTTTAAGTTCGACCGTAATCAAGTAAACCATGACTGAACCTAGACCTGCAAAGAGAATAAAGTAAATAATATTCGATGTTAACAGTGAAGCCACTGATACGTTTGGCGACACACTGTCTTCGATCGTAAATAAACCATAAACAGTCCAAGGATAACGACCAAGCTCAGTAATCAACCAACCTGTTGTATTTGCCAAGAATGGAGCAAATGTACACAATGCTAATATCCAAACCATCCAACGTTTTTCATAAAGTGAAGGTTTTTTCTTGCGACTAAAGAATAATCCTAAAGCTGAAACTAAAAGCATCAATGCACCAAAGCCAGCCATGACTCTAAAGCTCCAGAATAATGTGTTGACTGGTGGATAATAATTTTTATCATCACCATACTGTTCTTTCAAACGTTCATTCACAGTGTCCATTCCATCAACGGAACCAGATAAACTGTTATAAGAAAGGATACTTAGCATATAAGGAATTTGAATCCCAAATACTTGTTTATGTTGCGCTTCATCTGCCCAAGCAATCAATGTCCAAGCGGCCGGATCGCCAGAATCTTCATAATCCCCTTCCATTGCCGCAAATTTCATTGGTTGATCATTGATCAAGGCTTTCATTTGCAAGTCCCCTGTAAATAAAACAGATAGTGACCCAAATAAAGCGATCCATAAACCAACACGCATAGATGTTTTGTGGAAATTCATATCACGTTTTTTCAAAATTTGGAATGCAGCTAAACCTGCAACGATCATCCCGCCCATCACAATTGCGCCAGACAGAACATGTGTAAACTCATACCAAACTTTTGGATTGCCAATTACGGCCCCAAAATCGATCAATTCAGCACGACCATTGTTTAAAGTATAGCCCACTGGATGTTGCATAAAGCTGTTTGCCGCTAAAATCCAGAAAGCCGACATCATTGAACCAAATACGACCAACCAAATAAATGTTAAATGTAGTTTAGGACTGACTTTATCCCAAGTAAATATCCATAAACCTAAAAATGTTGATTCTAAAAAGAATGCAAGTAACGCTTCAATTGCTAGTGGAGCACCAAAAATATCTCCGACAAAGCGTGAATAATCTGACCAGTTCATTCCAAACTGGAATTCTTGAATAATTCCTGTTACAACTCCGACTGCAAAACTTAATAGAAAAATGTTGCCCCAAAACTTCGCCATTTTGCGATAACGCTCATCTTTTTTCACAACATACATCGTTTCCATGACTGCGACTACAAGTGCTAATCCTATTGAAAACGGTACGAAGAAGTAATGAAAGACAGTCGTCATTGCAAATTGGAATCTTGCTAATGTTACAATATCAAACATCAATAATCCCCCTTGTTTTTACTGTTTCCACAAAAAGAATAAGCTGATTTTATCCATTGTAATTATCCATTTGCGCAGTTGGTTGGTGCTGCCAAAATGAATCAAAACCCAGAATAAAATAAACCTAAATACAATATGTGCGTGGAAACTCTTTTTATTAATTTTAGAATGATTCCAATCTAAAGTATACTCTTTTATTTACAAAATACAAATGTTTCTGTCCTATTTTCATCAAAATATTCCTTTGTTCTTGGGGAAAAATAAGAAAAGTGAGAAGATGACTACTTTAGCTTCCCACTTTTCTATTCATACTCTAGTCTTCACTAACTATCTAAACCGTTACTTTTTTCTTCTATTTCTATTTTTCCAATTAATTGACCACAAAATAAATAGTAGCAACACTATATAAAAAATCAGCTTCCTTGAGGAAGTCGCCTCTAGTTGATTCGTTGTTTCATTTAATTTCTTATTCTCTTTTTCTACAATGGTAAATTCTTTTTCCATAGTCCACTCTTTTTCACCATTTTTGTCTTTCACTTCTAAAATGTAGTTTCCAGCTGGAAACTCATTTTTTTCCATACTTATTAAGTAGTCAAAATTTGAGTTTGGGGCCATGTTAATATTCTCTGATGTTTGAGTGAAAAAAATTTCTTTTCCTTCTTTTAAATAGATTTTAGCTTCAATCATCATATCCTTAATAATGACAGGTTGAGTATTTTGAATATTTGCCTTGATAAACTTTCGATAGTTGACTTTGCCAATCGTCACTGTTGTTAATTTCAATTTTGCCTCTGCTTCTTTTTCATTTTCTGTCAATAACAGACCAATTGTATACGCAAATTTATTAATTACAGTAGTACCAGTGCTTTTTTTTTCATTTAATGCTCTTTGCTTCTCTTCGCTTATCACTATTCCCCCAAGGAGTACTCCATCAAGCTTTTCAGTTGGCATTGTAATCTGTATAAAAAGCGTCTTAGTCTGATTTGCAGGAATAACAACCTCTGAATCTGTTTTCACTAGATCTGAAATTCCAACTTTTAACGTTGAATCTCTTTTTTCACTTTTTGTATATTCTACTGTGCCATTATTATTAGTGGTTGCATCATTAATTTGAATCACAGCTACTATATCTTCTTTTTGGGATGTATTTTTCAACTCTACTTGAATAACTTGCTCTGTTCCTGCAGACATTAGTAAGTCAAAATACGTTTTTGTTTTGTCTCTTTGATTTTCGGGGATGATTGTTTTCACTTCAAGAGATCCCGCTATGGCGTCTTCATTCTGCTCATTATTATCTGCCTGTCCAACTACGTTGAATGAACCCATCAGACACATTACAAAAGCAATTACTGATAATAGTAGATATGGTTTAATCATCTTTTTAGTCATACTGCCTCCCTATACTAACTTAATGCTATACGTCTCTGATTTCATATGGGAGAATCAGTTAAAATCCACGTTAATGTCGTCGTGTATTTTTCTGCCACTAATTGTGGCTGTGCTGGAACGTCTAATTGTATACTTGTTTCAGCTGTTGACCCTTTATCACCAAATCTCACTACTTGTGTCCCCATCCCCGTTTTAGCTTCGGCTGTAGCAACATCTATAGTTGTCATGCCATCTGGTATTAACTCCAATTCTTTTTCTGAAACAGTTGCCAGTCCTGCCGCATTACTTTTCCCTTTACTCATAGTTAGATTTTTTAAAATGATTTGTGCTCCCACTAGTTCTTTCTTTGTGATAACGGATGTAAACTGCTCTTCTTGTCTTACTTGAAGTCTCCAACCTGCATTTGTCTCCCGCTCATCAGAGATTTGAACTGAGTTTGCAAAATTCTCCGTTAGCCCCGCTTCATTTTTTCCGTTTTCTAAAATTGCATTGTAGGTTTGTGCATTAAGTGTCATTGCTTGCTGTCCAAAATGAAAATTAGAAACATGTAAAATCTTAAGTGGGTTGTTATTTGGCTTGACACTCATTTCATTCGGTATCATTATCTTGTCAGGATCTTCTGGGTTTACAGGACTTATTGAGGTGTAATCTTTTTTATAGATAAACTTTTCAACTTGAGGTTTAAGTTGATAATTCAGTTCTATTAGAGGTGAACTCACATCTAACTCATATCCTTTGATTTCTTTTGCATTGACTGTGATTTTTTCACCAAATCGGCCTGTAAATATCTCTGATTTGTCTAATTCTACGCCTTTATTGTCTACATACTGAATGGTTATAGTCCCAGGATGAATCTCTAAAAAATCTTGATGCAGTTCTAACAAAACATCTCTCTCTGCTTCTGGTAATGATAAAATTGCAACAGTTATTTGTGTTTTCTCTGGATTATTATCTACACTTGCCCATTCAGCATCTGATTTTATTGTATCAATTGCAGAGGTAATTTTTTCTTTTGCTACTGCTATTCCAGGTGTTCTATTTTCGTTTACCAAGTAGCCATTTTTCACAAGCAGCACATTGCTTTTAAGCGTTGGATCAATTAACGTTTCAGTAGCTGCAGTTAATCGATTTGTTGTCTCTGCATGGTATAACTTAATTTTATACCCTTCTTTCAGTGGAAGTTCACTTTTTTCTACTACTACATCTGTTCCTTCCATTTCCTTGTGATAAATCAACTGATCAAATTCATCAAAAACTTCTATTGAAGCATAAAGTTGCCCTTTAAAATAAGTGTGAGGTGTAGTAGAGGTTACATCAATGATCATCTTTTGATTCATAAAATCTGTTTGAATGACACCGAAAACCCTATCATATAGACCTTTAAACTGAATCGTTTCATCGTATAGCCTACTTCCCTTTATCTCAGTTAGATTAACAGTTGTTTCATTTTGTGCATCACGAACATACGCATAATAATTATCCGCTTCATAAAATCCCTCCGTTTTAGGAAGTTGCAGGGTATAAACACCGTTTTCCAACTTAGGAATGACAATATCTGGTTCATTTATTTCAACTTCTTTAACTAACTGATTTCCATCTTTTATACCTATTTTCTTCCCTTTTATTTGGGCAAAATCATGTATATTAAGATGAATAGTCAAGGCCCCTACTGGTAAATTTAAAGCAGCTATTTCTTGATTTGTGACAAGGCTAAACTGGGAATCAACCATCAATGAAGGACTTAATAAAGAGACCGCATCCTTTAACTTTTCCTTAGGAACGACATCAACGAGAGAAGTAACTGCCGAATAACTTTTTCCACGATTTACTATTCGTTGTCTTTGTTCTGTTAAAGGTAAGCCCCATTTAAGCAGGACTGAACTATAATCTTTCTGCATTTGACTACTATAAAATAGATTAAATAAATCGGGTAATGACATATTTTTAATGTTCTCGTCCCCATTATTTACAGCCTCTCTATACATGACATTCAGTTTTGTCCAATTCTCTTTTCCAACACTTTGAGTCAGATCGGTTAAGAGAATTAGCCGTCCTCTATGATCCAAGTCGGGATACCCGATTTGCTGCTCAACTAATCGACTGTATAATCCTGATTCTACAGTTGCTTTATTCCCGAAATTATATAACCAAGAGTTTTTCTCTACGATCGATTTCCCTCTGTAAGTATCGGTATAAAAAACGGCTAATAAATTGTTAGACACTTCCCCCGTGTACATGTCTTTATTATTATATGATGGTTGATAGGCATGTCCTATCTCATGTAGGGTACCCCAATCCCATTTTGTCATCCATCGATTCACTACCGTATCTTTTCCATTTGAAGAATAGTTATCTTGATAATATGCGGCGATTCCGGGTCCTGTTCCACCATCAGCTTTTAAGAAAAAGCGGTTTTCTGGTTTTTTATTTACACCACTCACCGTTTCTGAAAGCCCCATTAGCTCATCGTAGTAGTTAATGATACTGTTCTGATAGGTAATGTATTGATCTAAATCAGAAAAATCTTTTAAACTCTCTGCTTGCTCTTTTTCTTTATTAGGGATTAATAATTGAAATTGTTCCCCCTTTACCAAACCAAACGCTGCATTTGTGTCTCTCCACTTTGAAAAAAAAGTTTGTTCATTTGAGCCTGATTCATAAACTGGTAATGCTACACTAACACCATCGATTTCATACTCAACTTCAGCATCATTTTCCCCATAAGGCGTGTTGATAAATGGCACAGCACTATGTTCGACAGGTACTGTTTTCCATTCATTCGTTATGGGCAGAGATTTCTCTTGTGTTCGATTATTTCCAAGTAACCATAATGTTAAATTATTATACCCATCATTCACGCTAGTTCTGCGAATTTTTATGGTTGAACCTCCATTAACTACAATCCCTAAATCTTGCCTATCGTGATATTTGGCTCGAGACATCCCTGTTTTAAATATCCAATTTGGTTGCTCCAAACTAGTAACTTCTAGCGTTGTTGTTTCAGCATAGCTATTTTGAGCAAAAAAAAACAGTCCTAGTAGTATTAAAAAGTGTGCTAATAAATTTTTTTTCATCATTCTATGTAATTCCCCTTCATTTTAAACAAGTTGATTTTGCCAGAAAATAAAAAACAAAGTGATTGGATTGAAATAAATAACAATAAGAACCTTTAAAAAAACTCAATGATCAAAAGAACATTATTTTACTAATGCATAAATAGTAGAATATGTTATTCATATTCTACTATAATATATTATTTTATTTTTTCTGTTTTTCAATAGACGACTTCCCCAAAGAAAAAAATGAAATTTTTTTCATCAAACTAAAACAACGTGACGAATCCAATCTACATTTGAATTACGTCTGCCAAATATCTTTAGTCCAACAATCCTTGCTTCTTTGAATAATCCATGTATTGATAAACCTTCTTAATTTTATTTTGTTTCACCTCAGCTATTTTTTCTCGAGTAAAGCTTTCAATGATCCCTTGATTTTGCAATTCTTCGATCATTGCAGTTAATTGATAAAATTCTGTCAAAAGTTGTTCTTCATTCGTTTCATCTGCTCTAGAAGGGTGATGATCATCAAACCCAAACCTGATTGCTTTTGATAATGCTTGTTGAATTTCTGCACATTCTTCCATTGCTACTAAGGTTAAATATTCATTTTTTCTCATTTTTATGCTCCTTTCTTCTTTGGTGCATTATTTACCATACTTTTCTAACTCACAACCGATACTCTTATCTTCAAAATTATACCATAAATTAAAACCCACTGACTCTTCGCTTAATATCTTCCAAACAAATAATAAAATAAAGCCACCGATCATCTTATTTATTGATGACCAGTGTCTTTATTTAAACTCAATCTTGTTTCATTGCCGCTTTTAACGCTTGTGCCAATGCACTTTCTTCTGGTTCTTCTTTTTGTGAGTATTTCTTCATCAATTTACGTTCTTCGTGTTTCGTCAGTTTCTTGTTACGCTCTTTTTTATCCTGCATTTTTTCAGTAATCGAGCAATATTTACATTTAAAATATGAACCATTTTTCCCATCAATGATATCCATTTTACGGTGACATTGTGAACAACGGTGGTTAGAAACTTTCGGGTCTTTTCTGCGGCGATAACTACAGTCTTGGTTAGAGCACACATAGATTTTACCGTCTTTCGTGTTTTTCTCACGCAAGTTTGAGCCGCATTCTGGGCATTTCTTTTGCGTAATAGAAAAGTCTTGGTATTTGCTTTCACTTTGTTTGATCTCATTGACAAGTTTTTTTGTATCTTGTTCGATTTCTTTTAGAAAAACGGTACTGCTTTGCTTGCCTTTGGCGATAGCTTCTAACGTTTTTTCCCATTTTTCTGTTAGTTCAGGTGTGACTAACGAGGGATTGACTAATTCAAGGAGTTGCTTCCCTTTTGGTGACACGCTTAAGCCATTTGTTGTCCGTTCCATCAGCTCTGACTTGATCAGCTTTTCAATGATTTCAGCTCGTGTAGCTGGTGTTCCCAAACTATGCTTTTCCATTAAGCCTAGCAAGGTTCCTTCGGTCAGCGGCTTTGGTGGTGCAGTTAGTTCTTTATTAATAGTGAAATTTGGTGGTATGATCATGCCCAATTTCCAATCAAAACTTGGCGCTACTGCTTCTTTTTCTTGCTTCCACCCCGTAACTTCAACTTTACTTTGGCGGAAGACAAATTGTTCTTTCCCAAAACTTACGGTTACTTTTGTTTGTTTTGTACGATGAGATTCTGCAAACATCCCTAGGAAACGAGTGACGATCATGTTATAGATTTTTTGTTCATCGCCACTTAACTTTTCATAACGCGGGCGTTGTTCAGTCGGAATCAACGCATGGTGATCTGTGACTTTTTCATTTTGGAATACTTTTGTCAGTTTGACTTGACCGCCGTCTTTGATATAGGTTTTAACTTCTGGTGAAAAATCGCTGACTGCTTGCAAGCGTTCTTTCATAGTAGCTTTCATATCTGTTGTTAAATATTTACTATCCGTTCTTGGATACGTCACGATTTTATGAAATTCATAGAGACTTTGTACTAATGACAAAGTTTTCTTTGCAGAAAATTGATAGCGCTGATTGGCTTCTCTTTGGATTTCTGTTAAATCATACGGTAGTGGTGCTTGTTCTGTTTTGACTTTTTCTTGGATATCGGTTACTTTGCCTTTACCTTCACTTAATTGTTTCACAAAGGCCTCTACCTCATTCCGTTCTTTAAAAGCGTAGGGATTACTTTGAACAAGTTTGGCTTTTTCTTTTTGAACTTGCAACTCTACTGAAAAATAGGTTTGTGGTCTAAAGCTTTCTATTTTCTTTTCTTGTTGACGGACCAAAGATAGGGTTGGTGTTTGAACTCGTCCAGCTGACAAGCTGTCTTGGTACTTGACAGTCAACGCTCTTGTCACGTTTAATCCCACTAACCAATCTGCTTTTGCACGCGCTAAAGCGGAATAATACAAATTGTCGTACTCTTTAGCTGGTCTTAACTTTTTGAAACCATCTTTGATTGCTTTATCCGTTTGGGATGAAATCCACAACCGTTTTACTGGCTTATTAAAATGGACATATTCTAAGATCCAACGAGCAACTAGTTCCCCTTCACGTCCTGCATCCGTTGCAATAACTGCTTCGGTAACATCTTTGCGATTTGCTAATTGTTTGATCGCTTTTAATTGATGGCCTGTTTTAGGTAACGGTTTTATTCCTAAGTTCTTAGGTACCATTGGTAGAGTCTCCATTTGCCAGGATTGCCATTCTTTATTGATGTCTTCCGGCATTTTTAATCCTAACAAGTGTCCTAACGCCCATGTCACAATAACATTAGGTCCTTCGTAATAACTTTTATTTTTTTGATTTGCGCCAAGAACTTTACTTAAATCTTTAGCAACACTAGGTTTTTCAGCAATAATTAGTTGTTTCCCCATTTATTTCACTCACTTTCTGAATTTCTTATGTAAATTGAATTCATCTCCAAAACGTCAATAGGTTGATTTTACCACACTCTGCGTACTCTTTTCGCCTCTTATTCAAGCATTTTAATTGAAATGTAAACAGAAGAACTGTATTCTTACTAATAGTAAGTTAAAAAACACTCATTATTAAGGAGAAACTATGATCACAATTGAATTTTTTCACGATGTTATTTGCAGTTTTTGTTTTCCTATGTCTTATAGAATGAGACAAGTCAAAAAAGAAATGCCTGAAATCAAGGTTATCCACCGCTCTTTTGCTTTGGCAAGAGAATCACAAGACCACGATCGAATGTTTGGTTCTCGAGAAAATGCTAAAAATGAAATTTTATCCCATTGGTTTCATGCTAACCAAAATGATGAGCTTCATCGTTTTAATATTGAAGGAATGCGCGAAACTGATTTTCTTTTTCCTACTTCTATGAACGGTTTACTTGCCGCAAAAGCTGCAGGTATAGTCGGCGGTGAGGATAGCTATTGGGATGTCTTTGATGCTTTACAAGCAGCACTATTTATGGATAGCCGTAATATTGATGATCTTGATGTGCTTGAAGCAATTATAAAAAATTGCTCAATTGACTTTGAAAAATGGCAATCCGCTTTTACAGATCCAGCAACTTTAGCATTAGTTGAAGAGGATTTTAATTTAGCGAATGCTTACCAACTCACTGGTGTACCTGCCTTGATTGTGAATGGAAAATATCTCATCAACGGTGCACAGCCAATGGAGCAAATCATCCAAGCGATTCAGATAATCAAGGAAAAAGAAAGCCCAGTTATTGAAATTATTAAAAACAATGATTCTGGGGATGGCTCTTGTAATATGGAAGACGGTAAGTGGGTCTGCAAAGAGTAAGTAATCTTTTTGGAAAGCCAAGACGCTACTGCAGGAGTTGCTTCTACTCTCATCCTTTATCTAAATTTTTTGTTCCAAGTTTGCTGAAAAGAAGCAGTTATTCTTTTTTATGATTATTTAGGGTATAATTATAAAAAGGAGGTCGTTTTACATGACTAATGAATATAATACTCCATCACCAACACCACCTGAAAATAATACCACTATTACTCAAGAAACTTTTAAAGAAAAAAGTGATTTCGTCTTTTTAACGAAAGATAATAATACTGAAATCATCCTACCCAAAAATATATACGTGCATGAAAAAAAAGATAAGACAAAGAAAAGTCAGAGCTAAGCGACTCTGACTTTTTTCTATCCTTCTAAACCAAACTCGATTTACAGCATTTCGGCTTCGCACAATCGTTGTGCCGTTCATGAAAATCATCGCCACTTTCAAACGTCACTGCTTTTTGGTCTTTCAGTAAAGCAAGTCCCTTATATTGCTGCAGATCTTCATCACATTCTTCACACCAGCGTTCATCCCCAGCATTCCAGAACGCTGCTAAGTAATTCACTTTTGTATTTATGTATTCATATGTTGAAGAAAGTTCTTGCCATTTTTTTATGTAATAACGTTCTGCATCTTCTAGACGGTCAAATGACTTTTCTTCCTCAATATCTTCTTGCCAGTCTTCAAAAAACCACCATGGCTCATTATCGCCGTACATGATAACAACTTGGTACATTGATCGATCACTCCAATTCTTTCTACAAGAGCTATTCTAGTCACTTATCGTGAAACTTTCAACTTAAGTGCTTGTGAAATAGTTTTTTGTTCAAACCTTCATTATTTCTAATTTTACCATAAGTTGAAATAAACAGAAGAATAAATTTAAATTGATCTTTATTTCATTGCGTATAGAATAGCCTTTTGCTAAAATATGGAAAGAATAGAAAGGAACGTTTCTTATTATGAAAAAACCTGTATTTTGGAACTCAATTGCTATTTATTTACTATTATATAATAATATTTTGCTCATTATTGCGTTGATCATGTCGTTAAAAGCGATAGTGGAAGGACATGGATCTTTTGGAGCGGATGTTTGGTATCAGATTTTTGTTTTTCTCATTTATATTATTGTGATTGCCGGATTAATGATAGGTGGTAAAAAAGGATACATCGCCTCAGTGCTCTTTATCCCATTCATCTTTCTAATGTATTTTTACCCACCGATAATGGTCAGCATGTTTCCTAAAATGATTATGTTAGCATTTCGTGTGTTTGAATTTGTTTCGATGCTTTATCTGGTTATTTCACCAGAATCTAGAGCTTATATTCAAAACAGTAAGCAAAAAAAGGAGTAGGAATTTCTCCCTACTCCTTTTTTTAGATATATTGTAGTACTTTTTCTTCTTGGTAAGCTTGATCAATCAAGCCACCACCAAGACATTCCATACCATCATAAAAGACAACGGCTTGTCCTGGAGTAATTGCACGTACAGGTTCAGAAAAAATCACTTTAGCTGTCGTTCCGTCACCCGTTAACACAACTTTAACGGGTATATCCTCTTGACGATAGCGGAACTTCGCCGTACATTCAAATTCTCTAGGCATTTCTGTATCAACGGTAAAATGAATTTCACTTGCATCTAAGTGTGTTGCATATAATTGTTCATGATGGAAGCCTTGTCCAACATATAATGTATTCGTTGCTAAATCTTTCCCCACTACAAACCAAGGTTCTTGTGAGCCTTTGCCACCACCGATGCCTAAGCCTTGGCGTTGACCAATGGTATAATACATCAAGCCGTCATGTTTTCCTTTGATCTCCCCGTCTAACGTCATCATATTTCCTTTATTAGCAGGTAAATAAGTACTTAAAAATTGTTTGAAGTTCTTTTCGCCAATAAAACAAATACCTGTTGAATCTTTTTTCTTCGCAGTTGCTAGATCAGCGCGTTCTGCAATTGCTCGAACTTCTGATTTTTCCATGCTGCCTAAGGGGAACATCGTTTTAGCTAATTGTGCTTGAGATAATTGACTCAAGAAATAGGTTTGATCTTTATTATTATCTACACCACGTAACATACGTACTGTACCATCTTCTTTTCTTTCTACTTGGGCATAATGTCCCGTTGCCACATAATCTGCACCTAGTTGCATTGCGTATTCCAAAAAGGCTTTGAATTTGATCTCTTTATTACACATCACATCAGGATTTGGTGTTCGTCCTGCACGATATTCTGCCAAAAAATATTCAAATACACGATCCCAATATTCCTTTTCAAAGTTTACTGAATAATAAGGAATACCGATTTGGTCAGCAACTTTCGCTACATCCTTGTAATCTTCGGTGGCTGTACATACACCATTTTCATCCGTGTCATCCCAATTTTTCATAAAGATACCCACGACATCATAGCCTTGCTCTTTTAAAAGCAGTGCTGTAACAGAAGAATCTACACCTCCGCTCATGCCTACAATGACACGAGTTTTGCTGTTATCTGTCATTTGATCACCATCATTTCAATTTAGATTCTGAATTGATCTACGATTTGAAGGTCGTAACTTTTCAGTGATACTTATTATACTAGTATTTTGATAGAAGTAAAGCTCTTAGGAACATACCTTAATTTTGGCTAAATAATAACTGATATTTATCTCCATATTTTCGTAGTAAGTTTTCTTCTAGCAGTTGATATTCCAGCAATTGAGAATGACCGATAGTAAAATGATAGGCCAAACTTTGATTTCTTCTGCCATCATCAAATACTATATTTAAAAGATGAACATCATTTTTTTATTATCATCACTGCTAGCACTCATAGCAAAATGGATAATTTCTTCATCTTTATAACGAATACCATTAATACTGATCCTGCCTTTATGAATACCTATATTTTGTAATGGTATCCTCTTTTTAAAAGAAATGTTTCGGATCCCGACAATAAAAAATATTCCAAGGACAATCAATGCTTGCCATTTAGTTTCCAAAAGTCTGATCGGAACAAGCAGGTACATAAGAAAAGTAATAACAGCTCCAATCATTAACGCAATCAGATACTCCGCCCATTTTATAGAATAGCGATCAATTCCAGAATGGATAAACCGATCAGAATGATCTCTGTCTGACCCTCTAACAGAGACTGCAAGATAAACGAGATCCTATTATCTTTTGAATAAAAATATAGTACCAAGCTAAAGATTATCCCTATTAAAATCATAAATACTAAATTATTTTTTCTAATCCAAAACACCTTATTTTTCATTTTCCTCACTTCTTTTAAAGATCGAGGACAAAAAAAGTTTATCAAGAATTTTTAGGTCTGACAAGAGCTCTTACTATCAAAAAATAAGACCTGTCCACAAAAGGACAGATCTTATTTTTTGAATCGATTGATTACACTTTTTCCAAAACGCCACGACTGATCATGCCATCCATCAAGAAATAGAACTTCTCTTGGCTCATTGCATGTGATTCATTCTTGAAAATATTCATTGATTTTAGTCCGTTCGCCGTTGTTACTGACATTTTTAATGTTTTTAAATCTTCAGCAATCGTAATTTTTAATTTAAACCCTTCTTTACTTTGAGGAGTTGCATCCAATGGACGAATCAATTGGAAGTTTCCTGAATTTGTTTCAGTAAAACCATTATCTTTTAATGTATATTTCTTTGCTTGTTCATTTACTTTATAAAATACCGTACAACCTTCTACTGTTGCTTTTTCTTCAAATGCCATTTTTCCACCTCTTTATTTATTGTCTCTTTTATTATAGTTTGTAGTCTTTCATTTTACCAGCTCTAATCGATTTTTCTTAGATTAAGCTTGCATTTTTTGGATAGTGTTGATCAAGGTCGTCACAAATCGATAAATTTGGTCATCATCATTGCCTAAACCAAAGCTGATGCGTACTGATTCTTTGATTGCGGAATGATTCTTCCCATACATCGCTTCTAAAACGTGGGAAGGTTCAACAGTTCCTGCCGTACAAGCTGAACCAGTTGAGATTGCTACTCCTTGCAAATCTAAATGCATCAATAATAGATCGCTTGCTATGCCTGGAAAACGTAAATTCAAAATATGCGCTAATTTCTTTTCAGGATGACCATTGATTTGATAGCGAATCTTTGCCTCATCCAATTGCGTCAAGATGATTTTTTGATAATTAATATATTTTTCATGCCGCCGCTCTTTTTCATTAGTAGTCAACATTTCAACGGCTCTGCCCATACCAGCAATCCCCGTCAAGTTTTCTGTGCCCGCCCGACGTTTTTCTTCTTGTTCTCCACCGTGTAACAATGAAGGTAAAGAAATTTCATCGTTTTTATATAAGAAGCCTACTCCTTTTGGTCCATTGATTTTATGAGCCGAAATACTTAGCAAGTCAATTCCCAACTCGTGCGGTAAGATCCGTTCAGAGCCATATGCTTGTACAGCATCAGTATGAAAAATCGCTGGGTGTGTCTTTAGTAATTCTCCAATTTCTTTGATTGGCATTAAATTACCAATTTCATTGTTACCATACATCACAGAAACCAATATTGTATCCTCCCGTAATGCATCCTTCACAGCAGCAGCAGACAGCATCCCTTTTTTGTCAACAGGTAAATAGGTTATATCAAATCCTAAGCCGTCCAAATACTTCATTGTTTCCAACACAGCAGGGTGTTCGATGACCGTTGTAATTAGGTGCTTCCCTTGGCTTTGTCTAGAAAGAGCGGTCTCAATAATTGCTGTGTTATCCCCTTCGGTACCACCGCTATTAAAAATAATTTCATGTGGTTTTACCTCAAGGCTTGCTGCAATCACTTGGCGAATATCTTCTAATTTTCGGTGTGCTTGTCTGCCGAATGTATGGATACTGGATGGATTGCCAAATGTCTGTGTCATTTCACTTGTCATTAGGTCTATAACTGTAGGATGGATCGGCGTCGTTGCTGCGTGATCTAAATAAATGGATTCCACTGAACTCGTCCTTTCTGAAACATTTTTAATGGGATTAGTGTACCATAACTAAGATTGTTCCTCAAAGATTGCTTCTTCTCAACTTCCCTTTGCAAAACGCTTTTCTTTACGATATGTATAGATATTGCCATACGTAAAGACTGCAATCGCTAGCCAAATAAAACCAAATGCGATAAATTGTTCTGCTGAGTAAGGCTCATGGTATAAAAAGAGAGCAGATAGCAACATTAATGTGGGGCCAACATACTGAATGAATCCTAAAATAATATAAGAGATTTGTTTTGCTGCTTCTGCAAAAAGCAATAATGGAATTGCTGTAACAATACCTGCGCCAACTAATAATAAATTAGTTGTTGCCTCATAATTCATAAATCCTTGTTGTGAAAAGAATAGTAAATAAATCATTGCGACAGGTAAAATAACAAACGTCTCAATTGTTAACCCAGTATATGAACTAACCGTCACACCTTTTTTGATCAGGCCATAAAAACTAAAGGTTACAGCCATGACAAGTGGGGCAAAGGGAATCTCTCCAGTTTGAATGGTTAATAAAACGACACCTGTCAAAGCTAAACTACAAGCAATCATTCCTGAACGATTTAATTTTTCCTTCAAAATCAGTGTTGCCAGTAATACATTCACCAGTGGATTCATATAATATCCTAGACTAGCTTGTGTCACATGTCCTTGGCTAACTGTATAAATAAAGGTAAACCAATTGACTGAAATTAAAATAGCGGCACAAATAATAGCAAATAATTTTTTCTTATCCTGTAGTACCATTTTAACTTCGGCTAAAAACAATGACCACTTTTTCGTGATCAAAATATAGACAATCATAAATAAAAATGACCAAATAATTCGATAACATAAAATATCTAATGGCTCGACGGTTGGCAGCAACTTCCAATAAATCGGGATGATCCCCCAAAATACATAGGCAATAAACCCTAATAGAACACCTTTTTTTTGCTCTTTCATCTAGCAGCCCCTTTCTCTTTTTCTTTCCGAATGAAAAGAATGAATAAAAAGAAGTTCAGCTTAAAACAATAACTGAACTTCTTTCATCATTTAAACAGGTCATTATTATTTCTCTTCTAAACGAAACAGTGGACTCATTGGTGTATTTTCATGAATTCGTTTCACTGCTTCTCCCATAAGCTCTGCACAAGAAACAATCGTTAAGGCATTTGGTTTGCGGTCTTCTGAAATAAATACAGAATCCGTTACACAAATTTGTTCGATTGGGGCAGCATCTAGTGTCTCTTTTGCGCCTTTAGACAATAGCCCATGAGAAGCACAAGCATAGATTCTCTTAGCGCCGTTTTCTTCTAAAATCTCTGCAGCCGTTGCCATCGTACTACCAGAATTTAAAATGTCGTCTACTAAAATACAGGTTTTCCCTTTAACTTCACCAATAACATACCCTGAACGTACACCATCAACTTCCTCTTGATCAATGATCGCTAAGGTTGCATCTAAATACTCTGACAAGCTTCTAGCTCGCTGTACACCGCTATTTTTAGGAGAAACAACGACAATCTCTTCTCCCGTTAATTGCTGCTGGCGATAATTATGTGCAAACAACGGCATTGTGAATAAATTATCCACTGGAATGTCAAAGAATCCTTGGACTTGAACAGTATGTAAATCTAAGGTCAAGACACGCGTTGCACCTGCTTCTTCTAATAAATTAGCTACCAATTTCGCTGTGATCGGTTCTCTTGGTTTCGCTGTTCGATCTTGTCTAGCATACCCATAGTAAGGCAATACCACGTTAATTGTTTTAGCGCTAGCTCGTTTTAATGCATCAATCATGATCAATAATTCCATTAAATTATCATTAACAGGCAAATTGGTCGATTGAACAAGAAAAACATGGTCCCCACGAATACTCTCTTCAATGTTGATTTGAATTTCTCCATCACTAAATTGACGCACCGTACTTTTTCCGAGTTCAGTCCCGACAACTTCAGCAATTTTTTCTGCTAAAGGACGATTAGCATTCAAACTAAAGATTCGTAATGTTTTATCCTGGTATTTTTGGGTCATGATTTCCTCCGTGATCTCGATATTTTTCTATTCTTTCAGTTAAAAACTTCAATTTCTATTTTACCATTGATTCAGTAAAAAATCATGGATCTTTTTCTTTCTTGTGATAAATAATTGAAATTTTATCGACTTTTCAAAGAAGAAAATCCTCCTTACAAAAGTGTTCGTTAAATCGCTATGAATGCTCTTGCTTTTCAATAATAAGTGAGCAAAAATAAAGAATACTTGGAGGTGAATAACCTATGCATCACAAAAAGCAGCATAAAAAAAATAATCCTTGGATACCCGCAATGGTTACGATCCTGTTATTCGTACTTATTGGATTAGAAGGATACCTGCTATTTACCCCTCATGATACTGCGCCCGCTACAAAAAAAGAAACACTTGAAACGACGCAATCCGCTATTGATCGGACTCAAGATGCTCAAATTGCAAGTAATTTTAATCAAGAGGTTCAACCTACTTCTGATTTAGCGCAGCAAATCAACCAACAACTTGAAGACAATTCTTTTATAGGAACAGCTTTAGTTGTACATGACGGTCAGATTATCCTCCAAAAAGGCTTTGGTTATGCCAATTTTGCTAAAAAACAGGTCAATACGCCTCAATCCCTCTTTCAAATTGGTTCCATCCAAAAAGCGTTGACAGCGTCATTGATTCTACAACAAGTACAAGCAGGAAAACTTTCATTAGATGAAACGTTAGATCGTTTTTATCCAACAATACAAGAAAGTGAAAAAATAACCATTCGTCAATTACTTTCAATGAATTCAGGATTGTATCAAAAAGAAAAACCGAGTCTTATGATGTCTGATGAGGCATTTTTACAATTTGGCATTGCCAATGCTGCAATGGGGACTTATGGTCAGTTTAAGTATGATGCAATCAACTACTACATTTTGGTGGGTATTTTGGAACAACTAACTGGAGTGTCGTACCAGAAATCATTTAATCAAACCTATATTCAAAAATTACAATTATTTCACACTCTTTCTTACAATGATTTTTTACATTCAAAGGACCGAACCGTTGCTTATGAAAATGTTTCTGGCAAAGATTATGGAACTGAAATCGCCGATAAACCATTAGTATTCAAGCAAGAAATTGGAACAGGTAGTATTGCTATGACCACGGGTGATCTGTATTTATTTTTTTCTAATTTTTTATCAGGAAATATTATTGACAAAGAAACCGTTGATTCATTTTGGACCTCAGAAACATTGAGCAAATTTGCTGGCGGAATGTATAACTACAAAAATTATATTCGTGCCCATGGAATTGAAGAAGGATTTGAGCCCAATGTCTATTTTTCAAAAGACAAACAAGATGCTGTGATTTTGCTTACCAATCAATACCCTAAAAATCATAGTAACACTCTTTTGGGTAAAACAATTTTTGATTTATTAGGCTCTTATGAAAACTAAATAACCTAAATAAAAAATCTAGCGGTCGGTCTGACCGCTAGATTTTTTATTTTTTTAGGCAAACCTAAAATATAGATTGATTTTAATTTAAGTTTATCTTATACTAATTTTAAGGCAAACCTAAAAAGGAGGTTTTTACATGTCTATAACTAACAATAATCTTACAATCAATCATTTAACGGTTAGCTATCAAGGTCAACAAGCTTTAACCGATATTTCTTTACAGATTCCTGCTGGAAAAATCACTGGTATTATCGGTCCAAATGGTGCTGGAAAATCAACATTTCTAAAAGGAATGCTAGGATTGATCAAAACAGATACTCGAACGGTGTTAGCTGGTGAGCGGCCGATCGACACTCAAAAAAAACGGATTGCTTACGTTGAACAACGTAGCGCACTCGATCTTTCTTTTCCAATCAATGTGTTAGAAGTTGTACTTCTAGGTACGTATCCAAAACTCGGACTTCTGAAACGGCCGAAAAAGGAAGAAAAAGAACAAGCTTTAACTGCACTTAGAACCGTACAACTTGAAGACTTTGCCAAGCGGCAGATCGGTGAATTATCTGGCGGACAATTACAGCGTGTCTTCATTGCTCGTGTTCTTGCTCAAGAAGCTGATATCATTGTTTTAGATGAACCCTTCGTAGGAATCGATATGACAAGCGAGAAGGTGATCATGGATATTTTAAAACAATTAAAGGAAGCAGGAAAAACCATTTTGATCGTTCATCATGATCTTCACAAAGTTGCACATTATTTTGATGAGGTGATCCTTTTAAAGAAAAAACTGATTGCAAATGGACCTGTTACAGCAACTTTTACAAACAAGAACATTCAACTAGCCTACGGTGACACAATGGGCGATATTATTATCAAAGGAGTGGCTGATGCATGATAGCAAATTTTATTGATGGTTTGGTTCGTTACCAATTTTTACAAAACGCTTTGATCACTTCGATCATTGTTGGTCTTGTTTCAGGAATTATTGGTTCATTTATCGTTTTACGCGGAATGTCCTTGATGGGGGATGCGATTTCTCATGCGGTATTACCTGGAGTCGCAGCTTCTTATATGTTTGGTGTCAATTATATTTTCGGTGCGACGATTTTTGGTATCTTAGCTGCTTTATTGATCGGTTTCATTACTCAAAAAAGTCAGTTGAAAAATGATACGGCAATCGGGGTTGTTTTTAGTTCCTTTTTTGCCTTAGGAATCATCATGATTTCCTTTGCCAAGAGTTCCACTGACCTTTATCATATTCTTTTCGGAAATGTCTTAGCCGTTCGAGATTCTGATATTTTGATTACTGTGATTGTTGGAATCGTCGTCTTGATTTTTGTCAGTCTTTTCTATAAAGAGCTGCAAATTACCTCTTTTGATCCAACGATGGCACAGGCTTATGGACTGAATGTTCAGTTTTTCCATTACGCATTGATGTTTTTGTTAACCTTAGTCGCTGTATCATCTTTACAAACAGTCGGCACGATCTTAGTAATTGCCATGTTGATCACTCCTGCAGCAACAGCTTATCTGTTGACGAATCATTTGCCGACAATGATTGCTTTAGCTTCAACTTTTGGCATATTAAGTTCGATCATTGGTTTATTCTTTAGCTATTCTTATAATTTAGCATCAGGTGCTACGATTGTTTTAACTGCTGCTGCATTTTTCATTTTAGCTTTTCTATTTTCACCAAAAAAAGGACTATTTTTTGTCAATAAACAGAAAACGGAGGAATCTACACTATGAGAAAAAAAATACTTTTAATTGCTGCTTTAGCTAGTTTATTTTTACTAGCTGCTTGTCAATCTAACACTGCCGATACGTCTGATAAAGAGAAAATCAACGTTGTAGCAACGAATTCGATTCTTGCTGACATGGTAGATAATGTGGGGAAAGATTTGGTTAATTTACACAGTATTGTGCCAGTGGGAACAGACCCTCATGAATATGAGCCTTTACCAGAAGATGTTGCCAAAGCATCTGAAGCTGATGTGTTATTCTTCAACGGCTTAAATCTGGAAACAGGCGGCAACGGTTGGTTTAAAAAATTGATGGAAACCGCCAAGAAAAAGGAAGACCAAGACTACTTTTCAGTAAGTAAAAAGGTCGATCCGATGTACTTAACAAGTGCTGGCAAAGAAAATGAGCAAGATCCTCACGCTTGGTTAGATATTCAAAACGGCATACTTTACGTTGAAGCAATCAGAGACACGTTGAGTGAAAAAGATCCTAAAAATAAAGAAACTTATGAAATCAACGCCAAGGAATATATTGAAAAACTTTCAACCTTAGATAAAGAAGCTAAGGAAAAATTCGCTGATATTCCAGAAGATCAAAAACTATTGGTTACTAGTGAAGGGGCATTTAAATATTTCTCCAAAGCATACGGATTGACTGCCGCTTATATCTGGGAGATCAATACAGAGAGCCAGGGGACACCTGATCAGATGAAGCAAGTCATTGACCAAATCAATAAGACGAAAGTTCCAGCATTATTTGTGGAAACAAGTGTTGATAAACGAAGTATGGAACGTGTTTCAAAAGAAACAAATTTACCAATTTACAATACGATTTTTACCGATTCTATCGCCAAAAAAGGGGATGACGGTGACAGTTATTATGCTATGATGAAATGGAATTTAGATAATATTCACGATGGCTTGATGAAATAGAAAATGTGGAGTTGGCATGGTTATCCCCTGTCAACTCCACATTTTCTATTGTATCATGTCTTCAATATTAATCACACGATCGGTGATATCTATATAAAACTCCTCTTCGTGAGAAACGATTACGATTGTTCCTTGAAAATGCTGAATTGCTTGTCGCAAACTGTCTTTCGCTGCAGCATCAATATGATTCGTCGGCTCATCTAAGAAGATAAGATTGCTGCTCTCCATTGTCAGTTCACTTAATTTTACCTTTGTTTGTTCTCCTCCACTTAATAAGCGTAACGGTTGATTCACTAATTTATCAGGTAAGCCGCATTTTGCCAGATAGGTACGTATTTCTTTAACGGTCTTTTTAGGAAAACGATCGCTTAGATAAGCGAGTGGTGTTAAATAATCATTGTCCCACGTCAACTCTTGGGAGAAATACGCAATTTTAGTATTGGCAGGATATTGATATTCGCCACTGATGGCATTGATTTTCCCAGTTAACGTTTTGATCAATGTGGATTTTCCAATACCATTAAAGCCTTTGATTGCAACTTTTTCACCACTATGAATGGATAAATTGATTGGGGCTAATAGTGGTTCACTGTAACCGATCACCAACTCATTTGTCACTAAAGCTAAACTTGCGACAATCGACTGGTAAGGAAACTGGATTTGCGGTTTCATCAAACTTCCAGGTGGTGCCAATCGTTCCACTCGATCTAATTGCTTCTGACGACTTTTAGCCATCGTTGCGCGATTTCCCGCTTTGTATTTACGAATATACGCTTCGGCTTTTTCAATTTTCGCTTGTTGTGCATGATATTGTTTCAAATAACTTTCTTTGTTCTGCTCTTTTTGAGCAAATGATTTTTCAACATTTCCTGTATATTTTGTTAATTTACCAAATTCAATATCACAGATACAATTAGTGACAGCATTTAAAAAATGATAGTCGTGAGAAACTAAAATAAATGTGCCAGTAAAGCTATTTAAATAATTGATCAACCATTCGATATGAGTATCATCTAAATAATTTGTTGGTTCATCTAAAAGTAAGACATCTGGTTCTTCTAACAGCAGTTTTGCCAAAATCACTTTTGATCGTTGACCTCCACTTAATTCATTCATCGGTCGATTTAACCCGATTGCTTCAATCCCCAAGCCATTAGCAAGATCATTGATGATTGTATCCCTTTGATAAAAATCACTTTCATCTAGCTGTGTTTGAAAATTCCCAGCTCGTTCTAGTAACTTGTCCTCCCCAGTTTCACCAAATTTTGTATATAGTTGATTGATTTTCGTTTCTATTTCATACAATGGTTGATAAGCTTGCTGTAAAAATTCATTGATCGTACTATTTCCAATCACTTCCACATATTGATCTAAATAACCAATTTTAGTATTATTTTGCCAAGTGATCGTGCCATCATCTGCTAAAATTTCACCAGTTAAAATTTTGACTAATGTTGATTTTCCAACCCCATTTTGACCAGTAAGTCCCATATGATCCCCTTTATTGACTCGCAAAGATGCTTCTTCATAAAGAATCTTTTCACCAAAGCGTTGGGTTAAATCTTCAATTGTTAATATGCTCATTTGCTTTTCCTCATTTCTATTTCTTGATTCATTGTAAATTGTCTTAAGTGCTATTTATTCGATAGTTAAACTTGTCTTAGACAACTGTTTTATACGTTTAAAATCAATTTGTTCTTTTCAGTTTGATACAAAAAAACAAGCGACCAAATAGGCTTCCCTATCTTATCCCTTGTTCTGCTCTCAACAAAGGACAACGTATAAAACACGTTGTCCTTCAATCAGCGCTATAAAAAATCATCATCCATCGCCAAAAAAATACTAAATAAGACTAGCAACTAGTCTAAAAAAATTCAGTATTCTTCTTAAACGATGAAGCGTTCATTTTATTAGGCTCCACAACAATGCTTCATCACATTCAACTGTCGGGAGCTGATTCTTTTTACAAATTTATCGGAAAGAACAAACATTCTTAATCACCTTTCTTTACAAAAATAGTTTACCATAATTGGTTTGAAAAGCAAAGATTCTACTTTTTTTGAATAAGATGTTGTACCGATTCTTTTTTTTCATTTGTTATTTTTTTTAAAAAGGCAGGTCGGATATCTGCATCTTGCAACTCCCCCAAGGATAACCAAAGCAGCTGTTCTTGGGCACCAAATTCATTCCGCGAAGAAGAGGAAACCAGTTTATCGGAAAGTTCTATATAATAATACAGACAAAGTTCATGGTAGCGCTCGTTAGTCAATGCAGATGTAAAAAAATTTTCATGAAAAAAACCTAGTTTTTTCTGTTTAATTCTTTTCCCAGTTTCTTCAAAAACTTCTCTTTCAATCGCTTCATCAGCTGTTTCATGAAGCTTCACCCGTCCACCAACTGAATAGAAATATGGTTCCTTTGAATTTGATACAACTAATAAACCTAAATCACTTGTGATAATGGCTCCGACGCGATAATTAAATCGCCCTGCATCCGTTTGAAATGTACAATCCATTTTTCATCCTCCATTTTTATTTAGTATAATCAACCTCTACAACCTTACTAAGTAGAAATTAAAAAGAATAAGTGCTGAAGTATATTACCCTTCAATACTCATTCTTTTTCAAACGACTATTCTAAGCATTTAAATAGGTTAACGCATAATGTACATGAAATTCTGTTGCCAACGCTAGTCCTGCTTCATCAATATCAAATTTTTCGTGGTGATGACCATACTGTGTATCAAGATTATCCAGATTTCGAGTCCCAACACGACCATAAACACCTGGAGCTTTTAGCAAAAAATCAGCGAAATCATCTGCTCCTAAGCTTTTGATGTGATCCGTTACGACGTTGTCCCGCCCAACGATTTCTGCCGCTACTTCTTGCGCTAATTCGGTTGCTGTATCATCATTGATCAACGGACCTGCCGCATCATGAATATGAAAAGAAGCAATTTTAGTTCGATGAGCTTCAGCGACTTGTTCAGAAATTTCTTCTACACGTTTCAAAACAAACGCTCGCGTTTCATGGCTAAATGCTCGTACAGTTCCTTCGATTCTTGCATGATTCGCTACAATATTATAGCGAGTACCTGCATCAAGTACGCCAATACCAACCACCACTGGATCTAGAGGACTGACTTCTCTAGCCGCAATTTTTTGAAGTTCTACGACAATACTTGCAGCGGCTAACACTGCATCTCGCCCAACATTCGGCTGTGCAACATGACTACTTAACCCCTCAACTTCAATTTTGAAAATATCACAAGATGCATTCGTCGCTCCTTTGGTGGCCACTAGTTTTCCTACAGGAATGCTGGAATCTAAATGAATGCCAAAAACTTGATCGACATTTTCAACAAAACCACCCTCTACAAATTGACAAGCACCTGCGCCAATTTCTTCTGCTGGCTGAAACGCTAATTTGATGCTTCCACTAAAGTCTTCCTCATGATTTTTCAACACTTTAGCTGCACCTAATAACGCAGCTGCATGACCATCATGTCCACAAGCATGATTCAACCCAGGATTTTTTGATTGATAGTTTTTCCCAGTAGCATCTTCTAATTCTAAGGCATCAATATCCGCTCTTAAAAGAATCGTTTTTCCAGTTCCTTTTTTACCAGTGATGGTTGCCAAAGCGCCAGTTTCACCAACTGCTTCATAAGGAATCGCTAATTTTTCAAGCTCTTCTTTGATTCGTTTGATCGTTTCAAACTCTTTTAAACTGGCTTCTGGATATTGATGAAAATGACGTCTTAGCGCAATCACATTGTCTGAATTTTCTTGAATTTCTGCTTTGATCGATTGTTTTGTTACTACAGTCATTTATTTATCCTCCTCTTATTTTCTGCCAAATGTTTCCCAAGCTGGAATACTTGACCCTTTTGACGTTTCTTCGATGACTTTCTTTGTTTCTTCTTGTTGATAGGTATCGATCACTTTATTGTACGTTTTATTGTCTTCATCTTCTTTACGGGCAACAATGATATTGACGTATGGTTTAGATGTTTCATCAACTGGTTCTAGGAAAATCGCATCTTTAGTTGGAACAAAACCAGCATCTACGGCCATTCCGCTATTAATAACAGAAGCATCAATATCTTGAAGTGCTCGAGCAGTTTGAGAAGCATCTAATTCTGTGATTTTTAGATTCAATTTATTTTCTGTCACATCATTGACTGTTGGTGTTTGTTTTTTAGCTGGATCAACCTTGATTAAACCAGCACTTTGTAATAGTAATAACGCGCGTCCACCATTTGTTGCATCATTTGGGATGGCGATTTCAGCACCATTTTTTAATTCTTTGATGTCTTTTATTTTAGAAGAATAGATCCCTAACGGCGCACTAACTGTATTCCCAATCGAAACAAGCGCTGTTTTATGTTCTTTGTTATAGTTATCCAAGAAAATTTGGTGTTGGAATGAATTCAAATCAATTTCTTTTTCCGCTAAGGCAGCATTTGGTTGTGTATAATCGGAAAATTCGACAAGCTGAAGATCAATTCCCTCATCTTTCAAACGTTCTTTTACTGATTCTAAAACTTCATTATTGACCCCAACTACACCTAGTTTCACGACTTCACTCTTCTCACTTTTAGCACTCCCAGCAGAACATCCAGCTAAGATAAATCCAATCGTTAAAGCTAATCCGATAATTTTAATTGTTTTTTTCATTCTATTTCCTCTTTCCACTTATTATTTTAATGAGATGTTTTTTTGATCAATGTATTACTGATAAACTGACTAGCAAAAACTAAAACTAAAATGATCAATGTTGCTACAATTGTCACATCCGTTTGGAATCGATTGTAGCCTCTGGTGATGGCTAAATTTCCTAAACCGCCCGCTCCAATTGCTCCAGCCATTGCCGTCAGCCCAATTAAATTAATGATTGTAACGGATGAAACACGGATAATACTTGGCAGCCCTTCAACTAAATAAACCCTAAAAATAATGCCCAATGGACTAGTTCCCATTGACTCAGCTGCTTCGATCACACCTGAATCAACTTCTAATAAAGCATTCTCAATCTGTCTTGCAAAAAATGGAATCACTCCTATCACCAGCGGCACTAAAGCAGCCGTTGTCCCAATCGTTGTTCCTGTTAAAAAACGAGTGAGCGGCTGAATCAATGCCAGCATGATGATAAAAGGAATGGATCGGCATACATTAATGATTTTTTCTAAAATATTATAAATAAAGCGATTGGCTAAAATTCCTTCAGGACCTGTTGCAACTAGAACAACGCCAAGTAACGTACCTAAGATTCCAGCAATAACTGCTGTCCAAAAGACCATATATAATGTTTCAATCGTACTATCGATAAATTCTTGTTTTAGTAATAGCACATTTGGAAAATAATTTTGTAAAAATGTCTGCATAATTGGCACTCCTTTTCTTTACTTTAGATAACTTGTAACGGTACGATATTTTTTGTTCCCTCGTAATCTTTCAGGACTTTGATTTTCACACCTTGTCTTTGTAAAAAGTCTAACGCCCTCTCCCGTTGGTTCTCCTCTCCCAAAAGAATCACAATCAGATTTCCAATAGGAACTTGCTGTAAAATTTCTACATTGCCATATAGGATATTCGTCACAACATGGTATTTGCTGTAAAGTTGCGCAATCAAAGGCTCACTTGTTTGTTCTCCCACATACGAGAATTCTACCAACACTTCATTTCCACTTAAATTCGTTAAACTAGGATGCTGAATAATCGTTTCCAACGCTTGATCAATATGTGTCGCAGTTCGAATAAAGTCCTTCGTCAAGGCTTCTTTAGGCTGACTGAAAATCGACACAATATCATTTTGCTCAATCACCTGTCCTGCTTCCATCACAGCTACTTTGTTGCAAATTTCCTTCACTACTTGCATTTCATGGGTGATCAAAACGATTGTTAAGCCTAGTTCTTTATTTAATTTTTTTAATAACTCTAGAATCTGGATCGTAGTTTTTGGATCAAGCGCACTGGTCGCTTCGTCACATAATAAGATTTCTGGATCGTTGGCTAAGGCTCTAGCAATCGCTACTCGCTGTTTCTGTCCACCGGATAACTGACTCGGATAAGCATCCTTTTTATCGGACAGTCCTACTAGATCAAGCAAACGTTCGATTTTTTCTTTGCGTTGTTCCTTTGATAATCCAGAATATTTTAGTGAAAAGTCTACATTGGCGAAGATTGTTCGTTCCTTCATTAAATTAAAATGTTGGAAAATCATCCCAATTTTTTTACGCTGTGTTCGGAGTTCTTTCGGTGAAAAGTGAAGAATATTCTTTTTATTAATTAAAACTTCACCAGCTGTTGGTCGTTGAAGTAAATTGATCACACGAACTAAAGTGCTCTTACCTGCTCCTGAATACCCTACAATCCCAAAGACATCCTCTTTTTCAATCGTTAAGGAAACATCTTGTACCGCATTAATTTGTTGTTTTTTTTGATAAAATGTGACATCGATATTTTTTAATTCAATCATTTTTGCACCTCCTATAATTCTTTTGGAATAAACCAGTAGTTTCCTTGGTTATGTTCCTTTAAATAATTTTTAAATGTGTCTGAATGATAAGCTTTCACAACGTCCTTGGCCCAGGCACTCTCTGAATTCTTTTCATCTACCGTTGCAACCAGTTCATACTCTTTTAAGACATCTTCTGAAAGTAAGCTGTCATTAGGTTCAAGTTTGGCGCTATAAACAATGCTTCCAGGAATCACTGCGTAATCTAAATCTGCTAAACTTCGGGGGATCTGCGCTGATGACATTTGAATCAGTTCTAAATTTTTTGGGTTACTTTCAATGTCTTCTTTTGTTGCTTTAACTGGATCAACGCCTTCTTTTAATTTGATCCACCCCGCTTTTTCTAAGAGATTGAATGCTCGTGCAGTATTTGAGGCATCATCAGGAATCCCGATTTTATCTTGTTCTTTTACCTCCTCTAAATTGGTTTTCCTACCTGGAAATAGTCCCGCTGGAACAGTTGGAATTGATGTAATCCCGACTAAGTGAGCTGCTTTATTCTCATTAAAATTATTCAAATACGCTGTATGTTGATCAACATTTAAATCAATTGCTCCCTCTGTTAAAGCCACATCTGCTTGAATTAGTTCTGTAAACTCTGTTTGTTCTATTTGATAACCCTCTTTTTCTAAAATCGGTTTGACTGCCTCTAGAAATAATTCACTATAAGGCCCTGGTGATGTCCCGACTCGGATAACTTTGCTTTCTTTTTTTTCTGATACACCCTGATCGTTATTTCCACATGCCGTAATGCCGATGATCCCTGTTATGATCAACAAAACTCCAACTAACTTTTTCTTCATGTCTCTTCCCTCCATTACTTTATTTATAAAAGAAAAAAGCGTCCTCAAATGTATTAAATTATACATTTGAGGACGCTTTTGCGTGCTACCACCTCTATTTGATATTTATTCACATAAATATCCTCGTCAAGTACGGCGATCACTGATCGATTATACTCTAGCACGGTAACGGGTGCATCCGTCGTTGTCTTATGAATCATTCATTCGAAGCGCTGCTCAATGGCCATTTTCCAGATTTCGTTTACCGCTTGTTTTCAGCTGCTCAAGCTCTCTGTTAGATATCGTTTCATCTGTACTTTCCATCTCATTGCTTTGTTTATTTAATTATTTGAAGGATCAACACTTCCTTCGTCAGTCTTGTACTGTTCAACATCTAATTGCTATGTAATTAGATGTTGAACATGTAAAAAGCCCTCTACCAGCTTATGCTAGTAAAGGGCGAATAATCGCGGTACCACCTTTGTTTTAAAGTAAAAAAATTACTTTTCTTAGACCAAGTCTTACAACTTGTCGCTTTGATAACGGGTGCTTTCCCGAAGCTGCTTACGTATCAACAGCATATCCTCATGAGGCCATCTTCAATCCTTTTGCACTTATCTCTTTTCACCTACCGAGACTCTCTAATAAAGCACATCCAAATTTACTCTTCTCTTCAACGGACGAATATTCATTTGTTGTTACATTGTATTCTACTGGAAAATAAAATCGATGTCAAACATTTTTTTATTTTTTACTCAGTAATTGTTTCAGCTGTATTTACCAAGTACTGTTCTAAGACTTCCTTTGATAATTCTTTCCCGTATCCACAAATTGGACACAACAAATAATGACCAGATGATGTAGTGAAAAGTGGGATCCAAAATAACGTAAATTTACGCCCGATTTGTTTTCCCTGCATGACTACTTCGTTATTACAAGGGCTACAATCACATTGAATCACCGTATCCCCTAAATCCTTTTCAAAACCTCGACTACCCCAAACAATAAACATATTTATTTTCTCCCTTTCATTTTAGTTTACCAATAGATTCTAAATCCTGTTAATAACATTTGAGAGCTGTTCGTCAAGATCAAGCGTTTATTATATAACAATTCACAATTTTTTAATCTTCTGATTTAAGCGGAAATTTATTGACAAACTTCAGCATCTACGGTAATCTGTTATCTGTATTACATAATAATATGCCGCCTTAGCTCAGCTGGTAGAGCACCACCATGGTAAGGTGGGGGTCGACGGTTCGAATCCGTCAGGTGGCTTACTATAGAAGCTGTATTTTCAAGTAGTCTGGGGGTACAGTTTTTTGCTGTCCTCTTAACTTGTTGATAGCGCCCCCTCTTCTGATTCAATCCGTCTACTTCGAACATAAACAGATAGTCATTCAATCTTTGTAAAAAAACGAATATAATAAAAATAAATAATTCCTTTGGAGGTGACAATCAACTGATGTCGAATAACAAAAAACTAACATTCGAATTCTATCAAAAAAATGATCAGATACTCTATTCTATTCTTACTCAAGACATTCGTGTTATGCGCTACATTACTGAAAAAGCTGAATCGGAAACTGAAGTTGTTGATAACTTCAAAAAAATTCTACACTATAATGCTACTCATCATGACCAAACAGGTTATTACAAAATTTTTGATCAAGAAACCTATATCGGCTTTGGCAAATTATCTTGGGATGACGAAGATAAAATCGAAATTGGGTATATGATACTACCTGAAAAATGGGGGAAAGGGTATGCAACTCTTGTGATTGCACATTTTCTAGACTGGATAAAACGCTCAAGATCTCTATCTCAATTCACTGTTTACGCCATTATTGATCCTAAAAATAGTGCTTCGAAACATTTATTAGAAAAACATGCGTTTGTTTCTGTTTGGCAAGGGATTGAAGATGGGCTACCTTCTGAACATTTGATTTGGCAACCCTAGTTTTCAATTTCTGAATGGACTAAAAAGTGTCCGCTCTTTTTCTAAGAGCTAGACACTTTTTTGTTATACACTTAATTTTCAATCATCATATCTCTTTCGCTTAGATGAAGCAGGTATTCCCAAAGCTTCCCGATACTTTGTAACCGTTCGACGCGAAATTTCTATCCCATGTTCTTTTAGCAAGTCCACCAATTTCTGGTCAGAAAATGGTTTAGCTTTATTCTCATTATCAACTAAAGTCTGTAATTGTTTTTTTATACTACCAGTTGACGTTTCTTCTCCTGTGCTATCATTTGACAATCCATGAGAAAAAAATGAACGAAGCTCAAATACACCAAATTCTGTTTCCAAATATTTACCATTAACTGTCCGACTGACTGTGGATTCGTGGATGTTTAACGCTTCAGCAATCTCTTTTAAAGTCATCGGTTTTAGCGGTCGATCTTCTTTTAAAAAGAATTCCTGTTGACGCTGGACGATCTCTGTTCCAACTCTTAAAATCGTATCGCCACGTTGCATGATTGTTTTTTCTAACCATTCGAATTCATTTTTCTTTTCCTTGATGTATTCTTGAACCTCTTTATCATCCGTTGCTTGCATTCGTTCAAAATAGGTTTGTTGGAACTGGATCGTGGGCGTACCCGCTTTGTTTGAAATCACAGTAAGCTGCCTGTCTTTGATTCGTATGGTTAAATCAGGGCGGATATACAATCCAGAAGTGGATTCAAAAATACTTCCTGGCGCAGGTGTCAAGGTCTGAATATAATCAAAAATCAATTGAATCTCTGATAAACTGACATCAAATTTTTTAGCAATCAGACCCCACTTGCGATTAGCTAAATGATCAAATTCCTCCTCAATCACAATATAAGCCAATTCAGGTGCATTATCATCTCGTTCAACCTGCAACATCAAACATTCACGTAAGTCTCTTGCACCGACACCAGCCGGATCTAATTGTTGGATCAATGTCAAAGCATCCAACATCTCAATTGATTTTGCGCCTGTTTTTAAACAGGCTTCATCTAAATCAATCATCAAATAACCATTTAAATCAATAGATTCAACTAGAAATAATACTAAAGTACGTAAATAAGTATCACGATAATTTAAGTGGATTTGATCGATCAAATATTCAAAAAGCGAGGTGTGATCGTCAGGAATTTGATTTAAATAATTATTTTCTTCATTTGTATAAGTTCGACTACTAGAACTTGGAAAATCTCCATAGTTTGTCTCTGTTTGTATATCGATCAAAGGGTTTTCCAATGACTTAGATTCTATGTATGCAAAAAGCTCTTCTGAATTGTATTGTAAAATCTGTATCGATTGTTGTAATTGTTGTGTCATTGCAAGTTTTTGGACTTGTTTTTGTTGTTGTGATAAATGTTGTTCGAATTTCAATTTCTTGGTCCTCCCCCTTGTAATTTATCAAAATATCAGCTAAACTAGTAGACGTGCTTGCGCCCTTAGTGTAGTGGATATCACGTAAGATTCCGGTTCTTGAGACGGGGGTTCGATTCCCTCAGGGCGCATCTTTTTTGACTACTAGTTTCCTACTACATGTAGCATTATAGCATAGTTTACAGGCAGATGTAGACCTGTTTTCGCTAGATTATCGTAGTAGTTCTAACCGGTGCACTACAATAGTGTAGTGTTTTTTTTTATAAACTTTTTTCATTAGAGCTAAATTATTGTTGCCTCTCTCCCTTTTCTCATTTATCTATCAATTTTATATAAAATTTGATAAATAAATGCCGGTTTTGTGTGTTATTATAGTTTTTTTGGAAAATATATTAGTTAGGTAGTTGATAATATTGAGTCAGCGTCACACAAGGCTACTAGTTATTTCGCTCTTTTTAGCTCTTACAGAAGTTATCTTCACACATTATTTTAATCAATTTAGTGCTATTGATTATCAAGTGTTATTTTTAGTTATTACTTTGATCCAAGGAGGAATCCTCTTATATTTCTTGCTCTCGTTTCTGTTATTATTATTTATCAATCGTACACCAAGAAAATAATTTTCCCACTTATTATCCACATAAAAAACGCCCGCTAAAAGCTAGAGTATCAAGCTATCTTTTGGTGGGCGCTTTCTCTTTTGTCAATTCTTATAAAATCATCGTCTCCAGTTCAAAACGAATCTTACTTTGGATTTTCTGGATTTTTTCTATTTCTGTACGTTTTTCATCTATCTGATATTTTTGTGCAATCGAATGATTATAGGAAATAATGTAACTAATCGCCCACAATCGAGGTTCTTCAATGATTTCATCAGCTAAAGGATACAATAATGCAAAATGCAGCCTGATTTCCTCCATGATATCTACCAGTAAAATGGGATCATCATTGATCAATTCTTTTTCTAAAAATAATAGAATTCTTTGATAGGCTGCGCAATCCAAAGGCATACCGACAGCTGCTGGGATAACTGTATATTTCTTATTATCTCTCCACAAAAACTCAACTTCTTCTTTCACATGAAGACTGACAAGCTCTTCCAAGATCCATGATCGAACTAAATTATGTACCTGATCATCCAGTAGAATTTTCTTTCCAATCGCAATAAATTCATCTTGGGGAAGTTGGCCAGCTTTTTTGACGATTGCTAATTGTTCATAATGGTTATGGGTATTTAGATGAAGCAATTCTTCTTTTAATTCTTTGATTTTACTCACTTCAAATTGCTGATACATCAGTTCCACATGCCGAATTTTCTTCTTTAAAGAAATCAATTTTCTCATTTCACCGCTTTGCTCCATCAAAATTCGCTCGTTGATAATACTATGTGCCTGAATAAACATATGATTTTGGATCAGGATTTGGATATACAACTCCATATAATCTAAATAAGCGAAATAATGTTCTTTCATTTCTGAAGCTAAAGATAATGCCTGATCATTTTCATCTATTTCTAAGTACATATTTACCAACACTAGATTTAACGGAAAGTCTTGTCGAATTGCATAAGCTTGTTCGTAGTAACCAACAGCTTCAACTAAATCTCCTTGTTTTGCGGCTTCCTGTCCCAGCTCAATAAACCGTTCATAGTTTTTTGGAAATGGAATTTTATTTGTCAAAAGAAACACCACCTTCCTAATGTTTATTTCCCATGATATCGTAATTATTCACATAATTACTATCAAAAAAGAAATAGTGTGTATACTTTAAAAAGGAAACCCCTTACTTAACTAACTATCCTATAAGCTCAATGAACTTCTAATATAAATTTCGAATAATAACAGCCATTTCTGATTGCCCTTGTGCCTGCATTCGTTCTGCTTTTTCACTCAATGTATAGCCAACATAAAAGTCTTTTGTCAATTCATCTTGCACCTTAAATTCTGCAACTTCTTCTACATGAAAAGCATTTGGTTCAACTTCTTGAACACTATCCCACCCTGTATCAATAAATACTTTTGTAGCATCATGGATGGCATCATTTGCTTCTAACTCTGCCACAATTTTCTTTAATTGTGAGAAAGTCATTACTTCTACCCGATTATCCATTGTATTGCCTCACTTTCTGTTCTCTACTTCTTCTTATATTCCCACCACATGTATATCCAACCATTTACTTTTCTCCACTATTATCATAACCTAAAATTGATTTTTAGAACACTTAAATTTAAAAAGAAGGAAAATAAACTTTTTTGTTTATTTCCCTCCTTTTTTTATTATTCTTTGATTAATTCACCATCTTCAATGCGATAAACCTTGTCACTCCATTCGATCATTCTCGGATCATGTGTGACCATAATCGTTGCCTTTTGCTTTTCGTGTGCTTCTTTTGCTAAAATTTTAACGACTTCATAGGCATGCTCTGTGTCTAAACTTGCCGTTGGTTCATCAGCTAATATAAGACTTGGTTCATTAAATAATGCCCGCGCGATCGCCACTCGCTGACGTTCTCCACCGGATAGATCACGTGGAAATTTATGGATCAGATCGGCGATATCCAAAGAAGACAATAATTCATTGATTCGCTGTGTTTCTATTTTTTTCTTTTCGATTTTATCAACTAAAGTAAATTGCTTTTCCACAGTTAAAAATGGAATCAAATTAGAAGATTGTAAAATAAACCCAATCTCTTCAAAACGTAATCTTGATCGCTTCTTTTCATTTAAATGGGTAAAATCTTTTCCATTGATCATGATATTGCCGGTTGTAGGTGTCTGTAGCCCTCCTGCAATCGTTAAAAAAGTACTCTTACCTGATCCAGAAGGGCCAATGATACTGACAAATTCTCCAGCTTTAACACCTAAATTGATTCCTTTTAAGGCTTCAACTTTGGCATGTCCTTTACCGAATGTTTTTCGAATATCCTCCATCAATAAAATATCATTCATTCTCTTACCCTCCTATGGCTTTCATTGGATCAACATGTGTGACTGTACGAATTGAAAAGACACCGCCTAATACAGCAACGATAATCAACACGATGCTATAAATCACTAAATTCGTACTATCTAATTCAAAAGGCATTGCGCTTGGTAAAATTAGATTGGTCAGCAAAGTCAAGACGACCCCAATCGCAACCCCTATCACCCCTAGAATAAAGGTTTGTGCAATGATCGATTTAATAATATAACCATTAGAGATTCCTTGAGCCTTCATTACGCCAAATAAACTCGTTTTTTGTAATGTCATCACATAAATGAAAATTCCAATGATCGCAGCTGTGATCACAAATAAGAAATAGATCATCGCATTTAATGTAAGATTCTGTTCACTATATCCAGGTAACTTTTCAATAAATTCTTCAATTTCATATTTGACTAAATGATCATCCACAGTTTCCAGCTTGATTTCACTCGTTGGCGTAGTCTGAACGACGATCCCATTGATTGGCGCTTTGTCTCCTTCAATGATTTTACCAAATTTAAGCTCTTGCCATTGATCTAGTGATGTATAAATCAAAGGCACAATGCTAAAACTATTTTGTTTTGTAATACCAACAACTTTCAGTTCTTTGTCCAATTTTCCGATTTTTACAGTATCACCAAGTTTGATTCCTTTGTCTACTAAGTTTTGTGGAATGATGATTTCACCAGTGTTCTCAAAATATCGCCCTTCAACTAATTTGGGTCTAATCGAGCTATTCATGCTCACACCAAAAAGAGAAATATTGATTTTATCAGCCTCTTTATTTTGACCAACTTTATTTATTGCTCCTGCAAATTGTCCTAGTGGTTCTTTTTGTTTTGCTTCTACATGGTTTAAATCATCCATGACCAAGCTTGACGCATTCAAACTTTTATTCGCGTCTTCAGATAACACAATACTTGTAGCATCCCATTGATCAACGCCTTGTCTTACTCCTTGCGCAAGACCATTAGCTAAACCAGATAACATAAACGCAACATAGGCAACCAACACGATAACACCAATCACTAAAGTATACCTTAACTTAAAAAATTTCATCTCTTCTAAACCTAAAAACATGGATTCCACCTCTTTTTTATCAATTGATAAAAAAATGTTCAAAAAAAAGCAAAGACATTTTTTATCGGTTGATAAAAATATTACCATAAAAAAAAGAATTAGACAATATTTTTTTATCAGATGATAAAAAAACTGTCAATTCTTTAAGATAAAACACCATGTAAAACCATATTCATCAATTCAGTAATTTGCTCTGAACGTTCTTTTTCTGTAGATAGTTGATGAATCGTTGAAAATAGCAATGACAGGCTCATCAGATAAAACTGAGCTGCCTTTTTTGATGACACTTTGTTGCTTAATGGTGTTTGACTTGCTTCAAAAATAACTTGTAATGGTTCTAAATAATAATCATTTAAAATGTAAAATAGTCGCTGCTTATTTTCTTGTTCCATCTCAGCGGCACTTTGATGAATAAATGAAAAAATATCTCTATGATAAACAGTTAGCAAGGCTTTTGTACATTTGATCAGCTGATTCTCAATAGTATCCGGGTCTTTTTGGATTTGTTCAATCTCATTTTTTAACTGAATGCCAATTTGTTTATTGATTTCAATAAACAGAAGCTCTTTATTGGAAAAATGATAGTACAATGCAGGTTGTGTGATATTAGCTGCTTTGGCAATATCACGAGTCGAAGTGTTTCTGTATCCATTTGTTAAAAACAATTCTTTGGCGGTTTCTAGAATCAATTGATGTGTTACATCAAATACAGTTTCCTTTTTCATTGCCTATCCCCTCCGATATTCACTGTATGAACTATTTTAAATCAAAACGAAAAAAAAAGATAGTCACTAAAAATGCAAGCTGAAATCTTAACCAAATTGTCCTTTTTTGTTTTGTTACTTAACTAACTATTATCAGACAAATGTTATTGAAATAAAACATTGATTACATTACAGTTCGCAACTCACCTGAAATAAAAGTACGTTTTTTGTAAACGAAGAAATAAACATTTAACCTGTCTTTTACATACTTTTTAAGCAAGTTATGTTTAAATATTAACTGACCTTCCAATAAATAAACTGGGAAAAACAAGTTTACTTTAAGGAGAATCAAAAATTTAAGGAGCGTTTTTTTGAAAAAAAATAAATTCATTACTACGTTATTTCTAAGTTGCTTAACCTTATCTGCTGGTCTATTACTGAATGAACAAGCCTTCGCAAATCCAGCCGAGACAACCGTCGCCCCTGATCAAATCATTACTGAAAACACCCAAAAGTTAACTCAAATAAAAGAGGTCAAAAAAGAATTGCTTCATCAAAAAAATAACAAAAATGAGCAATTAGCTAATTTAGAAAAAAAGATTAAGAAAATCCAAGTTTCCCTTGATCAAATAGAAGAAATCGAAGCAATTGGCAGAATTTCTAACCCTTCAAAATCTGATAATACACAGATGATAAAACTTAAAACAGAGCTTTTACCGACTACCATTCAAGCGGATGCTAAGAGCATCAAAAAAGAACAACTGATTGAATTAAAACAACAGGAAACTTCATTAAAAATAGAAACAGATACTCTTTCAAAACAGCAATCTGAAACAGAAAAACAAGCAGCTCAATTATCAGATAAAATAACTCAAGTAGAGAAACAAAAAACGGAACAAGCAAAACAAACCGATACTCGTACTGCAGTTGTCGCTGCTGCTAAAACGCATTTAGGTAAACCTTATGTGTATGGTGCCGCTGGCCCTGATGCTTTTGATTGCTCTGGATTAGTTCAAGTTGCTTTCGCATCTGCCGGACAGGCTTTAGGTCGAACAACCGTTGACCAAGAAACTGCAGGCACAATTATTTCGGTCACAGAAGCTCAAGCTGGTGATTTAGTTTTTTGGGGAAGTCACGGTGGAACTTATCATGTTGGCATTTCAACTGGTGACGGTTCGTATATTCATGCACCTGTTCCAGGTGATGTAGTTCAAATTGCGACAGTTGCTTCCTATGCTCCTGATTTTGCTGTACGAATTTTATAATTTTTTTCAAATTGAAAAGAGCAAATAAAACTAAAATTCAGTTTTATTTGCTCTTTTTCCTTTGTATTCCTCTATTTTTTAATTAATATTGTAACAAAAAAATAATATGTTTAACAAATTATGATTTACAACTAAAACAATTCTCATTTTTTTACAAAAAAACTTAAATTGTTGAGAATTATGAGAAAGTATGGTATTTTATAGTTGTGTGTAATTTGATTTGTGTTCCCTCTATCAATTTGATGGGGGAATATTTTTTTGATCTTTCTAGTCGCTTAATGACAATAGTTCTTCCTTGTATCATGATGGTTTTGCCTTTTGTTGTTCACTTGATTGTGATTGCTATTTTCACGTCTATTATAAGAATCGTTATTTCCTTTTTCCCATTTTTCTTGACTTTCATTTACTTCTTCTTTCGTTACTTTCCGAGCTTCTACTTTTCGCTCTTCTTTTGCTCTAAATCCTCGTTGATGTCCATGTTTGTGTCGCATCTCAAAGGTGTCCATCTGATTATCATCCAGACTTTCTACAGCCTCGCTGACCGTGGTAAATCCTACCAAGCCTGTAAATAGTACAACAAATAAACCGCTAATTACGTTCTTTTTCATTTCTTGTTTCCTCCTATTTTAAATTTGTCATAAACTCATCCAGCTCTGCCTGAAAATAAGAACGGATAGAGCACTTTTTCTACAAGGAGAAAGAATTCCCCCACTTCACCTCTACTCATTCTATTTATGTCATTTAGCTTCAGCCCATCCAAGTCACAAAGCTATATTCCAAAGCTGTTCCTCTTTAGATTAATAAAGAATTGTGTCAAATATGTGTCGAAAATAAATTCCCTAAACTAGTAATTATTGACTATAATAAAGAGGAGCAATTAGGAGGATATCAAATGAAAAATATCTTGATCGTCGATGATCATATACAAATTACAGAGGTTTTAAAAGAATATAGTATAAAGGAAGGCTTCTCACCGATTATCGCTTCTGATGGAGTAGCTGCATTAGATGCGTTCTTCAGTCATTCGGTTGAGCTTATCTTGTTAGATGTTATGCTTCCAAAACTTGACGGTTTTGGTGTTTGCAAACAAATACGCGAAACATCAAATGTACCGATCATCATGGTCACAGCAAAAGGAGAAGACTATCATCGAATCATGGGTTTAGATATTGGAGCAGATGATTATATTGTCAAACCCTTTTCACCTAACGAGGTCATGGCACGAATTAGAGCGATTCTAAGACGAATCGAGCGTACAGAAGAGAACCAACATACAATGGAACAATTAACTTACGATAATTTGATTGTTTACTTGGACGAAAAAAAAGTAACGATTGACCAGCAAGAAATTATGTTGACTAAAAGAGAATTAGAACTCCTATGGCTTCTTTTGTCCAATCAAGAAAAAGTATTCTCTAGAAATAATCTTTTAGATAGCTTGTGGGGCATTGATTACTTTGGCGATGCCCGAACAGTAGATACTCATATCAAACGGTTACGGGCAAAATTAGATGAAGTGACTCATCCAACTTGGGAAATTGCGACAGTTTGGGGACAAGGCTATAAATTCGAGGGCAAAAATGAAAAATAAGCTAACTAGAAAACTGATTCTATACTTCTCACTTACTTTATTCCTTTTTTCATTGGTTATTGGTCTGGCTTTCAGTATTTTATTTTCTAAACAAACTGTAACGATCCATACGGAAGAAATGACGCGCCGAGCAATTGTGGTTGCGGATACTTTACGCGATTATTTTATTGAACAAGAAAACAGTAATGACGAGAATAGTTCTTCTATGCATGGCATGATGGGGTCTGGTTCTTCAATGAAAATGGGCATGGGCTACTCTTCTTTTTTAACTTTTATGGATCAATTAGCACTTGATGATATTTGGATCGTTGATGAAAATGCTGATACCATCACAGTAGGGCACGGTATGCATAGGAAAGAATATAATGAGCTGCCTGATAATGCTCAAGATGTTATCAAGAAAGTTTATACAGGTAAAACAGCCACTAGTGATGCTTTTAGTCGTTTTATCGGTGCACCAACAGGGACCGTCGGTGCACCAATAAAAGATAACAATGGTACCGTCCTTGCAGTCGTACTTTTACATTCAGCAATCTCCAGTATGCATAAAGAAGAAAATCAAGGGTACTTTTTGCTTTTCATCAGTATTTTGATTGCTTGGATCATTGGACTGCTACTATCTATTCTATTATCAAAAAAATTTATTGCTCCTATCAATAAAATGAGCACTTTTACTGAGCAACTGGTTGTAGAAGATTATGATGAGGTATTAGACATTGACACAACAGATGAAATGGGCCAACTAGGAGCAAAACTAACTATTTTAAAAGATCGACTTGCGGAAGCCAAATTCCAGAGAGAAAATCGCGAGCAAGCACAAAAAAATTTCTTATCCACAATTTCTCACGAATTACGTACACCTGTAACGGTGATTCGTGGCTCACTTGAATCTTTGAATGACGGATTGATCAATCAACCAGAAAAAATCAAACAATATCATCAACAACTTTTAACTGAATCCATTGTTTTAGAAGGTCTGATCAATGATTTACTGGAACTATCTAGATTGGAAAATCCTGAATTTAGTATTACAATGGAGCCTGTTTCAATCAATGATATTTTAACTGACAGTATACGAAGTTTACGCTTAAAAACAGTAGAAAAACAACAGCAATTGCAACTAGATAAGTTAGACGATCAGCCCATTGTGATCAATGGGGATTATGGTCGGATTCGACAACTCTTTGTCATTTTAATTGAAAATGCTCTTAAATTTTCTCCCATAGGAGCAACTATTACCATTCAAGCAGGCCTAGAAGTAAAACAGTTGATTATCAGTATTCACAATCCTGGTTCATATATTGCTCCAAATGAGCAAAAAGAGATTTTCCAACGCTTCCATCAAGCTCGTTCGAAAGAGCAATTAGATGGCACTGGTTTAGGCTTAGCGATTGCTAAAGAAATTGCTGAACGACATCACTTTTCTCTAAAGGTCAGCAGTGATAAAAAAACTGGAACAACTTTTTATATCAAAATACCTGTAGAATAGAAAAAGATGAGAGTCTGGGACATAACTCTACGAGTTATCTCTCAGACTCAATGAATCCGTATAAACGGTGGGAGCAGAAGCAATCACTACGCTTCGATCACATCAAATTCTAAGTGCTAAAGCACTAAGATTTGAAGGCTTCGGAAATAAGCTCAAATTCACAAAAATTTGAAGAGCAATTTTCGTGAATTCCTTCTTATTTCTCCAATCTAGGCGCTCTTGTTCCAGCCTTTTATTCTACAGTTACACTTTTCGCTAAATTACGTGGTTTATCCACATCGTACCCTCTTTGCAAGGTTGCAAAGTATGCAATCAATTGTGTTGGGATAATACTGACCAATGGTGTTAATAATGGGTGTACATCCGGTATAATGACTTGATCTGTCTCTTTCGCTAACGATTGTAGAGAAATCACAAAATTATGTGCTCCTCGGCTTTCAACTTCTTTTAAATTCCCACGAGTATGAGCAGCTGTCTTTTTATCTGTAACAACACCAAAAACGGGTGTGCCTTCTTCGATCAACGCAATTGTGCCATGTTTTAGTTCTCCAGCTGCGAAGCCTTCCGCTTGAATATACGATATCTCTTTTAGTTTCAACGAAGCCTCCATTGAAACGTAATAATCTACTCCTCGACCAATATAAAAGGCATTTCTCGTAGTAGATAAATAGTCTTCTACTAATTGACTAATCACCATTTTTTCATCGATCATTGTTTCCATAACAGCGGCAATTACACTTAATTCATGCGCAATGTCAAAATCTAAAGAAGACTGGTTGCCTTTATGGTCACCCACAGCTTTAGCAAGAACAGCTAAAACAGCAATTTGAGCTGTATAAGCTTTTGTTGAAGCTACAGCAATTTCTGGTCCAGCATGAAGCAATAATGTATAGTCCGCTTCTCTAGACAACGTTGAGCCCGCTACATTTGTTAGCGTTAGTGAAGGATAACTAAACTCATTCGCTTGTACAAGTACTTGACGACTGTCGGCTGTTTCACCACTTTGGCTTAGGAAAATGAAGAATGGTTTCTCTGATAGTAACGGCATATTGTAACCGAATTCACTAGATAGATGCACTTCAACTGGCGTATTCGTCATCTTCTCAATAATTGCTTTGCCGACCCAACCAGCATTGTAACTTGTGCCACAGGCAATAATATAAATCCGATCACTGTCGGTCACATGGTCAATGATTTCCTGATTAATCACAGTTTCTCCAAACGAATCTGTATACTCCTGAACGACCCGACGCATAACTGTCGGTTGATCGTCGATTTCTTTTAACATGTAGTAAGGATAAGTTCCTTTTTCAATATCACTTAAATCTAATTGTGCTTCATACGACTCACGATAAACTAGATTGCCTTTTTGATCTTCGATTTCTATCTTATCAGCTTTGACAATTACCATTTCACCATCCGCAATCTCGACAAAATGATTTGTCTCCGTCAACATCGCCATGGCATCACTGCATATAACGTTAAAATTATCGCCTAGCCCAATCAATAGTGGACTTTTATTTTTTGCGACATAAATCATTTCTGGATTATGTTTATCAATCAATGCAAATGCGTATGAGCCTTTGATTACACTCAGCGATTTTTTAAAAGCCTCTTTTGTCGTCATTCCAATGTTTGAGAAGTATTCAATCAAATAAACCACAATCTCTGTATCCGTTTCACCCTCTAATTGTTTATTTTGAAGAAATTCCTGTTTTATTTCTTCAAAATTTTCAATTACGCCATTGTGGACTAAAATAAAGCGTTGATTACTTGAGGTATGTGGATGGGCATTTCTTTCACTAGGTTTTCCATGAGTCGCCCATCGTGTATGTCCGATTCCAATTGTTCCTTGAATCTCGGGGTTGAGCTTGTTTTGTAGATCCGCAATTCTTCCTAAAGATTTTACCAAATGTTCCTGTCTGTCTTTATCCGTTACAAAAATCCCCGCCGAATCATAGCCTCTATATTCCAATTTTTCTAATCCTTGTACTAAAACATCTGTTGCATTTTCTTTTCCTATAATTCCTACAATTCCACACATACTATTATTCCTGCTTTCCTTAAGTTATCGATCAAGCAAAAAGAAGCAATCAAATAAAAAATACAGCCTTTGTTCGTATCTGTAAAAAAGCAATCCTATTTTTTATTATAACCAATTCGATTTTCTCGAGTCCGCTGCTTAAGTTTCTATTCTGCATAGTTGAACTTTTGTTATAATTTTACAATTATTTTTTGCTTCCAACTTAAAGAGTGCAGCCCCCAGAACTATCCGCCGAATCTTTCGATAAGTTCTTTCCTCGTCACCTAACTGCTCAGGCCTGGCGCTATCCTATATTGGTATAACTATCCTCCTTTATTGTTTTTAAAATAGAAACTGCATTAATAATACAATAGATCAAATTAATCTGTCAACAAATTTATAAAAAATAAAATTGGTATATATAAAAAAACCTGCTAGATAGTTCTAACAAGCTTTTCCAATTTTATCTAAATGGATTATAAAATCGCCCATCGTTAACTTTAAACAGAGCAAAACTAATAACAGTTAAGGCAACTGCTACCCCCATAACTAAGAAATCAGATAGACAAAATGGTTGTTGCGCATACCAGGTTCTTTTTTTCTTTTCGCCAAAACGGCGTAGCTCCATTGCTGTGCTGATTATTTCAATTCGATCTAAACTCGACAAAATCAAAGGGAAAACTATTTGCGCCGTTCCTTTTAGGCGTTGAGTCAGTTTTCCTTTTTTAGACATTTCAAATCCCCGCGCTTGTTGAGTCAATGATATATTAATAAAATCTTCTTGAATATCTGGAATATAACGAATTGCTAAAGCTACTGCATAGCTGATTTTATAGCTAACACCAATTCGATTTAAGCTTGATGCAAATTCACTTGGATTAGTCGTCAAAAGGAAAATCAAAACCAAAGGAATCGTACAAAAATATTTCAACACTAAATTAAATTCATAAAATAACTGTTCTTGGGTGAGTGTAAAACGACCGATTCCTTCCCAAATTACCGTCCTAGATTGATACAATTCTACCCCATATTCAGGAGAAAATAGATAAACAGCAACAATATTCAGCAATGAAAAGATAAAAATAAATTTCACAACAAAAGAAATTTGATGCCATTTAATATTTGACACTTTAAACAACACAAGTGAAAATACAGTCATACCAATCAAAAAACGCGTATCATAAGTCGTCATACAAGCGACTGATAATAAGATTAAAAAGACTAATTTAGCTGTTCCATTCAATTTATGGATAATCGTTTTATCGGGAATGTATCCTAACATTTGATGCTCATTCATTTCAAACGCACCTCCTGATCATAGGCCATAAAGTTTTCTGTAAATAAAAACGGATCATCCAACCCTAAATGTTGTGCAAAGGTAAATAAACTTGTTTCTTTAAGAGATGCTTTTTCTACTAGTTGAGGATCTGTTAAAACTTTTACGGGAGTTGTATCCGCAATGATTTTCCCATCATATACGACTAACGCTCGATTTGTATATTCCAACATAAGATGCATATCATGAGTGATCATTGCAATCGTTACACCCATTTCATTTAGCTTCTCCAAAAACGTCATCATCTCGGTATAATGTTTAAAATCCTGTCCTGCAGTTGGTTCATCTAAAATAATCAATTCTGGTTCTAAAACTAAAATTGATGCAATCGTCACACGTTTTTTTTGACCGAAGCTAAGCGCTGATATCGGCCAACGACGAAACGAATACAAGCCGCAAATTTTCAAAACATTCTCAACACGTTCTTTGATTTCAGCCTCTGAAACACCTCTCAATTGCAATCCTAGTGCAACCTCTTCATAGATCATCTTCTTAGAAATCATTTGATTAGGATTTTGCATGACAAAACCGATCTTATCCGCACGTTCTTTGATTGAATAGTCTGTAAAATTTTGTCCTGTCCAACTCATCTCGCCTGATTGCGGCGTAATAAATCCGCAAATAGCTTTACATAACGTCGATTTTCCAGCGCCATTCTTGCCAACGATGCTCAACATATCACCACGATTAAAAGTAACAGAAATATCGTTTAAAACATAATGATTATTACGCGTATACTGATAAGTAAGATTTTTTAGCGTTAATAATGGGGAAGTTAGTGGGGGAACAGAAATTTTCGCCTTTTTCTGCATCCATTTTTCCATCTGCTCTTTTAGATTTGATGTGTGAACCTTTTCAATATTAGACAAATCCTTAACTTGTTGTAAATTTACACCAGCGTATTTCATAGCAGTTATATAAAGCGGCTCCCGAATTCCATGCTCTGTTAGTATATTTGTTTTTAGTAGCTCATCTGCCGGTAAATCTGCAACAATATTTCCTTCATTAAAGACGATCACTCGATCAACTGAGCAATATAAAACATCTTCTAAACGATGTTCAATAATCAAAATAGTTGTGTTTGTCTTTTGATGGATTTCTTCAATTAATGAAATCGTTTCTTTGCCAGCTTGCGGATCAAGATTGGCCAATGGTTCATCAAATAGTAAGATTGGCGCTTCATCAATTAAGATTCCTGCCATAGTTACACGCTGTTTTTGCCCACCTGAAAGATCTTGCGGCCGATGTTTCAAAAACTCTTTAAGTCCAACAATACTAGCCCAATGGTCGACTTCCTCTTTCATTTTTTTTTGCGGTACTTCATCATTTTCTAAAGCAAATGCGATATCTTCTCCCACCGTTAATCCAATAAACTGACCATCTGTATCTTGTAGCACAGTTCCAACATCAAAAGATAAATCAAATAAACTTGTATCCGTTAATTTTTTATCTCGAATCATTACATTACCAGTTATTTCACCTTCAAAGCTATAAGGAATCAAGCCATTGATGCATTGAGCAAAAGTAGATTTACCGCTACCGCTAGGTCCTACGATCAAGACTTTCTCTCCTTCATAGATCGTTAGATTGATATTATGTAACGTTGGTTCAGCCTGACTATGATATTGGAAGGTAAAATTATCAAACGTTATCAGTGGTTTTTTCATTGAAGTCGCTCCTTTTTCTATGTAAAAAAAGCAAGAAAAGGTTCTTTAGCTTTGAAAAACAAGCTTGCTTTTTCTTGCTCTTAATGGTATTTCAAAAATCCTAGTTATTCTATTCTCATTTTACTACATAATCAATCTTTTGTTAAACTGCCTTTTTTTGTGCGAGTTGCAGCGTACGCAGCCATAAGCAATGTACCAATTATTCCAACTGCAATAATATTCAATACTACCGCAACCACACCTTGCGTATAGACTTTGCTAGCTGGTTCACTATAAATTAACACGTCTAGCGTCGGCGCAATCAATCCCCATACAACAGCATTTCCAATTACTTGATAAATATTAAAATAAATAATGTCTTTTTTAGTGAATATACCATGTTGTAAATCGATTTTTTTTCCTGCTAAACCATAGATTACTCCTATAATACCAGAACAAATGATCCAACTCCACCACGCACTGCCATATGTTGTAAAATCTTTTAACGTATGACCAATTAAACCAATCAAGCCCCCTGCTAGTGGTCCAAAAATAACAGAAATCAACGCTAGAAATGGATAAGCGGTTTCCAGATTTGTATTCGGAAAACCTGTTGGAATAACGACAAAACGACCTAAAATAACGAATACGGCTGAACCGATCCCAATTGCCACGATTGTTTTTACAGAAAATTCTTTTTTCATATACTCCACCCCTATTCAAAAACTATTTTTGGTGCTTTTCTTAATTGAATCGTCCAATCTGTTCCAGTTCCAATATGATACAGTTTGGAGAATGAATCCTGATTTACCGCTACACCAATGTTTACCAAGGAATTAACATAGACTAATGGCTCACCAATATTTACATCTGCAAAAGACTTAGCGAATTTCATGATATTTTGATACACTTTTTTTCCTTGGTGAAAAATCGTTACCTGCAATTGATCGTCATGAGCAATCGCCGCTTCCTTCATAAAGGCTAACGGAATATTTGTCCACAGAGAACCGAACCGAATATCTAAAACATCAATACTACCTTCTAAAATATGTTCATCATGCTTGGCTTCCACTAAAGATAAGGTTTCAATCGAATCTGCCGCAACAACACTCCCTAATTCTTCAAAAGAGATTTCTCCACAGGCTAAACGCGCACCATTATAAGCATAGATGTCCCTACCATGAAAGGTATGGCTTTCTTCAGAGTGCGGTAAGCGACTTGTTACTTCATTAATCGAACGTATCTCTTCAATTCCTTGATAATGTAAAATATGCGTTAAAGATCCATTATCAGGTGTAATAATATAATGTCCAGAGCTTGTCTTCGCTGCAATACTTCGTCTAGCACTCCCCACACCAGGATCAACTACAGAAACAAATACGGTTTCTTTCGGCCAATACTTCACTGTTTGATACAAACGATATGATGCTGCCCAAATATCATAAGGCGGAATTTCATGCGTTAAATCACCAATAACAATTTCATCACTAACCATATGCGCTACACCGTACATGGCACTTACTGCTCCGTCACCAAGTCCAAAATCTGTTTGCAGCACTAAATAATTCCCCATTTTACTACTCCTCTCCAAAAATAAAGTATACGTAAATACTTTTATGAGAAAATAGAGGAAAAACCACCTATTCTCTCATATTGATTCTCAAACATAGTACCTTTTTATGGGAATTCTGTCAATCCTATTATCGAACAATCATTAATTCATTTTCCATAACATTCGTGTTTTAATATACCTTTTATTTTTTAATAAAGAAGAGGTTATTGTAATCTTAATGACCTCTTTTGCATAGGCAAATTCGGATATTAATATATCGGCCTGTTCACCTTCCTTGTTTACTTTATTTGAGCTATACATTTCAATTATGATATTTTCTTTTTTTGCTGGCTATTCTTTGAATTTTTTCCAACTAATCGTTGTGTTTGGACCATCAGAATGCATAAATAATTATATTAAAGAGTTGAAGAGAAATGCTTATGGGTTTCATAACTTTTACAATTTTAAATTTGGGAATCTCTTTGTGTTTTCGTACAATTCTTTTTCAAGAAAAAAACCTAGAGGAAAGTTCCTCTAGGAATCATACTAATTGATTTAATTCTTTGGACTTTCTTTACCAATATTAGTTGACAAAGAGTCCCAAAAATTACCCGATACCGATTTCAGCTTTTACGACATCCGCAATTTTATCTACATAGTAATCAACTTTTTCTTGCGTTGGAGCTTCAGCCATCACGCGTAGTAATGGTTCTGTCCCAGAAGGACGGACTAAGATACGGCCGTCACCATTCATTTCTGTTTCCATTAATTCAACAATTTCTTTGATTGCAGGAACATCCATGGCACCATTTTTATCAGTTACTCGTATATTGACTAACTTTTGTGGGTAAACCGTCAGTTCAGAAGCAAGCTCAGATAATTTTTTCCCAGTTTGTTTCATGACATTTAATAATTGAATACCAGAGAGCATGCCGTCGCCAGTTGTATTGTAATCTAGAAAAATCATATGACCGGATTGTTCTCCGCCAAAATTATAATCATTTTTACGCATCTCTTCTACAACATAACGGTCACCAACTTGAGTGATGACATCCTTCATTCCAGCAGCTTCTACCGCTTTACGAAAACCTAGATTACTCATGACTGTTGTTACGATCGTATCTTTTTTTAAACGGTTCTTTTCAGCAAGATACTTGGCACAAATAAACATGATCTTATCCCCGTCAACAATATTTCCTAACTCATCAACCGCAATGATTCGATCACCATCACCATCAAAAGCCAGACCTACATCAGCCCCTTTTTCAACGACCATTTCCGCTAATTTTTCAGGGTGAGTAGAACCTACACCATCATTAATATTTAACCCATTAGGGCTGGTACCCATCGTATAAAAATCGGTCTCTAGGTCTGCAAACAATCGGTTGACAGACGTTGCTGTTGCACCATTTGCTGCATCGATGCAAACAGTTAGTCCAGATAAATCACCTGGAATTGTTTGAACTAAGAATTGAGAATATTTTAGTAACCCTTCCGGAAATTCATCAAGCGTACCTAACCCTTCTGCGGAAGGACGCGGTAACGTATCTTCCTGAGCATCCAATAAAGCTTCGATTTCAAGTTCTTGATCGTCTACTAATTTAAAACCATCCGAACCAAAAAATTTGATTCCATTATCTTCAGCAGGATTATGCGAGGCTGAAATCATTATACCGGCTGATGCTTTTTGCAATCTTGTTAAATAAGCCACACCGGGTGTTGAGATAACGCCTAGTTGAAAGACTTCGATTCCAACAGATAAAAGTCCTGAAATCAATGCTTGCTCTAGTAATTGACCAGAAATACGTGTATCACGGCCGACTAAGACTCTTGGTCGGCGAGTAGAGTCCTCATGCTGACTCAATACATAGCCACCAAAGCGACCTAATTTAAATGCTAATTCTGGTGTTAGTTCCTTATTGGCTATTCCTCTAACACCATCTGTTCCAAAATATTTACCCATTATAACTCTCCTTCTACTTACTAAGAAAGCTTTAGTCATTCTAGTGAACACATAAAGAATAACTGATCTCCTTAGTCAATCAACTTAATTTGCTGAAACTGAACTACTCCCATTTTCTACGCCCTCTTCACCTGTACTATTCGTACTGGATGAACTAGATGAGCTTGAAGAACTAGATGAATTTGCTGGTTTTTCATTTGAAGGTAATGGACTAGGTAACTCTTGATTTGAATAAGAGGTTGTTGTGCTTTGTCCACTAGATTCAGAAAAACTGCTGCTGGTTCCTGAAAAAACAGGGTTGATTGTCACTTCTACTTCCTCAGGTGAAACGATATAATCTGCATTTGTCGGAATCTTTATTTTTTGTTTCATTGATGTTTTTATATTACTCACATCAACAGGGATTTCTATTGTATCAATCGCATCTAAAACAGACTTCGTTCCTCTAATTTCGACTTTTTGTTCTGAAAGATTAAATGTGTAATGTTCAATATTAGCAGGTGGCGAACCTGTTGGGCTGATCGTTAATCCAACTTCTTTTGAAGGCAACGATAACTCAACCACCACTTTTACCTGGGGCGCTGGATTTTCAATACTCAATACTTGTCCTTTAGTGTCAAGCGCTTGAACATTGACCGTTTGTTTGATTGTATCCACAGATTGTTTAACATTTGATAGCGGCGCAATGACACGATCGATCGCTTTAGCAGTTTCTTCACCAGTTGTGATGTCTACAGTTTTAGGACTGACTGTGGTTTTTTCTACTTTGTAGCCGTCTGTTTCAATTGATTCTGGTAATTGGGCTTCCACCTCAAATGATTTAGTCACCTTATTCTCTACAGTCACCGTTATCGTTTTAGGTTCGATTTCTGCTGTTACAGCAGTACTCAAGCCTTTTACTCTTAATTGAATCTCTGATGTTCCAAGTGGCGTTTTAGTCAAGTCTGCAACAATTTGAAAGTTTCTAGTATCCTCATTGGATTCTAAATTCAACTGGATTCGATTGGCACTGCTTAGATGAACATTGACCGTTTCTTCATAACCTGAAACAAAATACTTATCTTGATCATACTCTAACTGAACTGGAATATTATACAGCATCTCGTCATAAACTTGACTTGTGCCAGACATATTAGAGAGATTGCCTGACGAATTGGCATTAAAAAATAGCAGCAAAGAAAAAAGTAGTGCTAACAATCCTGAAAACCAGTTACTTTGAGAGGGCTTTTTCATTTCTTTTTCGCCCCTTTCGTCACACCATCAATAAAGTGTTGTAAAAGGTTCTTTTTATCTTTACGCTCTTCTTTGGGCACCAATTCTGCTCGAAGGATTTTCAAATATTCTTCTTGTGTTAACCTCGGGATCAAATCGTTATTTAAGGTTAAGCTAACATCACCAGTTTCTTCTGATACAATAATCGTCACCGCATCACTGACTTCACTGATACCAACAGCGGCTCTATGGCGAGTACCAAATTCTTTTGGAATCAAGTTACTTTCAGACAAAGGCAGATACGCACTTGCTACAGCGATTTTCCCTTGTTTTACGATCACTGCCCCATCATGCAGCGGTGTATTTGGAATAAAAATATTGATCAATAGCTCTCCTGAAATATCTGCATCTAAATCAATACCCGTCTCAATGTATTCATCCAATCCAGTATTTCTTTCCACTGTGATCAATGCGCCTATTTTCCTTTTAGACATGTATTGAATCGCTTTATCAAAAGCCAAAATCATCTTTTCGTCTTGCTGTTGTTCAGATCGACTCGTTCGGAAAAAGGAGCTTCTGCCAAGATGTTCTAAGCCTCGCCGGACCTCTGGTTGAAAAATCACAACCGCAGCGATCACGCCATACATGATGACCTGGTTCATCAGCCAAGATAATGTATGTAACCCAATCAGTTCACTCAGTATTCGGATCATGATAAACACAGCGACCCCTTTTAACAATTGAACTGCTTTTGTTCCTCTGACAAGCATGATCAACTTGTAGACTAGGTACCAGACCACAAGAATATCGATCACATTAATAATATAATCACGCGACAAAAAATCGGATGAGATCAATTGCCGCCAATAATTTACATCAAATAATTGACTAAGTTGAAAAGACATCATAAACCTCACTTCTCTCTGAAGATTTCTTAATCAGTATACCATAATCTTTTGCTTGGTTACAGGATTGAGAATGGAAGATAGAAAAATTTAAGTAAAAAAGAATGAAAGAATCTAGCAGAAATGCAAGAGTCTTTCACTCCAAATCAACTTCCTTTTTACTCTTCTAGTTTCTCTCGTTTTGCCGCTCGCTCTGCTCTTCGGGCGGCTCTTCTTGCGTCAGCTTCTGGATCAGTGACTCGCTCCTTTTTTGTACGAGGAGCTTTTTCTAGTACCACTTCATCCGTTACCTTTTCCAATTTTGCTCGAATTTTTTCTTCTTGCCCAGCCATTCGCGCATAATTATAAAAACGATTTTTTGCATCAGTCACTGTCTTTTCAAATAGTTTTCCTGCAAATTCAGGCTGAGTCGCTTCTAACGAAGAGAAACGAACCTGTTTGCGCATAAATTCTTGCATGGCTTCGAAATTTGGTTTCTTGTAGTCTAGAGTCATCGGATTTTTACCTGATTCTCTCAATACTGGATTATAGCGATACAATGACCAATAGCCAGAATTAACAGCTTCTTTTGCTTCTTCCAAGGTTTTGCTCATGCCACCTGCTAATCCGTGAGTAATACAAGGTGTATACGCAATAATGATTGAAGGTCCAGGGAAACGTTCCGCTTCTTCAAATGCTTTGATCGTCTGCATTTGATTAGCACCTGACGCGATTTGAGCCACATAAACATTGCCATAAGTCATCGCCATCATGCCTAAATCTTTTTTAGAAACATACTTGCCGCTTGCTGAAAACTTCGCAATTGCAGATGCTGGTGTTGCTTTTGAGGTTTGTCCACCAGTGTTAGAATAGACTTCATTATCTAAAACTAACATATTGACATCTGCCCCACTAGCAAGAACATGATCGATCCCGCCATAACCAATATCATAAGCCCAGCCGTCTCCGCCAATCATCCATTGACTATTTTTTACGAATAGATCATTGTCTGCATAAATTGCTTCTAACAATGGCTGGTTATTTTTTTCATCCTGCAACGCTGCTTTTAATTTGGCAGCACGTTGTTGAGTGCCTTCGCCTGTATGCATGTGTTCGATCCAGTCTTCCATCAATGATTTTAATTCCGAAGAAGCTACTGTCATTGCTGCAGTCATTTTCATAGCTAAATGTTCGCGACGAGTTTGACTAGCTAACAACATGCCATAACCGAATTCTGCATTATCTTCTAATAGTGAATTAGACCAAGCAGGGCCTTGTCCTTGATCATTTGTTGTATATGGTGCAACCGGTGCTGCCCCGCCCCAAATTGAAGAACAGCCAGTAGCATTGGCAATCATCATACGATCACCGAACATTTGAGTTAGTAGTTTCACATAAGGCGTTTCACCACAACCAGAACACGCACCAGAAAATTCTAATAACGGTTTATTAAATTGTGAGCCTAAAACAGTATTTGGTTTGGCTGGATTTTCTTTTTGTTTCAAGGTCATAGAAAATGCCCAGTTCATTGCTTGCTCTTTTTGTTCTTCGTAAGGCTTCATGACTAATGCCTTGCCTTTAGCAGGACAAGCATCTACGCATAGACCACAACCTGTGCAATCTTCTATAGAAACTTGAATACGGTATTTCAGTCCATCTGCACCGCGCATTTCTCTGACGATATAGCCTTCTGGTGCTTCATCTATTTCTTCTTCATCAACTAAAAATGGACGAATGGCTGCATGAGGGCAGACAAACGCGCACTCATTACACATCGTACAACGATCACTATTCCATTCAGGTACTTCTACCGCAATCCCTCGTTTTTCCACGGCTGTCGTACCAAGCGGCATCCGACCATCTGTCATATCATTTTTGACAAAAGCACTGACTGCAAGGTCATTTCCTTCTTGGCGATTAATAGGTTCAACAATTTCATGAACATAATCAGTGACATTTTCCGCACGTTCTTTGGGTTTTATTTCAATCGTTTTCCATGATAATGGCACTTCGACTTTATGCAAAAGCTCAACCGTACGATCGATTGCCTGAATATTTTTTTCCACAACAGCCATTGATTTTCTAGCGTAGCTTTTAAATGCTTCTTCTTTTAAAATAGGTAGCACTTCTTCAAATGGCATGATATCCGCCAATTTGAAAAATGCGGTTTCCATCGCTGTATTAATCCGTCCACCTAGCCCAACTTCACTAGCTAACTTAACAGCATTGATCGTATAAAAATGAATGTCATTTTCAGCTAGATACCGTTTCAATTTTTTCGGTAAAAAACGTTCTAACTGTTCATCATTCCAAACTGTATTTAGTAAAAAGATTCCGCCTTTTTTTAAGCCTTTCACTAAGTCATACGTATTTAAATACGCTGCAGTATGACAGGCAACAAAATCGGCATGTTCAATCAAATAAGTCGAACGAATGGGTGTTTCCCCAAAACGCAAATGAGAAACTGTTAAACCACCAGATTTTTTCGAATCATAATAAAAGAAGCCTTGTGCATATTTATCGGTATGATCCCCAATGATCTTGATTGCTGATTTATTTGCACCAACTGTCCCATCGGAGCCAAAGCCCCAAAATTTTGCTTGATAGGTTTTAGGATTGGTTAAATCTAACGCTTCACCGCAATCAAGTGATGTATAAGTAACATCATCTACGATCCCAATCGTAAAACGAGATTTTGCTGCTTTTTTATCTTTTAATAATTCATCGTAGATCGCAACGATTTGATTTGGTAAAACATCTTTTGAGCCTAGTCCATAACGTCCCCCAATAATCATTGGGCGCAGCTCTGATTCATACATCGCACTTTGAACATCTAAAAGTAAAGGCTCTCCACCAGCTCCTGGTTCTTTGGTTCGATCCATTACACCGATTGCTTTAACTGTTTTAGGCATTTTCTCTAAAAAGTTTTCAATAGGAAACGGGCGATATAAGTGGATATTTAGAAAACCCACTTTTCTGCCTTGTTTTGTTAAATAATCAATCGTTTGCTCAATTGCTTGGGCCGCTGACCCCATTGAAACGATGACTTCCTCAGCATCTTCTGCACCGTAATAGGTAACTAAATCATAGGTTGTACCTCTTAGCGCGTTGATGTCATCCATATATTTTTTTACAACAGCGGGAATTTTTTCATAATAGCTATTGATTGTTTCGCGCTGCTGGAAATGGATATCAGGATTTTGGTTTGTTCCACTGACAGAAGGGTGATTAGGATTCATACTTCTGCTACGAAAATGCTCTAGTTGCTCTTGATCTAATAATGGTGCCAATTCGTCATATTCCAGTACTTCGATTTTTTGAATTTCATGACTTGTCCGAAATCCATCGAAGAAGTTGATAAACGGAATACTTGATTCAATCGAAGCTAGATGAGCAACTGCTGATAAATCCATGACTTCTTGCACACTGCTTTCGCATAACATAGCAAAACCAGTCTGACGAGCAGCCATCACATCTCCATGATCACCAAAAATATTCAAAGCATTCGTCGTTACTGCCCGACTCGCCACATGAAAAACTGATGGAAGTAATTCTCCAGCAATTTTATACATATTTGGAATCATCAGTAACAATCCTTGTGACGCTGTATATGTAGTAGTTAATGCACCTGTTTTTAGTGACCCATGGACTACGCCTGCTGCGCCTGCTTCTGATTGCATTTCAACGATTTTGACAGGCTGTCCAAAGATATTTTGCTTCCCCTCTGCTGACCACTGATCGACAAGCTCAGCCATAGTTGAGCTTGGTGTAATTGGATAAATAGCGGCTAATTCTGTAAACGCATATGAGATGTATGCGGCTGCTGTGTTTCCATCCATTGTCTTCATTTTTCGCATTGTATATTCATCATCCTTCTATCTAAAAGTAGAATAGTTGCACGCATATTCTACTCTATTATAACGGATGTCAGGTTAATTTGAAACAGTTTGTGAAAATATTTCACAAACTTATTAATTATTTTGCTTTCCTTTCTTGAAAAAAAAGTGTTTTTGTGAAAAAAAGATTGGAAACTGTCCTTCCAATCTTAATTTTCCTTTTTTTTATACCTTAATCCTTTTTCTGCTAGTCTTCTGACTAGTTGATAAACCCAATTATCGGTAGGAGAAATCCATTCTCGTTTAAGTTCATTTCGCTTGTTCGTATCAAAATATCTAGGAGGATTTCCATCTAATTTATCATGCGTCTGATATTGATCGACTCTGGGACGTTCCCCATAGTTAAATGTTTCACCATTTGCAATGGCATTCTCAAGCTCACCTCGTGCCTCCACATCTTCTTTCCATTGACTTAGAAGCTGACCTTGTTCGTCTAAAATAAATTCACTATGATAATCTCCAGATAAAATTTTTCGATAAAAACCATGTTTTCTGATATTCTTGATTAAGCCTTTATTAGTCAGCGTCTTCGCTCTTTTTTTTCGATCGTTAACCATTATGTCTATGGCAAGTCGCGCACGATTGTGGTACTGAGGATCTGCATAAAACCAATTATTTCCAAGAATCCTTTTGATTGCGACTTCATCATTACTGCATCCGAATCTCTTCTTATAGTTTTCTACATAATTAATCGCACATTTATCCAATTGATTTCTAAATTGATGGATTTTTGTCTCGTTTGCGTATTTTTTCTTAAGCGCTATTTTCGATAGTCTTTTGTCTTTTTGAGCTATAGTCAAACCGTCGGGATATGCAGTTTGTACCGCTTTTGCGTAATGAATAAAAAATGGTCCTCCTGGCGGTAGTTGATCACAAAATTTATAGGCTGTTTTTGCAAACGTTAAATCCCCTTGTTCATTCAGATAGCCTCCTAAATGATCGATGACTAACATGACTTTTTCATTAGCTGATAGCTGACTTTTATCAAACATTTCTGTATAGATTTCAGAACCGACTAAAAAGATCGCAAGATCACAATCTAATATGCCTTCTTCGCTATAATTAACGTAAGCAATTATTGCCGCTTCATCCCAGCCATGTTGTTTAAGTTTTTCAAGAATAGTCGAAGAATAAGTTGATTCTTCCATGTTATTTCTCCTCAATCTTCATTTGAATTCTACTATACCTGCTTTTTTACGAAAATTACACTGATTTGAATGTATAAAAATAAAAAAGAACCCAAAACAAACACAGTCGTCTTAGATTCTGCTCTAATTCCTATGAAAATACTTCATAGCTTTTTCTGATTTTTTCTAAAACCATCGAAGGTTTCGCTTCTTTATTCTTATGGGCATCTCGATGTTCTTGTAAATGTTCTGGACGTTTCAACCAATTTTGAAAATCCTTTTTACTTTCCCATTTCGAAACCAACATGAATTCACACGTATTTTTATCTTCTGAAAACCAGCATTCACTTGATAGACAACCTGAAAATCCCAACATAGAGGTAACATCTTTACTTGTTTTCGTCTCAAATATCTCTTTACCTTCTTCTTTTATAATAAATGTCACTGTTTGAACAATCATAATCCGCTCTCCTTTTCAAGTTAATTGAGAATTATTCTCACTTAGAATTATACCACACTTTTCTTTAGGAGCTGAAACTATTTTTTTATAAAAAAATGGATAAACCAGTTTTTGGTTTATCCACACGATTTCAAGCCTAATATAATTCTAAATATTGTTCTCTTTCCCATTCAGAAACAGTTTGGCGGAAAGCAGCCCATTCCATTCGTTTCGCTTCAACAAAGTTCACATAGATGTGTTCACCTAGTGCATTGACCATCACATCATCTTTACGCAATTCTTTGATGGCATTATGCAGTGTTGAAGGTAAATCATGAATTTGTGCTTCTTTTCGTTCTTCTTCATTCATCACATAAATATTACGGTCCACCGCTTGTGGCGGATCGATTTCATTTTTGATCCCATCTAATCCAGCTTGTAAAAGTGCTGCCATTGTTAGATAAGGATTTGCTGACGGGTCAACAGAGCGTAATTCTAAACGGGTGGACAATCCACGCGATTCAGGAACACGGACTAATGGTGAACGATTACGCCCACTCCATGCAACATATACTGGTGCTTCGTAACCTGGTACTAAACGTTTGTATGAATTAACTGTCGGATTACACACCGCTGTGTACGCACGCGCATGCTTCAATAGTCCACCCAGGAAATGATACGCAGTTTGGCTTAATTGCATTGAACCATTTTCATCATAAAAGACATTTTCATCGCCTTTGAATAATGACATGTTGCAGTGCATTCCTGAGCCGTTGATCCCATACAATGGTTTTGGCATAAAGGTTGCGTGCAAGCCATGTTTTCTAGCAATTGTTTTAACAACTAATTTAAAGGTTTGGATATTATCGCATGCTTCAATAACATCTGCATATTTAAAGTCGATCTCATGTTGACCTGGTGCGACTTCATGATGTGACGCCTCAACTTCAAACCCAAGACTTTCTAGTTCAAGAACGATATCTCTACGGCAATTTTCACCAAGATCTGTCGGCGCAAAATCAAAGTAACCGCCGCGATCATTTAAATCGGTTGTGATTTTGCCATCTTCATCCAATTTGAATAAGAAAAATTCTGGCTCTGGACCAAGGTTAAATGAAGTAAAACCTAGTGCTTCCATATCAGCAAGCGCACGCTTTAAATTCCCACGTGGGTCTCCTGCAAAAGGAGTGCCATCAGGATTATAAATATCACAGATCAAACGAGCAACTTTTCCGTGTGTACTCTCCCATGGAAAAATCATCCATGTCGATACATCAGGATACAAATACATATCGCTTTCTTCAATTCTCACAAAACCTTCAATAGAAGACCCATCAAACATCATTTTATTACTTAACACTTTGTCTAATTGGCTCACTGGAACTTCCACATTTTTGATTGTTCCCATAATGTCTGTAAACATTAATCGTAAAAATCGAACATTTTCTTCCTCGGCAATTCGTTTGATATCTTCTACTGTGTCTTGTTTCTTCGTCATTGTATCCTTCACGTCCTTCATTTTTTGTATAAAACTCAAGTGTTACAATTTGGGGCCTCTTGATTGGAATGGATTTTGTTGAGTAAGTCCACCTTGAGAAATAAGTTCATCATATAATATTTTCCTAACATCTTCATCCGTCAGCGGTTTGTTTGATTCTTGGGCGTGCATTTGTTCTTCCAGTTTCATTTCGTAGACACGTTTGATTCCTGCCATATTTAGACCATCCGACAAATAATCCTTGATTTCCAACAATACATCAATGTCATTCAGTGAATACATACGTCGGTTTCCTTCACTTCTTTCTGGATGAATCAAATCCTGCTCTTCGTAATAACGAATTTGACGTGCTGATAAATCAGTCAGTTTCATAACTGTACCAATTGGAAAAACTGACATTGATCTTCTCAGTTCCTTCTCCCTCATATCCACCCCCCTCTCTTAATTTAAAAGCGTAGTAGGTTCTTGTCGTTTCAAACGAAAAATAGGAAAATAAGCTTTTGACAATATCTGCTACATACAGATGTTATCTTTTTCATAGAAACTAACCTACATAGCTAGATAGATTAAATATAGAATATCAATACTTTTTTCCGTTGTCAATGATTTATGTTAGGTTTTCTAACATAAAACTAAAATATCGAGCAAAAACTGATAATAAGCTCTAATTTCAGCTATATTTTTAGCAAAAATAAAAAAGGTATCTTTTAGAATACCTTTAATGGAAAAACGATTCAAATCGAGTATGACTGATTGTTTAACATTATCTTTTCCTATAGCTCAAATAGTTAGTTATCTAGCCCATTTAGAATTTATCGGTGCAAATCCTTTTACATGGTACGCATTTTTATCTTCTTCAAACTGTTCTGATAAAAGTAATGTATGGCGCGTCAACTCACTTAATTCTTGCCCTTGATCCGCAGCTAGCTCAAATTCATATGGAACTAATAACTCCATCATTTTTTCTCTAACTGCTCTTGTAAGGTCTTCTTTGCCCAAAGTACTCTTAGCAGAAACTAATACATTAGGAAATAAAGTCGGCACAAAGTCAGCTTCATCGATTTGATCACTTTTATTATAGACGGTCAAAACAGGAATCTGTTTTAGATCTAAATCATTCAGTAATTCAACTACCGTTTGCTCATGCTGTAAGCGGTCTTCTGCACTAGCATCCACCACATGCAATAATAGATCCATGTTCCGACTTTCTTCCAAGGTCGATTGAAACGCTTCAATCAATTGTGTCGGCAAATCTTGAATAAAACCAACAGTATCTGTCATGGTCACAATCATCCCTTGTGGCAGCTGCCATTTTTTTGTTAAGGGGTCTAATGTGGCAAACAGTTGATCTTCTGAATAGGTCCCAGCCGTGGTCAATAAATTTAAAATTGTTGATTTACCTGCATTAGTGTAGCCAATCAAGCCAATTTGAAAAATATCAGATGAACGACGCTTTTGCCTGCTTCGTTCACGATGGGCAGTCACTTCTTTTAGTTCCCGCTTGATGGCTATGATTTTATTACGAATATGTCGGCGATCTGACTCCAGTTTTGTTTCCCCAGGTCCTCGAGTTCCAATGCCGCCACCTAGGCGGGATAATTGTTTTCCTTGGCCAATCAAACGTGGAAGCAAATAATTCAATTGTGCCAACTCAACTTGCAGCTTCCCTTCTTTTGAACTAGCCCGCATTGCAAAAATATCCAGGATAAGTTGAACTCGATCGATTACTTTTACCCCAAGTGCTTCAACAATCAATTGATTTTGTCGTGGCGTCAGTTCATGGTTGAAAATGACAATATCTGCTTCATAAGCATCAACTAGTTGTACTAGCTCTTCTACTTTCCCTTTACCGATCACAGTTTGCGAATCGATACGAGGACGTTTTTGCGTTAAGGAAAACACGACGTCTCCTTGTGCCGTTTTCGTTAAGTTTTTTAACTCTTTCATGGAACCCTCGAAACGGGCATAGTTGTTCTCTGTTTCTACGCCTACTAAAATAACCTTTTCTGTTGTTTTGTCCATTTTTTATCCCTCCGAAGAACCCAGCCAGTCTTTGATTTCTTTTTCTAGCTCTACACTACTAGTAGGCTTTTGTACTAAATCCCACCAGCTGGTATTCATACGATTTTTAAACCAGGTCAACTGCCTTTTCGCATATCTTCTTGAATTTTGCTTCACTTGTTGTACAGCTTCCTCTAAGGTTACTTTTCCTTCAAAATAAGGAAAAAACTCCTTATAGCCAATTCCTTGGGTCGATTGTTGTGTTTGCTTTTTGTAAAGTAGCTCAGCTTCTTTTAAAAGCCCCTCAGTAAGCATCCGTTCTACTCTAGTATTGATTCTATCATAAAGATTAGCTCGGTCTGTCTCTAAGCCTACTAAAAAATAATCATACAGCGGCTTAGGTGTTTTCTTCGGTGTTAAAATACTATAACCAGTTTTATCAAACACTTCCAAAGCTCGAATCACTTTTTTTCGATTATTAAAATGAATACTTTCAGAAGCTAGAGGATCTTTCTCCTGCAGTATTTCCCACAGATGTTGATTACCATATGTCTCGGCAACTGTTTGATATTTCTCTTTGAGCTCTGTAGACTCATCCTTAGCGCCTAGTTCAAAATCATACAGCAAGGCTTGAATATACAGACCTGTCCCACCAACAACAATTGGTAATTTGCCTTTTGCGATGATTTTGTCAATTGCCTGACGTCCTTCTTTTTGAAAATCTGCTACAGAATAGGTTTCTGTTAAATCACGGCAATCAATCAGATGATGGACAATTCCTGCACGTTCTTCTTCTGTTGCCTTTGCTGTACCGATATCCAGCTGTCTATAGACTTGCATCGAATCGCCGCTAATAATTTCTCCGTTTAATTTTTTTGCTAATTCAATACTCAAAGAGGTTTTTCCAACTGCCGTTGGTCCTACGATTACTAATACTTTTTCCAATTTTTTCATCCTTTTTTTTGCATCGATTCACGTACTTGCATCGCTAACTCTGGAAAATCTGTATGAATCCCTGCCAAATGATAGGCAAAACAAAGAGCCATCTTCTCTTCCTCATTCACTGTCCAAGGCCGAATTGCTTTAGGAAAATCAGCTAAATCTTCTATGTGTTCCAGTACCCAATCGATTTTAGGATGAATCCCTGCAATAAAAGCTGTTTGAAGCGCTCGTTGTTCATCCTTTTCTGATAACCTGAATACTGACGCAATTTTTTGATTTTTTTCTATTTCCCAAACTTTTTCTAAACTTTTAAAATAAAAACTTGAATACATATAATCGAAAGTCCAAGGTTGGGACTGCAAAAGCTGAACAAGCTTTGATTCGATCCCTTCATAGTGAACCTGATCTGTTTTGATTTCAATATTCAATAAACCAGAAAAGTTTTCTTCTTTAAGTAGCATCAGGACTTCCTCTAAAGTCGGGATTTCTTGAAAGATTGGATTTTTGGTGAACCAGCTACCAGCATCTAATTGTTTTAATTCTGCTAATGTTAATGCCCCCACTGCTCCGTGGCCATTCGTAGTGCGATCAAGTGTTTCATCATGGATAATGATCAACTGACCGTCTTTTGATAATTGGACATCTAACTCGATACCATCTGAACCGACTCGAATAGCTTCTTTAAAGGCTGCCAGAGTATTTTCTGGGTGTGTTCCTTTGCTACCGCGGTGGGCGATTACTTTTGTCATCTTGGTCCCTCCAGTCGGAAGTATTGTACCACTCAAGATTATCTATATCAAATATAATTTTTCCAATTATTTATTAAATTTACATAGAACAGAGACTACTTATAACCTAAAGCTACTACAATAAAATTATCAAGTAAATGAAAAAACAACTAGTATGATTCTTGTTCAATCCCAAGTTCATACTAGCTGATTATTTTTTTAATACTTAATGGATCCTAACACCAAAGTCTCCAGCTGTTCTAGTTAGATTAGGATTATAGTATGGATCCACCTCTATATAATTTCCCCACCTAGCTTCCATTAGCTTTGTCTCTTCTTGGAATCTCTTAAGTTTCTCTGGTGTGTCTTCATGTCCTCTTGATTGTGATTCAAAATGAAAAAGTTCAACATTGTGAAGCCAGATATTATCTCGTCCTAATTCATGAACTTTTAAACACAGATCTACATCATTGAAAGCAACCGTTAACGATTCATCAAATCCATCAACTTCATCAAAATCACTTTTCTTAATCATTAAACAAGCAGCTGTCACAGCCAAATAATTCACATTTATTTCTAGCTTTCCAAAGTAACCAAAGTCACCACGTGGGAATGTATGATGCCCATGCCCAGCAGCTCCGCCTAACCCTAAAATAACTCCTGCATGTTGAATTGTATGGTTAGGATAATATAACTTAGCACCAACACACCCAATTCGGTTTAATTGGGCGACAGAAACCATTCGTCTCAGCCAATCAGTTGTGATCACTTCTGTATCATTATTTAAGAAGAGTAAATATTTACCAGAAGCCTTTTTAGCCGCTAAATTATTGATTCTTGAATAATTAAAAGGGATATCAATCGACTCAATTATTATGCGTTCAGAAAGTTTCTCCTTAAATTCCTCATATAACTGATTCATTTTAGGATCTGTACTTCCATTATCAGCTACAATGATTTCATAATTAGTGTAGCTTGTCTTCTTCACTATTGAGTGTAAGCATCGTTTCATATCATCATAGCCATTTTTCGTAGGAATAATAATACTCACTAGATCTTCGGATAAAAGATCATAATTCACATCAAACAAGCCATTACCGGCGGCATGTGTGGCGGTCCCCTTGATTTCTCTTCTAGCTAGAGCATCTTCCAATGCCTTTCTACCTGCTTCAAAGGCATAGCCCTTGGTTGATTGATCTGCTGCAGTGGAAGTTGGTAATACTCGCCAATAATAGAGAATTTTAGGAATATGAGCAATTTTACTAGCAGTCGTTTTTTCGGTAAATCGCAATACTAAATCATAATCTTGCGATCCTTCAAGACCTACTCTGAATCCGCCAATTTCTTCCATAATGGAACGACGATACACGCCTAAATGAGAAATGTAATTCGTTCCTAATAACAAATCTGGTGACCAATCTGGCTTGAAAGCAGGCTCAAATCGATTTCCTTGCATGTCAATTTTATCTTCATCACTATAAATCAAGTCTAAATCAGGATATTGATTCAGCAATTTAACTACTTCATACAATGCAATTGGCGCAAGCTCATCATCATTATCCAATAATGCGACAAACTCACCTGTTGAAATCTCTAAAGCAGAATTAGTTGCTTTACTGATATGTCCATTTTTAGGACGATAAACTACTTTTATTCGAGAATCTTGCTTTACAAATTTCTCTAAAATTTTTCTTACGTTTGTATCCGTTGATGCATCATCACTAATACATAATTCCCAATTATCATAAAATTGGGCTTGAACGGACTGAATACATTTTTCAAGCCATTTTTGTTCAACATTATAAACAGGCATCAATACAGAAATTTTAGGCTGATAATCAAACATCGAAATTTCTTCTTTTATCTGCTGAAGATCCCATTGCTCATTTTCTTTTATCCAAGTCAAGTAGTCTTCATTTGAAGGTATTGAAATACCTTTTAATTTTATACGTTGAACGGTACTTCGGAGCCCGTTTCTTTTTAAGTAGCCTAAACCTTTACGGATAAGTTGTAACTTCTTTTTCCATACTTTCTCTGAGCCAGGCACTAAAGGATAGTTTCCATCTACTTCAATTTTCTTGATAATTTTCTCGTTTTCTGTGTGAAAAACTAAGTTAAACGCATCAAGTTTTCCTTTTGATTGGATAGTCAAAACAAAGCCCAGTTCCTGGTTGCTATCAAGCTTGTAGAGTCCGTTTACGTCACCACGATAAACAGATTGCTTATCAAAGAGGATTTGTGAGTCTGACTCAATACGAATCTCAGGACTTTCTTTAATTTCTTCATCTAGTCCCCAACCAGTGATCACAAGACTTTTATCTTTACCGTTTTTCATTATACTGTCGATACAGACTTTTAATTTTTTATTCATAAGAACTCCTTAATTTAGAGTATTAGGATTTTTGTATCCATCACTCAACTGATCAGAGGACCATTTTTCGACTAATTTCTTCGCGTGCTCTTTTCCTTCTAAGTGATTGATTCCTTCTACTGCTACCATTTCTGCGTAAGGAGTGAACACAACTTTCTTAGAGATAGTTTGCATTTTAAGAGATAAATCAGCTCCCATCAGTTGGAAACCTACAGACTCATCAAAACCTGAAACTTTTTCAAAATCTGATTTGCGAATCAATATGCAGTCTTCAGTTACAGCTTGTAGTTCTCTAGGTAGCGCTGGACGGAAATAATAGCCGATTGATTTATTTGATACACCACGTTGTTCATATTCCAATACTTTTTTATCTTGATCAACTGAAACACCAACATTTAATATTGTATCAAACTGATTAATTACCTTACCACCTACAAGTCCGATATCATTTTTTTGACCTAGATTCATCAATTCATTAAGCCATCTTGAATTTTCAGGTTCAACGAAAACATTGACAAACGCAAGATACTCTCCATTGGCATCTACAGCCTGTTGATTTAATGTTTCACCTTCCACAAAAGTAATTCGATTATCTAAATGCTCAACTGATTCTCTCATATTCGCTGGCATTATAAATTCTACATTATTGTAATAAGTCTTATCAATGAATCGTTTTAACGCTTCTATGGCTTTTTCTTTAGGACCTACAAATAAAATACTCGCTTTAGGTTTAACATTGAACTGGTAATTAACTTTATATGCACCATAATTTTTTGTCATTTGAACAGTCGCTGAAATGTCTCTTCTTGCTAAAGCTGCTTCTATCGCTTTTTGACCTGCAACGTAAGCATACTCTTTGCTTTGAGGATCAAAAGCTACAGAAGTTTCAACTGTTCTCCAATGATAAAGGATCTTTGGTATATGATGGATCTTATTTGCAGCTTCTGTTGCTCTTAATACGAAATCGTAATCTTGACTACCATTAAATTCATCTCTTAAACCACCCACACGCTGAAGAACCAAATCTTTTTTCACAACCACAAAGTGAGTGATATAATTATGACCTAATAATAGCTCTGAATTCCAGTCAGGTTTAAAGAATGGATCGAAGCGTTTCCCTCTAGTACTGATTTTATCTTCATCGGTATAGATGAAGTCAATTTCTTTATCTTCATTCAACGCTTTCACAACTTCGAAAAGAGCATTTGGCGCAAGTTCATCGTCATTATCCATAAAACCAATGTAATCTCCAGTTGCGATACCTAATGCAGAGTTAGTCGCTTCAGATATATGCCCATTTTGGTCACGGAAAACAACCTTGATACGGTCATCTTTGGCCATAAATTCTTCTAATAACGGTTTGATATATTCTTTTGACGAAGCATCATCTGCGATACAAAGTTCCCAGTTTTTATAAAACTGATTTTTTAGAGACTCGATACATACATTTAACCATTTTTCCTCTACATTATAAACAGGAATAACAATAGAAATTTTAGGTTGAAAAGACCATTGAGTTATTTCTTCGAGAATCTTCTCGCTGTCATATTGTTCATTTGCAAGAATCCATCTATCATATGCGTCTTGTTGATCATTACGCTCTTTAAACGCTCTTAAAGCCCCTATAAATCCTTTTCTTCTTATCGCGCCCAAAATAACTCGACTTCTTTTAAGAACACCCAATTCAGCTAAATTATATCGATTTACAGGCATATAGATTTTTTCGTCATTTGCGGTGGTAATAATCAAATGAACCATCTTATCAATCTGATAATTTTCGATTTCTATGATAAAACCATATTCTTGATCCTCTGGCAAATCATTAATATCGATAACATCTTGACGTTTCAAAGAGGTAACTTTGTAAAAAGAACCTTCGTTACTTTGCAATGCATAGCGTAATGGTTCTTTTGTTTTATTAGAAAATCCCCAGCCTTTGATGATTGCTTGATTTAATTCGCCATCATTTTCAACACTTTCTATATTTAAAGTAATTAACTTTTCACGCTCTTTTTTTGGTGTTGTTGTCGCGTTAATCCACCCATTGTTTTTTTGCGAAGCAATCACTTCATTATAACGCTCAGCCATGAATAATACTTTATCATTTGCCTTTTTCTCAGCAATAAGTAGCTCTTCTTGAAGTTTATTAACTTCTTGCTTTTGTTTTACTGAATAATGGATCACTTGATTCTGTATATCTGTAAATTCACCCTCATAAAGGAAATCAAACATAAGAGTCAGTTGATGATTTGCTACATACTTGCCATCAATAAGAAAGTGTCCATCTGTATTTTCAAAAAGATAGATACTGTCATTTTTCCACAGTGAATTGCTTTCAATCGAGCGTAGTTCTTTTCCTTCTACTATACCTTTAAAACGCACAATAGATGCTTGAGTAGATGGAAGAAGTTTCACATTAAGAACGCCTTCTGGAACATCGATAGTCATTTCTTTGCTTTCACCAGTATGGTTGTTCAATAACAGAACATTAGACTCAACCCTATCTGAATAGGTATATTCTAATCGAACGTGTTCTACAAAATTAGAATTCTCTGGTATTTTCCGATCAGGATTTTCAACTGGTTGCAGCGTTAATGAGTAGAAGTACTGATAAACTTCACCAAACAAGCGATTTTTGAAATCATATCTTACAGTTAAAGGTAAATCCTCATAAGTTGAATCAATTTCATTTTGACCAACTTGAGAATAAGTATAGTCTTCCACAACAATATTTAATCCAAGTCTTTGAAATAGTTTTTCAAAACCAGATTGTGTATAAAAGGTGTTATGCGTTGCATCAAGCAAACCATATTTATTCCAATTTAATTTATTGTTAAATAAATCTATCAACACAGAATTATGGGCAACATTTGGAAATGAGATAAGAAGTTTTCCATTTTCGGCTAAAAAAGGCAAAACTTGTTCTAATGCTTTTTCAGAATCAGATAAATGTTCTAATACATCTGCAAATATAATGTAATCAAACTCTTTTTGAGCAAAATATGTTGTCCACCCATAGTCCTCAATATTTCCAAGAAACCCATCTTGAGCAAACTGCATGACAAAATTGTAAAGTTCGGGATCGAACTCTACAATAGAAACATCACACTTTTTACCTTCAATTAAATACTTTGTCATACGTCCATTACCTGGTCCAAACTCTAAAACTTTACTATTATCTTCAATTTGAGCCAAGATTTTCCCTACGCTGGTATGTTCATCCAGAGATAAATCGAAATCATACTTCATTTTATAATGAGTCCTTCCATTCATGGTCTAGTACAACAATACCTTCACCAACATATTTACCAGTGATAAACATATTTAAAAATTTTGTTTTATATACTAACGGTACTGTCGCATTTTCTTCAAAAATAGCAATATCAAAGTAATACTCCCCACTTAATAAGGCCATTTTGTTATAGTGTAGATAGAATACATTATTTCCCTTTTTCCAAGGAATTGTTGATTCATCTAATAATGTGTTTAATCCGCAAACGTAATGGTTGTTCACTGTACGAATAGCAACGCCCAATACGGGGCTTTTTAGTGTATCATCTTTTACATCATATTCAACTCGAACGATAACGGCTTGATCTTGTTGTACCATCTCTAATGGTTTACGATCATTGTCCAATAATTCAACTTTAGTTACTTCAACAATATCAGGTGCACCGTGTTCTTCGATTTTTGTTTTTTCACGATCGACAGATTTAATTGATTTCTTCTTCAAGTAATTATCGTATTCTTCTGTTACTTCCATCGTCTTGCCTTCTGAAACGACCTCGCCATTTTTAAGCCAATAAACTCGGTCACAAAAACGGCGAACGGAGTTTATATCGTGTGAAACAAATAAAATCGTTTTCCCAGAATTTCTCAATTCAGTGAATTTTTCCATACACTTTAATTGGAACTCTAAGTCACCAACCGCCAACGCTTCATCGACAATCAGAATATCTGGATCTACGTTTATTGCTACCGCAAAAGCTAGACGAACAAACATCCCGCTTGAATATGTTTTTACGGGTTGATTGATATGATCACCAATATCTGCAAAGGCAATAATATCTTCGATCATTCCGTCAATTTCTTCTCTAGAAAAACCTAGAACCATTCCATTTAGATAGATATTTTCATATCCATTATATTCTGGATTAAATCCTGATCCCAGCTCTAATAAAGCGGCAATTTTCCCGTCTATTTCAATACTTCCGCTCGTTGGTGTCAATACACCCGTAATGATCTTTAGTAAAGTTGATTTTCCTGAACCATTTTCACCTACAAAACCGATCATTTCACCTTTTTCAACAACAATATTGACATCTTTTAATGCATAAAATATATCATGATAGCTTTTCTTTAAAGGATTCAAAGCTTCTTTCATACGATCTTTGGGTTTTGCATACATATTATACGTTTTAGTTAAATCTTTTATTTCAATTGCATAATCAGACATAAGTCAATCTCCAATCCTATTTTATAAAACATCCGAAAAGTGTGGTCTCAATCGTTTGAAAACAACAGAACCCACTAATAACAATATAAATGTAATAATCCAAAAATAAACAGTTTGTGCCCAATGTTGCCAGAACCAACCTTGACCTAAGAATGCTTCACGATATCCATTGATAACATAATACATAGGATTAAATTTTAAAATCTTGATTACCCAAACTGGAAAGTTTTGTGGACTCCATAAAATAGGTACTGACCACATCAATGCCTGCATGATTACTGCTATAAATTGACTAATATCAGAAAAAAATGGTTGAATTGATGCAGTAATCCAAGTTAGTCCAGTCAAAAATGCACTCATGCAAATTAGATAATAAATAATTTGAATCGTTTGAGCTGTCGGAAAAATTCCGTAAATAAATGTGAGAATAAACGTTACTGCTAAAAAGAACAGATGAGTATATAAATTTGATATTAACTTAGCAGTAGGTAGTATTTTTATATTGAACACTACTTTTTTTACTAAATAGCTATACTCTCTGAAAACACCTGTCCCACTTGATAACACATCAGAGAAAAAGAACCATGGCACAATCCCTGTTACTAAATAAACAATAAATGGAATTCCTTCTGTTGGTACAGCTTTCAATCCAAAGCCAAAAACAAACCAATAAGTGAATACCATAACTAAAGGGTTAATAAATGCCCATATAATCCCGAACATAGATCCTGCATAACGTGACTTGAAATCATTATACGAAAATTGTATCAATAGTTTTCGGTTTTTGAAAATTTCTGTAAAAAAAGAAAATAAGTCTTTTAACATTTTATCTATCCTTCCAAATGAAGCCTTTTTGTTTTAATAAATCAGTTTTTGTATCCTACCTCACTTTTTAACCAATACTAACATTTTACTTAAATTGCCGTTGAAAAGCAAGAATTCTTTAGTTTATACAGTAAACTATTAAGAAAAAATAAATATCCACTAAAATGTATTTCATTATATAAAAAATACGTACTTTTAGTGGATATTATTCAACATTATTTTACTTCAACCGGAGTTGCAACCGTTCCGTTCACCAGTCCATTGTTAGAATATAAGTAAACATGCACTGTGTAATTGCCAGTATTATATTTGTGATCTTTTATATCTACTTTTACTTTATAGGTGCCATTTGTTTGTCTGGTTGCCGTATACCAAATTAGATCAGAACGATCTGCTTGACTCCACACAGGTATACGGATATTTTTTACTCCTGAGACGGTGGTTGGTGTTACTATTACATCAAAACTATTTGTCTCTTTGTTATACGTCGTGGTTTTTACGTTCATGTTTGGCGGTGTAACATTAAATGTATCTGAAGAGATACATTGCATTGTACCATTTGATAATTTCACGTAGGTATCCGCAAAATATTTTCCCGCATTTTTATGATTCTTGATATCAATTGTTGTATTATAGGTTCCATCACTATTTTTAGAAGCTACATACCACTTCAAATCATTACCTGACCACGTAGCTACATATACAGTCATAGCTCCTTGATAATTTCCTTGGTTAACTGTTGTGGTGGCTTTATAAGTTGTTTCTTTGCCATTTGTATCTTTAATCGTTGTTTTACCTGTCAAAGACCAAGAAACCTCAACTGGAGTTGCAACCGTTCCGTTCACCAGTCCATTGTTAGAATATAAGTAAACATGCACTGTGTAATTGCCAGTATTATATTTGTGATCTTTTATATCTACTTTTACTTTATAGGTGCCATTTGTTTGTCTGGTTGCCGTATACCAAATTAGATCAGAACGATCTGCTTGACTCCACACAGGTATACGGATATTTTTTACTCCTGAGACGGTGGTTGGTGTTACTATTACATCAAAACTATTTGTCTCTTTGTTATACGTCGTGGTTTTTACGTTCATGTTTGGCGGTGTAACATTAAATGTATCTGAAGAGATACATTGCATTGTGCCATTTGATAATTTCACGTAGGTATCCGCAAAATATTTTCCCGCATTTTTATGATTCTTGATATCAATTGTTGTATTATAGGTTCCATCACTATTTTTAGAAGCTACATACCACTTCAAATCATTACCTGACCACGTAGCTACATATACAGTCATAGCTCCTTGATAATTTCCTTGGTTAACTGTTGTGGTGGCTTTATAAGTTGTTTCTTTGCCATTTGTATCTTTAATCGTTGTTTTACCTGTCAAAGACCAAGAAACCTCAACTGGAGTTGCAACCGTTCCGTTCACCAGTCCATTGTTAGAATATAAGTAAGCATGCACTGTGTAATTGCCAGTATTATATTTGTGATCTTTTATATTTACTTTTACTTTATAGGTGCCATTTGTTTGTCTGGTTGCCGTATACCAAATTAGATCAGAACGATCTGCTTGACTCCACACGGGTATACGGATATTTTTCACTCCTGAGACGGTGGTTGGTGTTACTATTACATCAAAACTATTTGTCTCTTTATTATACGTTGTTGTCTCTACGTTCATGCTTGGCTGCGTAACATTAAATGTATTAGACGAGACACCAATTTGGGTATTTCTGTTCATTTTTGCATAAGTGTGTACTATATACTTACCCGCTTTAGCATGATTCGTGACATTTATATTAGCTGACCATGTTCCATTTTCATTTCGTTGTGCACGATACCATATTAAATCGTCTTGGCCTCCATCTTCTGACCATGTCGCAAAATAAACTTCAGCCGGAGAATAGCCACCGGCATCAATGTTTGCCGTTGCTTCAAAGATAGATTCATTTCCGCTTTTGTCCGTTATCTTTGTCGATCCTGTCACAGGAATAGAATTATCCCACCCACTATCACCAGTAAACAGCCCCGTATAATCCGTATTAATATCAAATGGATGAGCGATACCAGGGAAATAAAAATTCGATGACCATTGCCAAGCGCTATAATCATTATTCCATTTTTGAGAAGCAGTAGGTGTAAAAGGATATTGAGCTACCCAAATATTTCCTTTTCCAAAAATATTCGTTTTAAAATTTCCGCCTGCAATATCTAGCCAACTTCTAGACATATAGTACGCCACACTACCATATCCCAATGAATTCAATTTTTCTTTAAAAGCAGTTGTATTAGCATTTAAATTTGCTGTATTCATTGATGGCTCTTCAATATCTGAAACCATTACTGTAGTTTTAGTTAAACCTAATTCATTTGCTTTGTTTGCAAAATAAGTAGCTTCAGATACTGCACCTGCTCTAGAAGTATAGTGGCTATAATGATAAACAGAAACAGTCATACCAGCTAATTTAGCGTTCTGGATTTGTGATTTTGCATAAGAATTGAAGTAAGTTACTCCTTCAGTCAATTTCACAACCACACCTGTCACACCATATGATTTCATCATTTGGAATTGGTTAACTGAAATATTTTCATTATGAGAAGAAATATCAATAAAATTAGCTGCTGGTCGATTATTTTCACCCGCCTTAACTATGTCTATTGTATTTCTTGTCATTCGACTGTTAATCGATGGTTCAGTAGTTAAATCAGAACGACTTCCAACAGAAGGTTCATAATAATCATCAACTTCTTCTGTTAGGTTGTCCTCTTCAGCTTTAACATCATCAGTCCTAGACATTTCAGTAGTATCAAAAGTTTTATCTGTTTCTGATGTCAATGTGTCACTAGTTGCTGCAGATGATTCTATATTCTGTTCAGTAGTCGTTTTTGTTGAATCGAAGGACGCAACTGTACTTTCTGATGATTCAACAATTTCAGCATTTACTTGAATCATAGGAACAAAATTACTAAGAATAAGATATGTACAAAGAGATGTATACACTATAGACCTTTTTTTCATGGTATTCCTCCAATTTTTTATTCAAACCAGTATCGCACATATTCTACATGATTGAAATTAATAAATCAAATAGCTCTCAAAAAAGCTCAAATTAAGAAATGAAAAAAAATCATTTCATTAAAAATAGATTTTTATATTAAATGAATTATAGCGATATGTGTAATTAAAAAAGATAGATAAAATCAGATTTGCTCTATAGAAGTTTTTAGAGTAAAATCAAGGATGATACTTTAGTAGGAAGAGAGACTTTTATGAATAAATTATTAAAAAAAGCGTTTAACATTTGTGGAAATATTATTACTTTGATTGCTATTTATTTTGTCTTTAAAAAATTGTTTTCAACTGACTTAGATTATTCAGAAATATTTAATCAAAAAGATATTTCTATTGTATTGATTGTTACAATTATTTTGAGCATTATCATTATTTTAAACTGTTTTCCTTGGAAAACATTGGTAGAGATGTTTTCCAAAGAAAACATGCCTTGGCTTGATACAACAAAGGTTTATACAAAATCTAATTTATTAAAATATCTACCAGGTAATGTTTTTCAATATGTTGGTAGAAACCAACTTGCTTCTAAAATGAACATTTCTCATATTCAAGTTGCAGCAGCTACCATATTCGATGTTGCGGTAAATGTTTTAGCTGGAATTGTTTTGGCCTCTATTTACCTTTTTAAAAATAATTTATTTGCTGATTTTTTTAAAAATCTGCCACTCGGATTGACATTAGGCTTCTGTCTATTACTTATTCTTTTTATAGGAACAATACTCTATGTTTTGAGAAACAAAATTCAACCAATTTTTTTAAAATATCGTTACCTATTTACCAAGTCCACTGTTAAAAGTCTGTTTATTTGCTTAGCTTACTATATTTTAACTATGCTGATTCAAAGTTTATTGTTCATTGTTGTACTCGTTTATGTGGTTGGAGTATCACTTGATCTAAATCTATTTTTAAGTTTATTTTCTGCCTATACTTTTTCTTGGTTAGTAGGTTTTGTAACTCCAGGTGCTCCTGCTGGTATCGGGATTAGAGAAGCGGTGATGGCTGGTGCAACTGGCGGATTAATCAATGAAGGAACCATAACCTTTGCAATGGTTATCTTCCGTGTCTTAACAACTTTAGCTGATGGCATTGCCTTTTTAGCAGTCTTAGGCTACGATAAGTTAGCAAAAAAGAATAAAAATTACCACTAAATATCTTAGTTTCACTTTAGAGCTACTAAAAATAAATAAACAATCTTAGCGCATAATGTTCGTCAAAAAAGAAAGGAGCTGAGCTTAGGATCTAGATCCCAAGTTCAGCTCCTTAAAAACCGAATAAGAAGTATGCGCTTTTTTCAATGCTTCTAAAAAAATCAAGTAATCGACCTCATGCTATTCCGGCTCTATACTTTCTGATGTTGGTGAGAAATCACCGGCATCTTTTTAATGCAAAATAATAGAAAAGACACCCTGATATCCTTTAGAATTAAGTCGTCTAAAACCATTCGAAAAGGAGGAAATCAAGATGTCCTACACCAATCTTATCAAAGAAACCTTAGATATTCTAGACTTAAACATTACTTTTAATGAAAATGGCTTAAAAAAAGAACGAATCAAAGGTAGAATCTGTCAGGTCTTCTCAGGTACGCTCGATTATGCTGCTCATGTTTGTCCTCATTGTGAATCGAAAGAGAATGCCGCCATTATACGTTGGGGCTTTACAACTTGTCTGATTTTACTGAATGATGTTTCGGAGTATCAAACGTATTTACGATTGAAGAAACGCCGTTTCTTCTGTTACTCCTGTAATCGATCGTTCGTTGCTAAAACGAGTCTTGTTGAAAAACATTGTTCGATTTCAACTAAAGTGAAGCTATCCATTGCCGATAGACTCAAAAAAACCACTTCTATGAGTTTTATCATGATGGATGGTCAAACAAAGCAGTTAATTGATGTCGTTGAAAATCGTCAGCTCCCTTTTCTAGAGCGGTATTTTTCACGTTTTCCTTTGGCTGTTCGTAAAACGGTTAAGTATATTGTTTGCGATATGTATGGCCCTTATTTTTCTCTCGTTAAAAAGTTATTTCCGACGGCTCAGATTATTCTTGATCGCTTTCATATAGTCCAACTCATCAGCCGAACCTTTTTAAAGCACCGTATTCAGAGAATGAATACATTTCTTCATCAGGGAAATACAGAAGCAAAAAAATATCGACACTTGAAGAAATACTGGAAACTTCTTCAAAAAAATCAGTCGAAGCTTGATTTTGAAAAACGCCTTTGGCGTTCTTCCTTCCGCACCTATTTAACTGAAACAGAAGTCGTGGATCGTTTACTTGCGTATGATGACGAATTGAAAAGTGGCTACACCTGTTATCAGGACTTTCTTTATGCCGTACAGACAAGAGATTTTGCTCGGTTTTATGCACTATTAGACGAAGATTTTTGTCGTCTTCCTACCTATTACCAAACGACTATTGGTACTTTTAAGAAGTACAAAAATGAAATTAAAAATGCGCTAGAATTGCCTTATTCTAATGGACCATTGGAATGTTTAAACAACCATATTAAAGTGTTGAAGAGAAATGCTTATGGGTTTCGTAACTTTTACAATTTTAAGTTGAGAATTTCTTTATGTTTTGGCACTATTCTTTTTCAAGAAAATAGAAAAACCTAGAGGAAATTTCCTCTAGGAATCATATTAATCGATTTAATTCTTTAGATTTTCTTCACCAACATTAGTTGACAAAGAGCCGCTATTCCCTGTCATACTCGAGATAGTTTATAGATTGATCACTTGATTTTCATTTTATTTCATAGCGGTAATCTTATGAATATTCGATCCAGTCCAGTCTATTTTTGGTTATCTAGTTTCAAAAATTTTTCTGCAATTATTTTACCTTGATTCTTTACATAGTCTCATCTTTATTAAACAACTAAATAATCTTTAAAATAGTATAAGAAATAAATGAAATCACCGTATAACAGAAGCAAAATGAATACAATACAGAAAATAGAAATAGCATTCGCTATAAGCTTACTTGATGAACGTTCTTCAATTGACACTCTTTCAATAAAACTATCTCTTGTTTCACTTAACAACTTAACACAAATAAAGCCTAAGACTGCTATAAAACACAAGTAGTATCTTGTTTGATGTGTCCCTGGATAACCATCTAGATAAAAACGATCAATTGATGTTTTAAATTGGAGAAGCACAGTAAATAAAATAGATGAATAGAATACTTTTAGCAATGTCATCGTATTATCTTTTAGTTTATTCTTTGTAACTAAATAAATAGTTGGTAAAATTAAAACAAGTATCGAACCTAATTTTTCAAGTGATAGCCAAGAATTTTCCTTAGATAAAGACACATGAGATTCGATAGATGTCCAAGATTGAAATAATTTAGGGAAATAATACATAATATATTCTGAAAAATTCATTTGCATTCTTTCACCAAAAGTTTTGTAGAAAACAGAATTATAAAAATCTGGTATATCCATTGACTGTAATGCCGGTTGAAATGTATCAAATCTTTTATAAACAAGTATGAAGTACACAAAGGTGATAAGATACAATGGTATAGTCATAAAAAATTCTTTGCATAGAATAAACTTGACGTTCTTTTGTTTGTAAATAGAGTAAGCTAAATAAATTACAGCTGCCAATATTACTCCAATTCCGGCAGTTACTTTCGTCCACATTGTTAAGTTAATTCCTAATGCGATTAATAAATACGTAAGGAAATTTAAACGATTTTCAGAGAAACGGAGCATGCCCAAAAAGAAAATGGTAACAGTCAGCAATGTCAAATTATCGTTGTTAACACCACTAAAGCCGTATATAAGCATTGGAATACTTGTTAAAATACTGGCGTATAACAAGTGATAAATTGGTTCTTTTTTCAGCCTAGAATAGCCAACATAAAATGCTAACAATAATCCTGACATACCAATCATAATATTCATAATCAATAGTCGCTTATCTTTAACAAGATATGATCCATCTCCTTGATTATCTACCACTCTAGCCAAATGAAGAATTTCATAGTATAACGGAGGATGGCCTAAATAATTATAAACTGCCTCATCATGAATGACCAATCTATCCTTATCTTCCAATACACCTACTTTAATCTTAAAATAATCAGGAACAAAAAACTTATTCTCATCTTCTAGATAAGCTAAATAAGAGATATGTGCATCTTCATCAGGTGTCCGCCCCACATATTCATGATAATAATTTATCCGATACACTGAATAGATAGAAAATACCAGATAAATCAATATAATTGCCCATTTAGCAGGAATATTCAATTTTTTATAATTTAATACGATCAATAAAAATAGTACCCCAACACAAATTATTATAATTAATGTTGCTTGAGCATTAAATCGTTCAAATATCGGCATAAATACTATGCTATTCGATTCCTGCACCTTATCACTTTGCATATTAGCAACTAAATAATTTGAGCTCTCTCCAGTAGCAATTTGTGCTGGAAATTTTTTTACTTCATTTATACTATTTAGAATTATTCTATAGCTTTTGGCATGAGAATTAGCTTGTTTTTCAAATTTAATCCTATGAGAACTTTCATTGCCTTCAATTTCTTCACCGTAAATAATTTGTTTTGTTATTGTTTGTCCACTATCGACATCAAGTAATGAGAGGTAAATATCTTCTGTTTCTCCCTTTTCACTAGGGTATAAAAATAGTTCAATACCACTCAAGTCGTCAAAGCTAGACATAAAATTTTGGCTATATTCTTTGTCCAGTGCTACTGTTTTTACAGGATCTTCTGTAATAATTCCAAGATCTTTACTATTTGAAGCATTTGTGTAGTTCAAGCATAGATTACCAATGTACAAAATCAAAATTCCAGCTGCAAGCATAGCTCCTGTATATTTTAAGAAAGAGACTTTTTTAAAATAAAGGATTCTTAAACAATAAGCAATATATACCACCAGTACCAGTGCATATAAATATAATTTAATCACACTTTTTTTGTAGATGACTTTTTCAAATTCATTTCTAAACTCTTTAGAAAAAGTCAATTTGGCTTTGCCATCTGATTCTTTTAAAGAAATATTATTATTTTCATTAGAAATCGTGCCCTTATTATCTATTAAGTACTTCGATAGTTCATCTCCACTGTAATTCTTTATGAGTAGCTTTTTATCCTCCGTACCAGAATTAATTTCTATATTCTTTATTAAAACGCTCTTTTCTGAAACATTTTCAAATAAAAGTTCTAGTTTATCTAATTTAAAATATTGAGGATCAATAGCGAAAACTGATTGACTATTCACTACCCTTTTAGAATTAGTTTCTATACCGGATTTGTTATTTTCCATTACCAAAGAAGTCTGACTCATTTCAATATCGTTATCATAATTAACAACAAAACCAATGTTAGTTGGTAACACATTGATCAATCTAATCAAGACAATAATCATAATGCATACCAAACTGGCTATTAAAACTTTAGTATTTTTTTTTGTCATTTTTCTCCCCTATTAACTAGTTATCATAATCCATTTTTTTTACTCGGTATTGAATATCTTCCAAGATTTTTCTATTTGCAGAAATCAAGTCTGCTTGTAGCCCAATGACAAAAGTTTGGAAACCAATTAATAACAGAGTGCTGGCCAAAATCAGTGACTGAATATGACCCGAACCTGACCCTTGAAAAAAGAAAACTAAAAAACGGATACCTACAATTGCACCTACGGTAAAAATGATACCACCCAAAATACTAAAAAACATCAAAGGTTTATACATCATAAATGCACGAAGTATTGTTAGCATTGATTTTTTTATGTAACCAAACATACTGCTAAATAATCTTGATGGTCTCAGCTCACCATTTGTTCTAATCGGTACAGACATCATCGCAACCTTATTTCTACCAGCTTGTACAATTGTCTCTAAAGTATATGTGTATTCATTTGCAACATTCAGTTGCATAGCTGCTTCTCGACTATAGGCTCTAAACCCACTAGGAGCATCTGGTATATCAGAATTTGAAGCTTTTCTAACAACCCAACTTCCAAATTTTTGTAATTTTTTCTTTAAAGGCGAAAAATGTTCCGTTTCAGCAATAGGTCTTTCTCCTATAACAATATCTGTTTTGCCTTCAAGAATAGGTTGTACTAATTTGGCAATATCCGCACCATTATACTGATTGTCAGCATCAGTATTTACAATGATATCAGCACCATTCCTGAGGCAAGCATCTAACCCTGCCATAAACCCTTTTGCCAAGCCTTTATTTCTTTTAAAATTAACTACATAATTGACCCCCCAATTGCGAGCCACTTCTACAGTGTTATCTTGACTACCATCATTAATAATCAAAACTTCAATTTCATCGATACCACTAATTCTTTTTGGTAAATCGTTTAACGCAATTTCTAATGTTTCAGCTTCATTGTAACAAGGTATCTGAATTATAAGTTTCATCGTTTCCATCCTTTGTATTTTTATATTAAACCATTTCGTACCAAAATATAATTGCTAGGTTATAGTTTCATAATAGCTATACCAGCTATTATTACAACGGTACCAATTATCTCTCGAGCACCTATCGTCTCATGTAATAAAAAATAAGAACCCACTAAGATAGCTATATTGATACAAGCGATTGACAATGGATAAATGTAAGATAGCTCTGATTTATTTACAATAACTAACCAAAGTAAGAAACTAGCCAGATAACATAAAATCCCTGCTATAACAATCCAAGACATTGACAGAGAGAAAAGCCCATTCTGAAGCAACATCGTTAAATCCTTCGATCCTAACTTAAATAAAATTAATCCTAATGAAGATAATACAACATATATAAAAAATAAAATCATCGATTGTTCTCCTTCTCTTTTTCAGATTTGATTATTGAAATTTCTTGAATCAGATTCTTAATTTTCTCTTCTTGAGTAGACATTAACACACTCTGAAATATTGAGAAAGCTAATAAAAAGATGATTGCACAAAAATACAAAAAGTTAGAGGTTGTTTCAAAACCAAAAAAAATACTTAATGCTTCTGGTAATTTGGGAAACAATGAAAAGATAACTAATCCCAGAGAGAGAACCAAGAGACTAGTAGAACGTTTTAAAGTTAATTTATTTTGATTAATTGATCGCACAACAAAAATGAAAAATGCTATTGCAACAATAAACATCTCAATTCGAAAAATAGTCGTCAATTTAATCTCCCTCCTTCATGAATGCAGCAATAAGAATCGCTCCTCCAACTTCAATCATATATTTTACAGATTTAAAAGAATGAATGGAAGATTGTCCGCCCATTCTTTCTTTCATATTTACAGGACATTCTTTTACCCGTACCTTCTTTTTTATCAAATGAACAATCGTTTCAGGCTCAGGGTACTCTACCGGATAACGACTACAAAACATTTTAATAATATTTTTATTTGCAGCTCTATATCCAGAAGTAACGTCATATATTTTTTCTTTCGTCACCAATTTAATCAACATTGAAATGATTCTTATACCTAGACGTCTCATATATGTTGTTTGAAATCCAGATGATGTAGAATCAATAAAACGGGAGCCAATACAAAAATCTGCTTTATTGTCAATGATTGGTTGGACGATTTCAAGAAGACTATTAATATCATGTTGCCCATCTCCATCAAATTGGACAGCAATATCATAATCATGTTCAAATGCATATTTATATCCAGTTTGAACGGCTCCACCAATTCCTAAATTTTGTATCAAATGAACAGCCGCTTTATTGTGATTTTTTAAAATCTGTTTTGTCCTATCCGTAGATCCATCATTTATTACGATATAGTCTAACGTCAAAGAATGTAGTAATTGTTTGTTCTCTTTCTTAAAATTTTCAATCGACTCAATGGTCTCTAAAATACTGGCTTCTTCATTATATGCTGGAATGATCAATAGAACCTTCAAATTAGCACCTCTCTCCTATTTAAATACTATAAAATGCTATTGTAAAAATTATCATGCTTATGACAAAGTAGGTTGATATAGAGATAAGCCAAAGATTTTTTTCTACATTTAATTTTTTCTCTTCTTTTCGTTTTTCAATAACTACTTCATCAATCAAAATTTGTTCAGTTTCAACATTTTGTTTGTAAAAAAGATTTGAAACATTTGTCAAAACAGGTATTAAAACAAATAATCCTATAAAATATCTCCCCTGAACACCTATAACAGTTAATTCACCTACTGGAGTCCATGTTAAATATTGACTTAAAATAATCATTAACATGACACCAACAATAATGAGAGAGAGACCTAATTTATTGAATGACGATAATTTTTTCTTCACATTGAAAGGGAAAAAGAGACACATTCCGCCAAAATACGCTAAATATAAAAGTCCAACATGAGCAGAAAAATATTTTAACCATCCAAATCTAAAGTTCATTTGAAAAAGATTTATACTATCTACTAGTGCAGTAATTAACACACGCGTAGAAATAACAAGATTCTCTTTAATAAAACGCAACTGTTCGCTAGGGTTAACTTGAGCACCTCTATGAACAGGCTGAATCGTTGAATAATACAAGTACCAACTTAGTGTTGCTACTATCAGTACGCCTAATAGAGCAAGCGCCATAAAGTATGTTTTTTTGTCTTTATATTTTTTAGGTTCTATAAAAATAAGTATCCCTGACAGTATTACATATGGTAATTTACATGAAATCATAATCAAGCATAATATAAAAAAGGTAAACAGTTCTTTATGCTCAATCTTCTCAGTAGCGAAAAGTAAATTGACTAAATATGAACATGTAAGCAGGATCAACCCATTTGCAAGTGCATCTTGGCTGTACGAAGCTGCCAAATAAATAGACATTGGAAAAACAGCAATCGTAGTAAACATCGGCTTATAATATTTAACCTTTTTGATAGCCAAATATGCAAGCAATGCATAAATCATTAAATTAAATATCCGTCCCAAATAAAAAGTCCAATATAAACCTAATGATAACACCTTCCCTACAATTAAACCTAAAGCTTGAGGAATATATCCAATAAAAGAATAAGTCGAAGTCGTAGTAATATAAACTTGTGCTTGTTTTTCACTTGAAGTTTTGACAGAGCCTAAATCATTTTTAAAAGTCTGTTTCACTCGCTCATTCATTGCTTGATAATCTTTTGATATCTTCAATTTTTCTACTTTATCACTCATACCTAAATTTCCTTCTGCAACATAAAACGCACGTGCCAAATGACTCGGCTCATCTGGAGTATCTAAAACAGGAGTGATAAAAGTAAATACTGTACCTAAAACAAGAATACAACATAGTGCACTTGTCTCTAGTTTTTCTTTCACAAAAACAATAGGAATAGCAGATAAACAGACTAACAAAATGATTAACTTTTTAGGTATCGGATTAAATTGAAAAAAGAAGATTGTAGCTATTAATACAACCACTACCAGTCCAAACAAATACTTCCACCTAGTTTTTAACAGATTGTGGAAATAAGAAGTAATATTACTCACCGCACTCATTAATTTTCCCCTTTTACACATTATTTATTTAGGTATTGACTACTAATACAAATATCACTTAAATATAAATCCGTTACTTTTTAAATATACAGATTTAAATAAAAAATCCACATAATTCAACACTTTCCTAAAAATTCTAACACTTATACTGTGTTATTTCAAGTAGTGCGAGATTACTCTAATGAAAGAAAAATGTCTTATAAAGAGGCTCTTTTAGTCCCTTTCAAAAATATCTCTAGTATAAACTTTTGCCTTCACATCAAATAATGTATCTTCCATTCGATTCGTCACAATTATATCTGAATCTTTCTTAAACGTATCAAAATCTTTCTCAACTTTTGAGTTATAAAATTCTTTTTCCGTTAATGTAGGTTCATAAACAATAACCTCTATGCCTTTTGCTTTTAGTCGCTTCATGATTCCTTGGATAGAAGAATATCTAAAATTATCCGAATTAGCTTTCATTGTTAATCGATAAATACCAACAACCTTAGGCTTTTTAGCCAATATTTGTTCAGCAATAAAATCCTTACGAGTTGTATTGGCATCCACTATCGCTCCAATTATATTATTAGGTACTTTATCATAATTTGCGAGCAACTGTTTCGTATCTTTAGGCAAACAATATCCGCCATAACCAAAAGATGGATTGTTGTAAAATGAACCAATTCTCGGATCTAATCCAACCCCTTTAATAATTTGTTTAGCATCCAATCCTCTAACCTCAGCAAATGTATCTAATTCATTAAAATAGGCTACTCTGAGTGCTAAATACGTATTGGAAAATAATTTGATTGCTTCAGCTTCTGTAGCATGAGTCAATAATAGTTCAGAATTTTTTTCAATCGTATTTTCTAAAAACATATTTGCAACTTCTTCTCCACGCTCTGAACATTCACCAACAATAATTCTAGATGGATGTAGATTATCATACAATGCTTTTCCTTCGCGTAAAAATTCAGGTGAAAAAATAATATTCTCCGTTTGATATTTTTTTCTTATACTATCTGTATAACCAACAGGTACAGTTGATTTTATAATAAATACAGCATCTTTTCGAATAGCCAATGCTTGTTCAATAACATTTTCCACAGTAGACGTATCAAAGTAATTTCTATCTTCATTATAATCCGTTGGAGTAGCAATAATCAGATACTCACCAAAATTAACTGCATCTTCAAAATCCTTCGTAAATTCTATAGTTAAATCCTTTCTATCTAAAAATGCATGTATTTCATAATCTTCTAAAGGAGAAATACCTTTATTTAACAAATCAATTTTTTCTTCAACAATATCATAAGCCTTCACTTGTTCATTTTGACTTAGCAATAAAGCATTTGCCAATCCTACATATCCTAACCCAAATACTGAAATTTTTTTCATTTTTTATTCCTCCAATCAATATCATTCATGATTTCAACTCAATAATTATATCTTAGATGTCAGTAAAATAAAAGATAGCTTATTTTGTATACTACGCTTAAGTTTCACAACTACTATGTATTGAAGACTGAGATATAAGTTAACTTATATCTCAGTCGTATAAATTAGAAACGACTATTTCGGTAACAAACCAGCCTGCACAAAAACCAGTAATGGTTCAAACCTGAATACTCAATGCCTTATTCAAAAAATAATTTTTATGAATTTACTTTTATGGTTATAAAAAATGATACGACAGAACAAAATCGGCTTTTCATTAAATATGCTCATTATTTAAAGACAAACTGCTTTTAAGTCAAGCTTTTTACAATGTATTCAACATCATTTGCAACGCTTCTTGCCAAGTAGGAATTTCAAATCCTAAGGCTTTCGCTTTACTAATATCCATCACTGAATATTTAGGTCGAATTGCTTTTTGCGGAAATTTACTTGAGTCAACTGGTAGGACTTCTACTTTGGTATCTTTCAAAATTTCTTTGGCAAATTCATACCAGCTACAGCTATTATCATTTGACAGATGGTATACGCCATAAGGTGCCTCTTTTTTAATAACAAATACCATAAATTCTGCTAAGGTTCTAGTCCAGGTCGGACGTCCAAATTGATCATTGACTACAGTCAGTTGATCACGTGTTTCGGCTAATTTCTGCATTGTAAAAACAAAATTATGACCATACTGACCAAACACCCAAGAAGTCCGTATAATGTAATATTTTTCCATCGATTTTTGAACGATTTGTTCCCCTAGCAATTTTGTACGACCATACTCATTTTGAGGATTTGTTTGATCATCAACCTTATACATCTCTTCTTTTTTTGTGCCATCAAATACATAATCTGTACTGATATAAACTAACGTTGCATCGACAGCCTTGGCAGCATCGACTACATTTTGTGTTCCCTCTACATTAATTTTTTCATCTAGCTCTTTTCCTTCATCCTCAGCTTTGTCCACTGCCGTATAGGCTGCACAATGATAAATCAATTCAGGTTTTAAATTAGTAATAAACGCCATTGTCTGTTCCGCATTTGTAATATCCATTTCTTTTGAGTCAGTCGAAACATATTCTAATCCTTGTTCATCCAATAAATGACGCAATTCTGTTCCTAATTGGCCATTGCCACCAGTTAAAAGTATCATGGTTATTTCCTCCCTCAAGAAAAAAAGCAGGACTTCTCCTGCCTTACTAATTTTTATTTCAGTCACTGTGTCAAAAAGCGTTAACTTTTTTTATCACAAGCTACTGCCCATTTTTAGCATAATTTGCTTCTACAGCAGCTTTATCAGCTGTCCACCAATCAGAATTTTCTGTATACCATTGAATTGTATCAGCTAATCCATCACGGAAGTTCGTAAATTCTGGTGTCCAACCTAATTCTTCGCGTAATTTTGAAGAATCGATTGCATAACGTAAATCATGTCCTGGACGATCATTTACATGCTCATAAGCATCTTGGGGTTGCCCCATTAGCTCTAAAATCAGTTCCATTACAGCTTTATTATCTTCTTCTCCATCAGCACCAATCAAATACGTTTCACCAAGCTTGCCTTTTGTTAAGATTGTCCAAACCGCTGAAGAATGGTCATTTGTATGAATCCAATCGCGGACATTTTTACCGGCACCGTATAGTTTTGGTGTGATTCCGCTTAAAACATTGGTAATTTGACGCGGAATAAATTTTTCAATATGTTGATAGGGTCCATAATTATTTGAACAGTTAGAGATCGTTGCTTTCAGTCCAAACGAACGTCCCCAAGCTTTTACTAATAAATCTGACCCTGCTTTCGTTGAAGAATAAGGACTAGATGGGTTATAAGGTGTTTCAGCTGCGAATTTTTCGCCTTCCCCCTCACCATGTCCTGGTAAGTCTTCACGTAATGGTAAATCCCCATACACTTCATCTGTGGAAACATGGTGATAACGTACGTCGTGTTTACGACATGCTTCGATTAGTGTATATGTCCCAATGATATTAGTTTGTACGAAAGGAAATGGGTCATTCAATGAGTTGTCATTATGAGATTCTGCTGCATAGTGAACCACAGCATCTGTATTTTTGACCAAACGATCAACCAATTCAGCATCTGCTATATCTCCGACAACTAATTCAACGCGATTGGTTGGTAATCCTTCAAGATTTTTTTCGTTCCCAGCATATGTCAACTTGTCTAATACAGTGACATGAACTTCGGGATGATTGTTCACTACATAATGAACAAAGTTTGATCCAATGAAACCAGCTCCACCAGTAACAATAATGTTTTTCATCTTCAAGCTCGCTCCTAGTCTTTTATATTTCACCGTAAATAAACGGATTTTCTGATTCAAATTCTTTTAAGGTTGGATGCTTCTTGTCTTTTTCAGATGTGATTGCTTTTTCAATAGCAATCGGCCATTCAATTGCTAAATCAGGATCATCAAAGGCAATCCCACCGTCAGCCGCTGCATTATAATAATTATCACACTTATACATAAAGTTAACATCTGGCGTCAAAGTAACAAAGCCATGTGCATAGCCTTTAGGAACTAATAATTGACGATGATTATGTTCTGATAGAATATACCCTTCCCATTGTCCATAAGTTGGGCTTCCTTTTCGGATATCAACGATGACGTCTAGCACCGCACCAGTAACTACACGAATCAATTTGGTTTGAGCGGCTTTACCTTTTTGAAAGTGCAACCCACGTAGTACACCGGCTTCACTGGATAACGAGTGATTGTCTTGGACAAAATCGAAATCTAATCCTTGTTCAGCAAACTTTTCTTTAGAATAGCTTTCAGTGAAAAAACCACGATGGTCTCCAAAAACGTCCATTTCGATTATTTTTACATCTTTCAGCTTAGTATCCATAATTTTCATTATCTATTCGCCCCTACTCTGTTTCTGCTAATCGTAATAAGTATTGTCCGTAACCATTTTTTTTCAGAGGTTGGGCCAATTCAACTAACTGTTCTTTCGTGATGTACTTCATTCGATAAGCAATTTCTTCTAAACAAGCTACCTTTAAATTTTGGCGCTTTTCAATTGTTTCAATAAATGTTGATGCTTCTAAAAGAGACTCATGGGTGCCAGTATCTAACCAAGCAAAACCACGACCCATTAATTCAACAGATAGATTATTTTTTTCCAAATAAACTTTATTGACGTCTGTGATTTCTAGTTCACCACGATCAGATGGTTTTATGTTTTTGGCAATCTCGATTACCTCATTATCATAAAAATACAGACCTGTTACGGCATAATTTGATTTTGGTTTCTCTGGTTTTTCCTCTATAGAAAGAGCTTGCATATTATTGTCAAATTCAACAACACCAAATCGTTCTGGATCATTTACGTGATAGCCAAAAACAGTAGCGCCATTTTCTTTTGAGGCAGCACGCTGCAGCATATTAGATAGACCGCCACCGTAGTAAATGTTATCGCCTAGAACAAGACAAACACTATCGTCACCAATAAATTCTTCACCAATAATAAACGCTTGCGCTAGTCCATCTGGGCTTTCTTGTACTGCATATTCAATATGGATTCCAAGATCTTTCCCATCACCAAACAGGCTTTCAAAACGCGGAGTATCATCAGGAGTTGAGATAATCAAAATTTCATTGATTCCAGCCAACATCAAGGTTGACATTGGGTAATAAATCATTGGTTTGTCATAAATCGGCATTAATTGTTTTGAGGTTGCCTTTGTTAATGGGTATAGTCTTGTTCCACTTCCGCCAGCTAAAATTATTCCTTTCATGGAAAAACTCCTTTAATTTATTTATTTCGTTTAATTGCTTACGCCACTAAACATTATCGCATTATCATAGAGACTTGTCATGCTTTTTGAGGTTATTTTACAAAACTGTAAAATAACTCTCATTTTACTTTCAGTATTTTTCTCCCTATAAGAGCGATAATGAGTGCCATTCGCCATTTTAATTGCTGACAGCGACTTGCGCCTGTATCAATTTCACTTGCATTACTAGCATGTCTGCGATAAAGAGTAAGTTTTTGTGGAATCATCGCACTTTTGTTTTTTGATGCAGCAATTAGACCAATCCACATGTCATGCATCGGCACATTATTAGGAATGGGTAGTATTTCCTTTTTTAAGGTCCCACGAAACGCCATACCAGCTCCAATGTACTTATTCTTAACGATATTATGAATAAACCCAAGTTTTACATTACGATAATCAAAATAAGAGGCTTCTATTACATCAAGACTCTCATTTACGATCACTAAATCACTAATTACCAAATCTATTTTTGGATGCTTTTGGAAGAAAGCTATTATTATTTGAACCTTTTCTGGTAACCAAACGTCATCTTGGTCTGCTAAAAAAATAAACTCTCCTTGACTTTGTTTAATTGCAAACTCAAAATTAGCAATTACGCCTTTTCCAGGACCTTTAAAAAACTTGATCCGCTGATCTTGCTCCTGATAGTTTTTAATGATATTCAACGTTTCATCTACAGATCCATCGTCAGATATTATCAGCTCATCAGAAGGTCCTATTTGAGGCAAAATACTTACAAGTTGTTCTTCTAAATATTTTTCACCATTGTATGTAGCAATACAAACTGAGATCATTTACTTTCCTTTCATTAATGTTCGATATTCTAAGAATGTTCGGCGCCAAATGTTACGATTTTTAACAAATAAAAATTGCTTGACTGCTCTCAAAAACAAATGCCTTCTGTGAGTATAAAATTTATCTTGATCGTATTTTTGATAGAACAGCGTTTCTGCACGAATAATTGATTCATACCTTTGGCTACTGACCGTTTCATAATTTAACACAGATAAGTCATGCATCAGTTGATGGTCTAAAACGCTGATTTTTTTATTTAAGTTGCGTATTTCCCAAAAAAGCCAATGATCTAAAAAATCCAAAGGAAAAGCTGTGTTAAATGGCGCAATCTTGTCGAGCATCTCTTTTGAAATAGCCGTCCCTGAGTTGATCCCCATGATAGGTTCTGAATAGACACCGACTTTTGGTAACTTAGAGTCACGTCCGATATATTGATCGGAAAATACCGGTGATATCTGTCTCCCATGAGAATGAATAATTGGAACATAGGCGCCAATAGCTTGATTTACTTTTAAATTCAATAATGTCTCAATATAAGTATCATCTAAGAGGGTATCTTGATCCAGTAACAGCAATAAATCGCCTTGAATCTTTTTAAGATACAGACTTCCTTTATTGTATGCCTCAGCTAAGCCTGGATTTGTTTTATCGTGGATATACAGGACATTTTCTCTATGAAAAAATTTATTGTCTTGTATTTTTTCACTATTATCGTAAACGAATAAATAAACAGACTTATTCTTCTTAATCGCTTTTTTGATAATTTCATAACTGGGGGTTTGTGAGAATTCTGTTCGATATAGAACCATTGTAATGACTAATTTGTTCTCCACTAGAAAAACCTCCAGCCCCATTTATTAAAGTATTTGACCATTGATTGTAAGAAAATTTTAAATAACTTTTTATTTTTGTGTGCCCCTTTTTCGTATAAATGAATCACCGTTTCAAAAGGTGTATACAAAATTTTATATCCTGCTTTTCCAAAACTCATACAAAGATCGTTGTCTTCAAAATACATAAAGAATCGCTCATCAAAACCACCAATTTGCTTGAATTTATCGACATCAACGACCATTAAACAACCTGATCCCATTTTGATATAAGAAGTTTTATCCTCTGGCAAATCGCGGCATTCATAGTAACTCAAGCGTTTATTAAATAGTTTCTTAACAGATTGAAACGGAATAAAACGAAGCATATAATCAAACACATCTAATTTTTGTCGGACTAAATACTGGGTTGTTCCATCTGAATTTAGTACCTTAGGGCAAACAGCGGCCAATTGCTCTTCTTTTTTTATCCGTTGCATCATCTTGTCTAAAGTATCTTTGGTAATCAAAACATCTGGATTAAAAATAACGCCATAACTAGTTTCTACCTCTTGTAAAACCTGATTATGTCCATAGCCAAAGCCTTTATTTTCTTTACAAGCATGCAGTGTAATAAACGAACCATAGCGCTCTAATTTATTTAAATAACTTTGCTCTGACCCATTGTCAAATATATGTATGTCATATTTTGATTTGAAGCCTAATTCATTTTTTAAATTATCAAGCACATCAAAAATATGACGGCTATTGTGTGTAACAATGGAAATCGTTATGCTATCATTCATATTTTTGCCCCTCGTTTACGATAAAATCAGGTAAATCATTCAATTTTAAACTATTTAGCTATAGCTTTAGCACACTTGTTAGACGACTAAAACACGCTGTACAGTTTTCATGAATCATTGAACCCATGAGAGCGGAGCAAAACTTATTATGTTTTGTCCCGCTCTCACCTTTACTCAGTCTACAAATTATAACAGAGCTTAACAAATCTAAAAAGAAACGCATCGATTATTTACTTTTTCTTAGAATGTTTGCCCAATCGTTTTTCCATCTGCTGTTGACGAAATTCACGATTTCCAAATACTCGCAAAATATACATCAATGGTTGATGATTTTCACCAACTAATCCAATCATTTCAATAAACAATTCTAAGCCAATAGCACTAAAGACAATCAACAGAATCGAACCGACATTACTTGCATAGCTAAACAGCAATGCTACAAACGAAAAAACTAACGCTAAGCCATAGATCGTCATCACTGCTCCCTTATGGGTAAAACCTAGTGACAGCAAACGATGGTGTAAATGCATTTTATCCGCTGAAGAGATCGGTCGTTTGTTCATTAAGCGTCGAATAATTGCATAGACGGTATCTGTGATCGGTACACCTAAAATGATCATAGGTGTAATCACTGTAATAAACGTAGCATTTTTCAATCCCTGCAATGACATGACCGCAATCATAAAGCCTAAAAACAAAGCCCCAGTATCACCTAGAAACACCTTAGCAGGATAAAAATTATAAGGAAAAAATCCTGCAATACTAGCGACTAAAACAAAAATTACAATTGGAATAAAAACCGTTTTCGCATGGAGGAAAAAATAACCAATTACACCAATTGTTGTTAAACTGATAATGGAAACACCTGATGCTAAGCCATCTAGTCCATCGATCAAATTGATCGCATTAGTGATTGCTAGTATCCAAAATAACGTTAGTGGTAAGCTAAACCAACGTAAGTCGATTTGACCGAAAAAAGGTAAGCTCACAAAATCGATTCGAATCTCTGCTACAAAGTAGATAACTAAGGCACCTAGTAAGATACCCACTGTTTTTTTCTTTGGAGATAACTCATAAATGTCATCGATCAAGCCTGTCGCCACTACTATTCCTGCGCCCAAAAGAATCGGCCATATATAATCTATGGGAATGATCGACTGAAATAATACTAAACAAGAAAACGAAAAAACAAAATAAATACTCAAGCCTCCAGCTGTCGGCATATTTTTTGTATTTATCCTTCTTTCACTTGGCGCATCATATGCCCCTATTCTAAAAGCCAACAGCTTTACTATTGGCGTTACAATCAACGATAAGATAAACGTCAGAAATAGACGAATCACAATTTCATAAATAAACATCGACATGATGACCCTACTTTCTTAATGTACATCGTATATTATACCGAATCATTCAACATTTACAAGTTGGAACAGGTGTTTCCGCTGAAGAAGAAAGTCTAATCTCTTATTCTTTTGTTGAATCAAGCAGATTCAGTCTATTTCTTTGATTTTTCTTTAATCTTATCTACTAGACGATTGATCAAGCCATAGCGGTGTTGAATTTTTTCGTTTGATAGATACTCTTTGACTACTGCATTGATAATACCGCCCAAAATAATGATTGTTGCTGCAAAATTCAGCCATAACATCAGGATAATGAAACTTCCAATGATTTGATAGCTGGCGATTTTTGAGCTGAAATATTTGATATATATCCCAAAAGCTTGTGAAAGCAACATCCAACCGACCGTTGCAAAAACAGCACCTGGAATAATCGAACGAAAACTCAGCTTCGCATTAGGAACAACTCGATAAATCAGACACATAATGACAAGTAAAACCAATGACGTAATCGGCCACTTCAACGCTTGGAAGGTATCAATAAAATCAGTTGAAAAATGCAGTATTGGTTGCAGCAAATCTAAAATCGTTTTACCTAAACCTAAAACACCCACAACACCAACGATTGCAATCATAAACAAGAGAAGCACAAGTAAAGACATAATACGAACAATAATAAAGTTTTTACGTTGTTCAACACCAAAAGCTTTATTCATTGCCGTCTGCAATGCATTGATACTTTGACTAGCACTCCATAAAGCCGCCAACGCAGAGATTGACAGCAATCCGCCCGAACGTTGTGTAAGCAAAGATTGAATTGCTGGTTTTAAGTCATCGAAAATGGCCTTAGGGATTGCTTCTGCAATGTAAGGCAAGACTTCGTTTGGATCGATATGTAAGTACGGCAGCAAATTCCCCACCGCAATCAATAGAGGAAACAGGGACAAAAGTAAATAATAAGCTACCACGACCGACGTATTGCCAATCTCTGAATCAACCATGCGATGCTGTGTTGTTTCAATAAAACGCATAAGGTTTTCATTTTTTTTTACTTTGTCCACCAGTTTCATAAAATTCTCCTCTAATCGATTAGTATGTTCCTTCTTCTCCTTGAGAAGTTAAAATTTTAGGACCATCTTTTGTTATAGCTAGTGTATGTTCAAATTGACAACTTATGCCACCATCTAAAGTATATGCTGTCCAACCATTTGGATCCATTTTCATACGCCAAGTTCCTGTGTTGATCATAGGCTCGATCGTAATGACCATTCCTTCTTTCAAGCGTAACCCTTTACCAGCCTCGCCATAATGAGGAATAACCGGGCTTTCATGAATGGTCGGTCCAATGCCATGGCCTACAAAGTCTCTTACTACAGATAGATCTTCACTTTCTACGTATGTTTGAATCGCGTGTCCAATATCTCCAATGCGATTACCGACTTTTGCTTGCTCAATCCCTAAATAGAGAGCTTTTTTAGTGACTGCCATCAAATGATCTAATTCTGGCGTAGAGTTGCCCACTACATAAGCCCAGCAAGAATCTGAAACTGCTCCTTTTAGATCGATACACATGTCAACTTTGATCAAATCGCCGTCTTTTAACGGTTTTTTCCGAGGAAAGCCATGACAAATTTCATCATTGATACTGCAACATGTTGCATATTTGTAATCTTCAAACCCAATTTGTGCTGCAATTCCACCATGGCTTTCAATAAAGTCTCTAACAAATACTTCAATATCCCAACTCGTCACTCCTGGTTTTATAAACGTACGTAAATGACGGTGTACATCTGCCAATAATTCTCCAGATTCATCCATCATTTCAATTTCTCTTGGTGATTTTAGTGTAATCATTTACTATCGTCCTCCTAAATTTAAAAGCTGAAAGAGCTTGGTCCGCCTTGACTGGAAAATAAAAAAAATAAATCTGGTGCTCCTTACCACAACTATTTTTATCTTTTTCCCGAAACCTTCAATCCATAGAGTTTTAGCTCTTAGGAATTGATACGATTGGGGCAGCGCTTAGTGACTAGCCCACGTAGCTAGATAATCTTTATCTAAGAGTATTTTATCATATTTTATGAAAATTTCACTGAAAAGTAGTTGTTAAAAATCGTTTACTTTCAAATTCCCTCCTCTCGCCTTCCATAAACGGTGCTATATAAGCCGATTCTTCTCCTCTAAGAATCATTTTGTAATTTACATGTCCTTTGTTCTTCTGATATAATCAAAGTGGTATTATTTGAAGGAGGAAATCCAATGACCTTAGCTAAAATCGTTTATGCAAGCATGACTGGAAATACAGAAGAAATCGCAGATATCGTCGCTGAAGCCTTTGAAAATTTAGATATTGAAGTTGAAATCAACGAGTGTACTCAAGTTGATCCTGAGGACTTTGAAGATACAGATATTTGTGTTGTCGCAACCTATACTTATGGTGATGGCGAATTACCAGATGAAATCGTCGATTTCTATGAAGAGTTACAAGAAATCGATTTATCTGGAAAAACATATGGTGTCTGCGGTTCTGGCGATACGTTTTACGATGATTTTTGTAAATCAGTAGATGATTTTGATGCTGTTTTCACAAAAATTGGGGCTGTAAAAGGCGCAGAAAGTGTAAAAGTCGATCTAGCAGCTGAAGAGGAAGATATTCAAAATCTTGAAGCCTTTGCTAAAAAGTTATCAGAAGCAGTAAAATAAAAATCGAACAAATGGAGGCAGGAATAAAACTTAATGGGTTTTACTCCTGCCTCCTCTTTCAATTAGGTTTAAATATCGATATCGATTGGCTCTTCCCGCTGTAAAATCTGATCGATCGCTTCTTTCATTAACTGTTCAATTTGTTGATCACTTGGACGAATGATGCCAGAAGTCATCAAGGCTGCGATGCCTGTTGCAACGATCCATGTGCCCATATGAAGTGAATTGATTTGTGTATCACTTAATTTCTTATACACAGGATCTTGCTTGACTGCATTCGAAAAGTAACTATAGGAAAATTCCTGCATTCTTTTTCCGCCGCCATATTCTTCTAAATACAACGAACGATATAATTTGCTTTCATTTTTAGCAAAGTGAATATAATTCAAGGCTAAGTCCACAATTGTATTTCCAGTATGAGTCACAGGAAATACTTCTTTTGCTAAATATTGATGAATCTTTTCAAATAGCTCTTCTTTTAAATCATCCATATTTTTAAATTCTAAGTAAATTGGTTGTGTTGAGCATTTCATTTTGGTTGCAATGTTCCGTGCGGTGAATTTCGAAAAGCCTTCAGTGGCCACTACTTCGTATGCAGCATTTAAAATCTGATCTTTAGTAATCGTTTTTTTTCTTGCCATAATCTTCCAATCCCCTCTGCCTATCCTTTAGAACGCTTCCATATAAATACTATAGTTATTGTAACACGATTTGTTTAATCTGCAAAATACTAGTCCTTCAATTTATATTATTTTATTTATTTGATTAGACTGGACTTTCGAGCGTCTTTTTTACTAATTAAATAATGACTGTAGCCTTCTCGATTGTTTGAGTTCGTACTCTGTACGTGTTATGATATGGACGATTATATGAATGAAAATCTAGGAGGTTATTCTATGACATTACCGAATTTTGATGAGATTTTAAAAAAATACGCTCGACTTATTGTCGAAACTGGTGTCAACGTTCAAAAAGGACAAAGTATCGTTTTACAAATTAGTGTTGATCAGGCGCCTTTAGCCCGATTAATTACAGAAGAAGCCTATAAATTAGGGGCAGGCGAGGTAATTGTCCAGTGGAATGATGATAGTATTCAACGTGAATTCTTATTACATGCAGACGAAAAATTTATAGAAACTGTTCCTCAATATAAAATAGACCAAACTGATGATTGGGTTGCTAAAGGGGCTAGCCGTATCAGTGTTGTCTCAGCCGATCCTGATGCTTTAGCTGGAGTTGATGCAAATCGCGTCGCTACTTTTCAATCAGCTACTGGAAAAGCATTGGTCAACTTAAGAAAAGCAACACAGGCCAATAAAGTTAGCTGGACAGTCGTTGCAGCTGCTGGAAAACAATGGGCTGAAAAAGTGTTTCCTGATTTGGAAAATAGTGAACAACAGGTTGATGCTCTTTGGAATGAGATTTTTAAAACTACTCGTATTTATGAATCCGATCCAGTTGCAGCTTGGAAAGCCCACGACAATAAGCTTGCCACAAAAGCTGAAGAGTTAAACAAAGAGCAATTTAAAGCACTGCACTATACTGCTCCTGGGACCGACTTAGTCATAGGCTTACCTAAAAATCATTTATGGGAAGGTGCCGGCAGCGATAACGTACGTGGTGAAAAGTTCATGGCCAATATGCCAACAGAAGAAGTCTTTACCGCACCAGATAGACGTCATGTTGACGGTGTTGTTTCAAGTACTAAACCCCTAAGTTATGCAGGAACCACTATTTCTGGAATGAAGTTCACCTTTAAAGATGGAAAAGTTATTGATTTTTCTGCTGAACAAGGTGAAGAGGTACTGGAAAAATTACTAGAAACAGATGAAGGGGCAAGACATTTAGGTGAAGTTGCCTTAGTTCCAGACCCATCTCCGATTTCTCAATCGGGTATTATTTTCTATAATACTTTATTCGACGAAAATGCCTCAAATCATTTGGCTTTTGGCTCAGCGTATGCCTTTAATTTGCAAGGTGGAACAGAAATGAGTGAAGAAGAACTAACAGAGGCTGGTCTAAATCGCAGTCAAACTCATGTTGACTTTATGGTTGGCTCAGATCAAATGGACATTGATGGAATTAGAGAAGATGGTACACGGGTGCCCATTTTCCGTAATGGGGATTGGGCATAAGAGATAATGGTACAAACTAAATCCCTACGAAATGTTAATTTCGTAGGGATTTATTACGTTCCCGACTGGAATCGAACCAGCGACCTATCGCTTAGGAGGCGATCGCTCTATCCTACTGAGCTACGAGAACATTCTTTCTCTATTTTAAAAGTCTTTATAGTCACTGTCAATGAAAAATAAAGAAAGAGGAATCCTGACTTAAAATCAGAATCCCTCTTCTCCTTTATTTTTTACTTTCTTTTTTGCCCTTCAGCATTTTAACGAAGTAAAGCCCTCCGATGACTACAGCTAAAGTTTTGCCGATCTTACCATTTCTTGCAACTTTTTCTTCTTTTGTTTTACTCATACTTTTCACGGCCTTTCATTAATTGACAATTTTGTGCCTCTATATTTATATTATAAGGACTTTCACTAACTTGTACCAATCATTTGCTCCTAAACAAAAAACTCGCTTAGTATTTTTATAGATGTTAGGATAGAACTGTACCACTTGCAATCAACAAAAAAAGAGATGGAGGTAACATGTATGACTGATAAGACAAAAGAAAAGATTTTTGCCGAGCGTCAAGATCAATATAAGCAGGAAAAAGAAGACATTTTTAAAGAAGCCTTAGAAGAGTACCATGACTCCCCTTCAAAAGAAAAGACGCAAGATAATAAAAGGAAACCATAAATCCAAATAGGCGAAGTGAGTGTTTAAATAACGAACTCACTTCGCCTATTTTTTAGAAATAATCAGCTAAAATCGGCTTACCTTTCACTAAACGCTGGTCTAATGACTGGATCAATTCTTCATTTCCACCAAGCTTTCCATAAAACCTTAATTCACTCCCCGTACGATAGCCCATGAAAAGCTGCGTCAAGATTTGGATTGTGCTTACAATCATTTCATCTTCTCTCAATGATTCAGGAATTTGTTCAAGTTTTCTTATAGAACTCTGACCACTTTTGGTTACGCACAATTCCCATATCCCTTCATTCCACTGACCGTACTCATCTTCAACTTTAAGAATATAAGTTTCTTCATTCCCTTTTACAAAAGGATATTTACCAAGAAAACCTTCTAGATCAACAATTCTTCCCATCATAAAAGACGTGATGTTCATTTCTACCAATGGAGAGGACATTAGATAGCTTAAATTCGTGCCGTCAAACCCTATTTCTAAATGAAATTCTCTTGACGAACCATTATGCGAACCAATGAATCGAACGAGAGATTGAAAGGCTGACTTCGTTAAATAGCCCCATTCTTTAATCACAAAGCGTTCTGCACTCGATTGATAAATCAAGTATCCCTGTGGATTTCCCAATTCATCTTCATAGAGTGCAAATTGATTCTTATCATCTAGACCAAATGTATAATTAAACCACCAAGCATCCCGAATCACAGCCCCTCTTTGATTGTTTGGTAAGTCAGAGTAAATGTGCTGACAAACACTTTTAGCTTCTTCATAAGTAACTCGTTTTATCTTACCAGACATGGCCTTCACATTTGGCCAATCTTGGGCTTTAACTGTATAACTAATTTGTTCAAAGACTTGCTCAAAACCATATTTCCGATAAAAAGGATAAGAAAATGGGGCTAAGTAAGCAAGTTCCACCTTAGTTTCAGCTAATTCTGTTAACATCTGTTTCATAATCGTTGAAATACCACCTTGTCCACGATATTCAGGATAAGAAGATACACAACCGATTCCAGCCATTTGATAACTTATTCCATGAAATGCTACTTTAAATGGCGTACAAATCACTTGACTGGTTAAGACATCCTCTGAAAAATACCCATAATTCAAAGAATGTCTAACTATACTCTTAAAACGCTCTTTGCGTTCTTCAGTTCTAGCGGCATTAAAGGCATATGCAGCTAAATCAAACATCCCATCAATTTTTTCTTCACTCATAAGACAGACTTCTTTTTCCACTGTGACCACCCTAACTAAAAGTAACTCTTTATTTTTCATTGTACCCCAATGAAAAACGATGTCCAGAAAAAAGCTAACGCTGCAACCTATAAAAATAACTGGGACACGACCACTAACGTCGTTATCCCAGTATCGTTCATTCATATTCATTTACATTAAACCATCACAATAGCTGTTTCGCTTATTCTTCTGGCTCACCTAGAGTTGGATCCATTTTATTGGCTGCAATCACAAATGGCGCCCAGATTACCAATGCGACAGCCAGATTTACAAGGGTTAAGACAATTGCACGCCAATCACCAGCCGTTGCTAAGAAGCCACTAATGATCGTCGGCATAACCCAAATCACATTCACAACTACAGGATTTACTAAACCAGCCATTGTCGCAAAGTAAGCGATTGTAGCGGTTGCTAATGGTGCAACAATGAATGGAATCAGCATAATTGGATTCAATACAACCGGCATACCAAACATTACTGGTTCATTGATATTGAAGATTCCTGGCCCTAAGCCGAGTTTACCGACTGTTTTGTAATCCGCACGTTTAGAGAACAGTAAGATTGAAATAATCAAAACGAGTGTAACACCTGCTCCACCTGGCCACACAAAAGCCTCAAAGGAACCAGCAACCCATTTATAAGGGATTTCTTGTCCTTGTTGGTAAGCATTCGTATTATCAACCATTGCCACACCATAAATTGATTGTAAAACGGGGGACATAATGTTGGTGCCATGTAAGCCGAAGAACCATAACACATGTACGAGCAACACAATCAAAACAACTGCCCCGTAGCCCTGAGACAAACCAAGTAAAGGCGTCTGAATCGATTCTGAGATCCAGTCAATCAATAGTTTACCTGTTAATTTTTCAAACACATGATAAATCAATCCTGAAACATATAAAGCGACCACACCTGGAATAATAGCAGCAAACGCTTTTGAAACTGCTGGAGGTACTGAATCAGGCATTTTGATGACAATATTTTTCTTGATCAATTTAGCAAAGATAATAACAGAAATAAAACCAAAAATCATTGCGGTAAATAAACCTGTTCCACCCATGTATTGACTAAATGGGAAATACCCCCAAGCACCTGCATCTACTGCTGAAACACCATCAACTGTGTTAACAGTAGCACCTGCATCCGTGAAAAGTTGGGCAATATTCTTTGGCAATTTTTCGGCCAAAGTAACAGTCGCTGTTGCACTTTGTGGCAACCCAATAAAAAATGCAGCTAATGAGACCAACATACCTGATAAAGCATCGACATCATAAGCTCTTGCAATGTTATAGCCCAAAGATGCAGCAAAAACAACGGCCATGATCGCTAAGGTTCCGGTCCAAACTAAACCATTGATTGCAATCACTGGTTCAAAGAAACTAGTAATAGCATTCCCTTCCCCAATATACGTGTTAGGGAAATCACGCATAAATGCATTTAACAAGACAGCAATGGCTCCCGCCATCGTAACCGGCATCATACCGATAAACGCATCTCTGAGTGCAACTAAATGTTTCTGTGACCCAATTTTCGCAGCTACAGGTAAAATGTATCTTTCCATCCAAGCTGTTAATCCATTCATTTTTTTTCCTCCCAAAATTTATTTATTCAAAAAGCTTTCACTTTTTAAAACAGATTCATCCAGACCAGTTCATAAACGCATTTACAACACAAAAATGTTGTATCAATATAATCTTACATTCTTATAATAAGCAAAAATCATGCCAAATTGATCTAGACCAAAACCTTTGTATCATAAAGCGCTTTCTTTACACTCTGCTTTTACACACAATATACACAGTGCAATTTGTGTGTAAAAGAACGTAAAAAAAAGAGTGCCTTTATGAAGTGAGCCCCCTAAGTTAGACCAGAAAATCTAACTTAGGGGGCTTTTTATAGTGGCTAAATATGATTATGACTTTAAAAAATCAGTAGTTGAAGCGTATCAGAGGGGAGAAGGTGGGTATGTGGCTCTAGCTCGCCGATACGGTATTCCAGCGGATTCAACAGTAAGAAAATGGGTAAAGATTGTAGAAAAATTGGACTTTAATGCCTTAAACCGACGTAAAAATAAACAAACTTATTCTTCCCAATTCAAGCAAGATGTCATACACTATTATTTGACTAGCGGTGACTCTTACCTTAATGTCGCATTGAAATATGGATTGCCATCTGGAAATCTACTCCAACATTGGCACCAACTATTTCTGCGTGAAGGCATTGAAGGTCTCTTACCGAAACTGAAAGGAAGGCCTTCAATGACTAAGAAAAAGAAGAAACAAATACCAAAAAGGCCGTTAACGCGTGAACAAGAACTGGAACGAGAAAATGAACTGCTTCGTGCAGAACTGGCCTTCGTAAAAAAGCTCCGAGCTTTAGGGATGAATATCCCAGATCGACTCAAGAACGAGATGCACGAATCATCCACGAACTCCGAAAGGAGTTCCGATTAACGATTCTTCTTGAAGCGACAAAATTTCCTAAAGCGACATACATGTATTGGCAAAAGCGATTGAATCGTGGGAATCCAGATGCCAAGCTAGAGGAAACCATTCAAGAAATCTTCGAAGAAAACGATGGGAACTATGGGTATCGTCGGATTCAAATCGCCCTGAACGAACAGGGAGTAAAGGTAAATCAAAAGAAAATCCGTCGAATCATGCGTAAGCTTGGGCTGAAGAGCGTAAAGTTTACACGCAAATCACGTAAGTACAATTCCTACAAAGGGACTGTTGGACGAGTGGCAAAGAATCGGATTCACAGACGATTTGTTACCTCGGTTCCTCATCAAAAGATTACAACTGATACTTCTGAATTTAAGTATTATGAACAAGATACGAACGGAAAACCTGTCATCAAGAAGCTGTATTTAGACCCATTCCTAGATCTGTTTAACGGGGAAATTCTGTCCTATCGAATATCAGAAAAACCAAATGCAAAGGCCGTTCTTGATGCTCAAAAAGAAGCCATAGAACAAACCGCGGACTGCCCCTATCGTCGGACTTTCCATTCTGACCAAGGCTGGGCTTACCAGATGAATGGTTATAGAAAGCCTTTAGCGGAGAAAAAAATATTCCAGAGCATGTCCCGAAAAGGGAATTGTCTTGACAATTCACCGATGGAAAGCTTCTTTGGTCTATTAAAGCAAGAAATTTATTATGGTGTGATTTATACAAGCTTTAAAAGGTTGAAGAGGGCAATTAAAGAGTGGATTAATTACTATAATCATCACCGAATCAAAACAAGGCTCGGCTGCAGTCCCGTTCAATATCGCAAACGGATGACCGCATAAAAACCCGACCAAATTTCTTCGGTCGGGTTATGGTCTAACTATTGGGTCTCACTTCATTATGACACTCTTATCAATATGACTCTTCCATCATTTTTAACATTTTAGTAAACTGGCGTTTTTTAAAAAACATAAGTATCGTACCAAGTACAGCATCATTCATTTTTTGTAAAAATCCATACGATTCCATTTTTTCATTATACCGAATTTCACACGATTTTTCATCTAGTGGTTTGATATCATATTGAACCAAGAAATCATTTTTTGTGGTAGATGTTCGAAAATGGTAAGACGTATTTTCAACAAGTTTTTCTACTTTGATACGCGCTCGACTATTTTTCGAAAATTCCTTAACATATTCAAAGTTGTTGAGTTGTTTTCTGGTTAAACTTTTGCCCGTATGCTTTCGTATATCAAACAAAACAGAATCCATGACTTGGTCATAAAAAACAGATGCAGGAATATTCATTTTCTTGATAATTTCCATTATCTTTTCACCTCGTTGTTCTTTTTCTTATTTTGTTCTTCTTTCTTTCTTCCTTTGAAGAAAAAGTAGCCTCCAACAACTACTAAGAAAATACCTGTCGTCATACTTAACAAATCATATTTCATTGATGCAGGATTAAGCGCATATAAAATTATAATTAAGCCAATACTGCAGACAAATAAACCATTTCTTACCATTTTACATCCATCCAATCTTTTTAAACTGCAGCTGCTTGGAAGAACAAGACACCGCCCCAAGGTTGTGCTTTGATTAATTCTTTTGCTTTTTTAGCTGCTTCTTCTTTGTCCCCTGTTACGTCAAATGCTAATTTGATGCCTTTTTTTTCTTTAAAAGTGTATGTAAAATCTCCACCCTCATAGCTTTCTAATAAGTTCTTGATTTCTTCTTGTTGCATTGCACTTGCGATTGTGATCATTTTAATCTCTCCTTAAATAATGAAGCAGTTGCTCTCACCTTGTTAAAAGTGAAAGCAATCCGCTATTTAATTTTAGTTTATTCGAAATCAGTTGGTTCCATTCTGTTAGCCGCAATAACGAACGGTGTCCAGATCAAGAATGTTACAACCATACATACAATTGTTACGATTGGTGCTCTCCAGTCTGCTCCTGTTGCTAAGAATGATAGCAAGATTGGCGGAACAACCCATGTTACTTGTTGAGATACTGGCGCTACTAAGCCGAAGTATGTTGCCAACCAACCAATTGTTGTTGCAACAACTGGTGCTACTAAGAATGGTACAAACATGATAGCATTTAATACGATCGGTAAACCAAACATGATTGGTTCGTTGATGTTGAAGATACCAGGTCCTAATGATAATTTACCAACAGTTAGGTAATCAGCACGTTTAGAGAATAACAAGATAGCAATGATCAAGACGATCGTACCACCTGAACCACCAAACCACGCAAAGGCGTCAAATGAACCACGAACCCACATGTACGCTTTGCCTTCATCAATAGCTTTCAAGACAGCTGGTGTACCAGTCAAGCCTTTGTAGCCTTTTTGGAAAATATCGATATTGATCAATTGTGCTTGTCCCCAGATTCCTTCTAAAACTGGTGCCAATACGTTTGGACCATGAATTCCGAAGAACCAGAAAATTTGAACAAAAATTGTTACAATTAATACCGCACCTAACCCTTGAGATAAGCCCAAGAATGGTTCTGCAATATATTTTTGGACCAGATCGATGATCAATTGTCCATTTGTTAATTTACCTACTACAAAGTTAATAATTGCGATAACATATAACGCGATCGTTGCAGGCAAGATCGCAGCAAATGCTTTTGATACTGCTGGCGGAACTGAATCAGGCATTTTGATCGTAATATTCGCCAACATTAATTTACAGAAAATAATAACAGAAATTGCACCCATGATCATGACAGTGAAATATGCATTACCATTTAGGTGATCTAGTTTTAACCAACCCCAACCGCCTGCTGTTAAGCCTTCAGCTGTAGCTGACCAACCAGAATCTGCAGAGCCAGCATTGATTGTGTTCATTAATTCTTTTGGAACAGCTGTCTCTAAAGTATTAGAATAAGAAAAAGCAATTCCTTGAATCAATGTTGCCAAACCAACGATACCACCAGCTAAGTCGTTTACTTTGTACGCTCTTGCTAGATTATAACCCCAAGAAAAAGCAAAAATCAAACCAGCAATTGCCAAAGTTCCGTTCCAAACAAATCCATTGATGCCAATAATAACATTAATAACTGCAAAGATTCCCTTGTCTGCGGCAAGGTTTGTTGCGTAATCAGAGAAAAATTGTTGGGGCAAGTCACGAATTATCGCGTTGATCATTACGGCGATCGAACCTGCCATTGTTGCCGGCATTGTCCCAATAAAAGCATCACGTAGTGCGACTAAGTGCTTTTGTGCACCAATTTTGCCGGCCACAGGTAGAATGTATTTCTCCATCCAGGCTGTTAATCCATCCATTTTTTAATTCCTCCTATAAATAATATATATTTAAAGAGCAAAGATACTCCTTAAAACAATGTAGTTGTTAAAGCTCCGTTCAAAAACTTTAACCTCTATTTTCTTCCGTTCAAAAAAGAAAATAACATAGCTTACTCGTTGTCCATACGGCGATATAAATCAATGATCTCTTTTGCTAGATCTGTAAAAGCGATCGATGTCATTAAATGATCTTGACTGTGAACAGTCAATAAAGTCACTTGGATATGATTTCCTTGCGCTTCTTGTGTTAGCATTCCTGTTTGAGAATGATGTGCTTGGACTAAAGATTCCTCTGCATCAACGATTTTTTGATCTGCTAATTCAAAATCTCCTGCTTTCGCAGCCGCAATCGCTTCCATTGCATCGCTTTTAGCATTCCCACCATACATAATCAATCCCATTACTGCTTCTAAATTTTGTTGATCTTCCACGTTTTGTAACTCCGTTCATTTTTTATTTTTTTATTTGTCCATTAAAGCAATTGCTTGATCAAGGACTTTCTCACCATTCATCATGCCATAGTCTGACATATTAATTACATCAAACGGAATACCTTTAGGTGCTAGTTTTTGTTCAAATTGCGCTTTCATGAAACGAACTTGCGGACCTAAAAGTAATACGTTTACATCTTTTGCTTCTAAGTTGTTATCAGCATCTGATGCAGATACTGCAAAAATGTCTGTTTCCATTCCACGATCTTCTGCTGCCTTTTGCATTTTTGTTACTAATAGACTTGTACTCATCCCTGCTGAACATACTAACATAATTGTTTTTTTAGCCATTATTACCACTCCTTCTAATTTTTTTGTACTTACACTTTTATATAAAGCAAGAAGTGTGCCAAAGATACGTATAGACCAAATCCGATTGTAACAAGGGTTTTGGTCTATACATATTGTGTACACACTATTTTCCATTAGCTACACACTGATTCACGTGTACACACTACTATATTTTTTTATACTCAGTTGCTACTTCGATCCTATTTTCTAAAAATAGTTGCGTTAGGTGGGCAATATCCGATTCTGTAAAGGATAAGCGATATGTTTTTTCAATTGCCATCAAATTAGTTCTGATTACATCTGATTCTAAACGGTTTTTCTTCATAAACTCCGTCAGATTATCGAATTCGTTTGATTTTTCTCTTTTTAAAATCCCATCGATTAAGAAAGCTAGATGAATCACGATCCCTGCGTCTACCCCAGGTTCGACAATAATATGCATGTCCGTTTGAATCTGATGTACTGTTTTTTGTAATGTAATAATCAATTTTTGTAAAGAATCAACTGCTGTAATCGTTCCACTTAATGATTTCACGATTTTTTCTGTCGGCACTTCATCGCCTGCAATACGTTTTAGTACGTTCAATTTTTCATCATCAAAGATATCGTATGCAGAGAAGAAGGGAATATTCTGATACTCAACATCTACTGTTCCCGCAATGGCTTTGATTTCATATTCTTCCATTAAACTGTCGATATGCTTTTTAAACGCTTCACGTTCTAAAAATTGCATTTGGATAATTTCGACTTTGTTTTCATCAATCACAGGTAAAATTCGCTGATACAGTTTAGCGGCAACGCCTTCCCCAGTAAAACAAGTCACAACAACAGCTTTTTTGACTTCTTCTCGATTTTGAGGACTGGTTCTAAACTGTTCTCGGATAATACTTTCAAAGGACATTTGAATATTTTGGTAGATATCTTCTAAGCTTCGTCCAACACTAGCCATCCGGATCGCTTCTAAAACGATCATCGTACTAGTCATAGTAATCGCTTTTGTCCGAATACCCGTTTCTTCAAAAATTAGATTTCCAAATGAGTTCAATGAACCCATATCTGTCAAAAGCAACATCCCATTCACCAATTTCTCGCGATGACTCAAGACAAAACTTTTTAATTGTTCATACATGGTTTGAACTTCCATTGTAAGCGGCATATTCATCGCTGCACCGGTTTCCGTGCCAAGTAATTCTTGCGCGGTTTTTAACATACTGGAAGCTGTTGAATCCCCATGCATCAAAACAACTACACCTACATTATTTTCGTGAACTTTTTCTTTGTTTCCCACATTGATCGATAAAAACATACTGATAAACCCAATTTCGTCGAATGGGATTTCAATATTGTTCTCTTCTTCGATAATGGCAGACAAGTCCATTGCTACTTGAAATTCTTTTTTCATTTTCTTACGGACATTATTCAAATTAGGATGAACGATCACATGCCCTTCTCTCACTCGATCAATGGTACTTTGTAGATGTAGGGCAAACGCAAAGCGAGCTTTTTCATTATACATACGTTCTAATCTTTTTTCTGCAATATCATATAGGCGGTCTGTCAATTTCCAAATCGGTTCTGGTAATAATTCTTTATGCACAGGATTTTGTGTCAATTCGTCTACATAGGTTTGAAAATAAGCATCCATGTCACTAGAAATCAGCTGTTCTAAATTCACATTCTCTAGTTCGTTTGCTGATAAGGTTGCAACTTTTTCTTCAATTTCATTGTACACTTGCATATCACGAGCTGGATCTTGTGACCAGACCACTTCATTTGTCCCCGGCTCAAAGCTTAAATAATTACTTTTGCTATCAACAAAGCGATCTAAACGATCCGATACTTCTTTGATTTTTAGTAATCCTTTTTGCACTTGCAAAGGTAAATCTCGTTTTCGGATGACTAAACTAGACTCATTATGCGTACGATAATGCAGGAATGACTTGGCACAAACCAGTTTCAAATCTCGCTTGACTTGACCGATATTCCCTTCTGCTTCATAAAGCATAAAAGCCAAAATGGCTTCTCGTTTAATATCGATCCGCTGATTTAAACGGTTGGCTTCTTGTTTGATAAACAACGAGATAATGTCATAGCGCTCATCCAGCGAGCGAGCATCTAAGGACGGTAACGTGATCGCCATTGGAATTCTGCGGTTAAACGTCGTCAAAAAGCTTTCTGAAGATTCTGTTGTTGCCCCAATGATTTGGACTGATGCTTCATAGGTTTGACCACTTTCACCAAGTGGACGATAGATTCCTTTATCAATAAAGGTAAAGAGCATTTCTTGTCCTTCTGGTGGTAAACGATGGATTTCATCTAGGAACAGAATCCCGCCATCTGCTTTTGACATCAAACCAGGACTGTCTTCATTTGCCCCAGTATAGGCTCCTTTTTTCACACCAAAAATATGGCCAAACAGTAACTGTGGATTCTGAGCATAGTCAGCACAATTAAATGAAACAAACGGTGCGTCTGATGCCAATGTTTTAGAATCAACAGCAAAATGATACATACATTCTGCAAAAAGCGATTTACCGGTTCCAGTCTCCCCAAAAATAATTGTATGTAAGCCACGCGGTGGATATAAAATCGCCGCTTTTGCCTGTTGGATACTGACCTTTAAAGAATCTTGTGCTCCGACTAAGTTATCAAAGGTGACCTCGCTAGAATTGTCTACATGAACCTTTTCTTCTTCCGTTACAACGGAATAGACAACTGGACGTCCGTCACTTTTAATTATTTTCTGTTCTTTAAATAGCTCACTTAGATAACGACTGGCATTGCTTCGATCGATTGCCATCTCGTTGGCAACATCAGCTGCTGTCATCCCTTGTTTTTTTAGTTCTAAAACTGCTAAAATCTCGTCTTTTCTCGATTTCATGGATAGCCTCCTCAAATCATGACGTTCTTACTTATTCTCTATTATTGACGATTTGCGTCTAGCACCTTTATTTTTATTGTTTTTTGGACGCTTTTTAGGCTTTGCTGTCTGCCCACTAGTGTCTTTTTTTGTTGGTGCATCTTTCTTAGGAGTCGCAGTTATTGCACCTTTGTCTTCAGTAATACTTTTTTCTTTTCGTGTTGAATGGATGGCTCCATCGTACAGAAAGACTTCTTGGTAAGGGAGCTCGATTTTTTTCATCAAACGTTGATAATCTCTTTTCGTTGCATCGTTGACAAAGGTGATGACAGAACCTGCAGCACCCATTCGGCCAACACGTCCAGCTCGATGGATATAGCTTTCTTCTGATAAAGGGACTTCAGCATTGACAACAAAGGGAATCGCATTAAAATCTAAGCCTCTAGCCGCAATATCCGTTGTCAAAAGCATTACTGCCCGTTTTTTAGAAAATTGATCGATCGCTAATTTACGTAAAGTTTTGTTCTGATCCGAAGCTAATCCAGCCACCGCTAGTCCTTCGTAAAGTAATTTTTCTTCCACAGAGCCTAGATCAGCCACTTGATTGAAAAAGACCATTGCACGAAAATCCGGCGTATACGCTAAACTTCTTAAATAGTCACTTTTTTTCCGCGGTGATAAGGCTATAAAATGATGATTTACAACTCCACTGGATTGATCTTCTGCTGTTACATCGATCACGGTCAGCTGATCTGCTAATTTTTGCGCTTCTTCGGCCACTCGATCTGCTGTCGCTGAATAAAAGACTAATTGAAATTCTGTTGGTGCACTCGTTAAAATTTGTTTCGTTAAATTTAATTCTTTTTCATGGAAAAGCTGATCCACTTCGTCCATCACAATTGTGTGTAACAAGTGACTTTTAATTTTTTTGGTCTTGATCAACTCTAATACTCGCCCAGGTGTCCCGATTAAAATTTCAGGTTTCTTCTTCAATTTCTCGATTTGACGGCCTACATTTGCCCCGCCAATCAGCGTTTGTGTTTTTAAATGAAGTAACATTGCCCAATCACGAACAACTTGACTAATTTGTACCGCCAATTCTTGTGAAGGCGCTAAAATCAATAATTGACTGCCTTGACCTTTTTCTACATTTAAAAGTAACGGCAATACATACGCTAATGTTTTACCTGAGCCTGTTGGTGAAATACCTAGCACATTTTCTTTTTCTTTTAAAGGTTGGAAGCTTTTCTCTTGAATCATTGATGGCTCGCTAAAACCAGAAGCTTGCCAATGGGTTTGCCACGCTTCTGGTAAATTTTTAATAATTGTCATAATAGTCCTTTCCTCATTAAAACTACTTAATCTTTGTCGGCATCAAACACAATACCGGCACTTTTCCTTAATGTTGTAACAACTTTATTCACATTACGTGACAATTCCACCCACTCTTCATAACGTACACCTATCGTTGGATCATCAGGATTTTCTAGTACATCTGCAAAGTCATGGGCTTCTTCGATCATCGGATTTTCTTCGGTCGTTAACGCAATGATATCACGTTCCTGGTGATTTCGATCATGAAATTCAGCTTTGGAAATTGCGTTCACACTATCCAAAATCAATGTGCCGCCTTCAAAATATATTTCGGAATCTAAAAATGAATCTGCATTTTTTCCAGTTTGAAGTGTCACATCAAATAAATCATATCTTAAAATCGCTGTCCCGATCCCATCAACACCAGTTTGAATTTTTCTTGCAAAATAATGACTTTCATTTGGCAACCCAAACCAACCAACAGCGGCATAGACCAAGTAAACACCTAAATCAGCCATAGCTCCTCCAGAAAAATGGGGAGAAAAAATATTTGGTTCTTGTCCGTCAAGCACTTGATCATAACGTGAGGAGTATTTCATATAGGTGAAATTTGCACCTGTAATTTGATTTTTTAAAGGTAATAGTTCGCCGATTTTTTTAAAGCTTTTCTCATGAATATTTCGTGCTGCTTCAAAAAAGAAAACTTGTTGTTGGTTTGCTAATTCAATAATTTCTGCCATCTCTTCAGGAGTTGAGAAGGCTGGTTTTTCAACAATAATATTTTTTTTTGCAAGAAGTGCTTGTTTTGCTTGTTCAAAATGTAATGAATTAGGAGAAGCAATATACACTGTATCCATATGAGAAATCCCAAAAAATGTCGCTAAATTTGTAGCGTATTCAACATCACCATATTCTTCACCAAATTTTTGAGCCGTTTCCAGCTTGCGTGAATAAACAGCAGTTAAATCATAGCGATTGGTCTCCAATGCTGCCTTGACAAATTGATGGCTAATCCAGTTTGTTCCAATAATACCTAAGTGAATCATATTTACCCTCACCTTTCTGAATTTGGATCTTCAAACATTTTTGTGACATCAAATGGTACTGGATGTTCTATTGCTATTGTATCAGGTGTGACACGACAATTGTAAGCAATGACACTTAGACCTTGTTTTTGCCCCGACAAAATCATTGCTGCTAAGGCTGGCTGCATGTTGGTATGGATCGTAGCCGCTTCAACGTTTTCAAACTGAATCACAAATAAGACATAGCTTTGATAGCCCTCTTTGATGGCTTCAATCAGTTCAGTCACATGTTTTAAACCACGTAAGGTTGGGGCATCAGGAAATGCACCTAACTTGTTATTTTCTAAGGTCATTCCTTTGACTTCAACAAAGGCTTGATGTCCTGTATCTGTTTCTACCAATATATCAAATTGAGACTGTGCAAATTTTTTTTCTCTTTTGACTGTGACGATCTTTCCTTTTAAATCAGGTAAAACGATTGTACCATCCACTAATGCTTGAGCTGCTAACGCATTAGGAACTTGACTATCGATATTGAACCAAGCATCCTTTTTTTTGACCGCAATCAAATCATAATCTGTTTTTCTCTTTGGTGAAGGCTGGTACGACAACGCAACTTCCACCTCTGGATAAAATAGTTCTTTACAACGACCAGTGTTTTTTACGTGAACCGTTACCATTTTACCGCTTTCACGCAGACGACACTTTGCAATAAAACGATTTGGTCTATCAATAAAATGTGCTAAATACACGTTTGGATATGTAATCATTGTAACACCCTTTCTTGAAAACAATACCATATTTTGAATGAAAAAGCATCGTCAAACTTTTGTTTTGACACTCCATGCGTTGAGCAAAAAATTTAGTCGAAAAAATGAGTTGGATAAATCAAAATACCAACTTCATTAAGTTTTTTTATAGGAAGGGATTTTCGAATAGTCTGTTTTTTAATTTCGTGCTATGATTATTTTGGAGGAGAATGATAGTATGAAAAAACATTGGTCATTATTTTTAGGTGCATCACTTGTTACTGGAATCGCTGGGTCATTATTCTTGAAAAAGAAACAGGAAAAACCTCAGGCTGATTCAATTATTCCTAATTTATATAAACGTTATTTAGGGAGCTGGTGGTTCGTTAACAAACAAAAAGCGATTCAACATACCTTGAAGATTGAAAACGATCTCCAAATGTTTGTTGATGGCAAAAAATTAAGTTATATGCTAGTTGAATTAACGAATAAACGGTTAGTAGCCCAAGATGAATATGGGTATCATCTCATCGTACAATGTCTAAATGGTAACCCCGCTTCATTGTATGATGAAGCAGATGATGTTACGTATGTTCTAGAAGCAGTTGATTCTTTGAATGATCCAACTGAAAAATAAAGCAGCCTGTCTCATAATTGTTTTTTATGAGAGGCTGCTTTATTTTTTAACTTTTTTAAAGTTCATCAATTTGTTTACGCTCTTTGGTTTTACTTAATTTTCCTTCTCTTTTCGCTAATTCAGCTATGATTTCTTCCAAAGAAATGTCTCTTTCAACTAACAAAACAAGCATATGATAAACGAGATCAGACGTTTCAGCAATTAGTTCTGCTTGATCATTTTTAGCGGCAATGATCACCTCTGTCGACTCTTCACCAACCTTTTTCAAAATTTTATCTAATCCTTGTTCAAATAAATAATTGGTATACGATCCTTCTTTTGGGTGTTCCTTACGTGCAAGTATCTCTTTATATAGCGCTTCGATCATACGCCTTACCTCCTTTAGGTTAAATAATCACATTAAAAAAGCAACTATGTTCTCCAGTATGACAAGCAGGTCCTGTTTGCTCTACTGTAATAAGTAATGTATCTGAATCACAATCCGTCACGATCCGTTTTACTTTTTGAGTATTGCCACTTGTTGCTCCTTTATTCCACAACTGTTGTCGTGAACGTGAATAAAACCAGGTTTGTTTGGTTTCAAGTGTTTTTTGATAACTTTCTTCATTCATATAGGCCAGCATTAGTACTTCCTTTGTTTTTTCTTCTATTATGATTGCAGGTAATAAGCCTTTCGTAAAATCTGGTTTCATCGACGAACCTCCATCCCGTTACGTGCTAACTCTTCTTTTAATGCTGGAATTGCTACTTCGCCGTAATGGAAAATACTCGCAGCTAAGGCGGCGGAAACTTTGGTCTTTTGGAATACTTCTACGATATCCGCTGTACTGCCGCAACCGCCTGACGCAATAACTGGGATATTCACTGCTGAGCAAATGGCTTGATTCAAAGCAAGATCATAGCCTTCTTTAGTTCCATCTGCATCCATACTTGTCAGTAATATTTCACCTGCGCCCAATGCAACCACTTTTTTTGCCCAGGTGATTGCATCTATTCCTGTATCTTCACGTCCACCTTTCACAAAGACATGCCAAGAATCTTCGACTCGTTTCGCATCGATTGCTACTACGATACATTGTGAGCCAAATTTTTCTGCTCCTATTTTGATCAATTCTGGTTGTTTGAGTGCTGCAGAGTTGAGAGATATTTTATCTGCCCCTGCCTGCAGCATCTTTTTCATATCCTCAATTGAGCGAATACCGCCACCTACAGTCAAAGGAATAAAAACTTCTGCCGCAGTTCGTTCAACCAATTCAATCATCGTCTCTCGCTCATCACTTGTCGCCGTAATATCCAGAAAAATCAGTTCATCTGCTCCCTGATCATTATAAAAGCGTGCGATATCAACAGGATCACCAACATCTTTTAAGCCAACAAAGTTCACTCCTTTAACGACACGTCCATCTGTCACATCTAGACACGGAATAATTCGTTTAGTCAGCATATGCTTCTACCTCCAACATTTCTGTTAAGGTGATCGCCCCATTGTAAAAGGCTTTACCAACAATTGCTCCGGATAAACCTAACTCAGCTAGTTGTATTAAGTCTGCTTGACTACTTACGCCACCAGAAGCAATGATTTGTACAGCTGGTACAGCTTTTAAAAGCTTTTCATAGTCATCAAAAGTTGGGCCAGTTAAGGTTCCATCTTTTTCAATATCTGTATAAATGATCGTTTTAACCCCAATTGCTGCCATTTCTTGTGCCATTTGTAAATAATCGGTTTCACTAACATCTAGCCAGCCACTGATTGCTACTTTTCCATTTTTAGCATCAATCCCAACTGCAATTTTATCCCCATACTTTTTGACTGCTGCTTTCACTAATTCAGGATCTCTTAAGGCCGCCGAACCGATAATGATCCGATCGATCCCAATTGCCACATAGTTGTCTATTTGCTCTATTGTCCGGATTCCTCCGCCAAGTTCTATTTTTAAACCCGTCTTTCTCTTCATTTGCTCAATCAAAGAAGCATTTTCTGCTTTTCCCACTAATGCACCATCTAAATCAACGACATGCATCATCTCTAGGCCTGCATCTTTAAATTCTTGTGCTTGCGCTACTGGATCATTATTCACAATCGTTTTTTGTAAAAAATCACCTTGCACTAAACGAACCGCTTTTCCTTCTCTAATATCAATCGCCGGCAATATTCGCATGTTCGACCACCTCCTTAAATCCGTTTAAAATCATCAGTCCTGCTTCACTACTTTTTTCTGGATGAAACTGTGTTCCGTATATATTTCCCTTTGAAATCATTGCTGGTATTTTGATTGAATATTGTGCTAACGCATCAATCACATCAGGTTCACAATCTGCGTAATAAGAATGAACAAAATAAACATATTTGCCGTTCACTTCTTTTGTGAGCGAGGTTTCATGGGTGACGATCAGTTCATTCCAGCCCATATGCGGCACTAGTAAATTAGGATCATCTGGCAATCTTTCGCAAAGCCCTTCAATCAATCCCAAGCCTTCTGTAAAACCATTTTCTAGGCTCCCGTCTAGTAAAAGCTGCATCCCTAAACAAACACCTAGAATGGGTGTGCCTTTTTTAGCTGCCGCTTGGATCACGTTGACTAATCCCCGTTTTTTAAGCTCCTCCATCGCTAATGAGAAAGCACCGACACCCGGTAAGATCAAGCCATCTGCTGCTTGTATTTCAATAGGATCAGCCGAAATTTTATTTTCTAACCCAACGTAATCTAATGCTTTTTGGACATTTCGAGTATTCCCTGTATCATAATCAATGATAATAATCATCTAAAGTATTCCTTTCGTGGAGTTGACTCCTTGAATTTCTGGATTTTCAGTAATGGCTTCTCTCAATGCTCGCCCAGTCGCTTTAAATAGTGCTTCGATTTTGTGATGGGTATTTTTCCCATGTAAAATTTTTAAGTGAAGATTCATTTGAGTATTGAAAGCGAGTGCCTGAAAAAATTCTTCAGTCAATTCTGTATCAAATGAGCCTAATTTAGGATTATCAAATACGGCATCAAAAACAATATATGAACGCCCACTTAAATCCAATGAAGCCATCCCTAGCGTTTCATCCATTGGTACAAAACTTGTCCCATAACGATTAATGCCTTTTTTATCGCCCAACGCTTCACGGATACACTGACCTAAAACGATCCCAACATCTTCTACTGTGTGGTGACTATCTACGTCCAAATCCCCCACAACATTGACTTCCAATGAAATACGACTATGACGCGCAAACAAAATCAGCATATGATCAAGGAATCCAACTCCTGTTGCAACAGTTACTGGTTCTTGGCGATCTAAATCTAGCGCTAATTCAATTTTGGTTTCTGCAGTTTCTCTTTTTAAAGTAGCTGTTCTCATTCTTCTTCTCCCTTCAAATTTAAAGACATTAGTCCGTTCTGCTAGAAAATAGCATCAGTTGAAGCGACACTCGACCGCACGAGCATGTGCTTCTAAGCCCTCTTTTCTTGCTAAAATTGTAATTGCATCCTTTGCATCGGCTAAAGCTTCTTTTGTATAATAAGTGACTTGACTATACTTCACAAAGTCGTAAACGCCCAGCGGTGAATAAAATTTTGCAGTGCCGCTTGTTGGCAAGACATGATTGGTTCCTGAAAAGTAATCGCCTACGGGTTCTGAGGCATATTCTCCTAGAAAAATCGATCCAGCATTTTTTATTTCATGTAAATAGCTGATTGGGTCAGTCAGTTGCACTTCTAAATGTTCTGGAGCAATTTCATTCATGATCGTAAACATCTCTTCAATAGTTGCTACGATGATGATGCGACCATGGTTTTGAATCGCTTGTTCTGCGATTTGCTTACGAGGCAAGGTCGCTAGTTGCCGCACGATTTCTTTTTCTACTTGGGTCGCAAGGTTCGGAGAATTCGTTATGAGTATCGCTCTAGCAAGCGTATCATGTTCTGCTTGAGACAATAAATCTGCTGCAATATAAACTGGATTGGCTGTTTCATCTGCTAAAATCCCAATTTCAGAAGGACCTGCAATCATATCGATTCCTACTGTACCAAATACTTGTTTTTTAGCGGTCGCTACATAAATATTCCCTGGTCCTACGATTTTATCGACTTTTGGCACTGTTTCAGTTCCATATGCAAGCGCCGCTATTCCTTGAGCACCGCCAACTTGGAAAATTTTATCTACTCCAGCTACTTTTGCTGCTGCTAAAATCACGTCAGGAATGCCCTCATCCGAAGGAGGCGTGACCATGATGATTTCTTTGACACCAGCAATTTTTGCAGGTAAAACATTCATAAGTACAGAAGAAGGATACGCAGCCGTTCCACCAGGCACATAAACCCCTACACGTGCTAAGGGTAAGACTAGTTGTCCACGTAAAACACCCTTTTTTTCTGTGTCCATAAAGTCATGTTGTTTTTGTTTTTGATGATAACTGACAATATTTTCTTTGGCCGCTTCTAAAGCTTTAATCACTTCTATTTCTACTCGTTGATAAGCCAAATCGATCGTCTCTTTTGAGATGGACAAATCCTGCAACGTGACTTGATCGAATTTTCTAGAATAAGCTTTTAACGCTTGATCACCGTTCTGGATGACTGCTTGGATGATTTGACGAACTTGCTCTTCAACTTTTTGATTGTCCACTTGCGTCAGTTTTGCCTCTTCGTTTAATGCTGTTAAAATCTCTTCCGTGTTTCCAGTCAGCCATTTCATCTCGTTTTTCCCCCTTCAATCACGCATTCTAATTCATCAAACAACTGAAATATAGCTTGGTGCTTACGTTTAAGCATTGCTTTATTGACAATTACTCGAGCCGAAATTGGACAAATATCTTCAAAAATTTCCAAACCATTTTCCTTTAGGGTCGTACCTGTTTCAACAATATCAACGATTGCATCTGCCAATCCCAAAACTGGTGCAATTTCCACGGAGCCTTCGATCTTGATGATTTCAACATCCTCCCCTTTTTTACGAAAGTGTTCTGAGGCAACTGTTGGGTATTTGGTTGCAATGCGTTTTCTTTTATAGTCATCTGGTCGATATTGTTTGGTAGAAGCGACTGAGAATTTGCAGACCCCGATTTTCAAATCTAGCATTTCATAATAGCCAAAAGGATGCTCGATCAGCACATCTTTCCCAACGATTCCAAGATCCGCTACGCCATGGCGTACATAAGTCGTTACGTCAGCTGCTTTTACTAAAAGAAATTTAAAGCGTTGATCGGGACTAGTGAAAATCAATTTGCGCTGTTTGTCTTGCATAAAGGAGACATCAATTCCTGCTTGTTCAAATAAAGTTAATGTTTGCTTTTCCAAACGTCCTTTTGTCAATGCAATGGTCAATGGTATCAATTTCGCTCACCCACCTTTATTACCTGTATTTTATCTTCTGTTATTTCGATAATTTGCTGATACTGCCATTTTCTCCCATAGTCTAGTGCTTCTGCCAATGTTTCGAACAATGATAATTGATAATCATGATGCTCTTTCACTAGTGCTTCTGCTTGTGCCAGTTGCGTTATACTACTATGTACTAACGTCGTTGGCTGATCTAAAGCTGCAAGATTATTGAGTTGGTATTGCAAAGCAACCAACGTATCTAAATTAATTCCTAGCCCCACAGCTGGAATCACAGGATGTCCAAATTGTTCCGCTAAATGATCGTAGCGGCCCCCTCTTAAAAAAATATCCGGTACTAAATCAGCATACCCATTAAACAGAACCCCTGTGTAATAATCCATCAATGTCACTAAGCCTAAATCGACAGTGAGCGAGATTTTTTGATGATAGCTGTTAATAATGTCCATTAACGTTTCGATTTCATCGATTACGTTGATGATCGTTGACTCGACCGGCAACAGTGCCTTAGCAATCGGTAGCACCTCTTGTGCTTCACCAAATAGTCGCGGAATTGCACAAATAAATGCATCTAATTCACTAGGATAACGTTCAACAAATTGCTTGAGATCGGTTAAGCTTTTATTACTAAAATGGTTTTGAAGTTCTGTTTTTGCGGCTTCATCTAATCCCAGTTTCATTACGATCAAGCGGAAAATTTGTGCATGGCCTAATTCAAAATGAAAATTGGGTATTTTTAAGGCTTCTAGAATTTCAATAGCGCAGGTAATACATTCAATTTCTGCTTTTAAAGAAGAATAGCCGATCAATTCAATTCCGGCTTGTGTCAATTCATTTTGCTCGCCCAACATATCATCATTTGAGCGAAAAACTTTGCCACTATACGCTAATTTAAGAGGAGGCTGAATACCTGTTGTGGCAATGACACGACCGATCGGCATCGTCATATCCGGTCGTAAAACAAGCAAGCGTCCTTGCTTATCAAAAAAACGGTAAAATTCTTTTTCATTTTTTTCTTCACTGTAAAAGACATCTTCAAATTCGATCACTGGTGTATCGATTCGTTGATACCCTCTTTTTTTCACAATATCATTGACTTGCTTTTCTAATTGATACGCCCCATTTGCTTCTCGGAATAACTTATCTTTTGTTCCTGACGGTAAACTACGATTCCATTTCATATGAATTCCTCCTAAACTTAAAAGTATAGCGCGCTCGTTCAGCTCTAACTGAAAAATAGGAAAAATCGATCATGGTGTTTTTTTACCACAAACTATTTTTATCTTTTTCCTGAAGAGCTAGCTTGCGAAGCTAGATAAAAAAATCGTCCCCTTGGCAAAAAAGCCAAGAGGACGAGAAAATTTTCACGTGGTCCCACCTCAGATTTGCTTTTACTTCACAGTAAAAGCCTCTGTTAGTTCGATAAACTAAGGAGTGATAACGGACTCTCCGATTTTTCCTACTCATTTAGAAAAAAACAAACGTTATTAAACTAAATGTTGTATTTCAGAAAAACAACTTACAGGCGTGTTCGATGAGGGTTCGTTATTTCCTTGCAGCAAGCGGAAACTCTCTAAAACGAAACAATTCATCTACTATTCTGATCATCGTTCTTTCATTTTATTCTCACATATTTTTAAATAATTTATCACGAAAATCAAATATAGTCAAGAGTTTTTGAAAAATTCACATTAAACACTAGAGAAATTTTTTTCTATTTAAAATCGTGTATACTTTAATTATTCATGAAAAAGGTAGCAGATTATACTGCCAGAACAATTGATTTTGTTATAAAACGATATCAAAAAAAAACTGAATAACTCCATTAGCTAAAGCAAATCGGGAAATCTTAGAATTCATTATCCACAAGCAAAGATAAATTGAAGCAATTTTTGATTAAGGGGTATTTAAACAAATAGCGTTAAGATATAGAGACGCACTTCCAAAAGCATGAATGCGTAGCTTCATTTAATTAATCGGCACACAAAATTCGCAATAACCTGCCTCAATTTGATTTACAGCATATCTTTCTAAAATAGAACGTTTGAAATCAATCGTAATAGAATGTTTCTTTTGAAAATCAGGTTTCATCAACGCCATCCAAAATTCTTGAACTGCTTCGTCAGTATGGTTTACCTTAAAAATCGCATATTTTCCATTTTTAAGTATCGTCTCCTCCATGCCTTCGATGTTGTTTTGTTCTACTGATACAACCACACAAACATCATAGATACACTTCTCTTTCGGTGTATTTGGTTCACTCCAAGCGATCCCATAGATAATTGTCTCTTCATCAAACAAATTCTCTGCTTTTACTCGTTCTTTAAAGGTTGTCATCAATTCTTTGTTGGCTTGTCCATAGCCTCCGATTCGTCTTAAATAAAAAATTCGTTGGCTGGGTATGATATCAATTTTCATCTGTTATCTCCTCCTTTATATTTGAGAGGATATTGATCAATGTCGTTCTCAAATATAGAGTAATGCCTATTAAAATGATTTTCAAGACTTATTTTAAAACTTTTTTAAAGCCATGAATACAAATTAAAAATAGCAGACCAACAGAATAATTATCTGTTGACCTGCTATTAACGCTCACTATCTCTTTAAAGTGCTACTGGGAAATAGACTTCAACAATATTTTTGTCTGATTCTGTGGTGTTAGGATCAGTTTGATAGATTTCAAAAGGTGCACCGTTCATCTTATATCCTTGTTCCTCGATCCACTTCAAAATTTTACTATATACTGAAGCCAGTTCGGTGTATGGTCCAGTGTATGTGGATGTGGCACATAAGCTTTTTGGAAAAACTCTTGTTTGTTCATTTTTTTCAGCAATCAGACAGGTAAGTCGGTAAGTCGACTTCCCAATTTTCGTAAGGTCATTCTCTACAAAAAGCTGAAATATAACTCTACAAGTCACATCTCAACCTCTCCATTAGCCAAATTAAATCGTTTCTATTTTTCCGTTAAAATCAATATAGTCGGTCATCGGTGTAATAAACTTAACGCTATCTTCTGATAAGTAAACATTGGGTTTGACTTGGTCTTCGTAAACTAGTAATTCTAATTTCATGCTCATAGAAGCCGCTAGTGATAAATCTTTTGTCGCAAACATAAACGCTTTCGCTTGCTCTTCACTTAATTTACCAAGATCATATTGTGCTTTGATCAATTGCCATTCGCTATCTTCTAGTCTGTCACGGATTGTAGCAGAATCAGTAATGATCTGACTTGGTTCGCCTAGCATACTGATTACTTGTTCTTTATTGTATTGCGAATAGTCTGGAACAAAAGCAGAGATATTACCATCACCTGATGACTGATAGCTTACTTCCTCATCATCATCCTCTGGATTAGGTGTAAAAAGATGCCCATTTACCTCAGTCTTTTTCGTTTCTTTTTTCGGACTGCTTTCAGTTGTGGCTGCTTTTTTTGTTTCACTTTTTTTTGTGCTTGTAGAAGTTTCAGTTTCTTTTGTTGTACTTTCAGCGAGAACACTAGAAGTTCTTGTCTCTTTTGTTGTTTTATTCGTTTTGGAACTTGCCTCTTCTTTCGCAGTGCAACCGCTCATTAATACTAGAAATACCCCACAAAACACTATTGTTTTTTTCATTTTACTCTCCTTTGTTTTATATTCGTCAACCCTTAATCAAGCTTATCATAACTCTAAAGTAAAGAAAATAGATTGAATAAGATAATCGTTTTAAATTGAATTGCCTAACTAGACTAGATCATTTGTTATGAGAAAACATGATAAATGTAATGCAAAAAGGCACGACTGTAATCGTTTAAAAGAAGGTAATGAAATGAGCAACGGCATAAAAATAGATGCCTATACTTTTTCAAAATAAATTTATACCTACTATTTGATACAACATTCATTTATGCGTTTATTTCAATCAAAGTAAATCCTACCATTAAATAATCATCTTACCGTTCTCTCTCATTTTTGTAAGGCATTTGTTCGACGATTCCAACGCCAAAAACAATTATTTTTTTTATACTGTAAAAAGTAATAAAATAACATTTACTTAGGAGAATCTAATGAACGGAAATCAATTAAAACTATTTATGATGAGCTTGATGCTTCTTGATCACCTTGTGCCACTTCTACCACCACAATTTGGTACACCGATCCATATGGTGACTCGTTGTGTCGCTGTATTTTTTGCTTTTATGGCGGTTGAAGGGTTTCATTATACAAGAAACCGAAAAAAATATCTGCTTCGTCTTTATGTCTGGGCAGCAATCATGTTTGTAGGGAATACATTGATCAACACACTGATCATCAAAGACCCAATGTATTATTCTTACAATAATATCTTTCTAACGTTAGCAATCGGTGTGAGCATTTTAACCCTGATAGATTTTGCAAAACACAAAAAAGACCTAGTCTTTAAAATTTGCTTAAATGCCTTAGCAATCATTTTAACGGGAGCAACTGTTTTAGGACTGATTCCTGCTGAGGGAGGTATCGTTGTTATTCCATTTATGTTGCTTAGTTATTTCTTCCGAGATACCCCTAGAAAAAGAGACATATCCTATCTTGTTTTAGCAATTCCGTTGTTTATAATACCGTTATTAGGCTTACCAGATTACTCTTTTAACATAATCAAAATGATGCTTGAAGGAAATCCTGATTTTCTATTTATTTTAGTGATTCCTTTTATTCATCTCTATAATGGGAAAAAAGGCAGCAATAATCCAGGCTTTAAATACTTATTTTATGTATTTTATCCAGCACATTTATGGATTATTAACTTGGTTAATTGGTATTTGAATCATTAGAATTATATAGAGAAAAAAAGACCCGTGTAAAAACATTTTGACACAGGTCTTTTTTCATGATAATCTATGTATAAACGTTTTTACAAGTTGAATAAACGTTTATACATAAAACTATTTAGGAGGATTATTATGATTTATCAATCAAAAAAGGCATTGATTCTGTTGGTTTCAAATGTGGTTATTTTCTTTTATTTATATTTAGGTCACTTAAATAAATTGCAATTAAATCAAGCTGACGTTCTTTCATTATGGGGCGAGTTCTTTTTAAAACTATTGTTAGTTTTAGTCATCTCTAATATCGTTGTATTGATTATTTTTAATCTACTCAATGACATGTTCAGCAAAAATAAGGCTCCAACCATTTCAGATGAACGGGATCGTTTGATCGAGCTCAGAGCTGTTCGAAATTTTTGTTTTCTATTGGCTTTTGGTTTCTTTTTAGCAATGGGTGCATTAGCCATCCATCAACCTATTTCTACAATGTTTACAATTTTGGCTTTCACTGTGTTCGTCTCCGATGTTATTTCTTACGTTTCTTACATTTTTTATTATGAAAGAGGGTATTAAATATGGGAAAGTCATTAATTAGCAATACGATTCGGAAACAGCGCTTTATGCATGGCGAAATGACCCAACAAGCTTTGGCTGATGCTGTAGGTGTTACAAGACAAACGATTATTTCATTGGAACAAGAAAAATATTCTCCATCCTTGGAACTAGCATTTAAGATTGCTAAAGTATTTGATCAACCATTAGAAGTAGTATTTTCTTACAAAGGATAGTAACCGAAATTTTAGGAGATGAGGAAAAAGGATATGAAAGCAATCATCTGTACAGGCTATGGAGTACCAGATGTTCTTATGTTACAAGAGATCGAAAAACCTACGCCGAAAAGCAACCAAATTCTTATAAAGATCCATGCAACAACAGTGACATCTGGCGACTGTGTTGTTAGAGGAGCAAAACAATATGGTCCGATCATGAAAATCATGTTTGGCTTTAAGCGACCTAGACAACCCATTTTAGGCACTGAGTTTTCAGGTATTATTGAAGAAGTTGGTGAAAATAGCACAAAATTCAAGGTGGGAGATGCTGTATTTGCCTTAACTGGAATGAAGTTTGGTGGTTATGCAGAATATATCTGTTTACCCGAAAACGCTATAGTTTCGTTAGCTCCTAGAAATGCTACTTTTGAAGAAACTGCTACATTGGCTTTTGGCGGAACAACAGCTCTTCATTTTTTAAGAAAAGCTAGTCTTGCACCCAATCAAAAAGTCTTGATTTACGGCGCTTCTGGCTCCGTCGGTGCAGCAGCTATACAGCTTGCTACCTACTTTGGCGCAGATGTTACTGGAATTTGTAGCACTCAAAATCTTGAATTTGTTCACTCACTTGGTGCCAATACTACTATTGACTACACAACCGAAGAATTTAACACACTAGATAAAACATATGATATTGTCTTTGATGCTGTTGGAAAGCTAAACAAATCAAAGAGAAAACAGCTTACAAGTAAAAATGGGAAATTCGTTTCCGTATCCAAAGGAATGGTCAAAGGGCTTGTAGAAGATTTGTATCTTCTTAAAGAGCTAGTTGAAAAAGAACGATTCAAAGCAACGATCGATAGAACCTACTCATTAGCAAATGCAGCTCAAGCGCATGAATATGTGGAAACTGGTCGAAAAAAAGGCAATGTAGCATTAACTGTGACCAATAATTACACTTTACCATAGATAAAAACGACAAAGACCACGGTTGCCTTTGTCGTTTTTATCTTCACTTATTCATACTTTGCTTGCACTTTCTTAGTCAATTTCCCAAAAACTAATGTATAGGATTTTCTCAAAAACACCGCCAACTGTTCATCTGTAAATGATGACTTTTCCAGTAAAAACGAATTCCAATGGGTCTTGTTCGCATAGTATCCAGGAATCACATCGGAGTATTGCTCACGTAGCAATTCATTTTCCTTAGGATCACCTTTAACTGTCATCACCCAGTCACCTGTTTTATTGGTTCCAAGCATGCAAAAGCATTTTTTCTCGATCCCAAAATAATCGCAATCCCAGTCTTCTCGGTAATTGACCGTTGCACCGGGCCATTTTTTTGCTTCTTCTTTTAAATAGTGAATGGTCTCTTTCATCTTTTTATACCTTCTGCTCATTACAAAATAGACTGAGTAGATTACCATCTGGATCTTTTATGATCGCATAATATTGTCCCCAAAACGCCTGCCAAGGTTCACGAAAAATTTCATAACCAAAGTTTTTCATTTCCTCACACCGCTGATCGATTTCGGCTGGATCATCACAAAGAAAGGCTAATTCGATTTTATCTCCGTCACTTTTTGGTGGGTAACCATAAATTCCTTCAATCATTTTTTTTGTATTTAGTGAAATTCTTATCTCTGCCTGATTCAGCTCTACATAATCAGCCTGTTTTTCTCCTATTGCTTCAAAACCTAAGCGTTCATAAAATAGAATTGCTTGCGCCATTGATTCTACAATGATTCCGACCATATCTAAACGCATCTTGATGCCCTCCATTCTTTTCTTCTATTATAATCAGTCGCTTAATACTTGTCTTGTAAAATTCCGACATATTGCTTTATTTGACTAGGCGTTAAACCCGTCATTTTTTTCATTTTTCGCGTGTAGTGCGCCTGATCAAAAAAATGGTACTTTTCCACAAGATCCAGTTGCTTGATCTGAGGATCGATCAATAACTCTTGGTAAACTTTTTGAAAACGCAGTACGTCAAAGGCTTCATAAGGTGACAAGCCAGTTTCTTCTCTAAACAAGCGCTGTAAACTTCTCTCAGAAATCAGATTATTTATTCCCTCTTTTCGATAGTCTATCGTCTCATAATGACTCGTGATAAATTCTCGAACTAGCTGAGAAATCTTTTTTGTTTCCAAACGATTGAAACGCTTCAGGAAATAAAAATCGACACTTTTAATTATCGCAGCAAACGATTTTTTCCCAGAAAGTACGTCAGCTAAATCATTAGCAAATACCTTATCAATAAAATTTAATGCTAAAAGCTGATTTTTCATTTCCTTGAAAGAGTGATTGAAAAAAGGATACAGACCACCTAAATAAAATCGGATCCCTAGATATATAACTGGTTGTTCTACAATTGAATAAAAGAAGTTCGTGCTTGGACCGCAAAGCTCAATGGATAAAATATCCAACTCAGGGCTTAATTGAACAATCAAATCTGAACATAAATCTGGGATGATCCTAGCTGGTTCCTCGGTACGATCACCATGGCTAAACCAGTAAGATTGAATGTAAGCGTTCAGACGATTATCAGGTTTGATTTCTTGGTACGTACTGGTCAAGCCTTGCCAAACTTCTGGTTGATACATTGATTCGCCTCCTTTATATCATCAGATTCATTCTTTCTTTTTATAAGCCATCGTTGCATGAACCGCTTGACGCCAACCATCATATAGATCATTGCGTTTTTCTTCTGTGATTTCCGCTTCAAATCGTTTGCCGGTCTGTACAAATGATTTGATTTCAGCTAAGTCTTGCCAAAAACCTACCGCTAAACCTGCTAAATAAGCTACACCTAAGGCCGTTGTTTCAGAAAAATCAGCCGCTTCCACTGGTCTATCAATGATATCTGCTTGAAATTGCATCAACAAGTCATTCTTTGAGGCACCGCCATCAGCTCTTAATAATTTGATCTCAATATTTGAATCATTTTCCATTGTTTTGATCACATCCGCACTCTGATAAGCAATCGATTCTAATGTGGCACGAATCAGATGCTCCTTTGTTGTTCCTCTAGTCAACCCAAAGATTGCGCCTTGTGCTTCTTGGTCCCAATAAGGTGCTCCTAAACCAGTAAACGCTGGAACGACATACACGCCATCAGAATCCGTGACTTGCTCTGCTAAGGCTTGCGATTCATTCGCCTTTTCAATCAGTTTTAGCCCATCACGCAACCACTGTACAGCAGAACCTGCAACAAAAATGCTTCCTTCTAATGCATACGTCACTTTTCCATTGAGTCCATAACCGATCGTCGTCAGTAAACCACTGGTAGATAGAATCGCTGTTTCACCAGTATTCATCACAATAAACGCACCAGTTCCATAGGTATTCTTGACCATTCCTTTTTCAAAAGCAGCTTGTCCGAATAAGGCTGCCTGCTGGTCACCAGCCATGGCAGCGATTGGTATATTTTCTCCATAAAAATGATAATCTTCTGTATAACCATACACTTCTGCATTAGAGCAGACTACTGGCAACATTATCCGAGGAATATCCAAGATATCCAAAATCTCCTGATCCCAATCTAAGTTGTGGATATTAAACAGCATCGTACGACTAGCATTGGTATAATCTGTTTTATGGACTTTCCCTCCTGTTAATTTCCACAAAACCCAAGTATCGATTGTGCCAAAAAGCAATTGACCATTTCGTGCCCGCTCTTTCGCTCCTGCAACATTATCCAGTAACCACTTTACCTTAGTTGCTGAAAAATAAGAATCCACGATCAACCCTGTCTGTTGTTGAATAAAGGCTTGGTGTCCATTAGCTTTTAGTTCATCGGCAATTTCATTTGTCTGCTTTGATTGCCACACGATTGCTCGGTGGATCGGTTCTCCCGTTTCCTTATCCCAAACAACTGTTGTTTCACGCTGATTCGTAATCCCAATCGCTTTGATTTGAACGGGTTTCAGCTTAGATTCAATCAATACATCGGCAATCACAGATTGAACCGAGTTCCAAATTTCATTTGCATCATGTTCTACCCAGCCAGGATTTGGAAAATATTGCGTCAGTTCTTTTTGCGCTTTCGCTATTTCTTGTCCTTGATGATTAAAAATAATCGCTCTTGAACTTGTCGTTCCTTGATCGATTGATAAGATGTAGTTATTTTTTAGCATGCCTCGTTCGCTCCCCAAAAATGATACTTTCATTATAAAACATAATTCAATCAAAAGTCCTGTTCTAGCACAAATAAAAAAACATGCTAAGATTTTTAGACTCTCAGCATGTTTTTCTATTTTGTTTAAGCATTTAGTTTTTTGAAGCACTTCTTAATTCTGATAAGTATAAATTCGTTGTATCAGCATATATAACTTTACTTAATATAATTAATCTAAAGATCAAAGATACAAATGATCTTAAATCAAAATCGAACAACAGAAAAACAATATTGATGACCGAAATAACCATTAAAACTTTTGTTAAATAATAGCCCCAAATACTTCCTCTGATCAGCAATACTCCAACAACAATTGAAAAGACTACACTGAGCAAACTTAGCCACATTAACACGCCCAATACAGCAAAGGTATAACCAATACCTATTTCAACAATTAATTTTAGTAGACCAAATAAACCAATCAACGGAATGATCACTAAAAACCAACCTAGTCCCTTCCAAATCCCCGGTACTTTCATTTTACTCCCCCTTTACATTTCAGTTACTTTGTTAGTTTAACCATTCCTAAAAGAATAATCAATAGTTATTTTACTCATAAAAAGATATTGAGAATTTTTCTGTCTAAAACTGATTTCTCATCATTTTTTAACAATTCATTTTTATTAGATACTAAAATGCACTAAGCATTTGAGCTTTCATTCCATTATCCCTAAAGAAAACGTTATCAATACGATGTTTGTTTATCCTGTTCGTCTATAAATAGCAGGACAAAGATTTTTTTGAAGATTAACATATTATTAAATGGTCAAAAAAACAATTTTCTGATAAACTTATCCTGATGGCTTCTTTGAAAGGATGAACTATATGACCCCGAATCGCGAAGACTACTTAAAACTGATATTTGAATTAGGTGGCGATGAAAATAAAATCAACAATAAACAAATCGTTTCTGGCTTAGACGTTTCAGCCGCTTCTGTCAGTGAAATGATTTCAAAGTTAGTAAAAGAAAAACTGGTTGAACATTCACCTTATCAAGGTGTTCAACTTACTGAATTAGGCTTAAAAAAAGCCAGTACGCTGATTCGTAAACATCGTTTATGGGAAGTATTTTTAGTTGAACATCTAAATTATTCTTGGAATGAAGTACATGATGATGCAGAGGTGCTGGAACATGTTACGTCTCAGACGTTGGCGAATCGTTTATCTGCATATTTGAATCAGCCTAAATTTTGTCCTCATGGTGGGGTCATCCCGGGAGATGATCAACCTGTTCACGAAGAAAAACGACAAACTTTAATAGATTATCCTGTTGGAACGACCATACGGATTGCTCGAGTATTGGATGAAAAAGAGTTATTAGACTATCTAGTCTCGATCGATTTACAAATTCATGAGGAATACACGATTAATGCAATTGCAGCCTATGAAGGTCCAATCAGCATAAGCAATACTAAAAAAGAATTAGCGATCAGCTATAAAGCGGCAAGTACGATTTTTGTTGATCAACTATAAGAAAGTGGGGACATAAAATGAACGAAAAAATAGCGCTATTTACTATATTTGGCGGCACTGGCGATTTAGCAAAAAGAAAACTGTATCCTTCTTTATTCCGTTTATATCGCAAAGGAAACTTAGTTGATCACTTTGCTGTTATCGGAACAGCAAGAAGAGAATGGTCAGATGATCACTATCGTGAAATCGTACGCGAGACAATTAAAGACTTGAATCCAACAAAGGAAGAAGCAGAAGCTTTTTCAAGTCACTTCTACTACCAAGCTCATAACGTGAATGATTCTGACCATTACGATACTCTAAAAAAATTATCCGACACCTTAAATGAACAATATGGGTTAGGTGGTAATCATATCTACTACTTAGCGATGGCGCCACAATTTTTCGGCACGATCGTCCAACACTTAAAATCACAAGCGATTTTAACTGATAATGGCTTTGATCGTTTAGTGATCGAAAAACCATTTGGCTCTGATTATGCTTCAGCTTATCAATTAAATGAAGAAATTCGAGCAGTCTTTCCTGAAAAAGATATATTTAGAATCGATCATTATTTAGGAAAAGAAATGATCCAAAATATTTCAGCGATCCGCTTTGCAAATAACATTTTTGAATCACAATGGAATAATCGTTACATCGATAATGTTCAGATCACGTTTGCAGAAAGTCTCGGTGTTGAAGACCGTGGTGGTTATTATGACCATAGTGGGGCCTTAAAAGACATGGTTCAAAATCATATCCTGCAAGTCGTGGCTTTACTTGCAATGGAGCCTCCTGTTGCCTTTTCAGAAGCTGAAATTCGTGCTGAAAAAGTCAAAGCCTTACAAGCGATTCGTCTGTATTCAGAAAAAGAAGCCCTAGAAAACTTTATTCGAGGGCAATATGGTCAAGGAGAACTTGATGACCAAAAATTTGTTGCCTATCGTAAAGAACCAAATGTTGCGGAAGATTCTCAGACTGAGACATTTGTTGCTGGGAAATTCCTGATTGATAATTTCCGTTGGTCTGGGGTTCCATTTTACATTCGGACAGGAAAACGTCTGACCGAAAAAGGGACACGAATCAATATTGTTTTCAAACAAGTCCCAGTCAATGTCTTCAAAGATGATATCGATAAATGTGGAGAGAAAACCGATCTACCACCGAACGTCTTAACCATTTACATCCAACCAACAGAAGGCTTCTCAATGACATTGAATGGCAAAGAAATTGGGCAAGGATTTACTACAACGCCTGTAAAATTAGATTATCGACACAGCGCTGAAACGACAGGAAATAGCCCTGAAGCGTATGAAAAACTTTTATTAGATAGTTTGAATGGTGATGGTACAAACTTCTCTCATTGGGATGAGGTTGCGCAATCTTGGCGCATTGTGGATATCATTCGTCAAGCTTGGGATAAAACATCTGTTGATTTCCCAAATTATGCAGCGGGTTCCATGGGACCTGATGCTGCATTTGATTTATTGAAACAAGATGGTTTCACTTGGGATTGGGAACCTGATATTTGGTACCGAGAACGTGGAAAATTAGAATAAAAAAAGAGTGTGAATCAAAACGAAAAATGAAGTGAGACCCAATAGTTAGACCATAACCCGACCGAAGAAATTTGGTCGGGTTTTTATGCGGTCATCCGTTTGCGATATTGAACGGGACTGCAGCCGAGCCTTGTTTTGATTCGGTGATGATTATAGTAATTAATCCACTCTTTAATTGCCCTCTTCAACCTTTTAAAGCTTGTATAAATCACACCATAATAAATTTCTTGCTTTAATAGACCAAAGAAGCTTTCCATCGGTGAATTGTCAAGACAATTCCCTTTTCGGGACATGCTCTGGAATATTTTTTTCTCCGCTAAAGGCTTTCTATAACCATTCATCTGGTAAGCCCAGCCTTGGTCAGAATGGAAAGTCCGACGATAGGGGCAGTCCGCGGTTTGTTCTATGGCTTCTTTTTGAGCATCAAGAACGGCCTTTGCATTTGGTTTTTCTGATATTCGATAGGACAGAATTTCCCCGTTAAACAGATCTAGGAATGGGTCTAAATACAGCTTCTTGATGACAGGTTTTCCGTTCGTATCTTGTTCATAATACTTAAATTCAGAAGTATCAGTTGTAATCTTTTGATGAGGAACCGAGGTAACAAATCGTCTGTGAATCCGATTCTTTGCCACTCGTCCAACAGTCCCTTTGTAGGAATTGTACTTACGTGATTTGCGTGTAAACTTTACGCTCTTCAGCCCAAGCTTACGCATGATTCGACGGATTTTCTTTTGATTTACCTTTACTCCCTGTTCGTTCAGGGCGATTTGAATCCGACGATACCCATAGTTCCCATCGTTTTCTTCGAAGATTTCTTGAATGGTTTCCTCTAGCTTGGCATCTGGATTCCCACGATTCAATCGCTTTTGCCAATACATGTATGTCGCTTTAGGAAATTTTGTCGCTTCAAGAAGAATCGTTAATCGGAACTCCTTTCGGAGTTCGTGGATGATTCGTGCATCTCGTTCTTGAGTCGATCTGGGATATTCATCCCTAAAGCTCGGAGCTTTTTTACGAAGGCCAGTTCTGCACGAAGCAGTTCATTTTCTCGTTCCAGTTCTTGTTCACGCGTTAACGGCCTTTTTGGTATTTGTTTCTTCTTTTTCTTAGTCATTGAAGGCCTTCCTTTCAGTTTCGGTAAGAGACCTTCAATGCCTTCACGCAGAAATAGTTGGTGCCAATGTTGGAGTAGATTTCCAGATGGCAATCCATATTTCAATGCGACATTAAGGTAAGAGTCACCGCTAGTCAAATAATAGTGTATGACATCTTGCTTGAATTGGGAAGAATAAGTTTGTTTATTTTTACGTCGGTTTAAGGCATTAAAGTCCAATTTTTCTACAATCTTTACCCATTTTCTTACTGTTGAATCCGCTGGAATACCGTATCGGCGAGCTAGAGCCACATACCCACCTTCTCCCCTCTGATACGCTTCAACTACTGATTTTTTAAAGTCATAATCATATTTAGCCACTATAAAAAGCCCCCTAAGTTAGATTTTCTGGTCTAACTTAGGGGGCTCACTTCAAAACTCGTTTTGGTTCACACTCTTTATCTGTATAATGATAAGAAAAAAACGGCAATTTGTAGGCGAGACACTTTTTTCCTCAGCCTTTTTTAGTTCTTACTCTTCAAATCCTTCTGCTACAGCTTCTGGATAATTTTCTTCAACGATTGCTGCGCAACGTCCGCATAAATGAGGTAATTTTTCATCCTCCCCAACATCCGTACGTACCGCACGGCAACGGTCACAAGTTTCCCCCGCTGCTTTTTCTACAAGAATCGACATATCATCGAATTTTTCAACATTTTCTGGAACTTCTGCCGTTCTTGAAGCCACCTCAAAATCTGAAACAATCAATAATTGTGCCACATCTGCATCTACAGCTGTTAATAACTCATGGATTTGTTCATTAGGATAGACGGTTACTTTAGCTTCTAATGATTTACCAATCAATTTAGAATTACGTGCTTCTTCTAAAGCTTTCAGTACATTATCTCTAAAGTCCATAAAGGCTGCCCATGTATCTAAAAGCTCTTGTTGGTTGGCAAACTCTTGATAACCTGGGAATTCAGATAATTGTACATAGTCTTCCTCTTCTTTTAGGAAGCTCCAGATTTCCTCAGAAGTATGAGGGATGATCGGCGTTAACAGTTTCGTTAATGCAACAGCTGTTTGATAGAACACCGTCTGCATGCAACGACGTTGATCGTTATCTTCCGCCTCAATGTAGACAACATCTTTCGCAAAATCTAAATAAAATGAAGATAGATCAACTGTTAAGAAGTTCATCACTGAACGATAGATTTGCATGAAGTTGTATTTTTCGTAGCCTTTTTCACGAATTTCTTGAATTACTTGGTTTAGACGAACGATCATATATTTATCCACAGACCGCAACTCTTGATAGGATACAGTATGCTCTTTGGGTTCAAAATCACTTGTATTTGCTAATAAAAAGCGCATTGTATTACGGATTTTACGATAAACTTCAGAAACTTGATTCAAGATTTCCATTGAAACACGTACATCTGCTTCGTAATCCACACTACTTACCCACAGGCGTAAAATATCCGCACCCATTTGTTTGATTACTTTATCAGGTAAAATTGTATTCCCTAAAGATTTACTCATCTTACGGCCTTCACCATCTAATGTAAAGCCTTGTGACAAGACTGCTTTATAAGGTGCTACACCATTGATAGCTACACTAGTTGTAATACTTGAATTAAACCAGCCACGGTATTGATCAGAGCCTTCTAGGTACATATCAGCTGGGAAAGTCAGTTCTGGACGTTGACGTAAAACAGCTTCATGTGATGACCCTGAATCAAACCAGACATCCATGATATCTGTTTCTTTTGTAAATTCACCATTTGGCGAACCTGGATGTGTAAAGCCTTTTGGTAATAATTCTTTTGCTTCACGTTTAAACCAAACATTAGATCCATGTTCCGCAAATAAATTGGCAACATGTTCGATTGTTTCCGATGTGATGATTGCCTCTCCATTTTCAGCATAGAAAATCGGCAATGGTACGCCCCACGCGCGTTGACGAGAGATCACCCAGTCACCACGATCACGAATCATATTGTAAAGGCGTGTTTTTCCCCATGGCAGAATCCAATCAACTTTTTCTACTTCATCTAAGATATTTTGGCGGAACTTATCGATAGAGGCAAACCATTGTGGTGTTGCACGATAAATCACCGGTTTTTTTGTACGCCAGTCATGTGGATAACTGTGAGTAAAGAAATCTAATTTTAATAAGGCATCTTTTTCATCAAGTAAAGCTGTGATCATTGGGTTTGCTTTATCATAGAAAACACCTTCAAAGCCAGGTGCTTCATCAGTAAATACTCCTCTGTTATCCACAGGTGATAAAACATCTAGATTATATTTTTTACTTACAATGTAGTCATCTTCACCATGTCCTGGTGCAGTATGAACCAATCCAGTACCAGCTTCTAATGTGACATGATCGCCAAGCATTACTAATGACGTACGATCATAGAACGGATGTTGAGCTGTCATGTACTCCATGTCTTTACCAGAAATCGTTTCAAGAACTTCGACCTCTTCCCAACCAATCGCCTCTTTAACTGTGTTTAGAAGATCTTTCGCTACTACATATTTTTTACCGTAGGCATTTACTACAACATATTGATACGCTGGATTTACTGAAATCCCTAAGTTTGCTGGCAGTGTCCAAGGCGTAGTTGTCCAGATCACAAATGATGTATCTGTATCTAAAATTCCTTTTCCGTCAACCACTTTGAATGCAACATAAATAGAGGCTGATTTAACATCTTTATATTCGATTTCAGCTTCTGCTAAAGAAGACTCACTTGATGGAGACCAGTAAATTGGTTTTAAGCCTTTATAGATGTACCCTTTTTCAGCCATTTTTCCAAATACACGAATTTCAGCTGCTTCATAGGTTGGATCTAGTGTGACATAAGGATGATCCCAATCACCAGCAACCCCCAAACGTTTAAAATCAGCACGTTGAGTGTCGACTTGCGAACGAGCATATTCTTCACATTTTTCACGGTATTCAGCTAAGGTCATTTCCTTTCTTTTGATTCCTTTATTCGTTAAAACTTGTTCAATTGGTAAACCATGAGTATCCCAACCAGGTACATATGGTGAACGGAAGCCTGACATAGATTTTGAACGAATGATGATATCCTTACTAATTTTGTTTAGGGAATGACCTAAATGGATATTTCCATTAGCATATGGCGGTCCATCATGCAAAACAAACGTTGGTTTACCTTCATTTAATTCTTGACGCTTTTCATAGATTTTTTGCTCTTCCCAATCTTTTTGCCATTCTACTTCACGGTTCGGCAAATTCCCACGCATTGGAAAAGCTGTTTTTCCTAATTGTAATGTTTCTTTCATTTTCATTTTTATTTCCTCACTTTCTTTTGTAGCTATTAATACTGTTGTTCGATTTAATAGCGTATAAATTAACTTTTTACAATTTTTGATTGGGTATTTTATTGTCTCGCTAGGATTAATCGTACTATCATAGTGTGATTCATTAGTACGGATACTTCGCTCTCTTCGTTCGCCAAGTACTGTTCATCATCTACTCTGGCGAAGCCAATCGTAGTCCTTCAATTCTTTGTGCTTTAGCCTTATAAATTGATGAGATTGAAACGAAGTGTAGTGATGAACAGCAAAAAGTACCTTCATCCCAAGGGACGAAAGTACTCGCGTTACCACCCAAATTTAAAATAATTAAGCCATTCAATTATTTCCTCTGTTGATTGTTAACGAAATCACTCGTCAAGTTTTACTTGCTTCAAACTTGAGTAAAATAGAGGATCTTTTCAATACCAGGATCTGTCAAACTTTCACTATCATTGACTCGCTAAAAGAATGGTTATTGACTTTTCTGTTCTATTTATTTACTAAAATTATTTAGGATCTTGATTTAATAAATCAAGCATTGCTTTTGGATCCAATGCCGCTTGTTCAAGTGTCGGCTTTGCTTGTGTATCAGCTTCAACTGGTTTGACAGCCGCATCGTCACTTTTATCAAGTTCATCTGCTAATACTTCTTTGATCACAGTATGTGAGTCACTTACATAGCTTGAAAATGGTTTTAATAATTCATTCCACTCTTCACTTTTCACTTGTTCTAATTGTGCTTCTAACATCAAACTTAAACGTTGATGAAAAACACGTGTCTTTTTCTTCAAATCATCTGTTTCAGCGGCTAATTGACGCGCACGATCTGTTGCATCTGTTAAAATTTCTTTTGCTTTTTCTTCTGCAGATGTAATAAGATTACTTGAGCGCTTTTCAGCAGAAGAAATCATTTCATTTGCTGTATTTTCAGCGGATGTTACAATTACTTCTGATTCTTTGTTTGCACTTGTTTTTACTTTATCAGCAGTATCTTGTGCTACAATGATCGATTGGTTCAATGCATCTTTCAATTCATTGAAATATTGTAATTTTTCCTCGGCATGCTTTAATGATTTTTCAAGTTCTCGTGTTTTTTGTAGAGAATCTTCATAATCTTTCGTTACTTGATCTAAAAAATCATCTACGTCGTCTTGATTGTACCCTCTCATTTTTGAAGAAAAATTTTTATTTTGAATATCTAATGGAGTTAATGCCATATTCCTTCACCTCTTTGGATTATTTTCGTAGAACTCCCAATAACAAACGAAACTTGTCCTTTTTCGTCTTACCTTCTAACTCTTGGATCTGAATTCGCCCAAATCCTCTAATCGACACAATGTCTAGCAAATCTACTAAGAAATCTGGTCTGACATTCTCCGTCCAATTCACTTTGACTTTTCCAGATTCGATCAACTGCTTTGATCTTTGTCTAGATATATTATATACGCTAGAGATCAAAATATCTAGACGTAAGGAACTTATTGTTGTCCGTTCATGTGTCCAGTCATCTTTAGGCAGTATGATCTCTGTATACTTTCTTTTTTCTAATCGCACAGATATTTTCCCGATTTTTTCTACCTGAGTAATCACGAAATTGACTATTTCTTTTGCAATAAATACTTGCCATCTCTCACCATCAGAAATAATATCTCCAAAGTATTCACGCTTAATCCCTGTATTCACTAAGGTACCCAACACCTTACTGTGAGATAACGTAGAGAATTTTACTGGATAAACGATTTCTAGTAATTCTACTTCAAAATCTTCCTCTTTTGGCTCGTAATAATCTGGAAATATCAGACAGCGTTTGCGCTCAGCCTGCTCATATCCACCATAAAATTTAAACTCAAGCTCACTGCTTTGCCTTATCAGTGTCTCTAAGATATATGCTTGTCTAGGATCTAAAAAATCAGACAAATATGGTGCATATTGACTTTCAACTTGTTCTAACCAATCACCAACAGAATCAATAAAAGGATGCTCATCTTTTCGAAAATGTTGGTACACATTTGCGTTCATAGATAGATCATCCTTTCTTTTATTAATACATGATTGATTGCAAAATCCGACCTAATCCACTCGCTGCTAAGTTCAACACGATAATTGCAATCATTACATTAAACCCTACCATACCAATTCGCAAATTTAATCGATCAAATAGGCTCAAATAAGGTTCAGCAATTCTTGAAATCAAACGGCCAAACGTAGAATCATATGCTCCTGGAAACCAAGATAATAATGCATAAATAATTAAAATACCCGAATAGATTTGGACACCTCTATACAATAGAAATATAAATAGAGCGATACTCATTACCTCCTAACTAAAAATCAAACATTTGTTTCTTAGCTAACGATTGTGCGGTAGCACTATCGATTTCTATGTTTGATGGTGTACAAAGAAAAATTTCATCGCCTACACGTTGAATGTCTCCATCTAACGCATAAACAGTTCCCGTAAGAAAGTCAACAATTCTTCTTGCTTGATTTTCTTCCACTAAATGAAAGTTGATCAATACAGCATCACTTGCAATAATATGTTTAGCAATGTTCATTGCTTCAGAATAAACCCTTGGTTCAATAATTGTAATCTTACCTGGTTTACTTGTACTATGTGTATCTTGCGAACGTTTTGAATTTGAGTTATTAGAGCTACGCATGGAGACAACTTTTTGCTCATTAAATGCTGTTTCCTGACGGCTTTCTTTCTTATCTTGATGCGTTTCTGTTGAACGATAACGAGCAGATGGTTTTTCGGTTAAAGGTTCAGTTGCAGTCGGTCTTTGTACTTGTGCTTGTCGAACCGTCTGTCTGGGTTGTTCGTTAACAACCTTTTGCTCTTCATATTCATCATAATTATCATATTCATCTTCACCAGATAATCCAAAAAAGCTCGATAACGCATTTTTACTAAAAATTGACATAGATTCCCCTCCTTTACGCACCTCTGAAAATTGCTGTTCCGATTCGTACAAAAGTTGCACCTTCTTCAATAGCAATTGGGAAATCATTACTCATTCCCATGCTAAGCTCTGTACATGGTGCATATGACAGATGCTGATTATTTATTGCTGTTTGTAGTTTTTTCAACTGAGAAAACACCTCGTGAAGAACTTGCTCAGAAGCATCCAACGGAGCCATAGTCATTAATCCTACAACTTTTATTCTATCAAATTCCGCTAATTGATGAATAAAATCAATTACTTCATCTGATTTGAAACCGTGTTTACTCTCCTCACCAGTGATATTCACTTCCACAAAACAGAGAATTTGCTTCTCTGCTCGTTTTTGGATTTCCTCTGCTAGTTTGAAACTATCTAAAGCGTGAAAATAATCTATCTCATTTATTATTGATTTTACCTTCCTACGTTGTAAATTACCAATTAAATGCCACTTAATCGATGAAAACTTTCTCAGTGCCATCTTTTTTTCTAATAATTTATCAACTCGGTTTTCAGCCATATTCTCAATACCAAGTTCAGCAAGCTCCTTGGCAGTGCCACTTTCCACAGATTTAGTCACGGCAATCATGGTTACATCATTGACTGACCTAGTAGACTTTTGACATGCTAGCTGAATTTCTTGATTTATTTTTTCTAAGTTATCAACTAGCATAATTAAAAATCGCTCCTATCTTTTTCTGCGGAAAAATGGTGGTGTATTTAATTCATCGTCATTGTTATGCGATGGTTCTTCACGATGAAATGTTTCAAAATCTTTCTTTTCAACATTTTCAAACGTTGTATCTTCGACTTTAGGTCGTACGTTTTGCTCACGACGGATATCCCAGTCACCAAAAGCACTTGTTTCTTCTTGTGGCTGTGGTTGTGATGGCGCAGGTTTTGACTGTTCCATATCCAAGACTGGTGCTTGTTGCACGGTTTGGATTTGAGTAGGTCGATTTTGACGGTGTGGTTTACGATCTTTTTTTGAAGGGTCGATTCCTGTTGCAATTACTGTAACACGAATTTCATCGCCTAAATCTTCATTGATCGATGTACCTAAAATAATATTTACATCTCCTGTTGCAGCACTTGTCACAATATCAGAAGCATCTTGTGCTTCAAATAATGTCATATCTAAACCGCCAGTGATGTTCAATAACACTTGTTCGGCTCCATCGATAGATGTTTCTAATAATGGAGAAGAAATTGCTTTTTTAGTTGCTTCGATCACACGATCTTCACCACTAGCAACACCGATTCCCATCAAAGCAGTTCCTTGGTTTTCCATAACAGTCTTCACATCCGCAAAGTCCAAGTTGACATAGCCTGGGGCTGTAATCAAATCTGAAATACCTTGTACACCTTGACGCAATACATTATCTGCTTCACGGAAAGCTTCAAGCATTGGTGTCTTTTTATCAACAACTTCTAATAGACGGTTGTTCGAAATGATTAGTAATGTATCAACGTTTTCTTTCAAAAGAGCGATACCTTCAGCAGCAAATCGTCCACGTTTTGGTCCTTCAAAGCTAAATGGTCTCGTAACGACCCCAACTGTTAAAGCGCCCAATTCTTTGGCGATTTTTGCAACTACAGGAGCTGCTCCAGTCCCGGTTCCACCACCCATACCAGCAGTGATAAAAATCATATCAGCTCCTTGTAAGGCATCTGAGAGAACTTGTTCACTTTCTTCTGCTGATTTTTGGCCAACTTCTGGTTGAGAACCAGCACCTAGACCACGTGTATATTTAGGACCAAGTTGAATCACTGTTTCTGCTTTCGAGTTTTTAAGAGCTTGTACATCTGTATTTGCAGCGATAAATTCAACGCCTTTGACGTTTTCATCGATCATGCGGTTAACAGCATTACCGCCGCCGCCGCCTACACCGATAACTTTGATGACTGCGCCATTGTTAATGTTATTATCTAAAGAAAATTCCATAGTATCGTTTCCTCCTGTTTTAATTGTTAGTCAAAAATGTTTGAGAAGAAGTCTTTGATTTTACCTGTAACTTTTTCACCAGATTCGTGAATTTCAGAATCATCGTAATCATCTTGAGTTGTGTCTGCATAAGTATCATATTGTACTTCTTGCTGAACAGCGATTGGTTGCGCCGATTTGATTTTCTCTCCTGGAATCGCGCCTTTGGCAATATGATAAATATCATTTAATTGAGCTGAATATTCTACGATACTAATCACATTTGTAAATACTGGATTGCGTAATCCCATATGATTTGGTACGTATAGTTTCACACTCGCATCAAAAATTTCTTGTGCCAAGTCAACTACTCCTGGAAGGCTTGCACCGCCACCAGTTAAAATTACTCCGCCGGGAAGTTCCAAAGCGTCGATTTCGTCTAATACTTCTTTTGATTTTTTAAAGATTTGTTCCACTCTTGCTTCGATCACTTCTGAAAGGTAACGTTCATCAACTTTTACAGGTTCAGACTTGCCGATCACATCAACTGGAAATTCTTCGCTGACAGACGTTCTTTCAGGGTATGCATCACCATAATTGATTTTCAGTGCTTCCGCATTATTAAATGAAGTATTTAATACAATCGAAACATCTTTAGTGACAAATTCGCCGCCTTCTTGATTCACATGAGTAAATTTCAATTGTTTATCATGCATAACAGAGGTCGTTGTCTGACCGCCACCCATATCGATGACAATCGTACCAAAATCTTTTTCACCGTCTGAAAGAACTGTTTCTGTCAACGCTAATGGCATAATGACTAATTCATTAACGATCAACCCAGCTTTTTCAACACATTTTCTTGTATTATGAATAATCGTTTTCGGTCCTGTGAAAACTACGCCGAACATTTCTAAACGAACGCCAATCATTCCTCTAGGATCTTTGATCCCTTCGAATCCATCCACTGTAAACTCTTGTGGTAGGATTGCTACGATTTGACGTTCAGGAGGAGTTGAACGAACCAGAGCTGCCGATGCAACGTTTCTTACATCTTCATCAGTGATTTCTTTTGACTCACTACTAACAGCGATCATCCCTTGACAATTTTCAACTTCAAGTAAGTTTGCTGGCAACCCCACATTCACACTTTTAATTTGAATTCCCGCTTTTTCTTCTGCTTGTCTTACTGCTCTTTGAATCGCGTTTACTGTTTTATCGATATCGACAATGATCCCTCGATTTAATCCATCAGATTTTGCGTTTCCTACGCCAATGATATTCATTTGACCTTCAATAAACTCAGCCACTACAACTTTTACTGATGTTGTACCAATATCAAGGCCTACATACATTCCTGTCTTTGCCATGAATGGGGTTCCTCCTCCTATTAATTCCAATATGTACGTGGCAAAAAATGCCCATTTACATATATATTTTTTATGAATACTCACTTCTTTCAATTTTACCATAAACATAGGCTTTTTAGAAAGCAGATTCTACTATTTTATTCTTTTATTTTTATTAACTTCATTCTAGTGCCTGTGAAGATTCGTCTACACTTTCTTCAGTTGACTCATTATTAAAAGGATATGAGAAAATCCCGACTTCCATATCAATGATTCCTGGTTTCTCCATTTGGCTTGCTACCTTCCCATAATACGCCATCTTCTCTACTAATTGAGAGATATTAACAATTACTTCATTAGCATCTTTCATGTGAAGAGTGATTAATTCTTTGTTTGCATTAGAAGGTGTATAGCGAATTTCTGAGATATTTTGTTTTATATCTTCAGGAAGTTTTTTATAAGAATCCATTAAGTTTTTTATAATTGATTGGTCCTGAAAGTTTTGAAAAACTGGCATACCACTTATTGGCGCACTCATTTCTTCTGGTAAAATCTTACCGTTTTCTAAAATAGGGTGGTAGACATTATTGACTGATTCTAAAGCCACTACTTCATATTCATCAATTTTTATATTCAATGAATTGATCCCACTCAATGAGATTGTTGCTTTTTTGACACGTGGCAATTGACGCTTGATCTTTTCTTCATAAATTGTTCTGTCACCAAACTGCTCCCATAAACTTTTACCTTTTTCCAGTTTAGATTGGACAATGACTTGCTGGTTATCAACAGACACACTTCCAGTTACACTTATACTCCCTAACTTACTAAGTGGTGAAACAAAATAAAGTACGATTAATATGGCGATTAAAAAAACCGAGACGATCAACGTCAGCCGACGGTATAATCGTTTGTTTCGTACTTCTTTTATTTTTGGTAAGCGGTCTGCAAAAGATTCGTAAGTTTTCTTTTGTTTTTCTTCTGTTTCAGGCTCTTCTGTTGAGTCTTCTGTTTCAGTTGCATTTTCTTCCGTCACTTCTTCTTGTTCTGCTTCTTCAGAAACAACAGACGGATTCCATACAGGCTGATTACCGTGTTTTTTTAAGTACTCTAGATTTTCTTTTTGCCATGGGGTCAGTTTTTGCTCATCTGGTTGTTCAGCAGACTCTAGTTGTTGGTCTGTTTGACCCTCTGAATCCTCTTTTTTCTTACTGATCTTTTACACCCCCTATCAAATAATTTCTTTTACCACTTCGTAAAGTCGTTTTGCCGCATCAGGAATACCTTCTTTTTTTGAGGCATTCGCCATCAATTGATGACGAGTTTCATCCAGTAAAATGGCATCGATTTCGGCGATCAATTTATGCCCTGTAAGCTCTTGGTCAGTAATCATTTCTACTGCTCCAGATTTGACTAAACTTTGTGCATTCTTCGTTTGATGATCATTGGTAACATATGGACTTGGGATCAAAATAGCAGGTAACCCTAATGCTGTAAATTCCGCAATTGAAGTTGCACCCGCTCGACCAACCATTAGGTCCGCAGCAGCTAAAACTTCTGCCATTTTATCAATATAAGGCTGAATGCTGATGTTTGTCAATTTTTTTTCAGAAAGATTTAAGGTTTCTTGTAATTCTTTAAAATATCGCTCTCCTGATGCATAAAGAACTTGATATTCTCTCTTTTCAAATAAAGGAAATGCTTCAATGAATGCTTGGTTTATTTTCAATGCACCTCGACTACCGCCAAAGATCACAACCGTCTTCTTGTTAGGATCTAAGCCATACTCTTTAAGGATATTCGTTTTTTCGATCATTACGACCTCTTGCGCTCTTGGATTACCGGTTAAAATCACCTTATCTTTAGGGAAGTAATCAGCAACGTCAGGAAAACAAATGGCCACTTTTGTAGCATACTTACTTAAAAATTTATTTGTCATTCCAGGGATGCTATTTTGTTCATGAACGATTGTTGGTATTTTCAAGCGTGTAGCAGCATACACAACAGAACCAGATACATAGCCCCCTGTTCCAATCACAATATCTGGTTGAAAATCTTTAATAATTTTTTTTGCTTTTCCAATACTATTTAAGAAAAGGTAGACCGTTTTGACATTCTGAGGACTAAGTGAACGACGAAATCCTTGAATCTTGATTGTTTTAAATGGGATCTTGTATTTAGGAACAATCTGACTTTCTAGGCCGTTTTCAGTTCCTACATACATGAATTCGGTATTCGGTTCGATTTTTTTTACGTAGTTAACGAAAGCCAAAGCAGGATAAATGTGTCCGCCTGTTCCGCCGCCTGTTATCAATATCTTCATAATTCTCTCACTTTTCTATGTCTTTTAGCTGGTGCATTGCTTGAATAAAGGCATTACCGCGCAGTTCAAAATTAGGATACTGGTCCCAACTTGCGCATGCGGGCGATAATAGAATAGTATCATCTTTTTCAGAAAAATCATAGGCGTCACGTACAGCCGTTTCAACATTTTTTGTTAATTTAATTGTTTTGACGCCTGCTTCGATTGCGGCTTTGTGCAGTTTATCTTTTGTTTCACCAAAAAGAATGATTGCTTTGATTCCTATTAATGAAGGAATCAGTTCATCAAAGCTATTCCCTCGATCTAATCCGCCTGCTAACAAAATCAGTGCAGAATGATCAAATCCGCTTAATGCCATCTCAGTTGCTAATATATTTGTCGCTTTTGAGTCATTATAGAATTTTCTTCCCGCGACCTCCCCCACATATTGTGTGCGGTGAGGAACGCCAGTAAAGACCATCAATGTTTGTCTGATTACATCTGTAGGAATACCTTTTAACTTTGCTACAGAAATTGCAGCCAGTGCATTCTCAATATTGTGACTGCCAGGTATACCTAATTCACCAGCAAGCATAATGAATTCATCTTTATAATATATTTTCTCATCTGCAAGATACGCTCCTGCGACTTTTTCTTTTGTTGAAAAAGGAATAATTGCAGCTTTCGTTGTTTTACTTAATTCTTGAAGTTCTGCTTGGTTCCAATTTAATATAAGGAAATCCGTTTCCTGCATATTTTGTTGAATTGCCCATTTTGCTTTCACATATTCTTCTCTTGAACCATGATAGTCTAAATGTGCTTCATACACATTTGTGATGACAGCAATCTGAGGGCGAAATGTTTGAATTCCCATTAATTGAAAACTTGATAATTCCATAACAATATCATCATCAGCCCTAGCACTCTCAGCGACCTCACTGGCTGGATAACCAATATTTCCAGCTAAACGCGCTGTCCCACTTTCACGATCAGCATTTAAAAGTAACCCGATCATTGTCGTTGTCGTTGTCTTTCCATTTGTTCCAGTAATCCCGATAATTGGGCACTCGGCAATCTGATAGGCTAATTCAACTTCTGTCAAGATAGGTAATTTCATGCTTAACGCTTTTGCTACTAAAGGATTCGAGTAAGGAATACCAGGATTTTTTACGATCAAGGAAAAGTCTTCATCTAACAGCTCGATTGGATGACCACCTGTAACAACACGAATACCCAAGGTTAATAAATCTTGGGCTTCCGGGTTTTGATCAAATTGTTTAAAGTCATTGACTGTCACTAACGCACCTAACTCATGCAACAACTTCGCCGCACTAACGCCACTTTTAGCAAGTCCAAGAACAAGGACTTTTTTGTTTTCATAATCTGTTATTTTTTTCATTATCATTTCCCCTTATCTTAGAAAAGCTGAAAAAAGCGGTTAACTCTGTAGAAAGTTAGGAATAGTGAGGTGGAACGCTTTTAGTTCCAGTTCACTATTCTCTACTTTCTTAAAAGCTCATTCTCGATGTTAGATAGAATCAAAATCTCTGAACTTTTTAAAATACGATCCACAATGTGATGGCAGAGCAAATAGCTCCAGTCAACCAAAAAATAATATCGATTTTCCACTCTGACCAGCCACACATTTCAAAATGATGATGGATCGGCGACATTTTAAAGATCCGTTTACCAAAAAGTTTAAATGATGCCACTTGCAAAATTACGCTGGCTGTCTCACAAACATAAACAAGTCCTATCAATAATAATGTCCATTCTTGACGTAAGATAATAGAAATAGCTGCAAGCAAACCACCTAAAGCAAGCGAACCAACATCGCCCATAAAGATTTTGGCTGGCTTTCGGTTATAAGGAAAGAAGCCTAATAAGCCTCCAATTACACTCAAGCAGATGATCACTACATCAAATTGTTGCTGTTTCCATGCAATGATCGCATAAGTAGCAAATGAAATCGTCCCTAAGCCTGCTACTAAACCATCGATACCGTCAGTCAAATTCACTGCATTTGAAAATCCAACTAGCCAAAAAATGACGAATACACCATAAAAAATACCCAAAGGTAATGTCACTACACCAAATAAATCTAATGTATCAGGTAAGCCTTCTGAACGGTAAACAAAATAAAAAACAAGTCCGCCAATGATTTGTCCAATCAGCTTTTGGCGAGAATTTAAGCCTAGGTTTCTTTTTTTAAACACTTTGATAAAATCATCTAAAAATCCTAATAGTCCATAAAGAACCAAAATAAATAGAATAATTAGTAAAGACGGAGTAAGCTCTTGTTTCCATAGTCCCACTAATAGTGACGTGATAAAGCTTGCTACTAAAAAGACTAACCCACCCATCGTTGGTGTCCCAGTTTTGACGTTATGCCAAGTAGGACCATCTTCGCGTGTTGTTTGTCCTTGTTTTTTCATTTGGAAATAACCGATAAACATTGGCATCACTGCCACTGTTATAGCAAAACTACATACTATGGGAATAAAAATCTGTGTCCACTCCATGATATCTCTCCTAATTATTCGACTCGTATTGGTCTACCTTGATATTCTTTTAACTATTTATTTCGCTGCATCTACCGATTCTGTTGATTCACTGTCCATTGAATCCATTACCACTTTCATTAATGGATTCGCAATTTTTGCAAGCGCCTCTCTTGTATAAGTTTGAGGTTTTTTCATTGTAAGATACAAAATATATTCAGGGTTATCTGCTGGAACCATTTCTACCACTGAGTAGGTGTAATCTGTTAGTCCTGCCATATAACCATTTTCTCCAGTAATTTGAGCCGTTCCCGTTTTAGCTGCTACATGATAACCTGGAACTGAATATACATCATATGCAATCCCATAATTAGGATCTTCTACAGTATCAACCATATAAGTCCGAATATCGCTTGCGGCTTGCGGAGTTATTACAGGTTGACCCACTTTCTCTGTCTGAGTTACTTTTTCTTCACCAGTATCCTTATCCACGATTTTACTAATATATTGTGGCTTCAACATAGAACCATCATTTGCAATCGCTGTATAAGCTTGCATCATTTGAAAATTTGTTACCGAAACAGCTTGACCAAACGATGACATCGCTAGATCGACCCAGTTATCACCAGGAAGTTCTCCAGCAGATTCTCCTGCTAAGCCTGAATTCGTTGATTTTCCAAACCCAAATTTTTCTAAATAGCTTTTCCAAACTTCACCAGTTGGATCCATCGCCTGTTCCAATGTCAGCATTCCGACATTACTAGACCAAGAAATCGCTTGACGGAATGTTAATGGCCCAACCGCACCATAATCATGATCGTTCACTGTACGGTCATCTAACTTGTACCCACCGGCTGGATAAGTAAACGTTGTGTTAGGGCTGAATTTCCCTTCTTGCATCGCTGCAGCTGCCGTAAATAATTTCATAGTTGAACCAGGTTCAAATTTATCTTCTACGAGAATATTACGCCAAACTGTGTCTTTGTCTAATCCTTCTTTTGTTTCCGGATTAAACGATGGGCGTTGTGACATCGCGAGAATTTCTCCTGTTTTAGCTTTCATTAACATTGCCGTCATATCTTCCGGCTTGAATTCTTCTACCACTGGATCGAGCAATGATTCTAAGCGGCTTTGAATACGAGTATCCAGCGTTGTATAGATGTCTTTTCCATCAACAGCTTTCTTCTCACTAGCAACTGTCCCAGGTAAAGGATTTCCGTATACATCCTTTTCGTAATCGATTTTGCCATCTTGTCCACTTAAGATGTCATTATACGATTTTTCAATTCCCATTTTTCCGATTAACCCTTTTGAATCGTCATCTGCGTCGGCAGAGTCAGTATATCCAATAAAATGAGAAGCAAAGACGCCATTTGGATAGATTCTTGCTGGATGGCCTTCAAAATAGAGACCCGCAAGTTTATTTTGTTTTAGTTCATCTTCAATTTTTTGTCTTGTTTCTAATGTGATATCTTTTCCTTTAGAACCAAATTCTACTTGGAATTTTACAGTTCCATCTTCATTTACTCCACTATTAAGAAAACCTAATGCTTCATCTTTGGTCAGCTCAGTATTTCTATCTAAGATTTCTGCTAGTGTTTGAAAATCTTTTTTCTGTGCATAAAGTTTTTTATTTTCTTCACCTAAATAAGTCTCAGACAAGATTGCATAAACGGAATAAGAGGTAGCATCTTCTGCAATAACTTCCCCGTTACGGTCTAAAATAGCTCCTCTTTTCGCTTTGACCACACTGCTGCCTTGATAAAGATTCGCTGTCTTTTCAGGAAGAGAAACACCTGCGACCTTTCCTACAGCTACAATGTACGTTAATCTAAAGGCAAATAAAAAGAACAATCCAATACTCGTAGCAAATAAAATAATGCCTACTTTTTTACGATTGTTCATTGGATTTAAGTTCTTCTTTTTGACAAAATTCTTTATTTTATTTTTTATGCTCATTTATTTCACTTTCCTTATATTATCAAGGTTATCTGAAAGACCTCTGTTTTTAGCAACTTCTTTGATACGATCTGCTTTTGATAATTCATTTTTTTGTTGTTCTAGCTTCAATGCAGACTCTTCTTTTTCTTGGATTATTGCTTGTGTTTCAGTGATTTCATTGGTCATTTGTGTAATGGAGGTACGTACTTGAATGGTGAGAATTGCTATACCAATAATCGCTACGAGTAATAAAAAGCCGATTGTCTTTTCTAAAAGTGAGATATTTCTCAACTTCCTTTTAGGAGATTGGGGTAGGTCTACATTTCTTTGAACCTTAGGCTCATGTTCAGGACCAATGACTGGTTCATCAATTACTGGAATATCATATTGAAAATCTTCCATTTTTTTTAGCTCAGCCATGTCGTTACCCCTTTCTTTATAAGATTAATTTAACTTTTTCGGCAATTCTTAATTTAGCACTTCGTGAGCGATTATTCTCAGCCAATTCAGTCTCACCTGGTAAAATCGGCTTTCTAGTAATAACTTTTAATTCTGGTTGGAATTCTTCTGGAACCACTGGAAGACCTGGTGGTAAATCTTGCATCGTACTATATTCTTTAAACATGTTTTTTACAATTCGATCTTCTAAAGAGTGGAATGTAATCACACTGATTCGACCATTTTTATTCAGTAAAGCAATTGCTTGCTCTAACGACTCTTCTACAACACCTAGCTCATCATTCACAGCAATTCGAATGGCTTGAAAGATTCGTTTGGCTGGATGTCCGCCTTTACGTCTAGCAGGTGCAGGGATTGCAGATTTAATGATTTCTACTAATTCACTAGTTGTTTCGATCGGTGCTTTTTCCCGTACTCGTTCGATTTCTCTAGCAACCTGCTTAGAAAATTTTTCCTCACCATAGCGGAAGAAAATCTTCACTAATTCGTGATAGCTGTAATCATTAACGACGTCATAAGCAGATAAGGGTGCATCTTGATCCATCCGCATGTCAAGCGGCGCATCTTGATGATAGCTAAATCCACGCTCAGCTTCATCCAATTGCGGAGAAGACACTCCTAAATCGTATAAAATACCATCGACATGATCGATTCCATCATTCGCTAATTGTTGTTTTAAATGTCGAAAATTCGACTTGATAAAAGTCACCATGCCTTGATCAACATATTTTTTTAATCGTTGTGCTGCAAAGTCCAAAGCTTTTTGGTCTTGATCGAATGCGTATAAGTGCCCATGCTCCCCTAATTGCGAGAGTAGGTACTCACTATGACCTGCACCGCCCAATGTGCAATCGACATAAATGCCATCTTCTTTCACATGTAAGCCGTCAACTGTTTCTTTTAATAAAACAGTATAGTGCTGAAACTCTTCCGTCATAATGCTCCTCTTTCTAAAAACCAAAATCAATCATTGTTTCTGCAATTTCATCAAAATTTTCTTCAGCTTCAGTTGAAAATTCTTGCCAACGGGCTTCATCCCAAATCTCAATTCGATTTGAAACACCGATGATTACACAAGCTTTTTCCAAACTACCGTGTGTTCTCAAAGCGGCAGGGATATTGATCCTACCTTGCTTATCGATCTCACATTCCGTAGCAGCCGAGTAAAAAAAGCGGACAAATGTGCGGGCATCTTTCTTAGCTAGAGGCATTTCTTTTAACTTTTCCTCTAATTGCTCCCATTCGGACATTGGATAACCAAATAAACAGCCATCCATTCCCCTAGTTACCACAAATTTCTCACCCAATTGGTCGCGAAATTTAGCTGGTACAATGAGTCGGCCTTTGGCATCTATATTATGTTGAAATTCACCCATAAACATAGCCAATTCCTCCCACTTTTCCACTTGATAGAAACAGTCTACCACATCCCACCACTTTCTACCACCAAAAACAATAAATCTTCTTTCTTTTAATAGTTATTTAAAAAGTTTGTAATATTTCAATTGGTGGTTTAATTTCGAAGAAAAGCGTTCTCATCATCTATGTAATTGATTTTTAAAAGAAATCACCTGTTTATTTCTCCGTCAACTCTCTCATAAAAATATTACAAACAGGATGCGTGGGGAGAAGTGGCAGATAGCTGCCCAACCTATTCTATTTTATGAAAAATAATGGAGGATATTTAATAAAACGAGTACTGCATATAAGACTAAGCTAAGAAGAAAGACTAAGCGCCAAAACATTTTAAAATATCTGCCATACAGAATTTCCCCATAATAATAGGCTTGAAAAACTGCCACACAAATACCGAGTAATAAAACAGAGATGATCATATAAGGCACAATTGATTGTCCATAACTGTCTTTGGATAGTTCATTTAATCCTATAAATAAAAATGGAATCGAGATATCTGGTGCTTTGACTTTAAAACGTTCCGTTAAGGAAAACGTTGAAATAATAAAATTACACGCAAATAACACAATTACTGGAAAAACATACCAAAAAAGCATAATGACTGAAAACGACACCATTTACTAACAATTCCTTTCGTAACACGCTTTATTAACTATACTTTATTTTCTTTACACCTATGTTTCATTTCGTTTAAATGTTCATGCCTAAATAATACTAATTTCTAGGGCCTTTATTCGCCAAAAACAGGTCAAGTCTATTATAATGGAGGAAAATAGATTTGAAAAAATGAGGTGGCACTTTGATCAATTATTTGAAAATAGAAAATAGACGTTTCACTCCATCGAGAACCGATACAGAGGATACAGTTTGGCTTGCTGTTGAAAAGCCTACTGAAGAAGAAATCGATCACTTAGTCACGACTTACAAGCTCCCTAAAGATTATATCACAGGTGTACTAGATGATGACGAAAATTCTCGTTTTGAAGGTCTTCATCAAAATGTACTGGAAGAACCTGCCCTGATGTTGATTCAGTATCCCCATGCAACAATTAGCCCCAGCGGGTATACTCAGTTAAATACCTTTCCGTTTGCAGTCATTTTAACGACTGATGGAAAAGTAATTACAGTGATCAACAATTCTGCTGATTTTATAAAAAAGGCTCTTTCTACAGAAGTTCCAACAATTGAATTACCAATTCAAGAGACACTTATTTTATATTTATCTTGGCAGATTTCAACTTGCTATAATCGTTTTTTAAAAGAGTTGATTAAAGAAACGAATAAATTAGAAGGCGAACTAAAAGTCTCTACAGAAAATAGCCAGCTTTATCAAATCATGGATATCCAAAAAAGTTTAGTCTATTTCGAATCGGCGATCAATTCCAATCTTGACGTGTTAAATATGCTTTATAGTGCCAGTCTTTTCAAAGATCCCAGAGCACATTTACCACGCCTCCATGATATTCTTGTCGAAACGAAACAAGCGGCCACAACAACGAAGATCCAATTAAAACTTGTAGATAAAATCAGTGACACTTTTTCAGCTATCGTTTCCAACAATCTAAATAATGTCATGAAGATTTTGACTTCTTTGACAATTGTCTTAACGATCCCAACGATCATCGGGGGAATTTTTGGAATGAATGTTAAACTCCCTTTTGCAAATCGTGAAGATGCCTTTTTTTGGATTTTTATCATAACCACAGCGACTTGCGTTTTCGTTATCCACAGGCTAAAGAAACGAAACCTTTTGTAAAATTTCTAGTTGCTGATTTTAACAAAAGGATGTAAACTGTAGGAAGTAAAGAATAAGGATGTGTATGATCAATGAACGATAAAAAGACAAGTACATTTTCTAAAGTCACAAAAATCGTTGTTTGGTTGATGCTGATTGCCATTGCTGGCTCAACAATTTTGACTGCTGTAATGAGTTTAGGATAATCAACTAAATAAACAATTAGGAGAAGAACATGATGTAAAGCATCGTCTGTTCTTCTCCATTTTTTACTGTATTCAAAAAGTTTTTTAACGACTTTTCCGCTCATTTCCAGCCATATTCAGTAATTCTTTAGCATGTTCTGTGGTTAGTTTAGTGATTTCACTGCCAGAAAGCATGCGGGCTATCTCTGCCACACGTTCATCTTGATTTAATCTACGAACTTTCGTTTCAGTCCGCTCACCAATAATTTCCTTTTCAATAAAATACTGGTAGTCCGCAACAGCTGCAACCTGCGGAAGATGGGTGATACATAAAACTTGTGAATTTTCAGAGATTTGATAGATTTTATCGGCAATTGCTTGGGCAACGCGTCCGCTCACACCTGTATCTACCTCGTCAAAAACGATGCTAGTGATTCCTTGAGATTTAGAAAAAATAGTTTTTAATGCCAACATCACACGAGAAAGCTCTCCACCTGAAGCTACTCTAACTAGAGGTTTTAATGGTTCACCTGGATTCGTCGTAATATAAAATTCAACTTGGTCCAACCCTTCTTCTGTGATTTGTTCTTCGGCCAATTCTGTAAAGCGAATATCAAAGACCGTTCTTTCCATATATAATTCTTTTAATTCTCGCAAAATATTTTTTTCTAATTTTTTGGCAATTTTTTTTCTGATCGTTCTCAACTTCAAGCCATTTTCAATCACCTGATTTCTCTTTTCAACCAGTAATGATTCCAATTCACCCGTACGACCTTCTAGAAAATCAGCATCCGCCAACTCACGCGTGATTTCTTGATAGTAATCAAGAATCGACTCGATCGATTCACCGTATTTTCTTTTCATCTGCCGAATCAGTTCTAATCTGGTTTCAACTTCATTCAAGCGGTTTTCATCCAGTTCTAAACTATCGATATGCCGCGACAAGTCGCCGCTTGCTTCTTGCAGCAGATAATAACTATTTTGAAATGCTTCTGAGATTGCTTTGTATTCTGGATCAAGTGTTTCAATCGACGATAGTTCATTCATTGCATAGCCAATTTTATCCAGACTACTTTCAGACTCTCCATTAACGGCTTCATAGCTTGTTGCTAATGCATCTGCGATTTTTTGGAAATTCCCTAACTTATTTCGTTCTTCGATCAATTGTTCTTCTTCACCTAAGACAAGTTCTGCGCTAGCAATCTCATCGCTTTGAAACTGTAGCATATCCATCCGCTGTGCAAATTCTTTTTCGTTTTTTTGACGATTTCTAACTTTTTTTTCGATCATACGGTATTCAGAATACAACTCTTCATATCGTTCTTTTATTTTAAGCAACTCTTTACCGCCAAAATCATCCAACATACCCAAATGTTTCTCACTTTGCATCAATTCTTGATGCTCATTTTGACCATGGATATCAACTAAAAATTCACCGACCTTACGTAAATTGGCGATATTGATGATCCGACCATTGACGCGGCAAACATTTTTACCAGAAGTTGAAATATCGCGTTGGATCACGATCGATTCTTCATCCATTTCGATGCCTAGCTCATGTAAAAGGTTATACAATTCTTGATTTTTAGGCATTGTAAACAAACCTTCTAATGTACATTTTGAAGCACCCTGACGGATATAATCGCTTGATCCTCTTCCCCCAGTCAACAAGCTCATGGCATCGATAATAATTGATTTACCTGCACCCGTTTCACCTGTTAAGACAGTCATTCCCATCTGGAATTCTAATTGTAAAGAGGATATGATCGCAAAATTCTTTACAGAAAGTTCTTGCAGCATTTCTATTCACCTCGATTTTATAGATATCGGAAAAATTCATTTTTTAAAAATTCAGCATCTTTTTCAGTGCGTGCAATGATCAAAACACCATCATCGTCATTGAGTGTGGCAAAAACAATCTCTTTATAATGCTTTTCTATTAAATTGGAAGCAGCCGCAGCATTCCCTGGTATAGTACGCAAAATAACCTGCTTTTCCATCTGGTCAACTGAAACAAATGCATCTTTTAATAATTTTTCTAATTTTACCGACGTATCTTCTTTTGTTTCAGCGGGAATACTGTAACGATAACCACCATCGATTGAAGGAACTTTGATCAACTTCATTTCTTTAATATCACGAGAAATTGTTGCCTGAGTGACCTCTATTCCTTTTTCTTCTAGATATATAACAAAATCTTCTTGTTTCTGAATATTTTTATCAGCTAATAAACGAGTAATCAAACGATGCCGATCCTTTTTCCTCATAAATAATTGACCCCTTTTTCGTTTCATTTCCATTTTATCATAGCGTATTTTTATTCATTTTGAAAGTGTAAAAGCTAAGAATCCATGGGAATATGCAAGTCTTTAGCTACGATCTAGTTCATGTTATCTATTGAATACTTGTTTTTTCATCTAAAGAAATACTTAATCCTATTCAAAAAAAGTCATCTACTATTGACAAATCGAACAAGAAAGCGCTAACATTACAACTACATCAAAGAAAGGAAGAGAGTTTATATGAATAAAAAAAGAGTGTTTGTTACTGGTACAACAGGTACGATGGGCGGCGAAACAATGAAGCAGCTCTTAAATCGATCTGATCGATTTCAAGTGGTTACTTTAGCAAGAGATTCAGAAAAAAATCGAACATTTATGGAACAGTACAAGAATAATTCTAGCCTAGAAATCTACTGGGGGGATCTTGTAAATTATGACGATGTCCTTCAATGTGTCACTGGCTGTGACTTTGTGATTCATTGTGCTGCATTTGTCTCTCCTGCAGCTGATCGTTATCCTGCCGATGCAATGAAAATCAATTATGGCGGTACTCTAAATTTAATCAAAGCGATTTTAGCTCAACCCAACAAAGAGGAGATTAAGTTGGTCAATATCGGGACCGTAGCAGAAACTGGTGATCGAACAGCACCTATTCATTGGGGACGCATCGGGGACCCTCTAAAACCCAGTGTTCATGATTATTATGCTGTATCAAAAATCGCAGCTGAACGTGCAGTTATTGAATCTGGCATCAAACATTGGGTGTCTTTACGTCAGACTGGCATCATGTCGATCAAAGAATTCAGCTTAAATGAAGGGATCGCTTTTCATCAACCGTTAAATAATGTTCTTGAATGGGTGACCGATCAGGATTCTGGTGTGCTGTGCGCCAATGCTTGCGAGGAGTGGGTCGATAGTGATTTCTGGGGACATGTGTACAATATCGGCGGAGGTGAAGACTGTCGAAACACAAATTATGAATTAATGGCTGCTATGATGAAGGAAATCGGTGTTGAACAGTTTAAAGACGTGTGCGAGCCAAATTGGTACGCTACACATAATTTCCACGGTCAATGGTATTTAGATTCAGATAAATTAAATGATTTTCTTCATTTCCGTTCGCAAACAACAGAAGATTTTGTTCGTTATTATGGGCAAGTGATGCGTGAACAAGCGCCGGAAAATGCACCTGTTATGACGAGTCAACAGATTGCGGCTATGATCAAGCAAGGGAATGAGCAAGTTGCTTTAACTGATACTGGTACCTTACATTGGCTTATTCACAATCAAGATGAACAACTAAATCCTTTCTTCATTTCAAAAGAACAGTGGGCTAAGATTCCTGGCTGGGATCGCTTTATTCTTTATCGCCCAGATGGCGATGCGATTGTATTGGATCACGGCTATGACGAAGCAAAACCAGAAGCAGAATTAACCATCAACGACTTGCAACAAGCGGCTCACTTTAGAGGTGGCACTTGTCTTTCAGAAACAATGACCACAGGCGATTGGACGACTCAATTGGCTTTCGTCTGTCATAAGGGGCATACATTTTCTGCCAGCCCTCGTCTGATTTTAGAAGGTGGACATTGGTGTGATGAATGTGAGCGAACAAGCTGGAATTATCATGAATTAGCTAAACATAGTCCATTTTTTGCTCAAGTCTGGAATCCTCTTCATGACAAATCAGAACAAGCACATGAGTATAAAAAACATGTCAAAGATACGGATATAACAGCAACTGTTTAAGCACAAACAAAACAAGCACTAGCGTACACGACGATTATTCAGTGTATACTGGTACTTGTTTTTTTCTATTTTTTTAATTGTTGGTGTGCAGTTGCTACAGTTTCATCTATGTCTACTGTAGCTTCAAGACTACCTTGACCTTCTACAGACGTCAAGTAAGCCAAAAATTCTATATTTCCTTCTCCGCCTGTAATAGGAGAAAAATCTAAGCCGCCAATTGAATAACCATGCTCTTGTGCAAATGTAAGAATCTCATTCAACACAAATTTATGGGTTTCTGGTTCTCGAACGATTCCTTTTTTACCAACCAATTCTTTTCCGGCTTCAAATTGCGGCTTGATCAAGGCGACAACTTTCCCACCAGGTTTTAAAATGTTGTGCAGTGGAGGTAAGATTAGTTTTAGTGAAATAAATGATACATCAATCGTAGCGATATCTGGAACACCTTCTTGAAAATCTTCTGGTGTACTGTAACGAAAATTCGTTCGTTCCATGACTACTACACGTTCATCCTGACGAATCTTCCAAGCTAACTGATTGTAACCCACATCTAACGCATAACTTAAACGCGCACCATTTTGCAAAGCGACATCCGTAAATCCGCCAGTTGAAGAACCGATGTCTAACATGGTTTTCCCAGCAACATCTAGACCAAATACGTCTAAAGCTTTTTTCAATTTCAAACCGCCACGCGACACATAAGGTAATGTTTGTCCTTTTACCTGAAGTGACGTTTCAATCAAGATTTTCTCACCTGGTTTATCCAACCGTTCATTCTTGTCATTATAAACTAATCCAGCCATCACTGCTCGTTTGGCTTTTTCTCTTGTCTCAAATAATCCTTGAGTAAACGCTAAAATATCTACGCGCTCTTTTTTCATAAGGGCCTTCTTTCTATCATAATCGCAATTGTTCGACTAATTCTTGTAATAATTCCGAATGAAACTCACAGCTAGTTTGCTTTATTGTCTCTAGAACCGTACTGGCAAAAACCAATTGTTCCTCTAGCGCTTCTTTAGCACCCGTTAAACCCAGTAGGCTTGGATAGGTACTTTTGTGTAACGCTTCGTCACGTCCAACCTGTTTTCCTAACGCTTCTTCTGAACTAGTCGCATCCAATAAATCATCTTTGATCTGAAACGCTAACCCTAAATGTTGGGCAAATGTGCCTAATAAAAGAACGATCTCTTCTGGTTGCTCAGCTAAAATACCGCCTGCCAAAAGTGCAAATTCAATCAAAGCCCCTGTTTTCTTTTCATGGATATCTACTAATTCACTCAAAGAGAGCGATTGATTTTCACCTTGTAAATCTCCTGCTTGGCCTGCGACCATTCCCTGGGTACCAGCCGCCTTACTTAATAATTGAATCAGCAAGATCTTTTGATCTGACTCAATTTGGCTGATAGCTATTAATTGAAATGCTGCGGTCAGTAAACCATCGCCAGCTAGTATTGCCTGCGCTTCTCCAAATACTTTATGATTTGTTGGCTTACCGCGTCTTAAATCATCATCATCCATTGCAGGTAGATCATCATGAATCAAGGAATATGTGTGAATCATTTCTAAGGCTGCCGCTACTTGATAGTCATGTGTTTGCACTTCTTTGTTAAAAGCCTGAAGCACAGCTAATACTAGAAGTGGACGAAATCGCTTGCCTCCTGCACGAATCGAATACAACATTGCTTCTTTTAGTTGGTTATTTGTCGTGTAGTCATTGATAAAATTTTCCATTTCTTTTTCTATAAGCGGTAGACTCTGCTCACGAAAATCATTGAAATCTTCCATCAATTTTCCTCACTTTCTTCAAAAGCGACTTCTTCATCGTTTGCCGTCATAACTTTCGTCAATGTCTTTTCTGCTTTTTCCAAGGTATCTTGGCATTGTTTGCTTAAAACCATCCCTTCTTGAAAGGCTGATAGGGCTTCTTCTAGAGGAACATCACCACGTTCTAAACGCTGAACGATTTCTTCTAATTCAGCTAATGATTCTTCAAATGTTTTTTCGACTGCTTTTTCTTTGGCCATCTTTCTACTCCTCTTCAACTGGTGTTATTTTCTCAATCACCGTATCTACTAATCCATCGACATAATGGATTTGGATTTTTTCTTTTACTTGTAATTCATTGACCGACTTGATCACTTGTTGATCTTTGGTCGTATAACTGTAACCGCGGCCCATGATTTTTAACGGGCTTAACAAATCAAGTTGCTGAACAGCAGAAGTAAATTGTTTTTGTCTGTCTTTCATGTATTGATCCATTCGGTCATGAAGTGATTTAGCCAAAAAACTTAGTTGCTGCTGTCCTTCTCTAATTTGTCCAAGCGGTGTTTGTTGTCTAAATTGTGCAATGATTTCCTGTGCTGTTCGTTGCTTTTGATGGTAAATCGTTTCCATCGATTGAAACAGTCTTTGATTGATTCGATCTAATTTAATCGTTTGACCTTCATATAAACGCTCAGGCTGTTTAAATACATAGGAGTTTTTCAATCGTTGGTAACGCTCGTTTTTTTGTTGTAGTTGATAAAGGAAGCTTTGCTCTAAACGCGTTTGTCGTTCCTTGATCCTTAGCAATTCTTCATTTAAAACAGGGACAGCCAACTCAGCTGCAGCCGTTGGCGTTGCGGCTCTGACGTCTGCTACCATATCGGCAATCGTCACATCCGTTTCATGTCCCACTGAAGAAGTGATCGGTGTGTTTGCTTGATAAATGGCTCTAGCAACTTTTTCTTCGTTAAAAGGCCACAGATCCTCGATCGAGCCACCACCACGTCCAATGATCATTGTATCAAATGTCCCAAGTTCTTCAATGCGTTGAATATTACGAACAATATCATCAGCCGCTTGATCTCCTTGAACAAGTGTTGGAAATAAGACCAATTGAGCGATCGGATATCTTCGTTTGACTGTCGTAATAATATCTCGAATCACTGCGCCGCTTGGACTAGTAACCACTGCAATCCGCTTAGGATATCGAGGTAATAGCTTTTTAGGTCCTTCAAACAAACCTTCTTTGCCTAATTTTTCACGCAACTCAGCTAAAGCTTGATATAAAGCTCCCACACCATCCGGCTCCATATGCTCGACATAAATTTGATAAGAGCCCCCGCTTTCATATAGTGAAACCCGACCAACCAATAAGACTTTCATCCCTTCTTTTGGTTGAAACTTTAGTTTTTGAAAAGCAGATTTAAACATGATCGCAGAAATCTTAGCACCATCATCTTTTATACTAAAATATTGATGTGCATTTGGGCGCAGACGAAAATTGGAAATTTCGCCTGTTAAATAAACCCGTTCTAAATATGGATCAGCATCGAATTTACGTTTCAAATATTTGGTTAAAGCTATGACTGTTAAATACTGCTGTTCCATCTTCTCACCTTACTTTTGTTTTTTAGCGGCTTCAACTGTTTGATACATTAACATCGTGATGGTCATCGGACCCACACCTTTTGGTACTGGTGTGATAAAGCTCGCAACTTCTGAAACTTCGTCGAATTTTACATCCCCGATCAGTTTGCCATTTTCATCTCGATTCATGCCAACATCGATCACGACTGCACCTGGTTTGACAAATTCTTTTGTCACAAAATGCCCCCGACCAATTGCAACAACTAAGATATCCGCCTCTTTTGCTACTGCTGGTAGATCAACGGTCCTTGAATGGGCAATCGTTACCGTCGCGTTTTTCATCATCATTAATTGAGCCATTGGCTTACCCACGATATTACTGCGACCAATCACAACTGCACGTTTTCCTTCTAGGTCAATATTATAGGCTTCAAACATCTTCATAATGCCATAAGGAGTACAAGGGATCATCGTCGGCTCACCAATGAATAAATGCCCCATATTCATTGGATGGAAACCATCGACATCTTTGTTAGGATCAACAGCTAACAAAACTTTTTCTTCATCAATATGCTTTGGTAGCGGCAACTGAACCAATATACCATGGTAATTTGAATCTTGATTGTACTGTTCGATTACAGAAAGTAGCTCTACTTCTGAAATAGTTTCCGGCAAACGTTCGATTTTCGAGCGAATACCGATTTTAGCAGCAGCCAAATCTTTGTTTTTCACATAGGTTTGACTTGCCTGATTTTCACCAACTAATAATACAACTAACCCAGGATGAATGCCTTTTTTTTCAAGGTCTTGCACTTCTTCTTTGATTTGTGCTTGCATTTTATCTGCTAATTCGCGGCCGTTGATTAACTCTCCCATAAGATCACTCCTCATTTTTTGATTATATTCTTTTATTTTAGCATAATTCTGCTAGTCTTAACACTCTATACTGTCTATCTCCTTGAATTGTATATCAATGAAACTTCTCTCCCTTTACACGCCTTGTATTGTTCATCATCTACTCTGGCTAAGCCAGTCGTAATCCTTCAATTCTTAGAGTTTTAACTCTTAGTGGTTCTCTAGTAAGGTCACTTCTCTCCCTTTGCACGCCTTGTATTGTTCATCATCTACTCTGGCTAAGCCAGTCGTAATCCTTCAATTCTTAGAGTTTTAACTCTTAGTGGTTCTCTAGTAAGGTCACTTCTCTCCCTTTGCACGCCTTGTATTGTTCATCATCTACTCTGGCTAAGCCAGTCGTAATCCTTCAATTCTTAGAGTTTTAACTCTTAGTGATTCTCTAGTAAGGTCACTTCTCTCCCTTTGCACGCCTTGTATTGTTCATCATCTACTCTGGCTAAGCCAGTCGTAATCCTTCAATTCTTAGAGTTTTAACTCTTAGTGATTCTCTAGTAAGGTCACTTCTCTCCCTTTGCACGCCTTGTATTGTTCATCATCTACTCTGGCTAAGCCAGTCGTAATCCTTCAATTCTTAGAGTTTTAACTCTTAGTGATTCTCTAGTAAGGTCACTTCTCTCCCTTCGGTCGCCAAGTATTGTTCATCATCTACTCTGGCTAAGCCAGTCGTAGTGATTCACAACAAAAAAGATTCAAAGTATTTCTACTTTGAATCAATTTCTTTCATTACATTCGATAAGACACCATTAACAAATTTTCTTGAACGGTCGTCACTATATTTTTTCGCTAATTCAATTGCTTCGTCTAAAGCGACTGTGTTAGGAACATCTCCCACATAAAGCATTTCAAAAATTGCTATCCGTAAAATGATCAGATCCATTTTAGCAATACGGGTGATTGACCAATTGTTCCCTAAATGTTTTTTGATAACCTCGTCAAGTTCTGCCTTTCGATCACAAACGCCACCTACCAATAAATCTAAGTAAGTTGGAACAAATTCTTCTCCGTCTTCACTAATGATTTCTTGATTATCTAACTCTAATGCATAAGAAATTGCATCTTGTTTTGTTAAGTCAACATTAAAATCTAAAGGAAATAACGCTTGAAGCGCTTTTTCACGAATCTCTCGACGAGTAAAACTTGGCTTACTCATTTTCGCCCTCATCTTCCGGGAATAATTCATCAAAATCTGGTTCAGGAAGCTTTTCAGGAACAACAGCGACGACATGAATATTCACTTCTACTAAATCGATATCCGTCATGAATAATACCTGTTGTTTCACACGATCTTGCATCTCTAATGCTACTTTAGGGACAGAGATGCCATAATTTAAGTAACAATAAATATCGACTTTTAATCCTTCTTCTTCAGCTCTTAAATAAACGCCTTTACCGTGAGCGGCACGGCCTAAAAATTCTGTTACATTATTAGCAAATGTTCCTCGCATGCCATATACACCATCAATTTTAGATGCTGCAATACCAATAATGACTTCAATTACTTCCGGCGCAATCACGATTTCGCCTAAAGAATCTTTTGTATTGATCACTAGATTTTTTTCGTCAGTCATTTTAATCCTCCTTATAATAAAAGCGTAGCTAGATAAACACACAAACGTAATTGACATTCAGTTATGACAAGAAACTTTTTAAATCATCAAAGCTTCTATCCATTTACCTATCTAATGTTTCCATTCTTCCATAGTTTATCATTAATTCACTCGTTTCGCTACCAAAAAAACTATGAGAAAATGAGTCAAAAACGGTTTGAGCTTAAAATAAAGGGTCACTCCAGAAATCTACTGTTTTTTTCTTATGAGTATGCTCATTTTTATAATATAATCAATTCTTTAGGGGAATGTGTCAGTACTCGATTCCCATCTTTAGTAATCAATAAATCGTCCTCGATTCTAACACCTCCAAGGCCAGGCAGATAAATTCCTGGTTCATCCGTAATTACATTTCCAGGAACAAATTGTTGATCTGCTCTAAAGGAAACATTTGGTCCTTCGTGGATTTCTAAACCAATCCCGTGACCTGTACTATGACCAAATGCCTCACCGTAGCCATAAGAAACGATATGATCACGAGCAATCGCATCCAATTGAATACCTGTTAAGCCAGGTTTTGCCTCATCTAATACTTTTAATTGTGCTTCTAAAACAATTTGGTAGATGTCTTTTAATTTGCTATCTGGTTCCCCAATTGCAAAGGTTCTAGTCATATCTGAAACATAGCCTTCATAATAACAGCCAAAATCTAGTGTGATCAAATCCCCTTTTTCGATAACCTTTTGACTCGCAACGCCATGAGGCATTGCTGAACGAACACCGCTTGCAACGATTGTTTCAAAAGATACGCCCGAAGCACCTAAAGAACGCATATAAAAATCTAATTGGTTGGCAATTTCAATTTCCGTCATACCTGGTTTGATTACCGTCAAAATGTGCTTAAAGCCCATATCTGCAATGCTGCACGCCTTTTCAATAATCGCAATTTCTTCTTCATCTTTAACTTCACGAAGCTCTTCGATCAAGCCTGCTACTGGAATTAAATCACACGGTGTAATTTCTTCCAATAAGCTATATTCTGCAAAACTAACAAACGTTTCTTCAAATGCCAAATTAGCCAATTGTTCTTTTTCTGCGATAGCCACAACTTCATCATAAATCGGACCAGAATTTTGAATGATTTCAAACCCTTGTGCTTGCTCTGCTGCTTGTTCAGTATAACGAAAATCCGTTATAAAAAAAGCTTTGTCCAACGTGATAACGGCTAATCCAGTTGTTCCTGTGAAATTCGTTAAATAACGTAAATTATACGGACTTGTCACTAAAAACCCTGAAAGATCGTTTTTTTTCATCAATGTTCTTAATTTATTTACTCTTGCCATCATTTTTTTCATCCTTCTTTCCAAAATAGGTTCTTCCTTATTATAACAAATAATGATTTTGAAAAACACCGAAGACATACAACCTCTAAATTATTCTAAAGTTTCTCCAGTATAAGCGCTAATTTTATTCTTTTTTAATTTATTTCAGTTATAGTTTAAAGCGAAAGTGAGGTTACTGAATGAAGAAAAGATACTTTATCTATTTAACTCTGTTCGCTATCATCGGTATAATCGTTTATGCCTTTTTTATAGAACCAAAAAGGATTGTCGTACATAACTACACAATTGGAAATAATGACGGAAAAAAACCAGTCAAAATTGTTCAACTTTCAGACATTCATATTCAAGAAAAATATCCTGTTACCCAACTAGAAAAAATCGTAACAAAAGTAAATAATGAAAATCCAGATATCATTGTATTTACAGGTGATTTATTCGATAACTACGCTAAATACGGACCAGCCGAAGAAGTAATCGCCGCTTTGAGCCGCTTAAAAGCTCCTCTAGGGAAATACGCGGTTTGGGGCAATCATGATTATGGCGGTGGTGCGGCTCGCGTTTACCCCGATATTTTAGCAGCTGCAGATTTTCAGCTACTAGAAAATACGGGCTTAAATGTCTCATTGCCTAACGAAAAATCAGTTTATATCGGCGGTTTAGATGATTCCATGTTGGGAAATTCATCCATCGATGACACTTTAGTTGATCGTCAAAGTGAGTATACTATTCTACTAAGTCATGAGCCAGATAAAGCTGATGACGTTCTTGATCACAATGTTCAATTGATTTTATCGGGTCACAGCCACGGCGGTCAAATCAAGCTCCCTTTTATTACTATTAAGAATACGTTGGCAGAAAAGTATTTCACTGGCTTTTATGATTTAGCAAACAACACAACTCTCTATGTCAATACAGGGTTGGGAACGACAAAAATTCCAGCACGGTTTAGAGTGCCCCCTGAAATTGCCGTTTTCGATCTTTATATTTAGAATCAACAGGAAACGACTACCCCAAAATAATATTATTTTGGGGTAGTCGTTTCCTGTTAGTTTAGTACGTTAATCAAGTTCCTTTACTCGACCGCCAATTTTATCAGCGAATTTTTTTGCATAATTTTTAGTTTGAAAGATTCGAACACTTTTTTTATCTCTTGTACGTTGCCCGTCTCTACCAATATAGCCATGTAATACTTTTACAGCGTACATTACCATTCCCCCTTTATCATTTATGAACTGTACTAATTGATGTAACTTAACTATAGCCAACACAACTTAACCCAAACATAAAAATCCTCGAAGATTTTATGAACACTTATTAAGACATTACGAAAAACAATTATTTTTGCTTAAAAATATTTTTTCTCCTTGAAAAACAAAAAAGAGCGGAGATCGTTTATTCTCTCAGCTCTTCACAATAAATGATCAAAAAAACGACTGACTGTACTGCTAAACAATAATGTCTTTTGTTTTCTTATCCATATGTATTCTAGCTGTCCAAGTTTCGAAAGTAACCAAGACAGGTTCTGGATGATTCAATTCTTTTTGATAGGAGGATAATTTAGGTTCGATCATTTCCATTGATTCAATCTGCTCAATGGCAAACTTCCCTTTTAAAAGCAGACTCTCATGTTCAATTTCTTGATAGCAACAAACCGATCCGTTTTGATTACATTGAATATTTTTTACTGTTTCACCATGTCCATCTAAATAAAATTGTAACTTCAATAAGCCCTCTCTCCATAGCGGTTCAGAAACAGTAATAACCGTTGGAAAATCACGTTTATCAATTGTTGAAATCAAAAATACGGTACTTGAATTTAATAACCTGACAATTCGCTCATGTATTTCCATCGTTGAAGGCCCCCTGTTAATCAAGTTTCTATTAATTATAACAAGGTTATAGTGCTTTTGGAAAGCTATACCCTTTTTTAACAAAGGAAAAAACGAGAAGAACATTTGCCACAATTTCTTCTCGTTTCAACAAGCCTACTCGCTGATTTGATTCTTTTCTTTCAACCAATTGCTTTGGCGACTTTTACTTAAAATCCAGCGGCAAAGCGGACCGACAATCAATAATTGTAGCGGCAACGCCATAATTAAATTGCTAAAAAAGCCTCCAATATAATAGCCTAAGAAATTTTGTGTAAACCCAAATTGCATGACAACACCATACATTGACATAAAAAAGACCATTCCCAAAACCATACAACTAGAAACAGCAATGATCATATGAATTTTTTTTGATTTATTGATCGGTAGAGCAAAAGCAATTTTTTTAGCAGGTGTTGCAACAACTAAGACATCGAATAAAAAGGCAACGATAAAACCTGGAACAAGCCCTACCAATAGATTACTTAGTGAAAATTGTCCGTGTAGTAAAAGATTATAGGCACTCATAGAAAGCACCATTGAAAAACAGACAATCGTTGTAAAAAATATTCCTTCTTTTTTATTTTGCGGCATATAGACACTCCTCTTTGATTTTTGTAGCAGAGTTTATGCTATCATATATAAAAAAATCTCGTAAGTTAAATTTTTCTAATTTTAGAGAAAAATCCAAAAATATTTTTTAAAGAAGGAAAAAATAGAGAACGAATGAAATTTTTCAATCTATTAAAAATCAATATACTTGTTTTTTCCAGCTATTTTGGGATAAATTAAGGCTAAAATGATTGGAGAATAAAAATGATGTATGTAGGTTTTACTTTTAGCATTATTTTCAATTTTTTGGTGGTAAGTCTAAAAAAACGACTTATAGTTGGGAAAAGAAAAAAAGAACAACTGTTTTCCTACTTATACTATCGCTGATTTTAATTGTAATCTTGATGGTTTATGTCTTTATTTCAATGTTCAATGGTTCTGTTATATCTTTTTGATTATATAATCAGAATTTCCCAGATAAGTCTGAAACGTTTTTTGTATTAATATAAGAACACTTTGCTAATCAAATAAATTAACAAGGTGTTCTTATATTTAAAATTTATCACAAATCACATTTTTCTTCCTCTATCTTTTAGCTTACAACTAGAAAAATGATATTGCCTTTTTATTTCCTGAGTGTGATTTTGGAAATCTGCTCCTTTTCACCCTCAACATCCAGTATTCTTATCAATAGTTTGTACTCTTAGATTGTGTCTCGATTAATCACCGCTAATAATCGCGCATACATTGGCCCACTTGAATTCCAACTGAACTCTGGAATATCCTTACCATTATTCGCCTTATAAATATCATTCAGCACTTTCTTTTCGTCTGGATGCCCTACTAATCGCACCTTTTTCCCATCAAAATAGTAAATCTGCGCTTTATTGTCAATCTTATAAAAACAGTTCATTGTTATCTCTCCTTTTTTTGTTTGTTCTGGTTTTGATTCGCTTGACTCTAAAAATAAATTTGCTTCATCGTATCTTCTATCCACAAGTCCTTGTAAAATTTTTCCGTTAGCATACACGTATTTTTGCATCTCACTTGCAGCTAATTGCCACTGTTGGCTATTTATATAAACTAACAGTTGTGAGTTTTGTAAAATGTATGCACCTAAGTTAAAATGAAAACTTACTAAAGCATCAAATTGATTTTGATTAAGTTGTACTGTCACAAATCGAAAAATACCTGTAACATGACTTTTAACATCTTCATCTAAAAATGAATTAGCTTGATCTTCGGTTATTGTCATACCTGGAGTAACACCAGATGTATGCCCATAACCGATAGTCCAGATACCAACAGAATCTTGATATGCAGTTAACCGTAACCCTTCCCACTTAGCAATTAAATTACGTCCTTTAGACGATAATTGCATATTTTCATTAGCCAATACTTATTCACTCCTAACATAATTTAGTTGTAAGATCTTACAAAATTTATTGTAGTATATAATTGTCTATCTAGACTTTCGTTATTCTGTCATTATTCACCCAATAAAAAAGACTGAAACATAATCAATAAAGGCTATCTTATAAACGCTTCAAAAATTGTAATTGACTATTTTAGTAATCATTATTACTTTAAAATTATTGATTTTTACATCTGCTGTTTCGAGATAATTCTTACCAAAAAAATTGTATCTGTATTCTTATTATCAGTATTTTAAAACAAGGTTTCTTCTTTTGTTAATAATATCTTCTTGTACAACACTACAACTACAAGAATCTTCTTTCTATCATTCCTATTCCAAATAAAGAGAGCACTCAATGAGTGCTCTCTTTATTTTATATACTTAAATTGTTTCTCGATTAATTACCGCAAGTAATCGTGCATACATCGGTCCACTCGAATTCCAATTAAATTCTGGAATATCTCTACCATTGTTCGCTCTATAAATATCATTCAAAACTTTTTTTTCATCTGGCGCACCTACACGTCTAACCTTTTGCCCGTCAAAATAATAAATTTGTGCCTTATTGTCAACCTTGTAAAAACATTGCATAGTTACCTCTCCTTTTTTTGTTTCATTCATATTCTCTTGTTCATAATTTGGTCGAATAACTCCCCAAACACCGTGCATATTGTGTCTAATTCTCGCTGCTGGACTACCTACAGTTAGACTTGGATTGAGCCAATTTTGGTCAATCGAAACAAAAGTACCATTAGAACTTCCATCTTCAATCGCAATAGCAGTATGCCCATACGTAGCGAACTCTCCTAATCCCCAGATTAAAATATCTCCTGTCTTAATCTGGTCCGCACTTGTTACTCTTACTCTTGAAAAACTATTTGGGAGATTTTGTGAAGTTAATTCAATCGCATTTCCGTATGGATGCCAACCGAAGTAACGTTTCATAATATGAACAGTTAAATCCATACATTGCGAGCCATAAGCTCCATCTTCATCAACTGATTTCCCTACTAGACTTTCTGTATAGCTTACAACTTCTAATACCCTAACCATGTTCTACCTCCTAACACTATTTATTTCGTAAGATCTTACAACACTAGTATATTAGAACATTTCACTCTAGACCTATCAATTCTCTATCAATAATCTCCCATAGAAAAAAGCCACCACATAAATGCTGGCCATACAAATACAAAATACCAATATTAATGCTACCTTTAAGTTCAGGTAAAGACTTTCATTATACCTAATAACATTGGCAAACCAATACAATATATAACTAAAAACATACATAAACTCTAAAAATAAATAAGTAATAACAACATTAAAAAAACTGTAACCCTTCTAATACAAGGATTACAGCTACATTATTAATTATTATTGAGCTACTGGGTAAACAGACACTTGTTTTTTGTCACGGCCTTTACGTTCGAAACGTACTACACCGTCAACTTTAGCAAATAAAGTGTCGTCTCCGCCAATACCTACGTTTGCTCCTGGGTAAATTTTAGTTCCGCGTTGACGGTATAAAATTGATCCACCAGTAACAGTTTGTCCATCAGCACTTTTAGCACCTAGGCGTTTAGATTCTGAATCACGACCATTGGAAGTCGAACCTCCACCTTTTTTGTGGGCGAATAATTGTAAATTCATGTTTAATAACATCGTCTGCACCTCCTATTTTTCATTTATGGTTTTGACTTGAATAAAGTCAAGATTTTCTCGCTCGACTGCTTGTAGACCTAATAAAAGGTTTTCCAAGAGAATTTGGGCGATGTTGGTTTGTTCCTGATTGGCCTTTGAAATCACTTCAACATAAAGGTAACCACCTTCATCTTCGTTGGTTTCAACAATCGGTTCAAAGCCAGCTAGCGCATCGATCCCATTGACAGTACTGATCGTTAAAGCAGACACAGCTGCACAAACGATATCACTCCCATATGGACCTGATTCTGCATGCCCTGAGACTTCAAAAGAAACAATTTGACCTGAGTCATTTCGTTTAAAAGAACTTTTAATCATTGATAGGCCTTCTTTCCTATGCAACTTAAAAGAATTATGCGTTGATTGCGTTGATTACAACTTTTGTATATGGTTGACGGTGACCTTGTTTGCGGTGAGTGTGTTTTTTAGGTTTGTATTTGAAAGTCACGACTTTCTTTTGTTTGCCGTGTTTTTCTACAGTTCCTTCGACAGTTGCACCTGCGACAGTTGGAGCTCCTACTTTCGTAGATTCGCCACCCACTAAGATAACTTCGTCAAAAACAACTTTTTCGCCAGCTTCTACGTCTAATTTTTCAACGTAAATTGCTTGACCTACCTCAACTTTTACTTGTTTACCACCAGTTTTGATAATTGCGTACATGCTATACAGCACCTCCTTCTTCTAAACTTAGACTCGCCATCCCAAGTGACAACATAACTGTTCTACTTAAAAACTTGTTCTGTGCGGTTGTAGCTGTGGAGTCCACAATTACAACATTAATACTATATCAAATTAAGGACTGAGAGTCAATAAAAACTTAATGCTTTAGTCCTATAAATCACTTTTCAAAAAAATTAGTTGTTATTTCAAATTTATGATTGACTTTATTTTATATGTTCATTATAATAAACTCTGTTGCGTTAACATATTGCGCCAATAGCTCAGCTGGATAGAGCACTCGCCTTCTAAGCGAGCGGTCGGGAGTTCGAATCTCTCTTGGCGTATTATTTTAAACGTTTATATGAAAAACACCAACCATTTATTGGCTGGTGTTTTTTTATTGTTCTTATGATAGTTCTACTTTTCCCGTGTACAGTTGATGATAAATTCCTTTTTCTTCTAGTAAATCTTCATGACTGCCTCGTTCGATGATACGACCATGATCCATCACCATGATGGCATCCGAATTTTGGATTGTTGATAGACGATGAGCGATAACGAATACAGTTCTGCCCTTCATCAAACGATCCATCCCCGCTTGTACATGTTTTTCGGTTCTGGTATCAATACTAGAGGTTGCTTCATCTAAAATCATCACTGGTGGATTAGCAATGGCTGCTCGTGCGATTGCTAATAATTGACGCTGTCCTTGTGACAAGCCTTCTCCGTCACCTGTGATCACAGTATCGTACTTCTCAGGTAGATTATTGATAAAATCTTCTGCATTGGCAAGTTTGGCTGCATGGATCACCTCTTCATCAGATGCATTCAATTGACCATACCGAATATTTTCGCGAATCGTTCCAGTAAATAGATGGGTGTCCTGTAAAACAATTCCTAAAGATCGTCTTAAAGAACTCTTTTTGATTTTTTTTACGTTGATCCCATCATAGCGAATTTTACCTTCTTGAATATCATAAAAACGATTGATCAAATTCGTGATCGTGGTTTTACCAGCTCCGGTGGCGCCGACAAAGGCAACTTTTTGACCTGGTTCTGCGTACAGATTGATGTCTTTTAATACTCGATGTTGACTATTGTAGCCAAAGGACACATCTTCAAAACGAACATCTCCAGTTAATTCCGTATAGGTTACCGTGCCATCGTGATGCGGATGCCTCCATGCCCAAATACCAGTTCTTGTGTCGCTTTCAAAAAATTTATCTCCATCACGATTCACATTAACTAACGTCACATACCCGTCATCTACTTCTGATTTTTCATCAATCAATGTAAAAATCCGATCTGCTCCAGCTAAAGCCATAATGACAAAATTGATTTGTTGGGACACTTGACTGATCGGCATATTCAATGAACGACTCAATTGTAGAAATGAGGCAATCATCCCAATCGTCAAACCAGAAACACCATATACCGAAAAGATTCCTCCAACGACTGCCAAAAGGACATATTGAATATTTAATAAATTCATCATGATCGGCATTAGGCTATTGGCATACTTATTGGCTTGTGTAGCACTTTGACGTAGTTCTTCATTGATTTCTTTAAATTGCTTGATTGTTTGAGGCTCATGATTAAAAATTTTCACGACTTTTTGCCCATGCATGATTTCCTCGATATAACCATTCACACTACCTAAATCCCGTTGCTGTTTGCCAAAATAACCACTGCTGCGCCCAGCTATCATTCGAATGGTCACAATCATTATAGAAACAGAGACGAGCACCACTAAAGTCAATGGCACACTGATGGTAAACATTGCAATAAACACACTGATAAAACTAACCACCGCTGCAATCAGATTAGGAATACTTTGAGAAATCATCTGCCGCAAAGTATCCGTATCATTTGTAAAATGACTCATGATATCCCCATCAGAATTCGAATCAAAATAGCGAATCGGTAATGTCTCAAGATGGGTAAACATTTCATCTCGAATCGTTTTTTGTGTGCCTTCGCTGATACGTACCATAATGAGATTAAACCCTAAATTTGAAATGATCCCAACACCATAAATTAGTGCCATCGTCGTAATTGCCTTCAATAATCCAGAAAAATTAGGATTACTTTGTCCAAGTAATGGTGTGATATAGTCATCAATCACAACTTGTAAAAATAACGAGCCTCGAACATTGGCGAAGGTACTCAGCAAAATGAGAATCATTACTAATACGAGACGAAACTTATATTTTTTAACCATATATGAAAACAGTCGCTTTAGCGTTCTCAAAGGATCTTGACTTTTGCGAATCCCTTTTGTTTGTTCATCACGCATTCTCTTCACCAAATCCTTTCTCCTGAGACTCATAGACTTCTTGATATATTTGATTAGTAGCAAGTAATTCGTCATGGGTTCCGATGGCATTGATCAAGCCTTTATCCATCACAATAATACGATCAGAATCTTGAACAGAAGAAACACGTTGTCCGATGATAAAGGTTGTCGTTCCAGGAATTTCTTGTCGCATTCCTTCCCGAATCAAACGATCTGTTTTTGTATCTACGGCACTTGTCGAATCATCTAAAATCAAAATTTTTGGTTTCTTCAACAACGCACGGGCAATACATAGACGTTGTTTTTGCCCACCAGATACATTATTCCCACCTTGGGAAAGCATCGTATCATATTTATCAGGAAATTCTTCAATAAAACTATCCGCTTGTGCAATCTTACAAACTCTGATCAAGTCTTCATCTGTCGCATCTTCATTTCCCCAACGTAGGTTTTCCTTGATTGTTCCTGTAAACAATACATTGTTTTGTAAAACCATACTGACTTGATCCCGCAAAGATTTCAAATCATACTCTAGCACATCATGTCCGCCAACTTCGACCGATCCTTGCGTCACATCATATAATCTTGGGATTAACTGGACTAATGTTGATTTAGAACTCCCTGTTCCACCAACGATCCCGATCACTTCACCTGATTTGATTTCCATATTTGCATGCATCAATGCTAATTTGTCAAGATCATTCGCATAGCTAAAACAAACATCATTAAAGCGAACAGAGCCGTCTGGGATTTCATAAAGTGGATCTGCATTGTTTTTTAAATCACTTTCTTCTGATAAAACCTCAGTGATTCGCTCAGCAGAAGTCCGTGCAATCAGTACGATGACAAAAACCATTGATAACATATTTAAACTCATTAAAATCTGCATTGTATAGGTAAACATACTGACCAGTTCCCCAGTAGTCAACGTGCTCCCTACTACAAATTTTGCCCCTAACCATGAAATCAACAACATACATGTGTAGACTGCAAACTGTAAAATCGGATTATTGAAGGCAACAATGCTTTGTGCTTTCGAGAATGTTTTGTAAATATCTTTAGAAACCGTTTTGAATTTCTCATCTTCATGCTTTTCTCTTACATAAGATTTAACAACACGAATTCCTTGTAAGTTCTCTTGAACAACGTTATTTAATTTGTCATAAATACGAAAAACTTTATTAAAATTTGGGTGAGCAAAATAAATAACTGCCGCTAAACCAATCATCAAAAATGGCACGACGCCTAAATAAATCAAGGACAGATCCTTATTGATACTATAAGCCATGGCTAATGAAAAAATCATGATCAATGGACTCCGGACTAAAAGCCGAATAATCATTTGATACGCATTTTGAACGTTGGTCACATCTGTTGTCATCCGTGTGATCAGGCTAGAGGTTGAAAAACGATCAATATTTGAAAAAGAAAACCCTTGGATGCGAACAAATAATTGGTCTCGCAAATTTTTCGCAAAGCCAGCTGATGCAACTGCGGCATATCGACCGGACATCGCACCAAAAAATAACGCAATGATGGCACAAACAAATAAAATCGCGCCATACATCAAAATGGCTTTGGTATCGCCTTTTTCGATGCCGTTATCGATCATCATTGCCATAACCAATGGGATAATGATATCTAAAATTACTTCTCCAGTTACATAAAGCGGCGTAATGATACTTTCTTTTTTATAGACACCGATATTGGCGATCAGTTTTTTTATCATGTAATCCGTTCACCTTCCTTATTTATTTTTTTGCTGTTTTCTGATAATTTTTCCAATAATTTGAAAAAGATTGCTAGTTCTTCTTCTGGAATTCCCTGCATGAGCAACTCATCAAATTTATGTAGCTTCACGATATTTTCTTTGACTTTATGTTCGCCTAATCCCGTTAGAATAATCGTTTTGTAGCGGTTGTCTTCTTTACAACTGCTTCGCTCGATAAATAAGCGTTTCTCCATTGTTTGTAGAACGCCTGTTGCAGTGGAACGTCGAATGTCAAATTCTTGTTCGATGTCTTTTTGATAGACTGGGATTTGTTGACTATTACGGCGGTGAATGAAGTTTAGAATGCGCATTTGGATACTTGAAGAGGCTTCGCCGTCTTCTTCTTTTAGAATTTCTGCTGACTTTCGATTGAGTTCGTTGGCTAAAATTCTGATTTTTAGACCGATTTTTTTGTTCATTATTTTCCTCCTCGCTACATAGTTCGGTTCCTAACTATATTACGATAAGAGTTACATATCGGTCAAGTTAAATTCGAAACATCAAATGTAATTCTCAAAGCTATTGGTTAAAATACACTTATATCATTCAAATTAAAATAACATTAACTGGTATGAGTTCGGTTCACTTCCGAAATCATACCAGTTAATTAGTCTATAATTCATATACCTTTTTTTGCGAAACACTTCATTTTTTTCTTAATAACTATCACCATAAAGTATAGATTTACTATTCTAATTTATACGTTTCCATATATAAACTGTCATATATGGTTGTAAATTACTAATTGGTCTACTTGACTCGTCTCCGGCATCATATGGATCAGTTGCTATAAATTTTCCTTTTTCGACATTTCCACTTTGCCAAGGAGAATAAGAGATATTTCCACCTTTCCATGAAGTCCATTTAATTACTCTATTCGGTATATTCCATATAGCTAGCTGATGCGTTTTTTCTCCACCAATTTTTCCACTTGTAAAATCTGTATCTGCCTCGTCTACACCGATAAGTACCCTACCTTTAATTCTTTCCCAGGAACCTCCCATGATAGTACTTGGATTACTTGCATCTGTACTTTGAAAAATGCTACCAATTGGATAAAAAATATCTAGCAAATTTTTTCCATTAACCTGAATACTATTTTTAAAGTTTTTAACTCCAGTGATTTCCTCATCACCAGTCTTTTTAACAACTGTTTCATCAAAATTATCAATCGCACTTACATGAGTCTTCGGATAAAGTAAATTCCCTTTTTCTTCTAATTGTACAATATCTGCCATTAGACTGATCCCACCTTACTAAACGTTATTGTTGGTAATGTATCTAATTTTTCCTTGTCGGCTGCACTCATCAATCCACTTGCAATTTGAGTTGCCACAGCTGTTGTTGTAGCATTTGTCCCAGCTGGTCCTGTAGCTCCAGTTGCACCTTGTGGACCTGTGTCTCCTTTTTCACCTTTGATTGTTGTCATTCCTTCAACCGCACTGACATGGGTTTTAGGATAAACAACGAATCCATCACTTTTTAATTCAACGATATCCGTCATACTGTTCCCACCTTCTCTATTGTTATTCCTGTTCCCTCAACACCTAAATCTTTAGCTGTTAAGGTGATGTCGCCTGTTTTTCCATTGATCGATCTAACACCAATTCCTGCTGTTGCAATTTGATCTAAACCAAGAACTGCACTAACATGGGTTTCAGGAAAAACTTGACGTTGTACACCTGATTCCTCGGTTTCCATAACTTTTTTGATTTCTACTTCATGTGCCATTAGACTGAGCCTACCTTTCTTAGGAAGAAAGTATGTTGTTTTTCACTGTCGATTTCAGCTATCACTAAGGCTGAAGCTTCTTTTTTATGAGTAACGCTTCCTACTTTCGTCACCTTATGATTCAAGCTAAATTTATCATCTCGAATCGTTCTAAGAATTCCGGTTTCACCACTTTTTAAAGTAAAATGTGCTCGTTTTAATTCTTCGATCAAATGCAAAAGATTTCCCGCTGCATTTTCATCTAAAATTCCTTTGATCGTAGCAAACCATTGGTCAAATTCTGTTCTTTGACCTTGTGACCATTGATCATAGCGCTGCTGGTTTGTTGTGATCCACTCTTGGAATTCAGCAATAATCCGCTGTAGTTCTTCTTGTGCTACCACATACCAGTCATCATAGACCTCCTGACATGTTTTCACCCATTCAGTAAAATAACGTAAAATTTCTTCAAATGTCCAAATGTAGTTACTATCTTTGACCCCATCATCATAAATGCTTTTTTTGACTTGATACGTAAAATCACTGGTAGAAAATTGTTGGTGCCAGCTTAAGTCTTTTTGCAGTTCTCTAAAGCTAAAGTAAGCCGTATTTTCTCCAATATTTTGCATATCGTAATTGGTTAAGGTGTATTCTAATGTTCCTTTTTTTGCGTCGATGATTTTAGTGACTTTTTGTTCCGATAAACCGAGACCTGCATGATGTCCTTGTTTGACGCAGAAAAAAGGGGTTAAATTTGAAATGTCTTTTGGTTTTCCATGTTCTGTTATAGTTACAGCTAAGACTTGGCTTCCTTCGTCAAATTGACGAATCATGATCGAAGGAATATTATCGTTTGGTTGTGTTGTTGATAAAAAAATTGGATAGACGATTGACATTTACTCACTCCTTTCTAAAAAATTGTTTATTTGGGTGGGATGACAATTGAGCTGATCTCACTTGCTCCGACCCATGATCGCTCATATTTGCCGACTACTTGTCCTAATCCGATATTTTGTTCATAGGTTTGGAAGCCTCCATTGGTTAAACCACGGATGACACCTGTGTGACCATACGTGCTGTCGACAGTAAAGCCGCCAATATTGCCGCCACGTTTCCAGTTGATGATCGCCCCAACGACTAACTGTTGATAAGACGGGTTATAAATAACTTTCCAACCAACTGCGGCCCAATTATATCCACTACCAATTTCAGCCGCTGCTTCAGTATTTCCGATCACATGGCTTAAGGGATAGCCTGTATTAGCGCCTAAACCACAGCCTCCTAGAAATCCAGAATACTCTGCTGAGACAGCATAACATTGTCCATTACCTAAAGGCTGTTTGTACAATGTATCTAAATGAGCCAAGCCTGCTGCTCCAGTAGCAGCTCCAGGTTTTAAATTTCTTAATTTGTCATACCAATACTGAGCTTGCTGAGCTCTGGCTGGTTGATTTGGATATTTAGGATGCTCATAAAATGCAATAAAATATTCCGCTGCCAGTCTAACATCTGATAATTTGGTAAAGTCCCTAAATGATATAGTTGATAAGTCTGGGCGTTCATAATTGGGAAACCACTGTTGGTTGTTTTCCATTTCCCATTGAATTCGTTGGCATTGAGTATCAAGCGTTCGATAGTCTAATCCATGTTCATTACACCAATTAACCAACTTAGTTTTAGGTGTCCATTGGGTTAACCCATAGCCACCTCCACCACTTAACTCGTCAATATCGGGCATAATCCCAGATTCTGATTGAATATTCCCGAGCATTCCAGCGATAGATTGTTCCGTCCAGCCTTTATTTTTAAAGAATTGCCAAATTCCCCAAGCATTTTTTTCTTGATTTGTTGTCAGCTCTGGTGGGATGCCACCGTCTCCACCAGACCCGCCGCTGCCGTTTCCTGTAATTTCTTTTCCATTAAGAAATAGTTTACCGTTTATATTTAATTCACCTTTGAGAGCAACTTTTCCAAAAATCTCTAGCTTAGGATTATCTGCTGTGCTGTCGGGTGGAATACTAATCACATTGGCATGATTTTTAGCATCGGTTGATTGTGTCGCTATATTGATCGAATAGCCTGATTTTTGGATAATGGTATAACCATCTAATTTGCCTTCTGTAAATGCTGGAGCAATTGCTCCGAGCTCTTTTCCTGTTTTTGAATTAAGAAAGCGAATTTTACCATCAAGAATATGCACTTTAAATCCATTACTATCTGATTCAAATTGGGAGCCGTAAATATTTACGCCTTTAATATCAATGGCTCTCAAAGTACCCGTGTTAATATAATCAGCATTAAATTTCCCATCGATTGTCCAAGCAGTTTGAGGTTTATTGGTAAATTTGTCTTTAACAAAACCTATGCCGTCAGAATTCATTATCAAAAAATGTTTACTATTTTCTAGCGAATTGCCATTCATAAAAACTTGCTGATATGGTTCACGACTTTGGGATTTACCTGTTTCAATCCCATTCATCAATTTTATCGAGCCGCCTTTAGCTCCACGAATAATATCATCTTGCCATTTCGAAATTTCTTCTGAGTCATAAAAAGTCATCTTCTTCTCTTCTAAAGAATCAACATTCCCCTTTAAATCAGATGTGGCTTTTGAAATGCTTTTCGTGATGTTATCCCCTAAGCCTGCTTCGACTTTGCCAGTTAAACGATCGATCTTCACTTTAAAAATCCGTGTTTGATAATGATAATTCCGATCGTGTCGATGAATCGTTACGGTATTGCCAATTGTATCGCCGCCTAAAATCTCAGTTTTAAACTGGACAAGTGGTCGAGAATACTCCACCAGAGACTGATAGGTTTGCTGTAGTAATTTTTCTGGACTTTCTTCATCGTCAAACGTGATGACTTTTTCTCGTCTGCGCATGCCGCCATTTTTTAAGGGAATACCATATAGTTTGGTCATTTCAGGAAATTCTAACCAGTTTTGGCCCTTGGGTTTATTCAAAGGATTGCCATTGCTTTTTTTCCACTCTACATTCGTGAATTCGATCCGTTTGCCCTTGCCATCTCCCACATCTTCACCACGTCCGCGGCCAATCAAGCTTGTATATACTTGATTACGGTCTTGTTCTTTCACAATGCTTAATGCCTTGTCACCGTAAGTAAAACGTTGTTTGCTTTTTACACCGATTTCACGATAAACTTCTATCCATTTATCTGTAATCCCAATGCCATCTATCTTATATTTAAAAAGAATTTCACAGCCTTGTGTTTGAATATTTTTTAATGCATCCCGTACAGATAGGAAACTGAAATCGTCTGTTATTGCAGGTAAATTTGCGTCTAATTTGTCTACGCGCCATTCTGTTTCTACTAATAATTTTTGAATTGTACTCTTGACTGATTCATTTGTTACTTGAATATTTTTAACAACATATGAATCAAGCTCGTCAGGTGCAAAGCTAATTCCCACAAAGGATAACAAATTTTCCTCTTCACTATCTAAAATAATTCTGTATAAACTATAGGAAGATGCTTCTTCTTTCACAGCCATATAAGCTGCTTGTTTTAATTCGTCATCATATAGAGTAGATACATTTAGAGTATCATTCATCAATTCCTCTTTGTTTGCGGTAATTTCCTTTTCCTGGATGACTTCTATCAACTCATTTTCTTTCACGATTCGTAACAAGTGCTGGCGCTCATCAAAGAAATAAACACTTTTATTCATAACTGAACCTCCCTATAGGAAATAGTCATTTTACCATTGTTGCACTGAACAGTTTGACCTTCTTTAATACTAAAATTCTCAAAATCACTTTCTAAATCTAGTAAAAAGGTTTGATCTAGTTCATTGACAAAGACTTTTCCCTTTAAGAAATCAAAAACAACTTGGTCGCCCGCACTTAAATTATAGCTTGTGATTTTGATTGTTTTTGCTCCATTTGTAATCACTAAAGAACCAAACGCTGCAATAGTCACAGCAATTTTTTCTGGTGCTGTATGATAGGGTAAATAGGTCGTAATCGCTCCGTCTGTTTTTAACAGAACGGAATATTTTTTTGGATCTGTACAAAGAATTTCAAAACTTGCAATAATATTATTTGTATCTCCCCGAACATCATCTGTCGTCCTATATTGTCCATGATAATGGTAGTCCAATTCGTCTTTGAAGCGAATCTCAACATCTGACTCTTTATAAAGTAAATGCATCAATTGCCGGTATTTCTTCTGTATATCTTTCGCATCATTTCCGATCAATTGATAGCTTACTTTGATTGTTCGAGCTGGTAATTTTTGATTCAGTTTGATGCTCCCTACTTGTGTTTCTTGTGTTTCAATATCCAGTGATAGCATTTCTCTACCTGTTACAGCTAACGTACGGTAGCCGTCGATCATTTTTTCTAGATACACACCGTCATACATCATGGCTGAAGAAGGAAGGATCAAATCATCTTTATGGACTTTTTTCGTTGTGTCTTCAAAATAATACATGTTTTCCCTCCTTCTAAAATGCTAAGTTAATAGCAGAATCTTGTCCCATTGCTTCTGAAATATCTGAAACAAAGGCTTTGAATTGTTGATTGCCGAGTTTGATGTTGAATGTTGCTGGTTGTTTGGTTTGAACTTGCATTTGTTTACTGCTGGATTGGACGGACACATCTTGTACTGTTGCCAAATGCTGATCTAAACTGTCTAGGCTTGGTAGCATGATTTGTGAAGCTAGTTTGTCCATTGGTTGATCTACTACATGAGCATTTCTTTCGATCCCAATGGCAAGACCTGCTGGCAGCATTGCGCCGATTTCATCTCGCATCCAGCGAGATGGCGAATGGATTTTGAACAGACCTTTGAAGGTATCTCCAATGCTTTTTCCAATGTCCATAACGGCATCTAACGCTGCTTTAGCCATACCACTGATCCCATCAATCAGGCCTTGGATTAAGTTTGTGCCGGCTTCTTTTAAATCTGGAACCGCTTTGATCACTGTTTCAAGAAGTTTCAACACAATTTTAGCACCAGCTGCAATGATTTTCGGGATACTTTCTCCGATGCCTTTTACTAGAGCTAAAATAAGTTCAACTGCGGCAGCTAAGATTTGTGGCAAATTCGCTAACAATCCTTCGCACAGTTTTCCAACAATTTCTACTGCTGCATCTAATAGTTTCGGTAAATTTTCAGATAGGGTTCTAACTAAGGTCGTAATAGCTTGCAATGCCACTGGAACTAATGCAGGTAAAACAGAGGCTACCCCTTCAGCTAGCTTGGTTAAAATTTCGATCCCTTTGTCAATGATCAACGGTAAATTATTCGTGATATTTGCAGTGAAGGCCTCAATTATATTGGTTACTGTATCAATGATTTGGTCCTTATTCGCCAGTATTCCGTCAACTAACGCAATCAATAAATCTAAACCTGTCATCAACAACTGTGGTGCTGCTGATAGTAAACTTGTGGCTAAAGATTCGATCAACATTAAAGCTGCTGGAATCAAGGTTGGTAAGCTTTCAATCACACCTTGAACGAGTGCGTTAATCAGATCGACTGCACTTTGCATGATTACAGGAAGATTGACAGCGATCGCTTCTGCAAGACCTGCAATCAATTGTGTTCCTGAAGCCATTAAATCGGGTAATTTGGAAATGATTCCACTGATAAAACCTTGGATCACTTCGGGGCCTTTTTCAATTGCGGTAGTAATCATTCCTCCCAGCTGATCTCCGAATTGGCTGTTCACTAATCCTAGACCGACAAGAGCAACACCCAAAATCGCTGCTGGCCCCAGTGCTTGTAAAGCAACCCCGAAAACAGATGTTAATCCTTGAATCATTGTCGTCATAGCGGTTGTCCCTACTCCGGCAGATTTTTGGATTCCTTGACCGATGCCGCCAAAGGCTTTTGTGACTAAGGGAACTTCTCCAGCAATTTTTTTAGAACCTAATGAAATCGATTCAAAAAAACCTACTACATTCAATGCACCTGAACCCATTTTATCCATTGCTTTTCCTACGCCTACTTCTAAAGACAGCATGCCATATGCCATCTGTGGCGCTAAGCTTGTCACTGTTTTGGCTAGATTTTGTGTAAAGCCAGTTACTTTAGAATCTAATGAGATAAACGGGTCTAACATTTTTGTAGGTAATTCTTTAAAGGGTGATTGCATCTTACTAAAACTAGTTGAAACAATCCCACTTAGTCCCTGTGATTTTTTACCTAGTGCATTGAACGCCTCTGCAGCTTTTCCTAGTTGACTTGTTGCCTGTGAACCAAAGCTTGTAAACATTGATTCAACAGAGGGTAAACCAAATTTCTCTAAAGCACTATCTAATTCTTCTAGGGAGCCTTTTATTTCATTAAAAGTATCCTTTGCTGTGCCCGGGTTTGAAACAGAAGAAAATAATTGATTGATTTGTGTTTCTAATTGAGCAGTGCTTTCAGTTATTTGAGTTAATGCTCCGTTTAAGCCTCCATCTACAGCAGATAAGATGGCCTTTACATTAATTTTATAGTCCATTTTTCCCCTCCTTTCCTATGAATTAAAATTCGCGATCCAATTTTGAAGTTTTTCTTTATCTGGAGACGTTCTTTGTTGTCTGCCTAGTAGTTTCTTTTCTGCTTTGCGATAATCGAAAAATTTATCAAAGGTCCTAAAAATTGGTTTGCCTTTTCGCGTTTGTCCAGCCATCACTGTAGCCCATGCTTGCATATGGATCTCATATTGCCGATCCAGTTGCTTCAATTGATATGCTCTCATTCGCAACTCATAATCAGGAATCGTCAAGCGGTCGATTTCAGTAAAATCTTCGATTTTCAAAAAACGTAAACAGTTTAAACGAACCTGCTCATAGACTTCATCAAATTCGATCGATTTTACGCTTGTGTTTCTTCCAACATCTTGCTGGTCATCATCCCGGTATATTCCGACTTTTTTAGCTCATCGATCACTTCTTCAAACAGATTCTTCGTACCGTTTTGTTCAACGTACTCTTCTAAACATTTGACTGTCATTCGCGGTTTCTCGGTCATATTTGCAATCAACAATACTTCAAAAAGAGTATCTACATCTGATAAAAGCAAATTTGAAACGATGGCGCCAACGCCTAATTTCAACTGCATTCCACCACGTTCTACTGAATAACGCTTATTGATTTCTTTTAAAAATCCGTACCCAAATTTACAGCTGACTATTTTTTCGTTCATTGTAAGTTCCATATTTATTCCTCCTGATTTCCAAAGAGGTTAGTCAGACTAACCTCTTAAAATGTGTACTTGCGTATCAATCATTACGGCGTTGTTTCCACTTTAACAGTGTCTTTGAATTCATAGTCGCCACCTTCAGAAGTATCAAGCTCCAATGCTGCAAAACCATTCTTACCTGCGCCTTCGATTGCCCATTCCAAAGAGTATTCCACTTTATTTTCAGCTGAATCTGTTTCTTCAAACGAAGTAAAATAGCCTTCAAAATATTTCGCTTTGAATTTCCCTTCGTTGTTGCCAGTGCCAATCTCCTTGGTGTTGATACGCCAAATTTGAACACGTTTATTTTCATCCATTGCTGTTTCTAATTTATCGATTTGTGTTGAACCGATTTTATATAGTGTTGTTGCCGTTACGGTTGTTTCGGTTGCTCCTGGTGTCACTACGCTACCATCTTTCGTAACAGTTGATTCACTTTCTTTTGATTTTGAATAGCCATTTTCTGTGCTGTATGCTAAGCCCCAGGCACGTTCATTTCCTTCGTCTTCGGCTAAACGAAAACGCCAAACTACATCTACTCCGCTTAATGCTGTCATCTGTTTATTTCCTCCTTAGTGTGTTGTTGCTGCTTCAATTTTTTTAATTGAGATGCAAGCTGATTTTTTCGTCGTTGTTCTGCTTTCACCCTTTTTTGCAGCTTTCCGATCACTTTCAATTGTTTTTTGATTGCCTGATTCTGCTGCTCAAAAGTAAAATATTGATTTTCTGACACAAAACGATCATTTGATTTCAACTTGACATCTCCTCTCATTTAAAGTCACGGGCGACTTAAGTATCAAATCGTTACAGCCGTTCGTACTTGATGAACCTAGTATACAAAGATATAACGATGCGAAACTCCCAGGGTTCTGTTAAAATCATCCCAAGATTCTGTTACTTTCCTTTCACAGTTTGGCTTTTTACAACGTGTTTTTTACAGACTTAACCTATTACTATGGTAAAATAGAGAAACGTTCTTTCTGATAGATAGCTGAAGCATTTGTATGAATGATATGTGAAAAAGTGCCTTAAAAAAACAGAACTTTAATGATCAAAACGAAGCATCAACGGAGCACATGGTCCTTTGTCTATCTTGAGTGAACGTCTAAATTAAAGGAGAAAAGCGATGGTAAAAAAATAAGCGAAAATGAACAACTCTATTTAAGAGAATTCACACCCGCTGATTTTGATGATTTATGTTTGATTTTACAAGATAAAGAAACGATGTACACCTATGAATCAGCATTTTCAGAAGAAAAAGTCAACGCATGGCTGAACTGGAATTTAACAAGCTATCAAGAAAACGGCTTTGGTCTGTGGGCGATCATCGATCAAAAAAAGCAACACTTTATTGGTCAATGTGGGATTGTCTATTCTGATGTTGAAGCTGAATCATTATTAGAAATTGGCTACTTAGTCAATAAACGCTATTGGAATCAGGGATATGCAACGTCTGCTAGCCAATTGTGTATAAGCTATGCGAAAAATGAATTAAAAGCGGAAAAAATCTGTTCCATCATTCGAGATACGAACCTTTCTTCTCGCATGGTTGCTGAGAAAAATGGTATGACCATCGTCAAAGAATTTGATAAAGACTATTCTGGTCTGCCCGTTCGTCATTTTGTATATAGTATTGATTTAACTAATTAATCATGGAGGGATCACATGCCTTATCTAAGTGTTTCTGGCGCAACTATTTATTTTGACTCTAAAGGATCAGGACCACATCTGTTGCTGATTCATGCTGGAATTGCGGATTCACGAATGTGGGATTATGAATTTCATTCATTATCTCAGCAGTTTCAAGTCACTCGATTTGATTTACCTGGCTTTGGTCAGAGTTCATTTACAGGAGGCGCTTTTTCTTATACAATGATCATTAATGAACTCCTAGATCATTTGAAAATTAAGCAAACGTACATTTTTGCCGCTTCATTTGGTGGAAGAATAGCCTTAGATTTTGTCACTGAAAATCCTGAACGGTGTTTGTGTTTGGCTTTAGAGTCTTCCGCCATTGACGAATGGAATTTTTCAGAAGCCTTGCAGCAATATGATGAAAAGGAAGAGCAGTTATTGACAGCGAAGTCCTTTGATCAAGTAGCAGAGCTTAATTATCGAACGTGGATTCTAAGAGATCGTCGACCTGAAGCAATTGCTCCTCAAATAAAAGAGCGTATTCGTGAAATGCAAATGACGGCTCTTACTAAACCGGAACCAGCTCGACCAATCAAAGAAATGTCACCAACTCAACCCTTGTCTGCTCGATTAGATCAGCTCAAGTTACCAGTATTGATTATGATTGGCGATTTGGATGTTGCTGATTTTCAAGATATTTCTACCTTTTTATATCAAAAAATCAGTCATGCTAAAAAAGTAGGGATTCCCAATGTCGCTCATTTAGCAAATTTAGAAGCGCCAGAATTGGTTGCATCACTTGTGATCGACTTTTTTCTAAGCGAAGCAGTTCCTAATCATTGATCAAAGAAAGTAGGGAATATCTTGTTATTTTTAGATCATAGTCCTGACCTTAGCCCCATCGATTTAGAAATCTATAAATATGTTGCAGCTCATATTGACGAAGTGGTGTATATGCGGATTCGTGAGCTCGCCCAAGAAACCCATAGTAGTACTGCTAGTATTTTGCGTTTTTGCCGAAAATTTGGTTGTGAAGGATTCTCTGAATTTAAAATCAAATTGAACTTATATCGCAAATCTTTGGCAGAACCTGTGACAACCCATGCTGTAGATGAAACCTCTTTTACTCATTTTATCCAACGGTCTACTGAGGCTTTTTTTCAAGAACGAATTCAAGCCGCGGCTAAATTGTTGTCTGAAAAAGATCTTGTTTTATTTATTGGAACAGGCTCTTCAAATATCATTGCTGAATATGGTGCCTTGTATTTTTCTTCTATTTTCAGTATGGCGTTTCATATTGAAGATCCGATCAACCATCCTGTGAATTTTTTCAATAAAAGTATGGCGAAAAATGTGTGTGTGATTGCTCTTTCAGTTAGTGGTGAAAATGAAGCCATCATTAATTATTTGAATCATTTTATTACAAATGATAGTACGATCATTTCGATCACGAATAGTGAAAAATCTCCGATTGCTGCGCTTTCCGATGTAAATATTCCTTATTATATTTCTACGGAAAGAATTGGGGATAGTGATATTACGTCTCAGGTGCCAGCTCTTTATACGGTGGAGTATCTAGCAAAGGAAGTCCAAAAACAAAAACAAGACAACTCATAAAAACGAGTTGCCTTGTTTTTTCTCTTATTTAAAGAAAGCTGGTAAATAGTGTTTATGTGCTTCTAACAATTCATCCATCACTTCTTTAGCGACATTTCCACTTGTGATTAAGGGATTCATCGTAAAGGCTTGTAATAATGTCCCGTAATCACCTGTAACAGCCGCTTCGATCGTTAATTCTTCCATTGATTTCATTACTTGTAGTAACCCACGTTCTTGGGGTTTAAAGCTGCCAAAGTTATAAGGAACGGGGCCTTTTCCAGTAATTGTACACGTTACTTCTACGGCACTTTCAGCAGGTAAGTCTGTGATCGTACCGTTGTTTCTAGTGCTGACAGTCATTGTTGTACGTTTGTCATTGTGGATCGAGTTGATGATTTCACACGCTGCATCACTGTAGCGTGCGCCACCACGTTCTGCTAATTGTTTTGGTTTGTAGTCTAAATTAGGATCTTTGTATAATTCAAACAATTCATGCTCGATTTCTTTGACCTTTTCAGCACGTGTGCCATTGTTTTTGAAGTCTTCTAATTCTTCAGCTAACATTTTATCTGTATAATAATAATAATTGTGGTACGGACATGGAACCATGTGTAGGTTCTCAACTTGTTCCCAAATCAAGTTATTGTCTTTGATATTGGCTACGATTGATTTAGCATCCTCTTGACCATACATTACTTTAATTAATTCATCTGTACGATCTTTTCCGTTTTTATCTGTAATTGTATGCCAATGTAAATGATTGATTCCAGCAAATTGGAAGAATAAATCATGGTTATTTTCACCTAATAATTCGGCTTCTTCAAAGACTGCATTGACTGGAATATTACATAAACCGACAACTTTATCCCAATTTCCGTAACGTAAAACCGCTTCTGTCACCATACCGGCTGGGTTCGTAAAGTTGATCAACCAAGCATTTGGGCAAAGCTCTTTCATATCTTCTACGATATCTAAAATCACTGGAACAGTTCTCAACGCTTTGAAAATACCGCCAGCACCATTTGTTTCTTGACCGATCAAGCCGTGGCTTAATGGAATGCGTTCGTCTAAAATACGTGCATCTAAAAGCCCTACGCGTAATTGAGTTGTAACGAAATCAGCATCTTTCAGTGCTTCACGACGATCTAATGTCAAGTGAACTTCACAGTTAATACCAGCGGCTTTGACCATCCGTTTTGCCATTGCTCCAACGATTTCTAGTTTTTCTTTTCCTGCTTCAATATCAACTAGCCATAACTCACGTACAGGTAATTCATCGTAACGTTTAATAAATCCTTCCACTAATTCTGGTGTATAACTTGATCCTCCACCGATCGTAACGATTTTAATTCCTTTTGACATCTCGTTCAGCTCCTTAAGCGTTTTATCTGATTCTAGTATAGCCTTTTGCTGATTGAGAATATATAGGAAAGAAGAAAGTGGTTACAGAACAAAAGAAGAAGTCACTTGTAACATTGATGTATCAAGACGTTACAAAAAAAGGATTGAACACTATTTTCATGTCCAATACTTTACCTCTCTCAATCAATCATTAAACTCATCAAATGCACATCTAATAATTCGCCCTCATCCGTTTTTGCACCACGAGCCATGATCGCTTCTGTTTGAAAGCCAATTTTTTCATAAACATGGACTGCACGTTGATTGCGATGTTGAACAGTCAATTCTAGCCGGCGGATAACCTTACTTTCTTTTGCCCATTCGATCAGCTCTTCCATCATCAAGCTACCTAACCCAAACCCCCAATAATCCTTTAAAATACTGATACCGATTTCCCCAATATGTTCCATTCGCTTTTTCGATGATGCTTTAACAGAAGCTGTACCAATGACCTTCCCATCCGCTAAAGCAAGCATTAACACGTTATTCACAGATTCATATAGGTTTGCTAAGTTCTCACTCATCTCAGCTGATGTCATGCCCATTCCTTTTTCATCCATTACAAGAAAAGGAGTCTCACTGCCGATGATTTTTAATGCCTGTAAAATCTCTGTGGCATCATCTGGAATGGCTTCTCGAATCGTAAACTCAACTTCTGTCATACATGGTCCTCCATTTTTTTGTGAATGCGTTCTAAAAATCGTTCTGCTTGCGTGCCAATTGCTTGAAAGGAAACGATTCTTTTTTCCATATCTTCAGAATCTTTCGTTATCGTGATGTCTAAATAATCTGTCGGTAAAAATTCTCCTAATAGTTTACCCCATTCGACAACAGATAAGCCATCACCTTCAAAATATTCATCTAAGCCAAGATCATCTGCACCATGTTCAATACGATAAACATCCATATGATACAGTGGCAAGCGCCCTTGCTGATATTCACGAATGATTGTATAAGTAGGACTTTTGATCATTTGATCGATACCTAAGCCTACTGCGATTCCTTTGGTCATGGTTGTTTTTCCTGCACCTAAATCTCCGGAAAGTATGATCGTATCTCCTGGGGCAGCGACCGAACCGATAATTTTCGCAATTCCTTCTGTTTCTTTTGGATTGTTGAGCATAATATCCATTTTTTCACCTACTTATTTCAACAATTGATATTTCTATGTAGTGTAGTATACCGAATTTTCACAAAAAAAACTAGAGAACTGAGACAAAACGCTGAGCGTCTAGTTTCAGTTCTCTAATAGCTTACTCATTCATTAATGTTTGTGCAGCAGTGATAATTGATAATTTGTAGATATCTTCTTCATTTGCACCACGAGATAAATCAGAAACTGGTTTGTTTAATCCTTGTAAAATTGGACCAATCGCTTCAAAGTTACCTAAGCGTTGCGCAATCTTGTAGCCAATATTTCCTGATTGTAACTCTGGGAAAACAAAGACTGTTGCTTGTCCCGCTACAGATGAATTTGGTGCTTTTAATTGTGCAACAGACGCAACATATGACGCATCAAATTGTAATTCACCATCGATCTCAAGTTCTGGGGCTAAGCTTTTCGCAATTTTAGTTGCTTCAACTACTTTATCAACTTCTGGTGCTTTTGCTGAACCTTTAGTAGAAAAACTCATCATTGCTACTTTTGGTTCGATATCGAATAATTCAGCAGTTTTTGCACTATCAACAGCGATCTCAGCTAATTCTTGGGCTGTTGGATTTACATTAATCGCGCAATCAGCAAAAATATATTTCTCTTGATCACGGCCACGAACCATGATCATTGCACCACTTGTACGGCTAACGCCTGGTTTTGTTTTGATGATTTGTAGGGCTGGACGAACAGTGTCTCCAGTTGAGTGGATTGCACCACTGACCATACCATCAGCAAATCCCATGTAAGTTAGCATTGTTCCAAAATAGTTGACGTCTTTTAAAATCTTACGTGCGTCTTCTTCTGTAACTTTTCCATTACGACGTTCAACAAACGCTGTAACCATTTCTTCCCATCCATCATAATTATCTGGATCGATAATCGTAAAGTTAGATGTTTTGATTCCACGAGCATGTGCTGCTTCCACAATCGCTTCTTGTTTACCGATCAAAATTGGTTCCATTAATTCTTCTGCTTTCAAACGAGCTGCAGCTCCTAAAATACGAGGATCTGTTGCTTCTGGGAAAACAATTTTGATGTTACGGCGAATGACTTTAAATTTTAAGCTATCGAATAATTCCACGATATACCCTCCAACTGATTATTTATACAAACTAATCATACACCATTCTCCAAGAAAATAACAGTTATTTATAGCTGTATTAGTGTAAAAAATGCTGATTCTGATATTATTTTCACAAACTAGCTCTACTGCACTATAACAGATTGTTCTGTTTTAAGACACTGTATCAGGCAACTGCCAATTGATTGGTGTCTCCCCTAATTGCTCCAAAGCCTGATTTGCTTTTGAAAATGGTCTTGAACCGAAGAAGCCGCGATGGGCTGCCAAAGGGCTTGGATGGGGTGATTTGATAATAATATGTTTATTGGTATCGATCATTTTAATTTTTTCTTGTGCTGGTTTGCCCCATAGAATAAATACGATCGGTTTATCACGTTCATTCAACTTTTTGATGATGGCATCTGTTAAATTTTCCCAGCCTTGTCCTCGATGAGAATAAGCTTGACCATTACGAACAGTTAAAACTGTGTTCAATAAAAGGACACCTTGTTTCGCCCAACTCTCTAAAAAGCCATGTGAGACTGGCGAATACCCTAAATCCGCTTGTAGTTCTTTATAAATGTTCATTAAAGAAGGTGGTATCCTCACACCAGGCTGTACAGAAAAACTTAAACCATGTGCTTGATTTGGTCCATGATACGGATCCTGACCTAATATTACTACTTTTACCTCTTCATAAGGTGTTAATTCCAGTGCGGAATAAATGTGGTACATATCTGGATAAATGGTTTGCTGGTTATACTCTTGTTTCAGGAAATCACGTAAATTCAAATAATATTCTTTTGTAAATTCTTCTTCTAAAACCTCTTGCCAACTATTATGGATAATAGCTTTCATATGTTGTCCTCCTTGTATTGGTTTTATTTACTCATTAAAACTACTATTCTGACAGATTTCTTTTACACATTAAGCATATCTGATTTTTTGAGTAGTGACAAGAAAATTTTTTCTGCACTGAAATTGCAAAAACATGGTAAACTATAGGTAAGTTAAATAAACGAGGGGTAGAAAATTTTATGATTAAATTGATTGCTTCAGACATGGATGGAACATTACTCGATTCAAAAATGGGGATTTCAAAGGACAATGCTTCTGCAATCAGAGAAGCAGAACGACAAGGCATTGAATTTATGGTTGCGACAGGACGTGCCTATACCGAAGCAAAACCTGCTCTAGATGAAGCTGGGATCGAATGTGCGATGATCACGTTGAATGGTGCAAAAGTATTTGACAAGGCTGGTAATTCACTTTTTACCGCAGGAATCGAAAAGCAAACTGCAACAGATATCTTAGATATTTTAGAAGCGCACGATATCTATTTTGAAGTCTCTACAAACAAGGGGATTTATTCTGAACAACAAGAAAAAAGAATTGAAAATTTTGCTTCACATATTGCAACGACTATGCCCCATTTGACCTATAAAGTAGCTATTGCTATGGCTGCAGCGCATTTATCTTTATTAGATATCACTTATATAGAGGATATGCGCACTTTAATTAGAGAAGACGACATCGAAGTCTTAAAAATCATTGGTTTCAGTATGGATGGACCAAAAGTATTAGGCCCGGCAAGTGCTCAAATCAGACAATTGAATGATTTAGCAGTCACTTCCTCTGCTCAAAATAATATTGAGGTCAATCACAAAAATGCTCAAAAAGGAATCGCAGTCGCTCATGTTGCAAAAGATCGTGGAATTTCCGAAAAAGAAGTGATGACCATTGGCGATAATTTTAATGATGTTAGTATGTTGCAATGGGCGGGTGTTAGTTTCGCAATGGGCAATGCTGAATTAGAAGTCAAAGATCATGCAAAATATATCACGTCTACCAACTTAGAAAACGGGGTCGGCGAAGCGATATTACGTGCAATTAGAGAAAATTTATAATGTATTAAACGGCTAAACAACAAGGAAAAGAGGTGAGAGATGGTGTCTGAATTTTTTATTCAAGAACAACAATTGAGCAAGGTTACAAGAACCATTGTGAAAGACGAAGACGGCAAGTCCATTTTCTTACTTGTTGGCCGTTGGGGAACACGTGGTGATGCGTTGTCCTTATATACGATGAGCGGTGAATTAGTCGCTAGCATCAGACAGACCTCCTTTGCGTTTGGTTCACGTTTTGACTTGTATAAAGGATTTGAAAAAGTCGGTGTTTTACGGAAGATTTTAAATTTGAATGCTGACTTTTATTATATCCAACATATGCATTGGACCGTTTTAGGGGATATTAAAAATCATCGGTATTCTATTTACCAAGTGAATCATAAAGTGATGGAAATGAGTAAGGCTACTCTTTTCTCTGGTAATTACTTTACCCTGGATGTTGCAGATGACGAAGATGCGCCATTATGTATTTGTATTGCAGCAGTCTTAGATTATTGGCTATATAATAAAAAGAAAGATCAGAATCACAAACCAATCATTGGTTGGGGTACTTGTTGATATACATAAAAAATCAGCGGATTTTATTCGCTGATTTTTTTCTGCATATGATCGTACAAGTGTCCGCTGATCATCATCTCAGCCACATCTTTAAACCCTTTGCGGCTATACAATTTTTTAGCATTAGGATTTCCCTTGTCTACACTTAAACCAATGATTTCTTTACCATCTCGCTTCGCCATTTTTGGCAAAGCATCTAACAGTTTAGAACCGATTCCAGTCCCACGATACTTTTCATCAACGGAGATCGAATCTAAATACCACTCTCCCGGTAATGTTTCAGGATCGATAAATATTCTGATTTCTTCATCCAAATTGTATTTACGCAAGACTTTTTTTAACGGTTCGTCAATTATTGGTTCGTCTTCATTTGGATAACCAAAAGCAATTCCAGCTACATGCCCATTGTCTTCATAAACCAATCCTCGCTGATAGCCATAACGATAAGTTGGATCGGCTACTGCTTCGGCTAGAACGGCTAAAAGTGTTTTCTCTGGGATAATTTCTAATAAAGGTAATTCCATATCTTTTAAAATAACTAAGATCAACGGAGCAATAGCCTCTCCGTCTTCTTTTGTTGCAAAACGAATCATTGTTATTCCTCACTTTCTATAATGAAGTGTACCATTTATTATTTGTTAATGCATTACATTCACTTTTTTTTTAATTTGTTTTAACAAACAATGAGAAAAACAGTAAATCTGCAGCAAAAAAGACACTCGAATGAGTATCTTTGATTTTATTGAATTGTAACTTTGACATTATTTCTGCGACCCCAAGTTAAACATTGGTCAACAGATGGGAAATGTACATCAATAATATTCCCTTTGATTGCTCCACCGGTATCACCAGCAACCGCAAAGCCATAGCCTTCTACTTCAACAAATGAGCCTAGTGGAATCACACTTGGGTCAACGGCAATCACATTACTTTGTGAACGAAGATCGATCCCAGTCGCTGTGATATATCCTGAACCAGCTTCTCTAAAAGAATAAGCTGTTGATTGCATGTAGAGTACTCGCCCGTTAGCATTGCCTTGTCCAGTATCCCCGCCAGCGCTTGGTACTTCTTCCGGCTGAGATGGTGGTGTGACAACAGGTTGTTCTTCGCTAGAAGAGCTACTTGAATCACTGCTTAATGATGAACTGTTGCTTGTACTTGACGATGAAACAGTCGTTTTAGCTTTACTTTGAGCGGCTTCTGCCTGCTTACGCGCTTCAGCTGCATTCTTTTCATCTGTGATTCGTTTTTCTTCTGTCTGTTTTTGATCAGCGATTTGTTGTAACGCTGCTTGATTATCAGATAATTGCTGTTTTAATGTCACAACTTGTTCATCCATTGCTGAAGCTTCATCCTGTAATTTCGTTTCGTTGGTTTGTAATTCTTCTTGTTTATTTTTTACAGTTTCTTGAAGTTCAGACAATTTTTCTTTATCTTTAGATAGACTATCGATTTTTTCTTGTTCTGCATTTTGTAAGATTGTCATCGCATATGCTTTATTAAAGAAATCTGATACACTTTCAGCATCTAATAATACTTGCCATGTACGCTGTTCCCCACTTAGCTGGATATCTTTCATACGATTTCCAACGACTTCTTTACGGCGTGCAATGCTTTGTTCTGTCACTGTGATTTCAGCTTCAGAGTTCTTGATTGTTTCTTCAGCTTTTGAAATATCTGCTTTAAGTTTTTCAATTTCAGCGTATTTTTCATTAACATCATTCAAAGCTGTATTGATATCTTTGCTAAGTGATTCTCCTGTTTGTGCGGCTTGTGTTTCTTTATCCTTCAGCTCGTCTAATGACTCTGCTGCGGCACCAACTGGAAGAGCAACATTTACTAGCATGATAGCAGCTAAAAATGGTATCAATTTTTTTACTTTCACTGAATCCAACACCTTTCCTAACTAAATCCAACTCCACCTATTATACTAATCTATCAGGCTTATTTTATTTCAATAGCGTTACAATTTGTTACATTTCAGCGAAAACATCCCTTTTGCTGTAACATTGTTTGTTTTTATCTAATGTGTTTTACTGAAAAGAATGCTTACATACCAATGCTTTAAAGCGTTATAAAACACTCTTTCCGACTGTTATAGTCACACCAAATTATTTAACATTCTTTTTGTTTTTTTTGATGATTTCTTGGACTTCAGAAGAGTTTTTCACCTTTTTCAGCTTCAAATTGGGATAATTTCGAACCCAACGCTTTTGATTAAAGCTCATATGTGTGACTAATTTTTTGATTGCAGGCGTTTCTTTGAACTCTTCCAACCAAGTGATTCTTTCTGTCATTTTAGCTTGTTTCCGTTCATTGATTTCTTCTGATACGGACTCTTTAAATTCAGAAAGATTCGTTGCAAGCTCCTCTCTTTTTTCAGCCAAAACTGCTGTTAATTCTTGCTTACGTTCTTCCACAGCTGTATTGAGTTGAGACGTAACTTTTTTGAATGACTGCATATTAACTAAGGTATAAACTAAATCGCTAAGCAACAAAAATAGTAAAATGATCGGTAGTACTAGTCCAAATTTTTCAGATAAAAATGTCTCAAGGAGCATGACTTTGGGATGGATGACACGAACGATCAATACACAGCCGATTCCCCAAAATAGCGATACCGGCAAGGCAACTCGGCCATTGATATTTAAGGGAACATCTTTGTAGTCCCACCATGAAGCGTGGAATAATTTTTCCAAGCCATAACTCGTGATATACTCTAAGATAGTGACTAGAATCGTCGATAATAAATATAAAACAACAATATTTTGTTTGAGCGGCTCTAAAAAATACAGGACACCTAAAATACCAAAGCCATAAATTGGGCAATAAGGTCCGATTAAGAACCCTCGATAGACAAACTTTCCAGCTTTTAATGAGCAGTAAACAGTTTCCCAGAGCCAACCGACAAACGAGTAGATAAAAAACAATAAAACAATTTTGATAAATTCATTCATATATTTTCTCCTTCAAACAGCATTTACTAGCTATTGTAACAAATAATTATGGTTTTATGCTAGCAACTTTATTCTCAAGAAATATTGATATACAATAGAAGGGAAAATAAATCATGTTCATCTTTTAGAAATTCTGTAATACGCTTTTCATTTTAGGAGGAAATTCATGTTCAATTTACTTAGATACGCGAAGAAGTACCGCAAGCAAATCATACTTGGACCTTTTTTTAAGTTTTTAGAAGCTTGTTTTGAGTTAGTCTTACCATTATTTATGGCCCGTTTAGTTGACCAAGGAATTCGTAATAATGATCGTGCCTACGTAATCCAAATGGCCGGTTGGATGCTTTTGATGTCGATCATCGGACTAATTTGCGTAATGATTTGTCAATATTATTCCTCAATTGCTTCACAAGGGTTTGGAACTGAACTAAGAAATCAACTGATGAAAAAGATCAATCAACTTTCACATGCTGAATTGAATAGCTTCGGAACGGATACCTTGATTACAAGAATGACGAATGATATCAATCAATTACAGTTAGCCTTAGCAATGTTGATTCGCCTTGTCATTCGGGCCCCCTTTTTAAGTATCGGTTCAGTGATTATGGCCTTTTACATCAACGTGCAAATGGGCTTTATTTTTCTACTGATGCTGCCAATTTTTTGTCTTATTCTTTATTTTATTATAAAAACAACTGTACCTTTATATAAGAAGGTGCAAGAAAAACTGGATTCGCTCAATCGTCAGATCAGTCAAAATTTGAGTGGTGTCCGCGTTATTCGTGCCTTTGCTAGAAAACAAACGGAAGAAAAACGAGTCAACAACGTAACAGATGACCTTTCTGCTATTTATATTCGTGTCTCAAATATTTCCGCTTTATTAACTCCCGCTACAACCTTAGTCATGAATCTTGGGATCTTAGCGTTACTTTATCTTGGCGGGATCAAAGTCGAGATTGGCGGGCTGCAACAAGGTGAGGTGTTAGCTTTAATCAATTATATGAATCAAATGCTGCTGGCTTTGATCGTTGTGTCAAATTTAGTGATTATTTTTACTCGAGCTTCAGCATCTGCCTCAAGAGTGAGTGAAGTGCTCGCTGTTGTTCCTAGTATTCAATCAGAAAAGTTCGATCCAGCCTTTAAAGAACAAGCCAAAGGCATCGTATTCGATCATGTCTCCTTCCGCTATCAGCCAACTGCCGGACTAGCATTGACAGATATTTCCTTGGAAATCCCAGCAAATTCTGTTCTAGGGATCACTGGTCCCACAGGTGGCGGTAAGAGTACGCTGACTCAATTGATTCCACGTTTTTATGATACAAGTGAAGGGAATCTATTTGTCAATGGAATCAATGTACGTGACTGGTCTCTAGATAAGCTACGCAAAAAAATCGCAATTGCACCTCAAACAGCTATTTTATTTACAGGAACTATTCGAGAAAATCTTCAATGGGGTAAAGAAAAGGCAAGTGATGACGAATGTTGGCAAGCACTCGAGACTGCTCAATGTAAAGAATTCGTTGAAAATTTAAGTGACGGTTTAGATACGCAAGTTTATGAAGGCGGCAAAAATTTTTCCGGTGGTCAAAAGCAACGTTTAACTATTGCTCGTGCCTTGATTCATAAACCAGCCGTGTTGATTCTAGATGATTCTTTAAGCGCCTTGGATTATCAAACCGATTTAAATTTACGAACAGCACTAAAACAAGATTTAAAAGAAACAACTCTTATCCTGATTTCACAACGTATCAGCTCGATTCAACAAGCTGATCAGATTCTCGTTTTAGCTAGTGGAAAACAGGTTGGCTTAGGGACTCACGAGGAACTATTACACCATTCTACAGCTTATCAAGAAATCGTCGCATCACAAGAGGAGGAAACTGAAAAATGAAGACAAAAAAAAGAACCTCAAATTCATTGAATCGTTTCATGCCTTACTTGTTACGTTATCCAAAAGAAATGACCGCAGCGGTCATTTTAGGCATCCTCAGCGGTTTAACAACCGTTTTAATGACCTATTATATGGGAAAATCTGTGGATACAATGATTGCCAAAGGGCACGTCAACTTTATGCTTTTGTTCCATTTTCTTAGTTCGTTAGCAGGTATTTTGATGATCACTGTTATTAGTCAATGGCTGATCCAACGTTTAGGTAATCGTGTTTCTTACCTGTCTGTTGCTGAACTTCGAAAGGATGCGTTTGCTCATTTAAATCGATTGCCTTTAAATTATTATGTTCAGACTTCTCATGGAAATATCGTCAGCCGTTTTACAAATGATATGGATAATATTTCGGTGGCCTGTTCAGCTGTCTTTAACCAGCTTTTTTCTGGACTATCTGTTGTAGTCATCGCCTTCTTCTTTATGCTCAAGTTAAGCCCATTACTTACGGTTGTTGTTTTAATTGCAACACCAATCATATTTCTCGTCAATTGGTTAGTGGCAACCTCTTCTCAGAAAAACTTTTCTGCTCAACAAAAAATTGTTGGAGAGATTTCTGGTTTCGTTACTGAAATGGTTGGCAATCAAAAAATCGTCAAAGCCTTTCAGCAAGAAAACGTTTCTCAACAACGTTTTGAAGCATTAAATCAACAATTATATGTTCGCGGTCAAAAAGCGCAATTCTCCTCTTCTTTAACCAATCCTTTATCGCGTTTTATTGATCATTTAGCTTATTTATCGATTGGTCTTGTGGGTGGTTTGTTGTTGTTAAGCGGCAATCAAACAATCACGATCGGTGTTATTTCGAGTTTCACTATTTATTCTAGTCAATTTTCTAAACCGTTTATTGAATTATCAGGAATCACAACGCAAATCCAAACGGCTTTAGCTGGACTAGATCGAACGTTTGAAATCATCAATCAGTCTGAGGAAAAAACAGATGGACCACATAGTTTTGTCTTAAATGATGCGAAGGGAAAAGTGATCTTCGATCATGTAGATTTCTCTTATACGCCTTCAAAACCACTGATCCAAGATTTTAACCTAACGGCATTTCCTGGTGAAACCATTGCTATTGTTGGAAAAACAGGTGCTGGTAAATCAACCTTAGTCAATTTATTAATGCGTTTTTATGAAGTTGATAGCGGTCAGATCTCAATCGATGGTCATCCGATCACGCAGATTACAAGAGACAGTTTACGAAAAAGTTTTGGGATGGTTTTACAAGATACTTGGTTATTTGATAGCACAATCCGTGATAATCTGACGTATGGAAATCCAGAAGCAACTGATGCACAAATCAATGCTGCTATGAACAAAGCCTATATTTTTGATTTTGTTACTCGTTTGCCTGAGGGTTTAGACACCTTGATCGGTGCTAGTGGCATCAAAATTTCTGAAGGTCAAAGACAATTGATGACCATTGCAAGAACGATGATCAGTGATCCACCAATGCTGATTTTAGATGAAGCAACTAGTTCGGTCGATACGTTGACTGAAAAAAATATTCAAGATGCCTTCTTACAGATGATGAATGGTCGAACAAGTTTTGTGATTGCGCACCGACTTTCAACCATTAAAAATGCGGACAAAATTTTAGTAATGGAACAAGGATCTGTTGTTGAAATCGGCAGTCATGATGAATTGATTGATAAAAAAGATGGGTATTATCACGCATTATATGAAGCTCAATTTAAAAATCAACTGTAAAATAAAGAACAAAAAAGCCTCAAACTTCCTTGGGATGTAGGACAGTTTGAGGTTCTTTTTATTTTAAATTAATTAAAGATTTATTTAAAATTTGCTTATAAGGAATTTTATTGCCTAAATAGTAAGTAGCAACTACTTGGATTGGTAAAAAGACGATGTTCTTCACAATCCTAGGTATCCACCAAGCCAGATTAGAGAGATCTACGCCATACATTAGACCAAGCCATAGTGGTGTTAGAAACATATGAATAATCAACGTGACTAATGAAGTCGCTAAAAATACTCGTTTCCAGGTTAACTCCTTCTTATAATAAAAGAAACCATAAATTGCGCCGGAAATAAACGCATTCAAGGTAAACCCTGGAAAATAAGGTCCTTTAGGAAACAGCAACATGCCGACTGTATCAGCAACAGCACTACCGATCCCTGTCCAAAACGGACCAAAAAGAATGCCCATCAATGATTCTGGGATAAAGGTAAAACTAATACGTAAAAATTGGGTTTCAAACGAAATAAATCGTGTGAAAACCACCATTAACGCGATCAATAGACTCATCAGCGTAATGATTCGGGTCTCAATCTTTGTCTTATTCATTTCTAGCATCTCCTCTAAGAGCTGCTACACAAAATATGCAGCGAATGCGAAAACAAAACCGCGAATATAGAAAAGTGAAGCGAACTGCTTATCTCTTTTGAAAATTAGGAAAGTAGCATTGAAACGCTTTTTGTTTCACTGATACTTTGTCTATTTTCCTAAAGAGATGGTTCGTGCAACTAGATCATTGAAAAGCGGAATGAAGCGTCTAGCCTTTTAGAAAGTTAGGAATATGAACATGGAACATCTTTTGTTCCATGTTCATATTGTCTACTTTCCTCAAAGGCTGCTTCATGCAGCTAGATCATTGAAAAGTGAAGCGAACTGCTTATCTCTTTTGAAAATTATCTACTTTTCAAAAAGCTAGTTCGTATAGTAAAAATCACTATTCTCCTATATTCTTCGTCCGAAAGGCAACATCCCATCCTCTCGGCACTTAACGCTTTATTTCCTACTCTGTTTTATTAGGCCTAAGCCTAAGAGCAATATAGCATATTCCATTATTCACTGCAATCAATTTTGACTAAAAAGATAAGGGCTTATTATCTGTCTCATGCACTACATTTCTAAAATCTGCGAAGCCTGCTTGTAAGCCTCTTAATAAAATTTCAGCAGTACCGATATTGGTTGCTAAAGGAATTTCATAAACGTCACTCAAACGAATCAAAGCGGTCACATCTGGCTCATGAGGTTGTGCCGCCAGTGGGTCTCGTAAAAAAATCACCATATCTAGTTTATCTTCTGAAATCATGGCTCCAATCTGCTGATCGCCACCTAAAGGACCTGATTTAAAACGGTGAACAGGTAATCCAGTTGCTTCCGCAATTTTCAATCCTGTCGTTCCCGTGGCAAATAGTTCATGCTCTTTTAATATTGGTTGATAGGCTAAAGATAGTTTGACCATTAATTCTTTTCTTCGATCATGTGCGATCAATGCAATTTTCATGATTACGCCCTCTTTTCATTTCTTTTCCTTATTATAACAAAGACAACCCTCACAAAGTAAAAGAACGATTGATTATTTGTCACTTTGACGAAAAAACGTTTTTTTCTTGTGCAACCTTCCATTGAGATTATATAGCGCTTTCATTTATACTGAAGGTACAAAAAAAAGAAAAGAGTGACGACAATGGTAGAAATGGCGCTAAAACATATCTATAAAAAATACGACAATGCAGAAAATTATTCTGTAACTGATTTTAATTTAGAAATTGCTGATCGTGAATTCATTGTATTTGTTGGCCCATCAGGCTGCGGAAAATCTACAACTTTAAGAATGATTGCTGGTTTAGAAGATATTACGGAAGGCGAACTTTCCATCGGTGATAAAATAATGAATGATGTCGCACCGAAAGACCGAGATATTGCCATGGTTTTCCAGAATTATGCTTTATATCCACATATGACTGTTTTTGATAATATGGCCTTTGGCTTAAAACTGCGTAAATATGATAAAGCAGAAATCAAAAAACGGGTAGAAAATGCAGGTGAAATCTTAGGTTTGACTGATTATCTGCAACGCAAACCAGCAGCACTATCTGGTGGACAACGCCAACGTGTCGCTTTAGGTCGAGCAATTGTTCGTGATGCAAAAGTTTTCTTGATGGATGAACCTTTATCAAACTTGGATGCAAAATTACGGGTTGCTATGCGTGCTGAAATCGCTAAATTGCATCGTCGTTTGGAAACAACTACAGTTTATGTAACACATGACCAAACCGAAGCGATGACAATGGCTGATCGCATCGTTATCATGAAAGACGGGTTTATTCAACAAATCGGGTCACCAAAAGAGGTCTATAACACACCAAATAACGTTTTTGTAGCAGGCTTTATCGGTTCACCTGCGATGAATTTTTTCAATGTTACCTTAAATAATGGTGTTATTCGTGATGGTCATGGATTAGAACTAAAGATTCCAGAAGGAAAAAATAAATTATTAGGTGAAAAAGGTTACGAAGGAAAATCGATTATTTTTGGTATTAGACCAGAAGATATCCATAGTGAGCAAGTAGCTTTAGATACAATGAATGACGCTGTCGTTCGTTCTGAGGTCGTTGTATCAGAATTACTAGGTGCTGAAACAATGTTGTACACCCGATTAGGTGATACAGAATTCATCTCAAAAGTTGATGCGCGTGATTTCCATCAGCCAGAAGAACTGGTCGATTTAGCATTCAATATTAATAAAGCCCATTTCTTCGATCCAGAAACTGAGCAAGTAATCAAACTACCTTAAACTATAAAAGTGACTAAGACAAAACTCTTTGCGATTTATTGATGTCACCGTGAAGCCAAATAAACGGTGGGAGCAGAAGCAATCACTACGCTTCGCTTCGATCACATCAAATTCTAAGTGCTAAAGCACTAAGATTTGAAGGCTTCGGAAATAAGCCGAAATTCACAAAAATTTGAAAAGCACCAATTAGGAATCATTCAACATCGTAATTAAACATTCCGTGTTTCTTGTCATTTTTGTGAATTCCTTCTTATTGCTGTAAAACACAACGAAGTATGAGTTGATGTTGCACAGTACCTACGTGGTTCTCGGGATTAAACACTCCTGTCCCAACCTCTTTGGTCCAATTGCTAAAGCCTAAACGACTTTTGTAACAACCTCTTATATCTGTGGTTCAGTCTTTTGGGGAAGAATGGCCACTTTTGCTCGTTCTAATTTTTTAGCCTGACTAAATACTGGAATATCAAACGGTTTACTTAAAGCATTCGCTACAAAATAAGCAATGTTGTAATCAATCAAACTATGAATCAATCCACCAAGTCCCATCAACAAAAAGATCGAATACATGTACCCTTGTGAATAGTAAGTTTCCGGCAGATTACCCATTGTATAAAAAACACTTACTACAGCTAATTCTGCAGCAGAATGTATAAAACCTATCATTAAATTAAACAATTGAAAACGTCCATTGAACAAAACCAATTTATGCTTAGATAAAACAATCGTTGGATGGTTCTTTAAATAAAAAGCACCTATCACAGCAAATAGTAAATGAGAAAGTGCCCTTAACGCAATAATCGGCGTTGCTGAAAGAAAGAACCCAAATCCAGTTCCTAAACTAACTGCTACTGCTACTCCTGGTGAAAAGAACATTGCTAAAAATAGCGGTACATGACTAGCCAATGTAAAGGATGCTGGTCCGATCGTGATCCTGGGCATGACCATAGGAATAATAATGCCCATTGCCACTAATAAAGAGGCAATTGTTAAATGTCTTACTGAGTTCTTTTTCATATTCCCTCCGATGTGTCTTGACATATCTGATAATATTCATTTTAAAGTAAAAACAACTAGGTGTCAAGACACATAGGTAATGCTTTTGACTAAAAAGTAGTTGCTCGTATAGAAACCTAAATAAACTCATTGCGGACAGTATATAGCCGTATCAATGAGTTTATTTATTATGTTACAGATTATTTCGACTTAAAACAGACCAATGATCTTTCCATCGGGGTCAACATCGATTTTTTCATAAGCTGGTTTCTTTGGTAACCCAGGCATTGTCATTACTGACCCCGTATAAGCTACAATAAACCCTGCTCCAGCCGATATCTTGATATTACTGACTGTTATCGCAAAATCGGTGGGTCTTCCTAATTTGGTTTGGTCATCTGAAAATGAATACTGAGTTTTAGCCATACAAATTGGCAAATGACCGAACCCGAGTTTTTCCAGTTTAGCAATTTCTCTTTCCGCAATAGGCTCATAGCGAACAACGTTTCCTCCATAAATTTTCTCTACGATGGCACTGATTTTTTCTTTGATTGGCAATTCGTCTGGATAGGCAAATGAAAAATGATTTTCCAGATCGGCTAGTCGAACTACTTCTTTCGCTAGCTCTTCACCACCGGCACCACCTTGAGCCCAAACATCTGAAAGAACTACATTCACATTGCGTTTTTGGCATTCTTCTTTCACAAGTTCAAGTTCTGCATCTGTATCTGTAGGAAACTTATTGATGGCTACTACTGTTGGTAACCCAAACACAGTCGTTGTATTTTCGATATGTTTTAAAAGGTTTGGCAATCCGTCTGTTAAGGCTGCTATATTTTCAGCGCCAAGTTGATCTTTAGGTACACCACCATGCATTTTTAATGCACGAACAGTCGCTACAACAACAACCGCCGAAGGTCGAATACCAGATTTCCGACATTTGATATCGATAAATTTTTCAGCGCCTAGATCAGCACCAAAACCACCTTCTGTCACAACATAATCGGCTAGTTTTCTAGCCGTGTTCGTTGCGATCACGCTATTGCAGCCATGTGCGATATTGGCAAATGGTCCACCATGGATCAATGCTGGATTGTTTTCTAATGTTTGAACGAGGTTGGGCTTGATCGCATCTTTCAATAAAGCTGTCATAGCGCCTTGTGCATTCAGTTCTCTGGCCGTAACAGGTTGATTATCATAGGTGTAACCGATAATGATATTAGCTAGATTTTCTTTCAAATCTTCAATATCATTAGATAAACATAAAACGGCCATGATTTCTGAAGCAACTGTGATTTCAAAACCATCTTCTCTAGGAACACCGTTGACCCGAGCCCCTAAACCATCAACAATATTTCTTAATTGACGATCGTTCATATCCACCGCTCTTTTCCAAGTGATACGACGATTATCAATTCCTAGCTCATTCCCTTGAAAAATATGATTGTCAATAATTGCTGCTAACAGGTTATTTGCTGCTCCAATCGCATGAAAATCCCCTGTAAAATGAAGGTTGATATCTTCCATTGGAACAACTTGCGCATAGCCGCCGCCAGCTGCTCCTCCTTTTATTCCAAAAACAGGTCCCAAAGAAGGTTCCCTTAACGCGATAATCGCCTCTTTTCCGATTCGATTCAATGCGTCACCTAGACCGACAACTGTGGTTGTCTTGCCTTCCCCAGCAGGCGTGGGTGTGATTGCTGTAACCAGGATCACTTTGCCTTTTTTGTTGCCTTTGATTTTTTCAACTTCTATTTTAGCTTTGTATTTTCCATACGATTCAAATTGTTCTTCATCCAAACCAAGTTGTTCTGCTACTTTTGTGATAGGCAACATCGTAGTAGCTTGTGCAATTTCAATATCTGTTTTGACCATTCTTTCCTCTCCATTCCATCAATTCTTTCAGTTGTTCTTTAACCACGACATTGCTGTATCTGTATAAACTTTTGCTCCTTCAACCAACACAGACTCATCAAAAACAATAGTTGGATTATGGAGATTGATATTTTCTTCAGATGCCACCAAAAGAACGGTTGTTGTTGGAATCAATTGACTGATTTCGCCAAAATCTTCACTACCCATCAATGGTGTTGACATCGGAATAGCGACAATACGTTCTGCTCCAAATGTTTCTATCAGTGAATTTTTAGTAAATGCCGTTAATTCAGGATCATTCACATTGGTTGTGCAACCATTCGTGAAAACCACCTCAGCTTCGGCACGAAATGCTTTTGCGATATTTTCAGCGATTGCAACCATTCGTTCTTTGACCTGTCCACGGACCTCTTCTTTTAAGGTTCGTAAGGTTCCTTTCATCACTGTCGTTTCTGGAATAATATTAGAAGCACCTGGTGTTCCCCCAATAAATTCGCCGATGGTCAGCACAAACCGTTCCTCTGAACCAATTTCTCTCGCTGATAATTCTTGTAGCGCTGTATAAATATGGACAGCTACATTGATTGGATCGATTGATGTTTCAGGTTGGGATCCATGTCCCCCACGACCTTTGATATTGATTTCAAACCAATCCGCACTAGCCATAAAAGTCCCTTCTGGTGTTGGCATGATCTGACCTGCTTTAAACCCTTCAAATGGGAAAACATGGATCATCATGCCAGCATCTACTGTAGGATTTTCTAGTGCCTGATGTTTGATACAGTCTTTTGAACCTGAAAGTATTTCTTCCCCAGGTTGAAATAATAACTTCACTTGTCCGTCTAATTCATTTTCAAATTCTTTTAATAATTTTGCAGCACCAAGCAACATCGTTGTGTGCATATCATGACCGCAGGCATGCATATAGCCATTTTCGGATTTAAATGGTAGATCAGTCAGCTCGCGAATCGGCAGTGCATCCATATCACCTCTTAGTAAAAATGTTTTACCACTTTTTTTACCCGCCACAACGGTGACACCAGACTCTCCGCATGCTTTAGGTTCATAGCCGTATTCTGTGAGTCTCTCTTTTACAAAAGCCATAGTATTCGGTAAGTCCATCCCTATTTCTGGATTCTGATGTAAATGTCTTCTGATTTGAATTAGTTCGTCTTCTAAACTATCGGCAACTTTTTTTTGTGTTTCTGTCAGCATTATTTTTTCTCCTTTTCTTTTTAAATGAAATGACTTTCAATAAATTTGTAAAAACCAATCATGTACCCAAAGCGAACGGAAAAATTGCTTCTCTTATTATAGTACCAAATATTTCAGAATATTTGGTATATTTCTATTATTTTTTAGGGATTGTGTGGATTCCAAGACCTTGAAGCGTTTCATAAGCCTCGCCTATTCCTTCATTATACGTTGGATGTGGATGAACAATCGACATTACTTCCTCAATCGTCAACCTGTTAACAATTGCTGTCGTAAATTCACTGACCATATCTGTTGCCCGATCACACATCAGCTGCGCACCAATAATTTTGCCATTTTGTGCATTTGCAATGACTTTGATGAATCCTAATGAATTCCCTGCAATCATTGTTTTTCCGTTTCCCGCCATGTTGTATTTGCCAACATCCACAGAGATTCCTTGCCTGTTTGCCTCTTCTTCTGTCATTCCGACAGCAGCGATTTCAGGTGTAGTGTAAACACAAGAAGGAATTACCTCTAAATCATATTCCACTGCTTTTTGATTCATCGCCAAAACAGCATTCACGCCTTGAGCAGAAGCTACATGAGCCAATTGAGTGCCACGGCTTGCTACATCTCCGATGGCATAAATGCCTTTAATAGACGTTTCAAAAGCATCATTGACCCAAATACTTTGATTTTCACTTTCTACGTTCAAATCAGCTGAAAATACCTCTTCAAAGCTTGCTTTTCGACCAGTAGCAATCAAAACTGCATCACTTGTAACAGTTTTTTCTTTTCCTTTAGACGTATAGGTACAGGTCAACTGTTCCTCCTTAGAAATACCGGACACGATCGATTTGGTTGCTACTTTGATTCCTTGTTTTTTTAAAACCATTGCTAATTTTTTGGAAATTTCACTATCAAAATTTGGTAATAATGTATTAGCAGTTTCAATAATCGTTACATCACAACCTAACGCATTAAAAATCGAGGCAAACTCAACGCCAATCACTCCACCGCCGATAATGGTCATTTTTTTATAGGTATTCGGCTGTTTTAAAAGTTCGTTACTTGTTAATACACCTGGTAAATTGCTACCTGGAATCGGTGGAATCACTGGTTTTGAACCTGTTGCGATCATGATTTTTTCGGTCTCGTATCTTGATCCGTCAACGTCAATTACACCCACTTGGATGATTTGTGCTGATCCGAAAATCAATTCGATTTTATTTGCTTTGACCAAACCTTCGATTCCTTGAACGAGAGTCTCAACCACTTTATTTTTCTTTGCGTAAATTTCTTCCATGTTCATTTGGCTATCATCAATATAGATACCATATTCACTCGCGTTTTTTATTTCACGAACTGTTTCAGCTGAATGTAATAATGCTTTCGTCGGAATACAGCCTCGATTTAAACATGTTCCTCCTACTCGATCACGTTCAACAAGAGCTACTTTCATCCCCAGCTGAGCCGCTTTGATCGCTGCAACATATCCACCAGGCCCCGCCCCGATTATGATTAGATCATACCGCATACCATTCCTCCTTACTCTTTTGGTAAAAGCATAGCGGGCTTATTTAATCTCGACTGAAAAATAGGAAAAATGAACTGCAATGCTCTTTATCACATTTTATTTTTCTTATTTCCTGAGAGACTAGCCCGCATAGCTAGATAACTCAAGGTAACAACGTTCCGCTTTGTACTTTTCAATAGCAGCTCACTTTATTCATTGTTTTCCAAAGCAAAGTCATAACGAACAATGGGATGTCTAGCAGCTCTTACTTCATCTACACGATGGATTTGAGCATGTAAAGGATATTCATGAAAAGCTTCCGGATTTTTATGAGCATCTTCATAAAGTTTACGATAAACGGCAATTGCATCATCCATCCGTTCTTTTGACTCTGTTTCTGGCGGTTCCACCATCAGAGCTTCCGGTACAGTTAAGGGGAAATACATCGTTGGCGGATACATATGATGATCTAAAATCCCTTTCGCTATATCTAGTGCTGTTACACCTGTTTCTTTTTTCAATTTATCTAAGCTAATTACAAATTCATGCATACAAGACTCGCCATATGGCACTTCAAAGATATCTTTTAATTCATGAAGCATGTAATTAGCATTTAATACTGCACTCTTGGAGGCAGACGAAATTCCTTCTGATCCTAAAAATAAAATATAGGTCAACGCTCGCAAGAAGACTGAAAATTGACCATAGAAGCCTTTTACTAATCCAATTGAATTCACAGGTCTCGTAAAGCCTATTTCCGCTCCTTTCTTGACTGGATAATAGTCCGGTAAAAATGGTTTTAATAATGATTTGCACCCAACAGCGCCAGATCCTGGGCCACCGCCACCATGTGGTGTTGAAAAGGTTTTGTGTAGATTTAAATGAATAATGTCAAAGCCCATATCACCTGGACGTGCAACACCCATAATGGCATTTAAATTTGCACCATCATAATAGTTCAATCCACCCGCATCATGAACGATTTTCGTGATTTCTAAAATATTTTTATCAAAGATCCCAGCTGTATTTGGGTTGGTCAACATCAAACCCGCGGTATCTTCCCCAACCGCAGCTCTCAGCGCTTCAATATCCACACAACCATAGTTATCTGATGGAATATTCACTGTAATCATCCCTGTCATTGCTACACTTGCAGGATTTGTTCCATGAGCAGAATCAGGGACAATAATTTTGTTTCGTTGTGGTTGACCATGCTTTTTGTGATACGCTTTGATCATCAATAAGCTAGTAAACTCACCATGTGCACCCGCTGCTGGTTGAAATGTTATTGCATTCATCCCCGTGATTTCTTTCAGCAACATTTCCGTCATGGTAAAAACTTCTAATGAACCTTGAACTGTATGCTCTGGCTGCAAAGGATGAATACTTGCAAAAGCGGGATAGGTAGCCATTTCATCATTAATTTTAGGATTGTATTTCATTGTGCAAGAACCTAAAGGATAAAAGCCATTATTGATACCAAATGTTGCATCTGCTAGTTCTGTATAATGTCGACTGATCTCAGGTTGAGGCAGTGAGGGCAAATGGAGTTCTTTTTGGCGCTTCATTTCTTCTGGAAGAGCCGTGGTTGGTACATCACATGGTGAAATCATTTCGTTATAATACCCTTCTACACTACGTTCAAAAATTAATTTCATTGTCCACACGCCTCCTTCACCAATGCAACGACTTCATCTATTTGTTCTTTCGTATTCATTTCTGTTACACACCATAGTAAACCTTGCTCTGTCGGATAGCCGCCTAAGATGTCATGTTCTTCTAATTTAGCTAGAACCACTTCATTTGCTACTGGAAAAGTTGTCACAAATTCGTGGAAAAAGGGACTATCATTCGTTCGTTTTACCCCTTTGATTTGCGTTAGTCCATCCAAAAGGTAATGAGCTTTGCTGTAACATTGCTCAGCTACTTCCTGAATACCCCGAGCGCCCATTGTACTCATATAAACAGCATTAGTTAAGGCGCACAGTGCCTGATTTGAACAAATATTAGAAGCTGCTTTCTCTCTACGAATATGTTGTTCACGAGCTTGCAGTGTTAAAACAAATGCTCGATCACCTGCTTCGTCCACTGTTTCCCCTGCAATACGCCCAGGTAATTTACGAATCATTTTTTCTTTTGTCGCAATGAACCCAATATAAGGTCCACCAAAAGCTAATGGTATCCCAAATGGCTGTGAATCGCCAACCGCAATATCTGCCTCAACTTCACCAGCTGTCTTTAGTACCGTACTAGCAACTGGATTGACGCTCATAATAAATTTAGCTTTTGCTTCGTGAACCATTTCAGCGATTACCTCGACAGGTTCAATTCCTCCATAATAATTAGGTTGTTGGACAATAAAACAAGCGCTTGTATCATCTAATTTTTCTTTTAAAACAGATAAATCTGTCAATCCATCTTTCTCTGGAATCATCACAAATTCGATTTCTCTAGAACTAAAATAAGTCAACGCTGTTTGAATCGTCATTGGATTTGTCGTTTCTGAAATCAAAACCTTTAAGCGTTTTTTTTCTAAACACATATTGATCGCTTCAGCAGCAGCCGTTGCACCATCGTAAACAGAAGCATTCGTTGCATCCATTCCGGTAATTTCACAAATCATTGTTTGATATTCAAAAATCGACTGTAACAATCCTTGACTGATCTCTGGTTGATACGGCGTGTAAGACGTCATGAATTCTTCCTTTGCTGAAATTTGCTTTACAATAGCAGGAATATAGTGATTATAGGCACCCGCACCCCGAAAAATGCTGGAGAAGACTTTATTTTTCTTGCCCATCTTTTCTAAAATACGTCGTACTTCAAATTCTGATTTTCCCGCTGGAATAGCTAGATTTTTTATAATCATTTCTTTCGGGATATCCTGATAAAGGTCACTCATATTTTTTAAACCGATCGTTCTCAGCATTTCTTGTTGTTGTTGTGGCGTTGAACCAAGATAGTTACCCATTCATTATGCCTCCTCAGCTTCTTCACAGAATTTTTTATATTCCTCAGCACTTAGCAAGTCTTCGATTTCGTCTACCCCTTCCACTTCAATTAACCATGACTCTAACGGTGCTGAATTGATCAACTCAGGACTGTCCAAAAGCTCTTCATTGACTGCTGTCACTGTAGCTGTGATTGGAGAATACGCTTCTGAAACAGCCTTGACAGATTCAATATCTGCAAACGATTCACCCTTGGTAACATCGTCACCCTCATCTGGTAAATCAATAAAAACGATATCACCTAATTGATCTTGTGCATAATCAGACAGACCGATTTTTACTTTATCTCCATCAAAAAGTACCCACTCATGTGATTTTGAAAACTTCAATTCCATAGCTTTTGTCATAATAAACGACTCCTTCTTTTTCAATTATTTTTTTACAAATGGTAGTGTGACAACTTCTGCTTTAATTTTTTTGCCTCTAACCTCAACTTCTATGGGAGAACCAATTTCTACACTATTCTTCTCAACTAAAGCCATTGCACAGGCTTTACTAATGAATGGACACATGGTGCCTGAGGTGGTCTGCCCGATTTTCTTATCATTAAAATACACATCAGCTCCTTCACGAACAATTCCTCGATCCGTTAACTGCAGACCGATTCGAGTAATTTTAGGTTCCCCTTTGTCAATGAGCGCTTTTTTGCCGATAAAATCTTCTTTTTTCATCTTGACGGCAAAATTTAAATCCGTTTCAAGAGGAGTAATTTCTTCTGTCATTTCATGACCATAAAGCGGCATCCCAGCTTCTAACCGTAACGTATCACGAGCTCCTAAGCCACAGGGAATGATGTCATATTCTTGACCCGTTTCCAGTAATAAATTCCATAATTTGATTCCGTCTTCTGGTTTACAGTACAATTCATACCCAAATTCTCCGGTGTAACCGGTTCGTGATAATAGACACGTCACACCGCCTACATCAGCATTTTCAGTAAAGCTATAATATTTTTTAGGAATCTCTTCTTCTTTCGTTCGTTTTTCAATCATCTCTTTGGCAAATGCGCCTTGCAATGCAATTTGAACAAATTGATCCGATTGATCCGAAAATGCCACTTCACCAAATAAGTGTTCTTTCATCCATGCAACATCTTTTGCTCTATTCGCTGCATTGACTACTAATAAATATTTTTCATCGCTACATTTATAAACGAGTAGATCATCGATCACACCGCCGTTTTCATTACACATCAAGGTATATCTAACACGACCTACTTCTAAGTTACTAAAATCATTGGTTAACAAATAGTGCAAATTCGCTAAAGCATCTTTTCCTTCATAAACGACCTCTCCCATATGGGAAACATCGAATAATCCTACTTGATTTCGAACAGCTAAATGTTCTTTGATCACACCGCTGTCTTTGTACTGAACAGGTAGTGTGTAGCCAGCAAATGAAACCATTTTTCCACCGGCTTCAAGATGTGCGTCATATAAAGGTGTTTTTAAATCCATCTTTTCTACTCCTTTGCTTCTGTGTATTTTTAGTACTTAACCAATGACACCTCCAAGCTATCTAAACTATATAAAAAAACAGAGGAACAGGCATCTTAAAAAAATGCTAGTTCCTCTGTAAAAAACCTGAGAGATTCGTCTTCCTCTTGAAGAGTTGCTCCTTCGGTGCTTTCGCTTTCCAGAGTGATGTCCAATTACGGTCCTTTTACCTGAGATCTTCATGATCAATGATTTGCGTCATTGATTATTTATTCCTTCGGTGCTATGACTAGTCTCTCCCGTAATTCTCTTCCATCAACTTTATTTTAGGTCTATTTTTCGTTCTTTTTAGGCATTGAATAATATTGTTGTTCCCTCTTTAATTCAAAATACTGAGGTACAGAATTATCTAATCTACCGGCTTTTAATGACAAGGTTTGGATCATACGATTTTCATACAAATGAATATACAGTTGCTTTTCCTTACTATCGTAGGCACTGGTATATTGGGTGTACTGCACATCCGTCTGTGAACTGACTTTCACAACTCCTTTAGGAATATCAAAGCTATCTAAAATATGGAAAATTTGTTCTATTACCTGTTCATCATCTACTTTTTCAGAAAAGTGTTTTAGATAGACTGCACGAATAAAACGAGATTGTGGAGTAAAATCGCCTGGGATTCCGAGCAAACCAGATCCTTTACCATTTGAAAACACATAAAGATTATCCATCTGAATAGCTGGTGCGATCATGTCACTAAGTCCTACGTAATTTTGAAGATTGGTTAAATGCCAGTCAAATTTTGGGCTGTTCGTAAAAACTCCCACAGGATTATCATATATTTCATAGCCGCCTTCAATCGATGGTTCTACAACGATCGACGCACCAGATTCATCTTGGAAAACGTAGTGCTGCGGAATGCCAACCTGATTGTCAACAATTGCAATCGCTGTCTCTTGATTGACTCGCTCTTTTATTGCCGCAACTGATGCATAATTTGTTAAGGCATAGGTCACAAATTCAGCGCCAGCCAATGGCAATTTTCCCATCTTGCGAATTTCATCCGATTCAACATAGCGATTATCATTGCCGAAATAAAAAGAGCCACCCATTAATCCTTTTTCATTCACTCCGTCTACTAATAATGGATTACCAGCTAGAGCTATACCCATTGCAGCAAAATGTGTCCTATAATGATCCAATGATGTACTTAAATCATAATTTTTAGGGATAATCGCACCGTCGTAATCCAACAATACTTTAAATTCTTGTGTCCGTCCCCAATAGCTGTTCCCTAATTTAGATTTCACTGTGATTCCCGTACACATCTTCTCACACCCTTTTACTTTTTTCAAAATTCTGAATTAAGATTTCTGATTTTTTTGAATCAATAACGTAATCCCTCCAGAAACAACGAATGAAACGCCAATAAATAAAAATGAACTGAAGAAGCCGCCATTAGAAAATTGAATCAATGCCCCAATAATAGTCGGCGCCACAAACCCACCTGAAACACCAATCGCATTGATCGTCGCATATTTAGCAGAAACTTCATCTGAAGGGAATATTTTCACTGGGATGCTCATTAGCGTCGCAAAAGCTAAACTAGCAAAAGCCACCGCACAAGCTAATGAAATCATGCTCATGAAGAATGATCCGACAACTGAAACTAGAAGAGCAAAAAGTCCGCCACCTATCGTTGCGACAAAAATCACCTTTTTTTCTTTTCCAATAAAATATTTATTGACCATAACCCCGCCTAACATCGCTGCCACCATTGTGAAAAAGCCAATAACTGCCGTTACATAAGCAGTTTGAGTTAGAGCCAGTCCGTGCGCTTCGACTAGATAAGTCGCCATCCAGCCATTTAGCCCATAAATTGCAGCATTGATGAAAAACGCTGCAAATATCAAAATCCAAACATTTTTATCCTGTAATACTTCTCTGAATGAAATCGTGCGCTTATTTTTTAAATGCTCTTTTACTCCACCAAATTCTTTAGGAATCACAACATACATCAATACTGCAACCAAAAGAACCACCGCCCCTAAAATATAATAAGTCCTATGCCAACCAACTTGAAGTAAAAGTGGCGCAATCAGTAAGGGACCAACAATTGCCGCAAAACCTGATGAAGCGATCATAGTCGATTGTGCCGGCCCACGTTTTTCTATTGGCAATTCTTGTGAAATGAACGTGCTGACAGAAGACGGATAACCCGAATGAGCAACCGCACCTGTCATGAAACGAACTAAAATCAAATACAATAAAGAAAAGCCAAACCCGAATAAAAATAGAAAAATTCCTACTAAAAAAACGGAGATGATCATCATTTTTCTCGTACCAATCTTACTTGATAAATACCCAAAAGGAATTTGAAAAACTGTATACCCTAGAAAAAAGGCGCTCAACACCAAACCCTTTTGCTGCGGATCAAATCCTAAATCATTTGCAATCGTCACCAGTGACATACCAATTGTTGTTTTATCGATATAAATACATGTGTATCCTAAAAAAATAGCCGCCAGCATCCAATGAATATTTCTCGTCTTCTTATTTTCCATATTTTCACTCCTAACGAAAGAAAGCGCTTTCTATTTATGATTATCCTTGATATTCAGAAAAAGTCAATAACTGAAAGCAATTATTTTACATAAAGTTAAAATAAATTATTTCGATAGACTTCTATACGTCTACTATCAAAAAGAGAGTGAGAAAAGTTATCAACTTTTCTCACTCCCTTTTTGCTTAGTACAGAGTTAACGATTTTTTTCCAATGTATTACTTAGACGTCCAAATTCTTCTAGTGACAATGTTTCACCACGACGTGATGGGTCAATTTCCGCTTCGGATAAGCTTTGGGTTAACCATGCTTTTGTCTCATCATCTTTACCATAGTAATGAATCAGGTTATTCCATAGTGTTTTACGACGTAACTGGAAAGACGCTTTTGTTAATTTGAAGAATTCTTTTTCATTTGTTACCTCAACGGCTGGTTTGTCACGTTTAGTTAATTTGATGATGGCAGAATCAACATTTGGTTGCGGGATAAAGACCGTTTTCGGTACAATAAACGCGATACTTGCTTCCATAAAGTACTGGACTGCGATTGATAGCGAGCCATAAGCTTTTGTTCCGGGTTTTGCTGAGATTCGATCTGCGACTTCTTTTTGCATCATAACGATCATTTCTTGGACATCTAAATCAGATTCTAAAAAGTGCATCATGATCGGTGTTGTAATGTAATAAGGTAAATTGGCAACAACTTTGATTGGACGCTCTTCTTTAAAAACTTCTTTGGTTGTACCGACTAAATCGGCTTTTAGTACATCATTATGGACAACTGTGACATTTTGATACGGACTCATTGTCTCTTCTAAAACAGGAATCAGGCGATCATCGATTTCAAAAGCTAAGACTTGGGCTGCGTTTTTGGCTAGCTGTTCTGTTAAAGCCCCGATGCCAGGACCTACTTCTACTACATTAGTACGGTTATCGATCCCTGCAGTCTCAACAATTTTACGTAAAATATTTGGTTCGGTTAAAAAATTTTGTCCTAAACTTTTTTTGAATGAAAAGCCATGTTTCTTCAAAATTTCTTTGGTTCTTGAAGGAGTGGCGATTTCTTTGTACTCTGTCAAATTGATTCCTCCGATTTTTCACTAGGTAAGTCGTTTATATTATGCATTGCCTCTATCAATTCTTTTTCTGTGATACGAAACATTTTCAAGCGTTTGGTCAATTGCTTGCTATTGGTATAACCAATGCGCAATTCATCTCCTAATTTTTCACGACGTTCTTTTGCACGAGCTCCCGCTATTAAACCATATTCAATCAAGGTTTGTCTAGCTATTTCTTGGTAATCATCTGATTCAATAACAGGCGTCACTACTTTTTCTAGTGCTTCTAAAATCGCTTCATCACTGGCATGTTCCACACCTAAGCTATTCCCTCTTTTTTTAGGGGCAGCAAGTTGTCGTGAGAGAAACGCATGCTGGGCATCGGGAACAACTTCCATGATCGTTTTACGAATTTTTTCACCTGAAAAATCTGGATCAGTGAAAATGATCACGCCGCGTGTTTCTTGTGCATGCTCGATTTGTTCTAGAATATCCTCATTGATTGCTGAGCCAATCGTTTCGATCGTATCAGCATCCACAACTTCTTGGATACGTCTGGTATCGTCTTTTCCTTCAACGACAATAATTTCTTCAATTCTCAATTTGTCTGTCATTTATCTAACCTAAATAAGCGATGAGCATTCGTAGTTGTTTGCTTCGCAATTTCTTCAAATGGGACTTCTCGTAATTCTGCGATTTTCTCTACTACATAACGGGTATAGCCTGGTTCGTTACGTTTGCCTCGGTAGGGAACAGGTGCTAAATACGGTGCATCAGTCTCGACTAATAAACGATCTAACGGCACTGCCTTGGCTACTTCTTGCACTTCTAAAGCTTTCTTGAACGTAACAACGCCACTTAGAGAAATATGCATGCCCATCTCTAAAAATTTTGCCATCCACTCAGGGTCACCACTAAAGCTATGCATGATTCCGCCAATATCACGAATATCTTCTTCTTTTAAAATCTTGTATGTGTCTTCCATCGCATCCCGTGTATGAATACTGATTGGTAAATTCATTTCTTTGGCGATTGCGATTTGACGTCGAAACACACGATCTTGAACCTCTTTTGGATCTTCCATCCAATAATAATCTAAACCGATTTCGCCAAGTGCGACTACTTTAGGCGTGGTTAATAATTGCTGAATTTTTTTCTCGATTTCAGGTGTATAGCTCCCTGCTTCTGTTGGGTGCCATCCGATAATACTTTGGATTTCTTTATATTGTTGGCTAAGCTCCAGAGATTTTTCGATCGTTGGTGTATCAAAACCAACCACCGCCATCTCCGTTACACCTAATTCTTTCGCACGTTGAATTGTTTCTGGAATATCTTCATTAAATTGTTCTGCATTTAAATGGGTATGAGAATCAAAAATCAAGTAAACCCCTCCTCTGTCTTCTATACTTTATCACATTTTAACCAAAATCTGAATGGACAGCACTGATAAATTATCAGCTTCTTATAATTGCTTTATTCAACAAAATAGCTTATACTATTCGGTCACGGCAATTTATGTCAGGAGGAACCCCTATGTCAAACGAGCGTACACAAGAAACCCAGCATCTGCACCAAGTTTACGAGGAATTGACCCAAGCAAAAGATGTCTATCAAACCGCTATTGATGATGTTAATATGACAGGACAATCAGTATTAGACCAATTTAGCGGTGATACTAAACTAAATTTCGACAGTTATTCTGATAACTTAGAGACATTTGCCGTAATGGAAATGAAAAATAGAGAAATCGATCAATTAAATTTGCAGCAGGCAACTGCGGCTAAACAATTAGAAAAAGTCGAACGCCTACTTCAAGTCCCTTATTTTGGAAAAATCGATGTGACTTTTTTAGATGATGGTGCGGATCGTGACGTTTTTTATATCGGCATGAATGATTTTACCAATTTGGATGGAGAATCACGAATTTACGACTGGCGTTCACCGATTGCTTCTCTTTTTTACAATAATGTTTTAGGCGACAGCAATTATCATGTCAGCAACAATGAAATTCCTGTTACCTTAAATTTGAAAAGACAATTGATCCTTGAAGAAGATCGTTTGATCAACTTTTTTGATACCAGCCTTGCGATTCAGGATGATATTTTACTTCATACACTTGAGGCTGATTCTTCTCAATATATGAAAGATATCACGACGACGATTCAACAAGAGCAAAATGAGATCATCCGTGATGAAAGTCATCCCTTGCTTTTAGTCAATGGCATCGCCGGCAGTGGGAAAACGTCTGCAATCATGCAACGGATTGCTTATTTACTTTATAATCATCGGACTAAAATCACTGCCGATGATATTTTACTGCTTTCTCCTAATTCAACTTTTATTGACTATATTTCTCAAGTATTGCCAAATTTAGGGGAGCGGAATCCCATGAATTTGACGTTGCTGCAATTTCTTAAATTTACCTTTCGGGAAAAAGCACCCATTGAAAGTGAAGCAGCTTATTTTAAACGAATCACTGCTGAACAAGTCGCTACCCAACAAAGAGTGATTCAGTCACAGAAATTTGTGGACTTCATTCAATATTTTCAAGATGCATCTCTCATTCAACAATCGCTATTCCAACCAATTTTATTCAAACGAAAAACACTATTTTCTGCTGAATTGATTTTTGGTTTATATCAAGAAACCCCAACGAATTTATCGATCAGAGATCGACTTTCTGCAACAAAGGAAAAGCTTTCAAGTTTGTGGAATCGTTATTTGATCAAGCAAGCGAAATCGAAACAAATGATCGATCAGATGCAAGACTTAACTGAAACAGAACAATTACGCTATTTTGACATGACTTTTACAGAAGAAGATGAGGAACAATTAGCAGAATTTGCCCTTCAACGATTGCAACAAAAATACCGCAAAGTAGTGACTGCGATTGCTGATTTTACTTGGTTTGATCAATGGTTACTTTTTGAAGCATTGTATCAACAGTATCAGCAAGAGACGTATGAACGAGTAACGACCGCCTATACGGCAGATGAAGTCGTAATTTTGTTATTGCTCAAAGATACATTTATTGAAGATTTATCGAATCGACAAATGGCGTTTATTTTGGTAGATGAAGTACAAGATTATACTGAAGCTCAAATTCTTTTATTGCTTAAATTATTCCCGCAAGCGAACTTTACTTTAGCTGGAGATGAAAATCAGGCGATTTTTAATACATCGATCAGCTTTATGGCATTGAAAGAGTTGTTATCCGCTTCCAGTCGTTCTGTTACTTCGTATCAATTATTGAATAGCTATCGCTCAAGCAAAGAAATTACACAGCTATTCCAAACGTTAGTGACAAATCATGAGAAACTCAAGATTGTTTCTATCCGAAAAGATGGCGAAAAACCGACCTTTATTTCATGTAAAGATGAAGCGAGTTATCTAAATACTCTTATTTCTATTTTGGATTCATTGGCACAGAAAGAAGATACTGTAGTGATTACCAAAACAGCGTCCGAAGCAGCATTATTGAAACAGCAGCTTCTACAAAAAAATAGTGCTTTTGATGCCCAAATTCTTTCGATTGATATGGCAAAAGGGCTTGAATTTGATAATGTGATCATCCACGATCCTTCTACCGTGCGTTATGGGACAACTGAAAGAGAGAAGAAAATTCTTTATACAGCAATTTCTCGGGGGATGAAACAGGTATTTCTACCTTATATCGGGGAGATTTCTGAGTTGCTTGCCTCTAAGTAATATTAAAAACGAATCCATGCTACTTAATGAATTCTTAAAAACATCAGGCTAAAACAACCGACTTTAGCCCGATGTTTTTTTATCTATTCAGCAGTAAACTTAATTCCAGTCTAATTTTCAATTTGATAGGAGTGAGTGCTTTTGAAAAATTTCTTCGAAGATTCTGACTTTCTGAAATCAACGATTCAAAAAAATGTTACGATCCAGAGGAAGCCTCAAGTTAATACAGTTTGGCATTGGCTTTTATTGATTCTGTTCGGTTTATTGGCTTATGGAACGATGACACAGCAATTTCTGCTGATTGCTCTTTTTATTGTGATTGCAGCAATTGTAAAGGGACCCTTGATGATTTTATGGGGAGCTATTTATGCCACCTTGGTTGCATTTTTTCCACCACTAGGAATTGTGTTATCCATTGTATTTTTTTTGATCAATCTTGGAACGATTGCTAAAAGTTGGCGTATTTCATTGACGAGTGCCTATTTTTATTTGGTCCCGCTGATTGGCAGTATTTTTCGCTTTGCCATAAAAAATGAGTCGAGCTACGCTGTTCTAACTTTTGTAGCTCTTGGTATCTTAGGCCTACATTTTTTATTAAACTGGTTATATAAATACAATAGCTTGAGCCGAACTTTGGCTTGGTCGATCATCAGTGTTCCTTATGCGATTTTGATCATGCTTTTACCCGCTCGTTTCCACAAATTTAAATCAAATAAAAAATTAAGATTTTAGTTGATGATAGGCGTAAACAGCCAAAATAGACAGCACTTTTACTTAGGAAGTGCTGTTTATTTTGGCCGTTTAACTCAACCCAATAGCACGGAACCATTTTTGTAATCTCTCCTCTGTCAACTCATTTCGTAATTGAATACATCTGTTCATCTAATAACGTTACTTCCTTTAAAAGCATGCTACTTCACTCCTATTTTAATAATTTTGTTTTGTAGGAATCACACCTCTTACTCCGCCTTTAGGATTCTCTAGATCGCCAACATATCTAGGAATTAGATGGATATGACAATGCATAATACTTTGACCAGCATATACACCACAGTTGGTCCCAATATTATAACCTACGGGTTGATAGTTTTTTTCTAGTAGTTGTTTCCCTGCTTGAATCAGTTCCTCGACTGCTTGTTTTTCCACTTGTGATAAATCGAAATAGTCACTTCTATGATTTTTAGGTATGATCAACAAATGTCCTTCATTCACAGGAAATTTATCATAAAATGCTCCAGCTAATTCATTTTCTAAAACAAAATCCGATATCTCGCAAAAAATACACATCGTACTCCTCCTTTGAACTGAAACTCTAGTTACTCAAGTAAATTTTCTGTGCCCTGATCGTATACACAATGACCGTTCTATCGTAATAGAAAAAGCGATAGCTTTGTACAAATCAAATCACTGATTTGATTGTAGAAGCTACCGCTTATTTATGATCTTTTAAATGGTTCCCGCTTCTAGCGCTTTGTCTAGTGCTTCATTTAATTTTTTCATTTGTTTGTCGTTGAAAATTTCTTTCGCCTCTTCACGTGCTTCACTAGCTTTTGCTTCGGTGACGGCACTTGGATTGGCTTCGATTTGTTCGATCATTGCATCTAATTGAGCATCGATCAGCTCTTGCATATCTGGATCATCTTTTAAATCACTGTAATCATATATATCATCTTCTAACTCGAAATCCGAATCGTCCGAAATAGTTCCAGTGATCTCTGCTAAAATTTCTTCCAACTCATCTTGGCTGATGATTTCTTTTTTACTTGGTATTTTGATTTTTGCACTATTTTTTTGTGGTTGTACTGAGATTGCCATGACCATAGTCATGGACGCTGCATCTTCATCAGTTGCTGCAATAGCAATTTCTGTATCAAAGGCTTTTGTTTTTTGATTGATACTGACCTTTATATCCATTTTGTCCATGTCTTTTTTCAGTGATTTGATGGCATCTTTCATTTCTTTCGCATCATCTGATTTTTTGTAGTCTTTGTCTTCTTTGGCAACTTCATCGATTTTTTCCATCATTCTAATAATTTCTTTTTTAGTAAAGGTATGTGTGATAACATCCTTATCTTTTTTAAACGAATCTTTATCGAAGCTTTCAATTAATTTTTTCATTTCGCTTCCCATTTTGGACTCTTCCATATTTACAAAAGTTTTATCCTTCAATGGCTTCGTTTTCTTGTCTAATTCACCTGATGAAAGTGTATCACCAGCTTCAGCAATATCAATATATTTTCCTTTTAGTTTATTCAAATCGCTTTTACTAAGCTCAAAGGGATAACCAAATGAATTGGCTAAATCCAACAATCCAGAGACAAAACTAGTAGACATATAGTAGTTCTCTTTATTTCCGACGAATTGGAATGGTAATTTTTCACCAAACAAATTTGCTGTAATTTCCATTTCCACCGTATCTTTTTTCTCATCGACCGCATAGCTTCCATCAATACTCATATCTTTCAGTTGACTAGCAAACATTTTGACATAGGCGCCGCCTTCATCCCCATCATACGTTAAATCCTTGATCTTCATTTCAAAACTTGCTGCATTATACTCTTGTCCTTTAGAGCTAAACATGGCATTAGTAAATTCTTTTCTAGGATCTGATCCACATGCTGCTAATAACAAAATCACTACACTTGTGATGATCCCCAACAGATACTTTTTCACTTTCATCCAACATTCTCCTTATTTCCAATTCAATTATTTTGTTCTATCATAATGATACAATAAAATAAGTTTATTTGATATAATTTTTATCGATATTATTTTTTTACTTATATTTATATAAAATCATCCTTGCCTTTTTGTAAATAATTTAAAAAAAAGAAACAGCTAATTCTATGTAAGATAACTCTTAGCATAGAGGCTGTTACTCTTCTTTATATGTTCTACTGTTTTAATTAGGCAATGCTTGCCCCGTTCGGCATATCTTTCGGTGCGTCAACGATCTGTAGTTTACCTTCTGGTGATTCAGCGGAAAGAATCATTCCCTGACTGATCTGACCACGCATTTTTCTTGGTTTTAAGTTCGCTACAATCACGACTTTTCTACCGATCAATGCACTTGGGTCTGGATAAAATTCAGCAATTCCAGAAAGGATTTGACGATCTTGTTCATCACCTGCATCTAAGCGGAATTGTAATAATTTATCTGCACCTTTGACTTTTTTACAATCAATGACTTCAGCAACTTTTAATTCTACCTTGTCGAAATCCTCATACTTGATTTCTTTTTCTTTCGTTGAAATAAGCTCTGTTTCTTCTGGATTCCATTTGATTTCTTCTGTCGTTGTTTGGGCGTTTTGCGCCATTTTCTTTTGAATGTAGAGAACTTCCGTGTCAATCTCTAAACGAGGGAAAATTGGGGTCCCTTTTGCAACAACTTTAATATCTGTTGGAAACTCACCAAAATGGATGACTTCCATATTCATTGTTTCCGAATCTAACCCTAATTGTTCAAAGATTTTTTTGGGTGTTTCAGTCATCACTGGTTGTAAAAGGATCGCTACAATCCGTAAACTTTCAGCTAAATGGACCATCACACTATCTAATTCATTTTTCTTTTCTTCATCTTTTGCTAGAACCCATGGTTGTGTTTCATCAATATATTTATTGGCACGTGAAATCAATGTCCAAACCTCAGCAATTGCCGTATTGAATTCCATTTTTTCCATTGATTCATGATATTTTCCGATTACATTTGCCGCAGTTGTAGATAATTCACTATCAAAAGGCGTTACTTTTGAGGCATAGGTCGGAACCTGTCCTTCACAATATTTATTGATCATTGCAATCGTACGATTTAAAAGGTTACCTAAGTCGTTCGCCAAATCGTAGTTTAAACGAGAAACAAAATCTTCTGGTGTGAAGACGCCATCACTTCCAAATGGAATCGCACGCAATAAATAATAACGTAATGCGTCTAAGCCGTAACGGTCGACCAAAATCTCAGGATAAACAACATTTCCTTTAGATTTAGACATTTTTCCATCTTTCATCAATAACCAACCATGTCCAAAAATTTTCTTTGGTAGTGGTAATTCTAACGCCATCAACATGATTGGCCAATAAATCGTATGAAAACGAACGATTTCTTTGCCGACCATGTGAACATTTGCCGGCCAATATTTTTTAAACAAGCTGTCATCTTCTGAGCCGTAGCCTAATGCGGTAATGTAATTTGATAATGCATCGATCCATACATAAACAACATGTTTTGGATCATTCGATAGAGGAATTCCCCAAGAAAATGTTGTACGTGAGACAGCCAGATCTTCTAAACCAGGTTTGATGAAATTGTTGATCATTTCATTTTTACGTGATTCTGGTTGGATAAATTCTGGATGTTCATTGTAATATGCTAACAAGCGGTCCGCGTATTTGCTCATACGAAAGAAATACGATTCTTCTTTTACCAATTCAACATCGTGCCCACTAGGTGCTTTACCACCGATCACTTTGCCTTCATCATCACGATACACTTCAGCTAGTTGTGTTTCAGTAAAGTATTCCTCATCTGACACAGAATACCAGCCTTCATATTCACCAAGGTAAATATCACCTTGTGCTAATAAGCGATCAAAAATTTGCTGAACAGCTTTTTTATGGTAATCATCTGTTGTACGGATAAACTTATCATAGCTGATATCAAGCGTTTTCCATAACTTTTGAACATCTGCCGCCATTTTATCGACATATTCTTTTGGTGTAACGCCTAATTCCGAGGCTTTATTTTCAATTTTTTGTCCGTGCTCATCCACACCTGTTAAGTAAAATACATCAAAGCCCATCAAACGTTTGTAACGGGCCATCGCATCACAGGCAATCGTTGTATAAGAATTGCCGATATGTAGTTGTCCGCTTGGATAATAAATCGGGGTGGTGATATAAAATGTTTCTTTTTCTGACATGTAGAAACATCCTCCTTCTAGCATTCTCTTGAAATTACTCCTAAATAGTATACCACACTTGGCTTTATTGAACTAGAAATCCTGTTATTTTCTCTAGATAAAAAAGTTCCACCTATTTTGCAAAAAGCAATAGATAGAACTTTTTTGTCTTTTTTATCTATATTCTAATAACACCATCTTGTACTGCAGTTGCAGCAACTTCACGTATAATGACATCCACTAATTCTTGATTAAACGGTGAAGGAATAATGTACTCACTTGTAAGCTCTGATTCAGGAATGATTTCTGCAATTGCTTTTGCTGCCGCTAGTTTCATGTTTTCAGTGATTTTCGTGGCTCCCGCGACAAATGCCCCTTTGAACAAGCCTGGAAAAGCTAAGACATTATTGATTTGATTTGGATGATCTGAACGACCGGTTCCAACAACTGCCGCACCTGCATCGATCGCATCTTGATAATCGATTTCTGATTCCGGATTCGCCATTGGGAATACGATAGCACTTGGATTCATTGAAGCGACCATTTCTTTTGAGACTAATTTAGGCGCAGAAACACCGATAAACACATCAGCTCCAACCATCGCTTCTCCTAAAGAACCGCTAAAATTTTCAGGATTCGTGATTTCAATAATTTCTTTTTCTAAGAAATTCAGCGGTCTGTCCAGCGTTTTAGATAATGCACCATCTATATTAAATGCGATGATCTTCTTCACGCCAAAATGATGCAACATTTTTATAATTGCGCTACCAGCTGCGCCTGTTCCTGATACAACTACTTTTATTTCATCGACTTTTTTACCAACGATTTTTAGCGCATTGATCAATGCCGCAATCGTAACGATGGCCGTACCATGCTGATCATCATGAAACACAGGAATATCCAACTCTTCCATTAATGTCCGCTCGATTTCTACACAGCGTGGAGCGGAGATATCCTCTAAATTGATACCGCCAAATGTTGGAGCCATAGCTTTGATGATATTGATGATTTCTTTTGGGTCTTTCGTATCTAGACAAATTGGGATCGCATCGATTCCAGCAAATTCTTTAAATAACAAGGCTTTCCCTTCCATAACTGGCAATGCAGCTTTAGGGCCAATATCACCTAGACCCAGAACTGCGGTACCATCCGTTACGACTGCAACAGTATTCCCTTTCCACGTATAATCGTAGACTTTATTTGGATTTTCATGGATTCTTCTACATGGTTCAGCGACTCCTGGTGTGTAAGCTAAAGATAGGGCCTCTTTTGTTTTTACTGTTACTTTTGAATGAATGTCGATTTTCCCACGCCATTGTTCGTGTGCTTTTAATGCTTCTTCATAAATATCTGCCATAATTTCCCCATTCCTTTCCAAATTAACGCTATTTATTGTCCTAACATCTGTTCTGGTATGACCCAACGTTCATATTCTTCTTCTGTCACTAATCCAGAAGATAGAGCGGCCTGTTTTAGCGTTGTATTTTCTTCGAAAGCCTTTTTCGCGATCTTCGCGCCATTATCATAACCGATATGAGGATTTAAAGCTGTTACAAGCATCAGCGAGCGTTCCACATATAAAGCCATTTTTTCCTGATCTGCTTTAATTCCGATCAAGCAATTTTGATCAAATGAACGCAATCCATCGGCCAACAATTCTATACTTTGGAGCAGATTATATGCTATTACTGGCATGTAGACATTTAATTCAAAGTTGCCTTGGGAAGCACCGATCCCAATTGTTGTATCATTTCCCATGACTTGGATTCCAATCATGGTCAATGCTTCACATTGCGTTGGATTGATTTTCCCAGGCATGATAGAGCTACCTGGTTCATTTGCAGGAATCGTGATTTCACCTAAGCCACTCCTTGGTCCACTTGCCATCCAACGAATATCATTAGCCATTTTCATCGCATTAGCAGCGAGCGCCTTTAATGCTCCTGAAGTAAAAACAACAGCATCCTTGCTTGCTAATGCATGAAATTTATTAGGATTTTCTATAAATTGATTATCTGTCTCTTCATTCAAAAAGTTAAAAAATAGTTGGATATATTCTTTTGACGCATTTAATCCAGTTCCTACCGCTGTGCCTCCTAACGCCAATTGTTTCAGTTCATGCAACGTCAACTCTAGCATCTGATAGCTATGTTCCAGACCAGAACGCCAACCACTGATTTCTTGTGCAAAAGTCACTGGTGTTGCATCTTGTAAATGAGTTCTTCCTATTTTTATGATTTTTTCATTTTCAGTTTCTAGTTTTTTCAGCGTTTGAATCATCTGCTCCATGACCGGGAATAGCTGCTGCTCAATCAACCGAACAGCGGCTACATGAATCGCTGTGGGGAAAACGTCATTTGAACTTTGAGACATATTGACATGATCATTGGGGTGCACGGTCATGCCAGTTTTAGCCGCTAAATAAGCAATGACTTCATTAACGTTCATATTGGTTTGAGTCCCACTGCCGGTCTGCCATAAAGAGAGCGGAAACTGTTCATCTACCTCACCTTTGATGATCGTATCTGCTGCGTGTTGGATTGCTTGACTGATCTCCGTATTTAACTTCCCAGCTGCTTCATTGGCTTTAGCCGCATTCTTTTTTACCAGTGCTAGGGCTTGAATAAGCGCAATCGGCATTTTTTCGATACCAATATTAAAATTTTGACGGCTGCGTTCGGTTTGCGCTCCCCAAAGAGCATTTTTTGGGACTTGAATTTCTCCCATAGAATCCCTTTCAATACGATAGGACATGCTTTTGATCCTCTCCTTTTTTCATTATTTACTATCACTATACTGTAAACGAATCACGATTTACAGTAAAATTCCTTTATTCTAGAAAAAGACAGCAAAAAATCAGCAACCTTTTCGATCACTGATTTTGACGTTTAATGTTTAATTTTACCTTCATTACTATGTTTATAACCATAAGCAAAATAAATAACAAAACCTAAAACCAACGCTATTGCGAAAGCTTTCCAAGTTGCCGCCTGTAATTGCAGCATTAACCCAATACTGACGATGACTAATAAAATAGGAACAAGCGGGACAAAAGGAATTTTAAATTCCCCTGGTTTAGGATCACCGGCTACTTTTCTTAAACGAATAATGCCAATCGCCATAACGATCAAGTACATCAAAGTCACAATATTCGTCAACTCGGCTAATAATTCCATTGGGACTAGCCCTGCGAAAATCATGGTGCAAACCCCAGCTACATAAGTCGCATTTTTCGGTGTGCGTTTTTTTTCATCGATCTTACTCATAAATTTTGGCAATAAACCATCTTTACTGATGGCATAAATAATTCTAGCTAAACTGTACATCATGGAAATTGTCACAGTCAAAAGTGTTAAAATCGCCCCAACGGAAATAACACCTGCTACGCCATCGCGCTGTACAAAACGCATCGCAAATGCGACAGGGTCTTTCACACCAAGAGCATCAAACGGTACGATTCCAGTTAAAACTAATGTGACGATCACATATAAAACAGTGGCTATAATGATCGAACCGATGATGCCTTTTGGAATATCTTTTTGAGGATTTTTTACCTCTTCTGCCGTCATGCTTACTGCATCAAATCCTAAAAAGGCAAAGAAAACCACAGCCGCACCACTTACCACACCTGAAAATCCAAAGGGCATGAACGGCTGCCAATTATCAGGTTTCACATAAAAAATGCCGACGATTAAAAAAAGGGCAATAATGCCAAATTTAACAAATACCATCACATTATTTAACCGTAAAGCTGTTTTGGCTTCTAATGACACCCAAAAAGTAACTGCTAAAAGCACCAGCATCGCGATCAAATCAACATAAGTACCATTCGCTGGATTGTAGGCACCACTCAATGCCTTTGGAAAATCTACACCAAGGCTATTTAAAAAGCCATGAACATAACCTGACCAGCCTGAAGCTACAGAAGAAACAGCTAGAAAAAATTCACAAATCACTAACCAGCCTGTCATCCAAGCAACAAGTTCGCCAAACACAACATACATATAAGCGTATGGACCGCCGATTGCCGGAATCCTTGAGGCAAATTCCGCGTAACATAACCCGGCTAAGATAATTGCTCCTGCCGCAACTAAAAATGAAAGCGACAACGCAGGTCCTGCGTATTGTTCAGCCGCAACTCCTGTCACGACAAAAATTCCTGTTCCAACAATGGCACCGATCCCAAGCATGATCAGATCCATTGTTTTTAAATCCTTTTTCATTGCGCTTGGCTCACTTGAGACAGCCGTTAGCTCTTTTTTCCGAAACATCGACATTACTTTTCCTCCAATAAATCTATCCATTTTCTACTCTTAACCATTGCAAAATGTCCTCATAAAAATAAGCGTAAATAGGACATCTACGCTTTCATATACCCTAAAAGAATACCACCTAAAATAACGAATAGGCAACCAATAATGACATATCTCATTTCTTTTTTAGACTTGCGCTCACCAAGTAAGTAGATTCCGCCTAAAGTTGAAATAATAATGCCCATTTGGGACAGAGAAAAACTGATTGCCAAACCAATTTGACGCATCGTCAACAACATACAAATATTTCCTAGCCCCCACAACAGACCACAAGTCATATTCGTCCAGACATAACGATCCAGCTTAACCTTCTTAAATGCAAAGAAACTCGCACCGATTACCATACCAATACTTTGAGGCAAAATGATTCCCATCGGATCAAGGCCAGCTGCGTTGATCATGATCGTATACGCACCATAACCAATTGTTGAAATAATTAATGCTCGTAACCCTTTGTTAAAATCAAATAGCTTATTCGTTGTTTCTACACCGCTGTCATCATCTTGTCGAGCCGTTAAATACGCCCCTAACACCAATAACCCAAGTGCAATAAATCCTAAAATAAAATCCCGACTACCTTTCCATTCATGAAAAAAAACCGCACCTGCAATCGTATTGACGATCAGCTGCATTCCTGTTGAAACAGGCAATCCTACAGACACACCTAAATATTTCATACCATGAAACTGCTGATTTTGCCCGACACTCCAAAATAAACCGGATAAAATACCAATCACGATCATCTGAATAGTGATCACTGGCTGAACAACAAAAAACACAACTATTGAAAAAATCAACGCACCTATGGTCATGCCTAAAGTCTGCTGATTCGCACTACCACCGATTTTACCACTGACAAGACCAATACTGCCCCAGGCAAACATTGGGATCAATGCTACTACTATTTCCATAATCTACTCCTATCAAAAGTATGATGTGTTCAGTCTAACAATAAAAGCGTTTACTATACAACTATAAGATAGGAAAATTTTGATAGATTTTTTCTCATTTAAAGATTTTAACATTCTTTTATTCGTTATTAGCACCTTACTTAGTATGTTAATGCTTATCTTCGCTCGTTAAAATAACTTAAAAATGGAAACAACAAGTAAATCGTCGTACCTTCTCCTTCAACTGATTCCATCGTCAATTGATGCCCTAACTTATCTGCAAGGCTTTTCGCTAAATATAGTCCTAAACCTGTTGAATGCTGTTCACTTGTCCGACCATTTTCACCTGTAAAGCCTTTGTCAAAAACCCGACGCTGGTCTTCTTTAGGAATTCCGATTCCTGAATCTTTTAAGGCTAACCAAGCACCTTCTTTGGTCTGTGAAAAAGTAACTGTAATCTCACCGCCGGCCGGTGTATATTTAATGGCATTACTCACTAATTGTTTGAAGATAAATGCGACCCACTTCGCATCAGTCAAAACTATTTGATCATCCCCTTCGATCGAAAAACGCAAATTCTTTTGAATAAAATAATTGCCTTGCGTGCGAATCACAGATTGGACGATTTCTTTTAGCGAATACTCCTGAATTAAATAATCTCTAGAAAAACTGTCTAAACGAGCATAATAAAGTACTTGTTCCACATATTCATCGATTTTGCTCAGCTCATTTTCAACTAAGTAGTATTTTTTTTCAGGTATATCATCTTCGATCGATTGCAAAATCAAATTGACTGCTGCTAAAGGAACTTTAATTTCATGAACCCATGAATCGATATAATCTTTTTGTTCCTGTTGATTATTGATTGCTTGTTGCATACCTTGCTGATGCTCCACTAACAAGCCATTGATATAATCCTGCACTAATTTTTCTTCTGATTTTGACGCTTCTCCTAGGTATTGTTGTAAAGAGGGCGGATGCTCCGTAATATCTAATGAGCGCCACCACCGTTTTTTTAAGGAATAATCGATCGTTAAAAACAAGAGTAAAAATAGTCCTTGTAATAACACGAGATACCCAATGATCGATGGATTCACAACCATATCAGGCGATAACCATAAAATAAAACAGGTCACTCCAATAAAAAATAGCCAGCCAATCAACAGAAGCCAATGATCTTTTAAATACTTATAAATCGTCATTTTCTTCTCCTATCTAGGGAACAATATAGCCTTGCCCAACTTTTGTTTCGATATAGCCTTCAAGCCCTGCCTGTTCAATTTTTTTTCTTAACCGATTGATGTTGACGGTCAAGGTATTATCATCTACAAAACGTTCATCTTCCCACAACGCACGCAATAATTTTTCTCTCGTTAAAATTTTCCCATGTTTTTTGATCAAAATATACAATAGACGGTATTCATTTTTACTTAAATCGATCACTTCACCATTGATTTCCATACTGCCGTTATCCACATTCAATGTAATTCCGTTGTGGGACATGATTTCACTACCGACCTCAGAATAATTATACGAACGACGCAGTAAAGCATTGATTTTAGCAATCAACACATCGATTTGAAATGGTTTTGTGACAAAATCATCTGCGCCCATGTTCATCGCCATGATCATATCCATGTTCGTATTGCGACTTGAAATAAAGATAATTGGAATTTTCGAAATTTCTCGGATTTTCTGACACCAATAGTACCCATCAAACACAGGTAAATTGATATCTAATAAAACCAATTGTGGTTCTTCACGCTGAAAATCTTCTAAAACATTATTAAAATCCGTTGTTCCAAAGGTATCAAACTGCCATTTCTGCAACTCTTCACTGATCAATTCGCGAATCGTTGCTTCATCTTCTATAATCATGATTTTTGCCATTCTTTTACCCTCCAGTTATTTCCTTCTATTGTACCTTATCAGAAAATTTGCGTCATTCATATAGGACTTTTAGCCGAAATTTTAATAAAAAAAAGATACAAAAGTTTTTCTATCTCCCCTCGCTAAGTTTAATCACGTAAATTCTATAGCCTCTTTTAGAAAATGGAAATTAATTCCAAGCAAACCCATTCTTAACAATGCGCATTCTATTTTTGGAACAATGTTACAACTTAGTTTTATATTTCTAAATAAAAAAATAGCCTATGATTAATCTTTTCAAGTAAATAAGATTTAACTATAGACTATTTTTTCATCGTTCAATATGGTTGTGTCTAAGAAACTACCGTCACATTAATTTCTGTTCTCTCATAAGAGATTTCGTCGATTACTGTCACAGATGACGTCCCAGGTTCTACTCCTATTATTTCTTTTGTTCGATTTGTTTCGTCTAGATTGTTCTTACCAAATGCGATTCGGTCATTTCTTTTTTCGTAGAACACTTCTTTCTTTAAGCGATATTCTTCTGGTAGTCCACTTGTGGCTTGCGCTTCGATTTGATAGCTTTCGCCAACCTTTATCTTGACTTCTTTTTCTTTGACGATTGGCGCTGTCTTTTTATATGGCACTAATTCCAGCTCATAAGTGTCGCCCTTTCCCCATCTCATACAATAATAAAGGTAGGTTAACGTTTTGTTCGATGGATTGCTCGTTTCCCACGTTGCGTAGAATCGGCCATTTCTTTCATCATACTGGCGTATTCCTCTTCCGCTAACCCAATTAGTCGGATTTTCTAGGTCTTCACTCTTTTCAAACGCAACTAATCGTTTGTTCGTTACTATCACGTAGGGATTATTTAAATCTACTTTACTGAAGAAATGATCTTGATCTGAATCATAATCAATTTTCCCCGTATATTTTTTACCTACGGTCAATTCATCTGCTTCTGCTTTAGTGTTCCCAAAATCATCTTTATTCGCTCATAATCTTTTTCATTTTCATGAAAAATAATCATTTATTTCTTCTACAAATTGTATTGTTGGCTACTATATCTATAATTTGTTATCAGAAATTTATATTTACCTATTCCAAAACAGTTATACCACTATCTGATAAGACTTTACCAATAAACAAGAAAATACCATCTAAAAGCAGAACCGTCATATTCACACCAAAAAAGATCGATAACTTTTCAATTCCTTGGATTTTTTCTTTTGTTCTAAGAGTCATGTATAAAATAAAATTACTGCCATATGTAAAAACTGTCAGTACCATTACAAGTTCTATCAACACTGCTTCTCTCCTCACAGCTTTTTTGTTTGTACTCCATTCATTTTACGCTAGCATTGGCTTTTTTCAAAGGGAAGAATCATTGAATTTTTGGCAGAAACTATTTCAGTCAAAAATTTCTATGTTAGAATAGATAAAAATGTAAATGGTTAGGAGAATAAGTATGAATGAATTGATTCAAGAAATAAATGCGTTTCGAGATGAACGGAATTGGCGTCCTTATAACACCCCAAAAAGTTTAGCCATTTCAATTTCTTTAGAAGCCTCAGAACTATTGGAAAACTTCCAATGGTGTTCCAGTGAACAAGCAGTCTCAGCCACTTTTGAAAATATCCAAGAGGAGCTAGCAGATGTCCTCATCTATTCACTCATGTTGGCTTCAGACTTAGACCTAGATGTTCCACAAATCATTCGTGAAAAGATGAAAAAAAACGCAGTGAAATATCCTGTAGAACCAAAATAATGGTATTGTTTTGATAGCAGTAGCCATCTCATCCATCCACTTCAAGGAAGCTAGTATTCTATTCTCTTTATTAAAAACAAGAATGGACAGTTATTTCCTTTTTAATGAAAGAGATAATTTACACATGAAAAGTACTAGAAAATACTCATTCATGTAATTTTTTTCCAACCCTTTATTGACCCTAAAACGGTTTTCCTATAAAATGGAAGTTAGATAGAAACGAATAGGATAAAAAAAAAGCACTTCATGATTTAGCTACCAACTAAATCATGAAGCCCTGAACAGTCAGTGAACACCTGACCAATCAAGTTGCTTAAGCCAATATTTATACATTGACATCTTCCATTTTACTCAATTTTGACAGAAATTTCTAGAGGTTTGTACTAGTTTTTTCTGGCATGGAGATGTTTATGCTTATTTATTGAACTTACAATGGCGTTGGATGTGTATCCAGCGCCATTTTTTTATTTATCCGTTTCTATCTGGTAGGAACGCTTGCTTACTTTTTTTCATAACATATCAATGTCAACCAACCATTGACAAGATTAAAGGCTGATCCCAACCAGCCTTACCCATTCTCCTGGATGATTAAACGAGTAAGCAGCGTTTCTTTTAAGCTAATAGTCAATTACTACTCCCAAGTATTCTTTAAGAAAATGCAATGTACAAACCAACGCACCCTTTTTCAATACTTCCTTTTATAAAAACATCGTTATTTGTATTTTCTTAATTGATGACTATTAGCAATGGAGATAAGCATTTTGCTTATCTCCATTTTTTTGATTGAGCTTTTTTTAAACGCTCAGCCAAAATAAAGTTTGTCTAAAAAATCCAAATCCCACGTATTTGTCAGATCTATAAAATAAGAATGTTGCCAACGTTGTGTCTCCGCTGCTGTTTTATTCAACCCCTTTATCCAGTCTGGATAAAGGCGTAAGGCCATTTTACCTCGTTTTTTCTTATTAGTTAAACTATTTTTATCTGCTAAAATTGATTTTGGAAAGACAAATTGTCCTATTTTATCTTGATCAAATATAGTGATGATTAATTTATCTGGTGCTGACTCGTAGTCGTAAGGTTGATTTTTACGGTTCTCGTCTTTTTCCCAAAATGCAACAAAATAGCCTAACTTTTTAGGTGTTTTTTTGGCTCTTCTACTTCTAAAGGATTGATTTCCTACTTCAAAGGTTGCGCCTTCGTAGGCTTTATTTTGTTCTTCTATTTTAAATTCTGATAAGTGATCTATTCCCATTTCTTTAATAATTTTTGCTACATAATCAATTGATTTTATGCTATTACACTCCCTTTTATTCACTATGTCAACGAGTTAGAGTGAATTATTGTATCATGCCATTTTCTTAAAAAGAAAGCACCTTTCATCGTTTTTCCTACGTTTAGAAATACTTACAAAAAAATACAACCAACGCTAACCGTTTGCTGCACTTTTTCAAAATTGTTCTAGTGATTTTAGCTGTTACCAATAAGTTCCTATGTAACAATGATAGACCGATCAGAAAATTCTTTGCGAAATTGACCAGGTTTCGTATTCCGGCATATCAAAAATGTATTTTTCCCTATGTGTTTTTTTATAGTCTTGTTCAATTAAGCGAATTGTATCGATGGCAGTATCATTTTCTAGTGCATAATCATTAAAGATAAAAAAAATAACCAATGTGCATTTTTCATCTATCGCCATCAATTTAGGTAGGGTTACAGCCAATGTCTCAGCATTTATTTTGGCTACTAATTGATTGGCTTGCGTTGCCAATTTTTGATAATAATCAATGAATTCTTGGTCGATATTGATTGTTTGGTCCACTGTTGCCACATACTCTTTTAACTGAATGTTCCATAAAAATCCTTCTCCCACGATGTTTTCTCCTGTCATACAGCTACTATACTACATCTCACATCTCAAAACTCAGCTACATACTTGCTCTATTTTTATTCATTATCTCTTATTTAAGATAGCACAGGACACCTATTTTTTTCCATTAAAACGGCTATTTTATTTACACAATAATCTTTCGATTCATTTAACGACCATTCTTAAGCAGTTCAACTATTTGTTTTATGACAATAGACCTGAATCCATCGATTGATTGCTTGCAATTGTGATGATTCGATGTGTTGTCTTTTTATAAAATAAAAGTTTCTTCGATATTCTTGGCTTAGAGAATGCCAGGTTATTTTCTTCGTCAGGGATTTTTTGGATATGATGGATTGACCTATGCCTTGCTCTAAACATCGAATGATCATTTCATTATTTTTGATGACCATCTTTTGAGGATTCAGATTCTGCTCTAAAAAATAACGTTCTGTATAATGAAAAACACCAGAAGTTTCCTCTCGAACAAGCCAAAGCTTTTGAGAAAAATCACCAGCGTGAACTAACTCATCGGATAAAATCTCTTGGCGAATAATTGAATCTGTGACTAAAGGTTTTTCAATAAAGCCAAAGTGTGCTTGATGTTTTTCGATTTTGTCTAAGACCTGTTCAGAGTTATCCATTTCTAAAATAAATGAAACCTCTGGAAATTGGCTTATCAACTGCACTATCATTTCTGGCAGATAATACACGGCGAATGTATTCGAAGCAACAATCCGACATGTTTCTCTAGGAATTGCTTTGATTCGCAGTGCTTGTAGTGCATCTTCCCAATCATCTGATAAATTAAGCAAATGATGATATAAAATATCTGCTTGCTTGGTTGTGATGATTTCTTGGCGCCCATTTCGAATAAATAGTTGAATAGCTAATTCTTCTTCTAATTGTTTAATTTGATTAGACACTGCTGGTTGGGAGATAAACAGCTGTTCTGCCGCTTTTGAAAAATTTTTTGTTTCGTAAACACTACGAAAGGTTTTCAGTAATTTAAACATAGTAATCCTTTCCATTCATTTTCGTTATAGATATTATTTTAACTATTTATTTCTCAAATGCAAATTATTTCGTTATACTAGATTCAAAGAGATACAAAGAAAGAAGAGGAATGATTTAGTGAAAAATAATAATGGAAAAAATTCTTATGCAACAACGATCATGCTCATTTTACCAGGACTAATAACTGCGTTTGTCGTAGCTGTTATCAGCAAAGTAGTGGCTATTTGGCTACCAACTCTGGGCGCTGCTACGATTGCTATTTTACTGGGTATTTTATTAGGCAATACTTTTTTGAAAAATCCAGTTCTTGAAAAAGGAACCAAAATTGCTGAAGGAAAGTTGTTAGAATTTTCCGTGGTCTTGTTAGGGGCAACCGTTACCTTTCAGACCATTGCTCAAATCGGGCTAAAAGGCGGACTTTTTATCCTTTTACAAATGAGTTTGACAATTATTGCGACGTATATTCTTGGAAAAAAAATGTTATTTTCAGATAATATGTCCTTATTGATGGCTGGTGGAAATGCTGTCTGTGGCTCCTCTGCGATTGCATCGATCGCCCCTTCGATCCATGCAAAGGAAGAAGAGAAAGGGCAAATCATCACTTTAGTCAATTTGCTAGGCACGATCCTGATGCTGCTACTCCCCCTTATTGGGTCTATTATTTATGGGAGTGACATTTTAACAAAAAGTGCTTTGATTGGCGGTACTTTACAGTCCGTTGGGCAAGTAGTAGCAAGTGCCAGTATGATCAATGGACAAGTAGTGGAACTCGCTATGTTATTTAAGATCATGCGCATCATGTTGTTGGTAGTAGTTGTTTACCTTTTTGGTCGCTTCAAACAACAACGAACGCCTAGTTTAGAGACTGTCGGATCACCATCTAAGAAAAAGATCTCAGCTTTACCATGGTACGTAGTAGGATTTCTTTTATTTTGTATTGTAAATAGTCTGATTCATTTACCGAAAGAATTCAGTGAAATAGCCCATTTCTTTAGTGGTTGGTTTGAAATCACTGCTTTAGCAGCAATTGGTTTACGCTTAGACTTTCAAAAGTTTTTCAAAGAAGGAAAACGTTTTTTGATTTACGGATTATCCGTTGGTTTTATTCAAGTACTTTTAGCAATCGTCTTGATTTCATTATTAAGTATTTAAAAAGAGGTTACTTCAGCCTTACACTGGAGTAACCTCTTTTCTGTTTATTTAATTGATTCTTTGCTCTCGTCCACATTGGTTTTAAATCCCACATAAGACTTATTGCCGCTTAAATTAAGTACAAACAATACAATCACCAATGATAAAATTGACACTGATAACAGTAAAGTTTGAATTGCATCCCCATGTATCACCATCAGTTGTCTTAAGATTGCCGTAATACAAATCAGAATCAAATACCTAATTGGAATATGATGACCTTCTTGAATATAACGAATCACCATCATAATAAACTCAAATAACATGAAAAATGCCACAACTTCCTGCATTACGATCGATAAGTTTTTTGGCGTCATTGGTTTGGCAATAAATGTACTGATGTCAATCAATTGACGAATCATAAAAATTAAAATAAGTACGGCAAGCACGCCTAAAACAATATCTAAAACAAGATTGACATATTTTTTCATTATTCCGAAACGCTGATCTTCTTTCATTTTTGTCCTCCTTTCATTTTAATAGCGAGATAGTCTATAACGCTCGATGCCATGCATCTGTCTAACCTAAGACTTTCACTATTTTTCCTCATAAGAATAATATATCATTTTTTTTACACGATGTAAAAATCTAAAACTAAAATAATGTATACAAAACGAACCACTTAAATCCATTATTGTGAACATCAATCTAAAAAATCAGAGTGAAAAATACAGCTAAAGCCCCAAGATTCTTAATGATACATATGTTATTTTTAAATCAGAACGTTTAGGGGGAATTATTTTATGAACAAAAAATTAGATGCCTTTCATTTAAAGGTAATTGCAATTGTTGCTATGTTGCTGAATCATATTGGTAGCGGGTTTAAGCTTTATGATTATTCCGATCAGTTATTCTTTTTTACTGAATTCATTGGGAAGTTGACGTTTCCTATCATGGCCTATTTATTAGTGGAAGGCTTTCATTACACGCGAAATATCAAAAAATATGCAACGCGTTTAGCTTTCTTCTGGATTATTTCTATCTATCCATTTCATATGTTATTCTATCCTGATCATCCTTTTAGTGCGACCGAGTTAGTCAATAATATTTTCTTTACGCTTCTAATGGGGCTGATTTTGATTACTTTATATGATAAAACAGAAAATACAGCTGAACATATCCTTTTAGTCATTGGCTTTTCTTTTGCCACAGTAATGTCTGATTGGAATTTGATTGGCGTGTTGATCATTTTTGGTTTTTATCGGATTCAAAATCCTAACTTAAAAAAAATTATTCCGCCCGTTTATGCGGCTGGGTTCTTGTTTTTATTGCTATTGATTGCTTATCTTATTTCCCCTAGTTCAGTCCCTTGGTATGAACTGGTATCCGTTTTGGGCATTTTAGGAACAATTCCGTTGCTTTTACATTATAATGATCAACGTGGCTACTCGCCAAATTGGGTTAAATGGGGCTTTTATCTATTTTACCCACTGCACATGGTCATACTGATCATAATTCGCGGAATGTTGTAAGAAATTTTAGTTCCTGATCATAAAAAAAGCAAAAAAATCATCGAGATTTTTTGCTTTTTTTATTTCTATTTTATTATATCAAACCTAAAGCAATCACGATTGCTGGAAGTATATTGTTTAAAAAATGAATGGATATACTTACCTCCAAGCGTTGTGTTTTATAGTACGATAGTGAAAGAATCAGCCCCATCAAACCATAAATCAAAAAACTAATCAAGTTTGTTGGTCCATGAATCAAGCCAAATAAAACGGAGCTGATTGCAATACTAACAATTGGAAATTTTTCTAACCAATAGCCAATGATGCCACCTCTAAAAACAATTTCCTCCATAATTGGTGCTGAAATCCCAAGCAACAATATAATCAATAATGGATTTTCACCTGTAAATATAGTTTGAATCACCGCATCATTAGCCGTTGACTTAGCTCCTTGATTATTCAATAATAACGTTCCGCCGATAGCGATAACTCTTGCTAAGATAATCCCAACAATTATGATCCCAATATTTTTCTTCGTTAGAAAATCAAATTTGAAACTCAAAAAGCCTAGCTTTTTTGCGACATAAATCAATAGCCAGATATTTCCAATTGCCAATAAAATCAATAAAATCGTTGCAAATAGCGGCATGTTCACTTCGCCCATTTCCATTGAAGATCCCTTTGCTATTGTATAGGCAGTCATACTAACTTGGCTCAATAAGAACAATCCAATAACAATAAAAAACTTTTTAATATACTCCATCCAATACTCCCCTTCTTATACAGTAAAATTCTGTATGTATTCATGATAGCAAAGTATGGTGGATGAGTAAATTAAATTTTATACCAACTTTACATACAACGCGATAATTGACGCCATAGATTCTTTGACGAGTTTTATAGATATGTAATCATTTCTTGAAATCGAGGCTCCTAAAACCCGCTTTTTTAATCGAGCAGGTAGCTGTTTTTGATACAGCTTTACAAACGTCTCTTAAAGCAGAGCCTGCCCCCCGATACAGGTAGTACTTCTTGCTCGCTTTTCAATAAGACAATGCTTTGAACTGCTACTTTTCGAGCAGATCTAACATGTTCCTGTGCTAATGTTATTACCTGTTGAAATTGTTTTTGATCAACAATTTTATCAATTACAGTTAGTAACTCACTTACTGAAACCAAAAAATAGCTGTAAAGCGACTTTCCAAGCTATTATATTCAATTTAGCCTAACCTTAAAATGAGTTCAAAAAAATACCCACTCGAATGAGTGGGTACAAACGCTGATAAATCAACGAAGATTCAATTATTTAGCTAAAGCACCTTTAGCTTGGTCAGCTAATGCTGTAAAAGCTGCTGCATCGTTCACTGCTAATTCAGCTAACATTTTGCGGTTGATGTCAATCTCTGCCAATTTCAAACCGTGCATTAATTTAGAATAGCTCAAGCCATTCATACGAGCTGCTGCATTGATACGTGCAATCCATAATTTACGGAAATCACGTTTCTTTTGACGACGATCTCTGTATGCATAACTATAAGATTTCATTACTTGTTCTTTTGCTGTTTTAAATAAAGTATGTTTTGATCCGTAATAGCCTTTCGCTAACTTAAGGATCTTTTTACGACGTTTACGGCTTACTACGCCACCTTTAACACGTGCCATGGTTAATTCCTCCTAATATATCTGTTGTCTCTATGAGTTATTTTTAATTGCTAAGTTGTGACAAGAATCTTTTCAGCTCTCTCAAATCAAGCAAGCTTTTTTATTTCATTCTTGCTAATTGTTGGCGAATACGTTTGAAATCGCCTGCTGAAACCATTCCTGCTTTACGCAATTGACGACGTTGTTTTTTTGTTTTACCGTGGAAACGGTGACTTGTAAACGCACGGAATCTTTTTAACCCGCCGTTACCAGTACGTTTGAAACGTTTTGCTGATCCGCGGTGTGTTTTTTGTTTTGGCATGACTAATTTTCCTCCTACAATTTCATACTAATTATCAGCTTGTTAGCTTAATTTTCATTCTTCGGTGCCAGCGTTAGGAACATGCTGCGTCCGTCCATTTTCGCTTTTTGTTCCACTGTAGCAATATCTGCAGTTTCTTCAGCCAAGCGATCAAGAACTTTCTGACCAATTTCTTTGTGGGTAATGGCACGGCCTTTGAAACGGATCGAAGCTTTCACTTTATCCCCTTTTTCTAAGAATTTACGTGCATTACGAAGTTTTGTATTAAAGTCATTTAAATCAATTGTTGGACTTAAACGAACTTCTTTTACGTTGATCACTTTTTGTTTCTTACGAGCTTCACGCTCTTTCTTTTGCGTTTCGAAACGGAATTTACCGTAATCCATAATTCGCGCAACAGGCGGTTTTGCAGTAGGTGCTACTAGCACTAAATCTAAATTCGCAGTTTCAGCAATTTGCAATGCTTCTACCTTTGTTTTTACACCTAATTGTTCGCCATCTTGTCCGATCAAACGTAACTCGCGTGCACGAATGCCGTCGTTCACCATCATATCCTTTGCTATGGTCATTCACCTCCAAGTTTTTTAAGAGAAAATCAGCGCCGAAACTTTTTTCCTATGTGTTCATTATCGTCATAAAATACAATAAAAAACAGGCTCTGTATACAGATCCCGCAATTGTTCGGACTTGTATCGATCGATACAAGGAATCCTATCTAGCCCAGTGACATTGTCAACTAAGGCGAGAAGCGGGTGCTTCTGCTTTCTTTTCTCAACTTTAACAGTATACGATAATAATTCGCTATTGTCAATAGTTTTTCTAAGAGAGAAACATCTTTCTATTGCGTTCTGTGATCTATTGGCTTGTTTAGTTTTGGAGTAATTCTTCAATTTTTAGTAACACACCATTTTCATCATTCGATGAAATAATCTCCTTAGCTATTGCTTTGACCTCTGGCTGTCCATTGCCCATCGCATAGCTGTATCCTGCATGTTTCAGCATTTCTAAATCATTGCCACTATCACCAAAAGCTGCAACTTCTTCTGTTTTGACCCCCCATAGTTCTTGTAGCTTAATCAAACCATGTGCTTTATGGATACCAGGTACAATCAAATCAACGTCTCCGTGTCCACTAGAAACTGGAATAACTTTATCGCCTAAAGCAACATGCAACTGATGCAATACTGTTTCTACCTGATCCACTGGAAAACTCAAGGCAAATTTAAACAAAGTGTCGTCTTTCACTTCACGTAAGTCAGGCACTTTTTTTAAACGATGGTAATATTTTTGACCGTGTGCTACAAATTCGTCAGGTTCGTTAAGACTAACATAAGCACTATTTTTCCCACAAAGAATGATATGGCCCTCTTCAAAATTTACTAAAATTTGCAATACTTTTTGGATCGTTTTCGGGTCAATTTCACCATTGAAAATCTCGTTGCCTTCGCTGACAATATACGCACCATTTTCAGCCACAAAAGAGATTTCAGTTGCGATTTCTGGAAAAAAGGACTTCAATTGATAATATTGATTCCCACTAGCCACAACAAACCGAATACCTTGTTCCTTCATTTTGTTGTACAACTGCTTGAATTTCTCACGACCATAGTCTTGTTGACTAGTCAAAAACGTTCCATCCATATCTACTGCAATCATTTTTACTGTCATGATTCTACTTCCTCTCAATCTAATAAGCCAAAATGTTTTAAACCAAATCGAATGCCATCTTCTACATGGGACTTTGTAATAAAATCAGCTTGCTCTTTTACATTTGTCGCTGCATTTCCCATCGCAATCGCAGTCTGTACAGCTTCAAACATGCCTAAATCATTATTTCCATCACCAAAGGCATACGTTGGTAACTCGTTTAAGTTCAAGCGTTTGATGACTTGCTGAATCCCAGATTTTTTTGATTGACCACTTAGAACAACCGCTAATGAATAAGGACTATCCCTAAAGAAAGTTAGTTCTCTCGCAAAGGTCTGCCGATATAGAGAATCTTTCTCAGGTTCTTCTGAAAAAAGATAGACCATATAAATTTCATTTTTTTCGTGGAAATCTAATGAAATTCGTGGAAGTGGTGCATGATCTAATTGATATAATTTTTCCATGCTTTTCGTTGAATAACACGCAGCGTACTCATCTTCTGTATAACAGGCTAACGAATGATTTAAAGATTTAGAAAACGTCATCAATTCATTGATTTGTTTTATTGGGATCGCATGTTTTGAGACAACCTGATTTTCGACAACATTATACTGCCCATTCAAACTCACATAAGAATCAATTCCTGTTTCTGCTGTAATCTGCTTGATTTCCTTTGGAGAACGCCCACTTGCGATCATAGGTAGAATATTTTTCTTTTTTAACTGCAAAATTGCTTGCTTATTTTCTTTAGGAATTGTTGCATCAGAACCTAATAACGTACCATCCAAATCAAAAAAAACAAGTGCTTGGTATTCTGTCATTTTTATCCCCTTTCTCGATTTTTTTATCTTATTTATATTGTACTATACTTTTGACAACACCAAACAAAAAAACTTCATCCTATTTACCTAAGTACGTTCATACTTGATGCAATAGAATGAAGATGATTTTTTATTAACTAATAATTAGTGAACTATCTCTATTCGCTAGAAATTTCCTAGAAAAAGATAAATGATCGAATAAACGCTATATCTATCTTATATACCCTAGGCTATCCCTGTAGTCCCTACAGTTCTTTATCTCCAGTGACTATTGCACAACTTCTTGTAAGCCTCGAATCAAGACTTGAACACTAGCGGCTGTTTCTGGATCATTTTTACTTTTTTTCGTATTAATATCTTGAAAAAATATTTGACTTAGTTCTTTATTATCTGAATGTTCAGAACATTTTCCGCATGCAGAAACTTTGATCAGCCGTTTGTTATACCAAGATGCTTTATATTCTAACTTCGAGACAAATAATGCCCACGAAACATCTGTAACTCCTCGATGCAACTTATTATTTCTATAAAAATCGGCTTGCTGAATATCTTCGATACAAATCAAATCATACTTTCTAACAATTTCTGTCGTGATTTTATTCAGAAAATCGATGCGCTGATTCATTAATTTTTCCCGCATTTTTACTATTTTTAATTTTTGTTTCTGATAGTTTTTCTGTTGGGAGAGTTCTGTTCCTTTAGATTTCGCAATTTCCTTACGCCGCATCAACTTTCTTTCTTCTCTCGTGATCCGTTGTTCAAACTCTTTTGTGTATTTATCATTATCAATGCGTCTGCCATTTGATAATACCGCAAATTCTGAAACACCTAAAGTTATCCCGATAGCCGAATGTGTTTTTTCAACAGTTGGAATTTCTTCTTCACACAAGATTGAAACGAAATATTTATTGCTGGGAGTTAAAGAAATCGTTGCTGACTTTATTTTCCCTATTACCGGCCGATGCATTTTCATTTTTATCAACGATTTTAATTTAGGTACCTTCAAATATTTTCCATCAATAATTTTCACTGTACCATTTTGATTATTTGTTGTATAAGAGTTAACAGCATTCTTTTTTTGTTTTAACTTGGGAAAGCCTACTGATTTTTCTCGATGAAATTTTTTAAATGCTCGATCTAAGTATACCTGCGCATTTGATAAGGCCAAACTGTCCACTTCCCTTAAACAAGGATGCTCTTTTTTGTATTGAGCAGGTGTCGGTAGTTTAACGTTTAGATCAGGGTTTTCTTTCAATTGTTTATACAGTTGAATTCTTTCCTGTAATAAAAGATTATGCACAAGTCTGACACAAGAAAATGTTTTTTTGATAAACTCTTCTTGTAATGAAGTAGGGTAAAGTCTATATTTATACGCCTTTAATACCTTCATTTATTTCCCACCTTAACAAGAAGCGGTGAAATATCCCGAAAACACACTATTTCAACTGTTCACTTCTTATCTTCATTCCCTTTTTTAAAAATGCTAGCTAAGAAAAATGTTTCTTTTTCTTAGCTAGTATTTAGTTGACCAACTGCTACTCCTGAGTTGTTTTGGCTTTTTTCTCTTCGATTTTTTTACGATAAACATCGACTTCATCTTCAGAACAGTACACATAATGTTCTGGCGTGATTTCTCTTAGTTTACGTTCTTTATTATCTTCTGGTTGTGGTTTATAAACGATACGTTTACGTGTCCGTTCATAATCTGGATCAGGCAAGGGAATCGCTGATAATAAACTTTCAGTATACGGATGTACACCAAAGTTATACACATCATCACTTGACCCCATTTCCAGTAATCTACCACTATGCATAACACCGATACGGTCACTGATATGTTTAACCATGGATAAATCATGAGCAATAAACAGATAAGTCAGTCCAGCATCTTTTTGTAAGTCTTGTAATAAATTGACAACTTGAGCTTGAATCGATACATCCAAAGCTGAAATCGGCTCATCACAGATAATAAAACGAGGATCAACAGCCAAAGCTCTTGCAATCCCGATACGTTGACGCTGACCACCTGAAAACTCATGTGGATAACGTGTTCCGTGACTCGGATCAAGTCCAACGACTTTTAGTAATTCGTTGACCTTAGATTCACGCTCAGCGGCATCTTTTGCTAAATGATTAATGTCGATTCCTTCTGCAATGATATCATTGACCTTCATTCTTGGATTCAATGAAGCGTATGGATCTTGGAAGATCATTTGAACTTCACGACGGAATGCCTGCATCCCAGATTTTGAACGAATTTTACTGATATCGTCACCATTGAAAATGATTTCGCCACCAGTTGGATCATATAAACGAATTACACTACGACCAGTTGTAGATTTACCACTACCAGATTCTCCAACTAATCCAAATGTTTCACCTTCATAGATATGGAAACTGATATCGTCAACAGCTCTAACTTCGTCAGGACGTCCAACGTTAAAATATTGTTTTAGCCCTTTAACATCTAAAAGTACTTTTCTTTTTTCACTCATTATTTAACGCCTCCTGCAGTCGTATTATGGCGTTCAGCATAAATCGCCCAACGTCTTACAATTTCAGCTGGAGGGGTGATTTTTGGTGCTTGCGGTGCTAATAACCACGTTGCAGCTTTATGAGTTGGTGATACTTCAAAATACGGTGGTGCTTCTTCTGCGTCGATCTTCATGGCAAACTCGTTACGCGGATAGAACGCATCTCCTTTTGGTGGGTCTAACAAATCGGGAGGAGAACCAGGAATCGCATATAACTTATCTTCCGTCCCTTCCATTGTCGGCATTGAGCCTAGTAAGCCCCAAGTGTATGGATGTTGCGGATTATAGAAAATCTCTTCTGATGTTCCTACTTCAACTAAACGTCCACCATACATAACAGCTACACGATCCGCAACGTTTGCTACGACACCTAAATCATGGGTGATAAAGATGATCGATGTGCTGATTTTTTGTTGTAAGTCTTTTAATAATTCTAAAATTTGTGCTTGGATCGTAACATCTAAAGCAGTTGTCGGCTCATCTGCAATCAAAACTTCTGGATAACAAATCAGTGCAATCGCGATAACGATACGTTGACGTTGTCCACCTGAAAATTGGTGTGGGTAATTTTTCAAACGTTTTTCAGCGTTTGGAATCCCTACTAATTTCAATAGTTCTAATGCTTGATCAAGTCCTTCTTTTTTCGATACTTTATTGTGCTTGATCAACGATTCTGCTACTTGCTTGCCAATCGGCATTGTTGGATCCAATGACGTCATTGGGTCTTGGAAAATCATGGCAATTTCTTTCCCACGAATGGTTTGCATTTGTTTTTCCGTTTTGTGTACGATATCTTCACCTTTAAACAGAATTTCTCCATTGTCGATGTTTGCATTACTGCTCAACAAACGCATGATACTTCTAGTAGTGACTGATTTACCACTACCAGATTCTCCTACGATTGCAAGAGTTTCCCCTTTAAACAGTTCAAAGCTCACGCCACGAATAGCATTTACTTTACCAGCAAATGTATCAAAAGAAATCTGTAAGTCTTTTACTTCTAATACTTTTTCCATAGTCATTCACTCTACTCTTTCATCTTAGGATCGAAGGCATCACGTAGTCCGTCAGCTAACAAGTTGAAACAAATCATTACGACTGACAAAGTTACGGCAGGAATCCACATCAAATATGGAAGGAAACGGAACGTTTTATACCCTTCATTTAATAATGTTCCAAGAGAAGCGGTCGGCGGTCTTAATCCTAAACCGATGAAACTTAGAAACGCTTCGAAGAAAATTGCCGATGGGATACTGAACATCATTTGAACGATGATCACACTAGAGATATTCGGCAATATATGTTTGATGGCGATCTTCAAACGAGATTCACCTAATGTTTGAGCAGCTAAAACGAACTCTTGATCTTTTAGTTTCAATGTCTGAGCCCGAACAATTCTGGCCATTGAAATCCAGTTAGTAATCACCATTGCTAAAACAATTGATAAAATACCTGGATCAAAAACAGTCAGCATCAAGATCATGACAACAAGGTTAGGAATTCCAGAAAGAACTTCAAGTACACGTTGCATCACTGTATCCACACGTCCACCTAATAGACCTGAAATCAAACCATATGTTACACCGATCGTAATATCAAGTAATGCTGCGATAAACGCAATCAATAATGAGATACGTGTGCCCATAAATAAACGACTTAATACATCACGGCCTAAACCATCTGTTCCTAGGTAGAAATTCACATTGTCTGGAACATTTGCTTGCGCATATTTGTCGACCATTTTACCAGCAACATTCGCTGTACCGTTAAAGCCATTGATACTATCTAAAAATGGAATACGCGGCGGTAAATTGATATAAGCGACATTTTGCTGAGTTGGATCATGTGGTGAGACCCAAATCGTGATAATTGAGATAAAGATGATGATTCCTAAGAAAACTAAAGAAATCACGGCTGCTTTATTCTTTTTCAAACGACGCCAAGAATCTTGTAAAAAGCTTAGCGACGGCGTTGCAATTCTTTCACGTTCCTTGGTTGTTGATGTATCCAAAGGCTGGAAATCATTTGCAGGGATTTTTTTAATTTTTTCTGGGACATTGTTTAAGTCAACTGTTTCCATTAACCTTTGGCACCTCCTGAAACACGAATTCTTGGATCGATTAATCCATAAAGTAAATCAACGATCAAGATTACGAATACTAACAAAGCAGAATATAGAATCGTCACTGCCATAATTGTCGGATAATCGTTTGTCATGATTGATTTTACGAACTGCTCCCCAATACCTGGGATCGCAAAAATATTTTCAACTACTAAAGATCCCGTCATCAAACCAACAGCTAATGGTCCAAGTAAGGTGATCAATGGAATCAAACTATTTCTAAGTCCATGTCTCACAGCAACTTGCCAGCGGCTCAAGCCTTTAGCTCGTGCTAACTCTACATAGTCACTATGTAAAACTTCAACCATTTCCGTTCGTATAAACCTGGCGGAATCGGCCATGGGACTCATTGCCAACGCAATCGTCGGTAAAATTGTATAAGCAAAACCATTCCACATTGCAATTGGTAAAACTTTTAATTTCATCGCGAAGATATATTGCAATAATACCGCAAAAACGAAGTTAGGAATCGAACGTCCTAAAATAGCCATTAACGTAGCTAATGTATCTACCCATGTATTTTGACGCATCGCTGCAATGATTCCTAGTAAAATACCTACTAGTGTACCAAAGACGATTGCTTGCGCCCCTAATTGTACTGATGGTCCGATACGGCCTACCAAAAGTTTGGCTACTGGTTGATTTTTAAATTGGAATGAGATTCCAAAATCACCCACTAAAAGGTTTTTTAGATAAATTCCGTATTGAACGATCACTGGCTTATCTAAACCTGACTGCTTATTCAACATAGCAATTGTTTCTGGACTAAGTTTTTCTTGGTTGGTATAAGGAGTACCTGGTAATAATTGCATTAAGAAAAACGTAATCGTTGCGATCAGCCACAATGTGATGATCATGAAGAAGACCCGTTTAAGAAAATATTTTCCAAAACTGTTCAAGAATGACACCTCCGAGATTATTTTGACTTCATCAGTTTTTTTCGATAAAGTAAGGATAGAAAATTAAGTAAGGATGAGCACATGAAAAAAATGAAATGGCCCTTGATTACCTCAGCGGTCTCAAGCATCGGTATTTTTACTTACCTACTGATAAAACAGTCACTGACTATCCGTTCTATATCTGATACCTTCTTCATCGTTTCATTATTCTTTTTAATTATCGGGTTCGCCTTATGGATCATGTCCTCAGGATTTTTCGATAATTTCCAACGTTTTATGAAAATGCATTTTCGTTTTAGGAAGAAAAATGAACCGAAAGAATTTATCCCATTTTCAGAGATAGGTAAAGCACATCAGCTTTACTGGCTTGAAACAGGAGGTATTTTACTGATTGTCTCTATTGTTTCTTTATTATTTTACTTTTTATGAGCAAAGATAGCAAGAGGACCGTTGCCTTTTTATTCAAAGAGGGCAAAGGTCCTTTTACTATAGAAAACTATTTCAGACTATTCTGAAATGTAAGTCCATTTGTAATCGTATTGCGCGCCTGCTGGATGGAAACCAACATCTTTTACTTTTTCAGCGCGTAAGTGAGCTTCTGCTTTTTGATAAAGCGGAATCACACCCATGTCACCCATAATAATTTTCTCTGCATCAACTAAATTGTCCCAACGTTTTTCAGGATCATTAGCATTGGTTGTTGAAGCAGCTTTTAATGCTTTATCATATTCAGTATTGCTATAGTGACCACGGTTATAAGGAACTCCTGTTTGGAATAAATCTAAGAAGCTACTTGGATCGACATAGTCTGCTCCCCAGCCACCGATAACAGCTTTGAAATCCCCTTTGTTAGAACGATCTAAACGAACAGAGAATGGAACTGGGCTTACAGTTACTTTTGTTCCATCTAATGTTTCTTGAATTGCACCTTGAATATATTCTACTGTTTTCTTAGAAGAGTCTGCATCTGAAGATAAGATATCAATATCTAACGTTTTAATACCCAGCTCTTTCTTAGCTTTTTCCCAATGCTCTTTTGCTTTTTCTTTATCGTAAGAGATCTTGTCTTCAGCAGCTTCTGTGAAGTCTTCTTTGCCATCTGGCGATTTAGACATATCTGCTGGAACTAGGCCTTTAGGTTCTACTGAACCGTCTCCTAAGATTTGTTCAACTAATGATTTACGGTCGATTGAATAAGAAATGGCTTTTCTTAGGTTTTCATTTCTATATGGTGAATCTTCATCAATTTGATTTAATTCCATATATTGTGTAGAAGCTTCTTTTTGAATCACAAGTTGTGGATCATTCGCTGCTTGCTGCGCTAATTCACCAGTCAATTGAACGTCATCTGCTTGTCCATCTTGGAATAAGTTATATGAAGTCGGTGCTTCTTTTACAACATTGACTTGTACTTCATCTAATTTAACTGTGTCAGCATCCCAATAATCTTTGTTTTTCTTGTATGACCATTTTGTATCGGTACCTGGTCCATCGAACCCGTCTAATACAAACGGTCCGTTATAAACTGAATTTTCGCTTGTTGTAGCGTATTCTTTACCATATTTTTCAACAACATCTTTTCTTTGTGGGAAGAATGATGGGAATGCTAATAGATAATCAAAGTATGGCGTTGCTTTTTCTAGAGTGATTTCTAATTCATAATCACCTGTTGCTTTGATTCCTAATTCAGCTTTGTCTTTTTTACCTGCTGCAATATCTGCACCATTTTTTACAGACTCGTAAAGGTAGGCATATTCTGAAGCTGTCGCAGGATCAACCGTGCGTTGCCATCCATAAACATAATCTTCTGCTTTTACGGGTTTGCCGTCTGACCATTTAGATTTTTCGTTTAATTTGATTTTGTACGTAATACCATCTTCACTGACTTCAGCTTTTTCGCTAGCCCCTGCAGGTTCTGGTTTATTATCTAAATTCAAACGATAGATTCCTTCATATACATTGTTTAAAGCAGTAAAGCTGATAACGTCTGTCGCTACTGATAAATCAGCACTTGGCATTTCTTGTAATTCATTGACACGGAAAATCTGTTCTCCGCTAGGCTTTCCATCAGCTGTTTTAGAGCTACCTGAATCGTCTGTCTTTGCACCACCGTTACCACACGCTGCTAGTGTTAAACTAAATAAAGTGATGAATCCAAAAGCAAATGACTTCTTTAACTTCATTCTTTTTTCCTCCCTAAAAGACCCTGAGTATTTTCTGAAAAATCAGAATTTAATAATTATTTATTGTACTGAGGTATAGTTTACAATTTTTAAATTAAAAAATCAAGAATAATCTTATTTTTTTTTAATACTCACATCATTAAATTATATCTTCATTAGAAGTTATTTCTTAGAAATGGTAAAAAGTTGCACTGTTCGCTTAGCCCTGAAGGGAAAATAGGAAAATATAAGGATGCGCTTTTTGCTGCAAGCAAGTTCTCTCTTTTTCCAAAAGGCTAGCCCATAAAGCCAGATTAGATAAAAAGCGATTGTTTTCTTCTAAATAAGTATGTTAGATTAGTATATGGAAGAAACAATATGTTGTCATGACGTTATCGCTCGTCATCTTATGTTTCATCACAACAATAAGGAGTGATTTGATGCATCATTCATCTTTTTTCAAAGAGTTAACAACCTTTCATAAACCACAAAAAGCACCTTTTCGCTTGATTGGTGCAGGAGTTTGTATGGCGGTACCATTATTTATTGGTTATTTTTCAAATAATTTATTGATTGGCAGTTTTGGTTCTCTAGGTATCTTTACCTTTCTTTATTATCAAACTCTTCCATTAAGAGAATTGCTGATTCGCTTAAGTTCGATTGGCGCTTTTTTACTTTTCGGAAATCTGGTTGGGATGTTAAGTACTCATATTCCTTGGATCATACCGATCGCTATTGCATTGGTTGCCTTTTGTGCTCGTATTATTTTCAGATTATACAGAATCGCTAAGCCGGGGGCTTTTTTTATTGTCATGGTAACTGCAATGGGGAGTGGAACTAAAATCCCTCTAGAAAGTGTTCCCACCATGATGAGCTATGTTTTGTTGGGCGTTATAACATCCCTTGTTGTGGCAGTCGTTTTATTTTTTATTGAAAGGGAATCTGTGGAACCACAAAAGAAAATCTCTTTACAAGAGCGACTTTATACAGATCCTTCCGCATTACTCGATGCTTTGCATTATGCCGCAATTCTATTTTTAGCGACCTATATCAGTCAATCATTGCATTTGACTAATGCTTATTGGATGATTGTTTCTTGTGCCGCTGTTTTACAAGGGGATAATCTACGTGCTGTTATGCATCGCAATATTCAACGGATCTTAGGTACGATGATCGGCTTATTGATTGCCGCTTTTTTATTGAGCATCTCTTTTACTTCTTTAGAAACTATTTTGCTGATTTGCTTTTTCTTTTTGACTGTGGAATATTTTATTAAACGAAATTATGCAATTGCAAATTTTTTTACAACGCCAATGTCCTTACTATTGGCCAATCTCGCCCGTCATCAATATTTAATCAGTCTCTTGAATTACCGCTTGATCGGTATTGTTTTAGGTAGTCTTTTGGGCCTTTTAGGTGCGTTTGTATTGACGACTAGTTTGAAATTTTACAATCGTGCTTACCAATTAAACGAAAATTTAGATAAGGAAACAGAATAAATCACCACCGCTATTACAATTTTTTGGAGGTTTTATTTATGAAAATCAAAAAGCCGATTACACCCGTGTTACCCAAACTCACTGAAACAGATTTTATTTCTATCGATGATGAGGTCATTATTGAAGGTCTCTCCTTAAAAGACCAAGATCTTAGTTATCAGGATATCCGCAATTTAGTCTTTCGAGAATCTCGCTTTGAAAAAGTAACGATGAACCGCAATCACTTAGAACGTTTTGAGTGTAGTAATGTGATTTTTGATCATTGTGACCTTTCGAATACAGAATGGATTGGTGCTAGTTTTCACCAGGTTCATTTTCGTCAATGTAAATTAACTGGAACAAATTTTGCTGAGAGTTACCTAAGAGATTGCCTTTTTGAAGACTGCCTTGCCGATTACACCTCGTTCAGTGCTACAAATCAAAAAGTCGTTGAATTTAAAAAAACTAGCTTGAATAATACAGAATTTGTTGAAGTGATGTATAATAACCTGCTACTTGATCAGTGTTCTGTCACAGGTAGCAACTGGTTCCATACAAAATTAGCTGCTCTTGATTTAACAACATGTACTTTTGAAAGAATTGCCTTTTCACAAGAATTACTTAAAGGGCTAAAGGTGACTCAAGAACAAGCAATCACTATTGCTGCAGGCTTAGGGTTGATTATTGAATAATAAAAACGACAAAATCGAGTAGGATTTTGTCGTTTTTTGCTCTTTTTTAAGCTTTCTTGGGGTTAGAAACTAATCATTCAGACCTACAACACTGGCATTGGCAACAGCCATTTGGTATTCTTTCATATTAAATAAGACTAAGTCATAAGCTTAATTCTTATACTCGATTTTGTCTAGGAGGTATCGTTCCTAAAGAATCGTTGATTGCTTCAACAAATCCCACAGATTTCAGCTAACTCCGTTGTCCGATCTTTATACCTAGTTTATTGTTGTGTTCTTTTTAAATAAACCGCACCTAATAAAATAATAACTGGATTTCTAATTAAAATTATTTAGGATTTTTTTTATTTACTTATTAATTTTTTTCTTAAGAAGAATCCAATGATTTTATTTCATGTGCTTTTTTGGTAAACTAGGATAGGTCAAGAATGATTCTCCGCTTTTAGAAAAGTAAATGAATGAACGATGCTCGTCAGATAACAGCATCGATCGTAAAAAACTCATAAAGCAATACTTGGATTGTTTATCGACTTTAATTTATTGTGAACTTATATGGAAGCCGACTTGATTACTATTTTGGGGATTTTGCTGGTAGGAAGCGTTTGTGGTACTCTTAATAAGTTGAGCATGAATTACGGTGTGCAATGCATGATTCTTATGAGGAACCTTAGATGTCTACGCATCTGATATTTAACTAAAAGGACTGTTTATTAAAATGAATAAAAAAAAAATTGGTCATGGCCAAGCTTCTGGAAAAATTATATTGATGGGGGAACATTCTGTGGTTTACGGTGAACCTGCAATTGCTTTTCCATTTCAGGAGACCTATATCTCAACAAAAGTTGAACCTGACTCTACTATGATCTTAGAGTGTCATTACTTTTCAGGAGAGCTTTCGCAAGTTCCTTCACAATTAAAAAGTGTATCAGAGGTCATCGATCAAACACTGATTGCTCTTCACCATGAAGAGGCAACCTTAAAAATTACCATTACTAGTACGATTCCTGCTGAACGAGGCATGGGTTCAAGTGCGGCTGTTGCCGTTTCAATCGTTCGAGCTTTGTTTGATTATTTTGATATTCCTTGTACGTCTGAATCTCTGCTTCCATTAGTAAATCGTGCAGAAAAAATAGCTCACGGTAATCCTAGCGGTATAGACGCGGCAGCAACAACTGGTGATGAACCTTTATTTTTTATAAAAAGTCATCCATTAGAATCATTCCCCATGAATGTTTCCAATGCTTTTTTGATCGTTGCAGATACAGGTATCAAGGGCCAAACAAGAGCTGCGGTCAGAGATGTGGCGCACCTTTTTGAATTAGATAAAAAACGAATTTCACAACATATTACAACATTAGGCCACTTGACTAAAAGCGCAAAACACGCTATTTTAGCAGATGAAGTTGATACGTTAGGCAATGTCATGAACCAAGCTCAGGAACATCTTAGCGCACTGACTGTCAGCAATGAACAGTTGGACCACTTGGTCAGCACTGCTCGTGCAAACGGGGCCTTAGGGGCAAAACTAACAGGTGGCGGCCGCGGTGGTTGTATGATCGCTTTAGCTGGTTCAAAAAAACAAGCAGAAAATATAGCAGTAGCGTTAGAATCAGCTGGTGCTGTAGCTACTTGGATTCAATCATTAGGAGTGAAAAATTAATGTACACTGGGAAAGCACGAGCCTATACAAATATTGCTTTGATCAAATATTGGGGAAAAAAAGATGAACACTTGATAATACCGATGAACAGCAGTCTTTCTTTAACGTTAGATGCTTTTTATACAGAAACTAGTGTACAATTCGATGAAAATTTGACCGAAGATCTTTTTGTCTTAGATGGACAAAAACAAGACACGAAACAAACTGCAAAGATTTCTAAATTTTTAGACCTTGTTCGAAAAGAGCAAAATCTAGCCTTATTTGCTAAAGTAGATAGTCAAAACTATGTCCCGACTGCAGCTGGTCTTGCTTCTTCTGCTAGTGGTTTAGCAGCTTTAGCTGGTGCTTGCAATGAAGCGTTAGACTTGCAATTAACTGAAATTGAATTATCCCGTTTAGCTAGACGCGGTTCAGGATCAGCTTGCCGGAGTATTTTTGGTGGATTTGCTGAATGGCAAAAAGGCGACTCTGATCAAACCTCCTTTGCCCAAGGGATCCCATCTGATCACTGGGAAGATGAATTAGCGATGTTATTTGTTTTAGTGGATGATGGTGTGAAAGATGTTTCTAGTCGTGACGGTATGAAACGAACCGTTGAAAGCTCGAGTTTTTATTCAGGTTGGTTGGAAACAGTCGAAGCCGATTTAGCGACAGCCAAACAAGCCATCGCAGAAAAAGATTTTAATAAGTTAGGGGAAGTCACTGAAGCAAATGGCTTACGTATGCATGGAACGACTTTAGCTGCTGTACCGCCATTTACATACTGGTCACCTGAAAGTCTCAAGGTCATGCAATTAGTCCGGAGCGCACGCCAACAAGGGTTGCCGTGTTACTTCACAATGGATGCTGGACCAAACGTCAAAATCTTAGTTGAGAAGAAAAATCTGAGTACTTTAAAAAATCATTTAGCTACTCATTTTTCTAAAAAACAATTGATTGAAGCTTACGCAGGACCTAAGATTGCCCTGATTCCTTTAGAAAGGTCGGAAAAGTTATGATAGAAGTTTCTACACCAGGTAAATTGTTTATTGCTGGTGAATATGCCGTTGTTGAACCAGGACATCCGGCAATCATTGTTGCAGTAGACCAATTTGTGACAGTCACTGTCGAAACAGCAAAAGATGTCGGCAGTATCCAATCTGCCCAATATAGCACACTACCTGTGCGTTGGACTAGAAGAAATAACGAACTTGTCCTTGATATTCGAGAAAATCCGTTTCATTATGTTCTTGCTGCAATTCGCTTAACTGAAAAATATGCGCATGAACAACAAAAAGAGCTTTCTTTTTATCACTTAAAAGTCACCAGTGAGTTAGATAGTTCAAACGGACGAAAATACGGATTAGGTTCCAGCGGTGCCGTTACTGTAGCAACAGTGAAAGCTTTAGCCCTCTTCTATGACTTGCAATTAAAAGAAGAAGAGATTTTTAAACTTTCGGCTCTAGCTCATTTAGCTGTTCAAGGAAACGGCTCCTGCGGCGATATTGCGGCAAGCTGTTATGGTGGTTGGATCGCTTTTTCAACCTTTGATCACCGTTGGATCAATGAACAATCTCAGACACAAACATTAACGACCTTGCTTCAGGCAACTTGGCCAAAATTAATGATCAAACCTTTGGTCGTTCCTAAGAAACTACGCTTATTGATCGGTTGGACTGGCAGCCCTGCTTCAACGTCAGATTTGGTGGATCAAGTCCATCAATCAAAAGATGTAAAAGAGAACGCTTATCAGGAATTTCTTGATGAAAGTAAAACCTGTGTTGAGACAATGATAGCAGGCTTCGATCAAGAAAATATTTCCTTGATCCAAACCCAAATACGAAAAAACCGTAAATTACTCCAACAATTGACCTCCATCACTGGTGTTACGATTGAAACGCCTGCGCTAAAAAAACTATGTAACTTAGCACAAACATACGGTGGCGCAGCAAAATCGTCTGGTGCAGGTGGTGGTGATTGCGGAATCGTCCTATTCAAACAAAAATCAGGAATTCTACCTTTAATGAGCTCTTGGGAAAAAGAAGGAATCACGCCTTTACCATTACACGTCTATTTTTACGGAAAGCAGGAAAAAAATGAACCGAAAAGATGAACACATCTCTTTAGCTAAAGCCTTTCATAAAGAAAAGACCAATGACTTTGATCAAATCCGTTTTGTGCATCATTCATTTTCTGAAATTGCAATGGATGAAGTCGATATTTCAACTTCTTTTCTTGATTTTTCCTTTAAGCAACCTTTTTACATCAATGCTATGACCGGCGGTAGTAAACGAGCGAAAGAAATCAATCAGGAATTAGGTATCATCGCTAGAGAAACTGGAATAATGACTGCAACAGGATCAGTTAATGCCGCTTTGAAGAATCCTGATTTAGCAGATACTTACCAAATCATGCGTAAGGAAAATCCTAATGGTGTGATTTGGGCGAATATTGGCGCAGGCCTCTCTTTAGAAGATGCGAAAAGGGCAGTCGACTTGTTTCAAGCAGATGGGCTGCAAATTCATGTGAATACTCCTCAAGAACTCGTAATGCCTGAAGGAGATCGTGATTTCCATGGCTGGTTGGATACTATTGAAGATATCGTTGCTCACTTGTCTGTTCCAGTCCTCGTTAAAGAAGTTGGGTTCGGTATGAGCAGTGAAACAATCGAACAATTAATCTGCCGAGGTGTTAAATTGGTAGATATCAGTGGACAGGGCGGCACTAGTTTTACCCAAATCGAAAATGCTCGTCGAAAAAAAAGAGAATTAGGTTTCTTAACGGACTGGGGGCAATCAACGGTTCTCTCCTTATTAGAATCTACGGACTGGCAAAAAGAACTAACTATTTTAGCTTCTGGCGGTATCCGTCAATCTATGGATATTATCAAAGCCCTGAGTTTAGGTGCTGCAAGTGTTGGCGTTGCTGGCACTATTTTAAACCATTTGATGACAAATAGCGTTGATGAAACAATCGAACTGATCCAACAATGGGAAGATGAACTTAAAATGATGTATACCTTACTTGGTAAAAAGACAACTGCTGATCTTGCAACAACTGATATTATTTTTTCTGGCGAAATCATTCACTGGTGTGAAAGTCGTGGCATTGCTTATCAGCCTTTTGCTAAGAGAAGTAAATAAACAAAGAAGATTGAGCTTAAAAAGCCCAATCTTCTTTTTAATTTATCCTTCATACGCTCGTCTCAACGTAGTTATGTCGATTCGTTTCATTTTATACAACTCTTGCATGACTCGATAAGCTCTTTCAGGATCTGAGTTATCGAATAACATATCCATATCTTTCGTAACCGTTTGCCAACATACACCATACTCATCTTCCATCCACCCACACGGCCATTCTTTTTCTCTTGATGTCACAGCTTTCCATAAACGATCGATTTCAGCTTGATCTTTACAATAGACATAAAATGAAGTAGCCATTGAAAAGGTAAAAGCATGTGTTTCACCACTATCCATCACTCGAAAGGATTGTCCATGCATTGTGAATAAAGCTTGAGCAACAGTACCATCTGGATTTTTTTGGACATACTCTACTTCTCCCTCACCAAAAATCTCGATCCACTGATGCATAGCTGCCTCTGCCTTTCCAAACTGCTCTCCCGAAAACAAAAAGCTTGGTGTAGTCGACTGCGTCCTTCTCGTCAAAACCAGTTGCCAAAAAACGCCATATTGATCTTCCAACCAGCCATACTTTTCACTGAATGGATAGGGCCCAAATTCCATCAATACCTTGCCATTGAAACTTAACGTTTCCCATAATTTATCAATTTATTCTTCCGTTTCACACTCTACAAAAAGAGAGATTGAGGGGGTAAATGAAAAATCTGATCCACCATTTAGCAAAATAACTTCTTGTCCTGCAAGTGTTAGCTCTATAGTCAAAAGCATGAACATAAAATTCAGCCACTTCTTCTACTTTCCCATCAAACCACAAACATGGAGAAAATTTTGGCATTTCGGATCATCCTTTCTTGATAAACCTAATTGTTCATTTTCTTCAATTGGATTTGTTCTACTTTTATTATATAGAAGCGGCTATATTTTTGATAATGAATAAGAAAAACTTTCATTTTTTTGATTACTCTTTTGAGATTCTTTCGTTAAATAATTTTCTGAAATTGACTTGATTTTTCACTCTCACATACTCTTGCTTCTCATAAAATTTATGGGCTGCGGTTCTTTCTACACCCGAGTTTAACCTTATCCCTTTAACACCTTGTTCCTTTGCCCATTGCTCTGCATAATCAAGCAGGGCTTTTCCTAGCCCTTGACTATGGAAATCCTCAGCTACCACAAGTGCTAAAACATTCATTAATCTAGGCGCATATGTGCTAACATATTCACTTAATTGAATATAGCCCACAACCTTTTCATCTAACTCTTTCACAAATAATTTATTTACTGGAGAAGATAATAAATAGCACAACTGTTTTTTTGCATCGGCCAAGGGATATTCGTGATTTAATGGACCAGTATTTAGCTGATTGATTGCTTCTACATCTTCTAACGTTGCTTCTCTAATCGTCATCTTACATCGCTCCCATTTCTTTTGACTTTATTATACCTCTAAATAAAAAAAGAAGAGCAACTTTTACGTCGCTCTTCTTACTATATTCGACTAGCCTTTATAAGCATCGATAATGATTTGTTTTAATTCACTGATCAATGGTTCTTTTGGATTTGCTGTTGTACATTGATCTTCGTAAGCTAATTCAGCCATGTGATCAACAGTTGAATCAAGAATTTCTTGTGTCACACCTTGTGCTTTCAAGTTCATATCGATTCCAACAGATACGCCTAAATCGTATACAGCTGTTGCTAATGCATCCACTAATTCGGCTGTATTTTTCCCTTTAAGACCTAAGAATTTCGCGATATCAGCGTAATCTGTGTCAGCACGGAAGTAGTCATATTTAGGGAACATTGCATGTTTTGAAGGATCTTTGGCATTGTAACGGATAATATGCGGTAATAAAATCGCATTTGTACGTCCGTGAGGAATCCCATATTCTCCACCAATTTTATGAGCTACAGAGTGACAAATTCCTAAGAATGCATTGGCAAATGCCATACCAGCCATTGTTGATGCATTATGCATTTTTTCACGACTTTCTGCATCTGGACGTTTCACTGAATTTTCTAAATGTTCAAAGACTAATTTGATTGCTTGTAAACTTAAGCCACGAGTGTAATCAGAAGCCATTACTGAAACGTAAGACTCGATTGCATGCGTTAAAACGTCCATCCCAGTATCAGCTGTTACAGAAGCTGGAACTGACATGACAAATTGTGGATCGATGATCGCAACATCTGGTGTCAATGCATAATCAGCTAATGGATATTTTACATGAGTATCACTATGCGTGATAACGGCAAATGGTGTGACTTCTGAACCTGTACCTGATGTTGTTGGGATACATACAAATTGTGTTTTAACTGCTTTTTCAATTTTGTACGTACGTTTACGGATATCTAAGAATTTTTGTTTAGCGCCAAAGAATTCTGTATCTGGGTGCTCATAGAACATCCACATGCCTTTGGCTGCATCCATTGCAGATCCGCCACCTAAAGCGATGATCGTATCTGGTTCAAAATCAACCATAACTTTTGTTCCAGCATACACTGTATTTGTAGATGGATTTGGTTCTACTGCTGAGAATACTTCGATTTGAACGTCGTTTTTACGTTTTTGTAATTCTTTACGAACTGTGTCTGCATAACCAAATTGAACCATTCCTGGATCACAAACGATCATAACACGTTCAACATTTTCCATTTTTTGTAGGTATTGTAATGAATTTTTTTCAAAGAAAATTTTTGGTGGTAATTTAAACCATTGCATATTATTTCTCCGTTTCGCTACAGTTTTGACGTTGATCAAGTTAACAGCAGATACGTTTTTAGAGACTGAGTTTTTACCATACGAACCACAACCTAATGTTAATGAAGGAATCATTTCGTTATAGATATTACCGATTCCTCCTTCAGCTGATGGAGAGTTCACTAAGATACGGCACGCTTTCATACGTAATCCAAATTTAACTTGTAGATCTTCATCTTCTGTATGGATCACAGCAGTATGACCTAACCCGCCTAGTTCAAGCATTGCTTCACATAAATCAAAAGCATGCTCTGAATTTTGAGCTTTCATCATCGCTAAAACTGGCGATAGTTTTTCACGTGACAATGGATATTCAGCTCCAGCACCTTCGATTTCAGCAACTAAGATTTTAGTGCCTTTTGGTACTTTGATGCCAGCAAGTTCTGCGATATGTTCAGCAGAGTACCCAACGATCGCAGGATTTACTGCATATTTTCCTTCGTTCATAACGGCATCTTCTAATTTTTGTAATTCGTTTGGTTTGACGAAGTACACTTGATGTGCTTCAAATTCAGCTTTTACAGCTGCATAAACTTCTTTATCTACAATTACAGCTTGTTCAGAAGCACAAATCATTCCGTTGTCAAATGATTTAGAAACGATCAAATCGTTGACTGCGCGTTTGATTTTCGCTGTTTTTTCAATATATGAAGGAACATTACCTGGTCCAACACCTAATGCTGGTTTACCAGTTGAATAAGCTGATTTCACCATGCCGGCACCACCAGTAGCTAAAACGATTGCGATTCCAGGATGATTCATCAAACCTGAAGTAGCTTCTAATGAAGGTTGTTCGATCCATTGTACACAGTTTTCAGGAGCACCCGCTTTGATTGCAGCATCCCGAACGATACGAGCAGCTTCTGCAGAACATTTTTGCGCACTTGGGTGGAAAGCAAATACGATTGGGTTACGTGTTTTGATGGAAATCAATGCTTTAAAAATCGTTGTTGATGTTGGATTTGTTGTCGGTGTAACACCACAAACCACACCTACTGGTTCAGCAATTTCAATTAAACCTGTTTGGTCATCTTTGTTGATGACCCCAACAGTTTTATCATGTTTGATGCTGTTCCAAATATATTCTGAAGCGTACATATTTTTGATTGCTTTATCTTCATAAATTCCACGGCCAGTTTCTTCTACAGCCATTTTTGCTAAAGGCATATGTTGGTCTAACGCTGCCATTGCCATTTGGTGCACAATGTGGTCGACTTTTTCTTGATCGAAGTCTTCCATTTCTTTTAAAGCAACATTTGCTTTTTTTGCTAACTCATCAATCATTGCTGGTACATCAACAGTTTTCGTCTCTTCTTGCTTCATTGTTTTAGCCATTGTGATCCTCCTAGAAAAATAAGTAATTTATTTTTGTTTGTTAACCATTTCACATACATATCATACAACATTATTTTTTTCTTGTAAATAGTTTATTGTGATTTTTTTCACATTTAAACCTATTTTTATTCAACTTATTATCGTAAGCGTTTTTTATCGTACTAAAAGAAAAAACGAATTTATTCTATACTAGAATAAATCCGTTAAATCATGCCAATCTTTGATCGTTAAGTTGCTTGTTTGTGCAATCAATTGTTGATAATCAAAGAACTCGTTTGGTTCAATATGTAAAATGTCTTCGCGACAAGCCTTGATAGACGATGGAGCTTTCTTTTTCCAACGATAAGAAACGAGGTAATTCATCAATTCTATTTCATTGACTGATGAATAACCAAGTTGCTGAAACGATCGGCAAGTGATTTTTAATTCTTTTTTTAATAAGAACTTTTGATGCCACGACAACGTTTCGATGGTTCTCCCTCCTCTTTGTAAAAAATGATCTATGCTATTCTTTATATGTGTTTTAGAAAGAAAAAATTCCAGCAAGCTGGAATTTATTCTTTCGTTTCGTTGTTTTCAGAAGTTGTCTCAACCGTTGTCTCTTCAACGATTGTTTCTTCTGGCGTTTCAACTACAGTAACATCACTATCATTCGCTACTACTGTACCTGGTTTAACTGTTTTAATTGCTGCACGATCAAATTCAAGGATAATTCCTTCACAATCAATCAGTACAGTCTTTTTGTCATTGTCGATTTCAGAGATTACACCATGTAATCCCCCAATCGTTACAACGTCATCGCCCACTTTCATTGCATCTAAAAGTGTTTGACGTTCATTTTGTTGTTTCTTTTGCGAACGAGTCATAAAAAACATCATTCCTGCTAAAAGAATTAATGGTAAAATAAACGAAAGTCCTCCGCCCATTTTGTATTCACCTCTCTATCGTATAATCACTAGTTTACTGTAACAAAATTTCTTGTTCAACACTAGTCTTTTGATCATTTTTTTAGAAACTTTTTGCATTCTCTTTATTAAAGCCATATTCTTCAAAAAAGGCTTCACGAAATTCCAATAGATTATCATCCATAATTGCTTGACGAACTTGTTTCATCAAATTCAATAGGAAATACAAGTTATGGTACGAAGTCAAACGAATACCAAATGTCTCATCAGCCTTAATCAAGTGACGAATATATGCACGTGTGTAGTTTTTACATGTGTAACAATCACATTTCTCATCTAACGGACGGAAATCTCTAGCGTATTGAGCATTTTTAACAACCAAACGACCTTTAGAGGTCATACAAGTTCCATTTCTAGCAATTCTGGTTGGCAGTACACAGTCAAACATATCGATTCCACGAATCACACCATCGATTAATGAATCAGCAGTTCCAACACCCATCAAGTATCTTGGCTTGTTGTCAGGTATCAAAGGTGTCGTAAAGTCTAATACGCGGTTCATTTCAGCTTTAGGCTCCCCAACAGATAAACCACCAATGGAATAACCTGGAAAGTCCATACTAATTAAATCTTTAGCACTTTGACGACGTAAATCTTCAAATCCTGCCCCTTGGATAATTCCAAACAAGCCTTGACGATCTGGATTAGCATGAGCTTTCAACCCTCGTTCTGCCCAACGTGATGTACGCTCAATTGATTTCTTCACATAATCATAGCTTTCATCAAACGGTGGACATTCATCAAAACTCATCATAATATCAGATCCTAAGTTATTTTGAATATTAATTGCTTTTTCTGGTGAAAGGAATAACTTAGATCCATTCAAATGATGTCTAAAATGAACACCTTCCTCTGTGATTTTACGCATATCACTTAATGAGAATACTTGGAAACCACCCGAATCTGTTAAAATCGGCTGATCCCAATTCATAAATTTATGTAAACCACCTGCTTCTGCAATCAAATCATCTCCAGGACGAAGCCATAAATGATACGTATTGCTCAAGATCACTCCTGCTCCCATTTCCTTTAAGTCTTCTGGTGACATTGTTTTTACTGTCGCTAACGTTCCTACAGGCATAAACATCGGTGTGGGGAAAGTCCCATGTGGTGTGATTATCTCTCCTAAACGAGCACCTGTATGCTTTTCTTTCTTTATTAAACGATAACGAATGGCTGGTTCTGTCATTCATTTCCCTACTTTCTTTTACAAATTTACACTTCAATCATCATACTTTTTTTTATTCGTATTTGCAAGGTTTTACAGGCTTTCTTTAGTATATCCTTAGACAATAAAAACTAGAGGCAAGTATACAATCGTTTGTCTCTAGTTTCGTTGAGTTTTTAATTCATTTATTTGTTCTTCATTGCTGTTTCTAATGCCATCATCGCATTTTTTACAACGTCTGGTGTGATTTTTTCTTTCATATAATGAATGGTTTCATGCGACTCGCAAGCGCGTTCTGCAACTTGCTCGTAATCGAATTCAGATAAAACCATATTCATCGCTTTTAAAGAAACAGGTAACTTCAAGCTTTGATAAAATGGAATCAATCGTTCGATCTCATCCCATTTATTTTCGATTACCAATTGAACAAACACACCATAGGCTACTTTATTTCCATGTAGTTGTTGATGGCTTTCTGGTAAAATCGTCAACGCATCATGAATCGAGTGCGCTCCTGCCGTCCGTCCATAATCATCCCCAAAGCCGCCAACCATTCCGCCAAGTAAAATATTCGTTTCTACAACATTTAAGAAGGCTTGATTGATTTCTTTTTGTGCCATGGCCTTCAACGCTTCTTGACTATCACGAAGCAACACATCACGACATTTTTTAGCAGCGAATGCGGACACTTGAATTTCAATTGGTTGGGTTGCTAACTGTGAGATCATTGCATCTGCTTCATACCATTTTGCAACCGTATCGCCAATCCCTGCAATCATCAACTCGCTTGGAGAGGTCAAGATCACCTTTGGTTCAATCAAAACTAAAGCATTACTGATAGGAAATACATCGTAACGGTCCATCGAACCATCTGTATTATAGATGACACTTAGGGGGGTATAAGCCGCACAAGTAGCCGCTAATGTAGGTAAAATTAAAATCGGCGTTTGGCACTGATTCGCAATCGCTTTACCTAAGTCTGCAATTTTCCCACCACCTACAGCTATGATCCCATCTAACTCTTTTTGCTCAAAAATCGCTTTTAGCTCTGCTGTTTTTTCATCCGTACATTCTCCACCATACTCAACAAAACATGTATCTATATGCATGAAAGTAGGAAAGTATGGTTTAGCTGCTTCCCACGAGTCTTTCCCATGTAAAATCATGACACACTTAATGTTTCTTCTATTTAAGTGCTCTTCCAAACTATCCCACGCACCCACTCGGCATTCATATTCTTGAGGTGCCCCTCTTACTATTAATGATTGATTCATCGTTCTCGACCTTTCATTTTTTCTTATTTTTATGCAAAAGTGAAAAATTATGACTTCTTTGGTAAAATTCACTTTTCCTTTCCCTTAATCTATGATATGATAAAACACATCCAAAAACAATAAATTTTTATACATATATATGCTATTTTTAGAATATTTATTGAAACAGAAAGTTATCGAGTGTTTATGCTTATGAACAATCTACTATAAAGGAGACGAACAAATGAAACTATGTAAAAAAACCTTAGCACTTATCATACCAATACTATTGGTATTACTCACTTTTTTGCCTACCAGTGTAGCCTTAGCTGAAGAAAAAGATCCAGTCTATGATGCTATCATGAAACGTGGCGAACTAATCGTTGGCTTATCAGCCGATTATGCCCCTTATGAATTCCATGCAGATGTTGATGGCAAAGACCAGGTCGTGGGTTTTGACATCTCTATCGCGCAAAAAATTGCTGATGATTTAGGTGTAAAATTAAAAATTGAAGAATTGGGTTTTGATGCATTATTAGGTGCATTGAAAACTGGTAAAATCGACTTGATTATTTCAGGGATGGCCCCGACACCTGAACGGCTGCAGGAAGTCAATTTTTCGACACCTTATATGACCGTTCAACAAAAAGTTGTTGTTCGAGCAGACGATAAAGATCGCTTTCAGTCAACAAAAGATTTTGATGGTGTCAAAGTTGGTGTTCAAAAACAGACAACCCAAGAAGAATTAGCGAAAACAGAACTAGTTGGATCGATTCCAACCTCTTTACAAAAAGTTCCAGACATTATCATGAACTTAAAAAATAAAAAAGTTGAAGCAGCAGTGTTAGAAGGTCCAGTTGCTGAAGCCTATGTCGATCGTGACAAAGAATTGACATTTGCAGATGTCACCTTTGAACAAGGGCAAAAGGACGCCGCCGTTGCTATTCCAAAAAATGCTCCTATCTTAGAACAAAAGGTCAACGCTTCGATTCAAACCATCAATGACAATAACTTGTTAGAAGGTTATAAAAAAGAAGCCGGGAAATTAATGTTTACTGACGATCAAAGTTTTCTTGGGAAGTATGGTAAATTCTATATCAGCGGTGCTGGCTATACGATTTTCTTAGCTTTTATGGGTGTCTTGTTTGGTGCAATTCTCGGTGGCTTACTCGCTTTGATGAAATTATCCAAATCAAAAATCTTACGTGGCATCGCAATTTGTTATATAGAATATGTTCGAGGTACTCCGTTATTAGTACAAATCTTCATCGTTTATTTTGGTACAGGTGTTTTAGGGCTTGATCTATCAAAAATTGCAGCTGGATGTATCGCTCTTGCCTTAAACAGTGGCGCTTATGTTGCAGAAATCGTTCGAGCTGGGATCAACGCTGTTAATAAAGGGCAATTAGAAGCGGCCCGTTCTTTAGGAATGAACCAACCTCAAGCAATGCGCTATATCATTTTACCGCAAGCAATCAAAAATATTTTACCTGCATTAGGAAATGAATTTGTAACAGTCATCAAAGAATCTTCAGTTGTATCAGTTATTGGTGTTTCTGAATTGATTTTCCAAGCCGGTAATGTTCAAGGCGCAAGTTTTAAACCATTCTTACCGTATCTAGTTGTTTCATTGATCTATTTTGTTTTAACCTTTACGATTTCCCGCCTATTAGGTGTTGCTGAAAGGAGAATGAGTACTAGTGATTAATATTAAAAACCTACACAAAACATTTGGAAAGAATGAAGTCTTAAAAGGCATCGACTTAGATGTCAAGGCTGGCGAAGTCGTTGTAATCATCGGACCTTCAGGTAGCGGAAAAAGTACCTTTTTACGTTGTTTGAACTTATTAGAACAACCAACAGATGGAACGATTGAATTTGAAGGAAAAAATTTATTAGACAAAGATACCGATATCGACGCCCTTCGTCAAAAAATGGGTATGGTATTTCAAAACTTCAATCTATTTCCTCATAAAACAGTTTTAGATAACTTAACGATTAGTCCAATTAAAGTGAAAAAAGAAACTGCTGAAGCCGCTAAAGAAAAAGCTCAGGCTCTATTAGAACAAGTAGGGCTAAAAGATAAAAGCAGCAGCTATCCCTCCAGTTTATCTGGCGGTCAACAACAACGAGTAGCCATTGCAAGAGCACTAGCAATGAATCCTGATGTTATGTTGTTCGATGAGCCTACCTCTGCGCTGGACCCAGAAATGGTTGGTGAAGTGCTGGCAGTAATGAAAGCTTTGGCCGTCGAAGGAATGACTATGGTTGTTGTGACACATGAAATGGGCTTTGCTCGTGAAGTTGCTGATCGTGTTATTTTCATGGATGCTGGAATTATCCAAGAAGAAGGGACGCCAGAAGAAATTTTTGGACAACCAAAAAATCCACGTACGCAAGATTTTCTTAGAAAAGTACTATAACATTGAAAGAGGGCAAAGCAAATTCATCTAAATTTGCTTTGTCCTCTTTCACAAAGTAAGATAGAATAGATTAAAGCAAGTAACTATTGGAGGAAAGAATTATGGACATTTCAACTATTTCAAAAAAGCACCAGCATCCTGCTGAAAATATATTGATGGATATTGCCACTTTAGCTAAACAAGTCCCCAACCTACTTGATTTATCGATTGGTGATCCGGATTTAATTACCGATGAACGAATTATTGATGCGGCTTTTGCTGATGTCAAAAATGGTCATACAAAATACACTGCATCCGGCGGTAGTCAAGAATTTATCGATACTGTAGCTGACTTTTATCGAAAGCAATATGGTTTGGCCTTCAAACCTGCTCAAATCCGAGCAACAGTTGGTGCGTTGCATGGTATGTATTTAACGTTACAGGTGATTTTAGACCCTGATGATGAAGTGATCATCCATGAGCCTTATTTTTCTCCCTACAAAGATCAAGTACTTTTAGCTGGCGGCAACCCAATATTTATCCCAACCTATGAAGAAGATGGTTTTCAGATTGATATCGACATTTTAAAAGCCGCAATCACAGATAAAACAAAAGCAATTATTATCAATTCACCTAATAATCCTACTGGAGCCGTATTTTCTCCAGAAACATTTAAGGCTATCGCAGATTTAGCCATCGAGAAAGAGTTTTATATTCTATCTGATGAAGTCTATGAAGCATTTTGTTTCTACGATAATTTTGTCCCAATGGCTACCTTCGCACCTGAGAATACCATTACTTTTAGCAGTTTTTCAAAAACTTTTGCTATGACTGGATGGCGAATTGGCTATATGGTCGCACCTGAATATATCAATGATGCAGCAAAACTAATCAATGAAAGTATTACCTATTCTGCACCAAGTCCGTCTCAACAGGCAGGGATTTATGCTTTAAATCACTCTGATAGTTTAGTACCAAACGTCGTTTCTGTCTTTAAAGAACGTTTAGAATATCTTGAACAACGTATTGCAACAATCCCATTTCTGTCTTTACATCCTGTCAAAGGCAGCATATACGCTTTTATCAATATCTCTAAAACAGGAATGACTTCCGTTCCTTTTGTGGAGAAAGTTTTGAAAGAGACGAACGTATTGATGATTCCGGGAAAGGCATTTGGTGAGACAACTGGAGATAATTATGTACGTTTAGCCGCAACTCAAGATATCACAATTTTAGAAGATGCATTTGACCGAATTGAGAAGATGCATTTTTAACCTAAAAATAGTTTTGCTTTTCCCTAACCAATCGGAAAAAGCAAAACTATTTTTATTTAGGAATAAAAAGTACTACAACTCTTCATTATCCGCTAAAACATTATACAAAATGGCCAGTGTTGCGACAATACACACAGTGATTTGAATCCACAGATTATCCGAAAAATTTTCCGATATTTTAAGCGTAGCAATTGCGAGAAAAAAACAAATTGCTAAAATTCCTGCTAATTTTATCCGCTTGAATTCTTGCTGAATTCGATAGATTGTTTCAATAGGAACACTTTTTTGTTGAGCAATTTCTCGTAGTTTCCGTTTCCCAATCAGCTGCCATAAAACATCCCGATATAACTGCTTTGCCTCACTATCTCTACTAAAAACTGAGTAGCTCTCTTTATTTCTATTTTTTTCTTGTTTTAACTTTAGTTTGATCAGACGCGGATGCAACAAGCGATCGTTTTTATTGATCCACAAAAGTACTTCTCGCCACTCAGCCAAAGTTAAGTCTGGCGAGGTCAATACAATTAAATCAAGCTCCAACTCATCTAGTTCATTAAAAAATTCTAGTAGTTTTTGATAATCTCTCGAGATAGCTTCTAAAAACGCAATCACTACACAATCACCTGGCTCTGTATAGTCCAATAAGCGTTGATAGTCACTTTCAGGATCTTGAAGTACTTCATAGCTCTGGCTTTTATCCGAGAAAATTTCTTCTACTTCATAATTTTCTAAAAAATCAAACTGTTGATTCAATTTATTGCCACGAGCATAGCCTATATTCATCGTTATCTACTTCCTCGTTTCATCAATTATTCTCTTATCTGTAGCACGCTTATCCCTTCTAGTTATTTCTTTTTTTGATGCAAAAGGTTGCTCGTTTGCTTTGGAATAAGTTTTTTTTCTAGTAATTTGATTAAGCTTATTTGTTATTTCTGCATTTTTTTGAATAACAATTATGAATAATACACTATGAACAAACGTAATAATCCCTAATACTATCAACAGTAAATACATTATATGTTATTCCTATCTATATAGATTTAGGGTTTTCATCATTCTATAGTAATGGAGGACCCTATGAACCAAACTTCTTAAATCCCTCAATATCCTTAGATAGACTATTCTTTTATTCTACTTTAATTGCACCTAATTTATTTTCCTTATACTCCCAATGATAGAAAGTAGGTTTTTCTGTTACCGGCTCGATATATGTCGTCAACCAAAATTCTGGGTTTGCCGATGCATCAATCTTAATTGGATTTAATGTACTATTGCTAGGCAAATGCGCTTCGTTTTTAGTTGTTAGTACGTAGCCAAGGAGTCTATAATTCATCGGAACCTTTGGGACAAAAGAATAAATCCGCTGACTGAATTGATAACGAATAATATAAGTATCAAAATTTGCCTTATTATCTATAGTAGAACTCATTGTTAATGGAAATTCCTCTCCATTTTGCCCTAACGTAGTTTGACTTTCTAATACCCCAAATCCTGTTTTAGGTATCACTACCTGATCATTCTGATTAGTTACAACTTGTCGACTATGAACAGTTAGTTTACGGCTTCTATAAATTAACCGTCCTTCTTGGAATTCATTGGTAACAACCCATTCAAGAGGTGAGATTTGATTTCCTCCACTCCCTACTAATTTAATAAAATCATATAGATCAACATTTTTTGTTGTGATACTTTCCTTTTTGTTGATTGTTATCTTCTGATCTAACCATATGTCTCCCGATTGAAGCGGCTCCCCTGTCTCACTATACGCTTTTAAGGAAATTCGTTGAGGGACTTCTGCAATCCTACAAACTTTCGTTACCTCGTTTACCAGTGTAGCACTTTGAGCTTTTTCATGCAGAATTATCTGAATTTCTCCTTTTTGATCAAGTGGAGCATTAATTGTAAAGCGTAAATCATTTATAAATTTAGTGAGTGTCGATAAATCATTATTTCCTTTAGTCATAAATGAAAATGATTTGTATTCAGTTGTTTCACTATTTTCGTGAGCCTTCCAATTAGTAGGAAGTATCAGAGAAGTGAAATCTTTAATTATTGTATTCTTAGGGGTACGGACTTCTACTTCTTCTATTGAATTATTTAAAGAACTATCTATACTCAGTTCAATAAGCCTTGATTCATTCTTTGTACGTTCAACTTTAAAATCAATATTTTGAGGTATCTCTTTGATTTTTTGACTGCTCACTTGAGAAATATTGTTAGAACGATCTACAGCCAAAACATGAAGATATTTTCCTGAATCTTTATTTTCCGTAATTGTAAACGTACTTCTTGTCTCATAATCAAGAGAATCATCGTTCGGCGCAACATAATGATCAAATTTACTTGCATCTATCCGACCATATGAATCTTTATAACTCTCAACCTGTTTTGCTAAATTTGATGTTGGTAAATTGGTTACTTCGTAAAAATAGCCAGCAATGTTACTTTTAATTACTTCTTTTACCACATCTGATTTTTTGATACCGTTACTTTTAGTACTTGCTTCTACGTACCATTGATATTCCTTACCAATATCAACAGCGTCTGCCTTTATACTTAAATTATTGCTACCGTTATCACAACGGACACTAACTTGGGGAGTATTAGGAGCCTTATCATCTTTGACCGTTTGATCAGTAGCAACATTTTCTAATGATACTTGTGCTAAATTATATAATGTGTTTGCTATTATTTTTCTTTCATCCAGACTCGACTGTCCGTTAGAATGTCCTGTTTGAATCATCCCGACATTGTTGTTAGTCTTTAAATACCAACCTCCACGCCACTTCCCGTCTACTAAAATTGGATTTGGCCATGCACCTGAAGGATTAATAAATTCCAGCCATACTGTTCCCACAGTGGTATCTTGTAAATCAATATTATGAGCATACGGAATATCTAAAACAATATCATTTTTCATTTCAAATGGATATTTCATCAAGTAACCATTATTGATTAATTTAACTTCTGCAGAACCTGTGACAGAATTTGCCTGACGGTTGCCTAACCCTACTGCATCTTTAAAATACTTATAAAACACAGCTCTTTTTGGGTTATTGTTGATGGTATCATGACCAAATAATACTCCTCTTCCTGTATTAAGATACTCATTTGTTATTTTAGCAGCATTTTCAGTAATATCCTTATTGTTATTTGAATCCCATGATCCAAACATCAAAACATCATATTTGTACTCCCCAGCACTACTTTTTAAATAGTTATTTGGATTCGCATTGTAATCACTCATCGATACCGAGGTAACTTGAATCAGATTACTCCCATCTGCTGCCGTTAATTTTAAACCATCCATCCAACTTTTTAGTGTATTCGATTTAGGTTCATCAGGATAGATATTTAGAACTTTGATAGATTTCCCATAATTTAAAGAGCGACTCTCCCAGATTTCACCGTCTTCTGATTGAAACAATTGATAACCCGATTGACTTAGATCGTCTACTTTATCCCACTCTAAATCCGCATAGCTTTTTTTATCTTGAGAACTCCACTTGTTTTCAGCCGTCAATCGAAAGTCTCCATTATTAACAATAGTAGAGGCTTGCATTTTCTCCTTGTTTGTAAACAGATAGCTACCAATGGCAACAAATGTTATTAATAGAAATAACAACCAACTACTTTTTTTTAATAATCGCTTTCTTAGTCTTCTCTTTTTCATTTTATCTCCTTCTTTTCAAGACTCATCAAATCAATGGTTTCTTTGTTGAAAACACTCATTTCATGAGTGTTGAATAATTGAAAAAGGCATACATGGAACAATTATTCCATGCGCCTAGCTTATTTTGCTTTTCCAGCTAATTGATTATCTATTATTTGTAAATTCCCATTATTCGGTGTAGTTCCTTGCCACCAAGCATCACGATAAGCAAATTTTGCACAATTAATTGCCTCTACTTTTACTAACAAATTGAAAGAGGCATTCTGATACTCCTGACCTAACTCTTTTTTTAATGTAACTTTTGTAAACAAATTCTCTGCAACTTTAGACGGATCAGATTCCAAGACATTTAAATAATAATAATATCCATCTTCTCCCAACTTCCATTGTGTCGTATTCAGGTCCAAAAGCACTTCCTCACCAATTTTTGAAGGTAACAAGCGATTACTTTCACCACTTTCTAAACGAATTTCCGGAAGAATCATCACTCGAATAAATTGATCGACAGAGCCTGTATTTTTTATAGTTACTTTCTTTTCAACGGAAGTATTTGGTGAAATCGTTGTTGGTTCTTTAAAAACCTCTTCTATTTTAGTTTGAAAATTTCCAATCTGAAAAAAATTTACTTTCTCTTCCCTTTCTGTCATTGCAGCATATGCTACTACACTTCCAATAACTAAACACATGATTAACGCAGGGATTATCCAGAAAAAACGAATAAACTTTTTCTTGTCTTTCATCTTTAATTCCTCCTAACGAACTTTTTCACGATACATTGTTCCTACATATGAATTAGAAGTGAGTTCCCAATCAGCTAGTAAGGATTTTGTAATATCATGAGCATCCATAACTGGAATTAATTGATATAACGAACTTTTATATTTGTTTGGTAACATTTTATCTACTGTCACACTTTGAATCAGCTGCTTCGTTTGTTCATTAGGCTGTAATACCTCTGAGTAATAAAAATAACCTTCTGAATAATACCAATAGTGACGTACCCCAGTTGCGGGTTTGTTGTTTACATCATAGATAACCGTACTATTAAATTGAATCGTTAAATAATTAAGCCCTTCAGTTAATCGATTCCCGTTATACACATATGCTGTATTTGAATTGTTCTTATCCGCTTTATAAATCTCGGATGCTATATAATATTTTCCCGAAGCTAGCTTGTATGTACTCCCCTTTGTCCATGTAGCGACATCTTCCATCTTTATATCTGAGCCACTTGATTTAGAGACAGTTTTTAGACTGCCATTCCCTGTCCCATCAGTCATATCCTGTTCAAATTGACCTAAAAACTCATATAAAGAGATGCGAACAATGGCTGGTATTTGTCCATTATTTTTTACTGATAATTTCATTTCCGTCGTTGTTCCAGGTATCCATTGCAGATTTGGGGTAAAGACTTCATCAATTGTTGCAGAAAGCTTTTTTGTATTGGTCATACTTGGGTTGATTTTTTCATCACTATAGGTAATCCAAGAATATGTACTTCCCACTACCAGTAATAAGCTTAAAAACACAGAAAATATGGCTAAAAAAGGTTTATTTTGATTAATTGTTCTCAATAATCTTCTTCCTTTTCTCATTGGTCTCCCCCTCCTCTACACAATATTGTTTTGTTCATCTTTACGCTTTTTCCATAATAAAATTGCGATCAACATCAGCAACAATCCAGCTAAGGTTTTATAAAGTAAATTTTTTATTTCTTCACCAGTCATCGGAAACATGCCTTTGGGCTTCGCCTTTGCTGGGGAGTCTTTGCTACTACTAGTATCTGATGACTCGGGCTGGTTTTTTGTTGCAACAAATGTCCAGTGATATAGTAATTGACTATCTTCTTTATAGTCTGCAAGAGTTAAATCTTTGTCTACTTCAAATACTGCCGTCAAAATTTGATCCTTACCATATTCACAAGTCCCTATTATCAAAGGCTGAACGGTCCAATCAAATTCCCCATTTCCTAACAATGGCCCTTGATACAACTGTTTCCCATCAAGTGATAAGGTCAATGTGATCTGTTTATCAAAATCAATTACACCTTTTGTAGACTTTGGGGTTGCTAAAATACCTAGTTCAAATGGTTCCTCTATATCCATACTACGAATCGTAATTGTTTTTTCATAACTTTCTCCAGGTAAGACATTTGGCAAATCAACATAGTACTCTCCTTCTGAAGAAGCAGATACTCCAGTTTCATCGCCAATGACCACTCCTGGAGGAAGGGTTTGACGGGCAACAGCTAGTAGTGTTCCACTGGTAAAAGTGATATACAGACTTAACAAACTACATAACACCAGAAATAATCGATGTTTTCGCTTTAATTGTTGCTGCATCATTTTTCCCCCTTCCCATTTTTTACGCTTTATTCATAATTAGCTTACTGCTTGACCATCTAGATAAGTCGTGATTTTTTTTGTTTCTGAACCGTCAGCTCCATTTAAATTCCAACCAGTACTATCGACCAAAGCTTCCTTAGTTGCTTGAATGGCTTCCATTTTTATGATTAAGTCGTATGTTGCATTTGTAAACTCTTTTCCTATAGAATTTGTAAACACTAATTTTTTCAATAAATGCGGTGTTGTTGCTCCAGAATTGACTGGGCTTGTAAAGTAAAAATAGCCATCTTCTTTATTATATGCCCATTTATCATTCTTCAGATCCGCAATCGTCGCCATATCTGTGCCATACTCAATGTTTATCCCACTAACGTTTAACGCAGCCTTATCTGTCTGAACACCTTTTTTCTCTGAATCAGCTACTGGTACTTGATCAGCTGCTGTTGCGACAGAAACTGGTGGAATCGCTGCAAGTCCTAAAGTTGCGACTGTATAGTCATAATCTACGTCGTATTTTTTGCCAGCACTTCCTAATAGAGCAGCTTTTGCTGCTGTTGCTTCTGTAGACGCTCCATCTAAAGTAGAGGCTGCCCAGTTTGATACTGCATATTTGTAGCCACCACTGTAAACTGAATATTTCGCTTTAGATAAAGCAAAATCCCAGTTTTCTACTGATGTTCCAGCAGTATTTCCTCCAGCCACGGACACATTAGTTTCCATTGCTTGATATTTACCTGGTGCATATTCATAGAATGCTGAATATGTAAATGTTGTGACATCTGCGTTTGTCACAGGGTTTGTTGTGACAGAACCTTTTGCATAAACTTTTACACCTTCTGGTATAGCTGCTCCTCCAGCATCTTTGACCTTACTTGTTACATCTGTATAATCATTTGCTTGTTTGACATACTTATCTCCGTCATATTCAACAGGAATATCATCTTCTAACGGTTTTGGTGTAGCACTAGCCTTCCAACCTGTATCTCGGTTTGTTACAGCACCTTTTTCCGCTAAATGTTTCAAAACTTCTTCATAAGATACACGAACAAATACTGGTACGTTCCCTGTATTCTTGATAGCTACTTCTTTGGTAGCCTCTGTTCCTGGGATAATATCCTTAGGTTTCCAGTTCTCCTCCACAGTAACACTGTCATCTTTGATTGCAGCCGCATCAACACGGTTAATTTTTTGGTCTTGAGAATTGATCCAAGCAAAGGTACCTGCAAGGAATGCTACTAAAGCTAATCCCGTGGCTGCTGCCAACTTTTTCTTTTTGTTCTTTTTCATTTTAAATAATCCTCCTATAAATTATAATGTATATTTTCACTTGCTTTTTTAAGTAAAGCAAAGTGTTAATATCCCTTTTCATACATTGGTCGTCTTCTTTTCCTGCCAACCGACTCTTCATTTGCTGTAAACAGATAAGATTTCAATACTAAAAAGAATCCATATAAAGAAAGAATACAAACTAAACAAGCCCAAAATTCTTCTCGAGCAAATTCTATGATACTTCCCACCTTCGGCACTGCAAATACTACTTTTCCTAATACTCTGTCTGCCGATATTGGCGGGTCGTTGCTCTTATTGGCATCTCCTTTAGTAACAAGATAATCTCCTTTTTCTCCGTTCAATTCATTTTTGTATTCCACCATTCGGTGAGTTAGATAGCGTGAGCCATCTCCCACAGCAAAAGTTACAATATCATTTTTTTTGACTTTTTTCCCATCTGTCAATTTAACAATAACGATATCTCCAGCATAAAAACCACCTTTGGGACCATTTTCTTGCGGAACCATCGAATTAGTCAAAACTGTATAAAACCGATACCCGAAAATCGAGGCTGTCGATTTCGAACTAAATGAAAACATCACTGCCATCGAAATGATTCCAATCGTAAGACCATAAAATACCAAATTGCTCAAAAAAGAAAATATTAGGATACCTGAACTTTTTTTAGATGGTTGCTCACGCCCTTTAAGATACTCAGCTGTTACTCCGCGTTCTTGGTCAGGCCTACGAGGTCGATGCCTTCGAGGAGACTCTTGATATTCAGATCGTCTAGGCTTTTTGGAAAAATCATTACGAGAGCTTTGCGCTGTTGGCCGCCCTCTTTTCTTTCCAATACGTTGCCTATGGCTTTCGTCTTCTATATAGATACTTTCGGGCTCTAAATAAGTGCGTGAACGTTTTTTAGGAATACTCTGCCTAACCTCTTCATCTATAGAACGGCGATTTTTTCGGACAGGAGTCCTTCTTGGCATATACAATCTCCTTTCATTTCAATAGATAATCAGTCATATAAAATTTCATTCATCATGACTTTCATAAAAACAAATAATAAGATACAACCATAAAAAACAAAAAACATGACAATACATTATTATTTTAATCCACATGTAAACTATATCTCTTGTTATTTTTCATGTCAATCTATTTCTATTTTTTTCAGTCATTATTTTTTACTAAAAGAGGAAACTGATTTCTCTAAAATTGGAAACAGCACAAAAATTTATAAAAAACAGCGATAAACCTCTTTAAAATAGCGTTTATTCAAAAAAAAGGAATTTTCTAAAAAAAATTACATTAATTCTAAGTTTTTAATTCCAAAAAAATAAATAAATAGACCTAAAAGAAAAGATGAAACAAAATTTATTTAAATGTTATTTAATTAGCTAAAAAAAAGGGGACTTTCATCCTTTAAAAATAACAACAAACAAGTTATTTATTCATTTTTTAACATTTTGTCAAAAAGTACGAACCCAAAACAAACTACTTGTTTTGAATTCGCACTTTAGATTTAAATAATTAGCAAGCAAAGAGTGTTTAAAAAAAGAGGCTTCTTCCTTTCCATAACTGAACATTCTACTTTGTGCTACGTTTCAAATAAACTACGTGTTGCTTCTCTGATTTTTTGTGCTACATACGGATTATTCATCGTATAAAGATGAATCCCTTCTGTTCCTTGTGAAACTAAATCAACAATTTGATTGATCGCATAAGCGATCCCTGCATCACGAATAGCTTCCGGATTATGCTCATAACGCTCCATCATCTTTAAAAATTTAGTTGGCAACGTCACATTAGACATCTTTATCATACGCTCAATTTGTCTTTTATTGACAACAGGCATAATGCCCGCTTGAATCGGTACTTCAATAGCCGCAATATCACACTTTTCTTTGAATGTATAAAAATAGTTATTATCAAAAAACAATTGACTGATCAATTGATTGACCCCTGAATCAACTTTTCGTTTTAAGTTTCTGATATCTTCAACTGAATTTACGGCATCGCTATGGGTTTCAGGATAGCAAGCACCGATAATATTAAAATCACCTTGTTCTTGGATAAATGCGACTAAATCATTCGCATAAGAAAAGTCTTTCTTTGGTTCTTTATCTGGTAAAATATCTCCTCTTAAAGCTAGAATATTTTCTACCTTTTTTTGTTTAAGCTCCTCTAAAATAACTTTGATCTCATCTTTTGAAAAATTTACAGCAGGTAAATGTGCTACGCTAGGTAAAAATTGTTCATCTTGGATTTTCTGTGCAATATCTGCTGTACTTAAGTTAGCATCGGTTCCCCCAGCACCTAAAGTTACACTGATAAAATCAGGCTGTTGGCCTTTCAAACGATCTAAGGTATGATAAATCGTGTCAACTGGTGCTGTTCGTCTAGGTGGAAAAATTTCATAGGAGAAAACGGTCTTTTCTTTGAACAAGGTATCAGTCCTCATTTACACCCCTCCACGTACCTTTTTAGCTGCCAATACTAAGTTTTTCAAACTTGCTTGTGTTTCTGATACACCGCGGGTTTTTAAGCCACAGTCTGGATTGATCCAAATTTTTTCGATTGGTAATTTATTTAAGATATTCTGGATCGTTGTTTCGATTTCTTCTACTGAAGGAACACGTGGCGAGTGAATATCATAAACTCCTGGTCCCACTTGCGTTTGAAAATCGATTGCTTTTAAAGCATCTAAAATATCTAAATTTGAACGGGAAGCTTCAAAGGAAATGACATCCGCATCCATATGATCGATATCTTGAATAATATCGACAAATTCGCTATAACACATATGTGTATGAATTTGTGTTGTCGGCTGTACTTTACTATGAACAAGTCGGAATGCTGGAATCGCCCAATCTAGATATTCAGTATGCCAATCTGATTGACGTAATGGTAGCTTTTCACGTAAAGCAGCTTCATCGATTTGAATGATTTCAATTCCATTCGCTTCTAAGTCTAAAACTTCTTCTTGAATTGCTAAAGCCAATTGTAATGTCGCTTCTTTTAAACTAATATCTTCTCGCGGAAATGACCAGTTCAAGATTGTTACTGGACCTGTTAGCATCCCTTTCATTGGCTTATGGGTCAAGGTTTGCGCATATTTTGAATACGCAACAGTAATTGGTTTCGAGCGCGAAACATCTCCCCAAATGATCGGTGGTTTGACACAACGAGTACCATACGATTGAACCCAAGCTTTTTCAGTAAATAAGTACCCCTCTAAACTTTCACCAAAATACTCAACCATATCATTCCGCTCAAATTCTCCATGAACTAAAACATCTAAGCCGATCGTTTCTTGAAAAGCGATACATTCATCGATTTTTTTCCGATTAAACGCTATATACTCAACTTCTGTGATTTCTCCTTTTTTGAATTTTGCCCGGTTTTGTTTGACTTCTCTTGTTTGTGGAAAAGAACCAATCGTAGTGGTTGGTAAAGTAGGTAGTTCTAGTTTCTCTTTTTGAATAATTGCTCGTTCCGACAATTTTGGTAAACGAACATAATCATTCTTTGTCAATGCTTCGATTTGTTTTGCTAATCGTTTGTTTTTGACAAAACGTTCCTGAGTAAATAATACACTGTTCGCCTTTAACAGATCTTGATTTATTTTTTTATCTTCAAGGATTTTTTTTAAATCATTTAACTCGGTTAATTTTTCTACAGCGAAAGAAAAATAGGCTGTCACGTCTTTTTCTAACACGTTCTCATTCGCTAAGGTAAATGGAACATGAAGTAATGAACAGGAAGTATTTAATACAATATCACCGAACGGTTGAATCATCTCTAGTAATTCTAATGTCTTTTGATAATTATTTTTCCAAATATTTTTTCCATTTACAATGCCTGCAAATAAAGTTTTTTCTTTTGAAAACCCATGTTCTTCGAGTAAATCTATTGTTTTTCGCCCCTCAACAAAATCTAATCCAATCCCGTCAAATGGTAGTTCAATTAATTCTTGATACCCATTTCGAACGTCTCCGAAATAAGTTTGAACTAAGATTTTTAATTGACCTTTTTTTGCTAAAAGCTTTTCATACAATTCTCTAAATTGCTGAATATCTGTTGGCGTTAAATCTAAAACCAAGGCCGGCTCATCGATTTGAAACCATTCACAACCAAGTTTTGTTAGTTGATCAAAGATTTGTGTATAGGCTATGATTGCCTCTTCATAAAAATCTTTTGCCTGTTTGGAACCGTGATAGGTTGCTAATTTCAATAGGGTAAATGGTCCTACTATTGTTGGGCGAGTCTGAATGCCAGCCTCTTTTGCTTCAGAGAAAGTTGTGAATAGTTGATTGCCGACTAGTTTTAGTTCTGTATCATCATCGATTTCAGGAACCATATAATGATAGTTGGTATTAAACCATTTTTTCATAGCTAAAGCAGTAACGTCACCAGACTCACCTTGATAACCTCGCGCTAAGGCAAAGTAGGTCTCTAATGGCGGCAATCCCAATTCTTGATATTTCTTAGGCACGAGATTCAGCAAAACTGCTGTATCTAATATTGTATCAAAAAATGAAAAATCACCGCTCGGAATAAAATCAATTCCTTGATCGGCCAACAACTGCCAGTGTTTAAGGCGCAATTCTTTTCCTGTTTTTTCTAATTCTTCTGCTGTGATTTCTTTTCTAAAATACTTCTCTGTTGCAAATTTTAATTCCCTTAACTCTCCTACCCGCGGAAACCCAATAATTGATGTTTTCATACTTTTCCTCCTTCAATAAGGTATTTCAACTACTTTACCACGAGAAAGAAATATAGAATAACACTTATTTACTATCGATAAATATAGTTTAAAACTATATTTAATAAAAGAAACAGAGCTATGACTCTATGAGTCATAGCTCTGTTTCTTCTAATTCAACTATTTAAACTATTTTTCTTGTTGCGCCAAAAAGTCTTTTGCTTCTTTATTAACAGCTTTCAAATCCAGGCCTTGCCTCGTTGCAGCAAACATGCAACCACAATAACATTGACGATAAACATCATACTCTTTACATAATTCAATCGAACGTTTATAGCCATTGTTTTTCTTGAAATCACTAGGTAAATAATTAGTGGCATAAAATTTTTGAATATCGATTCCGATTTCGTTGATCAATTGACTATTTTTCTTTGGTGATAACGTCAGTGCACTACCAAAATAATCATAGCCTAATTCTTGTGCTTTCTCCGCTACAATATCTAAACGCATTTGAAAACAGGCTGAACAACGTTTTCCACCCTCAGGCTCTTCAGTCAGTTCTTTTTCCTGCACCATTTGGATAAATTTATTTGGCTCATAAGGAGCAGCTAAAAATTTGACTTTACTGCCAGTTTGTTTATTAAAGTCCTTTACAAAAGTTTGTTGAACAATTTCTCGACGTTGATATTCTGCTCTTGGATGAATATTGGAATTCGCAAAGAAAATCGTAACAGCTGCATATTGCGTCAGGTATTCAAGAGAGTATGTGCTACAAGGAGCACAACAGCTGTGAAGTAATATTGTCGGTCGTAGAGCAGACTTTTCCCATTCTAAGATAACTTTTTGTAAAACGCGATCATAATTTATTTTTTGATTGGGAGACATTTTCTCCGTTATTTCTGTTAAATTTATCAATGAATAGCCTCCATACTTAATAAGCCTTCTCTTTTATTTTACTGTTTAAATGGCAGTTTATCCAGTCCATTTTTAATAATTTGAATAGAGTGTGTTAATAAACCAGATTCTTTTTCTGATAGCGAACAGTCAACAAACGATTCTACACCATTTTTCCCGATCACAACAGGCTGCCCATAATAGGCATCTAGTTTATGACTATAGGCTGAAACAGGCACGATTGATTTTGAATCGTTCAAAATCATCCGAATCAGACGAGCAGCACAAGTTGCGATACCATAGCTTGTATAACCTTTGCCAAAAAAGGCCTTCCACCCTCCTGCTCTAACATCTTCATCCAAGCTTTCTAAATCAAGTTCAGTATTCCAAGACAAAAGTGGTTGATCTCCAACCGTTACGGTCGACCAAGCAACAAATTGGGAATCCCCATGTTCGCCATAAACATATCCGCCAATATTGCGTCCATCAATTGCTAAATTTCGACTTACTGCTTGTTTCATGCGAGCTGTATCCAACATTGTCCCTGTCCCAAAAACTTTAGATGTTTCAAATCCTGTCAGTTTTTGCATATACGCCGCAATCACATCACATGGATTAGTAATCGTTAAAATAATGCCAGTAAAACCAGAGTGCTTGATTTTAGGTGCCGTTTCTTCCACGATTTTACTAGTGATCTCAAGTTCCTTAAACCGATCACCATCCTCACCAAGTGCACTGATTTGTCCCGCACAGAAAACGATAATTCCTGCATCTTTTAACGCTTGATAGTCTTGAATGAGGATTTTTGTTTTACCTGTTAAAAAAACTTGTGCATCTTCCAAATCATATTGCTCAGAAACCGCCAACTGTTCATTTTTATCGATCAAAACTAGTTCGTCAACCAAACTTTCCATTACTAAGGTATAAGCAAGAGTTGCCCCAACATGTCCTAAACCAATGATTCCTACCTTACGCATTCAAACACTTCCTTTTACAATTAATCCTAGCTGAATCGAAACCTTTGGTCAACCTTCTTTTCAAGAATTTGTTTAACTAGTTTGTTCTAGCATTCTCACTAAAAATAGTTCTTTTCACCTTGCTTTCAATAACATAAAAAAGTAAGCAAAATCTAGAAGTAGTTCTGCTTACTTTTTTATTCGCTTTATTTTACGGCTCTTGTTACTTTAAAATAATCAATATGAGCATGTTCATAATCTAGTACTTCAAAAGTAAAATCATCAATCACAATTTGATCGCCAACTATAATTTGATTGTTTTTTTTCTCTACGATAAAGCCAGCTAATGTAGACATGTCAGACGCTTCGAACGTTGGGAGCTTCACTTTAAAGTAACGCTCAAAATCATCAAGTGTGATTTTTCCAGAAACAATATAGCTATTATCAGATTTTTTAGCGACCAAGGCATTTTCTAAATCCGTTTCATCTCTGATATCGCCAACTAGTTCTTCTAAAATGTCCTCGATCGTTACCATCCCTGTCGTTCCACCATATTCATCTTTTAAAATGGCGATATGCTTTCCTTCTTTGCGCATCATCGTTAAAAGACTCTTAATTGGCGTTGTCGCCAAAGCAACAATCGGTTCTTCAACTAATTCACTGACTTTTCTTTGATTATCGGTAAACGACTCCTTGATCAGGGCTGGTAACGTTACATAACCAAGAACATTATCTTTGGATTCTTCGATCACTGGATAGCGCGTATGCCCACGTTCTAGTGAATGTTGGATTGCTTGTTCGACCGTTTCATCTGCTTCAAACACTTCCATCGATGTTCGGTCGACTTGGATTTCTTTCGCTAAAGTATCATCAAATTCAAAAACATTTTCCATATAATGATATTCTTCTTTGGTTAGTTCACCTTTTTTATAGGAATCAACTGCTACATATAACAATTCTTCCTGAGTCAATGTTTCTTCACCTTCTGAGACCAAACGGATCCCTAACAGTTTCCCCAATCTAGCTGCCGAATGATTCAATAACCAGATAAAGGGATACATCACTTTATAAAAATAATGCAATGGTTTAACAATTCCTAAGACGACTTTCTCTGTTTGTGCAATACTGTAGCTTTTTGGTAATAATTCACCTACAACGACATCGACATACGTCACGATAGCAAACCCTAAAATAACTGATATTGTTCGGCTAAGGGCTGTACTGATCGGCAAGTTTCCAATAAGTGGATGCAACAATGCCGCGACTGATCCTTCACCGACCCACCCAATAATCAACCCTGTCAATGTGATCCCTAATTGACTAGCCGATAAATAAGCATCCAAGTGATGTGTTACATGAATTGCTAGTTCGGCGTTCTTGACGTTCTCTTTTTTTAATTGCTCCAACCTGGACATTCTTATTTTGACCAAAGCAAATTCACTTGCTACAAAAAATGCTGTGATCGCAATCATTAAAAATAGTATGAAAAAATTTATTGCAAGCATATTTACACCTCGTTTTTCTTCTTCTCTCTTATTATACTTGTCCTCTTTAATTAGCGCGAATAGGAGCTATTGAGGAGAAACAAAAAACTCTAAGACCTTCGGCGGCAGTCTTAGAGATTTTAATTTTTTATAATAACACTTTTCTTTCCCTTAATCGCGTTTTCCGTGCATCTCCAATAATCAACGGAACGGATTCGTATTTTACTTCACTATATTCTAGACCAAACCAGTTTTCTGGAGAAGTTGTTCTTTTTTTGATGGCTAATTTCAGTTGCATGATTTGACGATCCCACTTCTTCAATTCTGTTACTTTTGATAATTCTTCTCGAATAATAATAAATTGAAAATCACCAACTTCACGACCTGGTGTCAATGAATATTTTTGTGGTTGTTTTGGCAAGCGACCTTCCTTCATTAAATCATAAACAATTTGACGGATATAGACATTCACTTCTTGCGCTACATGGAAACCAAGATATAGTTGGACTTGAACAATAAAATCTGTGTCCATCATATCAACAGAATACTCTTTCGTAAAAGGTTCATCTGTTACTTCAACATTAACAAACCAATATACATTCGCTCGTTTCGGCTGTTTATCTAAGATTGAATAAATGATCTGGCGTCCAATTTCGTCACCAATCGTATCTGGAGTCATAAACACAACATTGGTTTGCGATTTTGGAACGGACGTGTCTTCTTTTAGCATCCGCAATTGTTCGACATACTGCTTCAGTGGAACGGTATCAGAGGTTTTCTCTTTGATGATATTGCCCCATTCCCAAATCGTCATCACAGCTAAAATCAATAAAGCGATCCCTACAGCAACATACCCCCCGTGGAAGAATTTCGCAATACTTGAGACAAAAAAGATCGACTCGATGCTACCAAAGAACAATGTAACAAGATAAGCAACCCAACGTGGCGCTCCTTTTTGAAGTAAATAAAACATTAATAAAATCGTGGTCATCAACATCGTTACAGTGATGGACAGACCATAAGCAGCCTCCATGTGGGTAGAGGTTCTAAAGGTGATAACGATCAGTGAACAAACGATCCACAACATCATATTGACTGCTGGAATATACATTTGACCGATATTGGCACCAGGATAAATAATTTTCAATCTTGGCAATAATTTTAATTTGATTGCCTCAGACACTAATGTAAATGAACCGGAAATCAACGCCTGCGAAGCAATTACAGCGGCAACTGTCGCAAACACAACGCCGATAAGCATGATGCTATTTGGCATCATTTGGAAAAATGGATTTAAATTTTCAATCGCTAAAATAGATGGATCATTTTTGGCACTTAAGATCCAAGCAGCTTGACCTAAATAATTAAGGATCAAACAAACTTTGATATATGGCCAACTAGCTCGAATATTATGTTTTCCAACGTGACCTAAATCAGAATACAGTGCTTCGGCCCCAGTTGTCGCTAGAAAAACATTGCCCAAAACGAAGATCCCTAATTTGTTTTCAGGACTAAGCAACAGTTGAATCGCATAATAAGGATTCAATGCACGAAGCACCGTCCAGTCTTGTCCAAAATTGATTAGTCCCATCACACCTAAGAATGTAAACCAAGCAAGCATGATCGGTCCAAACGCTTTACCAACTGCATCTGTCCCAAAACGTTGGACAGAAAATAAGATAAGAATAATCACTAAAGTAATCATCACGATAATGTTTTGATCACTACCAAAGCGATCAAAGAACACTGGTATTCCCCGCAGACCTTCGATTGCTGTGGTCACTGTTACAGCAGGCGTTAAGACCCCATCTGCAAGCAGTGCGGCTCCTCCGATCATAGCTGGAATGATCAGATATTTTCCTTTTTTACGTACTAGTGTATATAAAGAAAATATTCCTCCTTCACCATGATTATCCGCATTCAACGCAATTACAACATATTTGATTGTTGTTAAAATCGTTAATGTCCAAAAAATCAATGATACCGCACCAATAATGAAATTTTCGGAAACATTTTGAAGACCGCCATTGTCTCCTACGATCGCTTTCATTACATAAAGCGGACTTGTTCCGATATCTCCATAAACGACACCCATTGCTACTAACAGACCAGCAGCGGTCAATTTCTGATGATGCGAAACTTTAGACTTCTCTACCACAAGATTCTCCTCCAATTTAAACGCTTTGCAGGCTTGCCTGCAAAGCTAGATAATGCGAAAGTTCAATAGGATACCACACTTTTTTATAAAAAAATGAGATGCTACTGTCACTTTTGAATATAACAAGAGACCTAAGTGAAACGACACTTGGCCCTTACACTTAGGTCTCGCAATTTCATTCTTAGACCAGTGTTTTCACACTTGCTGTTGATCTAAAAACATAGATAGACTATGCTGCTACTCCCCTAAGATTTTTATTTGGATGTCCAAACAAAAATATCGGTTACGATTTATGATTTAATTGAAAAATAGTAGAAAAAAATCAAAATAACTGATTTCGATAACAACTATAATACTCCTTTACTATTTTAGCAAGTCTTTTATGTAAATAAATTCAATAGTATTTTCAAAGACTTCTTTCAATTGAGTTAACTTAACTAAAAAGAACACTTGAAATGCTGATTTTCATTAAGAAAATCAACCTTCAAGTGTTCCTTCAATAATTAATTTATTCTTCGTCGTCTTCAGTTGAGTAGTGGAATTTAATCATTTCATTCACAAAAATCGGAATGATCGATAAGCCCATTACTAACAACCAATGGTTGATCCCAATTGGAACTAACCCAAACAAATCCTGTGTAAATGGTAACAATGCGATAACCGTTGTGATAATCACTGCTAACACGGCCATTTCGAAAAGTGATTTGTTTGTTGATAACTTGACTCTAAAAATCGATTCTGTACTTCTTACATTAAAAACATGTAGGATCGATGAATAAGCTAAAATCAAGAAGGCAACTGTTTGTCCGATTTCATGACTTGCTTCAAAGAAGTAGGAAACAGAATCAACATTTGCTCCTAAATAAAAACCAAACAGTGTGATAACTGTAAAGACAAAGGCATTGATTCCGATTTTTTGCCACAAACCACGTGCAAAAATCCCTTCATTTCTAGGAATCGGTGCTTCATCCATGATCCCTTTTTCAGCAGGTTCTTTCCCTAAAGCAAAGCCTGGAAGACCATCTGCTACGACATTTACAAATAATAATTGAACAGCTGTGAATGGTGCTCCCCAGCCAAGTAACATCGCAATCAGTACAATAAAAATCTCCGAAATATTACAACTTAATAAAAAGTTTACCGCCTTACGAATATTACGATAAACTGCTCGCCCTTGAGCAACAGCATCTACAATCGTAGCAAAATTATCATCTGTCAAAATCATATCTGCTGCGCCTTGAGCTACATCTGTTCCTGTGATTCCCATAGCACAACCGACATCACTCGCTTTTAAGGCTGGTGCATCATTGACACCATCACCTGTCATTGCAACAACAGCACCTGTCCGCTGCCAACTTTTTACGATGCGAATCTTATCTTCTGGCGTTACTCTAGCATAAACAGAAAGTGATTTCACGCGAGAGTCTAATTCTTCATCGGACATTTTTTGCAGTTCTGAACCAGTAAGTGCTTCACTTTTATCCGTTAAAATGCCTAATTCTTTTGCAATTGCTCCAGCCGTCACCACATGATCTCCTGTGATCATCACTGTTTTGATCCCAGCTTTTTTGGCTCTGGCAATAGCACCTTTACTCTCTGGTCTTGGCGGATCGATCATACCAATCAATCCTAATAGACGTAGATTCTTCTCTAAAGCCTCTGAAGTGATTTCCGTGGGTTCCTCATCATAGATTGCATAACCAACTGCTATCACGCGTAATGCACGTTTTCCAAAACGGTCATTGACCACAGCCGCCTGTTCAACATCTCCAAAACGAAAGCGAGTCAATAAGACATCGAAGGCTCCTTTTGTTACAGAAATGTATTTTTTCCCCATCTTATGAACTGTCGTCATCATCTTACGTTCTGAGTCAAAAGGAATTTCACCGATTCTTGGATATTTTTCTTCCAATTCAGCCTTTGTATGATAGTTTTCCTCAACAGCACGGACAATCGCTGCCTCAGTAGGATTTCCCTGAATGACTAAATCGTCTCCATCTTTATCTACGATCACATCAGTACACAAAGAGGCCATTTTCAAGACTTCCATTGCTTCATCGGTCATTGCATCTTCTGTATCGGTCACTTCATCGCCGCGTGACCAAACGCGTCTTACACGCATTTTATTTTGCGTCAGCGTACCCGTCTTATCAGAACAGATCACATTTGCTGTACCTAATGTTTCAACCGCTGGCAAACGACGAATAATGGCATGTTTTTTCGCCATTTTCTGCACACCATATGCAAGTGTTAATGTTACGATCACCATCAGTGTTTCAGGCACTGCTGCAACTGCTAAGGACACAGCTGTCATAAACATTTCCAATACAGGTTCCCCTTGTAGTTCACCTATGATAAATACCAATGCCGCAGCTCCTAAAGCAATAAAACTGATACGCTTCCCTAATTGATTTAAACGTTTTTGCAAAGGTGTTTGTTGGGTCACATCGTCGTTCAATAAGCCTGCGATTTTTCCCATCTCTGTTTGCATTCCTGTAGACGTAACGATTGCTCGCCCACGACCATTTGCCACAGTACAGCCTTTAAAGACCATATTTATTTGATCACCGATCGGTGCATCTTGTTTCCCTATGTATTCCGAATCTTTCTCAATAGGTTCACTTTCTCCAGTAAGTGCTGATTCTTCTACTCTAAGTTGTGATGCCTGGATCAAACGAGCATCTGCTGTAATCATGGAGCCTGATTCTAATACAAGTATGTCACCCACGACTACATCCTCTGCATCGATCGTTTCTACTTTGCCGTCACGTAAAACAGAGCTACTTTGTTTGTTCATATCCTGCAGTGCGGCCAACGATTTTTCAGCATTGCCCTCTTGAACGATTGCTAATACTGCATTGATGATCACAATGGCGATAATCAAGATTCCTTCAAAATAATCCCCATGGTCTGTTGCAATGGCTGTGTAAAATGAGATAGCTGCCGCAACCAATAAAATGATTGTTGTAAAATCAGATAAACTATGAAGAAATTTCTTTACTATCGACTCTTTCTTGGCTTCATGGAACTTATTGGCACCATGCTCAGCAAGCCGTCTCTTGACTTCTTGTTCCGTTAATCCTTGCTCTTTATTCGTATTCACTTCTTTGATAATTGTTTCGATAGGTTGTTTGTATGCTTCCATCCTATCCCCCCATTCTTATTTTTTCCTTCTATTAATATAGTATCTATACTCACTATACCATGTTTTTTTTTCAAACTTCAATAAATATGGCTAAATTTTCATTTTTTTAGCTTACTTTTTTTAAAAGTAGATCATTCGTCCAATAAAATTTTATTCTGTAATCAAAAGTCGTTTTATTTGAAAACGCTTACTAATTATGCTATTCTGTTTATAGAAGGAAGGAGGTACCATCAGTTGTATTGAAGAATTTCTCGAAGCATGACAAAATTAAACACAAAATTGTTAACAGAACACCATTCACCTTTCAACAAAAATATATGTAAAGTATAAAAATCATAAAGACATCTTTACAAATAGTGAATATGTGCAAAAATTTGTAGAAACAAGCCAAATACAATAAAAAAACACATATAAAGATAGTTTGATTAAAAAAATTTAAAAAAAGAAATGTAGAAAATGTAATGAAAACAACATTTGGTTTATGAACAAGAAATTCGACTAATTACTTTACATGTATAACGAAAAGTAAAACATTTATGATTCAATACGCTGATTCCTTCCAGAAACAAAAGCCAAGCTAATCGAGAAGCTTGGCTTTTTTCTTTGCAAGATATTTGTAAGTGAAAGTAAGATATGGTATATTGACTATGCGCTTTTTATTTACTACATAAATTAGACCATTGGAGGGATTTGCATTGCCAAAAAAGAAGAACTCATCTTTTGAGAGTTCCATTCACGTCTACAGAGCCATGAAACGCATGACCCAACAGGAACTTGCTGACAAGGTGGGAGTATCTAGACAAACAATTATTCAGTTAGAAAGAAATAGGTACAATCCTTCCCTTTTACTGGCTCACGACATAGCAGACGTTTTCGAAGTGCCTATTGAACAGATCTTCACGTTCAAGAAATTAACAGAAGACGAGCAAACGAACGAAGAAACCGACTAACGGAAGGAAAGGATAAATTATGACTGAATCACTTAAATCTTTTTTTGATGACTTGCCTGTAAATCATTGGTCTAGCTTATTAATATTTGCTCTATCAATCCTATTTATTGTCTATTCTATTTACTTTTTCTTTAGTAAAGAGGGCAAGGATGAACGTGGAAAGAAAATTCTATCCACAGCAAGTTTCATTGCATTTATACTTACCATGGTTCTTTTGATTATTTTAAACAACTTCTTTTATGATCTTGCTGTATATAATACAGTTGCATACTCTTGGATTTTAAATTTTATTGTATTATTAATCTCTGGAACAGAAGCAATATCCATCTTTATTTTAAAGAAAACTATTTAATTAAAAGCCAAAAGGAAACTATTCTTAAATGATAGTTTCCTTTTGTTTTACAAAATACTTATTTCTATGGTATACAGATAATGCGTGAGAACCCGCCTAATGTATTCGCAACAATCGTTTCTGAACGATCAGTATCCTCGGCATTTTTACTTCTTTCAAATGAAGCTCCTACAACTTCATCTACTTTCTTCAAATCTTTTGCTGCTTCCATTTTTTCAATTGATAATTTTCTCATGATATAATTTCTCCCCCTTGCGTTAATAACTAAATTATAAAGCGTTCTCGCCGATAAGTAAAGTTCTTTTTTCAGTTTGTGTCACTTAATAAATAACAAGGAGAGAACATTTACTGGATCGTAAGCTCTCAATAGTTGATATCCCACCCCTGCTATACCACAAAAAAGGCTCACAGGAACGTTCGCAGGATCAGACTTTAGTGTGGTAACATCTCCTAATAATAACTGAATATCATCCAAACGATTGTCTGCACTTCCATAGTTTCCATGACACAAGCAATCATCTAACCGCTCTTTATTTTCTACACTTCTGGACATTTTATCTGGAAAATCTAGGCCCAACTCTTGGCAAACCTCATTAATTCCTACGCTCCCTCGACACCAAGAATCATTTTGGATTTCGTCACTTTCAAGCATTGCTTCAAATCGTTCCTGATACCAGCCAAGTTTTTCTTCAACCCACGTTTCTTGAAGGATGTGATGTGCTTTAACTAGGCCATAACAAACACCTGCATATCCATGAGCAAAGCTGTTATCTGCCATTTCATGACAGCTTAATACTTGTGTGTAGTCCCAAAGCCGCTCATAGGCCTCTTCACTTTGAAACTCCTGATAAACTGCTGCTAAAATAGCTAGTAAGCTAGCTTTACCATACAGCCATTCATTTGATTGTTTTTCTGTTTGTATGTCCTCTGTTTTTAAAGCTTTTAAACTCTTTTCCAGATAGGTCCGATGTTTTGAATCATCAAGTAACTTTGTCACATAAAAAGCTACTGTTAAACGCATTCCTTCGTCAAAAAAAGCACTCTCATAGCTATTTTTATCCACCGATGTTTGAAAAATCTCTTTTTCCAATAATTCGATTACTTTTTGGTAGCTACTCTTTGGAGCAAAATGATTCAGGTAGATGAAAAATAGATAGATTCCTGCGCTTCCTTCGTAAAGATTCGTACTAGGGTATACAATCCCTATCTCTTTATCAGATTCAGGCAAAACCGACATCCAGTCAATTTCACCATTTGTTTGATCTAATACCAGTTGGTCAATGATCGTATCCCCAATATCTGCGGCTTTTTGTAGGAATGGCTGTTTGATTGAGTGATTTCTCTTGGATATTGTTATTGGTTGTTCCTGATATTCTAAAGTCCCTAAGCTTTCCTTTAGTAATAGATAGGAAAAATTACTTGTTTTCTCTGTTATCTGTTCCATGTGTTCAATAGTATCTTGTAGCGGTGTCTTTCTTAATAATTTAGGCAACTCTTGATTGTTAGTATAGACATTCGTTAAAGAGGTATTGGCCGTAAATAAAGGAACATCATGATCCAACATCGCTTGAACTTCAAAAGGAATCAAGGCTTCCGGAATGATTTTACTCGCCCATAAATTCTCAATAATCTTTTCTCGTTCAATATAGTTTGACATACTCTCAGTATGCAATGTAAAATTCAATAAATCTCCATAATTTTGTGTATCTCTGTAAATCAATCGAATCGTCTGATTTGCAAATAACGCTTTGACTTTTGCAATAAAGGCTGCCTTATTTTTTAATAATAGGCGATTGGTTGCTTGAAACGCAGTTTGGATCACATCACGATAATGTTTATAATCAACTTCTTTTCCTGCTAAACAAGGAATATTTTGAGCCCCATCCATGTATCCTTCTTCTAGTTGAAATGCGATATCACTGGAACGAGTATTTCGCAGTCTTCTAACTTTTTCAGGTAATTTTTGCTTTGTCCCAGATAATGCATCCATTTCTAGTACACGTTTCCATTGTTTTTTTTGCGGCAATAATCCTGAAACGATCACAGAGTGTTTTTCTATTCTAGTTTGTCGTGATAATTTTTGTGTTTGTTTAAACATTTCAGGACGAATTAGTGTTTCTACATCGATCAAGACAGGATACGATCCGCTGGCAATCAAATTTTCCATATGTAAGTCAGTTGCGCCTAACCAATAGACAACAGCTAACAGTTGTCCGTACCTTTGATAAAAGTCCACCACATCCCTTTCATTTTGACATTCTTGATAAGCAATTTTTTCTTCAATCGTAAAGTTTGATGCGATAATTCGTTTGATTTTATAGAACGATAACGTTTTATCTAAGTCTTCTAGATACTTTAGTAGATCATTGAACCCTTCGCCTATTTTCAAATTTTTAAATTTGAAAATCAGCGACTGCTCCTGCACTTGAAACTGGATTACTGATTTCCCACGATCATGACTATCTCCTTGCCCTAGCTTTATTTGAGTAAGTATTAGCGGAGTCGAAATAGCAAAGGTTTCCGCCAATTGTTCTGTTGAATCATTTAGCGAAGCAAAGAATTCTTCAATCATTTCACAAGCAAAGGTCAATCTAACTGCAAGAATTCTAGCAAGAGTTGGATATTCACCATAAAAAAGATAGGTTCTTTGTTTATCACCAAGGAATTCTTCGATATATTTAGTAAATTCTTCCTCTTTTGTTGCCGCTTGTAATTGATATTCTTCAATCATTTGATGAATATCCCAAACCAATGTTTTTTGTGCAAGGAAAAAAAGTTCTTTTGACAATTGATCAATGAGTTCTTTGATTACTCTTTCTGATAACTGAATCAAAGAAAATTTATCTCTCAGATATCTAATATGTTCTTCATAATAATGTAGATGAAAACGTAATGCTGCGGATAAACTCATTTCTTTTATCGTAATCTCAGACTTAAATAGCTGTCTATGTAATTGAAACCAGTCACTTTTTTCGACAGTCGGAAGTAATGACTGTGCCCGCTTTTCAGTGAAAGGGAGCAATCCAACACTATACGTTTGTTCATCTAAGTGATAGCTTTTAAGCATTTTATCATAGTCAGCTAGTTTCATTAAACTTTTACGCGCTTGCCATTGCGCTAAGTATTCTTGTCCATCGTCTCCTAAATCCAACGCTTTCCAACTTTGGATTCTTTCGGACATTGTTGTAGCATAACTATATGTCAACTCCTCAATCATCATTACCTCTCCTTTATTTTCTCTGTTCTTCTTTATAATAATAAATAAATAGCCAAAATACTATGGTTATTTTGTGACTATCTGTCCGAACCTTCTAACACTACTCACTAAAAACAAATTCCCACGCCTACCGAAAGCGTTATCAAAAAATAGTGAAAAGCTTATCTAATTTACCAAAACTATACATAACATGTCTGCTTCCCTCTATTACGGTCAACCTTGAAAATTATTCAACAAAAATAACAAAAGATTGTGAATTTTTAGTTATTTCAGCCTTTTAATAGAAATAAACAGCTATTTTGTAAGCATTTGTTTTGTGAATTTTTTACTTTTCGTATATTATAGTTATTAAGAGGTATGTACCAATATTTTTGAAAGGATATGAAAAAATATGTTAAAATTATATACCACCAATAGTTGTACGTCATGTAGAAAAGCACGTAGATGGCTAATTGACCATGATATTCCATTTGAGGAAAAGAATTTTGGCACTACTCCTATTACATTAGACGAACTAAAAAATATATTGATCCTTACCGAAGAAGGCACGGAAGATATTATCTCCATCCGATCCAAGGTCTTCCAAAAACTAGATACAGATATTAATGAGCTTCCTTTACATGTATTACTAGAGTTGGTAAAAGATAATCCTGGACTATTACGTCGTCCAATCATGATCGATGAAAAAAGATTACAAATCGGCTTTAATGAAGATGAAATTCGCTGTTTCTTACCTAGAGCTGTTCGCAAAAGAGAATTATCACAAACTTTACTTTTAAGCGGCTTATGACTGTTACTACCTCGAAGTAAAAAATCAAAAAAACTCATTCTGTTTCTAACTAGAACATGTGGAATAAATACCTTTGCACGTTTGCAGCGTATTTATTTTTCACTGGTGTTCAGTTAAAAGAGAATGAGTTTTTTAGCTTAGATTATTTTACGAACATCGCATCGCCAAAGCTAAAGAAGCGATAACGTTCATCGATTGCATGCTGGTAAGCCGTAAGGGTCAGATCTTTGCCGGCAAAAGCACTAACGAGCATCACTAAGGTCGACTTCGGTAAATGAAAGTTAGTCGAAAAGGCTTGAACAATTTTAAATTCATAGCCGGGTGTGATAAAAATATCTGTCCAACCACTATCAGCTTTGATTTGTCCGTCAAATTTTGTTCCAATTGTTTCTAATGTTCGAATCGATGTTGTCCCAACCGCAACAATTCTACCGCCCATTTTACGAACTTCATTCAGTTGTTCTGCTGCTGCTTCAGTTAGACGGTAAAATTCACTATGCATTTCATGTTCTGCAATATTTTCCACACTTACAGGACGGAATGTGCCTAATCCCACGTGTAAGGTCAAATAAACGAGCTTCACGCCTTTTGATTGGATTTTAGCAAGTAATTCCTGCGTAAAGTGCAAACCCGCTGTAGGAGCTGCTGCAGAGCCATTTTCTTTAGCATACACCGTTTGATATCGTTCAGGATCTTCTAACCGTTCTTTGATATACGGAGGCAAGGGCATTTCTCCCAGTGACTCCAAGATTTCTAAGAAAATTCCTTCATAATTAAACGTGACGATCCGACCGCCATGTTCTAATTCTTCAACGACAGTTGCTGTTAAACGACCATCACCAAAACTGATTTTGGTCCCAACTTTTGCTCGTTTGGCTGGTTTGATCAATGTTTCCCACGTATCCCCTACAGTGTTAGTCAAAAGAAGGACTTCTAAATGACCACCCGTTTCTGGTTTTTCACCGTACAATCGAGCTGGAAGTACTCTTGTATCATTCATGACTAGTGCATCTCCAGCCTTTAATTCATCAATGATGTCATGAAAATGTTTATCTTCAATTTCTTTTGTCTCATGATTTAAGACTAAAAGACGTGAACTCGTTCGATCTTTTAAAGGGGTTTGCGCAATCAGTTCTTCAGGTAAATCAAAATCAAAATCTTCTGTACTTAACATAGTTGTCACTCTTTCTCCTTGATTTGTCTTGGTCATTCTACCATTTTTTATAGTATCTGGCTATGAAGAAAGCATTTCTCAAAAAGACAAATTACTTGAAACTGTCTATTTCAAACGTTACACTTACTAAAAGTAAGTTTTTAAAAAAAAGGAGGAACCGCTATGTTTGCACCTATCCATCACGTTTCACTATTAACTAGATTTGCTGAGAGAAATCATTTTTTTTACACAACTATTCTTGGTTTACGTTTTGTAAAAAAAACAGTCAACCAAGAGAATCATAAAATGCTTCACTATTATTATGGTGATTATGCTGGAACGCCTGGATCAGTTATTACGTTTTTTATAGTTCCTGCACTTGGACGACGTTATGATAACGATTCTTTTTTAAGCACGATTGGTTTAAAAATCCCTAAAGGCAGCCTAGATTTTTGGGCCCAACGTTTAGCTGATGCACAAATCAAATTCGTTAAAGAAGATAACCTACTCCATTTTACAGATGAGGATCACGTAGATTTACGCTTGATTGAAGTGGAACAAGGTCCATTAGAACAGAATTTGCAGGTTAAAAATGCTATTCCAGGAGATAAGCAAATTCTTGGTCTCTCTTCTACTGAATTTCATAGTGCTGAACTTGACAAAACAGCAGACTTTTTCTATCGATTGTTAGGATGGAAAAATAATCAAGGACGTATCCAGCTAAATGAAACAGATTTTATTCAGCTCTTACCAACAGAAACAACTGAGAAAACACGGATGGGACGAGGAAGTATGGATCATATTGCTTTTTCAGTCAATGATGAACAAGCGCTAGATAAACTTCATAACAAAGCGCAAAACCAAGGCTGGAATATTGAAAAATCAGTACACCGCGGCTATTTTAAAAGCCTCTACATCAAAGAACCTGGTGGTATGCGTGTTGAGTTTGCTACTCTAAGTCCTGGTTTTACGATCGATGAGCCCTTAAATTCATTGGGAGAACACCTTGCTTTGCCGCCTTTTTTAGAAGAAAAACGATTAGAAATCGAAACAACTATTTATAAAGAACAATAGAGCTTTTTTATACTCAAAAATACAAGCAGGTGTGTAAGATAATAATAGACTGGTTTAGCTAGAATAGACCATTCTTATTATTTCTTTCCTCCTGCTTGTATCCTTTAAAGTATCAAAAACTACATTTTGCTGCACAGAACATTACCACTTCAACGATTCTACCAGCACTTGTACGTCTTTGATCCTTTTCATTTCGTAAAGCCCACATTGTTAGCTCGTGACCGATTGTCGGCTTCAATCTGTGTCACAAGCCCACAACACAACGCTTTACTTTTTCTGGATAGAAACAAAATAAAAAAATGGTGCTGGTAAACTCTACCAACACCATTGCATGTTCAACAAATAGGCATCACATGATCCATCTCAAAATCCATAAAGAAAGTTCTAGATATTTCTTCGAAAATTGAGTAAAATGGAATATGTCGATGTTACGCATTGACAAGGGCAACTTGATTGGTCAGCGTTCTCTGACTTTTCAGGGCTTCATGAATCAGCGCCAACTGATTTTTGAAGTGCCTTTTTATTATATTCGTTTCTATCCTATTACTCATTTTAAAGAAAAACAATTTCATAGTCAACAAAGTGTCAAAAATTTTTTTATTTATCTGGTTTTATTATTAAAATAAAGCTAATTTTCTTCACTTTTTGCTCGCTTACATAAAATGTTTGAACCAGAACTAATTAAAAAAAGCCTAAAATAAAATGAATAAACCATTTTTATTCTCGGCTTTTTTTCGTTTACATATTCGGTATATCTACGCACTCTTCGTAAGACCAAACAAAATCTTGATCCGTTTCTACCTGCATTTGATCTTCTATTTTATTGGGGGGCAATAATTTTTGTAAACTGATTTTTCCTTCTTCAATAAGAAAATGCCAATTCTTTCTATCTTTTGTTTGAATAATATCAGTAAAATCAATCATATTTTTTTCCAACCATTTTTTGCTATTCGTTTCATAATTTGTTTCATCATGGAAGAGTTCCTGTTTTAACAAAACATACTTTGCTGAAAAATCCAGCCCAGCAGCCATTCGATAAAGTTGATCCGCTTTTCCAAAGCACATCTGTTCACTATAGATATCTCCAAGTAAAACAAATGCATTAAAACACTCATTTAATTGAATCCCACCATTTTTAATACTTGTTTCAATAGTTAGCTTAAAAAAATAGACTGCTTGTTGGTGATCATTTTCTTTCAAAGCTAGCTGTCCTTGTTTAAACCATTTTCTTATTTTCCTTTTATTAAACATCTTTTCTCCTTAAAAACTTTTTTCCTAGGAAGTACGTTAAAACAAATTCTCCGTTGTTTCTTAACCACTTGTTCAGATTTAAGGAGAGCAAAACAAAACGTATTGCGCTTTGTCTAGCTCTCCTTAATTCACTAATTGTGGCACCCATCTTTCATAACGTTAAGCGACTAAAATTGTTACGTTTATTCAACTTTTTCTAAGATTTTAACATCTCCTGTTTTCGATTTCACATCAACTTTATATTTTCCGTTGTTTGCTACATCTGAAAAATCATTTCTCAATTCGCCAGTCCCTGTACTTGCTGTAATCTTGACTGACTGGCTAGGATCTTGCAGCCATTTGATAAATCCGGATTGACTAGAGACCTGCGCATTTACTTTACTTTCTTGGACAGCAATCGTTTGGCCGGAGCCATTTTTTAAATCTAATGTGCCTTGATTTTCCTCTGAAACGATTTTTCCGCTTTCATTAGACATCAAAAGATCCCCTTTTGTTCGTTTAACGATAACTTGACCATCTGTTGCAGTTGCTGTCAGTTTTTTTGTTTCCGAATCTTCTAGGATCATTCTACCTGAATGATTATTCAACACAACATTATCTGAGCGTAAAAATTTCAAGATGGAGAGTCCTTTATCGCCGTCGATTGTTAGATCACCCAGCATACCCGTAATGACTGTTTTACCAGACACACTTTTAACCTTTAAATTCATTGCGGATTCTTCTATGATCACATCACCGTACTCGCTACTGACATTGCCATCATCTGCAATAATATTTTTAGCGTAAACATCTCCAGAGAGTAAATCTAAGTCAAAATTCTTTGTTTGAATATCTAACAGACGCAGATCTCCACGGCTTAATCCCAAATGAAAATCATCCAAGATTGTGCCTTTTGGAATAAAGAAAATCACTTCTGATCGTCCAGTGCGGGTAAAGGTATCAAAGATACTTTCTTCATCTAAAGTCAAATTTACTTTATTATCATATGAACCCGTTTCAATTTTTTTGATATCGCTTTCTTTAAAGCGACCTTTGACCATCAAACTAGGTTTTTCTGTACTAGATACTTCTACTGTTGTAATTTCGACATCCGCATCTGAATCAAAACTAAACGCAGCATGATTGCTTGATGTTAAACTGATTTCTTTATAGTATTGTCTCCCTGTATACATCAATCGGTTCGTCATTGAACAAAATAACAGCAAGCCCATTCCAAAGGCTAAAAAGCCAATCGACAAACCATTGATCCATGATCGTTTTTCACTTTGCCAGCCTTTTATTACTTGCAAAATGATTGCTATCAACAGTAAACAGAAAATAGTTGGAATCCCCGCAAGATTCTGCTCTTCTATCAACTCTTTGATTGTGTACATCAAGAAAAAAGCCAACAAGGCTAAAAGTAACAGAAGAAATAATGGTTTCAATACTTTAAAGACTGTTTCCATAAATTTCTGTATTCTTTTTTTCTGCGTTTGAATGAAAACATCTTGAATTTCTTCTCTTGGAACAACTGACGTTTTAGCATTGATTGCAGCATCTAAACTTAAATCTGCGTAGTAATCCGCTGCAATCTCTTCGGGTGGGGCAAGGCCTGCAACAACTTCTGCTTCAGTCTGACCTTCTTCTAAACAAATCGCTAACTGTTCCAATAGATCTTCTTTTAATTCGTTAAACTCTTCTATATCTTCTTCAGCAAAAGCTGCTTGTAGCTGATTTAAATATTCTTTCATTGTTTTCACTAATCGGCCCCCCTCAGTTTAGTGACTTGCTCAACGAACTCATCCCAATCATGTTCTAAAAGTTCTAAATACTCATTTCCTTTATCTGTCATTTGATAATATTTTCTAGAAGGACCATCAGGCGATTCTTTGGTATAAATGACACAGTATGATTCTTTGACTAATCGACGCAAAACTGGGTAAAGCGCCCCTTCAGTGATTGGTATAAATTGATTTACTCGTTGTGTTAATTCGTATCCGTATCGATCTTCTTTTTGAATAAAATGAAGTACACACATTTCTAAAGCACCTTTTTTAAATTGGCTGGAAGCCCTCATCGCTCAATCCCCTTATCACAGTTTTGATTGACAAATTACCCGCTGTTCGATAATGTCCACTGAAATAACAAAAGAGCAAACATGACTAAAATCCACTTTAGACCAAAGGGCTTTGAGCTTTGGTACAAGGCGTTGTTTCGTTCTTTGTCAGTGGTTATTGCGGTTGTAATTCTTTTTCTCTTGAATGATACCTTGACGTTCTGCCGGTGTCAAATTAGGATCGCTCAGTTGATTGCCCCACTCTCTATTTCTTTGCCCTCTCTCTTGCCCATTTGCAGAGGCGCCTGACACAGCATCAGCTGTTTCTCCATTTCCTTGCGCTTGAGGTGCTTGTTGTTCTTCTTGGATCACCGCTTGTTTTGCCGCTTCTTCTGCTTGTGCAGCCTCTTGGGCTGCGGCTTGATTGGCCGCTTGTTCTTCTTCTGCTTTTTTAGCTGCAGCTTTTTTATCCTCCTCTTCTTTTTGTTTTTTGATTTTGTTGGCTTCTTGTTCTTTGAGCTTTTTCTTGATCGAATTTTCAACATGTGCGATTTTTTTTGAAACCACTTCTGCTAATTGTTCTCGTTTTAAAGCAAAGCGCTCTCTGACGACTTCATCTTTAGAAAAAGCAGCATCTGCGGTATTTATTGTCTGGGTCATCCCGATACCGATCATTAAAAGAGCTATGCAAAATACTATCATTTTTTTCATTCTAAGTTCTCCTTAATCAACATATTTCTATACTATAGTTATCCTTGGAAAGCATCTAGTAATTCGCTAAATCGTTTCTCTTCCTCTAATATGAGCCAATATTTTTTTTCTTTCTTATCTGGCTCTAATTCCAATCGAATCGTTTTCGGTTCTTTTGCGGCTTTTAATTCCTTAAACGTTTTTTTAAGTGCTTCGAATTGGATTTGATTAAGGTCTTCGTCTTTTAATGTATCTAGTTCTTTTAAAATCCCGTTTAATTGCTTTTCATCGGAAATTTGGTCAATATCATCTAATTTTTCAAGCTGATCATAGCCTTTATTTTTTAACCATTGCACCAATTCTTCGTCTGTTTTTTGGTCAATCGTCTGATCAAAGTTTGTCTGATCCAAGCCTGTGACCGTTACTTGCGCTTCTTTTTTTTCTGACTTGCTCTCTTTTATATTTACTGAAAAGCTTGTTTCTTTGTCCAATTGCTCTTGGTAAATGCTCACCAATTCTTTGGCTTGTTCTTTTGATAGATCGAATAGCTCAGAAAAATCCTCGACCATATCTGTTTGACTTGGTGCATCTAATTTATAAAAATATTTTTCAGCATCATCTTTATCTTTCCTATAAATCACATTATTAATAAATGTTGTAGCGACATCTTTTGGATCAGCAGTCTTACTAGTGCATCCAGTAAAAACAACAACGATCAAAATTAGCATACTAATTATTCTCTTTTTTTTCATTCGTCTACTTGGCTCCTTTATGACAATAACTGTTGATTTTTTTGTACATCTCTTCTATTTTTGACTATATACTTGAAAATGGTATAAAACTTAACTCTGATTGACTGAACATCCCCTACTCCATAAGTCGGATCAGAATAAATCAAGCCTAGCCAACGATAATGATTTTTACGTGAAAATTTTTGAATCTTGAAGGTCATTTCAACATTTCCCGCTACATTAATAATACTCGAGCGTATCATTTTGACATGTTTGATTTTTTGGAAAGAGAGGTAGCCTTCGTCTTGATTGAGTAAGGCGCTTAAAAACGGCTCATTTTGATCAACACTGATCGTTACACTTTTTTCACCTAAATAATTGATTCGAACTGGGATCACTTGATTGCCCTTGACTATTTCCCCTTCGTAATCGACAGGAATATTCATCGGCATGCGTGGCCGCTCATATGCTACACTAACTGCGACGCTCAAACTAAAAATATTGTAAAACAGCCAGTAAATATTGATGGAAAGAACATCCCACCATTGTAAGTGGTTGAAATCCAAGTGCAGGATATAATAAATCAAGGCAAAATAGTTTGCACCTAATAATAAAATCTGTACTTTACAGTTACGCCAATCAAAATATCCTTTTTCCCCTTGAATCCCCTTGACTGTTACGTGAAATTTCTTATTCTTTTTAGGGCTAAATAACGTTTCTTTCCAAACGGCCCAAGAAACTTGAGGAGCTGTCACTAGCTCGTAAATATTGCTTATGAAGGAATTGTATTTCTTTCTAGCAACAGATTTATACATCAAACTTCCAGATAAAAAAGCTGGCAGCCAAAAAATCACCAGCTGAGCTAATGTGGTTTTTAGGCTAGAAATGTTAAAAACTAAATAAAGAAAGGGGGAAAGTAAAAAAATCAATTTATAGAGCCCTGCATACCAAAACATCACGCCATCAAGATAAAACCACTTTTGCATAAATGATAGGTTTTTCAATGTATTCAATCTATATTTTTTGATAACTTGCACATTGCCACGTCCCCAACGATCTCGTTGTTTCACATAATCGGCTAACGTTTCTGGGGATAGTCCTGAGGCAAGGGCTTCATTAACAAATACACCCTCCCATCCATTGTTTTGTAGCAGCAATCCTGTAGCCATATCTTCTGTGATGACACCTGTTGTAAAACCTCCGATAGAATCTAGCGCAGCTCTTCTAAATAAAGCATTGCTGCCTACATAAAGTACCGCATTGAATCGATCTTTCCCTTCTTCTAAACTACGCATAAAAAAGTCTTGTTCATTATTGATTTCACCATCTAAATATAAATTATGCTGAAAAATATCTGAATTAAAAAAAGTCTGCGGCGTTTGAATAAAACCAACTAGCTCTTTTGAAAAATGTCCTAATGTCCGCTGTAAAAACTCGCGTTTAGGCACCATATCAGCATCTTGAGTCACGATGATTTCCCCACTTGTTTTTGTCAGCGCATAATTCAAATTCCCCGCTTTTGCATGTTCGTGAGTCGGACGAGCGATAAATTCAACACAATGTTTTTCTGCTAATTTTTTCACCATTGCTCGGTCCCCATCATCGCAAAAATAAATTTTCAATAATTCTTTAGGATAATCGATCGATAGACACCCAACCACCGTTCTTTCTAAAATTTCAATGTTTTCGTTATATGTAGCGATCAAAATATCAACTGTTGGCAATTCTTTTAATTCAGCTAATGATTTTTCAGCTCGCTTATAAGGTTTCCAAAATAAGATGACTAACGTAAAGGCTTGAATAAATCCCATAAATTCAGCCAAATATAATAAACTCCCAGCAATTATCTCAACTATACTTCCATTTGGGATCGTATAAAACAAACGCCAAACTAAATAAATAAATTGAATAATAACAAATCCTGATAAAACAAATTTTCTATAGTGTTCATTTTTCTTAGATACAAAATAAAACAAGAATAAATAACTCAAACTAAATACCATGTATCCTAATCCAACCTTCTCCATTACCTTCTCCTTTTCACTCCCTATTATTCATAAAACAGTAGTAGCTAGTCATCAATATACTAAGGTTTCCAGCTATTGTCAATAGAATAATAGCTGGATTTGAAAATCTTATTACACTTTCCCGCATAATTATCGTTAAAAATCCTCATTTTCTACCTACATTTGTTATTTTTTAATCCTAAAATGGCGAAAAAAACATCTGATTTGTCCAAATCGTTGTTTTGTAGCATACTAGTAGTAGATACATTTGTCAGGAAACACTGAAACTAGTTAAGAAACAAGACCAAGAAAAAAGAATTTGGGGTGAGAAAGTTGATCGAATTTCAACATGTTTCAAAAATTTACAAAGGTGGAAAAATCGCTGTAGATGACATCAATTTGTCTTTTGATAAAGGTGAATTTATCTGCTTTATCGGAACTAGTGGTAGCGGAAAAACAACTTCTATGCGGATGATCAATCGGATGACCGATCCATCAAAAGGAAAAATCATGATCAATGGAGAAGATATCCAAACGATCAATCCAGTGGAGTTACGTCGAAAAATCGGCTATGTTATTCAAAATATCGGTTTAATGCCACACATGACGATCCGAGAAAACATCGTACTTGTACCTAAGTTATTAAAAGTCGACTTAGAAGAACGGAATAAAATTGCAGAAAAAATGATCGATCTAGTTGAACTACCTAGAGAAATGCTTGATCGTTATCCAAATGAACTCTCTGGTGGGCAACAACAAAGAATCGGTGTTGTAAGAGCTCTTGCAGCCAACCAGGATATCATTTTAATGGATGAACCTTTTGGTGCTTTAGATCCGATCACAAGAGATTCTCTACAAGATTTAGTGAAAGACTTACAAGAACGTTTAGGAAAAACTATTGTTTTTGTTACTCATGACATGGATGAAGCGTTAAAATTAGCAAATAGAATCGCCATCATGAGTGAAGGAAAAGTTATTCAGTTTGATACACCTGATAATATTTTACGCCATCCAGTCAACGAATTTGTTGAAGAGTTGATTGGCGAAGACCGCTTGATTCAAGCCAAACCAGATATTACCACTGTTGGTGAAGTGATGCTGAACAACGCGATCACGATCACACCAGAAAAATCATTGTCAGAAGCAATCAAACTCATGAGAGAAAAACGTGTTGATACACTCTTAGTGGTGGATGGCGCAGGCGTGTTAAAAGGATTTATCGATGTTGAAACCCTTGACCGCCGTAGAAATACTGCGACTAGCGTTAGTGATATCATGAATCCAAAAGTATTCTTTGTAAAAAAATCGTCACTATTACGCGATACCTTACAACGAATCTTAAAACGTGGTTTAAAATATGTTCCAGTGGTAGATGATAAACAAAAAGTAGTTGGCATTTTAACTAGAGCCTCACTAGTAGATATCGTTTACGATGTTATCTGGGGTGAAGAAGACACAGAAAATGTGACGACTGCTTCAAGAGAAACAGAACCAACTGATGTCAAACAGCCTCAAACGGAGGTGTAAAAAAATGAATCAGTTTTTATTAGAACGAGGAAATGAGCTTGTCACTAAAATCGGTGAACATATTTTTATTTCCGGGATAGCTCTTCTCTTGGGTATTTTATTTGCAGTACCTATTGGAATTTTATTGACACGAACTAAGAGAACAGCGGCCATTGTTATCGGCTTAACCAGTGCTTTACAAACTGTCCCTTCTTTAGCTTTACTTGCATTGATGATCCCAATTTTTGGTGTTGGAAAAATTCCAGCTATCATTGCTTTGTTTATTTACTCTTTATTACCTATTTTAAGAAATACGTATATTGGAATCAAAGAAGTCAGCTCTGATTATAAAGATGCTGCCAAAGGAATGGGCATGACCAATGTCCAATCGATCTTTATGGTCGAATTACCAATAGCGATGCCGACGATCATGGCAGGGATTCGCCTAGCTGCCGTTTATGTGATTGCATGGGCCACATTAGCTTCTTATATCGGTGCTGGTGGTCTTGGAGACTTCATTTTCAGCGGATTAAATAATTATCAACCCGATTTGATTTTTGCCGGAACGATTCCTGTTACTATTTTGGCTTTGGCCGCAGATCTATTACTAGGGCTATTAGAGAAAAAATTAACGCCTAAAGCATTAAGGGAGGCGGAATAATCATGAAACGAAAATTAAAATTATTGTTCATCACTTTTTGTAGTGCTTTACTATTATCTGGCTGCTCCTTACCTGGACTTGCTTCTAACGCCGATGACTCTACGATTTCTATTACTGGCGGAATCACATCAGAAGCACAGATATTAGCAAGCCTAGTCGCTGGTATGATCGAGCATTACACGGATGAAAAAACCACGATCATCAATAATTTAGCAACGACTACAATCAATCACCAAGCAATGATGAATGGTGACGCACAAATTTCAGCTGCCCGTTACACAGGGACTGATTTGACTACAACACTTAATCTAGAACCAATCAAAGAACCTAAAAAAGCTTTTGAGGTAGTCCAATCAGAGTTTCAAAAAAGATTCCAGCAAAAATGGTTTAATTCCTACGGATTTGCCAATACCTACGCTTTTATGGTTACACAAGAAACGGCCGAGAAATATAATTTAAAAACAATCAGTGACCTTAAAAAAGTTGGCGACCAGCTAACTGCTGGTGTTGATACATCTTGGATCGACCGTAAAGGGGACGGTTATAAAGGGTTTACTGAAACCTATGGCTTTGATTTTAAACGAGTGTTTCCAATGCAGATTGGTTTAGTTTACGACGCAGTGGCTGCGAATAAAATGGATGTCGTTTTAGGCTATTCAACAGATGGCCGAATCGGCAGTTATGATTTGGTTATTTTAGAAGATGATCTCCATTTCTTCCCGCCTTATGATGCCTGTGCAGTCGCAACAGATGAAATCTTGAAAAAACATCCTGAATTAAGTGATGTCCTTAGTAAATTATCAGGAAAAATTTCAACCGAAACGATGCAAAAGCTTAACTATCAAGCAGACAATGATCTAATGGAACCTGAAACCGTTGCGGATAATTTCTTAAAAGAACACCATTTCTTTGAGTCTGAAGGAGGTGGAAAATAATGCAGAATTTACAAGATATGAATTTACTGCAGCAGTTTTTCTATTACTTTGAGCAAAATGGCAGTTATGTTTTGAGTCAATTCGTTCGGCATTTCTTAATTTCCATCTACGGTGTATTATTTGCCGCTATCGTTGGTATACCTATCGGGATTTTCATTGCCCGTAGAAGAAAAATGGCTGGTTGGGTCGTCAGTATTGCAAACTTGATTCAGACGGTTCCTTCTCTCGCGATGCTTTCAATCTTGATGTTAGGTCTTGGTCTGGGTGTCAACACAGTTATCGTCACGGTCTTTCTCTATTCGCTTTTACCGATCATCAAAAATACCTATACTGGGATGATCCAAGTCGACCGAAATATATTAGATGTGGGCAAAGGAATGGGCATGACAAAATGGCAAAGGCTTTACATGGTAGAATTGCCGCTTTCTGTCTCTGTGATCATGGCAGGAATTAGAAATGCTCTTGTCGTAGCAATCGGGATCACCGCAATTGGTGCTTTTGTCGGTGCCGGTGGGTTAGGAGATATCATCATTCGCGGTACTAATGCAACTGATGGGACAGCGATTATTCTTGTTGGTGCCTTACCAACGGCCTTAATGGCGATCATTACAGACTGGGTGTTAGGCATGATCGAACGCCGCTTAGATCCAGCTAGTAAACATTCATAGAAAAGTGGAACAAAACGCTTATCTATTTTCTTCAAAGGCTGTTTTGTGCCGCTAGATCTAGTAAAGCGGTATGAGCCTTTTTAGCTTTAACAAAAAAAGCAAGTAAGAATCTCTTCTGATTCTTACTTGCTTTTTTTATTTCTTCAAACGATAACTATATGTTGCAACGACAATATTCTCGCGCCAAGATAAGCGCAGGCGCAAACGTAAGCTCGTCTGATTATGCAAAATATTTTGCCAACGACGATTAGGGACGAATTGAGGAATCAGGACCGTCGTTGTATAATGCCGCTTAGCTGAATTTTTACTAACCAAATCGACATAACGAAGAATTGGATTTGTGATCGAACGATACGAAGAATGGACGACAGAAAAACGAATATCAGGAAATTGTTTTTTGAACTCCGTCTCGATTTCTTTTTCCTTTTCCACATTCTCATCAAGCGATACATGCATCGCAACGACATAATCACCGATTGAACGGGCATAATTTACCGCCCCCACATTGGCTTGCGTCGCATTTCCAACTAACACAATCACTGTGTTGCCGAAAAATTCTTGTTGTTCCACAGTTTCCTCTAAGCGCAGCTGTTCGGCTACATTTTTGTAATGAGCATGAATACTATAAAAAATAAAAATCAGTACTGGCATAATAATAAAAAATGGCCAAATATCTCCCAAACGATACATGAATAAAATAACGATAATTCCATAAGAAATGAATGCTCCAATCATATTTGCAATTGATTTTGACAACCATTTTTTTGTCTCTTTACGCCATTTTACTACCATCCCAGTCTGAGATAAGGCAAACGGTATAAACACACCGATTGAATATAATGGAATCAATCGTTCTGTTGAGCCTTGAAAAATTAATAGCAAAACCACTGAACCTGCAGCTAAAGTCAAGATACCATTTGAATACCCCAAACGATCCCCACGATCCATATACATATGCGGCATAAATTTATCTTTCGCTAAATTAAAGGCCAACACTGGAAACGCTGAAAAGCCAGTATTAGCTGCAACAGCTAAAATCAAAGCTGTTGCAAACTGCAAGAGATAATAAAGAATATTTTGACCAAATACTGCTTTACCGATTTGAGCTAAGACAGTCACTTCCGTCTGTGGAACAATCCCATACCAATAGTTGATAAACGTGATTCCTACAAAGAAAAAGCCTAAAATCCCAGCCATCAAAGTTAACGTACCAGCCGCATTTTTTGCTCGCGGCTTTTTAAAAAAAGGAACAGCATTACTAATTGCTTCAACCCCAGTCAATGATGAGGAGCCAGAAGAGAAGGCCCTCAAAATCAACGCAATTGTAATCCCAGGAACCACCGCCCCCGGCACCGCTGTTGCATGAATCGGCACTACACCTGTGATAATTTTAAATAGCCCGGTAGCAATCAATAAAGTAATAATCGCAATAAAGCTATAGACCGGCAGCATCAAAAAGCCAGCTGATTCCCTTAAGCCTCGTAAATTCATCAACATGATCAATAAAACAATGATGATGGAAATCACAACTTGGTGCCCGTATAGAGCTGGTACTGCTGAAATGATCGCCTCAGCGCCTGCCGACACCGAAACTGCTACAGTCAACATGTAGTCGACCAATAAAGAACCGCCTGCTATTAGTCCAGCATTTTTCCCTAAATTTTCACTGCTGACGACATAAGCTCCGCCACCCTGAGGATATGCATGAATGATTTGCCGATAAGATAGTGTTAATGAAATAAGTAAAATAATGACAAAAGCGGCAATGGGCAGTGAATACCAGATAGCCGCAGCAGATAACGTAACTAACACGACAACGATTTGTTCAGTACCATAAGCAATAGAGGATAATGCATCTGATGACAATAAAGCCAATGCGGCAAAACGACTCAACTTATGTTCATCATTTTCAGTCGATTTTAACGGCTTACCGATAAATAATCGCTTTAAATAATCCACTTGATCAACCTCTCCTTTTCCTATTTTTTTCCGAAACAATCACATATGCTACGCTTCTAAAGTAAGATTGTCAATTATTTCCCTGCTAAATAATTGAAATGTTTAGGCTCTTCTTTCCATCGTTTAAACAAATTCTTAGAGCACTGTTTTTTTCATTTTAACAAGCTTATCTTTTCAAGGAAACGATTCTGCCTTTGCGCTGTCGTCACAAGAAAAAGACATGAACATCCAAAACGATTTTCATGTCTTGATTGCTATTCTACTGTTTGCCAAGTACGATATTCATCAAAATAATCTGCTTCTTTTTTTGCCTGTGCCACGATCCGTTGCGGATAATTCAACACCTGCAAAAGCTGAATGGCATTTCTCGTAGTTGATGGTCCTTGTCTTAGACGGTAATCAAATGATACACCTTGTTCTTTTGTCACCTGCTCTTGAAAATGGACATTATCACAAGATTCTTTTAAGATTTCTGTCAGTTCAATGTCATGGGTAGCAACAAAAGCCAACGACGGATAATCTGCTAACCAATGAACCATACTAGATGATGCGGCGATTCGTTCGATCGTATTCGTACCCTTTAGTATTTCATCAATAAAACATAAACACGGAACTCTTGTTTCAGCTAAATCAAGGACTCGTTTAACTGATTTGATTTCTGCAACAAAATAGCTATCGCCTTCAAAAATGTCATCTTCAACTGCCATTGATGTCAAAATATGTGCAAACGGCAATTGAAACTTGGTCGCTAACGCGGTGTGGATCGTCGCAGAAAGAATACAGCTGATCGCTACACTTTTAACATAGGTAGACTTGCCAGAAGCATTCGAACCAGTTACTAGGGTATTTTTTGTCCAGTTCACTTCATTTGGCACAGGAGAGGCTAATAATGGATGATAAACTTCTTCCCCCTTTACTTGAATGCCTTTTGAAAATACAGGTTGGCTTGTATCTGGCATGACTTTACGAAAATTCAAAACTGCTGCTGCAACTTCCAATTCTCCAAGTAAACGCCACATTTCTTTTGCTTGAGTTTCATAATTGGTTAATTTTTCCAGAACAAAGTTATATGAAATAAAGGGCAGCATGAAGATCATCGCAAAATAATCAAACATCATTTCAGCCTCACTGTTAGACTTCATTCGAAAGGAAATACCAAATTTAGTCATTGATGCCAACGGCTTAAGGTTGTTTGCCAACTCTTCTTGAAAAGGTGTTTTCACTTTAGCTAATTTCTTTGCACATACAACCGTTTGGACTAAATACCCCATACAGATCAGCTCACGTTGTAATTTTTCCTTTTTTATTTGGTAATAAATCACATTGAATAAAATCGAGCCTAACAATAGGACAATTGATACGGTATTCGGAAATAACAGTATTAAAGCGACGGCGGCAATCGGTAGACTCCCACAAAACAAGTAGAGTTTTGTATTTGGCAGCACTTGGTTTCTAGTTTCACTTAAATAGCTTTCAACATTATTCTTATCTTGTTTCCCTAAACAGGCAAACTGAAATTGAATCGCTTCTCTAATCTGAGGATTTTGCTCATAATACTCAATCAATGTTTCCAAACGGTCATGACTATCTTCTGAGAAGTTAAAATTGCGTAAACGCTGATACAGTGCTTCTGAGCCTACACTTGAATAGGTTGCATTGATTCTTTCAAACAGAGTAAATCCGTCTAGGTCATACCAAGTGATCTCATCGACTTCACTATCATACTTTCGATATTTTTTAGCTGTATACCACGCATCCCTCAAGCTTTCCTCTTTATCAAAAAAACGTGTATTAGGAAATGTTCCCCACTTACTTTTGACCATTGCTCGTAATTTTAAGCGATTATAAATTTCCATTACACTGATAATCAATATAATCAGCCCCACAAAACCAAGTACGATCCATTGAGCATTCATTCAATAACCTCCTTTTTAAGGCTAGTATATGTTTTTATCGATTCATATACAAGGACAAATGGATAGCAACTAAAAGAAGTTGAACCGGAAACTCTAAGAGTTATAGTTCAACTTCTTCTATTTACTTATAATTCGTGGTACTCTCGATTCATACTGGTATATTCATCCAAATGCCATTCTGTCTCTTGATTTGCTTCGTTTGGTTCTATTTTCGGATACTCCATTTTCATCGGTTTAATATACTGAGTTGAGCTCAGCATATGAGAAATCGTCTCATCCTGCATTTTTATAATATGTTTCAAACGAATCTTCTCTAATTTCAAATCCGTGATTTCTTCTTGCTGTACTTCTTTTTTTCCTAATAAACTCCGTAAAAATTGTTTATCTCTGACAATCACTAATGTTAAAACAACAATCACAACAACAAAAAAATAGAGAACGATTAATAAGTTACGATCCATCCTTTTTATTCCTCCTAACATTTCATCCCTATGTTACCATGTTAGAGAACAATATTTTCTCATTTTTTTAGCTAAAACAATCATTTTTATGTATATTTTTGAGAAAAACAACTATATAGCTATTATTTTTTTATCATTAAAGAGAAATTTAAAGTAAATAATTGTGATCAAATGTTACTTCAACTAAATAATCCCCAATATTTCGATATACTTGTTCTTGAATGCGAATCTTTAGTTCCTGGTCTGTTGCTTTAAAATGGTTTGGAACAACCAAATCAAATAAAATACGAGGCTGACTGCCATGATCTACTAAGCGTATATCGTGGGCTTTTAATTCACTATTGATCCCTTTGATGATTCTTTTCAGCTCTTGGTGAATAAACTGTTGTCTTTGATCATGTAAGTTCACAGGATCGATGTGACAAACAAGATCAACCCCCAACGCTTCTTTAAATTTCTTTTCGATATCATCCGTCTTTTCATGGGCTTGAGTCAGATTCCAGCGGTCATCGATTTCAATATGAACAGAGGCAAATGTTTTATTGGGTCCATATTGATGGATCAGTAAATCATGATACCCTACGATTTCTGGTACTAAGGATAGATATCGTTTCATTTCATCTATCGCTGCTTGATCAGGTCTAAGCCCCATCAACTCGTTGACAAACTCTCGAATCAATTGTAAACCACTAAAAATAATGTAACACGCTATCAATAGCCCTACAAAGCCATCAATTTTCAAGCCAGTCAAGCCCTCTACTGTCGCTGAAACGAGTACAGCCATCGTCGTAAATACGTCATTTAAACTATCTTTAGCCGTTGCAACTAATGTATTAGAATCAATTTTTTTGGCTACTCGTTGATAAAAAATACTTTGCCAAACTTTGATGAGAATCGACAATACTAACACAATCAGAATTACTGGTGTTACTTTGATACTTTGAGGATCTCGGATTCGTTCAATCGATGTCATAAAAAATTGAAACCCAACAAAGGTAATCAATAACGAAACTAACATACCGCTGATATATTCAAAACGTTCATGACCGTATGGATGTTCTTTATCTGCTGGTTTCCCTGAAATATAAAAACCGACGAGCGTTAGCACAGAAGAAACCGTATCCGACAAATTATTCATTGCATCAGCCATAATCGACACACTGCCAGAAATTAGTCCAATCAACAATTTTCCAACAAAAAGCAGCAAGTTAGATAGTAACCCTACGATCCCCGCAAAAATCCCAAAAGCTGTTCGAGTATCTGAATTTTTTGGTTGGCTTTTTTCAAAGCGCTCTATTAAAAATTTTATCATCGTGATCCCTACCTCATTTTTAGCATATCTTAAGACTATAAAATGATTTCAGCCATTTGTATAGTTAAATGCTGTTTTTTTTAGTGAGTTTTTATTGTTTAGAATCCCCCTAATTGATCAATTGGATGTCTTTGTTTTTTTATTAGGGACACCTTGAAAGATAACAAATAAGGAAAAAAACTTGAATCACTCCCATTATAGGCTTGATTCAAGCTTTCACCAGCATTTATTTCTTATTTTTAATGGAAAATATGACTTTCATGCGAAACGTTCTCTAACTTCTTCGTTTTTTCTTCAACATAAGGATATAAGAGAATGCCCAACACACAAAACACAATTGAAATTCCTAGTAAAATGAGAATCGCCTTCCAAGCATTCGGCCAATAAATACCTCCTGCTGATTCCCTTAATAGATTTACCGCATGGGTAAATGGTAAAAATGGATTAATAAACTGGAAGAATTTGCCAGAAACTTGAATTGGATAGTTTCCGCCACCTCCCGAGATTGAAAGCACCAGGATAATGATCGCAGCCCCTTTTCCGACATTGCCAAATAGTGCCACTAGTACATAGACCATCATCATAAACGCAAAGGCGATCAACAAAGCAAATAATACACTATATACTGGTTGTCTAACATCTACTCCTAACAAGAAATAATTTCCTAACGTCACAATCAACGCTTGCGCTAGTCCCATTACTAAAAAGGTTAACATCCTCGCAGAAAATTGTTCCCGTTTTGAATAGTTGCCGCGGTCTTTTTCATCTAAATAAAAATCAGTTGTTGCCACACTTGAAAATAACACGGCACCAACCCATAAACAAAGAGCTGTGTAAAATGGTGTACTAGCTGAGCCATTATTAGCAATTGGGTAAATTTTATTTTCTTTCACTTCAACTGGTTTAGCAAAGAAGTCACTTTCAGCGTTAGCATCCAGTTTAAGCAACTTTATCACTTGTCCAAGGTCAACATCCTTCTCCCCATTTCGGATCGCTTCTGCGGCTTTATGGAGACCTGTCTTGATATTTGGCCAGTCATTTTGAACTAAGTCATTTGCTTTGTTCAAGGCAGACTCTAAATCCGGCATTTTGTCATTGACTGTTTTTAAAGTACCAGTGATATTTTCTTTGATCCCTGGGTAATCATTTTGAATAAAATCAGCAGCTAAGCCAAGTTTTTCTTCAATGACAGGCAATTCATTGTTGTAAAGTTCTGCACCTTTGTTAATGCCATTTACGATCGTGTCCATATGACCATTCAGTAAAACATTGGCATCATGCACTTCTTGTTTGATTGCAGGTAATTCTGCTTGGTATTTTTCTAAGATGCTGATTGCATTAGAAACAGTTGCTTGTGTTGAATTTAATAATGTAGCAAAATCGATTTGTTTAGCTTTGTCGAGCAAGCCTTGAGCGCTGGAAATCGTAGTGATGAGCTTTGTTAAAATGTTATTTACATCTGTTGCAACTGCATCTACATTGATACTGCCAGCAATCCCAGCGATATTGTTGGCCATGTTTTCAATTTCTCCTAATACAGCTTTCAACTGATCCACTGAAATCCCATCAGCATCAATACTATCCACTCGATTTTTTAGCCCTGCAATCAACGTACTAAGATTATTTAAATTATCAATGATTGGTTGAAGTTCTTGATTACCAGAAGAATTTTGAATACTTGTCAGCATTTCAGCCAATTGATCAATTGCTGCTTGCTGCTTCCCTAAGCTGTCGCTAAATTGTTGCAACATTTGCTTCAGCGTTTCACGTTCTTCTGGTGTCAATTCATTGTCAGTCAATAATTGCTCGATTTGACCAGCAATTGCGGATACATTTGATCCAATTGTTTGAACTGACTCTAGCGTTACTTTGATACTGCTTGTAATGCTTGGTAACGCCTCTTGTAATTTTACTGCTCCTTCACTGGTTGCAGTCGCTAATTGATCTGCTTGCTCTCCAAGTTTTTCAATATCTGGCAAAGCCGTTTGAACTTGTTGGATAATGGTCAAACCTTGTTTAGCTTCTTCGATTCCTTCCGTCATTGTTTGTTCAACTGAAGCAAAATCTTCGTCAATCATCGCTAATTGTTTCCCAGCATTTTGAATTTCTGGGATTTTCTCCTGTAAGGTCAAAATAACTTTAGCTTGTTCTTTGATTGTTGGCATCTTGTCGTTTAAATCAACTAGCTTTGTTCCTAAAGCATCAACTTGAGGCAAATACTCCGCAAATTCATTGGCTTTCGCTAGCTTTGTTTTCAACTCAGGCATTTTCCCATGAAGCGCAACAACTTCTTGCATATATTTATCGATTTGACCAATATTTTCATCTGTCGAAAGGATCATATCCTTCACTTTCGTTATACTAACCAGATTAGAATCTAAATTATAGCCAATATCATTAAATACATGAACCAAAGTACCACTTGCTGTTTTAGTGAACTCATCTGTGATTTGCGCTTGTAATGAGGTTGCACCTTTTTCAGCGATTTTTGGTGCGATCGCATTGATCTTTTCATTGATTGAATAGTCAATTTTAGGCTTTTTAATATCCCCTGTAGTAAAGCTTAATAGGTCTTTTGAGAAATCTTTTGGCAGATAGATACCGGCATAATACTTTCCTGATTTTACCCCTTTGTCTAATTCTTGTTTTGAATCAACAAAACGCCAACCTAATTGTTTATTTTTATGAAGATTTTTTAATACTTCTTTTCCAATATCGACTTCTTTATCCTTGAATGTCACAGCTTGGTCGTCACTGTAGACTGCAATCGGCAATTCTCCTGTATTTGCATAAGGATCCCACAAGGCTTTGATATTGAACCATGCATAAAGTGATGGAATAATCATCAGTGCAATAATCAAAAATGTAGCGATCGGGTTTTTAAAAATACGTTGCCAATCTAATTTAAATAACTTTAATGTGTTCTTTATATGTTTCATCCTGCTCACCCACTCTTTTTAATGACTGATTTACTTTAGCATAATTTTTTTATCAATAACAAATGAAAAAAACTATTTTTGTCCATTTCTACGACAGGTTTCTTGAATTGTCGTAGAGAATTCAAGTCTATTGTTATTTATGAACCATTCATATCCATTTTCTTCACGTTCAATGGGACATTTCTTATTTTATGACACCTAAAAAAGACAAACTCATCCAAATGAATCAGCTTGCCTTTATTTTTTTGCTATAGTTTTGCTGAGAACTCTGATACTACTTTTTTCACTTCATTTACTGAATCAGGCTCTAGATAAGAAAGTGCTCTGGGAACCACACCCATAAGATACATCTTATCGAGCTTATCCGTTGATTTTCTTTCCAGCAATTCTGCTAGTAAATGTTTCATGTCTTCTTGATGATCTGCTTTTGTACGATCTAAGATGAAGTCATAAAAATTTTTTTCTGCTGCTTTCATCGGCTATGCCCCTCCTATATTTTTATTTTATTATACGCTTAAATAACAATTAGTAGTAGCAATTCGCTTTTATTACAAAAAACAATAATTATACAAAAAAACAGCATAAACATGTTTGTCTTGCTGCTCTTGCTATTAGAAAAAGTTTAATAACTATTAAAGGGCCAAAGAAATGCTTCACCCCTCTTATACAAAGACAAGATTTTTATACCCTATACTTCTCAATCAAAAATTCATATGCAGCACGGCTAATAATTCCCATTGGTTGGTTGATTCCAGGGTTAAAATAAAAGTCCATAGTGACTAACTCTTCTAGTGTGGTTTCTTTGTCAATTGCTAAAGATAACGTGTTGATCGATTGCGTAATATCCTTTTCAGACATCAATTGTCCGCCAATCAAGTTATGCGTACCTTTTTCGAAAACCAGTTTGATATGCACCTCTTCCTGCAATTTAAGATAAGGCAACTGACTTGGTAATGTTAAAAAGATACTTTCAACTTCGATTCCTTCAAACTTTGCTTCTACTTCGGTTAACCCTGTAGTAGCAATATAGTTGTTGAAAATTTTAGTGGCCGTTGTCTTTTGCGTCATATTGTACTTCATCGGATGCCCTAAAACGTTCATAGCAGCAACGGTCGCACTTCGAACAACATTATTCACTAAAGGGATGAACGACTTACGATAGCTATTGCGGACAGGATAAGAAATCACATCTCCTAAAGCGAAAATATTTGGATCACTTGTCTGCATATGTTCATTGACTCGAATTGTTCCATTAGCATTTAAGTCTAAAAATTCTTTCACTAATGTCGTATCAGGACGAGCATTTACGGCCACAATAACATAATCGTTTCTGATTTCTTCATTCGTGGTTTGGGTGATAAAACTCTCTTCTTCTATATCTGAAAAACCAATAACACTTTCGTTTAAATGAAGTTTTACACCTGAATCAACGATTTTTTGTTCAATGAGTGATGACAGTTCCTTATCCAAATAACGGAAAAGAACAGATCCTGCACTTTCTATCAGGTGGATTTCTTTGCCTTTTTCTTTCAAAGCATCACACAATTCCACTCCGATATATCCGCCACCAATAATCGAGATTGATCTTGCCTGTTCCAATTTTCTCAATACTTCCACTGAACTGGAGTAACTTTTGAAAACGGTCACTTTATCTTTACTTGGTAGTGTCAGATTAGTTGAAAATTGGTTTGAACCTGTTGCGAGAATTAGCTTGTCATAACTTACTTTACAAGTTTTTTTAGCATCATCCTCATAGATAATAGTGCTTTTTTCCGGCTGTATCGTAGTAACCATTGTATTAAGTAAAACAACTATGCCTTTTTTACTCAATTCTTCTGCTGTAAGATATCTCACATTATCCAGCTCATCAACCATTTGATTCATTCTCAATATGATCCCGCTTGAAACGAAGCTAAGCTCACTTCTTTTTTCAATTAGAACAACCTCAGTTTGAGGATCTAATTTCTTTAACGTTAATGCCGCTTGAAGTCCACCGTGTGAGGCTCCGATAATTACTACTTTCACTAAGGTTCTTCTCCCTTCAATCAAATAAGTCATTTTTATAACTATATAAATATAATTTAAAAGTAACAATCTAGTTCATTATATATAAAAAAATGATTTTTTTAAATAATTATAGAGACTAATTTCTTTTTATAAGTTGCGTATTGCCATTTTCTCATGAATCAAGTATCCTTTAAGTGAGGTGTCTATTATGCTAAAACGAGATTTTTTAGAAAAGCCCTTCGATTATATGAATGATATCTTATTATTTTTATACAACAATCAAGGCAAGGCGACAAAAAATGAGCTAGTTAGTGAATTTCAAATTAGCTTACCGACTTTAAATGAATATTTGTCTTTCCTGCAAAGTTTTCTTGAAGAGAATCAAGTAAATGAGCAAGTTGAACTAACGTTAAAAGGTGAAAATATTACTTTAAAAAAGCAACCGACTTTTCCCTTGAAGAACGTTGTTGTACTTTTTCTCGAAAAGTCGATAAAATTTCAAATGGTGAACCAGTTATTCTCTAAAGGTGAACTGACTTGCGACTATTTTCAATTGAATTATGCGATCAGCTCTGCGACTTATTATCGAAAGATCACCGAATTAAACGATCTTTTAAAAGAATTTCGCCTACAAATCAAACGTGGAAAGTTGATCGGAGAAGAAAAACAGATTCGCTATTTCTTTTTTAGTTTCTTTTGGTTTCTATTTGAGGATAAAACCAGTTTAGAAAAAGAAACCGCTAATCAATATCTTGGCTTTGTAGATATCTTAAGGGAGTCTCTCAATGTAGTCTTTGATCCTACTGAAGTCTTGCAAATAAAATTGTGGATGAAAATATCATTTAGACGACTGGCTACTGAATATAATCCTGTTATCAGTCCTAACTATGATTATCCTGATCGACCGCTCTTTGAAGAAATTAATTTGTCCTTACATACATATATGAAAAAGATCGACCGTCCATATACTATTTATGAAGCATACATGTTTTATGACTTCTTTTGTTCCATGCATAATTTTTCGCCTAATTCATCTTTTGCCTTTAGGTTGGCAGAAAAGCAGCGCAGAGAAAGCTCTTATTTAAACTATATGAATAAAGTAATATTAAAATATTTAAAACAGCAAGGCTACTTGTCCAATTACGCTTCATCTGCACGCTTACTGTATATTGAAAATTTATTGTTTCAGCTACATTCTCAGCTTTATTATTTTGATGGATTTATCTTGCCCTTTGATAGTTGGACCATCAAATCGATCGTCAATGCTCACCGTCATCCATTTTCTGGTAATGAAGTTTTTGAACTGATGGACATTGCGACCAAAAAATTTGATCAAGATGGTGAAAAAGGAAGCTATAAAAATAAATTCACTGAAATCCACTACACTATCATCCTAAATCATATTGCTGAATTAAATGAAGAAAAAATTGCGATCGGTGTCTATCATTCACTGAATCCTTTTATTGGTGAATTAGTTATTCAGCATTTGACCAATGTTTTAGGTCACAAATACCCAATCAAAGCTGAAGCTTTTAAAGAAGACAGTCATTATGACATACTTCTTTCTAACATATACAATGAAGTGATTTCTGAAAAACAAGAATTAGTTTATATATTCTCAGATATTGGTAATAGTTATGACATGACTGAAATCGAAAAACAGATTATTCAGTTAATCGATACAAGATAGTGCCAAACTTGTTGGTTACATCACTAATTGAAATTATAACAGAGAACGCTCTCTTTATGTTCTCTGTTTTCTTTGTATACATTAAATTTAGTGAGAATAACCATAATTATAGATTAACATAGATTCCGCTATAATTTGTTTTTATTTTTTAAAATATAATAAAAAATAATGATCAGTGAATCGATTTATAAAAAATAAAAAAACGATAAATTTATCGTTTTTTTTATTTTATCCATCCAATATTATTAAACGGTGCAAACCGGAAGGATACAACACCCTCAATAGCTTGACCATCAACTAAACCAAATGCTCTACTATCACTGGAATTATTTCGATTATCCCCCAATACAAAATAATGACCTTTAGGGATTTTTTTCAGCTGTGACATTTGAGCTAGACTGTCTTCTGATATATTCACTTTGATTGTCCCATCTGGTAATTCATTTGCATCAGATAATTCAGATGCTTTTGGTAAAGAGTCTGCTTGATGATTGATAAATAAATCATTACCCTCTGTCCATACTAAATCCCCAGGCATCCCTATGATTCGTTTCACATATTGAAACTCGCTTTTTACAGGTGGGCTAAATGTTATGACCTCATATCTTTTAGGCTCTTTTGTCCGACGAACAATCACTCGATCCCCATCTAATAAAGTAGGTTTCATTGAATCCCCATCAACCATGTGAGGGGAAGTATTCAGAATAAAGAAAAATACAAAAACTGCAAATAATACGATAGGTAGCATGAATTTGATGATTTCAGTGATATTCTCTTTTCTTTTTTTCTTTTTTCTTTTCTCAAATTCTTCTTTCGTTAATTTTTTCTTTTTGCGCTTTTTATTGGTTGAAGCAGCTTTTTGAATTCGTTCTTCTTTAGGTCTCGATTTAACTCTCGGCTCTTCTCTTATTATTTCAGCTCGTTCTCTAGGTTTTGGACGCTTCTTTTTAGTGCCAGCGTGCGGGCGCTTTCGATTCTTATTTTTTGACTTTCTATTTTTATTAAACTTACGGTTTAATTGTCTTTTTAGTCGTTCAAAACGTATTCTTAGTTCATCCATGATACACCTCAATCATACCAATTAATACTCTTAATTAAGGATAACAGAGTGTTGCTGTTTTTTCCATATATAAAACCCCGCTAATTAAGAGAAATACTGCAATAGGTCTCCCTATGTAAAAAAATAAGTGGAGCAAAACTCTAAAAGTTTTGCTCCACCCCCTAAACTCATAATCAATCGAATACTAATTCCTGTCCCTCAACAATAACACTACTACTAAGCTGATTTTTATTCATTAATGTTTGAATTGATAACCCTGAATCTTGAGCAATTTCCCATAATGTCTGACCAGCCTTTATCACATAAACTTCTTTAGGCACTTCGTTATTCTTATCTTCAGAAGCAACATCACTGCTTAAATTGCTTTCTTGTTGTGTTTGAGCTGCCTGTGGTATTGAAGCAGATGTAGGGGCTTCGCTATCATCTGTTGTTACAGGTGCAGATACTGTACCCCCACCACCAGCTGATGCGCCTAAAATCAATGAATCAGACATAAAGTAAACAACAGTACTAAACAATATTGCAGAAGAAATCAACAGTATGCGGTATTTTTTATTGATTTGTTTTTTCATATTGTTCTTCCCTTCATTCGTTTTCTAATGGTTTAGTTTCCAGTTTTATCTAAACGCGATAATTTGCTTAAACGTTCTTCCAATTCACGGTAAATCGTCATTACTTCATTTTTAGATTCTTCTACTTCATTTGAAATATTTTTCGCACGGTTTCCTATGTTCAACATTTCAAGTTCTGCTGAGTTGATCATGTGTTTTGATTCAACTTGCGCTTCACTAATAATACGATTTGCTTCCTTCTTAGCAGAAACCATTACTTCACCGATCTCTTGTTGTGATTTCAACGCTTCTTCTTGTAAGGATTGGTTTTTCAACAACAAGTCATTGATTTGTTGTTTTGCTTGTAATAATTCAGCTAGCTGATTCCCTGTTGCTTCTCCTGTAGTAGACAAGCTACGCATTGTTTCTAATTCAGCATTTAAGTTTTCTAGCTCTTCTTCTTTTTCTTTGTAGCTATTTCTTAATCCTGCTAATTCAGATTCGAAAACATTTTTTTGAATAGAATATTTATCATTTAGACCTTGGATGCGACCAAGACTTGCTTCTAGTTCACTCTTATCTTTAAGAACTGTTTCTAATTCTTTTTTCAATTCTTCAACACGACTGTTATCAACAGACACATCACTATTTGTTGATAAAGTGGTCTCTTTGTCTTTTAATTCTTGGTTTTCTTGTTGTAAGCGGTGCATTTGTTCTTGAAGATCAGCAAGTTTTTGTGTTAACTCTTGATTTTCTTTATTAGTAGTTTGAAGTTTTTCATTCAATGATTCTAATTCCATCTTCACCGTCTCCAATGCTTCTTGTTTTTCTCCGATTGTTCCTCGGGCAGCTAACTCTGTTTGTAATTGTTGGATTTCTTTTTCTTTTTCAGAAATTTGGATTTCTAAGGCTTTATCTTTTTCAACAAGTGCAGTTTCTAAGTAGGCAATTTGTTCTTGTCCACTAGTATTTTCTTTTTTCAGTACTTCGATTTCCGCTTTCAAACGATTGATTTCTTCAGCAGAATCGTCTGACTCAAGCCCATCTTCTAATTCAAAGATCTCAGATTCTTTTTGGTTGAGCTGTGTTGCTAGTTCATCATTCTTTTCTTTCATCTGTTCAAGTTCATTTTGGTTACTCTCAACTTTGATCACTAATTGTTTATTTTGTTGAGATAAACGAAAGTTCTCTTCTTTGTTTTTCTCAAATTCAGATTCTTGTAATCTATATTCTTCGATCAATTCTCTTAAACGAGTGATCTCTTGTTCTTGTTCAGCTAATAAATTACTATTGTTCGTAGTTGTTACAGTAGCTGGTCGTTGTGGTTCTTCCGAATTAAAATCTACATCCTGCGTTAATTCTTCCTCGGAAACTTCGTTAATTTTCTTAATTAACCGCCTCTTTGCCATGTGTTTACACCCCGTCTTTTATTTCTATCTTCCATTATTTATCTAGTTTTACTTTTTCTAAGTTACTGTCTTTCGCCTCTCTTGTGAAAACGAACGACTGTTTAGAGAGTTTGTTGGTTTTATCTCGATATGTAAAGTTAAAATCGATCATTGTGATTTCTTTTACTGGCTGTAACTCTTTGATAAATGCCTCAATGTTTTTTTCAGCAGTCTGGAAATCATTAAAGCTTAAAGCCGTAGGAAAAACTGATACTGTCAACGTTCCCGTTTTTTGACTGATCATGATCGCGACATTCGCTTCTCCAAAAAAGGGCTGCCAATCTCTTATCAGTAGAAGTTCGTAGTTGTCTAGCGCTTGGGCATCTCGACTTTCTACAATTTTCTTCCAAGGAAATTCAGCTAACTTTAGCGTGTTTTCTTTATAGCTCTCAATTTCAGCACCAGAAGCTGTTCCTCTGGCGTCCTTGATCTCTTCTATCTTGAATTCTAACTCTTTATTATCTTTTCTTAAAGTATCTTGATTATACAGTATCCCAAAAAGGATTAAACAAAAAATAATTGCTGCAATCATCAAAAATAATAATGATCGATTATTCTCTTGATACTTATAAAAATTGATCTTGCGTTTCATTTTTGGACTATCAGAATCTAAGCTCTCCAGTTGGAATCGAACATACAACTGATAACTGAAAAAAAGAAACAGTATTACTACTAATACAAACATGAAAATCGTCATCAAATATAAACTCCTTTATCCCTTAATAAAAAAACACTAAATATATCTACTTTTTTGAAAGTTATTCACTTTCTACCCAATTATACATAGTTTATTGTAACATTACGTTGCGCTATTGCCAACTTTTTTTTATAAACGCAACTAAAAGTCAATAAAAACAGCAGGGTACGTGATAAATTTTAGTGTTTTTTTACTAATTCAGTGAACGAATGTTGTTTCTATAGGTCTAATTTTCAGTTTTATTCTATTGATAAGAGTGGTTTTATTATTAAGTGTTAAATAATTAATAATAACAAGATCTAAGTAATTAACACAGTGTTCCTGTTTCCATTTCGTATTACGTCGTCTCAAACAATTATCCTAATAGGAATACAACTGGATATGTCTTATGTTTTCCAGCCAAATGTCCGATACTTTTAACGATATGTACCAAGATTCTCTTCTTCTAGTTCTGCTTCCAAAATTCCTACGCTGACACCTAACGCACGATCGACCGCTTCCATGATATCTATTCCCAAATGACAAACCTTTTCTTTCAAACGGATCTTATCAATGGTGCGGATTTGTTCTAGTAAAATGACTGAATCTCGTTCGATTCCAGTTTCTTCAGAATTGATGCCGATATGTGTAGGTAATTTGGGTTTAGCCATTTTTGCTGTGATTGCGGCTACAATAATGGTTGGACTAAAATGATTTCCTAAATTATTTTGTATGACGAGTACTGGTCGCACTCCCCCTTGTTCTGATCCTACAACAGGGGATAAGTCTGCAAAATATATGTCACCCCTTTTGACCATTTGAAGCCTCCTATTCTATTTATACTCCCTTGGCATACGTTCAGAAAATGTACATGCCACTTCATAGTGGATTGTTTCTAGTTTGTCTGCCACCATTTGCAATGTGATATTTGCTCCATGGTCGTGTCCTATCAATGTGACAGTTGTCCCTACATTCGTTTTTCTCGGCAAGCGAATCATACATTGATCCATGCAGATTCTGCCAACAATTTCACATTTTTCACCATTAACTAATACTGAAAACCCTTGTAGATGACGGAGCCAGCCGTCTGCATACCCGATTGGGACAGTACCGATCCATTCATTTTTTGTAGTCGTATACGTATTTCCATAACCAATTCCTTCATTCACTGCTAGTTCTTTCACTTGAATCAACTTTGACACTAAACTCAAGGCTGGTTTTAATGGATAAATTTCGGGTAATGCATGTCCCGATGGATTCAGTCCATACATTGCTATACCAAATCGAATCATATTTCCCGCATTATTAGGATGCCAAAGTGCAGTTGCACTATTACTTACATGTACATATTGGGGTAACTCTGAAAGAACAGATAAAATTTCTTGGAAACGCTCTGATTGTTTTTTAAAGTAACTCGTATTTTTTTCATCTGCTGTAGAAAAGTGCGTGAACAAGCCTTCCCAAGCGATTACTTGCGTTGACTGAATTAATTCAACTGTTTGTTTTACAACAATTGGTGTAGTAAAACCAATACGCCCCATACCTGTATCGACTTTTATATGTATTTTTAATGGTGCTTGTGTTTTTATCTGATTCAATTGATCAATTGCTTGTACTAACCATTCTTGGGTTGCTACCGTGACGGATAGATCATATTTTAGCAACAGGTCTATGTAAGAAACATCTACAACACTTAAAATCAGTATTGGCTCTGTAATGCCAGCTTCTCTTAGTTCGATGGCCTCATCTAGGATTGCGACACAAAAGCCCGTAGCACCTCCTTCAATCGCTGCTTGAGCCGTTTGTACAGCTCCGTGTCCATATCCGTTTGCTTTGACTACAGCAAATAGCTCTGTACCTTGCGGCATTCGTTTGACTTCATTTGAAACATTTTCTTTGATCGCTTGTGTATCGATCACTAACTTTGTGGGACGATGCCATCCTACAGCCATATATGTCCTTCTTTCTTTTACGGTCGGATCAGAAACAGCCGAATCATTTGCTTATACAGTTCCTCGTGGGAATACAGCCCATGATCGTTGATCAATCGCTTTTATCTCGACCGGTATTCAAATTTAGTAGCTAATCAACCAACTTCCAAGATGATTTGAGCAACCGCAGAGGTTTCTGTGTGGGAAATAGATACAAATACATTTCCTTTATGAGGTGATTTTGTGACTTTCGGCGCTCCACTTTGTTCTTTTAAGATTTCAATATCGTGTAATCCGACACTTCCAATCCCTGTCCCCCAGGCTTTTGAGAAAGCTTCTTTACAAGCAAAACGGCCTGCTAAAAACTCGACCTGACGTTTGTGAGGTAATCTTTGAAAAAGTTCATATTCATTACTCGTCAGAACTCGCTGAACAAAAGAAGATTTATTTTCGATGATTTTTTCGATTCTTGAAAGCTCAACCATATCTATACCAATTCCTTTTATCATTCTTTCAAGCCCTCTTTTTTTATTTTATAAATTACTCTTATTCTATCAAATTTTAGCAATTTTTCCACATAATAATTGAAAAAATTAATAAAAAGCTTTATGTGTTGATAACACTCGGTTTTAAGGAGCGAAAAAAGGGGTAGAAATACAGTTTATCTCTTCTTTATTGCATCCTTTTACTAAAAAGGAAAAAGAGTGGAACAAAGTCTAAGCTTTGTTCCACTCTTTTAAAATCCAATAAGTCATACATTGGAAATAGTTATTTCTTATTTCCAACTGTTATTGATTTATTAATTTGAGTTATCTCTAATAACAAAGCTACGTTTTTTGTCGTTATGACGTTTGGCCGAACGATTATCTTTGCTCTTATTGTAGCCGCCGCCATTTCCACTGCTGCTACCACCTGTGCTTTTGTTATTTTTATTGCCACGATAGCCACCGCCACCATTTTTATTACGGTTACGGCTGTTACCGCCACCACCACGATTATTTTTGTTGAAGCCTTTTTTCGTAGATGGTAATGGACGTTCTGGTGTAATTTTTACTGGTACAGCATCTGATGGGTCTTTAGAAATAGTTTTTAGTAGTAATGCTGCTAAATCTTCAGCAGAATATTTTTCCAAAAGATTTTTAGCAGATGGCAAGTAATTTTCTAGACCATTTTCAGCTAATTTTTCTTCGACTGTTTCAATTGCTGCACCCAATTGTCCTTTAAATGCTTCTTGTTCATTTGGTGGACGTAGTGGGGTCATACGTTTTTTCGTTAATTCCTCAATGACATGTAGGTAACCCATTTCATTTGGTGTAACGAATGTCACTGACATTCCGCCTTTTCCGGCACGACCAGTACGGCCGATACGGTGAACATAGCTTTCTGGATCTTGCGGGATATCGTAGTTGTAAACGTGTGTGACACCAGAAATGTCTAATCCACGAGCTGCAACGTCTGTTGCTACTAAGATGTCCAAATTACCACTCTTAAATGAACGTAATACGCTCATACGTTTTTGTTGTGACAAGTCTCCATGAATACCTTCTGCTTTGTAGCCACGTGCTTCTAATCCACGTGCTAATTCATCTACACGACGTTTTGTACGACCAAAGACAATTGTTAGCTCTGGTGTTTGAACATCTAGTAAGCGTGTCATTACATCGAATTTTTCGAAGTCTTTTGAACGCACATAATATTGATCGATCAAATCAGCAGTCATTTCTTTTGCTTTGATTTTTACGTGTTCTGGTTCTTTCATGAATTTCACGCCGATATTTTTGATTGCTGGCGGCATTGTTGCTGAAAATAGTAATGTTTGACGTTTTGCTGGAATTTTAGAGATGATTTTTTCGATATCCTCTAAGAATCCCATGTTCAACATTTCATCTGCTTCATCCAAAACCAATGTTTCGATCGTATCTAACTTCAAGGTGCGACGATTGATATGATCCAATAAACGACCTGGTGTTCCGACAACCACATGTGGATTTTCTTTTAGTCCGCGAATTTGACGGCCAATATCTGCGCCACCATAGACTGCTTGAACACGGATTTTTTTGTCACGACCTAAACGGTACAATTCTTCTTGTGTTTGGATCGCTAATTCACGAGTTGGTGCAATAACGATTCCTTGTACAACACGGTTTGATGTATCGATTTTTTGCAACATCGGTAAGCCAAAAGCAGCTGTTTTACCAGTACCTGTTTGTGCTTGTCCGATAACGTCTTTTCCTTCTAATGCTAGAGGGATCGTTTCCTCTTGGATTGGTGTTGCTTCTTCAAATCCTGAGCGTTCGATTGCTGCCAATAAGTCTGTTTCTAAGCCTAGTTCTTTAAATTTCAAATGATATCCTCCTAATAATGTTTGTTGCAGAAGAAATTTTTTCTTCTAAAATTGGTGTTACAGGTGATTTGACTTTCACTAATTTTGAAAATGTTCACGGAGTCTGTAAACCTTCAACATAGGTCTAGTTTATTTTCTCATTAGTGTTACCGAAAAATCCACCTTATGAAGCTACAGGCACTAGAAAAGCCAAACGAGTTCGTTCAGCTTTTTTAATCTTTATATGATAGAAAAGTATCTTCAATAGGTACTTTCGTTTTATCTACTTCGATCTTTCGGCAATAGGTTATTTTAGCATATATTTATATTTTCAGCAAGTTTTATGAAAGCTTGCTAACTTTCTAGAAGGGAATTAACGACCTCACTTAAACCCATTCCGTTGCTGGCTTTTAAAACAACCGTATCTTTTGGTTCTAAAATTGATTTTAATGTGCTTGTTAATTGATCCTTTTCTTCTTTGTGGAAATAGTGGATTTTGTTTTCTTGATACTTTTTCACTAATTCTTCGTACAGGACCTTCATTTGCTCACCATAGAGGACAACTTCTGTTATTTCAGCCGGATTTAGATGTTCCTCCACAGATGCATGCATTGCAGCTGAGTCTGGCCCTAATTCAAGCATATCTCCTAGAACCGCTATTCGTTTTCCCTTTGTTGGCATTTGACTAAAGCTATCTAAGACCAAATTCATAGCAGTTGGATTCGCATTGTAAACATCACTTAGAATTTCGATTCCCGTCTTGCTTTTTAGCCACTGTGTTCGGTTTTTAGTTAACTGAAACTTGGCTAAGCCCGCTTGGATTTTTTCTTCTGATAGCTGAAACCATTGACCAATGCTAATCGCAATCAAAGCGTTCCCCACATTATACTTTCCAGGAACAGGAATGGTATATAAAATAGGTGAGCCATTGATTTTAAAAGAAGTATATTCTTTTTGCGCTTCAATGATCTCTGCTTGACAATCAGCTTTCCCAAACCCAAATGTTTTAATTGTTTGCGTTAATCCTTTTGTCAGAGGAGATAGCAGTGGTTCCTCTGCCGGAATAATCAATAATCCCTTAGCAGCCAGCCCAGACGTAATTTCCATTTTTGCTTTGGCAATCCCTTCTCTCGATCCAAGATTTTCAATGTGCGCCTCACCGATCATGGTAATCGCAGCTACATCAGGTTGAGCTAATCTTGATAAAAAATCGATCTCATCAGCATGATCCATCCCCATTTCTAAAATCAATTGCTCCGTTTTATCAGGCATCTGTAAAATAGTGTACGGCAAGCCGATATCATTATTATAATTTCCTTGGGTTTTATAAGTTTGAAATTGTTGCGCTAAGACCGCTTCTGTCATATCTTTCGTTGTTGTTTTGCCATTGCTTCCTGTGATGGCAACGACTGTCGGCGCCATTTTTTTTAAATAATAAATAGCTAAATCTTGCATTGCTCTTAGAGTATCTGCTACCTGTAAAACTGGCAATTGATCTGGGGCAGATTCTGAAGTACTCCAAAATGATGCACCTGCACCTTTATCTATAGCATTCTTTATAAATGAATGCCCATCATTTTCACCTTTTAGCGGAACAAAAAGATTGCCTTTGGTAATTAATCTGCTATCAAATTCCAGACCTGTCAAATCAAAATCGTTCCACTTCTTCCAGTCATTTGTGGCGTTGACTGCTTTTGCCGCTTCCCAGAAAGTTAATTGCATCGTTTTCTCTCCTTTTTAATCAGAAATGATTTGTCTAGTTCACTATAAAAGGGCTGAAACAAAACTCACTGCGTTTTGCTTCCTCCCTTTTTGTGGTTTATCTTTCGTAAAAACTTTGTCTTTGTTTGAAGCGATTTAATGCTAACTGAATTAATTCTTCGATCAAATCACTATACTTTAAGCCCATATTTTCCCATAGTAATGGGTACATACTAAATTCTGTGAAACCAGGCATCGTGTTCAGTTCATTTAAGAATAACTCATTTTTACTAGTCAAAAAGAAATCGCAGCGACTTAGTCCACTGCCGTCTAAAATAGTGTACGCTTTTTTTGCAAATTCTCGCGCTTTTTGATGAACTTCATCAGGCACTTCAGCTGGAATTTTCATCGTGATTTGATTATCGATATATTTTGAATTGTAATCATAGAATTCAACATCTTTGACGATTTCACCCGGTAATGTTGTCCGAACATCCTCATTACCTAAAATTGCCACTTCGATTTCGCGTGCTTCGATTCCTTGTTCTACAATTGCTCTTGAATCGTAACGATACGCTTCTTCCAATGCATTTTGCAACTCTTCACGATTTTCAGCTTTACTGATCCCCACACTTGAGCCCATGTTAGCAGGTTTAACAAATACCGGATAAATCAATGAACCCTCACATTGTTCAAAGACTTTTCTAGGATTTTCTTTCCAGTCACTTCTCAATACAGGTACAAATGGCACTTGCGGGATGCCAGCTGTTTGCAATAAATACTTGGTCATGATTTTATCCATCGCATTGGCACTTGCAAGCACACCAGCTCCAACATAAGGTAATCCTAATGTTTCTAGGAACCCTTGGATCGTCCCGTCTTCCCCATTAGGTCCATGTAATACAGGAAAAACAATCGTATCTTCTTCTTTGATTTCACAAGGCATGATTACGCGACCTGTGAACTCACCCCACTTATCTGTCTCACCATCTTCTGACCAAGTTAGCTTGAGGATCTCTTTACTTGTAGGTTTTTCTGATAAAAGAGGTCCTTTAACCCACTGCCCATCTTTACTAATAAAAACTAACTGAACTTGATAGTAATTATAATAAATCGCATTTAAAACGGAATAGGCAGACAATATCGAGACATCATGCTCCTCACTTCTTCCACCATATAACAAAGTTATCTTCAAATGCTTTTCCTCCTAATTTTTAAAGCTAAACGAAAGGTTTAGTTCCTAAGCCACTCACGCTGATCTCTTGTTTCTAATTGCTAGGAGAACTTATCGTCAAGCTAAATCATTTTCTTGTATTTATGGTTCTATCTAAAAAAAGATTTCAAAATTGCTCTTTCATATTTTAGCATAAAACCATTCCTCGGAATAGAAACAAATAGCGAATTCAATCAAAAAGTTTTTTGCTTGTCATACAAATAAAAGGCGCTCTTATTCCCATATAGAGCTAGAATGAAAATGAAACTGTTCTTACTTCTTCTGTTCAATCAGCTCAACAAGCGTCTTTTTGAATTTATCGCGATCGGCTTGTGTAAAAGCTTTTGGTCCTTTCGTATGTCCGCCACTTTTACGAACTTTCGCACTAAAATACCGTTGTTCCAGCAATCCATCAATATTTCCGCCTGTATACTCATACCCTAACTGATGTAACACGCGCACACCCTTTGGCAACACCAATGAAGCCAAGCCATAATCTTGCGTCACCAAAATATCACCTTGTCTAATCAATTGAACAATTTTATAATCTGCTGCATCTGCGCCTTTATCAACATAAACAAAAGAAACATTCTCAGGATATTCTTTCAGAGAGTAATGGTCAATACTTGTCACAATCACAACTGCGATCGAATAACTTAATGCTATTTCGATCGTAGTTTCTTTCACTGGTGAACCATCACCATCAATAAAAATTTTCATAGTCGCACCTTTCAATGATTATCGCTCATTTTAATTTAAATACCACGCAGGATGGCGTTTTAAAAAGAATGATACTTCCGAAAAAACCGCTTCTCTCACGATTTTATATAGCTCGGGATTTCTGATTTTCTTTTTAATTGCCCCAGTGTATCTTGGTCGTTTGACTTTGATTGAAAGAACCATATCAAAACGTTCAGAAAAATTATCTACTGTGAGGTATTTCAAACGATTCGTTTCTTCCAAAAATTGATTAATTCCATCCACCGTTCCTTGAATAAATCCATCCAGATGCGTACCGCCATCAGCTGGTAGGTGTCCATTAACAAAGCTATCTTTAATACTCGTAGAGCCATTTTTTGAAATAACTGCTTGAATTGTGACACCTTCACTGATCGTATTAATGATCAACGGCTGCCCGCTACGCGTGATGCTATCATCTTTTTGAAAAATATAGTCAACAAGTCCTTGCTTGTAATGAAAATAATTTTTTTGTTTTTTTCCATCAGTCAACGAAATCGTCAATCCGCTGTGTAGCATCGCCAATTCCTGACAACGATTCAGTAAAACAAAATAAGATAACGGTGCGTGACCAAATAAACTTGCATCAGGCGTGAATGCCAATTCGATTCTTTGCCCTTCATCTTCTGAAGGAATCAACGCTTTTTTATTTAACAGTCCATGTTGATAAATTTGGATCGTTCGTTTTCCTGATTTTTCTACACCAAAGCCCAATTGCTCCGATAGTGCATTAACAACAGAAAGAAAAAGATACGGTGGTGTATACTGTTCTTTTGGAATTTCATCTAGAAGTAAGCCTTTTTTACTGAAAAAAGAAAAAATAAATTGTTGATCTGATAGTTCGATTGAAAGCTCTGCCTGCTTTAGATCAACTGCTAATTGCAGTAAATGATCCAGCACTTGTAAGACCATACTTTCTAAGCCAGTGGGACCAATTCCACCAATGTACATACCTGGTCGTTTGCGAATACTATCTTTCAAAACATTATCGTCTAGTGCTTTCCAAATATTTTCATCGGTCATGTCGATCTCCTCCTGTAAACAGACTGTTCTATATAAATGCAACGAATAATAATAGCCACTGACCCTTAGCATACCAATTTATCTTAACTACGTAAATGGTTTCGCTAAATTCATTGTTTATCCTCATTATAATGAAAAAAAGACTAGAACGAAAGTAGTATAAACGCATTTACACTAATTCATTCTACTCTTTTTCTTATCTAATCAAATCAACAGTGGGTTGTTCCATTAAATGTTTTACCTGTTTCCGTGTCGTTAACGGTACGTCCCCTTGGATCGTATGGGCTAAGACTCCATTAGCCGTAGCAAATTCTACTGTTTCCACTAATGACCACGATTCACTATAACCCAATAAAATTCCTGCGGCATAACCATCTCCTGCACCGATTCGATCTAAATTGATAATTTGACGTGGAGCGGCTTGAACATAGTTTTCCGCATCAAATAGGAAGCCAGTCAAATATCGTCTGTCACCTTCACCTTGGCGAATGGTTCCAGCAAAATGTTCAATCTGATATTTTGCCATAAACTGGCGGACAACTCTTTCAAATTGTTCAGAGACATCCAATGTTTGATCTAACTCCATGCCCAGTAAATCTGTTAAATCACGTTGGCTACCAAAAACCACATCACAATAAGGTAGCATCTTTTCATATTGTTCTTGCATAAGCGAAACACCATGGGCTTCGTTCAAACTAGGACGAAAATTAAAATCAAAACAAACTTTTTTCCCTTTCTTATGCGCCTTTTCAGCTAATACAAGGGCTGCTTCTCGCGTTTTCTCCGTCAAACTTAACGAGATCCCACAAATATGAATTAAATCTATTTCCTCCAAAAAAGCGTCAAGATCATAATCAGAAGCACCACTGATCCCAAACGAACTATTTCGACGATTTTGATACGTCACCTGCGTTGGTCTTGGACCAAACCCCATTTCTGCAAAATAGGAACCAATATGATCCCCCAAACTGCCGATCCAGCAATCTTGAATACCTAATTGGCGAACACTGGCTTTGGCTGCTTCACCTAACCGATTATCTGGAAGGTTCGTCAGCAGGCTTGTCTGAGTGCCGAAATGAGCAAGATTGCTTAAAATATTGACTCCTGTACCTGTAAAATCTAACCGTAATTCCTTCGTTTGCTCCAACATCAAATATTCTGGTGGTGTCAAACGCATCATTATTTCACCAAAGGCCGCAATTCTCATCTCGATCCCTGCCTACTTCCTAGCTTTACAAGCTAAGACTTCGGAAAAAAGATAAAAATTGCCTGAGGCTCAGTTTTTCTATTTTTTCCGAAGTCCTGAACGAGCATGTTCAGCTTTTATTTTTTCAACGTATTTTTGATCATACCTAGTAACGATTTAACATCTTCTGGTCTTGTGTCTCCTGTTTCTGAGTCAATGATCGAGCTATAAACATGGGGAATGATTTTTTTCACGCCAGCATCTACTGCGATCTGTACGATTTCTTCAAAGTTTTCTAAATCGATTCCACCAGTTGGCTCTAGGTAAAAATCATATTTTGCGCAAGCTTCAGCTACAGCTTTGTATTCTTCGATGTGCGCTAAACCTTTCATCGGGAAAAATTTGATTGAGCTACCACCCATATCTTGCAATAAACGAATCGCGGTTTCGATCGTTACTTCACCAACTGGTGCTTGCGAACTTAATGGTCCTGTAGCAATATTGACGATCCCAACTTTACCTGTCGGCGACACCAAGCCGTTGACAACCGTTTCGTTTTGACCTAGTAAAGCACGTGAAGTGCCCACGCCTGTAAAGACTTGGTTAACATGTTGAGGTTGTAGTTCTTTGGACAGTCTTGAGACCATCTGGCTTTGATTCGGGTCCCCTGCACCTAGTCCAACAGATAAAGCATTATTCGTTTCATCAGCATATTTTTTCATCTCTTCGATTGCAGCTTCATCAGTCGCATAGTTTTTTGATAGTACCCCTAAAACAATATGCCCTTCTGCGGCTTCATAACAGTCTTTAGCATTCTCTACGGAATTCGCTAAAACATTTAAACAAATACGGTTTTCTAGATAGTTCGGTGTTAATGGCATAATGTTTCACTCCTAATTTAGTATGATAGTTTTTAATGCATGATCGTTGTTAAACGGGTTACGATTTTATTCATTTCTTCTTCATTTACTGAACGAATATCAAATTCAATAATTCCATTATTTGCTTGGTACTCACGCGTATAGACTGCTGGACTTTCAGCTCTTAATTCTTGAATGACTTCTTTCGCTGATTTTGCACCCTTGACTTTAATACTGGCACGATAAATATCTCGCCCTGCACCATCTTGGACAATTTTAGCTTCAATATTTTGGATTGCGTTCAAAGCTGTAATAAAAGGTGCTAAACGAGCTTGCATCAGGGCCCCTGATTCACTCCCATTGTTCACATAATCTTCCACTGCTTGTGTAAATCCTAAAATATTATCTTTACCAATCTTCATAGCACGCCCAATCCCTTTACCTTGCAGACGGATCCATTCAATGTATTGTTTTTTGCCAATCACTAAACCAGCGCTCGGGCCTTCAATTGCTTTGGCACCGCTATAGATTACCAAATCAGCACCTGCTTCGCTGTATTTAACTAAGTCTTCTTCCGCTGCGGCATCAACAATCAATGGTATGTTGTGAGCTTTTGCTACAATTGCAGCCTCTACCACACTTAACATACTCTTTTGAACTGTGTGGTGACTTTTGATATACAAAAGGGCTGCAGTCTGATCTGTGATCATCATTTCAATATGTTCCGGTGTACACATATTTGCGTAACCAGCTTCAATCACTTGTCCGCCACCTTGTTCCACCATAACTTCAACCGGTGTCCCATAATCTACATTATGGCCCTTTGGCAAAATAACTTCACGTTTTGCGATTTTATCAGTATAAGGATGATAGGCATGATAAACAGATCCTTCACCAATCAAAGCGGCAACACTTTGAGCGATTCCCGCTGATGCACAAGAAACGATTTGGGCATCTTCAACCTTTAATAATTGTGCTAGATACGCACCAGTTTGAATACTTAATTCGCTCATTTCAAAAAAATGTTCTCCACCAAATTTTTGTGCAGCTAAAACAGTTTCAGAAACTTTTGACACACCTAAAATCGTCATTCTACCCGATGCATTGATCACTTCTTTTAAATTGAATTTTTCATAATTAATTGTCATAAACTGTTCCTCCAATAATGGTTTTTACAGGTTTGATCAATTCTGTTGCTTCTCTTTTAAATCCATTCGAATCAGTCAAAGTCTTTTGACCTGTTTCAATCGTAAAAATTGTAATATCAGCATCATAGCCTTCTTTTAAGTGACCTTTCGTCTCAAAATGGAAATTTCCAGCTGGAACTGATGTAACTTTTTCAATAATCTCAGGCCAATCATAGCCTACCACGCGTAATTTTTCCATCGTAGTTGCCAAATCATGAACTGGACCTTTTTCTCGATTGCGGATATAAATATCTGTGCTGATCGAGGTTGCTTTCATGCCTTCTTTTAAAGCCGTTTCAGCAACCTCAAAATTGAAGCTGTCCGTTCCATGACCAATATCAAATACAATCTCTTTATCGTAAGCAGCCCAAGCAAAGTCTTTGATTTGACTAGTTGCTTGGTTTAAGATGCCATTTGGTTTGCCATTGAAACAATGAGTTAAAATATCGCCTTTTGACATATGGGCTAAAATTTCATCTAGCTTTGGCGGAGCTGAACCAATATGTATCATTAATGGTAATCCATTATTGGCTTTTTGAATTTTTTTCGCCATTTCTAACGGCCTGATCCCGTTGTCCCCAATCACCGTTTTACTCATACGAGCTTTGAACCCTACAACAAAATCTGGCAGCTCAGTTAATGCCTTATGAACTAGTTCCTCTTTAACCTTACTCAGATCAGCCAATTCATCTTGTTCAACAATGCCCCATTTTGAGATATTCACTAGGGCATATACATTTGTTTTCGCTTTTTTCACTAAATCATAAAATTCATGGATATTCTCGGCCCCTGTAGTACCAGCATCTATGACGGTTGTTACACCTTTTTTAACACCAATTTCATCTGGAAAATCATAGTAAAGAGTCATTTTTTCAAAACAATGAACATGATCATCAATCCAGCCAGCGGATACATACGCATCACCGTTTAACTCGATCAATTCCTCACCCTTTTCATTGATTTCATCTGCAACTTTCACGATTTCCCCAGCGTTGATTGCTATTTCTATGGGCTGACCAGTAATGGTTTTCCCATTTTTAATGATCAAATCATAACTCATTTTATCCCCTACTTTTCTTTAAATCTAAATTTTGTCCAGGGCTTTACAAAATCCAACAACAACAATTCTTCTTCTGTGATTTGACCTACTTTATTTTTACGGTCATCTGAATGCGGTTGTAGAACAATTTGCAATTCATTTTTGTATTTCCCAAATGCATCATTTCCGATTACAATATCTCCGATTTGAAACTCTTTGGTATTATCATGAGCAGGATTAGCGTCATCGTTATATTTTTTACGAACTTCTGTTGAACGTACGACTTGATCTGTGATATCGCCGCGACGGAAGTGTTGCTCCTTTAATGTGATTATTTTTTCAACATCACTGGCTTCTTTGGTAAACTCAACTGTTAATTCCAATTGATAACGATTTAAACTGCCTAGTAACTCTAATTCTTCATCTGATGCGTAAGCATTCCCAATAATCACATCATCAATCAGACCTGTTGCAAATAAGTGTTTTGTTTGAATATCTACAGGTAAATGCCGATGCATCTCTAACGTAGGTAAGCCATCGTTGACATCCCAAGGGCCAATTTTACCTGCCTGGGAATTGATGAATGCTGCTGTGCGAATCCCATGTTTTTTAAAACGAACGCTACAACGCTCAAAGAAATCATACGGTAATGCTGTTCCTTCCTGAGGATAAAAATTGTGACAACCATAAAGAAATGGAACATTTGCTTCATAGGTCAAAATAGTATCAAGATAAGCAACATCATTACTCATGTTCAATTCAATCGCTAAATCAAATGGATTAAACGTCAATCTAGCTTCTTTATTTCCATCAAATCCAACATCTAACCGAATCCCATCAGCACCCATCTCATAAAAGAATGTTAGATCATCGTATGAAATCTGTAGTTCATCAAAAATAGTTGGTGCAACATCTAAAATCGTCTCATAGCCTAAACTTTTTGCATAAGAAATCAACGACTTGAACTTTTCCTTAACAACTTCTTTCCCTTGCGTTACTTCCAACATACTCACGAAGATTCGCGAAAAGCCACATTCACTAGCCTTTTTCAAATAGGCTTTATCTTTTTCTATCTCACTGTGATCCGGATACACGGATACGCCTAATGCTCGTTTCATTCACTTTTCCCCCGCTCTAGATAGTCGAATTTATGTCTATACTTCCATAAAATGACTGAACTGCAAAAAATAGTGACCGATCCCACTAGGAATAATGGTTGTCCAATTAGAATGCCAACAATCAAATTATTTCCTCTTCACAATAACATGGTAATATTATAATGTAAACGATTTTCAAAAGAAAAAGTGCAATTTTGCCCTTTTTTTAACTAGGTAAATCTACTGGAAATAGTGCACCAAAGATCATCGCTCCTAAAATCGCACCACCAGCAATTGGTTTTTTCCAAACATAGAAAATTACAGCACCAATAATTGAGCCAATGCCTATTGGCGCAGACGCGCCACATGCACTAATAATAATCAATGGCCCTAAGAAACGACCAGAAGCATTCCCTGCCCCCATCATCACATCTGCACCAAACGTTGAATTTGACTGATTAATGGTAAATTTACGAATCATGATAATAATACCACCAATGATTAAGCCAAGTAGCATACCTGTTAATAATGAAAGACTAAAATTTTCAACTGGAGCTGTAATATCCATACTTAACAAAATCGCAGGAACACCAATTCCAACACCCGTTAAAATCGCACCACCAATATCCAATATTCCAACTAGTGACCCCTCCAAAATACGAGCAAACAAGAAACTAGCACCAAAGGCAGCGGCAGCACCATATGAACCGCCATCCATTCCTGCTTTCAACATCGCTACGATGGCTACTTCATTAAAGGCCCCTACACCATGTTCAATATACATATGCGTTCCAGCGAATACACCAGCTGACAATAACCCAACTAAAATAGGAAATGACCAATCAGCAAACCAAAAATTCTTTTTTTCCAACTCTACTATTTCATCCATCCTGCTTCCTCACTTTCCATTTACTTATTTACCGATACTAAAAACATCATGCATATTTTGTAACCAACCTGGAATCTGTAAACGGAAACTTTCGATCATTTGTAAATCGAAGCCACGGAAAAATGCACTAAATACAAATAATAAAATAACAGCTGCCATCATACTTTTTGCTACTTTATTCCAGCCGATTTCATCGACACCTTTTCCAATCAAAATTCCTAAAACAACTCCTGGTACTGCGTTGCCCATGATCATCGTCGCAAGACCGCCGAATATTGTTGCCCAAAGACCAGAACGCTTACCAGCATCGATTGCTGCTAGCCAGAATAAAACAGGCATGACAGTGTTGATCAAAAGATTTGCTGCTGGCACTAAAACAGCTACCGCTGTTACCTGTAGTGATCCTGGAATTGCTGATGCTGTCGTATTCAAGAAAGCAACCACTACCATTCCGACAATTGCACCGGAGATCCCCATTTTTTTAGGGTTATGCATTGTTTCAGCAACATTTTTATTTTTGACTAATAAAGCCGCAGCAGCCCAGTTTGGAATCACACGATGATCTACATCTTGTGTAAATGCACCCGCACCAACAGTTGAAGCCCACGCATTAAAGAAGAAGCCTAATCCAAAAGAAAAATGACTGGCTGCATCTCCTTCACAAGCGTTCATTTCCCCTAAAGTTCTAAAAGCACCTAAACCTTGCGTACTTGGTGCATGAAACATTCTCGCGGCTCCTGCTCCTGCTGCAAACCCGACTAATCCTCCAATCAATAACGATTTGAGTAAAACGACTACAACATCCATTTAATTTGCCTCCTTCTGTATTCTTTTTTTCTGCCCAAAAGGAATAGAAAGACCATTTGGATCAGCAACTTTTTTTTCTACAAATGAAATCGTCTCCATTTCAATCAAGGTAATCTCTACCTCAACATTCAGTAATACACGATAATCCGCTCGCTTTCGAGGTAAAAAGAAAAAGAAAAAACGTTCTGTATAGGTTTCTTGTTCTGCTTTGATAATTTGAATAGCTACAGGTTCGATCCGAACAATCACATCATCTTTTTCCTTCAATACACGATTATGGATTTGGTTCAATGCATTAGCAAAGGCTAGATTCTGTTCTTTGCCTGTACCTTCAACCTGAATAACTTGACGCTTTTTAGCCGTTACGTTTCCCATTGGTTTTCCTCCTCTTGTTTTAAAACTGAATCGTTTCTCTTCACGGTTTTAACAAATGAAAACAATGACTGCACTACTCCTTATTCAGTTCCCCCTCTTTTTCTGTGCGCTATGCTTTAATGATTAGCCATTCTTTTTTATATAGGCTTCAACAATTCGTTTCCCCAATTCTTCTTGATCCATAAAACCAAAACCTAAAACTGTTTTACCATCATTGATTGCCGTTACTCCTTCGTCGATTGAGCGCATTCCATGCCGCTCTTTATAGCCATACTTGGTCGCTGCTGTTAAAGCACCTGCACCACCACTACCACAAAATGAAATGCCTAAATCAGCATTTTCTAGTTGCATGACATCCCCTAAACGCATATCTGCTCCCATTCCTGGAACAACAATAGCTTTACCTCCAGCTGACTCTACCCCTTTTGCAACATTTTGCCCTTTACCTAAACGATCTGCGATTACTACTGTTATCATCTTAATTCCTCCTGATTTTTAAAAGTATAAGCTTGAAAAGCTAGATAATTTAATTTAGTTCTTTTGTTCACTGTCTATTCTCTATTCTTCATTTTGTCTAGCGGCTTCAAAATGAATCGATAATACATACATTTCATCTTGAGGTAAATTGCCAATTAGTTGAACCACTTTATCAGCCATCCTCAGCGCTTCTTTCGATACTTCTTCAAACATTGCTGGATCAACAACAGCCATTTTTTCACCTGCTTTAGACCTTTTAATCATTTCATTTATATGATTGATCAAAATCGTCCATTGTAATTCAGTTGGTTGAATCTTTTGCGCCCTCAATAACCCATTAATTTTTTCTAGTGCCGCTTCTAATTCGACTTTATTAGGACTTTCATCAATTATTATTTGTGCCTCGTCACTTATTTTCATACATACTACTCCTCTCTTATATAATTCAATAAAGCAGTAATTTCTGCTTGATTAACCATTAAATCGTTTTTGGCAAAAATCTGCTCGATTTCTCCCACTAAGACTTGCTGCGCCAACAACGTTTCTTTTACAATGTTTCCTTCGTTTTCATACTGACCATCGAATGTGATTCGATGGACCATCAACATGACATGTAATAAAAACGCTTCTTTGTACTCTTGCGTCAGTTTGTCAGCAAATGCTTTCAATAACTCTTCATAGATCACATATGTTCGAACCAGAATATCGCGACTTTCTGCTTCGATTCCTTGTTTTTCTTTCACCTGCTGACGAGGTATCAGCCGAGGAACTTTACCGCTTTTCGTGTGTATTAAAATTTTGTTGACCTCTTCTTGAATACTATGAAGATCTGCTTCTGTAGGTAGTGGGTTAACTTTAACAAACGGGCGATTCAAGATTTCGATTGGGAAAATACTCAGAACTAAGTCTGGATTCTTTTCTTCTATTACATCTACTGCATTCAAAACTGAAGCAAATCCTGCGATGTCAACATTAGAGACTTCTTCAAGAATTTTTTGTTCAATCAAACTAGTCACACCTAAGCCTGTGGAACATACATAAACGATTCTTACTACATTGACCTCATGCAGATTTTTTTCATATGCCACTAAAAAGTGCAGTGCAATATAGGCGATAAATGAATCATTGATTAATAAGGCAGAACCTACGATATCACTTTGACTGGCAAGCTGGATCGCTGAAAATAACTGTGGATACTTCGCTTTGATGTCATCAACAAACGGATTATATTCATTTATAAATAGATGTTTCTTAGTCAAACGCAGAGATAGATGGGCAAACAGATTCGTAAATAATTGGCGGTCTCGATAAAAAGGAAAATCAATCTCTTGTGATACATCTTTAATTAACTCTTCTGTTAGTCCCACAATATCCTGCTGATTATTCGCAACAAATACATCACTATAAATATAAAAATACTCATCTGCTAAAAGCGGTAGGTCATAATGATCAAAAACTTGTTTCATCAATAAAAAGGGTAATTCCTGTTTTTGCTCCAATACTTTTTGATTGGTCAACATCTTATAGCCACCAACAGTATGATGGAGCTGCATTCTTGCCGCTGCGATGGCGACTCGTAATGTGATCGAAAGAATTTCAGCATAGTTGAATTGATCAAACAAAGATGGATCTAAAAGACGGGTCATTTCTTTCAAGGCAATTTGATAAATTTTTTGAAAAATCGTGTTGACTCCAACATGAACTTCTTGCATTTTCTTCTGCTGACCAGACTGGACAAAATAGCTCATGATTTGATAGATATCATATTCAGTTATTTCTTTTTGCGTGATATACTCCATCAACAAGCGAATTTTGCTTTCATTCCCTGTAATCAAAAATCCCTGACGACTCTGACGTTTTAACGCCAAGTTGTAGAGCTGAATTTGTTCTTCGACTCGATCTAAGTCACTGATGATCGTATTTCTACTGACTTGCAGCTCATCTGCCAACTCTAGTGAGGTCAAACACTTCGATGCTAATAATAGGCGAAAAATCAATTGATTGACTCGCAATTCCTGATCGGGATAGGTTTCGAATCGTTCAACTTCGATAATTTCATTTTTCAAGGTCAAACGTTCTGAATCTGGTATCTCCAACCATATGCCTTTATTACGGCGGGACTGCAGTAAAACATTTTGCTCTTTGAACCAAACACGTACATTATCTAAATCATATTTGATCGTCCGTACACTAACTTTGAATGTTTCAGCTAATTCCTTTGTCGTTACACTTTCTTCTAAATCCAAAAGCAGCAACAAGATTTTTATTTCCCGTTTTGATAAGTGCAGTGACATTTACTCACCAACTCTCTTTCCTTACACTTGAACTATAGCTTGATTTTTATAACACAACAACACAAAAAAGTTGCACTTACAAAAGTGCAACTTTCTTAGTATACTATTCTTCTTCGCTGATTTAAATTCTCTTATCCGTTATTTTATTTTTCGTTCTATCAGTTTTTTTGTTAGGAAACACAAGTTTTATTGTACTTTCTTCTTAGTGCAATTAAAGTTATCTATTATTAAATTTTTTTGCACCAACACAAGATTTTTTTATAACTAGATCTCGCATGAACGTAAGCAAGAGTTACAGGCATTAAACATCGCTAGTCGTTCTGTTTCTCTTCACAGCAAAAAAGAAGACCGAAGTCTTCTTTTCGCCACAGTACTTATAAAAATAAATAGATAAAATCTTCTCCACAAAAATATTTATCCGACACGCCTACATCCGGTAGGTATGATTAAACATATGTGCCTCTGTTGTTTTGTCAATCACTAGCCGTCAAAACGGAACAGCCGAAACTGTCTGATTGAGTCAACTCGTCGCATGAGGATTACTTTAACACAGATAGCTCTTGATTGCAATGGCTTTTTCACTTTTCATCTTCTGTCAACCAAGTAGTATACAATTGATCTACTAAACGAACTGTATCCAGAGTCATTTTTTTAGTCATTACAGGACTTTCTAACAACTGTTTTTGTAAGCATTCATTCACATGCTCCACTTCAAATACAAATTCACTGTCAAACTCGCCAACTAGTTTTTCTTGACTGCCATCTTCATAATAAATAGTCGCATGTTGGCCTTTCCAAAAGTAAGGGATTTCTATACGGCCTTTTTCACCGTAGATCGTCATAACACTCGGGATGTCTATTTTTACTGAAATGAAAATAGTGGCTAACACTTGATTTTGAAACCTTAATCCCACATTTACTTGATCATCCGTCAATCCTTTTTTTCTGGTCACACTGCCATTGTACTCTTCAATTGATTGATCCAATAAAAACTGCATATATTGAATAGGATAACTTCCCGATCCGTGAAGTGCTCCCCCGCCAGCATCTAATGAGTGAAACCAGCTGATATGCTCTACATTAGGATACGTCGTCACTGATTGGAGCCAACGGATGGCACCAATTTTATTATCTTTAATGTTTTTTTTCACTTGTAAACTGATTGGTAAAAAGACTGACTTTTGGGCTTCCATCAAAAAGCACCCATTTTGTTCTGCTAATGCAAACAGTTCCTCTGCCTGAACTATTGAAAGCGTAAAAGGTTTTTCAACCAAAACATGTTTATGATGGCTCAAGGCCATTTTTGCTGCTTCGTAATGCCCTTTGTTATAGGTCGCAACATAAACGATTTCGATTTCATGATCCTGACATAATTCTTCATAGCTACCATACGCTTTGGGAATAGCCAACGCTTCCGCCATTTTCTCCGCTTTATCCAAAGTTCTTGAAGCGATGGCAACAGCCTTTCCAGCTTTACTTTTTTTGATTCCTTCAACAAATCGGGGCACGATTTGTGCGGTACTTAAAATACCATAACGAATTTCCCTCATCCTGATCGACTCCTTTTGTTCCTACTATAGCTGTATATCTTGAAAAAGACAAAAGGATACTTTTATCACAATAGATCTCTACAGAAAAATAGTGACTAGATCCTCTCTACGAGTGACAACCTAATCACTTAGATTCTTGATAAACAGTGTGAAAAGCCGATATTTTCAGTAAGTTCCTAAACGACTTTTCCCACAATCACTTACTCATGTTCCTTAAAAAAGCATATTCGCGAATTACTTGATCTGTTATCGTAATACGTGCAATCCATTGTCTGCGAATATTTATGTATATCTTACCTATGTACTACTCCGGATTAACGAATCCCAATGCTTATTTTCAGTGCTTGGTTAACCTTTAGCATATCATCTTCCTGTAAGTGACATATCTTGTGAAGAATTCGCTCTTTATCTAATGTTCGGATTTGTTCAAGTAATACCAATGATGGCGTCATACGATCTTCATGTGGTATATCCACCTTAACCTGTGTCGGTTGCATTTTTTTATTCACGTTCCTAGTGATTGGCGCCACAATCAATGTTGGACTAAATAAGTTGCCCTTATTATTTTGAATAATCAAGACCGGTCTAATCCCCCCTTGTTCTGAACCAACAACTGGTGAAAGATTTGCATAAAAGATTTCTCCCCTTCTCATCATAATAGTTTATCACCCCTACCTAACAAAAAACTGTTTGTGTAAATTATATCATGCTTTTATAGTAATATTTTTCAATATTTTGTACCAACCCCTTAAAACTTTGATAAACTCTAGTAAAAAGAGACCTTTATGAGAAAAAAGAAGGTTCATTTTAGGCAAAATCAAACCATTTATTCGACATTAACTTAACTGTTATAAAACATTATATTTTCATTTTTTAAAATATAATTTATAAAAAATACAACAAAAACAGGAACTTATGCCGTAAAACACCTACACGATAAACTTCGCTAAAAACGAATTAATAAATTTTTATTATAAAAAAACATTTTCTTATTTCAATATTTCTATCAAAATTAATTTTTTAACAAAGAAATTACTTCAATCGACGTATTCATTTTTTTCTATAAAAGAAAATTTTTATTCTCATCAAATTATTACTTTGAGCTATAATTTTTCTTGCAAACCAAAAAAGAGCATGGATATAACTCGAAGAGTTATATCCATGCTCTTTATAATCCAATAAACAGTGATAAAAATCGGTCCCTTTAGAAATATACTGAAATTTTCAGAGCTAGGAGCATTCCCGTCAAGTGCTCCCTACTTTTGGATGCTTTTTTTACTGAAGTTGTTCTTGCTTCTCATCAGACTCTTTTTCAGGAGACTTAGGCGTATAATTTGAAGCTCCCTCTAAGTTACCTAAGCTAATATCTAAAGTTACCGTATAATCCAACGGTACATAAAGATTATACGCACTCATTCCAACCACGGTCCCTTTGGGTTCAGCTGAATCAACATATTTTATTGTGTACTGAATATTCGCTCCTTTTGATTGGAAGTCATCATAGAATTGCTTTTGAAGATCCCCTTCCAACGTACTTCCCCTGAGATCCTTTAAATATGGCTGCCCAGCAGAATAATATACTTTTAATTTCAACTCATCTTTACTCGTCAGTTGAGTACCCGCCTCAACACTTTGAGAAATCAATTGTCCATATGGTACATTGTTGGTAAAAACACTTTTGGCTTGAACTGTTAAACCTTCTACAGCTGTCGCTGCTTCTTCTTGCGTATACTCAGCAAAATTTGGAACAACATAACCTTTACCTAATGACACGGTCACAGTCATACTGTCTTTTTTAGCCACTTTTTGATCCTTAGCAATGCTTTGAGAAATAATACTTTCTGCTGGAACCTCCGCTGAACTTGCTTCCTCATAAGTTACTTTGATATCATTCGTTTTTGCCCAGCTTTCAACTTCACTCTTCATTTTTTTGGTGAAGTCAGGAACAGAAATATTTTTTTCAAAGGTTTCTTTGCCTTTAGAATAATACATATTTGCTTTATCTTTTCGTTTATAATTGTCCTTATTCACTTCTTTGTTCACAATTTCAAAGCGGATTGCTTTCCCTTTTTCTATCGAATCACTGTATTCATCGATTAAGGATACATTATCTGCTTGATTGTCTTTTATCCATTTTTCTGCTTCTGATTTTTTCATCGTCATAAAATCAGGCAATGCCACTTTTTCTTCTGGATCTGCGCCTAAGCTTGATTTGACAGTCAATTCAGCACCTTTTTTGAGTTTACTGCCTTGTTTTGAATTTTGTGAAATGACTTTGTTTATGTCTATTTCTTTATTGTACGTTTGCTCGACAGTTAATTTCAGTTTGTTTTCGGTTGCCCAAGCTCGTGCTTCAGCCAAATCTTTTCCTGTAAAATCAGGTAGCTTAACGTGAGTCATTTGATAGTAAGCAAAATATACTAAACAAAGTACAAGCACACTTAGTATGCCACTTAATATCATTTTTTGTTTTCTTTTCTTATGATACGTTGGATCTATTTCTGTCCCATCATCTAACTGAGTGCTTCGTGATTGAATCGGAATTTCTTGCTCTGTTTCAATGTCCGTTTTTTTAGATTCAGTCCGATTGTTTGGTCCGATTTTAGTGGTTCTTTCGTTGACTGGCTCTTTTGACGGTTGTACCTCTGATTCCTGTTTTGGTAATTCTGCTTTATCACGAAGTTTTTTTTCTTTCGTATCTTCGTAATTCGATTTATTGAAGTTAGATAAAAAGTCACTCATTGACTATCAACTCACCTTGCTTAAGAAAATAAGTTTTGTCTGATTGCTTCGCTATCTCGTTTGAGTGCGTTACAACAATTACACATTTATTATGTGTTTCAGCTAAGTCTTTGAAAATATCAACGATTTCTTGTTCCATTCCTTCGTCTAAGTTTCCTGTCGGTTCATCTGCAAGGATGATATCCACATTCGTTGCCAGAGCTCTCGCAATTGCTACCCGCTGCTGTTCCCCACCTGATAATTGACCGACTAACCGATCCGCTTTGGTTTTATTGATGCCAATATAATCTAATAAATTATAGGCTACTTCACGATGGTCTTTGGGCATATCATTGTCTGTAATCGACATCGCAACTAAAACATTTTCCAAAGCAGTCAGATACGGGACCAAATTGTAACTTTGAAAAATAATACTGATATCATCTCTACGATACTTTTCCAACCCGATACTTTTGATATTTTGACCTTTATACATGACTTCACCAGATTTGGGTTCATCCAATGCACTGATCAACGAAAGAAAGGTTGTTTTTCCTGAACCAGATTGTCCTAAAATCGTGTAAAATTGTCCTTGTTCAAAATTAATGGACGTATCTTGTAAAATCATCCGCCGTTTGTCGCCATCTTGATAAAAATAGCTCACGTTTTTTGTTTGTAAAATTGTCATATTGGTTTCCTCCTACATCATGATTTTTTTTGGATTCAACCGTAAGACATATGTCAAAGGTAAAATCGCAGATAATAAAACTGTACTTAATCCTGCAATCAAGAAGGTCATGATATAGCTCATTGAAAATTTCACTTCATAAGCACTAGCGACATCTTCTGTAGTCAAGGTTGGCAAACTAGAACCGCCACCGATCATCATTGCGCCACCAGAACTTGCTGCATCACCTGTTTGTGAAAATGCATCGCTAGCAATCAAAGATTCTGAAACCATTTTCCCAAGAACATTTCCTGTAATTAGTGAGACACACATTGCAACTAGACTAATCAGCAACAATTCTATGACGATTTGCTGCATGACTTTCGCTCTTGTTTCCCCTAATGAAAGATAGATACCTAATTCATGTTTACGATCACGTAAAAAGAGAATGACCACTAAAGAAATAATCAATAATGTGGCACCAATCGCCAAAAGAACAACATAACCAGAAATTTGCGACATTTTTTTGAATGTCCCTCCAACTTGATCGTATTGATCGGTCGAAGCTGTTAACTTGTAGCCTTCTGGAATCAATGGCTTGGCTTCTTCTTTAAAAGCTTCGACATCTTCTGGTGTTTTAAGGACATAGACAGGTACGATTTGATTCATATCGTCCACTGTTGCTTCAGTTCCATCCGTATTTTTATACCGATCTGGTAGTAATTCTTTCCCTTTATCAAATTCAGCTTGATTGATATTGATCACAGCGTCATTTGGCATATAGAGCGTATTGAATTGTTCAGTTTCCATAAACTGCTCATTCATTCCTTGTTGCTCTTTTCCATCTGACTTTTTCTTTTCAACACTAATCGGATCAAACAGACCAATAATTTCAACAGGATGGTCTTGGCTCGCTAGTTCTTCTTGTGAACCATCCTGTTTGTAATCCACAACTAAACTATCTAAAACGACTTTGTCCCCAACATTAAACCCATTTTCTTCTGCCACCTTTTTTGACATGATAGCGACATCTTTCCCATTGTTGATTTCCTCTTGCTTAAAGGTCCGCCCTTCCACAAGTTTGACTTTCTTGTCTTTAAAATCTAACGGCTCTAGTAGGTTATTTCCCTTAAGATTTAATACTTTAGGCATTCCGCCAAAGTCAGCTGTATTTTTCATCTCATAAGTTTTGATTTTTTTGACGATTAAGCTGGATTTCACATTATAATCAAATTCCTTCACATAGGTAGACTCACCTAGTTTTTTCATATCCTCTACTTTTAAAGAGGTTGGCGATACTGTTTCCCCTTCATCCATCATTTTTTGATAGTCAAAATCAACACTTACAGTCGCACCTAGATCATGCTTGATTTTCTTTTCTACATTCGCAGTGGATTGCTGAATAGCAATCGATCCTGCTATAACGTTTCCTAATATAAAAATAACGGCAAATAAGATTACTGATTTTCCTTTTCTTCTTGTCACGCTGCATATTGCCCGATTCCAATAGTTCATACATTATTCCTTTCCACTTCAAAACGATCAAGAACCCTTGAGCCACAACATTAATGCGGCTTAGTTTTCTAAAACGTCTTTGATAAATGATAGTTTTCTACCATTCAACCCCCATAATTCATCCACATAGTCAGCGATCTCTTTCGATTCTGAACTGACAATGATGCACTTCTTTTCATTTTTTGCGTATATACGTAAATAACTCATAACCATCGCTAATGATAATTCGCTTAGTGACTTTGTAGGGTCATCCAGTAAAATAATCTGCGGATCATTCACAACTGCTTTGGCTAAATAGACACGCTGCTGATTAGAAACAGACAATTTTTGGATTGGTTGGTTAGCCAGTTTTTTATCTAGTCCAACTTTTTTCAATAGTTCGTAGAAATAACAATCGTCATAACTTTGTTTAGCAGAGGAAATCGCACATAACTTAAGAAATCTTAAAGCACTTACTTGCGATAATACATTGTATTGTTGAAAGATTGTTCCGATTTCCTTTTGACGATACTGATTTCGATCAATTAATCCAAGGTTTTGCTCCTTAAAAAGAATGCTACCAGAATCAACTGTGCTAATCCCTGCAAGTAACGCTAGTAATGTTGTTTTCCCTACTCCGCTTTTTCCTAGAATACCGTAAACCTTCCCCATTGAAAAATTGATTGTGACATCCTCTAGCACAGTCACTTGTTTTTTCTTATGCGTATATACTATATTTTTAAGAGAGAGAATCGTCATTCGTCTAGATTCCTTTCTAACAAAAATTCAATTGTCTCAAATTTGAAAAGCTTATAACTATAGACAGTGATGATCGTAATGAAATATAAGCTAATGATTCCAATCATAGAAATGAACGATACATGATTGAATTTCATAGGAATCGATGTGATTGTTTCATTTGTTCCATTAGAAACAACACTAAATAGCTGATCGACATTTCCCATCACTACTCTTTGATTCATTAATTGCCAATCTGCAATTGGTTGTACGATCCAGCTTGCTGTCAAAAAAGCGAAAGCAAAACTAACCATGGTCACAATTAATAATTCAATTATCCTACTTTTGATAAGTTGTGCCTTAGTTATCCCAATATTACGCAACACACAAATTTCAGCTTGCTTTTTTTTGAACATATGAATTGAAAATAATATCAAACCAAAGTTTCCAAAAATTAAAAAGCCTAATAAAACCGTCCCAGCTAGGGTTACTACTCCATTAACAGGACTTAAAAGCATGTTCATATTGCCTTCGTTGGTGACAACTTGATATTCACTAGGTAATCCCTTTGCTTTTACTTCTTTTAAAAAATTGTCAAAAGCAGCCCTAGTTGTTAATTCATAGGATACACTGTTATCTCCTAGAGAATCAAACTCGTTCATAGTACGTATCGTTTCCCAATTCGTAAAGATATCATTTCCGAGAATCTTCATCACCATAGATGCCTCATTTGATTGCGTTGTTTTTTGGGGTTGATAGATTCCCGCAACAATTAGCTTTTTCCCCTCATTCTTTTCATTGACAGGGACTATGACCTGAATTGAATCACCAATTTTAAGCTTATTTAACTGCGCAAACTCATTACTGATCAAACACTCATCCATTTTTAGATTGGGACTTCCAGAACGAATTTCCATATTACTTTCAGCAAGCTCACTCATCAGATCTTTTGGATCAACACCAAACCATGTAGTAGCTGTTTGATAAGAGTAGAGCGTACTCTCGTCATCTTCTAATTTTTGAAATTGAGCAGGTATAGGCAGGGCGCTTGTGTTTAATTTTGGAAATGAAACGGGCAGACTGCCGACCATTTTTATTCCTTTTACATAGTCAGATGCTCCAAATTTGAGATATTGTTCTTTTGTTAGTTTTTTTTCATGCGTTGAATTACTTAAATCTGGTTCTAGAATCGTCACTAAGGTCATAAACTGTTTACTATAATTTTTAGTGAATAATTTAGCCGAAGTGTACATAGTGTTTGTGATCATGGTGACCAAAATCAAAAGAAATAAAATGATACCGACTAGTATATGACTCCAGATGTGTCTTCTAAGATTTAAGCAAGCATGTTTAAAGACGAACATGATCTAGCTCTCCTCCTTTCTTGGTACTACAATACCAAATCAATTGTTAACTGAATGTTAACTTTCAGCAATTTGCGGAAATGATAAATAAAATGTGGATCCTTGATTCTCTTTACTTTCGACATAGACAAAGCCTTGACATAAATCACAAACATGAGAAACCACTGATAAACCAATCCCGTAACCATCTTGTTTTAGTCCATTGATTCGATAATTATGATTAAAAATATTCGTATGCACTTGTGGTTCGATCCCTTTGCCATGGTCTTTTATTTCAACTATAATGCTGCCTTTTCGGTTATTGACAGAAACTTCAATAGGTTTGTTCTCACCATATTTGATGGCATTGTCTACTAAATTCGATACTGCCCGATAAATCCAACGGTTTTTGCCTAAGATCAAGGTCGATTCAATTTCATTAAAAGAAAACGTGAGATTGGGATAGCTTTTTCGATAGGTATCGCAAACTTCCGCACAAATTAATGAAACATCGACCTGTTCACTCATCGCCTCTTCAGTGCTGTTGGACAAGGTTAAGATATCATCAATACTGTCTGTCAAACGATCTAAAATCTGGAGATTCCCACTTTCATTTTGTTCTAATTCCAAATTAGCTCTTAAAATGGCGATTGCATTCTTCTGTTCATGAGTAAGGTAGCTACTGAGCCGTTTATAATCATCCAGGTTTCCATCAAATTTATCTCTAAGTTGTTTAAAGGCTGTAGCAACCGCTTTATCTTCAACTTTTTCTTCAGAAAATTTTTCTAAAAACTGTAAATCATGAATGATCGACACCATTTGTTTGGTATAGATTCGTCTCAAAACATACCATAAGCTCATGGTTAACACTAACAAAGCTGAGCATACAACTAAAATGATCATTGGCAAATATTTTAATAGACTATTCAAATAAATGTCATCTAACGCTTCGGTACTGACTAACTCCGAGGCTTTTAGTTCAACTGTTGCAGTCGCTGGTGAGATTGGTTCACTAGCATCATTCACGACATAAATAGCTGAACCAATCGACTGACCGATATTTTGTGCACGCCAATTACTTTTTACAGCAAAAAAACCGCCACCGATGATTAAGATGACAAAAAAAGCAAAGGTTAAAACGGTTAAACTGATTTTAAAATTTATTCGCATAATTGATATCCTTTCGCTCGAATCGTTTTAAGTAATTCTTTTCCGGAAGCTTGAGCAAGCTGTTTCTTTAATCGAGCCAAATGGACCCGCAAAACAGAAGAAAATGGATCGAAATTTTCATCATAAACATGTTCAGCTATTTTTTCCGTTGAAACAACTGCTGGATGCTGCTGAGCAATACATAACAAAATATCAAATTCTTTTGGTTTTAAAAACACTTCCGTATCGCCATAGCTGACAAACCGTTTTACTGGATCGATCATCAATTGATCGATCTTGATAAAAGGCGTTGTCCGTCCATGAAAACGTCGAATAACCGCGCGAATACGGGCCACTAATTCTAGCAATTCAAATGGTTTGACTAAATAATCATCCGCACCAAAATCAAGTCCTTTCGCACGCTCTTCGATTTCATCTCTAGCGGTAGTAATAATGATCGGCGTGTCAATGGTTGATTCTCTTAAAAAATTTAAGATCGATAAACCATCTCTATCCGGTAAATTCAAATCTAATAAAATAGCATCATACGCATTCACATAGGCTTTTTCTTCACCAACTAGACCGGAAAAAGCGAGATCAACTGAAAAATTTTCTCGTTCCAATCCTTTTTGTACAGACATTGCCAATTCACGATTATCTTCAATAATTAAAATTCTCATCTGATCGTTCCTCTCAAAATCACTGTCATTGTGAACAATAGTTATCTCACTAAGATACTATAACTATGCTTGATTTGTCCATGTTTCATTTTTTTAATACAAAAAAACAGCCCACATTGCTACTCACAAATAGGGCTGTTGTTCTTTTTATTCTTGACTATTTTTAAAGTTCACGTAAAATACTCGCTACTTTAGTAGTGATCAAATCAATCGCCACATGATTTTCGCCACCTTCTGGAACAATCACATCGGCATAGCGTTTCGTTGGCTCAATAAATTGATGATACATGGGTTTAACCACCGTTAAATATTGTTCAATAACAGAATCTAGCGTTCTGCCACGTTCTTCCATATCTCGCTTGATTCTACGAATGATACGGATATCATCATCTGTATCCACATAAAGCTTGATATCCATCAGCTCTCTTAGGCGGCTATCTTCCAAAATCAAGATACCTTCTAAAATGATAACTTCTTTTGGCTCTTGAATCAAAACATCCGAGCTTCTCGTATGAGCCACATAATCATACACTGGTTTTTCGATTGTCTGATAGTTTATCAGTTGTTGTAAATGAGCAATCAACAAGTCCGTATCAAAAGCGAACGGATGATCATAATTTGTCTTCAAGCGCTCTTCAAAACTCAGGTTGCTTTGATCTTTATAATAAGAATCTTGTTCCAGCATCATGATCGAATGATTTGGAAAGTGATTGAAAATCGCCCGACTAACACTGGTTTTTCCACTGCCGGAACCGCCAGTAACACCAATCACGATTGGTTGAGTATTTTTCATTCAAGGTAACCTCTCTCTTATAAGTCTAAAAGTCTTAATAACCTTTTTCTATTATAATAGAAACTCGAAAGAAAGCTACAATTTTTTCTATTTTTTTAAAATTATGAGTTTCGTTATGGTTTTAGGCAACTCTATAGCCTAATTCTCTGTAGAGATTGCAGACTCTCACGATTGATTGCTTTAATTCATTTCAAAGCAGTCTCAACCACATTCTGATCTATTGACTATTTTTTTTAAGAGCTAAATACTCTTCACGAGCCTCTTTTGACGCTTGTTTCATCGTTGGGTAGGCTTTTTTTATATCATTTGCCGTAATGAAAAAGAAAATAATAGCTATAATCTCAAGCGGAAAAACAATCAACCCCATTAAGCCCAACGCTACATCACCGGTTCCCCCATTTGAAATTTCAGAAATCATTAGAATTCCCATTATAAGACCAATTAGATCTGCAACATACATTAATATCGGGGCAACATACTTTCTTTTAGAGACCAATTCTAACTTACTTGCGCCAATATGTGCAAAAATTATAAAAACAAAAATAATCGTCCCTATGGATCTTACATTTATACCTAAAAAAGGCAATATAAACACAGCAATAATAATGATTGGTATTGAAAAATAATACCCATAAGTTTGATACGGCCTAACCTTATCTTTCATTTCTTGTTTTGCACCCTTTAAATTTTCTCTCACTGTTAATTTCCTCCTTAATTTTGAACCTATTTATTTAATCATATATTTTCAGATTCTGTCAACACACTCTGAAAAGACCTCTTTCCTTTATTGCTCTAAACTGTCATTTTTGATAAACTATTCTTTCATTCATTCACTTCACCTAGAGAGGACAAATCCAGATGATGATTAGAAAAATTCAAGAAATCCAGTCACTTCACTATGACTTATTGCAATCAGCTGATCCAGATCATCGTTTAGTCACGGAGTATGTAAAACGCGGAGTATGTTTTGAGGTTATTTTAAATGAGCAGATTGTAGGTATCTTAGTCTTATTGCCGACACGCCCAGAAACTCTGGAAATCATTAATATCGCCGTCTCTGATCACTACCAGGGGCAAGGAATTGGTGAAACAATGATACATTTTGCACTAGATCATGCCAAACAAAATCACTATAAAACAGTAGAAATCGGAACTGGCAGCACTAGCTTAGGCCAATTGTATCTCTATCAAAAATGTGGATTTCGTATGAGTGGTATTGATCGCGATTTTTTTGTTCGTCACTACAAAGAGGAAATTGTTGAAAACAAGCTAATTTTGAAAGATATGGTTCGTTTAAGCCAAGACGTATAAAACATACTAAGATTAGAGGGTAAACTCATCTGTCGATAAGTTTACCCTCTAATCTTAGTATGGAGTGGAAAGTAACTCCTTCTTATTTCTCAGTGCTACACAATTTTGCCTCTACCTCTTTTTTAATCTAATATATCAAAAATATCATCTAACCGGCTGATTTCATAATTAGGTTGAATTGTTGCTAATGCTGCTTGTTTTGTTGGATTAAGCCAAAGCGTTTGAATTCCAGCTAACTGCCCGCCTTGAATGTCCGAGGCTAACGAATCCCCAATGATCATTGTTTTTTCCCTTTCAAAATTAGGAATTCGTTCGAACACATAATCAAAATATTCTTTCATCGGTTTTTGATAACCAACTTCTTCTGAAACAAAGATATCATTAAAAAATTTCGTCATTTGAGAATCATTTAAGCGTTGATACTGGGTTTTTGCCACCCCATTTGTGACAATATACAACTCGTAATCGAAATTAAGTTTTTCGATGACAGCTTTGCTATTCCCTAACAAGTCATGTCCTTGGCTTAAATGGTAGCGATATTGCTCTCCCATCTTTTTGCCATCGACTTTTTTGTTCAATTGTTGAAACAATAAACTAAAACGGGTATCTGTCACAGTGGCTTTGTCTGTTTTTCCTTGCTCAAACTCTCGCCATAATCGGCTATTAATTTTCTTGTAAATCGCTTCTATCTCATCTGTCAACGTCAATTCTTCTTCTTGAAATAGCACTTGTAACGCCTTTCTCTCCGTTAATTGAAAATCCAATAATGTATCATCAACATCAAATAGTAGTGTTTTAAATTTCATGCTTCACACTCGTTTCTTTTTTATGTATAGTGAAATAAGGCAACAATGCCTGTAATTCTTCTGGATTTAAAGAACGATACTCACCTGAGCTAAGCATTGGATCCAATACGACTGGTCCCATTGATAACCGTTTCAAGTAAATCACCTTTTTGCCCACAGCTAAAAACATTTTTTTCACTTGATGGAATTTTCCTTCTGTAATATCAAGATAAGCCTGACTTTGATGTTCTTCAGCGGACAAAATCTGAAGTTTAGCTGCTAGGCACTTTTTGCCATCCGAAAACACAATTCCTTGTGCAAATGCTAAGCAATCTTCCTTCGTCAGTCGTTCATTAACGATCACTTCGTAGCGTTTTAGTACTTTTTTTTGTGGTTGCAAAAGCTGGTAACCCAGTTGACCATTATCTGTGAGCAGTAATAGTCCTTCTGTATCTCTGTCTAGTCTGCCAATAGGATATAATCCTGCTCTTTGATCTTTTTTCTCGATTAAATCGATAACCGTTTGGTGTTTGACATCCCTGACGGCGGTCACAACACCTTGAGGCTTATTCAGCATATAATAGACATGTGTTTTTTGCAGTATTTGCCGCTCCCCAACAAAAATTTCATGCAAAGCTGCATCTACATTTAAACTTTCATCCATAATGATATGTCCGTCAACTCTCACTTGCTTACTACGAATCAGGGCTTTGACTTTCCTTCGAGAACCAAAATTTTCCTGTTCCATTAATTTATCTAAACGCATGTACTTTCCTCATTTCACTTAATAGTTTAGTATAAAGTGCAACGAATGGAAAGAAAACACGACTAATTTTATTTTACAAGTAACAAAACAATCTTTAAGTAAAAATTAAAAGACACCCGCTATTCGCTCTCTTCCCTTGACTTAAATTTGAATTCGCGTTATGGTTGATGTAGAAAGTGAATAAGGTTTCTCAAAAACAGCGTAATGACCTGGGAGAGAATAAGATATCATATGGAATTTTCCCCTGGATAATTGTGCACAATTATTCGGGATTTTTTTGTCTTTGCTGTCCTCTTGATAGAAGTTGCTTGTTCGTTTCATAAATGAACCGAAGAGCTTTAGCTAAGTTCCAACTTTTATCCATTTACACGAAGCGTCAGTAAAACTCCTTTTTTACATTATTTTGCTTTTTGCAGATAACCAAATATAAATTCATTTTGATTTATCAAGCTATTGGGCTAGTTCTTTAGAACTCAATGAGCCCCATTACGCTTTAAATTTAAGGAGGATTTTGGTTATGTCAGTATCATTAGAAGTTAAAGAAAGAGCTGTCCGTCCACGTTCCCTAAGAAATCAACTACGTCACACTGGTCAAGTTCCCGCCGTTGTTTATGGATTTGAAATTGAAAGTACGCCTATTTCAGTTGATCAAAAAGAATTAACAAAAATTTTACGAGATAATGGCGCCAACGCTGTAATCACAATGACTATTGGTGGAAAAAAAATCAATACATTGATGTTTAAAGCACAATTAGATACATTCACCAGCCAAATGAAGCACGTCGAGTTTCTTGCTGTAAACATGAAAGAAACAACTGAAGTTGAAGCTGAAATCGTTCTTGTTGGTGAATCTGCTGGAGTCAAAGTTGGTGGAGAATTAAACCAAAACTTATATAATGTGCTTGTTTCCGCTACACCAGATAAATTACCAGAGCGTGTAGAAGTTGACATTACTAAACTTGCTATTGGCGATGCCATCACTGTGGCTGATCTACCCAAAAATAAAGATTACGATATTATTACTGATGGTGAAGAACAAATTGCAGCCGTTGTAGAAGCTAAAGCAGCTGAAGAAGAATCTACTGGCGAAGCAGCTGAGCCTACTGTGATTGGTGAAAAACCAGAATAAAGCATTGATTGAATAGAACTTAAAAGAGATAAAGTCTTTGACTTTATCTCTTTTTTGCTCTTTTATTGAGCTTATTTACTTGCAGTTATTCTCAAACACAACAGAAGCGAGTTTTATACAAATAAGGTATACTATTAGTAGGTAAACAAAGGAGGTCAAATTGATGGTTGAAAGTTTTGATAGCGCACGTAATCGTTATGCTTCTTTAGGTGTAGTTGAGAGCTTGCCTGCAGCCTTGATCGACAGTATCTGGCTGATTATTGATTTGGATTTAAAAGGTGTGATTCCGCTGACGAATATGTTGTATTTTGATTTAATCGACAATGGTGGGAAAGTAACTGTTCATTTTTCACAAGAAATCAGTGATGTCCAAATGGCCATTGATTTACCATTCCCTTATTCTGATGCTTATCCATCTCAAGTCTTTGCTTTTGATGATGGCAATAAAGAAACAATTTTACTACCCGCGGAAATGTATGAATAAATAATTAGAAAAACCAGTTTCGATAGCCTATGATCGCTAATCGGAACTGGTTTTATTATTTTGCACTTAAGCCATGCGTTTGGCAATGAAAGAATAAATTGCGATACAAATCACTGCCCCAATCAACGCTGAGATGATGGGAAATCCACCGATAATTGGACCAAAGTTTCCTAATAACATAGTACCGACCCAGCTACCAATAAATCCAACAATGATATTCCCAATCACACCACCTGGAACATCTCTACCTAAAATTGCTCCAGCGATGGCACCTAGCACCCCGCCGACAATCAATGACCAAATAAAACTTAGCATAATGCTTCTCCTCCTCTAATCGAAATCAGTCATACCCTATTGCAATACCCGGGTATTATCATCTGATTTTTTATCGTTGTCACTATCATCTTTTTTCTTATTTTCAAATTTTTCTTCGTATTGTTCTTTTGACATAACATCGTCGACATTCATGTTAAATTCAATAACATCTAAGCCTGTCATATTTTTTACTTCTTCAGAAACTTTTTTCGTTGCGGCATCAAAGACTTGCGCAATATTTTTTCCATATTCTCCAATGACATCTAAATCAATCGCCACTTGTTTCGTTCCTACTTCGGCACTGATTCCTTTGGTTGGATTATTTCCGTTCGTAAATTTATCAGTCAAGTTGGTGATTGCATTTCCACTCAACCCTAAAATTCCAGGAATTTCTGATACGGCGATACCAGCAATTTTTTTCACGACTTGATCGTCAAATGTTAATTTTGTTTTGACGCCATTTGTGTTTTTTCCTTCAGTTGTGTTTACATTTGTTTTGTTATCCATTTTCTCTCAACCTTTCTGATTTTGATTCAATTTATTTTATCTTTCAAAAAAAGCTTGTATAGAAGCTAAAATTGAAGAGATAGAGCGTTTTTCATCTTGCATTTTCCCAATAAGATAACCGATCCCGATTAAAAGAACCAATAAAATTGTTTTCCAAAAGCCAATTGTCATCAAAAGAATAGCGATTAGAACAGCTAGACTCGTGTATAGAATTTGATTGCGGTAAGGTTCGAGTTTTTTTAGTTTTTTCACTGTTCCGCCTCCTTCAAACCACACGGGATTCTTTTTTACTAATCGGCAACAACGAAGCTCCTGTTTTTTTCTTTTTGAAAATTACCTTCGTCTTATTCGTTTCGATTCTTGCCATCTGTTGTAAAGCTTGTGGAATTTGTTCTTGGATTTTTTTGCCTTTGCTTAGCAATTCTTTTTGATTCTCATCTGCGACTATTACTTCTACATTCGCCAGTTGCTTTTTCGTTAGCCTAACTTTCACTTGTGCGTTATCGGCATTTACGATCCCATTTAATGCAGACTTAGCAATAGACTCCAACGTATGCAGTGGTAAATTGATTTGCCCCATATCTTTTTTTATGTGCACTTCTTTTTTAGTGATTGGTTTAAAAATCACCATTAAAAACGCTAAGGCTAATACCGCTAAGAGGGTAAAAAGAACAACTTGGTAAAAATAAAAGAGCCACTCTCCTTCAAATAGCAAGTTCTCAAAAAAGGTACTCACAACGCCTAAGTTTTCCACTTGGGAATACAAACCCACGATACCAAAAATACCTGCTATTAGTAATAAAGAAATAAGACCTTTAAGCACTCGCATAGAATTTCCCCTCCAACATTGTTTTTTCTTTTTCAAATAATTTTTCTTATTTCTATATTTTATGTTAAACGCATTATTCAACAATTACAAAAGATACGCATACTTCTTATCACTATTCTCATTTGATTGAAACTGTTTTTCCTGACTAAAGATTGCTATATCAGTATTTCTCGCAAATATTTTCACAATAAAAAAAGTTGAATACCAAGATGAGAAAATTGGCATTCAACTGATTCGTATTCTTTTAAGTTATTCTACATAGGCCAAACGATATGAAACTGTTCGTCCAAATGGAAAGACTTGTAGTTCTTTTAATCGATCCGCTTTAAGGTAACCAATCGCACCTTGATATAGAGGCAATACAGCGGCGTCTTTTTCAATCAATGTTTCTTCTAATTCTTTCAACTTATCCCAACGTTTTTCTGGATCGTTGGCTAAAGTAATTCTGGCATCATTCAATCCTTTATCATATTCGGGATTGTCGTAACCCGATGTATTCAAACCGCTCTTAGAATCATAGAATTCTAAGAAGTTGATCGGATCCGCATAATCTGGTGTCCATGTACCGAAAACTAGATCAAAATTACTAGCTGTTTGTAAGTCCAAACGATTTTGTAATGGAACTGATTTCAATGTAATTTTTAATCCAGGTAGATTTTGTTGTAATTGCCCTTGGACATACTCAATTGTCTTCTTTGCAAGCGCGGAATCAGCTGAAAGTAATTCTAATTCGATTTCTTCTTTCCCTAATTCTTTCTTAGCGGTTTCCCAGCTTTTTTGAGCAGATTTTAAATCAAACGGAAGAAAATCACCATTTTCTTTACGAAAATCTTCGCCGGTTTCAGGATTTTTTGCAAAATCCTTTGGTACAAAACCATTGATTGCCGTCGAACCATCTCCTAGAATATCTTTAGCGAAAGTCTCTTTATCGATTGCTTGCAGAATCGCTTTGCGAACATTTATATTGCCTGTTACTTCTCGTTTATGATTTGGACTTAAATAACCAACCATTGCTTTAGGCACAAAATTAGCTTGTGGTGAGTCTTTGTATTGTAGGGCATAGGTATCCGCTAATACAGTATAATCCAAATCTCCTGCATCAAAAAGATTCGTCCCTGTCCCAATTTCTTTCACCACTTGAACATCGATCGTCTCTAATTTAACATTTTCCTGATCCCAGTAATCCTTATTTTTCTCTAATTTCCAGTTTTCTGTATTACCGTCCCAACCTGAAATCACAAATGGGCCATTTCCAACAAAGTTGTCTGCTGACGTGCCATAAGCTTCGCCTTTTTCTTTGACAAATTTTTCATTTTTAGGCATAAATGGTGTGCCCACCAATACTTGTGCTAAATAGGGAATTGGGTATTCAAGTGTCATTTCTAAGGTTTGATCATCCAGTGCTTTGACCCCAAGTTCATCTAATTGGGCTTGTCCCTCACGAATTTTTCGACCATTTTTGAAAATATCCATTTGGTTACTGCTGCTTGAACCAAAGCTTGGATCTACAACATTTTTAAAGGACGCCACAAAATCCCCTGCTACAACTGGATCACCGTTGCTCCATTTTGTTTCTTTTAATTTAAACGTATAAACAAGTCCATCATCACTAACAGTTGGCTCGCTAGCGGCCACTGCCAGTTCTGGATCATGATTTTTATCCATCCGATAAAGTCCTTCTAAAACTTGACCTATCATATCAGAACTGTAGACATCCGTATAATGCGCACTATCTAATGTTGATAATTCTCCACCAGAGGCCACTTTGATTACTTGTGTCTGAGTTGTTTTACCACCATCCGGTTTTTCGCCAGATGAACTTGTCCCTTTACCTCCACCGCAAGCAGTCAACAATAAACTCGCTGCTAATACAAAAACACCAAACTTTTTCTTCATTATCAAAATCCTCCTCTTTTTAAAAACTAGATACTTTATAATTTTTTAACCACATAGTGAAAAACAGCCATTTCTTTTTCTAAATGATCATAAGCAAAATCAGGATGCCACTGTACACCTAAAAAGACTATACTTGGATCGTTACTTTCCACACCTTCAATGATCCCATCTTCACTAAACGCTGTAACCTTTAGTTTTTCTGCTAATTCTTTTACCGCTTGAAAATGGAATGAGTTAACAGCCGTTTTTTTTCCATAAATTTCACGTAAAATACTCTTGTCTTCTGTGTGAATCTGATGTGTTGGAATTTCTCTAGATACCGGTACTTGCATATGAGCAATGTTCATATCACTAAAATGACTGATATTCTGATATAAACTACCGCCAAGCGCTACATTAACCAGTTGGAGACCACGACAAACGGCAAAAATCGGTTTCTTTTGTGCAATAGCTTCTTTAATCAAAGCTAACTCAAAGCGATCTCTGTCTTCAGATAATGACGCTTCTTCAACTTGGATTGGTTCGCCATATAATCCTGGTGAAACATTTTGTCCCCCAGCCAAAATCAACTTATCGATCTGTTTGATATAATCCTTAGCTAAGTCAGGAGAACCCACTGGCAGAACCAGCGGTAAACCTCCAGCATTTTGAACTGCTTTAATATAACCACAAGGAGTGTAACTAATTGGTAAATGATACAACCGCGCTCCTGCATCTTCAATTTCATTCGCTGCAATTCCAATAATTGGCCGCCTCAATCGACACCACTCCTTTTTACTTTCCGATAATAATTGTACATAGTTTATCAGATATATATATGAAAGGATAGTACAAATAGAAAAGGTGCGATAGTTTTTGGCTATCACAATTTACTTACTTTTTAATAGGAAATAACTATTTCTATTTTACCTCAATTTTCCTTAATCGGTTACTTTTATGCTTAAATTAAGCTATTTTCTGAATTTTCTAAACAAAGAGTTGTTGACAAGTGGAAAAACTGATGGTAAAGTAATAAAAAACAAAGAACAGAAGAGTACCTTTATTTTTTATTGAAGAGAGTCTTTGCTTGGTGGAAAAAGACAAAAAGATAAAGCGAAACACATCTGGGAGTTAACTTTTTGAACAACTAAGTAGGAAAGTTCGGGAATGCCCGTTACAGCATTGGAAGTCTATGACTTCATGAGGTTATCGTTGTGAGGCGATAATAAAAAAAGGTGGAACCACGAATTTTGCGTCCTTTGGCTTTATTGCCAAAGGATTTTTTTTTACAATTCATCACGTCACTTCGTTTCGATCTCATCAAGTTCTAAGAGCTAAAGCTCTAAGAATTAGAGGACTGCGTCTGGCTTTGTCAGAGTAAATGATGAATAGTACTTGGTGACCAACAAGGGAGCAGTTTCCTTACTAGTAAATCTCCAAACAGCTTACATCTGACATAAATAAATTGTAAAAAAATATCCATCAACCATTCTAACAAAACCAACACACACAAACAGAACAAGTAATCACTGATCATTTCCTGACAGAGACTTTTTTATTTTGCTGAGAGAAAAAGCTGGAAACCTTTGATGAACACATCTGTTTTAGTCAACTTCTGAATCAAGTAGGAATTTGCGGTCTTCTCCGTTATCAGAAAAAATCTTTAGTTAAACTAAAGATTTTATGAGGTTAGTACTGTGAGGTAGTAACAAATTGAGGTGGAACCACGATTATTTCGTCCTCTTGGCTGATTTTGCCAGGAGGGCTTTTTGTTTACTCTTAAAAAAAAAATTAAAAAACGGGAGGAAAAATTATGAACTACATTTTAGAAATCATGCCGGCTTTATTAGACGGTGCACTTATGACATTAAAAGTATTTATTTTTACACTACTGGGGTCGATTCCACTTGGGATCTTAGTTGCGTTTGGCTTACAGACAAATTTTAAACCCTTGAATTTTCTAATCAATATTTACATTTGGCTAATGCGGGGAACACCATTATTATTGCAACTTATCTTTGTTTTTTATGGTCTCCCATTGATTGGGATTGTCTTTGAACGATATGATGCTGCGTTGTTCGCTTTTATTTTAAATTATGCAGCTTATTTTGCAGAAATTTTTCGTGGTGGGATTCAATCGATTCCTGAAGGACAATATGAGGCTGCTAAGGTACTGCGTTTAACTAGCTTTCAAACAGTCACAAGAATTATCTTACCTCAAGTCATCAAAGTCGTATTGCCTTCCATCGGCAATGAAGTAATCAATTTAGTAAAAGATACCTCATTGATTTATGTCCTTGGTTTAGGAGACTTACTACGCGCTGGAAAAATTGCGATGAGCCGTGATGTAAGCCTGTTGCCTTTAGTTTTAGTGGGGATTATTTATTTGTTACTAACTGCAATCTTAACACTTGCATCGAAAAAACTTGAAAAACATTATCAGTATTATAAATAAGTAATCCCATTCGGGTTATCATTTCAGGAAAAAATAGAAATAGCATCTGACAAAAGATCAATTCATTTACTCTATTTTTTTGACAGGCCTGAACAAATATTTTCAGTATTTACTATTAGGAGGTAATAACATGCTACTTATTAAAAACTTAACCAAAAGTTTCGATGGTCGTCGAATCATTGACCAATTAAATTTAGAAATCAAAGATGGTGAAATTCTAACGATCGTTGGTCCTTCCGGAGGTGGAAAAACAACTCTACTACGTTGTTTAGCTGGTTTGGAGACAATTGATTCGGGTGAACTGACGATGGACGGTGTGCCTTTTAATCCTGTGGAAATGGATAATGCAGATCAAGTCGTCGGTATTGTCTTCCAAGATTTCCAATTATTCCCTCATCTTTCAGTTTTAGACAATATAACTTTAGCACCGATCCTTTCTTTGAAACAATCAAAAGAGGCTAGTGAATCTGAAGCAATCGATTTACTGACAAAATTTGGTCTCAGCGGAAAAGAACGCTTATATCCTTATCAATTATCTGGCGGTCAAAAACAACGAGTGGCTCTCGCACGTGCCCTAGCAATGAAGCCTAAAGTGTTAGGTTATGACGAACCAACGAGTGCGCTTGATCCTGAACTTCGCCAACAAGTTGAAGAAGTCATCTTAACCCTCAAGGCACAAGGGATGACCCAAATCGTTGTAACTCATGATATGAATTTTGCTGAAAATATTGCTGATAACTTATTGACAGTCACACCTGTTCAATAGAAAGGACATTTATATGAAGAAAAAAAGCTATTTATTCTTTCTCATGACAATTTTATTTGCTGTCTTATCTGTAGCTGGTTGTGGTAGAAAAAAAACAGATACAGATCAATGGACGCGCATCAATGATGAAAAAAGAGTGATTGTCGGATTGGATGATTCTTTTGTGCCAATGGGTTTTCAAAACAAATCTGGCGAAATCATCGGCTTTGATATTGATCTAGCCCGTGCAGTTTTTGATTTATATGATATCACCGTTGATTTTCAGCCGATTGATTGGTCAATGAAAGAAAACGAATTACAGAATCAAACGATTGATTTGATTTGGAATGGTTACTCTAAAAGTGCTGAACGAGAAGAAAAAGTCCTTTTTAGTGATGAATACATGAAAAATGAACAAGTTGTTGTCGCTTTAAAGAAGAACAATATCAATCATTTTTCTGATATGAAAGGCAAAATTTTAGGTGCTCAAAATGGCTCTTCTGGTATCAATAGCTTTGAAGAGCAGCCGACTATTCTAAAAAATCTAGTTAAAGATCAGACCGCGATTTTGTACGATGGCTTCAACGAAGCTTTCATGGACTTAAAATCTGGACGAATCGATGGGTTATTGATCGATCGGGTTTATGCAAACTATTATCTTTCTCATGAAGATAATTTAGCCGACTATTCTATTGTCAGTGGTGATTTTGAAAGTGAGGCATTTGCTGTCGGTTTGAGAAAATCTGACAAAAAATTAGCTGAGAAAATCAATGCCGGTTTTGAAAAGCTTCGAGAATCGGGAGAATTAGCTAGAATCTCAACGAAATGGTTTGGCGAAGATGTTACAAAATAGACTACTTTAAACAAACACCCCTCAAGAGAGCTCGGCTCCCTTGAGGGGTGTTTGTTCTTGTGTTCATCACGTCATTTTTCTAATCAAAACACATACTTATAAAAACATCAAACACTAGGATAGTTATTAATCGCTGCTTCCTACCCTAAAAATTTAGTTGTCACATCCACCAAACGTTTTGTTTGATCTTGAATCGCTGCTTTCACTTCATCTGCTTTCAACATATTTCCTTCGCCATCAATTGAAGCACTCGTTCCATAAGGATTACCGCCTGCTGCAAAAGTTGATGGATTAACGTATCCTGCTGGCACGATAATTGCGCCCCAATGTTGCATAACAGTATAGATTCCTTGAATTACTTGTTCTTGTCCACCATTTGGATTTTGTGCAGAAGAGAAAGCTGTTACAAATTTATTTGCTAATTTACCTTGCGCCCAAAGTCCACCTTGTAAATCAAAAAATTGTTTTAATTGGCTAGCCATTACACCAAAACGAGATGGTGAAGAGAAGATATAAGCATCTGCCCATAGTAAATCATCACTTGTCACTTCTGGGATATCGGTACTAGCGTCTACATTTTTACGCCATAATGGATTTGAGTCAATCGCTACATCTGGTGCCAATTCGTGGACTTTTCTCAAACGAACTTCAGCCCCATTTGCTTCTGCTGCTTCTTTTGCCCATTTTACCATTTGTGTTCCTGTTCCTGTTGAGCTGTAATAGGCGATCAATAATTTTGTTGTCATGATATTTTCCTCCAATAACTGTTGTTTTCTTGTCTACATTTATATACTAACAAAAAGTAAGTGAACTTACAAGTGTTTTTACTTACTAAAAATAAGTTTATTCAAAAATTCTCATTTTAAGCTTATTTTCTATAAAAAAAGGCCGTAATAAGTATCATACTTATCACGACTTTTCTTATCTATAGCTCTTTTCTTGCCCTTCTCCGTCCCAAACTGACATTCCTTCTGAAACAGAAACAACATTATAACCATAATTTTCGAGAAAAGAACAGGCATGCTCTGAGCGAATACCATGTTGACAAATAACATAATGCGGCTGCTCTCGATCAATTTCTGACATTGCTTCTGGTAAAGTAGATAATGGATAGTTCTTCGCTGTAAGAATGTGCCCTTTAGCAAATTCCTCTACTTCGCGAACATCGATGATCGAAACTGGCTCCTTGACCGTTAACTCGATTAGTTCCTTTAATTCCTTGATCGATACTCTTTTCATCTAGTTGTTATGCCTCCTGCAGGTTTTCATATCATTCGATTAACTTATCACCGAATTCGTCTCATTAGCAGTATACCACTGTTTGTTCATACAACAACCCTTGACTTGACATTTCTATGAGTTCGATTAAAAATATAAGATATTTGCTGCAATTTTTTTATACCACCAAAATGTCTGTTTTCCAGAATGATCGAATACTTCGTTTCCTTCATTCTTCATCACTCTCTTTTATAAAGAAAATAGAAACAAAACGTTGATCGTCTTGTTTCCGTTTTTCACGAATATTTATTTCTATGTGCTTTCCATCTGAGGAGCAGTATATAAATCAACAGCAACAATATCCCTATTGGGGTAAGTGTGTCAATAATACTACCATTATTTGGAAATTTTCTTAATGTTATGTGGGATTGCTTAGGTTTTGCTAAGTTGGTATTCGGTTTTCCGGTTGGTTCTTTTGGTGCCTGTTCATTTACTGTCTTGCCGCCGATTTGTCCATTAATCTCTACCTCAGCAGTGTCCGCGTATGCAGCTTTTTGATAAAAGCCAATACAGCCGAGTAAAAGAATAAATGTGATGATGTGACAATTAAATTGTTTCATTGCTTATCACAGCCTTTTGTGAAATTATGGCGTTACACCAATTGTTGTACCATCTTTTTGAATCGATGTGAATTTTAATGTTAGCGTATAGTTTTCTGCTGTAGCTTTTTCATTGGCATCGGCTGGTAAGTTGGCAACCGTCGTACCTGTATAATAAAACGTTGCAGCATTAGCATACGCTGAAGCAGCATCTGTATCAATATTTAAACGACCATCTTTATTTGCCAATGTCATCCAAGTAGATGTACTTGTTAAATCAACTAACGCATTGCCATTGACTAATTTAGTCGCTGCTGGTGTGGTAGCGAGACCATTTCCTTTGGCATTGATTGTCAAGGTATCAACATATGTTGGTGTACCGTCCATTTTATTCAAAGTCACAGCTACACCACGACCTGAATTGTTCACAATACTGTAATCAGCTGATTCAATATTTTTATGGGCACTTGCTGTTGTTGTATGGAATGCCGTTGCAGTATCCACAGTAACATTGATCCACTCATCAGACCCTTCTGGAATTGTTGCATCTGGATCTGTATTATCTAATTTACCGATTGTTCCGTTGATGATCACATCTGCAGAATTTTCTCCATCGACTGTTTGAGCTGAAGCAAATTGTGTTAGTCCTGATACACTTAGGCCTAACATCATTGTAGTAAGTAAAATATTTGTTTTTTTCATATCGTTTCTCCTTCTTATGTGTAAGATGATTTATTTTTAACAGAAAATCTGTCAAATAACTATGTTAGTTGTTGATCTGAATCGTAATTCCTGCCTGAACTTGCCCACGTTTTTTATTTGTTTTCGCATCGTAAATATCAAATGTGGCAGTTGCAGGATGCTTTCCTTTAGGAAGTTGTTGCTCTAGCTTTGCTCCATTTATTTCATAACCTGGCTGAATTGCACCAGAGGAATAAACTTGTTCATTGTTGCTGTCTAAACGAATCACTACATTGATAGGATAGCCATTTTCGACTGGATTTTGAATATAAAGACTCCCTTCACTATCACTAGTCTCAAATACGGCTTCCGATTTGATAACCATATTAAATTTGCTTGCATCAACTGCTTTTTGTTCAGCTGCTTTGAGCTCTTTGTCACTCATTTTTTTAGCGTCTTTTGTCTCGGGCAGATAGTCCCCAGAAACAACCTGAACAGGTTCGGTTTTAGTCGAATAATAATAGTATATACCACCTGCCGCTATTGCAAATAAGAGCAGCAATAGTAGAAGTAATAGTCGTTTCTTTTTCTTTTTTTCTTCATTTGTTTGCGTTGATTTGTTCATAGATTCCCTCTCATTCTTCATTCTTTTCAACTTTGAACGTCATTTTATAAGTAGGAAATAGTACTGATCCAGTTGGATTGAAATATTTTCCTGCTAGCGTAAGATTCTTTTGCTCATTCGTATTTAAAATCCCTAGAGACAATGGAACACTTGATAGTCCATTCGTCAGAAATAAAGGATTCGACTGATCATGATCAACAAGTAGCTGCAAGGCTAATGCATCTTGTCCTTGATTCCCTGAAAGATGATTCAGCAGTAGTAATTGATTAGCATCTGCATTTTCTTTCGTTAGATTTGTTAACGATATTTTTGTTGCTACATTCCCATTATTAATAATTGGATAATCAGCTGAGGTTAGCTGTCCTTCTTTGGCCGTTCCAATGTCTTGGTTCTTCGTTTGAAAGGCCATCTCAATAGGAACTTGCACATTGATGATCTCAGTCACTGTTTGAAATTCTGTCAAAGGTGACATGGCCAAAATAACTTCTTCTCCATAAACTCCTGCAACTTTCACCCGAACGTAATAAGTCGCTTCCCCATCAAGTCCTTTTAGTTTTGTACTAAAATTTTGATTCTTGTCTCCTGAAAGATCTGCAACTTGAGCATCAGTCTCATTTGCTGGAAAGGTCTTATTTTTACTGTATTCTACTGTAACTTGATTATACTTACTGCCAAAATAAGCTTGTTGATCAGGTATTGCGGCAGCTTCTCCATTTGAATAATCTGTCCATTTTCCTGTATCACTTGCTAGTTCACCGCTGATGATTGCTGTAGTAGTAGTGACATTAGCTGTTATGTTACTTAATTGAGGTTTGGTAGCAAATAATTCAGCCTCAGAAAATTCACTTTCTCCTGCTTGATTGGTAACGACCATTTGAGCCCAATAAAGTGTATTAGGATTTAAGCCATCAACAATGACACTGTAGTAGGACTTAAGTGCTGTATTTATTTGACCATCAAACGAGTCCAATGTAACAATCTGTCTTGCATTTCTTAGATCATTTGCATCTTCTTCATCAGAAAATATAAAGAACTTCACCTCTGTCGCCGGGCTCCCATTATTCACTGAATTTCCCGATAACGAAACAGATGTGTCTTCTGGATCATGTGTAAATAATCCTAATTGATCTGGAACATCGATAAACTCACTAAAGACCATTTTCTGTGAATTTTTTAACGCAAGTAATTCAGGAGCAGTAAACGGATCACTTGAGCTTGATGCATTCGCAAAGTTCGCCCCTTGAACAGTTAGATCTGATGCTTCTTTCATTATTTCTTGCGTAGGTGTACTACTTGTTTTATTTGAAAACGTCTCTATCTTTTGTAAATAATTACTTGCAAAAGATAGATTAACGCCGTTAGAGACACCATTTAGCCCTAGTGTTCCTGGACTTGTTCCTGCAAATGAAACTCTTTTTGATTTGTTCATATTGATTACAAATTGACTAGATGACGCAGTCGAGAAAATCGTTCCACTAGCAACATCGACTGAAACATCTGCAGCAGCTCCAATCGTCATACCACCTTTTGCCGTATAAAGATTAATTGGTTCTGGTAGCTTAAAATCAACTTGAGACTGTTCTTGAAAATCAAATGTGACTGGTTGTGTTTGAGCTGATGCGAAAAATTGATTTCTTGAGCCACCAGTTGCAAGCGTGACTTTATCCAAATTGAATACAGCATTTTTCTCAACAATGTAACTTGGTGCTAATGTTCCATAGGTCATATTGCTATTTGTCTGTATATCAAGTCTTGCATTTTCCCTTACCGCAATTTGAGATTTTCCTGCATAAGGATTGGCTAGATAAGTACTCGTTGACCAGATAAAAGCTAGGGTTTGATTAGAAGAATGTTTAATAGATGTATAACCATTTTGAATTTCTACGGAATTGACTTCTGCCCACTCTTGAGAATAGCCACCTGTTCCTCTTTGATCAATTGTATTTTGACCTCTCATAATCACCGAGCCGTTTACGTTATGTATCATTTGTCCATTATTTGAATAATAATCGACACCGTCAAAAATAAAGGTCATATTTATTGCGGAACCGCCTGATAAGAAACCATAGTATCCAACAGCTCCAGTGCCATCACTATTTCCAAATTGTGTATTTCGAATCTCTACTACTGCATCTTTCTGATTGATATACAACCCTCTATCAGAATAGCCTTCTTTATCGTATGTAATAATGTGGTTCGCACCATCGATGATCATATTGGTTCTGAGCTGATAGGCTCCTTTTCCAAGATCAATATCATTTGTTAAACGCAAATTTAACTTTTGGCTATCTTTTAAGTATTCCGTCAAAGTAGCTGCTGAGTCAACTAACCAAAAACCATCATCTGCTTGTGTCGGTGTCGCTCTCAATATGTTTTTATTATTTATTTCATCTCCATTATCATCAGAAGAATATTTTATATCATTACTATCTGTTATTTTTTCATCTTCCTCTATTTCTTCTTCAGACGTTTCTTGCGTTACGGATGAATCAGTAGTTGATGCTTCTGTCGAATCCAAAACACCCTCTTCAGACGTTTCAGTTGTCGTTTGCATTTCTTCGTCTAATTGTTCTATTTCTATAGCATAGGACCAATCAATCGGAAAAAGCATTAAAATAATCATACTGATAAAAATTAAACGAAAATTTTTTTTCATGACCGTCCTCCCTTACTTTTTAATAGAACTTAAATAATAATCTTTATTACTTATATTATTGTATTGTAATTCTAGTGTAATTTCAATTTAATAACACATGTTTTTTCATTTCTTTTATTTAATATTTGTTTTTTAGTAACATTTTATTTACTTTGTATATATTTAACAGCTTTTTTCTATATTTTTTTAACGTTCACAAATATTAAGTTTTTTTAAAGTTCTTCAAATTTTATATTTTTTTCTACGTTTTTATGGCTTTTACCTATTTAATAATCGTCATCATTCTTTCTAATTTGTCCATTAGAAAGTAAAAAAAGATAGAAAAATAGCGCTAAAACAACACGTGTTTTCTATTTTTCTACCTATATAAATATTTAATTAGACATCAGTATTTCCAAATAAGGTCCTGTCTTTTTCTTGATTTTTTGATGTTCAACAATTAAAAATGTGTCAAACATTTTTTGTAAAAAGAATCGATCATGAGATACGACAAGCATCGTCCCTTTAAACTCTTCTAATATTTCCTCTATCTCTTCTCTTGTTTCGATATCCAAGTGATTGGTTGGTTCATCTAGTAGTAAAAAGTTCACTTCATTTTGCATCAGTTTTGCTAATTCTAAGCGAATTTTTTCGCCACCACTTAAAAAACGCACTTGCTTCATCACATCATCACTAAAGAACGAATACTTCGCTAATATGCGACGACTTTCTTGTTCAGCAAGTGAGCAAGCTTGACTAAATGATTGTAAAACTGTTTGCTTAGGGTTTCCATACTCAATCACTTGAGGAAGATAGCCCACTTGAATATTCGTACCTTGCTTGATTTGTCCACCATCTAATGGCTCCACTTCTAAAGCAAGTTTTAGTAAGGTACTTTTACCAGCACCATTTTCGCCTATGACTGCTGAATGATCTTGCCAAAATAACGAGAACTCTACCTTATCAAACACGATTCGATCTGCATAAGCTTTACTCACTTCCTTGAATTGAAGTACCTCTTTACCTGAACGATGTGTTTCTTTAAATTTCTTCCCTAATTTTTTTCTCCCTTCTTCTCTGGGTTTCGGGACTTTTCGAATCTTTTCTAACCGTTTTTCAAGTTGTTTTGCTTTTTTGAAGAATTTTTCATTATCCCCTTCATGTCCCCACTGTCGAAAACGACGAATCGCTAATTTAATTTTTTGAATTTCCTTTTGTTGTTCCGCAAAATCTTTTCTTAATTTTTCTAATTGCTCTTCTTTTTGTCTTTTATAGGCTGAATAATTCCCTTTATATTCTTGTAAGCGTCCATCTTCTAGTTCTACAATTTTGTCGATTGTATGATCTAAAAATAAACGGTCATGAGAAACAATTAAATAAGCTGTTTTTTCATGTCTTAAGTAGCCTTCAAGCCAAGTGATTCGTTTAGTATCTAAATGATTCGTTGGCTCATCTAATAAGATTAGATCATTTTCTTGGAGTAAAATTCTCGCTAAAGCGACAATCGTTTGCTCTCCACCGCTTAATTCGGATAGTTTTTTTGTTAACAAGTAATTGATCATCAAACCATTACTGATCATCTCTAATTTATTTTCCATTTCATAACCGCCAGCTTGCTGGAACTCTTCTTGCTTTTGTCCATAGTGAGCTAATGTTTTTTCTAAATTGCATTCTGATGCAGTCATTTGTTCTTCCAAACGTGTCAATTGTTTCTGAATGGCATTCAAAATTGTGAACGTTTCTAAAAGATAGTCTCTTACTCGTTGCTCACTGGCTTCTGGCATTTGTTCTAGATATCCAATACGTCCATTCTTTTTGCAACTGATAGTTCCCGATTCTACCCCTTCAAGCCCAGTAATTATTTTTAAAATCGTTGATTTTCCTGAGCCATTGGTTCCGATCAGTCCAATTTTTTCACCTTTGTTGATTTGTAAATTTAATTCTTCAAATAGCGGTATTGTTCCATAATTCTTAGTTATTTTTTGTAATTGTACTAACATCTCTTCCTCTTTCTGCCATTCAGACAGATCAACAGTAATAAAAAGTACCATTTATTTTAGCGTACACAAAAAAGCTGAACAACGTTCTTCGTTCAACCTTCATTATTTACTCTGGCTAAGCTATCCATATTCTTGTTGTCTCCTACAAGTGAAATATTTTAGCGTTTTTCTTGTTATTTTATGACTAGATATTTTAAGCAAATAAGTCTGAATGGTCTGTTTTATTTAATTTCCCAACCCTTTTTGGACACAGTTGTCCCTTGAGTTAAAAAATTGGAAATAATCACATGACAAAAAGCTAAATACGCTATTATAAATGAAAAGCTTACTGTTATTTTTGGCATGCTGACCATTGTACTTATTCACCACCTTCGTCATTTCTTGCTTACCATTGTATCATGATGTTTTCATTTGTGCAAAATGAGTTTTTTATCCTAGTTGCTGGTAACATTCTAAGCGTTCCTCTAGTGTTCCTGTATGCAATTCAAATAAATGATTGTCAAAGTCGTAAAAATAAAGAGATCTTGCTTCACCAACAACTCGTGAGCGTCCAGGTTTGATTTCTAATTTTATGGCCTTTATTCTTTCTAAATACCTGTCATATTCACTTTCTTCAATCTTAAAAGCAATATGATTGTAGGTTTTTGTAGGTAAAGATTCTCCTTGCATGATTGCAATCCAAAGCTCGTTATTAATCAAGAAAAATTTTTCTTGCGCCACTGAGAATGTATCCATTCCACTATTATAGACTTCCTTTGCATCAAATATTGTTTCAAAAAATAAACTAGCTTTTATCAAATCATGAACAATAAATGTCATATGACTAATCACGATCTTTCCTCCTATCTAGATGCGTATAGTAAACGAGCGCGAGACAAAACTAAAAGTCAGTTTTGTTTCGCGCTCAAAATTTGAATAGACGACAAGATAAAAGCAGCTTCTTCGGAAATAAATGCTTTTGTCTCAGTCTGTTTTACTTTTCTAGTTTGCGACAATATTCACCAATTTATCAGGTACAACAATTACTTTACGAACTGTTTTCCCTTCAACAAAACTTTGAATTTCTTCTGTCGCTAATGCTTGTGCTTCTAATTCATCTTTACTTAAACCTCGTGCTACATTTAATTTCGCCCGAACTTTCCCATTCACTTGGAAAACCACTTCGACTTCATCTTCTACTAATGCGGCTTCATCATAGGTCGGCCAAGGTGCGTTTGTTAAACTTTCCTCATTGCCAAGGATTGCCCATAGCTCTTCCCCAATATGTGGTGCGATCGGTGCTAGTAGTTGAACAAAGCCTTCAATATATTCATATGGTAAAACATCAACTTTATTTGCCTCATTAACAAAGACCATCAATTGTGAAATTGCGGTATTAAAGTGGAGATTCTCCATGTCTTCTGTCACTTTTTTCACAGTTTGATGATAAACCTTTGTTAGACAACCGTCATTTATCGTCGTGATTCGATCACGCATCTTGTTATTTTCATCAACGATCAAGCGCCAAACACGATCCAAGAATTTACGACTGCCTTCAAGTCCATTTTCACTCCACGCAATAGAGGCATCTAACGGTCCCATGAACATTTCATACATTCTAAGAGTATCTGCACCAAATTTTTCAACAACATCATCAGGATTTACGACATTTTTCAATGATTTACTCATTTTAGCTGGTGCTTCTTCCAGCTCTTCACCCGTTTCGATATTTACCCAAACACCATCTCGTTTTTCGACCATATTCGTAGGAACTAATGCTCCACGGCCATCTCGGAAGCTTTGACCTAGGATCATTCCTTGATTATATAGTTTTTGGTAAGGTTCTTTTGTAGGAACTACGCCGATATCATATAAAAATTTATGCCAAAAGCGTGCATATAGTAGATGCAATACTGCATGCTCTGCTCCACCGATATAAATATCCACAGGCAACCAGCGTTCTAATTTTTCATAGTTAGCAAGTTCATTTTTATTATGAGGATCAATATAGCGTAAATGGTACCATGAGCTTCCTGCCCATTGTGGCATGGTGTTGGTTTCACGTTTCCCTTTTTTACCAGTTTCAGGGTCGATCACATTGATCCATTCCGTAATATTCGCAAGTGGAGATTCACCAGTTCCACTTGGTTTGATATCATCTGTTTTAGGTAATTTCAATGGTAGTTCAGATTCTGGCACGGTTGTTGTCGTACCGTCTTCCCAATGAATCACAGGAATCGGCTCTCCCCAATAACGTTGACGAGAAAACAGCCAATCACGTAGGCGGTATGTGACTTCTTTTTTGCCACAGCCATTAGCTTCTAACCACTGATACATTTTTTCATTTGCTTCCTCTTTTGTTAGACCATCTAAGAAACCAGAATTGATATGAAGACCATCCCCAGTGTATGCTTCTTTGGTGATATCCCCACCTTCAATGACTTGGATCATTTCGATGTCAAACTTACTAGCAAAGGCATGGTCTCTTTCATCATGTGCTGGTACAGCCATAACAGCACCTGTTCCATAGCTTCCTAGAACGTAATCTGCAATCCAGATTGGGATTTCTTTGCCATTCACTGGATTGATTGCATAGGCACCTGTAAAAGCTCCAGTTTTTGTTTTAGATAAATCTGTACGATCTAAATCAGATTTTTTACTTACTTCTTCTTGATAAGCCGTAACTGCAGCTTTTTGCTCTGACGTTGTGATTTCATCAACAATTTTTAACTCGGGTGCAACAACTAAGTAACTAGCACCAAATAGGGTATCGGCACGAGTTGTAAAGACTGTTATCGTGTCATTGCTTCCTTTAATCTTAAAATCAACATTTGCTCCTTCAGAACGGCCAATCCAATTGCGTTGCATATCCTTAATACTTTCAGGCCAGTCCACTAAATCTAAATCATCTAGTAAGCGATCTGCATATGCAGTAATTTTAAGCATCCACTGACGCATTGGTTTTCTGACAACATCGTAACCACCGCGTTCACTTTTACCATCAATCACTTCTTCATTAGAAATCACTGTTCCTAGTTCTGGTACCCAGTTAACAGCTACTTCCGCTTCATAAGCTAAACCATGTTCATATAATTTCGTGAAAATCCATTGTGTCCATTTGTAATATTCTGGATCTGTTGTGTTAATTTCGCGATTCCAATCATAACTAAATCCTAGAGAGTTGATTTGGCGTTTAAAGGTTTCAATATTTTTTTTCGTAAACTCTGCTGGATCATTTCCTGTATCTAAGGCATATTGCTCTGCAGGTAATCCAAAGGCATCCCAGCCCATTGGGTGTAAAACACTATAGCCTTGGCTTCGTTTCATTCTAGATAAGATATCTGTTGCTGTATACCCTTCTGGATGCCCAACATGTAGCCCTTGTCCTGATGGGTATGGAAACATGTCTAAAGCATAAAATTTTTCTTTATTTGGATCATCATGAGTCGTGAAACTGTTATGTTTCGCCCAATATTTTTGCCATTTTTTCTCGATTTTCTTGTGATCGTAACTCACTTTTTTGTCCTCCTATTTCGGTAACTATTTATTGATGATTTCTGCCTATTTCTTAGGTTAATCTTTTCACTTTGTTAACGTGTTGGCTTGGTGATGATTTACTAGTTTGGTCGCCAAGTATTGCGCTTCATCAGCTCTGGCAAAGCTGACCAGATTTTTCTGCTTTTTTTATTCGTTCTTTTATGCTTTATTGCAGTATTGACTTGGTGGTGATTTACTAGTTTGGTAACTTCGCTCCCCTTGGTCGCCAAGTATTGCGCTTCATCAGCTCTGCAAGCAATCGCTGTGATTTGCAACAAAAACGCCCTACAGGAAAAATTCCTATAGGACGTGTGACTGACAACGTGGTACCACCTAATTTCACTTGTATAAAACAAGCCTCAACGTTTTAACGACCGTCGCCGATTTTACTTAATGAAGATTGAAGGATTGTTGGCATTTTTTTGATTTCCTAAATCAGAAAACGAAAACTCTACATTCCATCGCTTGTTCAGTAAAATAACTCAAAGGCGAGTTCGAAAGCTTCTGTGCGTATTTTCACCAGCCATACGCTCTCTAAAACATGGTTCTTTCTACTATTCCTTTTCACTGTTTATCTATCATGTGCTATCATACTACCAAACTTCTTAACGGATTTCAATCGTTTTATTTAACTTTCAATCTTTGACCAATATAAATTGTATCACCAGATAATCCGTTTAATTGTTTGATTTTTTGAATACTTGTTCCATATGTTTGAGACAGTCCCCATAAAGTATCACCATTTTTTACAGTGTGAGATCCGGCTGTTTGGTTGCTTCCTTGAGTATTGGATGAATTGGTTGAACCTGTTTGACCTTTTTTCACGATCAATTTTTGTCCTGGATAAATGATATCTCCATTTATATTATTCCATTGACGTAAATTGGCAATACTTGTCCCGTTTGCATTAGCGATCGCCCATAAAGAGTCCCCAGACTTCACCGTATAATGACCAGTAGCGGCTCCTGCATTGCTTGATCCACCAGTGTTACCAGTTGAACCACTATTGCCATTACTGGTACTGCCGCCGCCAGCATTAGAACCACCTTTTTTCACGATCAACTTTTGACCTGGATAAATGATATCTCCATTTATATTATTCCATTGACGTAGATTGGCGATACTTACGCCGTTTGCACTAGCAATTGCCCATAAGCTATCACCTGATTTTACAGTATAATATGCATTTGAAGAGCTTGTATTCCCTGAGCCGCCAGTACTACCTGTCGATCCGCCTGTCGTTCCTCCAGTACTACCACCATTACTACCAGAGCTTTTTTTCACGATCAATTTTTGTCCTGGGTGGATGATATCTCCGCTCAAGTTATTCCATTGACGCAAGTTCGCAATGCTTATCCCGTTTGCATTAGCAATCGCCCACAAAGAATCACCTGATTTTACTGTGTAATATGAATTAGTCCCTGTATTACTGGAACCTTCGGTATTGCCTGTTGAACCGCCAGTGTTACCACCAGTACTGCCGCCACCTGTGTTGCTAGAACCTTTTTTCACGATTAATTTTTGACCGACATAAATGACATCGCTGGATAAGTTATTCCAACTTTTAATAGTAGCGATCGATGTGCCATATTTCGCCGATAAGGCCCATAGGCTATCTCCAGCTTTTACTGTGTGCGTCACATTTTGACCGCTAGTATCGCCGCCAGTGTTGTTTGACCCACCGGTATTACCACCAGTATTACTCTCACCTGTGTTGCCACCGGTATCACCACCAGTATTCCCGCCACCTGATGAAGGCGTGTCATATTGAGTTAAGTTATAGGTTGTAATAATCGTATTAAGCTTTGTATTGTAACTTGGATCTGTTGCATAACGTCCAGTTAACCAAGCAGTGGCATCTCTGTAAGAATTCGTATTACTTTTCCAAGCTCCTGAATAATAATAAACACCAGACTGAAATGATGTATTTCTCAACACATAGGCATTGTCACTAAATGATTCTGAATAGGACGGATATTTTCTAAACGCAGCATCTACTTGAATCCACTGACCATTAATAACTTCCCACGTTTTCATTGTAACAGATTGCCCTTGATAACTTCCTTTGATTCCAAACAAGTTATGATTTGGTGCAGCAGATAACGTACTTCTACCCCAATCACTTTCAAGAATCGCTTGAGCCATCATCACTGACGCATATAAATCATTTGCGGCTGCAACAGAACGAGCGTGTCCTGCTATATCAGCAATAAAGGTACTTGGGCTGATACTTCTAGATTGTGCAGCAAACGCTGAACGCATCGTAAGTTCTGGTGCCTCAGTATCTTTTGTTTCAGTTATAGATGAATCCGTTGTTTCATTAGAGTCTGTTGTAACGTCAGTTGTCTCAGTACTGTCAGTTGTTTCTGATGTATTCAATTCTAATGATTCTTGTGTTTCAGATGTTTCTTCACTCGAAGCTTCTTCAGGTGCTGTGGTCTGATTTTCTTGCATCATCGAATCGTTCGTGTCAGTTACCGTTCTTTGTCCTTGAACGTCTTCTGTATGTGTATTTATCTCTGAGTAACTTACGTGCGCGCTTGAATTTTGATCTTCTGTGGCTTCTGCTATTTTTGGTGCAGCGATCGGTGCAGCAATTGAGGAAACTACAATCGCAGAGCTAAGCACAGTCGTTCCTTTTTTGAACTGATCGTAAGCTAGCTTGTTCTGTTCAGCTTTCCTCCGTTCTTTTCTAGATGTTTTATACTTCTCCATGCTATATCCTCCGAATTTTCTAAAAAAAGTATTCCTTGATTTATAGTATACCCTTTTTTCAAACAAAATAGAAATATTTTTTATTTTTTTCTTTGTCATTATACAAATAAAAGTGTAATTTTTTTCTTTCTTGTTTGCTATTTTTTCTTATTATTTTTTTAATTAGAACTCGGTCTCAAGTCTGATGTCTCTCTTTACCTTAGGCTGATTTTTTAACGAAGTACTTGTTATTGCTCTTAAAAAAAATTATAGTGAAGAAGAAGTAATCCGATCGTAAAATGAAATGGGGGAAAAAAATGAATAAAGAGCATTTTTTAATTGAGTTGAAAATCTACTTAAAACCTCTGACTAACCAACAGCAAGTTTTTATCTTAAACAAATATGAAACGATTTTTGAAGAACGATTAGCTGATGGTCAAACAGAAGAGGAAATAGCAAAAAGTCTTGGAAAACCAAGAGGGATTGCAGAAGAAATTTTACAAGAGTTTGATATTACTGTCCCTGAAAAAAGACTCGAACGAGATGGCTGGCAAGAGATTCAGCCAATTGTCAATGATAAGTACTATTATGAAGACATACCTGAGCATCCTTATGATGACTCCTACCATTCTTATGAACGTCCTCATCGTAGTGGTTTTATGCGTTTTTGTCAGGTTGCAGGCGTCCTTGCATTTAATTTTATGTTTATGTTTTGGATGATTTTTACTATTGTTATGGTTTTTTTCGCCTGTTGGCTCGTTGCTGTTGTGTTCTTATTTTCACCAATTTTAGGAGGAATCTCGCTCGTTGCTGGATTTAATGATGGTACAATGTTCCAGTTATTCCTTAGCCTATTCCTTTCTGGTGCTGGTATTATCGGACTAGTGATTTTAGCACCACTAACAAAATTCTTTGGAAAATGTTTAAAACGTTACCTACAATGGAATATTCGCGTTTTAAGAGGAGAGATTTAATATGAAAAAGACGACTGCTTTTTTTCTGACCATTGGCGTTTTAGCTATGATCATCGGTGGGATTGGCAGTGCTGTTTACTACAGACGTGCTGAACATTCGATGACTGATACGAAAAGACAAAGTTATGAGATAAAAAACAAACAAAATACCAAAGAGATTCACCTTGATCTTTCTGGGAATGCAAATTTTTATATTCTAACTGAGAATTCAAATAAGGTGGTAATGAATTCTAGAAGTTCACTTCCGATTTCTTTGAACAGCTCTTTAGATGTTGAGGAAAAAAATGACCAGTTAACGATTTCCGCAAAAAGTGATAAGAAAAGACAGGAACTTGACGGAATGAAGTTAGATATTTTTAATAGAGGTTCAGCTGTTAGTTTAACGATACCAGATTCTGTTGAGCGTTTAATCATTGACGGTACTGCCCAAGGCTCGATCCATATTTCAGAAGTTACCGCAAAAAATTTAGCGATCACAATGGGGAACGCTGATATCGACCTTACTAGTATCGATACAGAAAAATTAGCGGTAGAGACAGCGAATGGCTATCTTAATGTTTATAATGACGTTCGAACTGGCGAAGCGATGTTTCAGACGAAAAACGGTGATATTCAGCTAAATGATTTCGCAGCCTCTAATTGGTCTGCTACTAGTACTTCTGGAGATATTTATGTAAATACAGCTAAAGGCATCGCTAAACTAGACACAACAAATGGCGATATCGAAGCAACTGATCTTAAAGGAGAAGCTGAAGTGACTAGTGTCAATGGTAGTTTTTCCCTGTATGGAACAGAAATTCCAAAGAAATTACGCGTTGAAACACAACAAGGAGACATTCAATTACATACAGAAGAAATTCTGTATGATGTCACGATCAAAACAAAAACCAAATTAGGAGACAGTACGATTTTCGGAAAAGAACGGACTTCTTTTAAACGTGGAAAAGGAACAAAATCATTTGAACTTCGAACAGACTCTGGAGACATTTCAGTTGAAGGTCCCTCCGATTATGAAGATGGCGAGGATGAATAATTTTCTATTCCTCTAATTTTTTAAGCCTATAGGAGAACTTTTTAAAGTTTTCCTATAGGCTTATTTTTTTTCGAGAATCTCAGCTGTCTTCTTAATTATTTGATGTTATAATAAACTTTATCTAATTTGGAAAGGAATTTTCATGAAAAATAAATTATACTATCAATTTGCTGGCAGCTGCTTTTTAGTTGTTTTTATGTTTTTAGGTTATGTAGTGCGCTTTTATCCTAGTTGGTTGAACGGTTTCGATCAAGCAATTACAACACTAGTACGGACACCTTATCCTTCTGCAAATCAATTTTTTATTTGGTATACAAGATTTGCTGATCCTTTAACGGTAGGCATTCTTTCTCTAGCCATTGCGTTTATACTATTTAGAGGGAAATATTATGCTGAGATGCTTTGGTTGTTGATTAATACTGGCCTAATCGCCGGTGTCGCAAACCCATTGATCAAATTATTATTCATGCGACCACGTCCAACTTTAAACCATTTAGTTACAGAGCATAGCTACAGTTTTCCAAGTGGTCATTCCACCGGAAGTGTTCTGCTGTACGGTACGATTATTTTATTATTACCGCAATTTATCAAACAAAAAAAGCTTTGTCTCTTGTTACAGATTCTCTTAGGTTTAGGGATCTTCCTGATCGGTATCAGCCGAATCTATGCAGGTGTTCACTTCCCTAGCGACGTTTTAGGTGGCTTTTGTTTTGGGCTTGCGTGGTTGTTGATGACGTATCCGATTTATTTAGAAAAACGTTTTGTTTGGCGCTTTAAAAGTAAACAACAATAGAAAGAAGAAAAATTATGGTTGAATTTATCTATACAGAAGATCCAAACAAACGCTATCATACATGGAATTACGCCTTACGTAAGCAGTTTGGTGGGAAGATTTTCAAAGTACCTTTAGATGGTGGATTTGACTGTCCTAATCGTGACGGAACGGTGGCTAAAGGAGGGTGTACATTTTGTAGCGTTTCTGGCTCAGGCGATATGATCGTAGCACCTTCTGAGCCTTTACCCATCCAATTTCAAAAAGAAGTACACATGATGCACAAAAAATGGCCTCAAGTGAACCAGTATATTGTCTATTTTCAAAATTTCACGAATACACATGCACCAGTAGAAGTGATTCGGCATCGTTTTGAACAAGTGGTGAACGAACGAGGTGTTGTAGGTATTTCAGTTGGAACACGTCCCGATTGTCTTCCAGATGATGTGGTTGAGTATTTGGCCGAATTGAATCAGCGTTATTATCTGTGGGTAGAGTTAGGCTTACAGACAACTTATGAACATACAAGTAATACAATCAATCGGGCACATGATTATCAGACATACTTAAATGGTGTCGCGAAATTGCGAAAGCATAATATTCGAGTCTGTACTCATCTGATCAATGGTTTACCAGGTGAAAGTTTGGAGATGATGCGGGAAAATGTTCGGCGGACGATCCTTGATTCCGATATCCAAGGGATTAAACTACACCTACTACATTTAATGACCAATACTCGCATGTTGCGGGATTATCATGAAGGTCGCTTGCAATTGATGACTCGGAACGATTATGTCAATGTGATTTGCGACCAATTGGAAATGATTCCCCCAGAGATCGTGATCCATCGTTTAACTGGAGATGCACCGACAGATGCTTTAGTAGGGCCAATGTGGAGCCTTAAGAAGTGGGAAGTCTTAAATGCTATTGACAATGAGATGAAACGTCGAAATAGCGTGCAGGGAATCTATAATGTTCGAAACAGTCAGGAGGTTCACACTTAATGCTACAAACCGCGCTACATTTTAGTCACACTCTTTTAAGAGACGTTATTCATGAAGGGGATTGTGTGGTAGATGCCACGATGGGCAACGGTCATGATACAGCGTTCTTAGCAGAGTTAGTTGGACCTAGGGGATTAGTTTATGCCTTTGATGTACAAGAACAAGCTTTAGCCAATACGGAAAAAAAACTGATTGAGTTAGGATACCAAGCACGAGTAACTTTATTCCAACAGGGGCATGAAATGATCGATACACAGCTTTCAACAGAAACTTCTTTAAGAGCCGCGATCTTTAATCTCGGTTATCTTCCTAAAGGAGATAAACAGATTATCACAAAACCAGATACTACGGAACAAGCTTTAGACGCTTTACTTCCTAGATTACTAGCTAAGGGACGAATTATTTTAGTTGTTTATTATGGTCATTTTGGTGGTCAAGCGGAACTGAAACTTGTACAAGAGTATTGTCAACAGTTACCGCAAGAAATGTATAATGTCTTGACTTATCAGTTTATTAATCAGAAGAACAACCCACCTATTTTATTTTGTATTGAGAAGAAGTAGGGAGTCAACGGCTGTATTTTTTACCTATATACTAAATGAAAAGAGCAATCCTTAAAAATACAGGGTTGTTCTTTTGTTTTATTCAAACATAAAATAGGTGTAGGTTGATCGATCGTTTAGCTTTTGAAGTAATAAACGCTTATTAAATGAACGGGCTAATGATGCGCAGTTTGGTACTCCAAGCATGGTGAAATACCAGAGACATTACTTGAATCACTATTAATAGCCATTTTGTGCCTCCTTCATTATCAGATTGTCTTATTTGGTTCATCATATACTAGATAAACAACAACTATGAGAAAACAATTCCATGATGAGAATAGAGGGCAATCAGATTAATTCGCTAACGCACCTCATCTAATTCCCCGTCTTTTGACCCTTAGCCAATTTTTATGGATGAACAAAAAGAGCCGATATAACTCTACGAGTTATATCTCAGACTCAAAGAATCCGTATAAACGGTGGGAGCAGAAGCAATCACTACGCTTCGCTTCGATCACATCAAATTCTAAGTGCTAAAGCACTAAGATTTGAAGGCTTCGGAAATAAGCCGAAATTCACAAAAATTTGAAGAGCAATTTTCGTGAATTCCTTCTTATTTCTCGGGATTAAACACTCCTGTCCCAACCTCTACTATTATTCAAATACAAACTGATTATGATAAAGTTCTGCATAAAACCCATCTTGTTTCAAGAGTTCATGATGGTTTCCTTCTTCGATTACTTCACCATTTCTTAAGACTACGATCCGGTCTGCATTTAGAATTGTTTTTAAGCGGTGAGCGATCACAAAGCTTGTTCTGCCTTTGATTGCTTCATCCATTGCTTTTTGAATTTTCGCTTCTGTTACAGTATCTACATTACTTGTTGCTTCATCTAGGATCAACAATGATGGATTTGTGATGATTGTACGGGCAATACTGATTAATTGTTTTTGCCCTGTACTGAAAATGTTGTTTTCTTCAGTAATTTCTGTATCATACCCATTTTCTTGTTCTAAGATAAACTCGTGAATATTGGCTTGTTTTGCGGCTTCAATAATTTCTTTTTCTGTCGCTTCTGGTTTACCAAACGCTATGTTTGCTCGAATCGTACCAGAAAATAACACAGAATCCTGCAACACAATTCCCACATGAGAACGTAGACTGCTTAATTCAATTTCACGGATATCTGTTCCATCAAATGTCACAGAGCCATTATTTACATCATAAAAACGATTCAATAAATTCATAATTGTCGTTTTCCCTGAGCCTGTCGGACCAACTAAAGCGACCATTTCGCCTTTTTTTACATCGATCGAAACATCTTTTAAGATTGGTACTTCAGAATCATAGCCAAAGTCAACATGCTGCAGTGTCACTGACTCTTTGATCCCATCGATTTCTTTTCCATCATTTGGATTGATTTCGTCTGGTTCATCAAACATTTCATTCAGACGACGAGCGCCAGTGATCGCAAGTTGGATCATGCTGTAACCAGATGAAATTTGCATCAATGGTTGGTAATATTGTTGTGAATACTGAACAAAGGTAACAACTAAGCCTAACGCAACACTCTTCTCTAGATCGCCATTCAATGCTAGCCAACCGCCAAAGAAAATCACGATTGCTGTATTCACAAGAGACATTCCTTGCATCATTGGAAATAACAGACCTGAATACACTTGTCCTTTGAACGTTGCTTTACGCACCGTTTCATTCTGTTCAAGAAAACCGTCAATTGTTTCTTCTTGCAGGCCATTGGTGATGATCATGCGTTGACCGCTGATTTTTTCATCCATATAGCCATTCAGCTTTCCAACTTCATCTTGCTGGATGTCGACGTATTTACGTGCTTTACTAATAACAACGATTGCAATCACTAACGCAACAGGTGTTGAAGCAATTGTTGCCCAAGCTAATTGAACATTTTGTTGGAACATCATGATCAAGATGCCCACAAATAATGCAGCATTCGTCAACACTTGAAGCAATGCTTGATTCAGGCTATTTTGAATATTATCCAAGTCACTTGTAAAACGACTTAAAATCTCACCATCTTGATGAGAATCAAAGAAACGAATCATCAATTTTTCTAGCTTATTGAATAAACCAATACGCATTCGATTCGTCGACTTCCCAACAACTTGTGTAAATAAAATACTATAGATAAAGTTCGCTGCACTTGTTAGTACGTAAAAGATCAATAGTTTCCAGACAATATCAATAAACTTACTTTTATCATCCGTTCCTTTCATCAATGCATTAACATAATTAGCCAGCTCTTGAATAGCTTCTCCCACAAACTGTGGTGCTTTTACTTGGAGATAAGTTGCAATAATTATCGTCACAAAAATAAAGAAGAAGGAAAGTTTATAGCGTTTTAAATAATGAAAAAAGAATTTACTCGCTCTTATTAAATCAGTCATTATTTTCATCCTTTCCCTTTTGTGTTTCGTAGATTTCTTGGTAGATTGGGTTCGTTTTGGCTAATTCATCATGTGTGCCCTCACCTACTAATTGTCCCTTATCCAAAACTAAAATACGGTCTGCGTGAACGACTGAAGAAATCTTCTGAGCAATCACGATCGTTGTTGTATCTTTCAGATCATTATCCAACGCTTCTCTAACTAAACGCTCTGAACGAGCATCTAACGCACTTGTACTATCATCTAAAATCAAGATTTTAGGATCACCGATCACGCCTCTAGAAATAGATAAACGTTGTTTTTGTCCACCAGAAAAGTTGTTGCTTCGCTCCGCTACTGGCGCTTCATATTGTAAGGCTAATTTTTCGATAAATTCTTTGGCCTGCGCAATTTCAGTTGCCCGACTCATATCCGATTCACTAGCATCTTTTTTCCCTTGACGCAAATTTTGCGAAATCGTTCCGGAAAAAAGAATCGCTTTTTGTAGAACAAATGAAACCGTTTTACGTAAACTATGCTCATTGACCTCTTTTAAATCAACACCGCCGACCTTCACAGTTCCTTGTGATGGATCAAATAATCGAGGAATCAATTGTGCCAAGGTTGATTTACCTGCCCCAGTTGCCCCTACGATCCCGATCATTTCACCAGGCTTGATTGAAAACGAGAGGTCTTTCAGTGTATCGGTATCATCTCCTGGATAACGGAAACTAACGTGATCAAACACCACACTACCATCCAAGTCTTGTTCAGGAACCTCTTTGTAGCTAAGTGCTGGAACAGTGTCCATGACTTCTTTGATACGCTTGATCGAAACTGCCGCACGTGAAGTCATCATCATCATCATTCCGCCGATAATGATCGCCATCATAATTTGCATCAAATAACTCATAAATGATGCGATACTACCGACTAAACTTGGATCATCTTTCACTAAGTTTCCCACAAGAAAAATTGAGCCTACGACTGCTAAATTTGCAGCTAGCATAAACGATGGAATCATCACTGAAAACAAAGTCCCTACAATTAGGTTATGTTTTGTCAGTTCATCACTGACCTTGCTGAAACGGTTCAACTCATTTCTTTCCTGCACGAATGATTTTACTACACGAATTCCTAGAAGGTTTTCTTTGGCTAAGCCATTCACTTTATCAATCAAGGTTTGGATGATCATAAAGTGTTTGCCCATCTGTGAAAAGGATAAAACTGTAATAATAAACACTGCAACCACTAATAATACGATCACCCACCATAATTGAGGTAAGGTCATCATCGCTAAAATGAAACTACCGATAAAAAGAATCGGAATCCTAAACAACGACTGTAGTGCGATCATGATAACATTTTGAATTTGGGTTACATCATTGGTCAAACGGACAACCAAATTCCCAGCTGAAAATTCTTCAATATTTCCAAATGAAAAGGTTTGGATCTTACGAAAGGTTGCCTCACGAATGTCTGCACTCACACCTTGTGCTACTTTGGCAGAATAAATTGTATTAAAAACCCCTGCAATCAATCCAAGTCCGGCAATCCCAATCAAATACAAGCCTAGTTCTTTCATTTGACTCTTATCATCTTTAATAATTGCTTCTAATACTTTTTGTAATAATTTAGGTTGCCATAATGCCGACATGACCATGATAACAACCGTAAACAATGCTATGGTGACTTCCAGCTTGTACTTTTTGACATGCTTCATAATAATACTCATATAATCCCAACTTCCTTTGTAAAACTAGCCTAATTTGATTCATTGTGCAACTTTCAACGATCAATTAATGTTATGATGTGATAGAAGCAAGACACGATTGCCTTCAATAAAATTCACAAACTTAACGCTGTAAAATAAGGCTGCATAACAATTTACCATTTTTAGAACTGAAATTCAAGCAGTTCGCTTCTATTTTTGAAATAAAAGGATGAGAAAATTTGGAACCAAAATTATCAAAAGAAACGATCGTTCAAGCCGCATTTGAACTATTAAAAGAAACGCCTGAACTTGAAAAATTATCTATGCGTAAAGTGGCGAAAAAACTCGGTGTTCAGGCACCTGCTATTTACTGGCATATAGAAAATAAACAAGCTTTACTTCAACGTATGGCAGAAGAAATAGAGAATCATTTTATTTCACCTATACCTAAAGACAATTGGAAAGAAACGATTTATGCTTATATGGAAAATTATTATGAGCTCTATCAGCAATATCCTTGCGCTATTGAAATCGAAATTCAAACGATCCCTTCCTACTCCTCTCGTTTGAAAAATCTTGATGCAATTCTTGGCATCCTCAATGAGGCAGGTTTTTCCATTGAGCTAAGTTATATGACCATCACCTCTTTACAGCATTTATTGTTTGGTATGTTGATGGACTCTAATGAAGAAAAAAAGCTCTATAATAAAGTGATGGCTGGGGATGACTATTTGAAAACACAAATCATTCTAATGAAACAATCCGTTCAAGAGCATGAATTGGACAATATCAGCAAGAGTATTCAGTATCGGCAAAAAGAAAAGCAAAAAGATTTTTTCATGAAAACATTGCGTGTCTTTTTAAATGGGTTAGATTCTCTTATTTAAAAATGGATAGAGAAAGAGAGCGGAACAAAACTAAAAATCCGTTTTGTTTCGCTCTCTATATCCGAATAAACGGCGAGTAAAAAGTAGACTACACTATACTTCGATCACATCAACTTCTAAGAGTTGAAGGCCTTCGGAAATATACAGAACACTTTTGTCTCGGCTTATTTTTTGACTTATTTTTCTAGCGGTAACCATTCTAAAACTCGTTGAATCCACATATCCCAAAAGTCCCAGCTATGACTACCTGGACCTGTTTCAAATGTATAATCAATCTTCTGAGCAGACAATGCTTTTGCCATAGTTTTATTTCCCTGTAAGAGAAAATCCTCTTCTCCACAGCACAGAAAAATAGCTGGAGCTTTTTTACCTTCTGCTACTAACTGCTCTAGTAAATACATCGGATCGTTGTTTGAGCCTTGAATATGCTCAAGCGGACCAAAAATACCTTCCCAAAAATTTTTTCCCCTAATCGCCAAAAGATCATCCACTCTTTCGGCCAAATTCACAGAACCAGATAAAGAAGCTACGGCTCCAAATTTCTCTGGTTTAGCCAGCCCAAGTTTCAAGGCACCATAACCACCCATTGAGAGTCCCACAGCGAATGTTTTCTCTCTTTTAGTTGTTAATTGTGGGAATAATTCATGGCAAATAATAGGTAATTCTTCAGAAATAAATGTCCAGTAGTTCATTCCATAACGGGTATCTGTATACCACCCTAGATCTGTAGACGGCATAATCACAGCCAGCCCTAAGTTTGTTACATATCGTTCTATTGATGTACGGCGTTCCCAAACGCTATGGTTGCCGCCCATGCCATGAAGTAGATACATTACTGGGACGTCAGTAAGATTTCCTTTGGTTGTTGTACCAATCTTTTTTTCTGTTTTTTGCGGTAAAATTACATTCAGTGACACTTCCATTTCTAAAACATTTGAATAAATATTTGCTTGCAAAAAAGCCATCTAAGCATCCCTCTTTTTCTATTTTTTATTATTGTAGCATTAAATTCATTGTTTTTTGACTAAATGTACAAATAAAAAACTCGTTCTTCATAAAAGAACGAGCGGAGGAGGAGTTGAAAATGAAAAATGTTTTTGCCTAAGTTTTTTTCTCTTGGTATGTTTCTATAATACAAAATGAATATGAACTTTTCATGTCAAAAAAATGCATTATTTACGTCGTTTTTATAAAGAAAACTACACGTTTTATTCTTCTAGCTAGTTTTAGCTGTTGCTCTAAGTAAATTTAACCCCAGTCCAATATAAATACAGCCTGCAATTTTATTGGTCATTTTTTTAGTCCGCTCATTCTTCTTAAATAGACCGACAAAAAAAGAAGAACCATAGGCAATCCCTAAACTCCAAATTGTGCTCGTACAAACAAAGGTAATTCCTAATATAAAAAATGGCAATGAACCAGCTTGAGACTGTGTATCAACATATTGTGGAAGCAATGATAAGAAAAATAAGGCGACTTTCGGATTTAAAAGATTCGTAAGTAAGCCTTGCTTATATATTTGCCAATCATTAACGGTCAATTCAGTTCTCTCAGTTGTTAACGCCTCTTTTCTTAGAAAAGTCGTAATCCCTAAATAAATCAAATACGTCGCCCCTAACCATTTAATGCTATTAAAAACCAAGGTTGATGTAGCTAAAATGGCTGACAAGCCTAAGGCAGCTAAAAAAGTATGCGCTAAAATACCTGATGAAATCCCCAAAACGGAAATAATGCCTTGTCTTTTACTCCCTAATGTTGATTTGCTCAATATGAAAATCGTATCTGATCCAGGGATCAAATTTAAGACAATCGCAGAAACAATAAACGTGCCATAATTAATAATTCCCATTTCCGTCGCACTCCTTTTTCTTCAGTATAGCAAACTATTACTCTTAGAAAAAGAGTGTGAAATAAAACGAGCATCGCTTTATTTCACACTCCAAATTTGAAAATCGTTTTTCTGCCAAAAACCCTTGCCTAAAAATAGACATCTAAGGCATTAAGAAATTTTCTTTTTCACAACACCATTTAAGATAATCGCCGCAAGAATCAGACCGATTCCGACTAAATAAACATTATGCAGTCCTGAATACAGCATCCCGCGTAACGGCGTTAATAGATCTTGTGGAATCGTATTTGCTGTATGTGGATTAACTAGCTGATTCATCACATCAGGATCAACCTGTAGTGAACTTTTCGCTAATTCTGACGTTGTGACAGCATTGATGATCACACCAAATATAGAAACCATCAACGTCTGTCCAATCGTTCTGGCTAATGTGTTGAACGATGTTGCTACACCCATTTCCGATGGATCTACACTACTTTGTGCCGTAACCGTAGTAGTTGTGATCGTGATCCCAAAGCCGACACCTAAAACAGAAGAAATGGCAAAGAACCAAACAAAGGAAATTGAGGCTGGAACTAAGACTAAGAAAATACCACCCAACAAAGTAATACTCAAGCCGATCGTCAACACTTTTTTAGTCGAATGTTTCTCCATCAAGTTACTTGCGATAAAAGAACCAACCATCCATAAAATCGACATCGGCGCTAAGACAAGTCCACCGATTCCGGCGCTTTTTCCTAGGACCCCTTGCATCCACATTGGAATATAAACTTCTACGCCCATCAAAAAGCCACTGATCAAAGCAGCTACGATATTGACAATCACAAAAGTAGAATTTTTAAATAGCATTAAATCAATTACTGGATCTTTTGCTCTTTTTTCCACAAAAATAAAGCCAATAAAAAATAAAACAGATGCCCCTAAGCACAAGAATACTTTTAAGCTAAAGCCGCCATCACCAATTAATTGGAATCCTAATAATAGTGTTAATAAGACCAGCATCAGCTGAATACTGCCTAAAATATCCATTGGCACCTTAGTTTGTTCTCTTTTCGGCTCCACTAAAAAGTAAGCAATCAACCCCATCAAAACAAGCCCGATCGGTACATTGATGAAGAATATCCAATGCCAGCCAACTGTATCTACAATAAAGCCACCCGCAAGTGGGCCAAAAATACTAGCAATCCCCCAAGCAGCACTGTTCAATCCTAACATTTTTGCACGTTTATCAATTGAATAAATATCTGCTAAAATCGTTAACGCAACGGGCATGATGGCTCCTGCACCAATCCCTTGAATCGCCCGAGCAATAATCAATGTGATCATATTTTGAGCCAATCCACACAGAGAAGAACCAATAATAAAAATAATAATTCCGATCATAAAAATTGGTTTACGTCCGATTTTATCGGCTAATTTTCCGTAAATCGGTGTTAGCATGGCATTTGTTAATAAATAAATAGAAAATACCCAGTTCATGATTTCCATTCCATGTAGTGATCCTACAATCGTGGGCATGGCTGTTGAAACGATTGTTCCTTCGATTGCTGTCATAAACGTTGCAACGAAAACACTGATTGTTACAAGTTTGACGTTTGTTTTTCTTTCCATGTATCTCCGTCCTTTTGATAGTTTAGTTAAGTAAAGTTACGCATAAATTCATTTACAGAGTTTTGTTGGTAGTGTTGTGAGACTTTACATTGAATAGTAGAAATTTTAAGTTTATTGTAATTTATTTCATGATAAATTTTGTAAATGGCTGCTCTTTGTTTTTCATGATTGCAACGTTTGGTGATTCACTAGTTAGATTACTTTGGTCGCCAAGTACTGCTCATCATCTGCTCTGCTGCTTGGATAGTACTCTACAGTGTACTTGATGTTTTTGGCGGTCTACTTTGGTTTGATGATGCTTGGTGTTTCTTTTTTATAGGTTACTTCGCTCTCTTCGTTCGCCAAGTACTGCTCATCATCTGCTCTGCTGCTTGGATAGTACTCTACAATGTACTTGATGTTTTTGGCGGTCTACTTTGGTTTGATGATACTTGGTGTTTCTTTTTTATAGGTTACTTCGCTCTCTTCGTTCGCCAAGTACTGCTCATCATCTGCTCTGCTGCTTGGATAGTACTCTACAATGTACTTGATGTTTTTGGCGGTCTACTTTGGTTTGATGATACTTGGTGTTTCTTTTTTATAGGTTACTTCGCTCTCTTCGTTCGCCAAGTACTGCTCATCATCTGCTCTGCGCAGCAGTCGCAGTGATTCGCAGCAAAACGGCGCCACTAATATTTCATTAGTAGCGCCGCCTCGTTTACTCCATCAAGCTTTTCTTGATTGCTTCGACTTTATCTGTCTGCTCCCAAGGTAGTTCAATGTCTGTACGACCAAAATGACCATATGCTGCCGTCTGTTTGTAAATTGGACGACATAAGTCAAGCATTTCTATAATTCCTGCTGGACGTAGGTCAAAGTTTTCTCTAACCGCTGCAATCAATTTACTTTCAGATACTTCACTTGTTCCAAAAGTATTGATGGAAATTGAGACAGGTTGTGCTACGCCAATTGCATAAGCTAATTGGACTTCGACTTTTTCAGCTAAGCCCGCTGCAACGATGTTTTTTGCAATGTATCGTGCCGCATAACTTGCAGAGCGATCGACTTTTGTCGCATCTTTTCCAGAAAAGGCACCGCCACCATGACGGGCATAGCCACCATAAGTATCTACGATGATTTTACGCCCAGTTAAACCGGCATCTCCTTGCGGTCCGCCAATGACAAAACGGCCTGTTGGATTTATAAAATATTTTGTTTCTTCATCTAGTAATTCGGCTGGGATCACTTCATCAATGACGAGGGCTTTCACGTCTTTTTGAATTTGTTCCAGCGTTGCTTCTTCATCATGTTGTGTGCTGATCACGACTGTGTCGACACGTTGCGGTTTGCCATTTTCATCATATTCTACAGTCACTTGTGATTTTGCATCCGGACGTAGATAAGGAAGTTTTTCCTCTTTACGAAGTTGTGTCAAACGGCGAACAAGTTTATGACTTAAAGAAATCGGTAACGGCATTAGTTCTGGTGTTTCATCAACTGCAAACCCAAACATCAAGCCTTGGTCTCCAGCACCAATGTCATCTTTAGTGTCTTTTTCACCACGTGTTTCTAGTGCATCATCCACACCTTGTGCAATATCTGGTGATTGCTCATCGATTGCAACAAGAACTGCGACCGTATCCCCATCAAACCCATATTTAGCTCGTGTATAGCCAATATCTTTCAATGTTTGTCGCACAACTTTTTGGATATCGACATAAGCTGTAGTAGAAATCTCTCCAAAAACTAAAACCAAACCTGTTGTTACACTTGTTTCACAGGCCACACGGGCCAACGGATCCTGTTCTAAAATCGCATCCAGAATTGCGTCACTCACTTGATCGGCAACTTTGTCCGGATGTCCTTCAGAAACAGATTCTGATGTAAATAAATGTCTCTCTGTCATAATGTATTCCCCCTATTTATATTCGGTTACAAGGCATCTTTGTCAAAATGTAGCACCACTCGGTCATATCCAAAATGAATAGTTCATCGAAAAGCCTACTATTTTACAACAAATCCTTTCGGGAACTTGTAACGCTTACTAGTATAACAGATTTCCAAGGAAAAAACTTACTTTTTATACTTTCTAAGCAAAACATTTTTGTTTTATTATTGGATAGATAAGCAATTGATTTATAAAATAAAAACACCTACGAATCCATAAAATCGTGGTGTTTTTTCAATATTTCATTAAAATTTCTGTAACTTATGTAACGGTAATACTCTCATTTCCACAGTCCCAATGATGTCTTTTTCATCCACTAGCTGATAATAACGACTATCCGTTGCATAGGGTCGATTATCGCCTAAAACTAAATACTTTCCTTTAGGTATCGTAGGCTTTCCTGTCAAATTCTTTAATGTAAAATCTTCGGTAAACATCATACCATCTTTTTCAAATTGATTTTTGTAGTCAGCAATAAAACGCTCGTCTTTTTCCACTTCGTTAATATACAACTGTCCATTTTTATAATATACATTTTCTCCAGGACGACCGATAATCCTTCGAATTGATTTATCTTTAGAGTTAGGAACTCGCATATAGACAAGATCAAAACGCTTGATATCCGTGAGTTTATTGATAACAACTACATCTTTATCTTCCAAAGTGTCACTCATAGAATAACCTTCAACTTTTGTAAGAGAAAAGGTAAATAGAGATAATAGATAGACCACGCCAGTTGTCAGAAGTATAGTTAACCCTATTTCAAAAAAAAGAAGCTTCATTTTTCTGCTCTTTTTCTTATTTAATTTCTTCTTACGCTTTTTAGTCGGTTTCTTTGAATTGGTGGGAACTTTTCTTTTGACTGCTTTTTTAACATTCGATGTTGTTTGGGTAATCTGTTTTTTGGGCTTTCGTTTCGTTCTATTTTTATGAGTTGCTTTTTTCATCAAATCACCAGGTTATTTTTTATTTACCAACGCTTTTTCATTGATTTTAAAGTAGCTGACAACTGCTTCTTGATTTTTCTTAACTGCTGCAACGTCTGCTTCGAACTCATTTAAGAGCGTCTCATCCTTGAAAAAACCATCTGTTTGAGAGGATAAGTTTATTCCTAATTCTTTCATTGACTTATAGTACTTATTCAACGCTTTTTGCCCTTGTTCGGTATTTCTGATCGTTGCTTTATAAATACCATAACTCGAAAGCTGCCCTGCTAATAATTTAATATTTTTTCCTGCTTTAACATCATTATCTGTCGTTTTTGCTGCTTGTAGCTCTTTTTCGATATTGTCTACTAGGTAATAGCCTTGAATGACAGCTTTAGAATCTTTTTGGCTTAAATGCATGGATTGATAATACAATGAATAACCTGCGCTTAACGTTGACAGTAAAAATAGAATACTAAGTACGATTCCAAACGTTCGCTGCTTTTTGCTTTTTTTCGTTAGTTCTCTGATTTTCCGTCTTTTTTGTTTCTTTTTTTTCTTTTTGACTTTTGTTCTTTTTACTTTGTTTAAAGCTTTTTTAGTTTGAATCATCAGATAAAAGGAGGTCCCTGCAAATAATAATCCTACACTGGCTATGGACAAAGAAACAATAAAAAACCAATCTAATATAGTCATTTGTTTACCTCCTTCATTTAAAAATGTCGCTAGTTTTTTAAACTAGTTATTACTTTTTGGATTTCTTTTTTCTAGCCTTTTTTTTCTTAGTTTGCTTCTTTTTATTCACTGCTCTGATTACGAAGAAGATGATGATTGCTAAGACTAGTACCCCACCAACAATTCCTGCAATCAACTGCCAGTTGAACGTTTGAACGTCTTCTAACCCGGCATCTTGATTATTGAATTTATCTGCTTCTTCATCTGTTACCTTAAATTTTTCGTCCCATTCCCACTTCTTATCACCAGACGTCACTAAAATTTTAGCACGATAGTCGCCAGGAACCATACGGTCACCTTCCATGCTTACAGGGAAATTGATCAATGAGTTAGGCGCCATTCTCATACCCGAACGCTTTGTTTCATATAAAACTTCATCGCTGCCGTCCTTCATGATTTGAACTTGTGTTGTCATATTTTCTAAATAAGCAGGTTGTACATTAGAAAAATTCACAAAAAATGTATTTCGAAAATTATTCAATTCTGCATAAACTTTATTTAGTTCTAAGTTTGGTTGAATTTCTTTGTCTGTTTCAGAAAGCAACATCCCAATGACATAAGCATATTTATTGATAACGCCCGTTTTCTTCGGTTTTGCCGCTTCTTCTTTTTCAATTTTTTGCAGTTGGATTCCGCCTGAAATCACTCCATCAAATGAAGCTTCTGGCATCGTAATTTCTATGTCGACATCCTTTTCGCCATTGGCTGGCAATTTAACTGTTTCAGGAGCTTTAACGATACTTTCAAAATCGTATTTTAATGAATTGTCTTTTTTAATCGTTGTCGGACCATATTCAATAACTCCGTTGGCGTTTGTCTTAGCACCGTTTAATTTCACTGAAATTTCTGCTTCTTCTGAAGCCAAGTTTTTCAGTTTGATTTTTACAGTTTGTTTTTGCCCAGGTGTCATCCTTAAATCAAAGTAGCCAGTGTCTTGACTCTTCTGATTGTCAGGTTTAATTGTTTCATATGTAAAACCAGTTGCGTTACCACCGCTGTTTTCTTCTGCATATGTCTTGATTGGCATAAGCATTGTTATCATAAATGTCACTACTAAAAATAATAGATGCTTTTTTTTCATCGCTATCCCTCTCTTTAAAAAGGCTGAGACAGAAATAATTATTTCTGTCTCGCCATTTATTTGAACATAACTACTTAAAGTATGCGATATAATTTAACCTACTTATTCAGTTTAAATTATAATACTTCAGCGATTGTCCAAGTGATTTCAGCTGTGTATTCATCAGCTAGTAAAACGTTTGTGTTTGGTACAGTTAATTTAACAGATTCAGCAGTTGTATCTGCTTTTCCGTCGCCATATTGACCAAATTCAATTGTGTAAGTTCCGATTCCTTTAGACGCTTCTTTGTTATCTAACACTACTACTGAATCACCAGCACCTGTTCCAGCTGCATTTGCTGCTAATTGGAATCCGGCAACAGTTGTTGCTGGCCATTGTGCTGCTGGGTCAGCAGATGTGATTGCTGCATTTGAGTAATCGATCGTAGCTGATTTCAAGAACGTTCCAGCATTAGCATTGGCTTCAAATTGTTTAGATAATTGTGCGCTTACTTTGTATTTATGATTTGCAACACCACGTACGTCTGTAAATTGTACGAAGTTCCCACGAGTAACCTGTGGGGCATCCTCACCAGTGCCAGTTGTTACTGGAATTGCTGCAGCAAAGTATTCTGGATTTGAAGCGAAAGCTTTCACTTTATCTTCACCGAAGTTTAATTCAGTTACAGCGTCGATACTGAATGAACCACGATCTGGGTTAACGATGATTGGTTCTTTAGGATCTACAATTGGTTTTTCTGGATCTTCTGGATCAACAACATCTTTAGGATCGTTGTCTTCAGTAAATTTGATTTTACCGTTTGATGGTAATGATTTTGCTTCAGCGTTAGCTGCAGCTGGTGCCGCTAAGCTTACTCCTACTAAAGTTAATAATGCTACTGAACATAATGTTTTTGTTTTCATGTGTGTTTCCTCCTAGTTTGTGTGTGTTAGTGTGTGTTGTTGTTTCTATTTATGGCAACTCGGCTAATATCCAAGTTAACACCGTAGTATAAGGTACCGGATCAACGATCGTTGTGCCCGGAATCGATAGTGAAACAGCTTTATTCAAGTAGACAGGTTTATTATCAAATACTGGATCTAAAACTGCTTGACCAGTATGATCTAGTCTAGGTTCCAGTGTGTTTTTTTGGTTATCCTGATTTTCTTCAGATGCACCAAAGGAAATCGTCCAGGTCCCTGCACCTTGCCCAGTATTTGCTTGTGCTAAGTTATACGAAGCACCGACATTGTCTATATTAATGATCTCTTTTGAGAGTTGGGGCGCGCCGCTAGCATCTCGAGTAGAACTTACCCAGGATTTATCTAGTGATAACATTGCCCCGTTGATTTCGCTGTGTTCTGTATCTTTGTTGGTAAATTGCATTTCCTGACGCAATTGTAACGTCCAACCAGTCGGCTTTTGTCTCAAGTCAGTGACTTGAACAAAGTTTCCTCTAGGCTTGGTTGCACCAAAGAAATTTTGTGCATTTCCGTAGTACGTCTCATCTTTATCGGAAATTTTATTCTGGTAAAAATCTAGTTTTGGAACAAAGTCGATTCTCAAATCCCCTTTAAGTTGGGGTGTTTCTCCTGGGTCGACAATTTCACCCGGTTTTTCTGGATCAACGATGTCTTGCGGATATTCACCTGAAAATTCGATTTTGCCAGGTCCGCTCATTGCGTCTGTTTCTGCGAATGCAGTATCACTGATAAGCACTAATAAAGAAATCACAGCAATTGGCATAACGAGAAATTTAATTGTTTTTTTCAATCTTCTCATGTGTTATCCCGCCCTTCTTTCTCCTTTTTGCGTTTCCAGAAAAACAGAAGTAATCCGATAATAACCAAGGCTGCTCCGGTAAATACAAGACTTGTTTTTACCATTTCACCAGTGCTCGGATAACGTCCAACAGGTTTAGCAACTTGGGCTGAGCTTGTTAACGTGCTACTTGATGGTTGTGTGCTTGTTGGCGGCTCCGTTGAAGAACTATCTTCATAAAAACGAATCACACCATCTGTTTGCACTTCTCCTCCATTGTTATTAGCCGCAGCAGTCAAAGGATAACTGATTACTAACGTTAATAGCAAAGTAAAGGAGAAGACTAAAATATTGATTTTTTTTCTCATAGATTAAGAATCTCCTTTACTGTTATGGAGCATCGCCCAATTCCCAAAGAATTTCTCCTTGATAAGAACCAAGTGCTTTCACATCTTGGGCAGAAACCTCAAATTTGAATCCGTCACCAGACTCAGACCATGTATCACTAATGTTATAGGTCGCGCCTTCGATTGATCCGCCAGTAACAGCATCCTGCACCATGATATCTTGTGCACCGCCATTTAACGTGATTTCACGATTTTTGTAAACGTACTTCACCGCTCCATCTAGTGTATAGACAGGAGCATCTGGCGTTGTGCTTGTCATTGGAGTCGTCATTTTAGCTGTTAATGACCAGCCTTTTTTATTCGCTCGGCTATCTTTAACAATAAGATCAGCACCATGATGTTCAGCAGTATTTAGGCGGGTTTTCTTTCCTTGATATTTCACACTACCAAAATCAATTTCCGTTGGCGCAGACGCTAGTTCTAAGACACCAAAAACTGTGCCGCCAGGATTATCTACAGCAAGTGATTTCGCTGAATAGGTTTCATGTTTAGCGTTTGGATCATTTGGACCTTCGACAAAGGGAGTTTCTCTTGGAGAATCACCGATTGCTTCAGCTTCATTCGTAATGATCGTTCCGACAGCTTTGGCAGCAACTGTTGCTTTAAATGTCACCTTAGCTGTTGCTCCTGTTGCTAAATCTCCAACATTGACTGTTAATACACGGGAATCAGAATCATACGTATAATTAGCTGGACTTACAGCTGTAACATCATTAATTTTGATATCTGCTGTTGCTGGATCAAAGTCTAAGCCAGCAGGAAGTGTATCCGTAATCACAACTTTTGCCCAATTTGTAGTAAATGTTGCTGCTTTATTATTCTTAGCAGTTAACGTGTACGTCAACACGTCCCCAACTTGGGTTGTTTGTCCGCCAGAAGAAACAACTGTTTTTTCCATAAGTGGTTTATCTGGTAATGCATCTTCGACTGTATACTTTGTTGCCGCTTTAAACGTGGCATCGCGGTATTTCATTTCAGTAGCCGGATTGATATTTCCATTATCACTGTTGGTCGATGGTGCTGCTGGATCTAAAACTTCTGTGATCTTGCCAGCATTGTCTTCTAGGAAGATTTGGACAGTCTCACCAGTATTTAAGTAACGAGGTAAGTTATAGGCCCACGTACCATCTTCATTCACTGTTCCGACTGCTGATTGACGTGTACCGTTGATATCAACATAGATTTTAGCTTTTGGTTCAGCATCTTTACCGATTAGTTGTTTCATCCCATTTGTCACTTTATCCCCTGTAACAACTGCTGGTTCAGGTGGCGTGACATCAATTACTGTTGTAGGTGTCTTTTCCCCTGTTCTATAAGGGGTCAGGACATTATTAACAAAGGATGCACGATATGGTGTTCCAAACATATTTTGCTCGGCAAGTTGAAATCCTGGTATCGTATGATCTGCCTTTTTCCAATGTACATAGTTATCATCGGTACTAGTTCCAGTAAAAGTGTTGCCTAAAGTATCTATATAGTCGACATAGGCTTTACGAATACTATCTGCATAAACTGGCTTTGTTTTTGCATTACCATCCTCATCAAACGGGTCACTACCACCAACTGCTGTATATCCTATTAAAATACGTGATTGTTGGTCGAAATCCGCATCAGTTACGGGTGTCCAAGTTAGTTCAGGTATACTATTCATTCCTGAGATACGTTTATAATTTGGACGAAGATATTGACTTTGAAGATCCGGATCGGAGCTTGTCACTCCTCCATTTGCAGATGAATTTGTTACAGTGAAGTCTGTCACATTCGAATAATCATAGGTTGGCGCACCATCAATGTCTACTTGATTATTCCAAATAGATATATCAGAATTTTTTATAGTGAAACTGTTGGTTCCTCTATTCGACGTTGTATCTCCCAAAAAGGCATTGGTTGTCGTTGTACTATTAAACGAATTACGAATGTCAAATGACTCTGGACTATCAAATATGAACTGATTGCCTCCATTTGTTGAGTTATATGCAAGAACTCCACCATTATTATTCCCAACAATGAACACATTTGATTTAGGCTTAAATTCATATTTAGTGTTTTTAGGGTTTGCTTGTGAACCAGCATTTGTAGCATTTACTGCACCAGATTGAACAGTAGCTCGACTGCCAGCACGAGAAAGTAAATTGACTGTTGAACCTTCTTCCGCTATAAAGCTTGCATCGTCCACATTAAAATAGGCAGCTGATCCTGGCATGTTCGCATTATAAGTTGCATTTTTCCCGACTCTTAGCTCATCGAAAAAATTATACACTGCAGGATAATTGGTGCCATTAGCAGTATAATTTAAATACACAAAACTGCCTTCTCCAATATCAAATTTCCTGGTCCCTGTTGAATCAGTGTCCCCATTTTTACCAGTATTATCCATGAACCAAACAACTGAATAATCATACTCAGCGTTTGTGCCTTTATAAAAGGTACTAGGCTCAAATGTCATTCCACCGGTATAGAAATTTTCAGCACCTGTTACGATGACATTGTATCCATACATGCTAATCTCAGCACGAGGAGCACTGATTAAGCGGCCACCCACACGTTGGTTATCACTTTTTTTACTAGTGTCATACGGAGTGTAAACATTCCCAATTCTGTAACGCCATAATCTTCTATTTGAGCCGGTTGAACCGCCAGTTCCCCATTGTCCTTTACCATTAACAAATGACCACGCAGTTCCAAGATTCCCCTCTAGCGCTCCATACCCAGTATTATTCGCAATTTGAATATCATGCATGTGGAATACTGGCACGTCAGAAAAGGCTTTGCCAAAACTTGCCAAAGAATTTAGATCATCAACATTGATGGAACCATTTCGCATCTCAAGGAGGTGCCCTTGACCATCTATTTCAATTGATTCTGCTCTAGAGATAGCAATAGCAGAGCCATAATAAATATCTGCATCAAGGATGATCTTTGAGACTTGATTATTCTCAAAAGCTGCTCTAAACTCAGCCCAAGTTCCTACATGGACCGCATTGGTATCAGGTCGGAAATTGTATTGAGTATTCCATGCTTGATTTTGCTGAGCATTCAAATCAGCATATTGCGTTTGATACTGCTCATTTGTCATGCTTCCAGTGATTTTATTCTCAATTTTGGTCTGAGCTGGTTGATAATTAGTTCCATCCATGTAAGCTTCCATTTGAGGAACAGTGATCGTTTCTTGATTATGCAAATCTTCTTCGGTTTTTAATAGAGTGGAAGAATCCACGTTTCCTATCAAAGGTTCCTCAGCTGCTTCAATTTTGTTAGAGTTATTAAATAAAATAACCGCTAAAATACTGAACAGAAAAATAACTAGTCCAATAAAATAAGACTTTTTTCCGATTTTCATATCTTCTCAACTCCTCCCTTAACAATTTTTTACACATCTGTCTTAAAAAGATGCACAATCTATTTCTATTTTCCTTGCCAATTGTTTCGTTTTTTGATACATTCACAATGCAGGGGGAAATTAGTGCTGAATTTTTGTTTACAAATCCTTTGAGAATGGCAGTTCTCTAAGCGGATGTTGGCAAACATGCACTGATTTTCTCTATTTTGTTTATGCTCAACAATCGGCTTGAAAAAGAGAAAACATTTTTACTTGTTTTTTTGTCACCGTCATTGTCTTTCGTCTCCTAATAGATCAACCGCCATGACTATTTGTTTTATTATAATTAACGTGATTGCTTATAGCGTCAGCTTATATCCTTTTGAACGAACTGTTTTGATATAATTAGGATGTGCTGCATCTTTTTCAATTTTTTGTCTTAGATGGAAAATCAGATTTGAGACTCGATATTGTTTGTCGTTTCCGTCATTTTCCCAAACGTTTTTATAGATTTCTTCATAGGAAACAGCTACACCTTTTTGTGTTTGTAAAAATTCGATTGTTTTAAATTCCAATTTAGTCAAACTAATCTCTTCGCCATTCATTAAGACGCTAAAATTACATGGGCGTAATTGAAGTTCTGTATTCCCTTCTGATTTACTTATCTGCTCCGAATCATTTAGAGACATCCTACTATATCGATTAAAGGTATTTATCATCAGTAATTTCGATTCTTCTGTGTCGGTCTCAGGATCGATGATTCCATCCGCACCTAGTTGCAAGTACACAATATGATTCATTTTATTCTCTCGCTTTGAAATCACCCAAATAAAAATATCAGTCTTTTTCTTTAATGATAAAATTAACTCGCAAATCAACCCAATATTTTGTATATGGTATTCATTAATCACTATGCCATTATAATTTTCGTTTGTTTCAATAACTTCATTTTTATTAATCGGATGTACATGTAATTGAGCACTATTTAGTGAGTCTATGTATTTTTGCTCATTTGTATCATCATCAAGCAAAACAAATCCTATATTATACATGTGGTGTCCCCTTTATATTTTAGTTAATCAAACAGCTCATCCCTAAAAAAGCTGTTTTTCATCTCCTATACATCTCTATTAAGATATAATATAGATATTTATTTAATATATATATCAAACTAAAATAAGTTTAATTCATTTCATTTACTAAGTCTACATAATTCCAATGTTTTATTTATCACGTTTTTAATAAATAATACAAATATTTGAGAATTATGTGAATTTCATATCGTTTTTTATTAAGTAATCTAGTATTTGCATTAGATGTCAATTGAAGGGAAAAATATTTTATAACACTTTTTTAATGTATGATACACTAATAAAAAAGGAGAATTGCTATGGACAGAAGTACACAAATTAATAGCTTGTTTGTTCTATTTAATGAAGAAAAGAAATTTATTAAAGATGGTTATTATCGATTACGCAAGCTAAATGAAAACGAGATAGAATTAGCTTATCTCATTGCTGGTTCTTGTGGTGAAACGATTGTTCATCCTCAGATTACCGTCTTTTTAGAAGACTATCAGGTAGTTGCAACAAAATTAATCGATATGCACACTTGTCCACCTTTATTCTTAAATAGAAATACTGATAATGCTCAAACCTTAGATAAAGCATTGGACGCTTTGATTGATAAATTTGTTTGTGCAATTAAAAAAAATACCAAGGCAACATGAATCATTGCCTTGGTATTTTGAGAATTTTGAATAAATAAAATGAAAATTACAATATGAATAAAATCGAATAGAGTTGTTACTTATTTCAACTAATGTTTTTAACATACATTATTGACTCATCGTATCTTTGTTACATCTTGCTGATAGCGTATTTACATTTTATGAACACTATGTGCACTTTGAATTCCACCACAAGCTTCTTTACACGCTTGATTGATCAATCTAAACGAGCTTTCTGTACTATGTAAGCCACGCTTATATTTGATTTCATCAATTACTTCACATTTATCATTTAATGCTTCTAGCCAAAAGTAGATACCTTCTTTATAGGTATCTAAGCCTTCCAATAAAATTTTGGTTGCTTCTTTTTCACCATAAAAACCTAAATTTTTTCTAAAGTTAGCTTCTTCCACAAGGAACCGATTAACATTGCTCCGGCAAAATACATACGTATCTTTTCCTCTTCTGTTAATGGCTTGATTACAGCTGTTCTCTTGTACTTCCTTAGAAATGGCATTAAAAATCTCATTGTAGACTTCAACTCGTTGCATTACTGACAAAATCATATCTGTATAACTAAACATAATGCTCTCTCCTCCCATAACTAAGCAGCTAAAACCGCTGACTTACTTCCATTATAGTATCTCTCAATCTTTTATATCAAGTAATATGCTAATAAAATCGAATTTTTTTGTCATTTTTTTCATTCGTATGTCTATTTTTTTTCTACTTTAAAATAAAAAAAGTCCCCACTCCCTAGTGTTCACAGGGAATTAGAGCTATTTTTTCTCGTTATAATTATCATAAAATTTTTGTACCAAAAATATTTAATTAACTTTACAAAAATAAATAAAACGTAATTCTATTTTTATGGAATAGAAATAGTTAGGTTAGCTTTAATTCTATTATACACATTATTAAGTACCTCTAACACAATAATGCTCAACATAACTAGAGCAGAGACTTGAAAAAATATTTTAGCTGTTGACATTGGAGCATGCTCCAATGTTAATATGATTTTGGAGGGATCAAGATGACAAAAAAATGGACTATTAAAGAAATTGCTCAAAAAACGCATTTGAGTGAAGATACAATTCGTTATTATGAAAAAGAACAACTAATCGATCCTCAAAGAGGTGTAAATAACTATCGACTATATGACCAAAAAGACTTGGCACGATTAAAATACATCTCTGTCATGAAATATGCTCATTTTTCTTTAAAAGAGATGAAAGAATTACTGAATTTATTTGATCATCCTGTTTCACTAGATTGTAATAATCGTAGTCGAGAATTCTTAGCAAATAAAGTTCGTACTCTAGAAACAACGATTCAACATTATCAAATGATTATTCATTCAATACAATCTCTCCCCATTCCAGAAACGTATGAAGAATGCAAAACGAACTATGATCAAATGAAAAGAGAAATAGCAGAATTTGCAGATACGATTTTCTTTGATTTACACAACTAAACTATGGAGGTAATACTAATGAATATATTGATTATCTATGCTTACCCTAATACCACTGGCTACACTCATGCTATTTTAAATACGATTCAACAAGGAATTGAGCAACAAAATACCGTTAAAACGATTGATCTTTATAAGGAAAATTTTGATCCTGTATTAGTTTTTAATAAGTCAAAAAGAAGAAGAGACATGCAATTTGATAAAGAAACAGCCGTATATCGGGAACAGATTTCCTGGGCAGATCATATTGTCTTTATTTTTCCAATTTGGTGGGGCGGTATGCCCGCTATTTTAAAAGGTTTTATTGATAAAGTCTTTAGTAAAGGGTTTGCTTATAGTTACAAAGGTCTTTTCCCAATTGGTCTCTTAACTGGCAAATCTGCTTGGATCATAACAACTGAAGATGCGCCTAAAGTGTATAAAACGCTATTCCAACAAGATTATGGTACCGTACTAAAAAAACAAGTCCTACGTATGTCCGGCATCAAAAAGGTCAAGCATTTTTCATTCTCTTCTTTAAAAAATTCAAATGAAAAACAACGTCAAGTTTTTTTAAACAAGCTGTTCACACGAAGTTCCAAACTAACCGCTTAATTTTTATACTATACACCGCAAACTAAGGTCCTCTAATAGCTCTTACAGCTATCAGAGGACCTTACTTGACTTTTAAATACAGTTCTTCTGTAGATGTAGAATTGGATAAGGTCTGCCTGCATTGTCTATCTCACTTCTAGCGTATTCTTCAAATCCCATTTTTTGATAAAATATTCTCGCAGACTGATTTTGTTCATTAACATCTATTAATCGAAGCTGATTTTTTTAATTAATGTTGCTACGATTTTTTTGCCGTAGCCTTTTCCAATATCGTTTGGCTCTAAAAATAGCATTTCTAGTTTCTCTCCATCCATACCAGAAAAACCGATTATTCTTTGCTCTATTAGCCAAATATTCATCTCTAGATGAGGAAAATAAGTTGGTAACTCCGCTTTTATCGTTTGAAAATCGTTTACTTGTAAAAAATCATGCGTTTTCTTAACAGCTCTTTCCCAAACTTCTACAAGCTTCTGATAATCATTTTCTGTTACTCGCCGATTATTCATATAATTATTTGGACTCCTTATGTTTACTTCATTTTACCATACCAACTTTTTGCTTTTTGATCAATTTTTTTGATAAAAGCATCTTTCCCAGCAACATATGATTCAATATCATAAGGAAATTTTTGAGCTAGTTCTAGCTTCAATTGGCTATATGCCAAAACTTCCTCTGAATGACTATTCATAAAATCTCTAAACAGTAAATGTCGCTGAATTTCTGGATGCTCTTCTTGAAAAACGTGGAGATGGTGACTTCTATTATCTCCGCCTTTGCTAAAAAAACGCCGACCAAGAATACCATTTTCCCCTAGACATTCATAATCAATTTTTATCATCTCTTGATTATAGCTGTCAATCACTTGAATATCTTTTACCACCATTAGCATATCGATCACAGGTTTTGCCTTACTATTTTTGATAGCTGTACTACCAATGTGATGAATTGCTAGTATTTGTTTGTTGAATACCTTTTCTAGTCGGTCTTGTTCTTGTTCAAATTGTTCTGACCATCTTTTTTGTGGGGCTATGACTTCTATCTTTCTTGTCATCTATCACACACTCATTTCTTTTCTTTCAATTCATTGATTTGACTAAAAAAAGCCTTTCTTAAAAGACTTTTTTTAGTACTTTTATTCTACTGCTTTATAGACATTTTTCAAGGTTAATGGGGCTGCAAAAGTATGATAACTCAGCCCTTTGACTTGTGGATTTTGCAAAACGGATTGTTGATTTTGACTGATAATAATCATTCCAGCGGTTGTCTCAATTCCTTCTTTTTCAGCGGCAATCAACGTTTCCCAACGGTTCTCTAAATCAGTCGCATATTTTTGTGATGCATCATCTAATAAGGCATCATATTTAGGATTAGAGTAATTACGATCATTTCCTGTACGTAACATGTTCAGGGTAGAAATTGGATCTTGATAATCAGGAGTCCAATAGATCAGGAACATATCGTAATCACTTTCTCGGCTAAGATTCAATGCCGTTTCAGTCGGTAATGCTGAAACATTGATCGTTAAACCAGAGAATAGTTTTTCGAGACTCCCTTGAAGGCTCTCTCCCATTTTTTTATAAGAACCATCATCTGTGACCATCAAATCTAATGTAATCTTGTCCCCTAATTCTTTTTTAGCAAGCGCCCAATATTTTAAGGCTTCTTCTTGATTATACTTCATCAAATCGCCAGCTTCTTCTCTGAAATCGACACCTGTTTTAGGATTGCTGACAAAGCCTTCTGTAATTGCTCCATATAACGGCTTAGAGCCATCCGCAATAATATTATTTACTAAGTTTTCTTTATCGATTCCAAGGGCTAAGGCTTTTCTTAGATTTTCATTTTTTAACGGTGTATCTTTGTCTTTACGCTTTTGATTTAAGCGAATATAGTTCATCGTAGCGGCCGGATATGAATGATAGTCTGGATTACTTTGATTTTGCTTTGCTAGTTCACCTGTAACGGTTGCGACGTCCAATTGACCATCTTCAAAAAGATTCAGTGCAGTCGATGCCTCTTTGACGACTTCATAATGGATTTTGTCAGACTTTACATTTGATTGATCCTAGTATTTTTCATTTTTATTGAGATCCCAGCTTAAATCGGTTTGTTTCCAATTTGCTACAGTAAATGGTCCATTGTAAACAACATTTTCGCTTGTCGTTCCATAGTCAGTACCCATTTTTTCGACAAATTTTTGATTTTGCGGGAAAAACGTTGGAAAAGCCAAAACTGAGGTGAAATATGGTTTTGCTTCTTTCAATTTGACTTCCAACGTATGCTCATCTAATGCTTTGACACCAAGTTCATCGACTGTTTTTTTCCCTTCGGAAATATCTTCAGCATTTAAAATAGTATCTACGACCAAGAAGCTATACACAAATCCATTGCTAGGATCGATCATTTTTTTCCAAGCATATTCAAAATCCTTTGCAGTAACAGGATCATCATTGCTCCATTTAGCCTCTTCTCTTAGCTTGATTGTGTATGTTTTACCATCTTCAGAGATTTCTGGCATTTCTTTTGCTGCAGCCGGAATCAATTGGTCCTTGTCGTCTAGTGCATATAGACCTTCAAAAGCTGCGGTTTGGACGATTGCATCTGGAAAATCTAACATAACCGACGTGTCTAAAGTCGTTAATTCTGAAGGTGACATTAAATTTAACGGTTTTGTGGCTTCTGCAACTTCTTTTTGTTTTCCACCAGAACATCCCGAAATAATGGTCATCAGTGCGGTTAATCCAATGATCGATTTAATTGTTTTTTTCATACATTTCTCCCTTATATTTAGTTTCTATTCGCTCAACTAACATCCAAACAACAACTGCTGCCTCATCTCCATTGTTATAGTTGATGTGTCCTTCACCTGCTTCGATCAATTGCGCATCGCCAGGTGTGCCAATCAAATCTTGGCCGTCTTCTAAAATCGTATGTGCTTTACCAGAGACAACGTAAGAATATTCATCTTGGTCATGTCTAGCAAATCCTTCTAAAGGACGTTTTTCTCCTGGTTGTAAGACAATAACGCCCATCTGAACATTTTTATTTGGTTGATTCTCTGCATCGAAAAAAATCGTCATTTCTTGCGGTAGTGATGGCTTAATAATCATTTTATACTATACTCCTTCTTATTTTTTTATAAGTGATTTTATCTATTATTGCCTTAACATGCTAATAAGTCAATAACCTTTCGGAAAATTCTGACATTTTATGTTTAAGGAAATAAAAAAGTAGAAATGATTCAACAAAATGAATGATTTCTACTTTTTAGTTAGTTCCAATAACCGTGATGAACAGCTGCTGCTGCTTGCTCGACTTCTGGAAATGGACCGATGATTTGAATATTCTTTTGTCCATGGCTTAGGATTTCCTTCGAAGGTAAATCGAATGTTGGGTTTTGATCATTATCTCCAGTTAATTCTAGTAATCGCTTTTCAGTCATTGCGTAAACGATCGTTCCTATATTTCCCCAGTAGATTGTTCCCGTACACATTGCACATGGTTCAGCTGTAGTATATAGTATACACTCCCACAAGAATTCTTTGCTATATTTTTGTGAAGCTTTTGCTGCCAAAGTAGTTTCCGCATGGCCTGTACAGATATTTTCAGTAATTTCGACATTTTCCTGCTCTAAAAGAATATTTCCTGCTTTATCAGCTAGCAAAGCCCCAAACGGAGTGTTGCCATGCTCACGGGCCTTTCTAGAAATTTCGATACACCGATTCAGCCGTTCAATATGTTGCTTCTTATTCATAATCAACCTCTACTTCTATCGCATTTATTTTAAAGTAAAACGATGGTTCAACGTTTCTTTTGTTGTTTTATCGATCCCAATTGCTTGTTTTAAATAAGTCGTGATATCACCGTATTGTTTTTCAACAGTCTTATAAAAATTATCTAAATAACGACTATCAACATTTAGAGCAACATGTAATGCTTCTAAGTTAGACTCTTCTAGCTGTGCTGTTTTAGCTTGCTCTAAAATCATGGCATTTTCTTTTTTTCTTAAATTATTTGTTACTAAATAATCTGTGTAAATCGCTTCTTTTGGTACATCTAATGTTTCTAAAATCAACAATGCTGCAATTCCAGTACGGTCTTTCCCAGCAAAACAGTGAAATAAAATACTTTCTTTTTGCGGCAAAGCTAAAATTTCTTCAAAAAATTTATTGTAGCCTTTTTGAGCAGTCGTATTCAACGCAATATCTGCGTATAATTTTTCCATGTAAGAGGCAGACTTTTCTGGAGAACCAATTTTAACGAAATCACTGATAGAAGCTCCTTCATCTTGAATATCTTCTAAAATATCAATATGGATATATTCTGTTTTTGGGACAGATATATCTGGTCTTTCTTCTACTTCTGCTTCACTTCTTAAATCAATGATTTTGCCTAAATGATAGGTTGTTTCTAAACGTTTTTGGTCATCATTGGTTAAATTAGACAACTCTCCAGAGCGTAGAAACACCCCTTTTTTGATTTGTTTTCCTTCTTTATTTTTTATACCACCGATGTCACGAAAATTTGTAATAGTTACCATATTTTTTAGCCCTTTTCCTTCTTTTTGTTCTTATTATACACAAAATTCGATCAAAAATGTTTCTTTGATCGAATTTTGTATAAATCAAACCTGAATTAAGTGTAAAAAATCATTTCATTCCAAGCATTTATTTTTGTCCAGCTTCCACATAACTTAAATCATTGACTTTATCTAATGTGTATTTGCCATCTTTATACTTTACAGTACAAACACTTGCGTTTTTTAATCCACCCTCTGGAATTTTATAGTCATCAAACAGAGTAGCCAATAATGCAGAGATACTTAATCCATGTGATGCGATCAGAACATTCCCAGACCCTTCATTTTTCATTTCTTTTTCAACGATGTCCTCTAACCCTGCTTGAAGTCGAGTAGTAATTGTCTTATAGTCTTCTGCTGGCCAGTTGACTTTAGCTTCTTCGACATTTTTAGCATCTAATTTGGCGACACTATTGGCAAACGATTCGGGCGTCATATTCTTTAAAAATTCTTCTAATGTGACTCCTTGATCATCGGCAATATCTTGCCACATTGTGTGGTTTAAGTCACCTTCATAAGTTCCAAAATTAAATTCTCTTAGACGTTCATCTGTAATCACTTTTAAATCAGATGATTTTTTGTTTTCTTTTACGATCAAATTAGCTGTCTGAATTGCTCGACCGCTATCACTACTGTAAGCATTTTGGAAATCAATATCTTTTAAGCCAACCCCTGCAGCTGTTACGACATCTTCACCTGCTTTAGTTAAAACTGCATCTGACCAACCTTGAACCCGATCAGTCGTATTTAGCATGGTTTTACCATGACGGACAATATACAGAGTCAATTCTTCTGGTCTTTTTTTAGCGGTTGATGATTCTTCTTTCTTTTCGTTGCCACAACCGGCAACGACTAACAACCCTAACATTAAAATTCCAAACAATTTTAGTGCTTTTTTCATTTGATTGCCTCCTCATTATGCGTTTGTCAAATCTTCCCCATTTGTCGCAATGACTTTTTTATACCAGTCAAATGATTTTTTCTTCGAACGTTTCAAGGTGCCATTTCCTTCGTTATCGCGATCGACATAAATGAATCCATAGCGTTTTTTCATTTCGCCAGTTCCAGCTGAAACAAGATCGATACAGCCCCATGTCGTATAGCCTAAAAGATCTACGCCATCAAGTTCTACTGCATCTTTCATCGCTTGGATGTGTGCCGCTAGATATTCGATTCGGTAATCATCGATCACATTGCCGTTTTCATCTGGTTCATCCACTGCACCTAAGCCGTTTTCAACGATAAATAATGGTTTTTGGTAACGATCATATAAGTCATTCATTGTCACACGCAATCCTAGTGGATCGATTTGCCAACCCCATTCACTTGCTTCTAAATATGGATTTTTCACTGAGGCAAAGATATTTCCAGCTGTTTTTTCATTGATCGCTGGATCCGTTGATTGAACACGTGATGAGTAATAAGAAAATGAAATAAAGTCTACTGTGTGTGCTTTCAGTAATTCTAAATCGCCTTCTTCAATTGGTAATTTGATGCCTTCACGTTCTAATTCTTTCAACGCATATGCTGGATATTCTCCGCGAGATTGAACGTCGATAAAGAAGAAATTCTCACGATCAGCTTTTTTCGCTGCCCAAACATCTTCTGGTTTACACGTATAAGCATAGTTTGTGCCAGCCGCTAACATACAGCCAACTTGGTTTTCTGGGTCAACTTCGTGAGCGATTTTTGTGGCAATCGCACTTGCTAATAGTTCGTGGTGTGCGGCTTGATATTTGACTTGTTCTTTGTTTTCGCCTTCTTCAAAATAAAGACCTGCGCCCATAAATGGTGCATGTAAAATCATATTGATTTCGTTGAAGGTTAACCAATATTTCACTAAGCCTTTATAACGATTGAAAATTGCGTGACAAAGATTTTCATAAAAACCAACCATTTCACGACTGCGCCACGCGCCATATTTTTCAACTAAATACATTGGACAATCAAAATGCGTGATCGTTACAAGAGGCTCAATATTGTGCTTGCGGCATTCTTTGAACAAATCTTCATAGAACTTCAACCCTTCTTCATTGGGCTCTGTCTCGTCTCCTAGAGGGAAAATACGGCTCCAGGCAATTGATAAACGGTAAGTTTTAAACCCCATTTCGCCAAATAGTGCGATATCTTCTTTATAACGGTGGTACATGTCAATCGCAGTTTGTGCAGGGTAAAAATGGTCCTCCTCAAAAGCGAACATCTTTTTCTCGCCTGTGATCACTGGAAAACGGTCTGGTCCAACTGGTGCTAAATCCACGTTCGCTAACCCTCGGCCGCCTTCGTTATAGCCGCCTTCACATTGATTGGCTGCAGTTGCGCCACCCCATAAAAAATCTTTTCTAAATGCCATGTCAAAATTCCTTTCTATATAAGGCTTACGATAGCATCCGTTTGAGTCTACCGTAAGCACTATTCTCTTCTATTTATTTTTAAGTTAAACCAGTAATTAGTGTATCATCGGACGTTACTTCACGATCTTGCGTTTCTACAATATCTAGATAATCACCCGTATTTGTAACGATAATCGGTGTTTCAACACTATAACCTGCTTCTTTAATTGCTTCAATATCAAAGGTAACTAATAATTGTCCTTTTTTCACTTTGTCGCCTTGCGCTACTTTTGCTTCAAAACCATTTCCTTCTAGTTGAACGGTATCCATACCGATATGGATCAATAACTCCATTCCTTGATCAGAAATTAACCCTATCGCATGTAAGGTTGGGAACAAGGTCATAACAGTTCCGTCAAATGGTGCTCTTACAACTCCTTCAGTTGGTTCAATCAAAACACCTTTACCTAAAGCACCTTGTGCAAATGCTTGGTCACTAGCTTGGGTCAAAGGTAAAACACGACCTTTAACTGGACTTAATACTGCTTCTTTAATTGCTTTTTGAGCATTTTTATTTTCAGTTATTTCTTCCATAACTGTATCATCCTTCCAGAAGAAGAACGTTAAAGCAAAACCGATTGCCATTGCGATTAAAATGGCTACAAAAGAATGAATCATTCCACTCGCATCATCACCATTGATAAAGTTTAAAACACCAAAGATTCCTAAACCACCCATTGTATAAGAAGTAACACCATTAAACATTAAATACAAACCACCAACTGCCGCTCCAATCATTGAATAAATAAACGGAGTCTTTTTAGGTAATGTAATTCCATAAATTGCCGGTTCCGTTACTCCAAAGATACCTGAAATAATTGCTGGCGGGCATAAAGCTTTCACTTTTGTATCTTTTAGCTTGAAGAACATTGCCATAACTACTGCAGTTTGTGCAAAACTTGCTGCAAATGATCCTACTAATACTTGACTTGCACCTTCTTGAGTAATCTGCATAATTGCAAGCGGCACAACACTCCAGTGTAATCCAAAAATAACCAATACTTGCCAGAAGAAGCCAAGAATAACGCCATATAAAGCTGGTGAGAAGCCCATCAATGCTTGGAAGCCAGCACTTAGTAAATCTGTCAACATACTAATGATTGGACCGATTACTAAGAAACCAACTGGTAGTGCAATTAACAATACAAAAAATGGTACCAAGAATGTTTGGACAACTTCAGGAATCAGTTTCTTGAAGAGTTTTTGAATCTGAGCTGCAAATGCCACAATGAATATGATTGGTACGACACTACTAGTATAACCAGCACCAACCCAAGGAATGCCTAAAAATGTATTATAAGCTGGTAATCCTAATAAACTGTATGGTGCTGCTGCTCCTGCTCCAGCAGTTTCTTCAAATACAGCTTGTAATGCGCTGCCTTGTACTGTTGGGTAACAAAGTGCTGCCCCGATGACAATACCCACCATTGGGTTCAAATTGAATTTTCTAGCAGCTGTATAACCTAGAATAACTGGCATAAAATAGAATATCGCATCTCCGATACCGTTTAGCATCGTGTATGTTCCAGAAGTATCTGAATATAATTTCAAGAAAACAAGTAATGCATTTAATCCTTTTACCATCCCAGCTGCAGCTAGTGCTCCTAGAAAGGGTTGAAAACAACCGCTCAAGATATCAATCAAACGATTGAATAGATTTCCACCAGAAGATTCTTGTTCTGCATCAGCGGAAATTCCTGCAATACTTACAACATCTTCATAAACTGCGGGTACATGATTCCCAATTACAACTTGGTATTGGCCACCACTTTTCATAACAGTCACAACGCCATCCATATTTTTTAAAATTTCATCATTTGCTTTTGATTCATCTTTCAACTTAAATCGCAAGCGAGTAATACAGTGAGTCAAACTATTAATATTTTCTTTTCCGCCTACATTATCAACAATTTTCTGCGCTAAATCACGATATTTTCCCATTTTTTTGTTCCTCCAAAGTTTAGTTTGTTAGTTAACACATTTGAAGGTTTAGCCAACTTAATGTCACTATCCAAAGGGTTTTTCTTTATAGCTATGCTATCCACCTTTCTTTTTATAAAAAATCTATGCTAAGATTTAATAATCTTACTGACTATTTGTTTGTACCACTCGTGCAATGTGAATAATTAAATACATTTTTTCTTCTTTTGAAATTGTATAATGATAACTTTCGGTTAAAAAATCAGCAATCTTATTCACACAATTATAGGCATTACGATATTTTTTTTTGATTACTTCATATAATTCTCCGTCATCTTCATCCTGGAATTCTTTATGATTTAATAAACGATAAGCAAAAAATTTTAAATGAGTACTAAAGCGATAAAAATAAACAGAGTCTTTATTATAAGTAATTTTAAAATGATACTTAACAATATTCGTAATTTCCTGCATGATTTTTGTTAACTCGTAGACATTCCCAACTTCTTCATCCATTTCCGCATTCACTATATGCAGTGCTATAAATCCTGCTTCATCTTCTGGAAGTTGAACATCGAATTTTTGTTTAACCATTTCTAATGCTTTATTTCCAATGTCATATTCATCTGAAAAAAAACGTTTAATATCCCATAATAGGAAGTTTTTCACTTCAATCCCTTGACGTATTCGCTCTAAAGCAGTATGAAGATGATCGGTTAAAGAAATAAAGATTGTATCATTTAATTTTCTGCCGAGCTTTGTTTTAGCATACTTAATAATCTCATCTGACAATTGCATCACTTCTAAAGGCAAATCACCAAGTAATTCTTGAAACTTCAAAGAAGTATCCTTGTTTGCTAAACGAAATACTTGATCTATTTGACCTTCTGCAACAAAGTCTCCAATTTTTCTTTTAAAAGCAATACCACGCCCCATCACTATTTGTTCCTGCTCATTTACATCCAACGTAATCACAACATTATTATTCAAAATTTTTTGAATAATCATTTTTTCACTCCTTTATTCAGACTTACTCCTTCAATTGTAAAAAAAGAAAAACCCAACCTTTCCAAAAAAGAAGAATCTCCTCTTCATTGGAAAAATTAGGTTTAGCTTGTATTTAAACAATCACTATCCATTTATTCAGTTGTTGAGTACAAGCATAGAATACCTTATTATAAGTGGGATGTCAACGTTTTCATAATTATTTTATAAAAAAACATTCAGCATAAAGCTAAATGTTTTTTAACATGACCCGTACGGGAATCGAACCCGTGATACCGCCGTGAAAGGGCGGTGTCTTAACCGCTTGACCAACGGGCCATTTAAAAATTATGGGCCTAAATGGACTCGAACCATCGACCTCACGCTTATCAGGCGTGCGCTCTAACCAGCTGAGCTATAGGCCCTTAAAGAAAAAAGCGGGTGACGAGAATCGAACTCGCGACGGCAGCTTGGAAGGCTGTGGTTTTACCACTAAACTACACCCGCATGCTTCTTCTTTGAAATGGCGCAGGACAGAATCGAACTGCCGACACACGGAGCTTCAATCCGTTGCTCTACCAACTGAGCTACTGCGCCAAGAAACTAAAGTGAT